>NZ_JCAIUC010000009.1:0-2402 GCF_059445325.1 Mycetocola sp. Y791 | reverse complement strand
ATCCGTTCGGTGATCACGAAACGTAAGCCACGTAACGCCCGTGCTGGCGCGCCGGTGGGTGACGATCTGGTCGAGCGTGAGTTCACCGCGGAGCAGCCGAACTGGTTGTGGCTTACGGATATTGAGCGCCACGAGGCGTTCTTGAACCTTGCGGTGATGAAAGGACACCGCTCCGCGTCTGTCGCAGCAGTCGCGTGATAGCTGGAGGACGATCTGCCTCGCTGGTACGAGCGAGGTGGGTGGAGCAGTCCTCGACAACGACGAGTCGTATCCAGTACTGCCAGATGGTGCGGGCTCGGCAAGCGAGACGGAGAGGTATACGTACAGGAACCAGTGGCTGAAAGCCCCTCAATTCAAGACCACCGACTCTAAACCTGGCGGATTCGGGTCGGGTTACATTGCGCACCCTCGCTACATGAGTAGCGTGGGGAACTCTTTGGGTGGGTGATGTCGCCGCCCGGGAGGCCATGGTGAATGCCTGCGGCGTAACCATGGCGATGATGTTGGGGCATAACTGGGTACCAATCCCGTCAAATGGTTCGGGAATGAACGTGGGAACCATCCCGGCTCCGCCGAAGGTACTCGCTGCATCCAGCAGCAGAGTTACTCGGTTGGACACGTGGCCTGTTGATCGGGTCGGGGTGGGGCGGAGAACTCGTAGTAGTCCGAGGTCGGGAAAGCCGGCCACATGGCGAAGGAGTTCAGTGTGATTGCAGAATCTGGAAGCAGTAAAGGAGATACAACCGTGAATACGGATGTTTCGTGGCCTGCCGACACTACGGAGGCATGGGCGCGAGTACTGAAGATGCAGACGAAACTGCACCAATGGGCGAAGAACGATTCTGTTCGTCGCTTCGATGATGTGTTCAACCTCGTCTATGACCCAGCATTCCTCGTTGCGGCGTGGAATCGGGTGCAGGGCAATAAAGGAGGTCGTACTGCCGGTGTCGATGGAGTCGTTCCACGATCCATTCCGCTGGAACGTGTGCGAGGAATGCTTTCCGAGCTGCGTGCAAGCGTGAAGCTTGGAGAGTTTCACCCTGAACGGGTGAGGCAGAAATCGATCCCGAAAGCAAACGGTAAAGTCCGTAGGTTGGGGATTCCGACGATGACCGATCGAATCGTTCAGGCCTCTTTGAAGCTGGTATTGGAGCCGATCTTCGAGGCTGATTTTCAGCCATCGTCGTATGGGTTTCGGCCGCGTCGTCGAGCGCAGGACGCTATTGCGGAGATTCACTTCTATGCCTCGCGCGGCTACGTGCAGGTATTTGAAGCAGATATCACCGCATGTTTCGATGAAATCGATCACGACGCGCTCATGCAGCGGGTTCGTACCCGGATCATCGATAAGCGAATCCTGCGTCTGGTTCGCGGGTTCCTAGGCGCAGGAGTTCTTTCTGAGGACGGTGTGAACAGGAACACGTATACCGGCACCCCGCAGGGCGGGATACTCTCCCCTTTGCTGGCAAATATCGCGCTGTCGGTTGTGGACGAACACTTCCAACGCAAGTGGGAAGCGTATGGTTCGCAATGGGAGCGTACAAAGCATCAGCGTGCTGGGGGCGCGACGATGAAATTGGTGCGTTACGCGGACGATTTCGTGGTTCTTGTTCGTGGCAGTCGCGCTGATGCTGAAGCGCTCTGGGATGAAGTTACCAAGGTGCTCTCGCCGATAGGTTTACGCCTGTCGGTGGAGAAGACTTTGGTGACGCATGTGGACACGGGGTTTGATTTCTTAGGGTGGCGCATCCAGCGCCGCAGGGTCAGGGGTCATAACGGGAAAACAGCGATCTACACGTACCCGTCGCGGAAGTCTTTGGCTTCGATTCGGGACAAGATCAGGTTATTGACCCGTAGAGCATCACATCGGACACTCGCCGAGCTGTTACGCCGGTTGAACCCGGCGATACGGGGGTGGTGTAGCTATTTTCAGCACGGGGTCGTGAAACATACCTTCAGCTGTATCGACCACTTCGCTTTTTGGCGGATTGTTGGATGGTTGAAGAAACGACATCCGAAGCAGAATATGCGCACATTGGTACGTCGTCACCTACCTGGTTGGGTGATTCGTGCCGAGGGGATCGAGTTCTTTCGCGCGTGGCAAGTCACTGTGGCTCGTTATCGATATCGAGGAACTCGTATCCCTACTCCATGGGCGAATGCTACGGCGTAATTACATGGAGAGCCGGATGCTCAGGAATGGGCACGTCCGGTTCGGAGGGCGGCCAGCAGAAACCCATCCGCAGCAATGCGGGCAGGGCGCTGCTGGCCGACCCTACACGGAGCAGTGGACGAAAGAAGGCAGACTCTATCTCTGCGCGGTGAAAGACGTGTGGTCGAACCGGATCGTGGGCTACTCGATCGGTGACCGCATGCAAGCGGCCCTTGCTGTGACTGCGTTG
>NZ_JCAIUC010000008.1:0-5171 GCF_059445325.1 Mycetocola sp. Y791 | reverse complement strand
ATCGCAAGCGTCGCCAGCGTGGGCTTGGGAAGTTGACCCCGGTCGAGTTTGAAGTTGTTAATGTAGGCAGCGTCGCACTCGCGGCGTGAAGAAACCAGAGTCAATCAAAGCTTCAGCAGACCCGGGTAACCTCTGCGACCAGAAGGTGCGCGAAGGGAATCAGGAAACGCAATCGAGACGGACGGCAAACGAAAGTGAGCGACCGCTAGAGATCTGAACAGACCCGACGAGTCCGATCCGGTCTACCTGAAAGCGCAGATCCGGACACGAAAAGCACGAATTGCGACGCAATGCTCCGGGATCAAGCCGCTTTCGTCTGGATCACTCGGCGGCCGGGATACGGCGACTTAGAGCCCTGTACTGGCGGGGCGAGTAGCCCACACTCTGTTTGAAAAGCCGCCCGGCATAGTCTGGGTCAGGCCATCCCAACTGCGATGCAATCGTAGCGATTGGCGCGTCGGTGGTGCGCAAAAGTTCAGCCATTCGCTCGGCCCGCAGCATTGTCAAGTAGGCGATCGGGGTCTTGCCGAACGCTTCGCGAAACACCCGGCCGAGCCTCGACCGTGACAAATGCACTGAAGCGGCGAGCCGGTCTAGCGTCCACTCCTCGGCGAGCCCGTCGCGAAGCATTCGAGCAGCCAGGCGCGCTTCTTCCTGCACTGGTGAGAACGCGCGGCGCCGTGGCAAACGCGGCAGCACACTTGTCCGGCCACAAGGCACGATACCTCCATCGTCGAGCGTTGGCACGACGATGTCGAAGATGGAGAACAGGAGCGCTTGGAGCCGGTAGAACCGCTCCGGCAACAGGCCATTCGTGCTTAGGGCGGTTAGTTCGTCCAGCCACGGCGTAAGCAAGCTAGCTCTGTTTTCCCCGAGGCGCACTACATGAATCGGGTCAGTATCTTGGGCATCGAGGAAGGTCTGGGTGTCGAGCCGATCGGTGAAGTGCGTAGCGTACTGCCAGAAGATCTGATCGACTAGATAGTCGTTGTCCACGTACAGTGTGGTTATGGTGACCCATGGTTCCGGCTCGACACGGAACAGGGTACAGGGAGAGATCAGCGCAACGTCACCGATATTGAGATAGTGGTCACCGAACTTTCCGAACAGAATTGCGGACCCCGCGCGAACAACTGCCAGCTGGGCGCAGTCGAACGCACGGGGCCCGAGAGGGCGATGAATGGTTCCTAAGCGAGCCACGACTGGTGAAAACTCGCTACCGCGTGTTCTCACTAACCTTGGCACCACGTCGAGCCCCTGGCTCGTCCATGTACGCCTCCGTTGTCGTTGGCGGACGTAATTGCACCTGTCGGACTCGCCACGAGTGGGTCCTCACTGATCCTCGGCAAATCGGCGCCCAAAGTAGCGAGCCAAATCCGCGGCGAGTTCATTGTCGAAAGTCCCGTCTTGCTCCCTTTTGGTCGTGCGGTTGCCGGCTTTGGGTAAGGCGGGACCACAACACGGCCCATGTATCAGCCCGGAGATCGCGTGGCAGGCGAACATCCCCGAGTGACAGCTCACTGAGCACTCGGGATGCCTGGTTGCTTGGCGCTCCACTCGCTCGGCCAAGGATCTGTGGGAGAGTGCGACCTCTGCCGGTGAACGCTGCACGCACGAAGCTCTCATAGTTGCGCCGTTCCGCTGAAGACACGAGGGATTTTTCGCGGCGAGTTATGTGGAGAATTCCACCGTCTACGCTTGGCTGCGGTGCGAAATGGCGTGCTGGTACTCGACCACGCAACTCGAATACATACCAGGGAGCGGCTTGTGCAGTCATCATCGTGCATCCGCCGACGCCAGCCCGCTTCCGTGCGACTTCCCACTGTGTCAGTAGAACTGCATGGTTCCAGGTGGATGATTTAAGCAGGCGGCGCAGAATTGGGGTCGTCAGGTTGAAGGGGATGTTCCCCACTATGACCGGAAAGTCGAGTGAGAAACGCAGAGCGTCGGCACGCTCGACTCGAACTGTAGGAATATCCCGCTGCAAACGTTTGACAAGTTGTTCATCAACATCGATTGCGGTGATATCTCGATTTAGTAGAGACAGTTTCCGCGTGATCGCCCCATCGCCGGCACCTACTTCAAGGATGCTCCCTTCTGTATCGCGAACGACCGCAACGAATCGGTCAATGGTGCTGGGATTACGGAGAAAGTTCTGGCCGAGTTCATGACGGCCGCCAAAGGTTGATTGAAATCGCATGTGAACGCTCCAAGAGTCATGGGAATTGGAGCACCCGACGTCACAACGAACACTGAAAGAGGTGGGAACGCGCGCGCGGGTGCGGTGGACACTCCGTGCGATGGCGTCAACAATCTGGGTTCAAAAAGAGAGCGCTCAGGTCGCTACGAGCGACTGTCGCTATCCCCAGAGAGCGCCATCAGCGCGCGAAAATCAAAGTTCCCATAAACGTCAGGCTACTTGACCCTCCGTAGAATGCCAAGCCGCTGGCCGACGTGTCAATGGGCGTCGTTCCCCATGCTTCCGGGCTAGGCTAGGTGAATCGCGCGACCCGGCGTGGTATAGTTTGCGCCATGGGTGCGCTGATTCTTTAGTACGGGACGCCGCGTTGAGCTCTCTCCGTGGTGGGTCCTATGCGCGCCGGGCGGTAGTACGTTGCAGGCGCGAGGTTCCCGTACACCGTGCGACTCCGTTTTCGAGTCGCACCTGTTGCGATTCTGCTGGTGTTCCCGCCTGCCGGTCGCGCAGAGGAGTTCGCCTTGCCCCGTTCAACACCGTTCAACCTGCACACGAGTGCCACTAGAATCCATCACCGTATTTGCTCAATCCGGAACGGCACCGTCCGTTTCGCCGACCACGTGGTGTTTCGAAACATCGATATCACCGTCGGGGCTCACGAACGACTCGCGGTCATCGGGGACAACGGCGCCGGAAAATCGACCCTCCTGCAGGTTCTCGCCGGAATCGTTCCCCTGGAGTCCGGTGAGCGCATCGTCGAGCTTCCGGGTGGCTTCGTCCTTGCCGAGCAGCAACCTCACTTTCCACCCGAAGCCACGATCTCCAACGCACTAGACGAGTTGCTAGTCGAGGTTCGCGAGATCGAGGCGGCAATGCAGCACATCAGCGACAGCATTGCGGATGCTGCTGAATCCGAACTTCCTGCTCTCCTCAACAACCTGACTGAACTAACAGATCAATTTGAGGCCAGAGACGGGTACGGCGTTGACCAGAGAATCGACGCTGCACTCAACGAACTCTCCCTTGAAGGTTTGGATCGCACCCGTCTTGTGGGGTCACTATCCGGCGGCGAGCGTACGCGACTAGCGCTCGCGGCGGCGCTTTCCTCTCAATCGGACTTGATCCTCCTCGACGAACCCACGAACGACCTCGACGAAAAGGGCGTGGCATGGTTAGAGGAGAGACTCTCGGAACATCGAGGTGCGCTTGTCGTCGTGACACACGATCGGGCATTTCTCGACCGAGTAGCAACAGAAATTGTCGCCGTGGAAGATGGGGAACTCCGGAGGTATGGCAACGGTTACGCGGGATACCTCGCCGCGCGCGACACAGAGCGACAACGGCTCCTCACTCAGTACGAGACGTGGCGGCAGGAACTCTCTCGGAGTGAGGCATTGTTGGCCTCGAACTCGTTCCGCCTCACTGCAATTCCACGCAAGCAAGAGAGAGCTAGCTTTGGTCACGGTGCTTTCCGGGCTCGAAGCAGCGACCACGGCGCGACAGGAAGAGTCAGGCAAGCCAAGGAACGCGTGGCACGATTGCACGCAGACCCAGTGTCAAGACCCGCAGACCTTCTGAGCTTTTCGCCCGCCTTCACAAACCGGTCGCTCGTCCAGGACCCCGACGCGATGCCCGAGCAAACACTACTCCTAGCCGCGCATTCGCTACGCAACAGGGCGAGCATCGGACAACCGGGGCTGCTGCTCGACTCGCTCGAAGTTCGCGAGGGCGACCGTTGGCTCATCGCGGGATCAAACGGAGCGGGGAAGACCACGCTCCTGCGCGCGCTTGCCGGCGAGTTCCCTCTGCAAGAAGGCGAGATATGGGGGAAACCCGACCTTCGCATAGCATGGCTCCGGCAGGAACCCGCGGGGGAGATCGGAAGCACCCTTTTGGAAGCGTTTGCCGAGGCAACACACTCCTATGCGGGGGACGCGGCAGAAACGCTTCTCGCACTGGGGCTCTTCTCGCCACGTGACCTGGAACTACAGATGAACAAGTTGTCCGTTGGGCAACGTCGACGCATGGAAGTCGCCGTTGCGGTGTCCGCGCCCAGTGATATTTTGTTCCTCGACGAACCCACGAACCACCTTTCACCGGAACTTGTCGAGCAAATGGAAGACGCGCTACGCGATTACCCAGGGGCAGTCCTCACCGTTACACACGATCGGCGATGGCAAGAAAAAGCGCTGGCAAGAGGCAGTGTGCAAAGAGTTCATGTTGACCTCGGCGGCATAGCGATGGTTGAGTGTTGAGTGTTGAATGACTACCGAAGGATGCCGCGTGAATTGGCAGACGGGCCCCCTCACTTCGGGCGGCGTGACGTCGTTCTCAGGGGCAGTCGCCGTCTGTCTCAGGCGGAGTGCCCCTCGACTGATGTCTACCCGATATTGCTAAAGAACGCGCGAAGTGCATAGAGAGCTTGTATCGGAAGAACTCCGTTGCCGAGAACAGCGGTCTGCTGGTTTAGTGTAAGCCCATGGGCTTCAGCTGTCGCCCAGCCTGTGGGAAGCCCCATCAGCCATTCGACGAACTCCGGTGCCGGGCGAGGTCCAGCCTTCTTCGTCAGAAGTTCAGGTGACGGAGCTTGGCGTCCTGTGATGCGTTCCCAGCGAGTGATGGCGTCGGCGTAGCGTCCCCATCGTCGAGCAGCGCGTCGATCAGTGAACACAGAGTCTCGGAGTCGTTGTTCCTGTTCGGTGAGCCATGCGGTCCGTGGAGGGCGAAGTCGATGATCTGGTGTGAAAGCGCGATGGTCCCACGACGCGCCTTCACCTGCTGCAGACTCTCTCCGCCTCGGGAGACGTCCGAGGCGAGCGGGGTCCGGAACAGTGCGACGGGCGAGGATGAAGGGTCTGCTGAAGGTTTGATTGACTCTTGTCCGCCAGTTCTGTAGGACTGGCTGGGAGGATATGGATCATGGCCAAATACTCGGAAGAGTTCAGAAAAGATGCTGTCGCGCTCGTCAGACAAG
>NZ_JCAIUC010000007.1:0-5328 GCF_059445325.1 Mycetocola sp. Y791 | reverse complement strand
TGTTCGGTTCTCGACCGTACATCGAGAACCACATAGTGGACGCTACGCATCGTGAATTTTATCGATCACGAAATTCGATTTACCTCAAAACTCATGCTCCACCACAAGGGTGGGATGATTGGTAAGTTATCGGCTTATTAGTACCGGTCAGCTCCGAGAGTCTTTAGTCCTCTCTTCCACATCCGGCCTATCAACCCAGTAGTCTAGCTGGGAGCCTCTCGCCCGAAGGCATGGAAATCTCATCTTGAGGCCGGCTTCCCGCTTAGATGCTTTCAGCGGTTATCCATCCCGAACGTAGCTAATCAGCGGTGCTCCTGGCGGAACAACTGACACACCAGAGGTTCGTCCAACCCGGTCCTCTCGTACTAGGGTCAGATCCTCTCAAATTTCCTGCGCGCGCAGCGGATAGGGACCGAACTGTCTCACGACGTTCTAAACCCAGCTCGCGTACCGCTTTAATGGGCGAACAGCCCAACCCTTGGGACCTACTCCAGCCCCAGGATGCGACGAGCCGACATCGAGGTGCCAAACCATGCCGTCGATATGGACTCTTGGGCAAGATCAGCCTGTTATCCCCGAGGTACCTTTTATCCGTTGAGCGACAGCGCTTCCACAAGCCACTGCCGGATCACTAGTCCCGACTTTCGTCCCTGCTCGACTTGTCAGTCTCACAGTCAAGCTCCCTTGTGCACTTACACTCGACATCTGATTGCCAACCAGATTGAGGGAACCTTTGGGCGCCTCCGTTACTTTTTAGGAGGCAACCGCCCCAGTTAAACTACCCACCAGGCACTGTCCCTGAACCGGATTACGGTTCGAAGTTAGATATCCAATATGACCAGAGTGGTATTTCAACAATGACTCCACCGACACTAGCGTGCCAGCTTCACAGTCTCCCACCTATCCTACACAAGCCACACCGAACACCAATACCAAGCTGTAGTAAAGGTCACGGGGTCTTTCCGTCCTGCTGCGCGTAACGAGCATCTTTACTCGTAGTGCAATTTCGCCGAGTTCGCGGTTGAGACAGCTGGGAAGTCGTTACGCCATTCGTGCAGGTCGGAACTTACCCGACAAGGAATTTCGCTACCTTAGGATGGTTATAGTTACCACCGCCGTTTACTGGGGCTTAAATTCTCAGCTTCGCCTTGCGGCTAACCGTTCCTCTTAACCTTCCAGCACCGGGCAGGCGTCAGTCCGTATACATCGTCTTGCGACTTGGCACGGACCTGTGTTTTTAGTAAACAGTCGCTTCCCACTGGTCTCTGCGGCCCTACCACGCGTCCCGGAGCAAGTCCGTTGACGTGTCAGGCCCCCCTTCTCCCGAAGTTACGGGGGCATTTTGCCGAGTTCCTTAACCACGATTCTCTCGATCTCCTTGGTATTCTCTACCTGACCACCTGAGTCGGTTTGGGGTACGGGTGACTTGAACCTCGCGCCGATGCTTTTCTTGGCAGCATAGGATCATCGGATCTTGCCCTTACGGGCTCCCCTTCAGCTCTCAGCCTTATATGAGAGACGGATTTGCCTATCTCTCGGCCTACAACCTTGGCCTGGGACAACCATCGCCCAGGACCGACTACCTTCCTGCGTCACACCTGTTAATACGCTAACCGCACCAGCATAGGGTCGAGCGCTAGGCCCACCGTCTCACCCCGAAGGGATCAATCAGCGNGACTACCTTCCTGCGTCACACCTGTTAATACGCTAACCGCACCAGCATAGGGTCGAGCGCTAGGCCCACCGTCTCACCCCGAAGGGATCAATCAGGGAGATTCAGACTCTTAGCATCACTGGATTAGCTTGGGCGGTTCTTCGTCAGTACGGGAATATCAACCCGTTGTCCATCGACTACGCCTGTCGGCCTCGCCTTAGGTCCCGACTTACCCAGGGCGGATTAGCCTGGCCCTGGAACCCTTGGTCTTTCGGAGGACGGGTTTCTCACCCGTCTTTCGCTACTCATGCCTGCATTCTCACTCGTGTGGCATCCACGGCTGGTTTACACCGCCGCTTCGCTCGCCACACGACGCTCTCCTACCCATCAATACGGCTGGACCACGAAGGCCTGCCTATAAATATCAATGCCACAACTTCGGTGGCGTGCTTGAGCCCCGTTAAATTGTCGGCGCGGAATCACTTGACCAGTGAGCTATTACGCACTCTTTCAAGGGTGGCTGCTTCTAAGCCAACCTCCTGGTTGTCTGTGCAACTCCACATCCTTTCCCACTTAGCACGCGCTTGGGGACCTTAGTTGGTGGTCTGGGTTGTTTCCCTCTCGACGATGAAGCTTATCCCCCACCGTCTCACTGCTGCGCTCTCACTTACCGGCATTCGGAGTTTGGCTGACGTCAGTAACCTTTTAGGGCCCATTAGCCATCCAGTAGCTCTACCTCCGGCAAGAAACACGCAACGCTGCACCTAAATGCATTTCGGAGAGAACCAGCTATCACGAAGTTTGATTGGCCTTTCACCCCTATCCACAGCTCATCCCCTCAGTTTTCAACCTAAGTGGGTTCGGTCCTCCACGTGCTCTTACACACGCTTCAACCTGGCCATGGATAGATCACTTCGCTTCGGGTCTAGGACATGCGACTGAATCGCCCTATTCAGACTCGCTTTCGCTACGGATACCCCTCACGGGTTAACCTCGCCACATATCACTAACTCGCAGGCTCATTCTTCAAAAGGCACGCTGTCACAGCTACAAGGCTGCTCCAACGGTTTGTAAGCAAACGGTTTCAGGTACTATTTCACTCCCCTCCCGGGGTACTTTTCACCTTTCCCTCACGGTACTTGTTCACTATCGGTCATCTGGGAGTATTTAGGCTTATCAGGTGGTCCTGACAGATTCACACGGGATTTCTCGGGCCCCGTGATACTTGGGATACTCTTCACGCCATCACGAAATTTCGACTACGGGGTTCGCACCCTCTATGACCAGGCTTTCAATCCTGTTCGTCTATCACGCTCTGTAACGTCGCACCGGCGGCAGCCAAATGCTGAAAAGTCCCACAACCCCGAACATGCAACCCCTGCCGGGTATCACACATGCACGGTTTAGCCTCTTCCGGGTTCGCTCGCCACTACTAACGGAATCACTGTTGTTTTCTCTTCCTGTGGGTACTGAGATGTTTCACTTCCCCACGTTCCCTCTACCCGCCCTATATATTCAGGCGGGAGTCACCAGGTAACCTTGCAGCCCCTGGCGGGGTTTCCCCATTCGGACACCCTCGGATCACAGCTTGTTTATCAGCTCCCCGAGGCTTATCGCAGATTACTACGTCCTTCTTCGGCTCCAGATGCCAAGGCATCCACCGTTTGCTCTTAAAAACTTGCCAATCACATGAGTTTTGAAAATCGAAAATCTATCTCGAAAAAATTGACCAATGGACTCAAACATAAATGCTTGAGTCAATTGTTGTTTTCGACTCGAACCGAAGTCCGAGTCAAAAGATGCTCGCGTCCACTGTGTAGTTCTCAAAGTACGGGCGGTACCCACCCTGTCCGACGACCCAAAGGTCCCTGTCGAACAGGAGAAGGTCCAGAGGTACAGTCCGAAACACTTTCATGTTCCGTTCCGGTCCCTCAGGACCCAACAGCGTGCAACATACGAACCGTGCCGGACCGACTCTTTCCTTCCCTGGCAAAACCAGGGCGTACTCGTGTCGGATCTTTACGATCCGTATCAATGTCAATGTTCCACCCATGAGCGCCAGCAGGAACGTTCGTCCCTGAACTGACTGGCCAGTATGTTCCGCTGTATACAGACGGACTGGCACGTGCTCCTTAGAAAGGAGGTGATCCAGCCGCACCTTCCGGTACGGCTACCTTGTTACGACTTAGTCCTAATTACCAATCCCACCTTAGACGGCTCCCTCCCAATAAAGGGTTAGGCCACCGGCGTCGGGTGTTACCGACTTTCATGACTTGACGGGCGGTGTGTACAAGGCCCGGGAACGTATTCACCGCAGCGTTGCTGATCTGCGATTACTAGCGACTCCGACTTCATGAGGTCGAGTTGCAGACCTCAATCCGAACTGGGACCAGCTTTTTGGGATTCGCTCCACCTTACGGTATCGCAGCCCTTTGTACTGGCCATTGTAGCATGCGTGAAGCCCAAGACATAAGGGGCATGATGATTTGACGTCGTCCCCACCTTCCTCCGAGTTGACCCCGGCAGTATCCCATGAGTTCCCACCATTACGTGCTGGCAACATAGAACGAGGGTTGCGCTCGTTGCGGGACTTAACCCAACATCTCACGACACGAGCTGACGACAACCATGCACCACCTGTATACGAGTGTCCAAAGAGTTCGTTATCTCTAACGCGTTCTCGTATATGTCAAGCCTTGGTAAGGTTCTTCGCGTTGCATCGAATTAATCCGCATGCTCCGCCGCTTGTGCGGGCCCCCGTCAATTCCTTTGAGTTTTAGCCTTGCGGCCGTACTCCCCAGGCGGGGAACTTAATGCGTTAGCTGCGACACGGAGACCGTGGAATGGTCCCCACATCTAGTTCCCAACGTTTACGGGGTGGACTACCAGGGTATCTAAGCCTGTTTGCTCCCCACCCTTTCGCTCCTCAGCGTCAGTTACGGCCCAGAGATCTGCCTTCGCCATTGGTGTTCCTCCTGATATCTGCGCATTCCACCGCTACACCAGGAATTCCAATCTCCCCTACCGCACTCTAGTCTGCCCGTACCCACTGCAGGCTGGAGGTTGAGCCTCCAGTTTTCACAGCAGACGCGACAAACCGCCTACGAGCTCTTTACGCCCAATAATTCCGGACAACGCTTGCACCCTACGTATTACCGCGGCTGCTGGCACGTAGTTAGCCGGTGCTTTTTCTGCAGGTACCGTCACTTTCGCTTCTTCCCTGCTAAAAGAGGTTTACAACCCGAAGGCCGTCGTCCCTCACGCGGCGTTGCTGCATCAGGCTTTCGCCCATTGTGCAATATTCCCCACTGCTGCCTCCCGTAGGAGTCTGGGCCGTGTCTCAGTCCCAGTGTGGCCGGTCACCCTCTCAGGCCGGCTACCCGTCGTAGGCTTGGTGAGCCATTACCTCACCAACTACCTGATAGGCCGCGAGTCCATCCTTGACCAAAATTCTTTCCAACCACTGAAGATGCCTTCGCGGTTCGTATCCGGTATTAGACGTCGTTTCCAACGCTTATCCCAGAGTCAAGGGCAGGTTACTCACGTGTTACTCACCCGTTCGCCACTAATCACCAGAGCAAGCTCTGGATCATCGTTCGACTTGCATGTGTTAAGCACGCCGCCAGCGTTCGTCCTGAGCCAGGATCAAACTCTCCGTAAATGTTTAATTGCCA
>NZ_JCAIUC010000006.1:0-41389 GCF_059445325.1 Mycetocola sp. Y791 | reverse complement strand
TCACCCTCGTGAATGGTGCCTGATCTCACCTACTCGTTCACGTAGTTCTCAATCGCCGGCAGAACAACGTCGGAGAGGGTTTCGTTTCGGCGCTTGGCTTTCGCAATCGCTGCCTTCCCGAGATCCTTGGGGATGTAGATCGTGTGTGGCGCGCTGTCTGCCTGGGTTATCGCGGTGGCGATGTCGCCTTTGTCGTCACGTTCGCGGCGCAGTTTCGTGAGCAGCGCTTCGGCTGCTTTCTCCTGCTGCTTCGGTGTGCCCTTCGCGGGGACTGTGCGTGTGACCCGGCGTGGCTTACCCGCGTCGGAGGGGAGCGATAGGGACGCGCACCACCTTTGGTCCGAGGCGCGGTAGTACACAGAGCCGTCGCCGTTAACACGCTTACTCATCGCTGCCCGGAGGCCGGAGCGCGGTAAATGCGCCCTCGCCGTTGCCCCTCACAGTGTCTTACGTCCCGCGAGGCAGTCCGGGCAGACCTGTGAGCGCGGGACCTTTTCTGTTCCGCCATGGAATCCGATTCCGCCGCCGCACTTGATTGGCTGGAACATTGCTTCATTTTCATCTGGCCCATCAGGGAGGTGGTAGATCACATGCTCGGGCCCTTCAGTGCGCCAAGGAAGTCGCGGGCGCTCGGCAATCACAATTCGCATCTGCTCACTCATTTCTTACTCCCTGCCGCGTACCGTTCCAGAAACTTGCGTACTTCTTCACTGAGGTTTTCGTCACGCTCAATGGATGCTTGCATGGCCGCTTCCCACACCTTGTCCGGTATGCGGATACCACGGACCTTCATCGGGGTACGGGGGCTCATTTGTGCTTGCCCTGATTGCCCCAAGCTTCGACGCGCTGGGCGATCGCAAAGTATTTGGCAGCTTCGTTGCGGTTGGCGATCTTCCCCAGCTCGGTCGGTGCGCTCTCCGCGTATTGCAGGTAAGAGTTCCCCACGGCGCGGTAGTAGGCGGCTGATTCGTCGGTTGTTGCACTCGTTTTAGTCATGCTTGATTATCTCACACGTCGCAACGTTTGTATATACGCCACGCGGTCTATTTGGTAGCGGGAACGCCATTGTTCCCTCGGCCTCTATCGTGGGCCACCCACACCCCGTCACTGAGTACACCTGAGTGCTGGGTTCTTCTGAGGATGAGCGTTGGGTGCTTCATCACGATCACTTCCTATCTGTTGTCGGTGTTGCGGGGGAGGCCCAGAACACGGGGCCTCCCTTTGGTTTATGGGCGGTCGCCGCGTGGGTGGAATTGCTCGGTGGGCTGGCCGGGGATGGACTCCGAAGTGCAGGATTCGCCGGGCTGGGCCTTGCAATAGATGCACGGCTCGGAGCGGATGCGGAGGCGGATTATCGTTGTCATGTTGCTCACACTATCCCTATAGCAACCCTCATAGCAACCCTTATAGAAACTTATGCCGACTTATAGAAACCAGTTCCGCGTGATTCTGCGGAAGTTGGCGTAATGACGGGCCTGAAATTACCCAAGCAGGAGCCTTCTAATCTCTTGGTCGCAGGTTCGAATCCTGCCGGGGGCACATATAAACACTGGGAAGTAGGGTCAAGCCACACACTGAACATAGCAACGGTCACAGCAACGTCACCCAAAAAGTGTTCCGTTGAGCCTCAGAACTCACATCCCCAATGTTTAGCCCACAGCCTGCTCTAGCGTGTCCCGTCCCACAGGTGCAGAATCGCCTCCATGGACAACATCACCCCGAACTGTCCGCAATGTTTACACCGGTTGCAGGTCGCCGGAACCGTTGACCACCCGTACCTTGTATGCCCCGAATGTCGGATCGTGTATTTGGCCGGTACGCAGACGGGGGCTTTTAAAGAACCGTCGAACTAGTTACGCTCACGTTTGAGCAGGGGGCACTGCTCGAACGCAAAAGAACGCCCCCATTCTCCCGACAAAGGAGAATGGGGGCGTTCTGTCGTGATGCGCTATTTGGTCATTCGATCCGTGAGTGCCCGGGTCAGATCCGACCAATCGGATTCACTAACCGCATTCACCCCGATTGACCCCTCCGCGTCCCGCAGATGGTGGCCAGCTCCCCACGAAACCTGCGCGGGGGGATCTGCTCGATACTCGTACACGATGCCAGTCACGTCGCTAACCTTTCGTCGGGGTCAATCTCAATCTACTCGGAGCGTCTGACAAACGAACTCACCGAACCGCGCCCCCATTCTCCCGACAAAAAAGGAGAATGGGGGCGTTACTTGTGTGCGGCAATGTGTGTTGCCTTGCCGTGTTACGGCAGCGAGATCCCATACGTGCGCGCGATCTTCATCTGCGCGGCCCGGAACTCGCTGACGTTCAACCACGAGTCGAACAGCATCGTGTCTCCGATGTACCCGCCAAGGTACTCAGTGAGAGAGCCGCCTGAGTACCGTGCGCCGAGGAACCACGGGGCCGCAGTTGCCATGCCCGTTGTCGAACCTGACGGCGCGACGGCATGAGCGGCCACCTGCACTCCGTCGATCCACAGTTCATACTCGAACTTGTAGCCCGACCATGTGCGGCGTCCCGCGATGACGTGCGCGGTCGGTGCGGTGATAGGAGCCGACACTTCGTTGCTGCCACCAACCGCAGTCCGTGACACAATCCGCGCCGAAGTGGCGGGGTTGTCGTAACGAACCTGAATGTTCGGCGGGGTGGCGTTGGACGAGTCCCACGCAGCGAGAATTGCTTGCTCGTCTGGCGGGGTGGCATCCGAGAGGGCGACCGTGACAAACGCATAAGAGTTCCCCAGCGTGAATGCCGCCGACTTGAGCGCCTTGTTCTGTGTGAACCGGGCGGCAGGTACACCGTTGATCCCAGCCGTCTTGAACAGTGGCCCAGTGCCCGTAGCGGCAGGCGCGAGGGTTCGCCCGTTGCCCGACGAGTCAGCCACAGCCGTTATCTCCGCGTCGTTCGCCAGCCCGAGGGTGGAGAACCGCCAGTACGCCGCAAGATGCCCCAGCGCCCCAGCCAGCCCCGTCTTCGTGCCCGTGTAGGCGAGCGCTTTCGAACCGGTCATGATTCGTGCCGTTTCCACGCCGAGAGCGGGTGCGGTGAATGATCCACCGGCACCAGCCGCGTAACGAGGAATAACTTGCACACCCGATGTGAGGTCGTCAATGTCGGGTCGAATCGGTTGCCACGGAGTTTTGCGCCCCGTCTGTGGCCCGTTCGCAACCGGCAAAGATCCGACCGCGATGGCACCCCCGGAGTTCATCGGACGCTGCGAGAGCAGAAGGTTCGCCGGCGTTGTTCCCGCCGACGCTGCGCCCACGATCCGCGCGAGAACAATATCTGTTGTCGCTTCGACAAGGGGAATGCGCCCGGTGCCGTCCGTCATGGCCGTGCTGGAAGTGGATGCAACCGCATCCGAGTTGGATCGAGAGAACTCGAGCCCTGGCACGGGCACCTCACCGGACGCAACGGACTCAATCTGTGCAAGATCAATGGAGAGGATAGCCCCCCACTGTGCGTGCCAGTTCTCGTCACCGGTCACCTGGTTCGGGTCGCGGTACGTCGGGGTGAGCAGCATGTGCAGCTTCCCCGCCAGCATTGCGTCATAGTCACATGACGGCTCCCACCCGCCAAGGTCAACGTTCGCCAAAGAGAACCGGTCAAGGCGTGTCCGACCAGAGCTCGCGTCGGTGACGTACAGCGCCCCCGGTTCGAGGACACTGTTGCGCCACACGACGAGTACCCGCCCTGATGGGGTGACGATGAGCATGGGTCGCGCGATGGCGATGGTGCCCGTGGAGGACACTGGCATTCCCGTGAGCGTGTGCAGAACTTCCGACACCCAAGCGGTGCCGTTGTGCCAGAAGTGATGCAGACGATACACGGACTTGTCAGTGAGGTCGTACAACCAGCGAGCCGTGTGCGGTCGCCCCGCCTTGTCGATGACAGCACCGGCTTGGTTGATCAGTCCGGCGAGCGACCATGCGGGGTGAGCAAACGCGATAGGAGCAGTTGAGCCCGCTCCACCAGTCGTGCCGGGAGGGCAGATAGGCAGAGTGAGCGCCGCACCGTCGATGCTCGCCCATGTGGTGCCGTGGTCGGTGGACTTCACGTAGGTGATGTCGTGCGTTCCCCGGAAGTCGAGGCCCTGACGCCACACGACGAACATTCCAAGAGTGCCGTCCGGGGCAACCATGACCTGATCGTTGTACCCCGATTCGGCAGGATCGAAACCCGTACCCGAGAGCAGCTTCGAAACCCGCGTCCACGTTTTCGTCGTCGTGTTGTACCGGTTCAAGAACGAGTCGCCGTTGCCCGAGCCGCCGTTGCGGTACAGGAACAGGAGGGAACCATTCGCAGCCGAGATGAACTGCGGGTAGGTGATGCTGTCCTCGTTGGTGCCGACCATTCCCGGAGCGGTCCATGCGGTGATATTCCCCGGGGTGGTTGAACGGACGTACCGAAGCGGGAAGTTGTGCATGTTGCCCGAGACGTGAATGAAACCGTCCGAGTCGATGGCGACGGCGAGCGAGTTGTGGCCGTCGTCCACGGTCGGGGACACCATTGGGTTCGCGGGGATGTTCGCCAGTTCGTAGGGCTCCCACGCGCCGTCCGGCAAGGCACGCTTCCCGATCATGGGGCGGCGTCCTGCGTTCCACCAAACGGCGTACTGAATGCCGTCTTTCGTGGCGATGTTTGACCGGCCGAACGCAACCGAGTTCGCCTCAATAGGGTTGTAGAGGAACGTCGGAACAGCGGTGAGCGTGAGCGCTGCGCCCTTCGGAATCGTGGCATCAACCGCACTGGCAATGGTGGCAGTTAGTTGCGCTTCTGTGGGTACTGATGCTGCTGCTTCGATAGCAAGTTCAGCAGCAGCTACAGCTTCGTTCTTCGCGGCGATGGAGGGTGCAGCAGCAGCCGCAGCCTCGAGCAGGAGTGGTTGCACCCAATCGGGTACTGCGTAATCCGTCCCCGATTCAACCGGCACAACATCAACGAGCGCATCCCACGTAACCGTTGACTGGTTCGGGGTCGAAACGGTGCGCGCAATCCGGTGCTTATCCCGACGGCCACCGGGACCGTCCTGCACGATCTCCACATAAATGTCCAGTGCGACACCCTCAGGCGTAACAACCAGCAGCAGCGGTGTGAGGTCAAGATCCTTGAACTCACCATCGATGATCTTCCCGTGCTCCTGGAACGGGGCAACAATCCCACCATCCAAGGTGATGTTCGCTGTAGAGCGAACGTAAATGTCACCGTTCGCCGGCTTCCCAGTAGGACCAAGCAGCTTCGGTGGGGTAACAAGGGCAACAAAATCGACCATCAGGGCGCTCCTTTAAATGACGAAACCGCCCTGAGGCGGCATGAATAGTGGGGTAGGTCGAACAGTTACTTGATAGTTTCCGTGTGCGTCAGTGACGGACCATCGCCCGTGACAGCACCAGACGCAACAGAGGTCAGCACAGACACCAGCGCGGCAAGACCCGACACCGATGCGAGCTGCACCCAATCAACATCAAGGAGGCCGGTGACGTTACCGACGAGAACGGCAACAGCGGCTTGTGCGAACGTCTTGATAGCGCGCTCGAGAGCAGCAATAGCAAATGATTTAGTGAACATGGGAGTTCCTTTCTGTTAGTAGGCTCGGGGGCAACCCGAGAGGGCTAGGGGTTCGGTGTTCCTAGTACGTACACCGAACCCCGCTAGGTTCGCCGGGGAACAGTGTGTTCCAACAGCTCACGCTCAGCACGAGTCAACGACGGCTTCACGTCATGACCCGAATCCCACGCAAACTCAACCCGTTCAACGAACTGGAAAAACAGCTTCCGAACATCGGACAGCAACTTGTTCGTCGCCGCGAGTTCGGATGCCTGCTCATCGATGGTTGTCTGTTTCGCACGGTCGCGGTCCTGAAGGTCAGCAATAGTCGCCTTCATCGCGTTCATATCCGCGCGCAGTTCCTTCACCAGCGCATCCAACCGTTGGATCTCACCAAGACGGCGGGCAGCGATCTTGTCATCAGTCTCAACATCGGTCGCTTTTTCGCTGTTCCTCGTAGCGCGACGGTTGTTGATAATCGCGCCAAGGCCAATAACCGCAGTGACAATAAGGCTTACTAATCCGAGGTCCATTTACGGCCCCGCTTCTTCCGCTCCTGCTGCTTCCACTTCTCGCCAACAAGATCATTGACACGCCAAATGGGGAGCAGAATCAGGATGACAATGAGGCCACCTGTTGCGAGCACTTTCGGGTCATCAAGCCCGCGTGCGGCATACAGGAAAATGTACGCAGACACCATGCCGATAAGCAGCACTTTCGCTGCCTGTTCAGCCGCCCACAACCTCGGGAACCCCACACCGATGAGGCAAACGAACGCTGACACTGCGATCAGGACCGACCACCAGAACTGCCATTGCTGCCCCGCTTCTTCCTGCACGGAGCTGACGCCGTTGATAGCACCGACGATTCCGAACCACACGAAGAACAAGTCAGTGAGCGGCAACACTACCCGGAGGATATTTCGAATGCGCCAATCCTCAGGCCCAACGCCACCCTTCGCCCACACCGATGATTTAGCTATTCGCTTCAACATGCGGCCCCCTTATTTTTGTGTTCGGGCGCACTCGCATGAGTCGCAATTAGATGAGTGCTGGCATTGACCGTTGCCGAGGCACCCGGAATGACGGCAACACATCAGCTCGCCAAACGCTTGTAATGCTCATTGACGACAGCCTGAGCGAACTCTTCAACGTTGACGCCCTCGAACTTCACCGCATCAAGAGACTCACGAATGGCAGCAATCAGCGGGGTCAGATCCACCGGGGCAGCAACAGCAGCACCCTGCACATCCAGTTCACGGCGAGACACGTTCCACAGGTAACCGTTCATAATGTCGATCTCTGCACGGTTGAACGAACTCTTCTGATGGTCAGCAGGGTCACGGTTCAACAGCCGATCAAACAGGGCAGCATGTGCCGGGTCAGGGATCGCAATGAACCCATCCTCAGTGACCAACCAAATCGTGTTCGTCGTAACGTCATGGGCGAGATACATGCTTGCTCGTTTCTTCTTGATGAGAACAGGAGGTGCGGTGGTCAACGGTTTCGAGCCGCCAGAAGCAACACCCGAACCGAGCACCGACAACGGGTTATAGAACGTGTTCGGGCTTGAGGTCTTCGTGGTCTGCAAATGACCATGCGGGCCGGTAGACCAAAAACCGGTACGACCCGAGAACGCAATGGTCTGCCCACGATCAACCCGCGTGCCCACGATCACAGCGAACCCGTTACAGGCGTGCCAGCGGTAAAACCCGCCCACGTCAGCACGGACAGTGATGAACTTCCCGAACTTCTTCGTCTCACCAATGTCAACCACAACACCATCAGCAAGAGCAGGCAGCGGAGTGTTCAACGCCAACCGGTAATCGATGCCCTCATGGAACGTCCCGCCAGCAAGTGAACGCATCCCATACTGCGAACTGATCTTGCTGTCAGGGAACGGTTTCGCATACATGAGTTACCACCCGACAGCCGTGTAGTTGATGCGCTGAGTAGCGGAACCAACACCAGCACCAGCCGACGTGAGAACCTGAACGATCAAATCCGCTTTCGTGGAGCTGGCGTTAATGACCGCTTTACCAGCCGTCAGACCGTCACCAGGGGTCGCAGCAACCGAAATGAGGCCATGAGGGAACGAACCCTCAACCCACGGCTGCACAATCACCGACGATGCGTTAGGGACCGCTGTGATCGAAGCGTGCTTCATGATGATTGGCGACACACCATCCCACGCAGGACCGTCAAGAGGCGTCCCACCAACATGCTGAATGACGGTGACGCCCTTCCACCCGCTGCCGTTGTGAATCAGCGCAGAGTCAAGAGTTGTGTCATACCACTCGAGTCCTTCACGCCCGTACTCGTACGCGTTACGCTCCGCAGTTGTGCCGACTAGGCGAGTGCCAACCTCCGCAGCGAACCGCGCAACCTGAGTCGGGTTTACCCCGGGATCAGGCTCGTCCTCGTCGCGGAAAATCGGTGCGCCAGTTACTGGGTCAAAGCTTTTTGCAGCCATGCGTGGCCTCCAATAGAAAAAGCCGCCCATGTAGGACGGCCGAAAGATGAGAAAGTGTTAGCGGGTGCCAGAGAAACGCATAGCACCGGAGTAGGCATCAGAGCGCCCCCGCCACCGGTTGTCGCCGTTAGACGAATCCACGACCACGCCACCGATGTTGTCGCGCAACCACTCAGCGAACCCGGCAGGCAGTTTCACCCACCCGTTAGCGCCCTCGAGAGTTGTGAACGATGTGCCACCAGGAGCACCACCCGGTTGTGTCGCGTGAGTGTGCAAACCCATCTGCACAGACCCGGCCACGGCGAGCGCTGGCAGATAGATTTCCGCAGACGTGACCGTTGCGCCAGCCAGCGAATCCCGAAGCGCGGAACCGTAGAACCATGCGCCCCGGTTGTTAGTGGAAGCGCGCGGGTCGTCGCTATTCCAACGACCCGACCAGAAGTTACCCGACCCGATAGCCTGCACAACCATGTTCGAAAAGCTCGAACTCGGCCCGCTACTAGCAGGAGGTTGCACAACAGCAGGAGTAGCCGTCACATCACCCTGAATGATGCCCGTAGCCCAGTTGATTTCAACATCATCACCCACCGTTGGTGAATACCCGGCGCGCATCCCCAACAGGTAATCGACACCATCAACAGTGACCGTCGCTTTAGGAGTACCAACCGCTTTGATCTTCCCCATCGGGTTCAACTGTTGCGCCGGACCAGACAGGATCATCACACCGTTAGTGACCTCGATCTGCACAAACATGCCCACAGTGGGCGGGTAATACCCAACCGCCTTGATAGGCACAGTTGAAGGGCCAATGTTCACAATCGCAAACTGGCCCTCCATCCGCACAAACTCGCCCACAAAACGACCCACACTAGGGACACGCGCCAACCGGTCAACAATCAGCGAAGTGGTACTCATGACAGGTCCCGGCGTGCCTCGAGTGTGATATTCATCAACTCAGAATCGGAAAGGCTGTACTTCACAACACGGCCCTCCAACTTCCTCGAATGACCAACAACCTTGATCACATCACCCAACTCAATAAGCGGGTTGATGATGCACTGAATGGGCACCTCATACGTCTGCGAACCAATCGACTGAGACAACACAGCCTCAACCGCCTTATTCGCCTGCTCCTGCGTCTTCACCAACGGCGACGAGTAATACCGGGTGTTCTCCGGATACAAACCATCAACCGCCAAATCGCCAACCTTCACCTCAGCGACCGCATGAATCGGAGTACGATCATCCGTCTCAAACGTCCCCACAACAGCGGTATACACGTTGGCCGTGTCCACCTCATCAGCAAGATCGATGACAGTACCGTTCGCGCCAATCGTGATCTCACCCACAACAGCGCCCCACTTATCAGGGACAAGAGTGAGAGCGCCCTCAGGGTTCACAACCATCCGGCCGCCCAAGATCGACGCCAACGTTTGCACAGCATCCAACCGGCCGCCCTGCTTCGCCTCCCAAACCGTCCCCTCAGGTATCGGCTTATCCTGCGCATTCGCAACCACCGGGAACCCAGTGATCCGACGGACTTCCTCCCAACAAGAGTTCAGAGACGGCGGCGCTTCGGGGAAACGGAAACCACGACGCTCGAGCTCAACATCCAGCCCGTCCCACTCAATAGGGATGCGAGACGCCACAACCCTCGTCACCCCATTCACCGTCACCGTCTCGTCACGACCAGGAGGGTTCGCAACCACACGACCCCACCCCAACGTGATCCGCTCCGAAAACGTGCCAGACGAAACCACAAGAGTGAACAGCAACCGTGCCCGAAACGCAGACAAAGCACCCTTCGTGCCAACCGGCAACAAAGACTCACCCCTCACAGACGGGTAAACGATGGCACCCTTCCCGCCCGTCTTCACCTGCGCCTCAGAATCGGCCTCAAAAGACCACGACTCAACCGGCACATCCTTCAACACCCGGTTCGAACCATGAAACACATCAACCACCAGCCGGCGAGTGAAAGACTGGTTCAAAACCTGCTTCAGTTGCCCAGAATGTTTCCTCATGCGCCCGCCCGTCCCGCAAGGTCGTACCTGCGCAATAGATCACCGTTAGTAGCGTTATCGGCTCGCATCGCGGCATTCGACGCGTAGTAAGCCTTCAGATCCGCATTCGTCAAAGTCGGAATGAACAAACCAGGAAGTGGCGGGTCAACCTCGTCGCCCTCAATGAGATGGTCAATCTGCTCACCCCAACCGCTGGCGTAGTTCACATCCGACTCAACAATGTCCAACACACCCACGAACAACGGGGAAGGAAGCCGAATGCGGTCAAGCGCGCCAATACGGAAACACAGAACCGGAACCGTCGTCGTCGTGTAATCACCCAACAACGCCCGAACCCTATCCGCGTCCTCAATCGTGTCCGTCACCACATCCAGGTTCACACCCATCAGGCCCTTACGCTCAGTGCCAACAATCACACCAACACGACGGCCCTGCGGATGAATAACCTGACCAGCAACCGGACGCGACAACGCCCGCGTAGCCTGAGGCCGGAACATCACACGCACAGCGCCCCGAGGATCAAGCGGGTTATGCAACCACGTATCCTCAAACCTTGCCGTCACCGAAGTAGAACCCGTGACACCCAACGACAAGCCAGACGAATCGAACATCTCAGCCCAAAACGACATCTCCGCAGCCGGAATCTCATGATCAAACCGCGACAACGTACCCGCCGTCAAAGCATCCACAGCACCACGCACCTGATACGTGCGCCCACCCGACTCCCGATACACCGTCACCGACGCCGTACCCGGTGCGAAAGAGCCAAAGAACACTTCCGCACGCGGGGCCGGGTCGTCATAGAACAACGAAATGGTTGGTTCGTAAGCCACGGTTATACCTGCTTCCCGCGACGAATTGCACGCGCATTTGATTGGTCGGTCTGCTCGATACGAACATCCACGTACTTCAGGAGATCCACACCACCCTTCGGCTCGAGAATCACCCGCACCTCAGGAGAAACAGAGACAGAGGTTGAGCCAGCGCCGGCCGTTGCGTATTGAGGCGAACTCGCGTAACCGATGGTCCCGCCGCCGGCGAACCGGTTGCGGTTCAGATACGCGCCCACCTGATCCGAGTTGATCGCCTTGAGCAGTGGGCGGTACTTCTCAGCCGATGAAGCCTTGATGACTTCCTCGCCGTTCGACAGCCAAGACAGAATCGAATCCGATGTGCCCGTACCCGGCCCCCGAATCGTCCCGCCCTCCGCGTTATACGCAGCCTTCACCTGGCCCGGATCAGCACCCGTCTCCCTGATCTGCGCCTGAATAATCGCAGTCCGGTTGCGGGCAAGGTTCGCCAGGATCGCCTCAGCCGTTGCCACTTCGGTGATCTTCGCCGCCGTGTACACGTTGTCTGGGATCAGGCCAAGCTTGTCTGCGTAATCCTCCGCAGCCTGACCCGTGATGCCGAGTTGCCCCAGCATCTCGATGAGCCGAGCGCGCCCAGTCGCAAGCACGTTGTTCGCCTCAACCTGCGACCCGGTTTGATCTAGGGTTGCAGCGGATGCCTCAAGAGCAGCCCGCGCAATCCCATCAAGAGCCGCCTCGTTAGCGCGGCCCTTCTCAGAAGTGATGTCGAGCGTGGTGCCGTTGTCCTTGATGGACTGCTCCATCGTGTCGTACGACTCTTCAAGAGCACGGGCAGCATCACGAGCAGAAAGCGTTGTCGAAGCGAAACCACGAATCGCATCCGACAGTTCATCCATCGTGTCGCCGGTATCCGCCGCAGCGCCCTGCAATGTCTCGAGCGCCGCAGCGCTTTGCTCCGCAGGATCAACACTCTCCGTCTGCGCCTCGTTCATCTGAAGCTGCTTACGCTGAGCCTCAGTCAAGCTTTCCGCGTTCTCATCGATCACATCGCGGAGAACCTTGTATGCCTCAACGGTGTCAACGTTGCCGTCGTTCACCTTGTCGTAAGCAGACTTGACCCGCTCCAACGCATCCTCGTTACCGAGGGCAGCGTCAGTAACGTCATCAAGGCTTATGCCCAGCTTCTCGGCGGCGTCGAACGCGCTACCGCGACTCATCCAGAGAAAAGAATGCTCAGCAGCAAGGTTCGCCTGAACTAGTTCCTCAGTGGAATCCGTCAGAGATGCATTCTGCTTGTCGAGAGTGTCAGTGAACGCATCGACTCGAGCCTTAGCGTTCGCCTGCTCGCCCGCATAGATGGCGAGAGCGACACCAGCAGCAGCAAGCAGGAGCCCAACCGGCCCAGCCGAAGCCGTAAGTGCGGCACCGGCCTTCTGTGCACGCGGCCCCATCTCGCCAATAGCATCATTGAAGGCTGCAACCTTGGGCACGGCGAGGAAGAACGCGCCGCCAGTAAGCCCAGCCGCGGCAGTCAATGCGCCGAGGCCGAGTGCAATGAACTTCACCGGTTCGGCAGCACCGTTGTACACGTCTACCATGTTCGTGAGCGTCTGCGTCATAACCCGCAACACGTCGTTGCCCGCAGCGCCCGTCTGGATCAACGCAGTATCGAACGCCCCGCCGAGCGCTTCAACGTCACCCTTCAGGTTGTCGAGACGTTCGCGCGCCATCTGAGCGGCATAACCCGAATCGTCAACAGCCTCGGTCCACTCGCCAACACCACCAGCACCAGCCTTATACAAAGCCGTCGCGGCAGTGATCGTTTCGCGGCCGAAAATGATGCCCATAGAAGCGTTGCGGGACGCATCATCCATACCCGAATAGGCATCGGACAGTTCACCCGCAGCGTTCTTCATCCCAAGGAACTTGCCGTTGGAATCGTAGAGCTCAAGGCCGAGCTTCTCGATCTCCTTACGCGCCAGAGCAGACGGCGACGTGAGAGACGCCAACACACCACGGAGCGACGTACCAGCCTGCTCGCCAATGATGCCCTGCTGAGCAAACAGCGCCAGGACGCCCGTCGTTTCCTCAAGAGAAACACCCATCGAGTTAGCGACAGGACCAACGAACTTCAGACCGTTCGCAAGATCCTCAACGGAACCCATCGCCTTACCAGCACCAGCCGCAAGAACGTCAGCAACATGCCCCGCCTCGGAACCCTCAAGCTCGAACTGCTGAAGGGCCGTAGCGGAGATTTCAGCCGCCCTAGCCACACCCAGTTGCCCAGCCGATGCAAGGTCCAGAGAACCCGTCAGAGCGCCGCCTAGAATGTCGCTAGTGGACAGACCAGCCTTAGCCAGTTCCTCAATAGCGTTCGCAGACTCAGTAGCCGAAAACACCGTAGACGCACCAGCCTGAAGCGCCGCAGCACCCAACTGATCCATTCGCGCCGCAGTCTCAGCAGTTGACTCCGAAGTGTCAATAGTCGCCGCTTGGACATTCGACATCGCCTGATCAAACTCGGCATACTTCGCAACAGCCAAAGCCACACCAGCCGCAGCCGCAACACCAACCGCAAGAGACGCCTTACCCAGAACGTCAAACGCTTCCCGCTTCTGAGCAAGCTTCTCAGCCTCAGAACCCGTATCAGCCGTAGCCTTCCGAGCCTTCTCCATCCCCGCGAGATAATCGGCAACCTGCGCCCTAAGGGTTACGCTAACTGTCCTGTCGGCCATGAAGTATCCCTCTGTCTGTAGTTTTCGTTATGCTTCAAGGCATGACTGATACGGCCACCCGCAGCACACCCCGCGCCATCAACATCGCGGCAGGAATCTCAGCGCTCATCGCAGCGCTCGGACTGTTCCTCGGTGCGTTCAGCGACCTAGCGGAAATGGCACCGTGGATCGTTGGTATCGGTGCGTTCTTCGGCCTGATTACGTTGGCCGCTTACTTCTTCACAAAGCGCTAAACGCCGTGCTTTCGAACGGGGAAAATCAACCCGTTCATGTTCGCGTCGTCGCCCTCAGCAGTTCGCCACGCAGCCTCCGCGTCGAGCTGAGCCTTACGCGCCCAATCCACAACCGGAGCCTCAGCGACGAACCGTAACGGGTTGTCGTACTCGTTCGGATCAGCACCAGGATCAGTCGCCTCCGACATGAGAAAACCGTGCGGCCCAACATCATCCGCGAACCGCTTATACGCGGTCAGCAACGCAACCTGTTCTTCATCCCACTCAGGCTCTCGATACTCGAGCGACCGAACGACATGCCCGCCACTGTCGCGTTCGTACTCAACGAGAGTGCGCGGCTCCCAACCATCCAAACGGCGGGGAGCCACACGCAACTCAAATGCGAGCGCTAGTTTTTCTCGGAGCGCGCTGCTGCCCCGAATGCTTTTCCCAACGTGTCGAGCTTCTTCTTCGGCAGGAAAACGTTCAGCCCCCACACGCCGTTACGAATCTCAGTAACCTCATGCCCTGACACGCTTGAACGCAGCTCGCGGTACTCATCAGCCGTCAGGGGAACCTCATCGTCACCCTCAAGCCGAACACCGTACGAACGGCCGGACTCATCGACGTACGTTGCTGCCTCATCGGTCGCCGCATCAAAGTTGAAGCCGTGGCTCTGATCCACCAGATTGTCCGTACGCGGCAGGTGGCGAGCAGCAATGTCAGCCCAAGCATCACCAGGCAACTGCGTGAACCGCAAAGTAATCATGCCCTCACCCGCACGCGCCTGAAGCTCATCCAAAGCCTCACGCGCCTCATCAGCCGGCGACTTCGCGCCCAGACGCTCATCCCCATCATCAGCCGCAATAATCGCCTCAAGCCGTGCCTTCTCAGCAACAAGCTCAGCAATCAGCAGAACAGGAACATCGACATACGGGCGTGCAGCACGAGCCGCCGCCATCTTCTCCGCAAACGTAGACATCAAAAACCTTTCACCGTTTCACCGTTATTCACCGTTGGGGTAGAACCTGCCGGGGCGACGGTGAGGCACCCCGGCAGGAGTTTGTTACTGGTTACGCGGCGAGAACGGCCTCAACAATGGGGCCACTGATAGCGGCCTGCTGCGTGAGGTTCGACTTGCCAGTACCGAGGATCTGGCCGCGAATCTGCGGACCAACCGTTGCGGGAACAACCTGAACAGGCTGACCAGCAGCAGCAAGAACACTGTTCGAGATGCCCTCACGGATAACGAAATAACCAGACTTCGACTTCGCGGGAGGGGTCGGCTTCAGAACAACAGCAGCCGACTTCGGAGTAGTCGAGTTCACGTACTTCATGCCAGAACCGAACGTCTGAGTAAGCGTGTCCAGCGACTCAAGCGGCGACTCAAGAGCAAGACGCTCATCAAGAGTCGTAGCCTGCGAACCAGTCAGTGGCCACCCATCCGACGTGAACGAGTGAGTGATGCGGGCCGAGCTTGTCGCGCCGATCTCGGTGGAAGCCTTCGGAGCGAGCACGTCAGCGATGGTTTCAACCCACCAAATAACCGTGTTGCCCTTCTGGTCGAGCGCGGGTGGAACTGTATCAACTACATCGGGCATAGTTGCTTCCTTTCTTCTCCCCGGAAATCGGGGCTCGATAACCCCCTGGGAGACAGAGGGAGACTTAAATGACGAAAGCCCCCACGCAATGTGAGGGCTTCCGAGTTCTAGGGGTTACGCAGGGTCAGACGACCACGACACTTCCGCGACGTGATAACACAGAGGCGGTGACACATCACGGTCAACCTGAATCGGAGTCGGGGACGAATACTCGAGACGGCTACTGTGCTCACCCGGAACAGTCGGCGTCACACCAAACCCGCCAACCACCAAACGCTTCTTCACAGCCTCAGCAATCGCCGCACACTGCTCATACGTCGAACCCACAGAATGAATCACAAACCGTGGATGCTGCGTCGCATTCGGACCAGCAAGACGTGTCGACTCATCAGTACCATCCATCGGATGAATCACCACATACGGGACAGAAGTATTCGTCGCCAAAGTCACAAACGTCTTCGTGGCGAGCGCCGGGACAGCCTGGATCTCAGCCTTCAACCACGCCGTATGCTGCCTCACAGAATGTCACCGATAGCCATACCGAGGCCCTTCTCGAAATCAGGAATGTTCTCCTGCAAAGCCGCGTGACCGTAACCACGGGGAGGGTGATATGTGGTGCCGAACTCGGAAATGTTGGCGAGCTGCGCGGAAGGATTCGACCGGTTAGCGCCAATCTCCGACGTGATCACACTCGTACCGAAAACCGTGTCGCCTTTGATCTCGTAATCAATCGTTGGGGCAACCTGACTAAGCCCCTCAGAGCCAGACAGCTTCTTGCTCCAACCGTCCTTGACGTAACGCGAAGTCACCTCGACGGCCTTGCGGATACCCTTCTTCGCCTCACGCGGAGCTTCAGCAATATCCGCCGTCAAACGGTCGAACTCGGCATAGTCGAACGAGAACCCATCAGCCATCAGGACACCTCTTCCAACGGGAACCTGCGCGCCGTAGCGAACGTCTGATGATGCCCACCCTCAACACGGAACTTGCGACCCACAAGAGCAGGATCATTCACACAATCCGTGATCGTCACAACATGCCCCTCACGCACATCCCCGGAAGTATCAACAGGGACAGACAGGGTTGCACGTTGCGCGATAAGCATTTGGCCAGCAGCCTCAACAGTCTGCACAGCCGTAGCCGCGAACCGCAGACGGCACGGGCCTTCATACGAAACAGCCTCAACGGTCACGTACTCAAACGTGTCCTCATCGAAAACCGTCTCAGTGCCACCCGTGATCCGGCATGCGTCGATCATCAACGACTCAGCAGCGTCACGGAAACTGGGAAGCGCCGCCTGGACATCTCCACCGAGGCTCACACGCCACCACCCTCAAAAATCGGAGTGCCGGCGATGTCAACACCACACGAGCAATACAGCGCCGCGAACATCAGCGAACACCACGGAAGATGCACCGTCGATGAACCAATCATGTCCACCGAAAACGCGCCCCCGTTGGCCTCAACGAGCCCAAGCAGCGCCCACCACTCATCAAGGATCGACACACGACCCTTACCCGACTGGTACGTGCGCGACGACGACGCATCATCAACCGAAATGGTCACCTGCGTGGCATCATCCGGCTTCCGAACATGCGCCACGACAGCCTGCCGCACCACATAATCGAGAACCTTCTCACCGGGAACGGCGGCATCAAGCTTCAGCCGCCGATCCTCAATGAGCATCAGCGCGTCCTCAATCCACATCTGCCACTGCTGCTCAGTGACAGAACCAGGAACGGGGGCGGCCTGCCCAAGAGCAACCGCAATCATGTTGGGAGTCACAGACATGACCGCCCCCTTTCACTATTTACTTATCGGATTTCTTCGGACGGCCAGGAGAACGCTTCGGCTCAGCATCGGGGGTCACCCAACCGAGGCCGAAACGCTCATCCTTCGAGTCGTCAACCGAGACGACAATGCCGGTTTCTTCGTTACGGAACCTAGACATTCGCCACCTTGTCAACGATGGTGCTGAAGCCGTCAAGGTCCATGACGCCCCAGCCGTAAACGATCTCCGCACGAAGCGCAATCTGGTTCTTGCGCTTCAGGTCACCCTGACCATCGGGGTCACCGAAGCGGATCAGCTCGACCGGGATCGACTTCTGGACACCCCAACGGAGCAGCGACCAGTCACCAAGGATCGCCTTGACGCCAGTGTTCGCCGTAGCCTCAGGAACACCCGAAACAGTGGTGGACGAGTACGCCTGAAGACCCTCGAACGAGGTGATGCTTCCACCGAAACCAAGCTCAGGGAACTTCTTGCGACCGTCAGCGTAACGAGCGGTCGCAATGTTCCATGCGTAGGTCGGGTCGAACGCGATACCACTGGGCAGGTAACCGTCAGCGATAACCAGACCAGCGGCCTGCTCAATGACGAGATCCGGGGTGCCAGCGGTAGCCGTGGTCAGCTCAATCGAGTTCGTTGTGGTGCCGATACGGTCACCAGCAACAATCGACGGAATCGCAGCGCCGGTCAGCGGGTTAATGCCGTGGAACACGCCAAGGTCAAGCGCGCGAGCCAGAGCAAGCCCACCCTCAGAAGCGAGCGTGGAGAGAACACCGAGCTGGTATTCCTCATCAGCCCACTGAACTTCCTCGTTGAACCGCATCGTGACCTGCACCTTGTGGGGCGAAACGGTCTTGGTGCCGAACGTCGCGTTGGTAGACGCCTTGTCAGCGCCCTCACCGACGTACTCAGCGCGCGGGCGACCCGTGAGGGTCATGTGGGTTGTCTCACCGAACTTCTGAGGCTCAGCGCCCGACAGAGCCGCAACAGCGGAACCCGTCAGAGTCTTCGAGAACAGACCCTCAGCAATGTTCTTCGGGAGGGTCAGATTGGATGTGGCAAGAATAGCCATTGGTCAATTTCCTTCTGTTTAGTCGCTCGAGCCGAACAGGTTCTTAGCGAACTCAGAGTCGCTATTCAGCTGTGGCTTAGGCGAGTTGCCTTCGGTGGGGACGTGCAGCCCGTTGCTGCCCTTCTCTCCCCGGAACGCAATAAGTGACTCGGCGTAAGCGGCCAGATCCTCAGGAGACGAACTCGCAGGACCAGCCAGAATCGCTTCAGGGATGCCATGCTCATTCGCCACAGTCGCGCGGTTAGCGCGGGCCTCAAGCTCAGCCGCACGCTTCTCAGCAGCAGCAAGCCGTTCGTTGGCCTTTTCCTCAGCGGTCTTAGTCGCTTCCTCGATCTCCGCGAGCCGCTGTGCAGCAGTCTCGTTAGCCTTCGCCTTCGCAGCATTTTCCTTAGCGCGAGCTTCATGCTTACGCGCCTCAGCCTTCCAGTCGATCTCCTTCGGCTGCTCAGCCTCAGAACCTTCCGGCGCTTCTACGATTGCGTCAGTAATTACGGATTCACTCATTGCTTACTCCCATGCGGGTTTCCCTCAGCCATGCGGCCTCAGTGGATTTATCGGATATGCCCATGCGGGCGATGAACCCACCAGGACGGCGGGAAAATTGGTTAGTAATAGGTGTCGAGATAGTCACGAAGATCCGCACGCTGAGCAGCAGTGCGGCTACGGCGTGACGCCTTGTACTGCATCACTGACGCCTCTTCGCCAACATCGGTCTTGAAGACTGGTTGAGCAGTGCAATGACAGTTCGGATGAGTGGCAAACGTCGCGGTAGCCTGCCGATACACAGCGCCACGATCAGCGAGCATCCTGCATAGTTTGCAGCCGCCGTTAGTGATGCGTCGCCAGCCAGCCGACTCAGGATCGTTCCGCCGATTCGTCAGAATCGTGTCCCGATACGGATTCGCAACCTCAGGCTGCACGACCTCCGTCAACCGGGCAGACGCAGTAAGCAAATCGTCCGGGTCAAGGAACAACGGCGCAGTAGACCACGCAACAGCGCGACGAATCTGCACCGTCCGATCCTCAACCACAACATCAGACGCAAACCGCGACCGAACACCAGCCAACTCACGCTGATCCTCATAAAAATCAGCCGCGAGGGTTGCTGAGCCCAGCGCGTAATAACCGATCAGCTCAGGCACACCATCCAGCAACGCGGCGCGACGAACCTCAGCCGAACCACGAACACGCGACAGCAAATCCACTGCCGTGTCCACAGCCTCACCAGTCAGAAGCTCAAGCGCCGCCTTCGACTCACGCGGCGTCGTCACTAGGGACCACAGCGGCCGGCTTCAGAGCAGCAAGTACCGCACGCCCAGACGCCTTACGCCTCTCAGCCATAGCCCGACGAATCTGCTGCTCATCCAGACCCAGAAGCTCAAGACCAACCTCAGTCTCGGCAAGCCACGGGACAGCACCAATCTGCTTAGCACCAGCATCCGCAGCAGCAGCCTTCGACAGATACAGCGGCGAACGCCACTTAGCCTCAATGCTCGCCCATTCCTTCGGGACAGAACTAAGACCGTTCTGGATAGCCAGAGCCCGAGCAGTCGAACGACGGATCGAAACCGACCAATCCTCCGTAGCGCCCTCAGCCTCAGCAATCAGATTGTCCCGGCCAGCGATATACGAACCCTCACTCGTCGGGTTTGCCATGTCAGTCAGGGCAAAATCGGCATCCGGCAGATCAGTCTCACGGGCAGACAGTTTCGCCAGAGCATTCAAGTCCGACAGGTGCGAATCAGGAGACGTAGCATCAACCTGCTTCACATCGGCGCGCGGGTTAGTCGCATCCTCATCATCAGGAAGACCAAACGACCGAGCCAACGCAATCTGCCACGCAGCCTTAGGCGAACCATCAGGATTCTTGAACACCGACTCGTCAGCGCCCAACAGGATCAGCTTCGGAATCGTGTAGATATCCATGTGCGCTTCGAGGCGCACCAGGGCGCGCAAAGCAGCATCCTGGTAACCCATCAGCGGGCGCGTAATGCGCGACTTACCCATGCGACGAGACGAACGTGGCTGGTACACCAAAGGCTCAGCAGGAACACCGAACCCATGCGACCGCTTATCGACGGCCCATCCGCTCGAGTCCTTATTCGCGCTGATAGTTACGCCATCCAGGTACAGGATGAAACCCGTGATCTTGTCCTCATCACGAGCCGTAACCGACAGCAAGCTATCGAGCCCACGACGACGGTTATTCCAATCGCCAGTAGCGTTCAGGCCCGACTTCGCGTGAACCAAAGCAGCCGGCTCGCCATTGCTGGTATCGCCCGCCGTCGTGATCAAGTAAGAGACACCATGAATGAGGGAGTCCTTGAGCCCCGCCGCGATCTCCGAATAGAAGAAGTTGCTATCAGCAAGCTCAGTCATGCCCAGCGAATCAACGTCGCCGCCAGTCCACACCATGCGCTCAAGATGAGTACGACGCGCCAAACCGTCAACACCCTTAGCAGCCCACCCCAGGGCAAGCCCCAACTTCGCATACTGCGGAGGGATGACCGTGCCAACCTGCTTGATCGCCCGCTTGCCGTCGTAATACGACGAACGCAGAAGATTCCGTGGAGCCTTCGCGTTCAACTGCTCAATAAGCAGATTCAGGGTTGCAGTTTCATCTTCTGAGAGTCCAGCGATGCGGAGAGATTCACTCACATCACCACCGCCGTCCTTGTGCTAGTACGCCTCGTAGGACGCAATACGTTGTCGTTTTGAGCGCCCCAAAGGGCAAGAGTGCCTGCCACGATGGGGGTTATATCTGATGCAGCATCCTTGCGATTCCATGCCCAACCGCCCTGAAGGGGGCGCTGGCGGGCAACCGAGAGCGCAACGTTGACCTGCGACTGATCTGTGTGGAACAAGGTCTTGTCCTTCACGCCGTCGTAGAACTTGGCACAAGCGATAGCCATGTCACGCCCTTCAGCCCCAGCAAGAGTTACGAGAATGTCCGTACCGATCAGGTAGTGGCGGTCGCGGCGCTTCTCTACGAGCCCGGACATTTCATCCACCACCACCGCGTGCAGCGGGTTCTTCGCCGCCCTAGCAACCACCCAAGGGATCACCCAGTCAACATCCCGATGCTCTTCGTCCATCTCAACGTGCCAACGACCGTCAGCGCGCAACCCAGCAAGAGATACACACGCATTACTGCGGTTCGGGGGCACATCAATACCGAGCGTGAGACGATCAATGGGCATGGAAGTCACATCCGCAACCGCATCCCAGTCCTCTTCACTGATAACCCGGTGGTGAGAATCGGCATCCCAAATGCCCATACCCTCACGGAGAAACGAATCCTCGGAAAGCTGCTTACGCATCCGCTGGATCGCCTCGAGCGGCGTCCGGTGAGGGAAGGAAGGGTTTGCCTTCTTTTGCTGCTCAAGATCATCAGGGTTTGCGTCCTTATCGGCGCTGAACTCGATATAAAGCGTGTCGCCCTTGCCTGAGCCTGCCTCAAGCGCCTCGAGGCGCATCCGGCTGAACACCTCGCCAGGGTCAATCGGCCTAGGTGGGGTGCCGGCGAAGATCGCCAAAGCGTTCGGGGCTGCGTTCATCGCGGGGAGCATGTCGTCAAGTGCGCGCTCGGTAAGAATCTGAGCCTCATCGAAAACTTCGATGTCAACCTTTGCGAAACCACGGCCAAAGCCAGTCTCGCGCGCACCGAACATGATCCGCGAACCGTTGCGGAACATGATCTCTTCGGAGCCGGAAGCCGTGAAAACCTGCTCCACAAAGGGCGCGATCTTCCGGCGACGCGCCATGCCCTGCATTGACTTGAACGTTTCCTTAGCCGTCTTCAGCCGGTGGGCCGTCCACAGCACGGTCATGCCCGGGGAGAGCAGGCAAAGCGCGAAGATAATCGCACCCAGTAGGTAGGTCTTGCCCGTCTGTCGGCTAATAGAGAGCGCAACCCCACCCACGGTCGCGGCATACTTTCCGTCTGGCCTCTTGGCCAGGATTGCGCGCCCCGCGCCGTCCTGCCAGCCATCGAAAACGAGTCCGAGATCCTTGCACTTGTCACGCACAGAAGGCCAGCCAGTAGTGGCAACGTCTTTCGGGAGGATCAAGTGACGAGCGGTATCAGATAGCCTCTGCGTCCCACTCTTCGTCAGGGGTGCGGCCTTCGCCATCTTCAGTCGCCTCCTGCTTAGCCTTCACGTCCAAAGCCTCGATCTCCTTGCCAATCTCCTGAAGGCGACGAGTCAAAGCCGCTAAGTCACGCGGTGGGCAATTCGGGTCCTGCACAGTCGAAGCAACACGACGACGCATCGCAACCAGAAGTTCGCGGTGATCGCCATCCTCGGCAGCCTCAACAATGGATCGCTGCGCAGCCGGCTTAGACCGCTCATCAGCAGCAACAGCCCTCAAAGGGTTCTTACGTGGAGCCACGAGAACACCTCCAAAGGGCGAAAAGGGGGGGATGGGTTGGTACAAAGTGCTTGGTACAAACCGACAGCAAAGTGGAAAAAATGCCAAAACTGTACACCGCCTACACCCGGAGGGGCTATAGGTGAGTCTTGGGGGTGGCTTCCCCCTGGGTATGTATCAATACATGAGTTGCTACAAACACTCTGTATCAATACACTCGTTAGTACAGTCAGTCGAGTGCGCCGCTGCGTCGAATGATCGGCGCGACGAGGCGAGCCCGCTTAGTTGAGTTGCACGAACGTTTGTCTTCGATGCGCTGCCTTGATATTGGACAGCGCATCTTCACCGCCTTTGGCTAGCGGGATGACGTGATCGATAACGAACGACAGAGGGTCCATGTGGTGCGCGTCGTACAGGATGGGCTTGCCGCATAGGTGGCAGGCGGCACCAGTTGCCTTGATGCGGGCGCGGTGCCTGTCACGCTTCGAGCTGCTGCGTTGGGGCTTGCTCATCCGTACACCTCGGTTGCGTTGATGCGGGCCAGGTCGAAGCGCTTGTGGCAAGGCACGCATCGCGGCTGGTAGTGGGATGGTTCGAGACTGAAGGCGATGCCTAGGGTGCGCGGCGCTGTACTCAGCCGCTCGTTCGGGTCTTCATGGTCGTATGACCAGTGGTAGGCGCGGGTGCCACAGTCGATGCATGAGTGCTCACTGGCTGAACCGTGGAGGTTCCTTACTCTGCTGTGAACTGCGGTGTAGTCAACGTCATCAGATAAGTGGCTGGCTTTCGTGCCGCATGTGTTCTTGTCGCCTGTGCGCCTTAGCTCGCCAATGCTTACCATCCGGGCTTGTCCGCAGTCGCAGGCGCACAACCAGTAGTTGCCCTCGGGCCTCTTTGCCACGAGTGTCCCGAAGCGCTGTCCGGTTAGATCCGCACGGGGGAAAGACGGTTCGCGTTCGCCGCGTGATACAAGAACGCGCGTGGCCTCCAGCGTTCCATAACGGTAGAGGCGGTGGTAATGCATGGGGCATAGCGTTGCGTATTTGCTTCGCGGGGCCTTGTCGCATTCGCCTGCTGTGCATGTTTCATATTGCGCCTTTGGCTGCTGGATAAGCGGCTTGCCGTGGAGCTTTCGCTGGTAGTGCAGATTGCACATTCCGAGAGCGGAGGAAGCGGTGTTGCACTTCTCCACGTTGCAGGTACGCTTGTTCATAACGACTCCTTTACCGAGTTGTTCACGCCCCTGACTGTTAGCGCAGTGCAGGGGTTCTTCTATGTCTCAGCCTAGCGACGGCGTATGACACTCACCTCTCGAGCAGGTCCTCAATGACATACGCGCGTTCTTCTGCCCTGGTCCTGCCTGCTTGTTGTATCGCAGCTATGAACAGGTCGCTGGTCGCGTCGTCCCATGAACTAACAGCGGCAGCAATGGCGTTGTCGCGTTGGTCGCGTTCGTCCCAGTAGTTGTCTTCGTACTCTTGTTCACGCCAGTCAGTCATCGTCGCCATCCCAGAGTGAGTCGTCGTAGCAGAGACAGCCGCAGCATGAGCAGCATCCACAGTCCAGCGATTCGTCGTCGTAGTATTCGTCGTCGTCTTCCTGTTCCTCAGATTCTGAGGTCCATACGATTTCGCTACTCATACGTCTTCACCTACATGTTCAGCGTTGCCTTCGAGCCATTCGCCTTCGTCTTCAAATAACATGTCGCACTTCGCTTTCGCTGTGGGCGGTTCAGGGTTTAGTTGCGCTCGTCGGGTATGCCGTCGTGTAGCGCGCCGCAGAGGTCGAGTAGGATCTCGCGTTGGTCGTCGCTGCATGTTTGCGCGAGTTGTTGGATGACGATGTAGGCGTAACCTATCCGCCAGTCGAGTGACGCGATTTGTTCTTGGTGCTCGAGTTCTCGATGGCGCACCCAGTCGAGTGCGCCGTCTATTTGTCTTGCTGCTTTGCCTGTTTCGGGAAGCATCTCAATGCGCCGCCTTCAGTTAGCGTTACGTTTTCCCGTTCACCCGCACTCGCCTCGGTTCTGCCCGTGATGAGGCAATCAGTATTCGAGGGTTTGGGTGAACGGAAGTTGTTGGTCACAGCACTTTGAGGTTGTTCCACTCGTTGTTGGCTGTGGTGAACGACAACATGCCCGATTCGGACTGTTCGCCTTTCGCGTTGGTGAACCAGGATGAGCCGCGATCTGATGCGGGGCCGACCATGATCCATCGTGCGTCACCGGACTGTTGCACTCTGAGCGAGTGGAAGTGGCCGGCGATGAGGATGCGTGCTTCAGCGACGGGCATTCGACCGTGGCTCTGGCCTTTCCACCAGTCTCCGATGCGATCCGGTGAGCCTGCTTGGTGGCCGTGGACTACACCTATGTCGGTGCCTGATGTTTGGAAGTAAAGCGATTCCATGTACGGTTCGGGCACTTGGATGGTGACGTGTCCGAACGCTTCAGGGTTGAGTGTGAGCGCGTTCCTGAGCATCTTGGCAACGGCTAGTCCGTAGTCGGCGTGTACGTCGCCTGCTGGCGATTTGGGGCCGAGTCGGTGTGCGCCGTGGTTGGAGCTGACGGCTGCGTATCGGAGCGAGTTGGTGTGTGGTGCGAGCATTTGCAGGCCGCGTTGCATCGCGTAGGCCGCTTCGACAACCTGGTCGGGTAGTGACAGGTCGTTGGTGGCGAGTTGTGAGCTGGTCGAGTAGATGTTCTCGATGATGTCGCCGGCGTCCACGATGCACACTTCACGCGGGCGGAACTCTTTGATGAAGTCTTGCGCTTTACCGAACGAGTTGAGGATCTGCTCGTGCGTTTCAGCCGAACCGCCATTCCAGTCAACCTTGCCGAATTGAAAGTCGGTGGGCACGATGACGAATGACTCGTCAGCGTACGCAACAGGCTGGGGGATGTACGTGAAGCTCTTGATGGCTTCAACGACGTCTGAGGTGGACACCATGCGACCGCCAGCAATGGCAACCTTGGGCCGTACATTGTTGAGCTTGTTCCAGAACCCGCCGTTGGGGTTCGATGTCCAACCCCAGGTGAACGTCACATCGTCGGGGTTCTGGCCTTTGGAGCGGATGAAGTTGCAGTAGTCGTCGTAACCCCAGGCGGTTTCACTGAAGCGCACGTAGGAGGCTGAACCGTCTGCGTTGTGCTCTTCTGATTCGCCGCCGTTGGTGTCGAGTGGCTTCACCGGTTGCGGTGTTGCGATGCCGAGTTTCTTGCGGTGGCGTCGTGGGGCTGATTCGTCCTTGTCCCATTTGTCACCGATGGCGACGTTGGACAGTTCCGAGTTGAGGTCTGCGACGTATGCAGGATCATCGAGCAGGGACACAGCAGCCTCCATCGTGGGATTGAAAAAAGCCCCGTGCGAGTGGGGCCAGGCTGCGTTTTTTGCCCGCCGAAGCGGTATGTGGTTTTGTGTGCAGGCCGGACGTACGTGGGGCAGAGTCCGTTTAAAGCGCCTTTTCACCCCTGGCATACCTGCGTTGCTCGTTCTCTTGCACCTGTGGTGAGCTACCACTTCATGAAGGACCCAACAGCCCCGGCAAGTTAGTTGCGGTCGGCAGCCGAGTGTCCTATTGCGTAACCCAAGGACTCCACTGCTTGCCCGGATGTACGAGTCACGGGGCTTGGTGGGTGTTGTCGGGTTCGCTGTGGGGATGAGTGGCGCTGCGCCGCAAGTGTGAATGATTTTGGGCACAAAAAAAGGGCCAGCATCCGTAGACACTGACCCTTTCTCTGTGAGTTCGTACCGTTTTGTTGCAGCACGAAACAACGTGGCTCCATTATTGCACACACTTGTGGTTAATTGCAACACAAGACACAACATTTATGGCGATTCTTTTTTATCCGGCCTGTTTGTCGCGCAACTCGTCCATCAGCTCACCGATGGCTTCCGTCCCATCCCACACGTTCATGCAGCGGCGACAGAGGGCTTGTGCGGTGCCCATTGGGTCGGACTCCCGATACTCGACAACTACCGGGTACGGGATCTCATTGTCCTCAGCGTCCAAAAAAGTGACCCCTCCACAGATTGTGCAGGGGTCTTTGATGGGGACTGGTTTGAGCGGGTCCAATACGTTGCGTATCTGGTCCGCCCAACCTCGCATCTGTCTCGCATAGAACGCGGCAGATTCCCCTTCCCCGAATGCTGTATGCCATTCCAGCAGCGACGTGCGCAAGTCTTTCGACGGGCGAATGCCGAGCGCGTGGCACCAGGACTTGATTGCTGAACCCATCTTCATGGCTTCGAACAACGCGGCACTGTTGAGCAGCAAGCCGGTTTTGGACTTCCCGCCTCCGCCTGAGTCACGGCTGAGGGATGACCCGACTGCTGTTGCCAACTGGTCGAGCAGTGGCGGGAGTTCCGCCGTGTGCATTCGGACGATTGCGCCGGCTTCGTCCTTGATTTGATGGTTGTAAACGACGGGGTTCGTCAGTGCTGCAACCGCGTCAGTGAGTTCAGTCATGTTGTGCCTCCTTGATGATCCATTCCACGGCGTGCGCAATTTCGCGGTCGATGTGCTGCTGCTCGATGCAGTGCGCTTCGGATGCTGGGCCGCCGAATGCGCAGTCGAAGCAGGACTTGTATTCCGCAGTAGTGAGATCGTCAGTCACGTTTCTCCCCAATCTGATCGAGGTCATGCATGAGGCCTTCGAATGTGCCCGCTTTAGCTGCTGCTGCACCGACTCGCTTTATCTCGCGGTCGATGTACCACGCAGCTTTTTTCAGGTCCTCGATTTCCTTGTTCGGGTCTTTCGCTCCTGCCCTGGCGATGTACTTGACCGCATTGCCGCGACAGAAGTTCAGGTGCTCGGTTAGCTGGATGACTTCGACGGGGAACCTTGTGTAGTGCGGCGGGTTGATTGGGTCAGTCATGCAGAAGCCTTTCTCCGTAGTACCGATAGTTGGGCTGTTTCGGCTTGTCCCCGAAATCGCTCTTATCCCCTCGTCGCATGAGCACACCCAACAGTTGCGCGCCGTAGATGTGGAGGAAGATTAGGAGAATTGAGGCGGTGAATAGGCCGGAAATGTAGCGGGTCATGAGGTGTACCCCCAGCCGGGAAGCGACCGGTATTCAACGGGTCGCCCATCCCGAGAGGCGCGGTCGATGCCGTATTGCATCCCACGGCTGATACCGAGGTCGTAGTAAACAACGGTCTTCTCGGCAAGGTCGCCCCAGATGAGGCCCGCTTCGATCCCCAGTGTTCGTTCCTCGGGAATGGTGTCGTCCAGTACGCCGGGTTGCGTATAGAGCAGGTGCGAGGCGATGGGTGCTTCACCGCGCGTAAGGCAGTCGTGCAGTGCAGCCCGCGCGTATGTTTCGTGTCGTTCAACGTCGCCCGCGTACGGGGACTCAACGATTACCTTCAGCATGATTCTCCTTGGGTGGTCGGGTCTTTCCAAATGAGCAGGCAGCACCCGAATGGTGGGCGCTCGTTGGGGCCGATGGCTGTTTGACCCGGTTTGATGAACCGCATGCGTCCGGGCAGGAACTCAACAGTCAGGGGCGAACCGGGCTTGTCGCGGAACGGTTCAACGTGGTCCTGCCACCAGCGCTGTTCAACACGATTCGCGGGGAGCAGCATGACGATGCCGCGCGTGGTCGGGTATTCCTTCCACGCCTTTTCCAACCAGTCGCCCAGCCCGCTATACGGCGGGTTGCACCACACACGCTCACCAGCCCATGACTGTTCAAGCCCGTTGTCAGCGCGAGTAAAGAACCGTTCGCATTTGGTGTTGTGCGCAGCAGCGGCAACGTCGAGAGTGAAGCCACCGAAGCGCTCATTCCACGGGTTGAAGTTGTCCGGGTGCGTGCCTCTGTCATCCACCTCATCGAGCACGCCGTTCGCGCTGGTCTGCTGCGGGTGGTTCTGCGCTTTGAATCCGAGCAGCATCACGCAACCTCTTTCTGTTCTGACCGCAGCAGCAGATGCGAGGGCATCGGCTCGCCGGGGTTGTCTTTCCGCCAATCGGATCTCGCGTTGTATATCGGCTTGCACGCTCTGCATCCGAGGGCATCCCGCTTTCGCCCCCTCTTGTCGGTACCGGTAACCCGCTTCAACATCTCTGGCGAGTGGCCATTGGCGCACTGTCCCATCGGCCAGTCGAGGCCGTGAACCCTCCGCGCGTTCTCGAAGTTGGGCAGCATACGCAAGTGGTCGGGGTTGACGCAGCGCCGCTCTTTGCAGAGATGGTCAAGCGTCATCCCAAGCGGAACCTGGCCATGCACGCCAGCCCATGCCGCTCTATGCCCGAGTACGACGTGTCTTTTGCCGCCGTCCTGCCATCCGACCTGCGAGTAGCCGTGCGATGCGGTTGAGTATCGACTGATCCAGCAGCCATTGGGCTGCTTATCGACGTTAGTAAGTGCCCGTTCAGATACGCGTTCGGGAACTGGTACTGAGTTCCAGCGTTCGGGGCTTCGGAAGTTACTAGGCGTGTCCGGGGTAGAATCCATGACAGCCCTCCAATCGGTAGTGACGATCTGGTGGGTTAGTCCCCGTCCGGTGTTGGTAGCACCTCGCGGGGACGTTCTAATTTTACCGCACAATCGGTTAAAACTGGTCGCACCCACGGTCAAAATGGGGTAGAATCTGCGCCCGTTGTGGGCCATGAATCCGAGGTGGGCGCACTGAAGTTGCCGGAAGCGGCCCAAGGCTCGTCAGCGGGCTTCTGTGGCTCCTGAGACCGTGCTCTGCCACCGTCAACACGGGCACCATTCACGGATACCTTCGCGGTGTGGCGTGTCTGGCCTTCTTTGTCCTGCCATTCGTCCACTTCGACCCCGAGCATCCCCGAGAACTTGCCCGTGTGACCCTCGCTGAGTCCGTGTGCGTCGTTGAACCAGAGCGTGTACCGTTTCGTGCCTTCGCTACCGTCACGTTTCTTGAACGACTCGGTGACTTCTGCCCCCTTGCCGTTGTAGAAAACGCGGGAGATTGTTCCTTCGATGTTGATGAATGCCATTAGTTTGTCTCCTTGATTTCGATGCTTACGGTTGGTCGGTATTCGTCGGATAGTTCGGTTATGAGCGAGCGGCACGAGTAGACGTTGACGTTGCGCGGATTGCCCCAAGTGCCGTCCTTTAGTCGCTGCTGACGGTCGGCGGTGATATCCCACGGGTTCTCCCACTTGCCCCGTCTCCACCGAAATACGAGAGAAGCGGCAGTCAACTGGTACTGCTTGCCGTTGTCCTCGTACCGGGGCAGGTTGTCGGGGTCAAACTCGATGTAGACCGTGCGAGTTATGACCGCTGCCAGCTTTTCTGTGATGGTTGGCATCAACTTGCCTTTCGTGTGTATTTCTTCGTCGGGTGGTATCCGGTGACCGCATCAACAAGTTCGTTGATCTGCTTCGGTGTGCCCGGTTCGGTGTCAGGGTCAGCGCGTCCGTAGAACTCGCGTACCCGTTCGTTGTGTTCGGTGAGCATGTGACGGTGTGCAGGGTGCCCGAACGATTCCCGCCATGTTCTTTGGACGGCTGCGAGTCGTTCGTGCTCGAGAGCTTTGGTGATGTGGCCGGATGACAGGTAGGCGGCTAGGGTGTCCACTAGGGCACCTCTCGAATCACGTTTCCGATTTGTGCAGCGATACGCCACGCCTCATGCGCCTCAACCGAGTGGGGCAAATCAGCGAACTGTGTCGCCTGTTGCCGTGCAGCCGTCAGCGCGTCCATAACATCCGGTGACAGCATTTCGTCCTCAGGCCATTCACCAATCAGCCCCCGTGCCTTAGCCGCTCGAATGTCTGTCGCCAGTCGCAACTTCACCCGTGGAATGTTCTTCGTGATGTGCGCCGGCATGAGGTAGTCGGTTGACTCTCTCCTGTGCAGGGACATGGCCGCTTTAGCCAGCCCGTACGGCAGGTGACCTAACACGTCATGCCACGCTTCGACTGTTTCCGGTGCGACGGTTCGGTTGTCGATCATGGATGCGATGGTGAGCAGTTTCGCGGTTTCTGTTTTGTTCACTGGTCAATCTCCAATTGCGCTTCTTGTTGCGCGAAGTATTCGACGGTTGAGAGGTTGCGTTGCGCGGCGGTTGGTTTCGGTTGGCGTTCCTCAAGTCGCCGGTTTGCGTCAAGCCGTAGCTGGTCGTACTTGGCTCTGAACTTCGGCATGGACAGGATGTTGGTTTTCCAGAAGGGGTCTTCCTGGCACCAGCGGATGAGTCGGGCTGCATGGTCGAACTCGCGTCCGTCCTTGTCGAGCAGCAGCCGTGCCTCTGTCAGCCACTTGTCGTTGATGGTTGGTGGCTTGGACCCGTTGGCCACAATCAGCGATTGCAATAACTCACACAGCTCTCGGATGTCGTCACGAACCTCGTTCGCTGACGTTGTGAGGTGTGTGGAGTTAGGAGATAGGAGTAAGGAGTTAGGAGTAAGGAGTGAGGGGTCAAAATCGGAACCCTTTACCGAACCCTTTCCGAAACCCTTTGAAACCAACTCGGAAGGGTTTACTGACTGTTTCGTTAGGATTTCCTGAACCTCAGGAACACCAAACGCCTTCCATTCCGGATACCTTTCGTGGAGCCTGTTCAACTCGTGAACAATCACCCCGCGAAGGGTTGGCGAGACTGCTTTGCCGTAAGCGGTGACCATTGCCTTAGCCACGTTCGGTTTGTGCAGTAGCCCGTCGTGTTTCAGGAATGACCGGATAAGGATTTCTTCTGATTCGTCGTCGTAAACCACGAACAACGCAGCAGCTAACTCGTCACCAGCAGCACGAACAGACGCAGCAGTAGCGCCTTGGGATACGCCAGCGATACGGGCAGGTCGCCAATCGGCAACACCCGCATACGAAAGCGTCGGGGTGGACAGCAGGTGTAGATACAAGTGCTGTGCGGGGACACTCAACGACCGCCATTCGTCGTCACCCCACATGTCCAGACGAATAGCGGCATGTTCTCTCGCCATTACGCGACTTCGATTCCGAGAGCGGCCCGAGCTTCGGTCAGCGTGATCGGCTTATCCGAGCGGAGCGCACTAGCGGCCCACTCCATATCGTCACGACACCCGCGCCCGTCGAAGTCAGTCCAATCCCACTGTTCTCGCCACGCATTGCCGTACTCGATGAGAACCTGAGCCACAACTTCCGCGTTCATGACAACACCCCCTCCCTGATTTCCTTGAGCACGAGAGCCCAAAGGCCCTCGCTCATGCCATCGCGGATGCGCTCAAGCGCCGTCACCGCTGCTTCGACTTCGGCTTCCTCGTGTGGACGCAACTCGGTGCCGTCCGGTACGTCGTAGTAGGCGTCAGCGGTACTCATGCCAACATCCCCTCAAACAGCGTTTGCTGCGACAGTCGCTTGACCATCAGTTCGCAGTAGCGTTCTTCAAGTTCAACCCCGATGACCTTGCGCCCCAGGTTGCGAGCAGCCAGCAAGGTTGCACCAGAGCCCGCGAACGGATCGGCTACAACTCCGGTCGTTTTGGCGACCAGCGCTTCCATCAGCCCAACAGGCTTGGGGGTCGGGTGGTCGGGGCGATCCTTCGAGTTCGACATGAGGCCATGCGAGCGGAGGATGTTTGATCCGCGCTCACCGACGAAACCGGTTCCGAGAACGTAAATCTCTTCCTCGGTCGGTCCCCACGGAAGCGTCAAGTCGCCCATGCCGTGATACATGCGATCCCAGATCAGACGCGCTCTTGTCTCGACGGGGCGCGTGACGTTCCATCGGCCGAACACGAGAGCGGGGCCTTTACCCCAGAGCGCCAGTGCGGCATCCCGAACAATCGGCGTATCGTCTCCCGCCACTGAGCGCCCAACCTTCTGAGTGCCCTTGATGCGGTTGAAGTTGGATTCGTACGCCATCCCATAAGGGGGATCGGTTACGAGCACATCGGCATCAAGCCATGCGGTGATCTTGAGGCAGTCCCCGTGGTAAAGAGTGACAAAATCGTCTTCGTAGTACGGAACTGGGGATGGTCTTTCGGGTACACTCATAACTGAGTCCACGTCCTTTGTCTTAGTCGGCAGGATGTGGGCTGAATCCTCAGTTGTTTCCGCAACTGGGGATTCCTTTTTGCCCATCATCATCCTACCAGTTATCGAAACTTTGTTCGGGGCTTATACCCCGTTTCGTGTGCACATGCGCCCTGCCTGTTAGCACATCCGTTCACCTACGGGCGGCTGGTGGTTGCGAGTTGCCCCTGAACCTCAATGAGTGCGTCGGGCAAAGGTCGCCTACTGCGGATATCCAGCGCCATCCCATGCGTTGCGGCTGAACACCACTCGTCTCGGAGGGCAGCCACTCGAGGAAGGATGCGCAGGCCTCTTCGTCACAACTGAGTCGAGTAAATGTGCTCATGTCTCCTCCTTTCGGGTACTAAAAAAGCGCCTACCCTGTGTGGGATAGTCGCTTCAGGTTCAATGTCATCCACCGCCGCGCAATACGTGCCCGCCATCAGTTGCGCCTCGATTTGGTGGCGTGTTGTGCGGATGGCGGGGAGGTCATGCCAAGACACGCGCGTTGGCTTCGAACACTGCACGCGCGAACCCCATCGGTGTTGCTGATCGGAAGTTCATACGCTCAGGCCCTGGTGGTGCTTTGTGGATACGGTCGTCAGGTTCACCCAACGATTCGTCCCGTTGCGGTGCCGGCATCCTGAACCCGCCACCAGTCCAGAGGCAGGTCTTCTTCGTGTAATTGTCGGCCGGTTCGAATGCGGTGAAGTCGTGCGGGTGGAACGTGTGCTGTGGTTTACCGAAGATGGAAGACAACACGCTCACCGGGTTCTCAACGAAATACGGTGCACCGCTGAGCTCGCCCAACGTGCGGCACTGCTCAGCGACAATCGCCGCCTTCGACTGGAACTGTGCATCAGCGGCCCGTTTGGATGCGAACCACCGTGAACCACTCACAGCCATGTCGGTGCAAGGCGGGAAGCCGGCGACGAAAGCGACGTTGCCTGAGCGGATCACTTCGCCCAGTACGGTGAACGCTTCATCGATGGTGTTCGCCAGGCGGGTGACTGTTGCGCCGTTGGGCAGAACCTCCGTTGACGTTTCCCCATGCTGCGGGTCAACGAGTATTGCGTCGTAGCCGGCGTCCGTCCAGGGTTTCACGAGTGCGCCTGTTAGATCGCACAACGAAATGACTATGTTTCTCATGCCGATCTCTCCAGCCGTGCGCGTTGTTTGGGACTGAGCCCGCCGTAGAACCCGTCGTAGATTTCGTTTCTCAACGCGAAATCGAGGCAAGCGGCAACCGCAGTGCAGCTCCCGCAGATCTTCGCCGCCGCGTTGTAATTGCCACCGTTACCTTCGAGCACGAACAAGTCGGGGTCAGTTTGGGCACAGTTCGCGTCGTCAAGCCACGCTTCACGGTCGGTGATCATGCGGCTTCCTCCCTGTCTGGATCGATGGTGTAAAGGAACAGCTCGGTTCGAGCCCGCGCCTTTGTGGTGTGGAACTTTTCGATGCGGCTGCTGTAGATGCGCCAATCGTCCTCATACGCAACCTTGTTCAACGCGTCCTCAACGAGCTTCGTTAGGTTCGTGTTGTCTGCCCGTCTCCTTGTGCCCAAATAGAAATGGGTGTCGAGCCGGAACGTTGCATCTAGTGGGTAATCGGCAACCTCAGTGGCAATGAACTCGGCACGCACTTTGTCGGTGTGGTTCTTCGTGTTCTCTGGGGTGTACGTGCCGTAGCGGGTTACGCGTGCTCGAGCCTGTGTGTACGGGTCGCCAGGGATGACGACGTGGGCGACAAGGGTTCGTTCGCTACTCACGATGACTCTGTGTCGTTCTCGTGGGCGCCGACTTTGGCTGCCTGCCTCTTCTGGCATGCAGCAAAGTTCGAGCAGTAGAGTCCCGGTTCATGGTCAGACGAGAACTGGCCGGTGCCTTCTCGTCCACACTTCCTGCACGCGCTCATGAAATCTCCTTCACTTCTTCCGGGAACGCCCAGTAATCAACCCCGTCATCGAAGAGGATGCGGAGTTGACCGTTGGGGTGCGTTTCGAGTACCTGTGCAACATGTGAGTCCTTCACGTCGCCACCGAACGCGTTCGTGTAGATGACGCGCACAATCTCGCGGATCATGACAGTTCGGCTTTGCGAGCGTCTTTCGCGGCGAGGATGGTGGTGTTCGTTGCGACGTTCTGTGCAACGGCTTCCTTCCATAAGCCAGCGAGTGCGGTGATGTCGGCTGCGTCTTTGAGCGATGCGACCCAATCAGCGACGGCTTCAGCGGGGAGAGCGGGGGATGTTGCGGGAGTGGAGGGTGCGTCCGGCAGCGGTTTGACCGTGAAGTTGCGCCGCTTGCCTCGAGACACCGTGAGCGCAATCGTCAGCGGCTTATCGATGTGGCTCATACTCGAGATCTCGATGCCGCCAACGACATCTTTTCCGAACCGAATATCAGGGTTGCGAACGAGGGTGAGTCTGCGTCCCGTGTATGCGGATGCTTCAGGTCCCCATGCGCTGACCATGAGCCTGCGCATACTCTTTGACGGGCGATAGGTTCGGCCAGGGAACTCCTGAAGATGCACGAACACAGGTTGCTCACCCGTGCCCGCTTCAACGCCCGTGATAGTCACCGTGCGAGGTGAAGCAATCAGATCCTCAGCGTTTACCTGCTGGCTGTTCGGTTCGATTGACTGCGAGAGATCCATTAGGAAGCCTTCTTTCTGTTTTGGTGAGTGATGCGGCGGCAGGCTTTGCACTGACGGCTACCACTGACGACATTTATGTAGAGGTTGTCTCCAGAGAGCGGGTGGCCCCGGAAGCACTCGGTTATGCCCTTGCGGGGGCGCACACCGCGTGCCGCCCGCTCCGCCCGGTCTTTGGCGTTCGTTTTCTCGCTGTTCGCCTGCTCCCGCTCCCGCCTGCATCGGCGGCAACCCCTTTGCCCCGTACTGGGCGTTACGTAGAGATTTGGTCCCGAAAGCGGGTGCCCGTTCTGGCACTCGGTTTTGCGGGCGTTAGCTGCCGATATACCGACCCCGCGAAGAACGTTTTCGGCCGGGGTTACCGGCTCTAGGTGGCCAGGGTTCACGCAAGAGGTGTTGCGGCAGAGGTGGTCAATGTGGAGGCCGGCAGGAATCGGGATAACGAAATGCGTGTATGACCAGCGGTGCGCATATACCTCCCGATTCTCGGTCGTATTGCCCGCGTAGAAGATCCCGTATCCGGCGCTATTCACGGCCCCTCGCCATTCCCAGCAGCCGTTGCTTACTCTGGCGAACTTCTCCGTGAAGCGTTCTTCAGGGGGCCTTACCTTTGGCTCGGGGTGTTTCATCTCAGATCCTCATCTCCTCGAGTTCGATAGGCCGTTCGGTGTCAGGCATGCCGGTTGTGGCTGCCTCATAGTTGGCGATCATGGTGGCGGCTGATTCCTCGAAGGATCTGGCCGCCTCGATGATGGCTTCTTGCCATCGCGGGTCGGGGTAGACGCGTTTGACCCAGAGCTTCATTCCGCCGCAGTAGCTGACGTAATCAAGCCATTCGCGTCCTGAGATAAGGAGCCCTGCTTGGCACTGCCCAATGTTCTCGGCTGGTACTTCATCGGCCAGGATCGTGGCGAGATGCTTCTTCTGCGCCCGGCTTTTCACTTCGATCAGACCGTTCTCGCCTACAACCCCATCGGGTGAATAGCCGATGCGGAACCCGTCAAACTCGCGCACCATGAACCCGACTTCGGTAGCAGGTGCGAAGTTCTCGCTGTAGATGTCTCGAGCTATGGGTTCCTCAATGTGGCCGTCTTCCATGTCGGCTGACGAGTAGCTGGGCTCCGTGTATCCGGTTATCCGCTCGGCAACCAACTGATAAGCCATTGCGCGGGTCTTATCGTTTAGCGCTGGCTTGATGGTCTTCGGGGTGATGAACTGGCCCACGACTGAGGCGGTGATGATGCCTTGTCGTGCGGCGTGCCACTCCGGGCTTCCCTGCTCCAACGTCTCGTAAACAGTGACCGTCATGCCCCCGCCACCTCATATTCCGCTGCGTCTCTCGCGTCGTCGCCAACTACTGCCAGATCGTCGTCATGGTCAACGATTTCGGGGCGGGTGAATCCCCAAGCGTTGTACCCTTCGTAGGCGCTCACAGTCCCAGCCCTTCTCGAATTTCAGCGGTCAACGTGTCGTATTGGATGACCACTTGTGAGTTGCCGCTGCGGTCGATTCCGTTGGCTTCCATGTACCGTTCGAGGCGGTCGCGTTCGGTTTGCAGATTCGAGATTCGTAACTGTGCAGCTACTGCGTCACGTCCGAGGTCGTAGCCGGTGGTGAATGCGTCTTGTTCGTCGTAGCTGGTTGGTACGTCGCGGTTGTGGGGGATGGCTTCGTAGCGTTCCCAGGCGGCGAGTGCGTCGTTGCTTGTTGCGCGTGTCCTGACTGTTTGCTGTCTGAGGTCGCGTCGTTTCATTTCGGCTGCGAGGTTGTCGAAGTCGCCCATGAGTGTTCCTTCTTTTCGGAATTGGTCGAGTGTTTTGTTGATGAGGTCGCGTCGTGGATCGATGCCGGGAACGTTGAAGTCAGACACGTTGCCGCTCCTTCCAAACGTCAAGCACCCAGAGGATGGCTGACCCGATTACGGCGAGGATCATGGGCGGCAACCAGATGTAGAGGACGCCGGCGAGTAGGGCGAGTAGGAACCAGAAGCCCGGGTAAGTGTTCATGCGAACATCCCCGCAATGGTGACGATGGCGAATATGACCACACCGAGGCTGACTAGTCCGACAGCGAATGCGAGTGCGCTGCTACCTTCGTCGGGTACACCGTCGCGTTCCATGCGATCCAGGCGTCCGAGGTAAAGGTTGTCGCGCCATTCCTGCTCGGTCATGCGTTTCGCCTTCCGCTTGAGTACTGCGCGAACGCTTCTCGAATGTCTTCCAGTTCGTGACGGTTGGCGATCTGGTAGATGGTGTTCGGTGCACGCTTCAACTGTTTGGCGATTTCGAGTGCTGGGCGACCGAACGAAAGCAACCATCTGGTTTCAGAAACGATGTACTCGGTTTGAGGCCTCATGATGCGTGCTCCGTTTCGGTGTCGTTTGCGTATGCGGCGCGAACCTTTTTGACCCACGCTTCGTGTAGTGATTTCGCGGCGTATGTTTCGCCCCGCTCGCCGTCCTGATCCCGCAGACCCTCGACCGTCACGCCTTCATCAATGAAGATCAGCGTTTCGGCCATCTGCCGGTTAGCGACCCCGGAGAAGCAGAGGATGGTGGAAACTTCGACGGCACCGATGCGGGTCTTCTTCACCGGGATGGGTATGTACTGCGCGTATTCGAATGACATTTGGATCTCCTTTGATTCGTGGGGTGGATTGGTTTGGAGGGCGGCGCGATGAGTTCGGGTCGGATCGCGTCGCCCCTGTGCCCCTGCCGGAGTTCGCATCCGGGCATTCCTGAAATCGACACAGGGGCTAACTGCCTCGTGACCGCTTAGCCCTCACCGGGTACCCATATGCGGGCCGTCTACAGTCATGTGTTTCGTGTCACCGTCGATGGATTTGCCCGAACCTTCGGACTGGCCCTAAACGGTGATGCCTGGATCTGCTGTGGAATTGTGACCGGGTGTTGTATTGATCGCCGTGGTTAGGGGGGTCAACATCCGGAGGCGTTGAGTCGTTTTTGGGTGCGACAATCACCGCCCACCACTAGGTGGGCAAGATCAGTGAGGGTTACTCGCCTGTGCGGTCGGGTTCCTCGAAGTCGAACTCGGGAAGATCATCGAGCCACTTGGTTATGTAGTCGTCGTAGGCTTTGTCGAGCTGACGCGGGTTATCGGGGAGCATTAGGCGACCTCGAAACCAACGACGCGGGCGTAGAGGCCCAGAACTCGGAGCGCCTGTGCATCGCTGCGGGCATCTTCAAGCTGGGATGCGGTGCCGGGTGTGTAGATGATGACCGGGAACCACTTGCCCGTTCCGGCTTCCTGGGTTTCAACGGCGCTCATGCTGCAACCCCGTCCCCTGCGTAGTACCTCAAGCGGCGCGCCCTTTCGCATGTCAGGCACGTGCGGCGATTCCGATACACGCGAGTGTTATCCGCATCAAATGGGTGCCCGCGCTTGCAGCAAACCTTGGAGGCATTGTTGTGGGTGCCGTGGGCGATCGAGTCATGCGTGTTATCGCTCTTCGACCCGTACGCAAGGTTGGCAACGGCGTTATTGGCCGGGTTGCCGTCTAGGTGGCGCACCTGCTCAGCGGTGGGCTCTCCCAAGAACGTGAGTGCCACTATCCGATGAAGCTTGAGGTACCTTCTCTTGCCGCCGATGGTGAACGTCAGTTGCAGGTATCCGCCACGTCGCATTTGCGTTGGCTTCAAAATACGCAGATCACCGTCGCATCTGGAGCGCACTCGTCCGAGGCTGCTGACCTCATATCGGTCAGGCCGGAGCGGGAATGGACGCCATTCTTCTGCGCCGGTCACGCGGCTGCGCTCCGGTGTGCGGCTTCAGCCTTTTCCCGAGCGATGCGCTCAAGGGCGTGCATGAGAATGACGGCGGCTTTGCGGCATGCCTCTTTGGAGGGGCCGGCTGAGGTGGCGGCGTTCATGACGCTGCCTTTGCGAGCTCTCGGAGCCATTCGGAGTAATCGGCTCCGAGAGCTTCGCTGATTTTGGCGAGTTCGGTTAGGCGGAAGTCGTCGTGTCCGTCGAGCTTGCGCCTAAGGGTGGTACGGGGGATTCCCGTAGTTGAGGACAGTTGGGAGTCGGTGAAGTTCGCTCTTCTTCGGGCGTCCGCAACCAGCCCAAGGGCTGTGTGAGTGATTGCTTGAGTGACCATATGGACACTGTAGCGACAAATATGTCACTCCACAACCACCAAACTGGAAAAGTTTGGGAGGTTGGGAAGCGGGCACCATAATGACAGAATGGACACTCGCAAAAAGGAGGTGGACGACGCCTACAACAAAGCCGTCGTTCAGCTACTACGGAATGAACGCGACCGACTCAAGTTGACTAACCAAGTCATCGAAGAGCGGTCTGGTATCAACCTGCGCACAATCAACCGGTTGATGAACAATCAAAGCCCGCTAACGATCCCTCAGTACATCGCTTTGGCAAAGGCCCTGGAAGTCAACGACCCCGGAAGGTTCTGGGACAAGGCTGTAGCTGCCGCTGAAGAGGTTGACGCCGCTGATGCCTAACCCGGACGCGGCCCTCATTGCTGCCCCCAGATGCACCGCATGGGGCTCGCCCCCCAGATCGGCGTGCGCTTCACCCCCTGCCGCCTTGAGTAGCGTGACGATTCCGTGCGCGTGATTCCCCATGTTTTTCGTATCCCCGTTCGAATGTGCGTCACCCTCGACGCCTTCTGTTAGGTACATATATACATGCCCCCTCGGACAGTAAATGCAGGACAGCCCCCGAATCGTCCCACCCGCTGTGTGCTCTACCTTAGGCAGTCGGTATCACGAGAAGACTCAATTTCTCTCGAGCTCCAAGAACACGAGGGAAGGCAGTATGCTACGCGCTGCGGGTACGAGGTGGTCGCCGTGGAGTCAGATCCTGGCATCAGCGGCAGGACGTTCAACCGCCCTGCGGTGACCCGCGTGATGGCGATGCTCGAAGCCGGCGAAGCGGAAGTCATTGTGCTTTGGAAGTGGTCGCGCCTTAGTCGCTCACGCCTTGACTGGGCTGTTGCTGCGGACCGCGTTTCCCTTGCTGGCGGGCGTATTGAGTCAGCAACGGAGCCGATTGATGCCTCTACTTCGACGGGTCGTTTTGCTCGCGGGATGATGACCGAAATGGCCGCGTTTGAGTCGGAGCGGATTGGGGATACGTGGAGGGAGGCTCATGCGCGGCGTCTTCGTAATGGGTTGCCTATCAATGGGAAGCCCCGGTTTGGGTATGTGTATGACCGTGAAACTGGTTTTTCGCCCGATCCCGTAACAGCCCCAGTTTTGGGGGAGTGTTACGCGCGGTACACCGCTGGCGAATCTGTGTATTCCCTCATTCAGTGGTTGAACCTTGGCCCAACGCGGCCTGTCGGCGGGTATGGGGTGAAGAGCGGTGACGGCCTGTGGTCAGATCGGACTTTGCGGCGCGTCATGGATTCAGGCTTCGCGGCCGGGTTCATCAACAGCGGGGGCGAGCTGGTGCCGGGTGTGCACGAACCGATCATTTCTGCGGAGCAGTGGGATGCGTACCGGGAGGCGCGCACACGCAGGCGGTCGATGCGTCGAACGGAAAGGTCGGAGTACGTCTTCAGCGGCCTTGTGTGGTGCCACTGCGGGTCGAAGATGCACGCAGGACAGTTCGGTGCAGTGCGCACACCTAAATACCGCTGTAAGGACGCTCACGACAAGCGCACTCACGCGGGTGGCTACGTCACAGAGACGGTCATTGAAGAGGCGGTGCTGGGCTTCCTGGCGGAGTGGGAGCCTATGGTCCTCGAGGAAGCGGGGGGAGTGGCCGTCACCCCTAAAGCGCGCAAGGTCCAAGCCTTGAGCATTGACCGTCGCTTGGCGTCTCTCGCGGGGAAGATGGATGCCCTTGCCGAACGCCTCATCGATCCGGGCATCCCGCACGCGACTTATGTGCGGCTGCGGGACAAGTATGAGTCTGAGCGGAAGGCGCTCGAAGACGCACGCTTGACAGCTGTCGTGCAGGAGCGGGTGGAGGTCGGCGCGATCATCCCGGCCTTACTTGAGAATTGGGGGGACATGCTAGTTACAGAGCGGCGCGAGATTTTGCGCGCCCTGATTACTGGCATCGAGGTGTGGCCCGGTCGCCCGAAATCGCGGGTCGTTGTCCACCCTCGCGAGTAGGTGAGATCAGGGCCTATTCACCCT
>NZ_JCAIUC010000005.1:0-49432 GCF_059445325.1 Mycetocola sp. Y791 | reverse complement strand
ATCGCAAGCGTCGCCAGCGTGGGCTTGGGAAGTTGACCCCGGTCGAGTTTGAAGTTGTTAATGTAGGCAGCGTCGCACTCGCGGCGTGAAGAAACCAGAGTCAATCAAAGCTTCAGCAGACCCACGAGCATGTGCGTGAGTTTCGCACGAGGCCGTTAGGTGAGGCCGGCCCGTTCACGTTCGTCGCGTGCGACGCACTCACGATGAAAGTGCGTGAGGGCGGGCGGGTGATCAACACCATGGTGCTCGTCGCGACCGGGGTGAACGCTGACGGGCATCGGGAAGTCCTGGGCATGCAAGTGGCGACCGCGGAGACCACGATGTCGTGGAACGCGTTCTTCGCGGACCTTGTCGCGCGCGGCCTCACCGGGGTGAAACTCATCACCTCTGACGCGCACGCTGGCCTCGTTGAAGCGATGCGCGCGAACTTCCCTGGGACGTCGTGGCAACGGTGTCGCACGCACTACGCTGCGAACCTGATGTCAGTGACCCCGAAGAGCATGTGGCCGGCGGTGAAAGCGATGCTGCATTCCGTGTACGACCAACCCGACCAGAAAAGTGTTGAGGCCCAATTCGACCGGCTCCTGGACTACGTCGAGGACAAACTCCCCGAAGTGCACGACCACCTCGATGCTGCCCGGGCTGACATTCTCGCGTTCACCACGTTCCCGAAAGATGTGTGGCAGCAGATCTGGTCGAATAACCCGAACGAGCGTCTGAACCGTGAGATCCGCCGCAGGACCGATGTGGTGGGGATCTTCCCGAACCGGGCCGCGATCACCCGCCTCGTCGGGGCCGTTCTTGCGGAGCAGTCTGACGAATGGGCCGAGGGTCGCCGTTACCTCGGCCTTGACGTTCTCGCGAGGTGCCGCCTCACGCTCGTGGACACCGACACGATCGGCCAGCACCATGAGCTCCCCGAGCTCGGGGCCGCAGCATGAGCGCCCCCACTCCTGGGCTGTACTCCGACACCGTGAGTGAGCTCGTCGCGAGCATCTGCAATCACAACGAAAACTAGCCCCCACATCCTTGAAGGATCACGAAACGGTTACACCACTCCACGGGACTTGACCCTGCCGCGAGCACCTGCTCGGAGGAGAACACCGTTCCGGCTTTGGGTCGGAACACGCTCGACCCGTCCGCGCGACGAAACAGCGAGGGGCTCGTCGCGAGCTCGGGCGGGGTGAGACGCAGCGAGACCCGCTCTGCGGCATCGACGATCTGCTGGGTGATCGAGTCCCGGTCGTTCGCGGACGCGAAGCGGAGATCCATCGTCTGTCGCACCGCCTCCGCGTGGAGGTTCCACCGCTTCCACGTCGCCCGCCGATCACCGACCTGCTGCACCACAACCTCGGCGACCTCCTCGAGATCCTCCAACGGGATATCGTCCGCCCGCAGCAACGGTTCGCCCGCGCTGCCGGCGAGCAGTGCCGACGCCCAGGTTGGCGCGTCCTCACCCAGCAACGCGGTCGCGCGTTCTCGCCACTGGGAGGTGAGGTCGCTGAGGGAGTGCTGCTGCTTCGGCGGCCGGGTCTCGAGCGTGGCCTGCTGCCGGAACTGCCACACCAGCTTCGGGGACGGCTGCCTCCCGTGCTTCATGACGTAGTCGTCGACCAGCCGGTCTTTGACCTGCTCGATATCGCGTGTGCGGGAAGAGAACTCGTCCATCAGCTCCTGCGGCACGCCGACGATCTCCCACGCCGTGGAGCGCCCGGCACCGCGGTCGCGGCCTTCCCACCCGACACTGAGGATCTGGGTGAGACGGTCCGAGAGGACGGCGTTGTAGTGCTCCGATAGGCCCGTGACGGCGGCGTGGATGGCGCGGGAATCGAGCGTACGCCACTTCCCGTCATCGACGGCTTGCACCCGGTTGGCGACGACGACGTGCGTGTGGAGTTGTGGGTCCGCGGCGCGGGAATCGTAGTGATCGTAGGCGGTCGCGATCACACCCCGCACGTCGACTTGCGCGACGGCGCCGCGCGGTCCTTTCGCGCCGACCCGGGTCATCGCGACGTCGCGTTCGAGCAGAGCGATTACGTCATGGATCGCTGCGTGGTGGGCTTGAGCGATGAGTGCTTGTGTCCCGCCGTCGGCAACTGCCCAGAGGGTCGAGACGGACTTCGGGACCGAGAACGTGAGATCGAACCCTGCGACCGGCGCATTGGTCGGCTTCTGTGCTTCCTCCGCCTCGATCAGCGCTTGCTGCGCGGTACGCTCACCTGCGGTGAGTGACTTCGGGAGCTGATCGAGGCGGCGCTGCGTCCGCTCGCCCGCGGTGGCAAACTTTCGGCACGGACGCCCCAGTTGCTCGCCGCTGTTCGGATCCTGCCCGTGCCCCATGAGGCGCCGTAACTGCTCCTCGCTCACCGAGGCACCGACGGCGATCTCTCCGGCGAGTCCTGGGAGGCCGGCCCCGAGCCAGATGCCGGGAGGCGTCCCTGCTTCAAGGTAGTACCTTGTCAGCGCTGACGACGCATCGCGATCCCCGTCGCCAGCGACAACTGCGTTCAGCAGGTACCGGTACCCGTCCCCAGCGGTCATGACCCTGATCGAAATCGTCACACTGGGCAGGTGCGCCGCAGATCTTGGGATCTACCCTCGGAAGGCGGAGAGCGCGATGTTTGCGTCAATGCAGGGAGATAGCGAAGAACGCGCTTCAACGGAGATGCTCGAATGGGTCCACGACGGATTGGAGTCCGTGGTCGCGGCAGACGTAGATGATTCGCACGCCGTACCCGTCGGCGCCGCTCGGCTCGGGGTCGCATTCTGCGCGGCAGACGTTACAGAGCCGGTGCTCGTTGCTCCCCCAGACCGTGACCTCGATATCGTCGGGGATCTCCATTCCGTCGAACTCCATATGCGGAGGTTAGCTGTCGCGGATTGAGTCGTGTCAAGATGCGGCACCGATGCTAAACCGCCGTTACCTATGGTCATCGCGCCGGTCGCGCACTCGACGCTTAGTTCTTGAGGTACTCGAGGACGGCGATGACGCGCTTGTTCCCTGTGCGCTCGTTAAGGTCGAGCATGGTGAAGATGCTGCTGATGTGCCGTTCCGCGATCGCGACGCGACATGCATACGGTCCCTGATTTGCTCGTTTGTGAGCCCCGTAGCCATGAGCGAATCGTCAGTATCGCGGAGAAGGTGCTGCGGGAGCGGGAAAGGATTGACCTTACTGACGCAGAGACCCAAAGTGCGAGCATCCCTCATCGCTTTGATGCCAGCCCTTCAACCATTGCAACTAACCCGAACTCGAAATCTAGGTCTTGATCGACAGGCTCACATCCGTTGTCGAGCGCTGTTTGTTCTTCTAGTACGAAACCGACCGTATAGCGGCTGATAGCCATGAGAGCTCGGACCGCAGAGCCCTCAGCGAATCCTTCGGACACGAGAAACTCGATCTGACTTTCGGGGGCATCCGAGCCCGCTGGCATCTGGTCACTCTTTTGACGGTGAAACTCTGCGTGCAGCCGTGCTCCATCCCGGACTGCCAGAAGCGCTGTCCGGAAGCTCCGCGCGTTGCGCAGGAGAAAGTCGTCCCAGCGCTCCCCTGGCTCTGGGAGTGAGGCGTGGTGTTCGCGATCAAGCACATCAGCTGCGAGCGATCCGAGCAGGTGGGCCTTTGTCCGAAAGTGCCAGTAGAGCGCTGGCTGCTGCACCCGCAGATGCGCAGCCAGCGCCCGCGTGGTGAAACCGTCGATCCCCGTGTTATTGAGCACATGCCTCGCACCGCGCAAGACTGCTGCACGATCGAGTCGCGCTTGTTTCTGAGCCATGCTTGCACTTTATCATCGATAACTTTATCGTTGATAAGGTGTCATCTCTCACTTCCGCTCGTGGCTCGTTGGCCACGGTCCTCATCACGGCTAGCCTCGACGCCGCCGGCATGGGCCTGGTGATGCCGATTCTCCCCGCACTGCTACACGAGGCAGGGGTCACCGCTGATGCGGTTCCGCTGAACGTCGGAGTGCTGATCGCGCTCTACGCGGTAATGCAGTTCATCTTTGCCCCCGTACTGGGAACACTGTCGGACCGATTCGGCCGCCGCCGGGTGCTGCTTGTTTCCCTGGCCGGTGCGACCGTCGACTATCTCGTGCTCGCCACGACGTCCGCTCTGTCGGTGTTCTATATCGCCCGCGCAGTGGCTGGGATAACCGGAGCGACCAATGCGGTCACCGCCACCGTGATCGCCGACATCACGCCACCCCACCAGCGCGCCAAGCGTTTCGGTTTACTCAGTGCCTGCTATGGCGGCGGAATGATCGCGGGGCCAGCCATGGGTGGACTGTTCGGTGCCATCTCACCACATCTGCCGTTTTTGCTCGCTGCTCTTCTCTCAGCGAGCAATCTGGCACTCACCTTTATCCTGTTACGCGAGACCCGTCCTGATTCCCCTGCGCGCTCTGCGTCGCTCGCTCAGCATCGTGGTCGCCCCGGCCTCAGCGCGGTGCCTGGGATTACCTTCCTATTAGTCGCATTCGGCCTTGTTCAATTCATTGGGCAGGCTCCAGGTGCGACCTGGGTGCTGTTTACTGAACACCGCCTCGACTGGAGTCCCGTCGAAGTTGGAATCTCCCTGTCCGTCTTCGGGATCGTACAGGTTCTCGTGCAGGCCCTCCTTACTGGCCGCATCGTGGAGTGGATCGGTGAGGCAAAAACAGTCATCATCGGGTGTGTTACCGACGCCTTGGGTCTCGTAGGCCTGGCGATTGTCACTGACGCATTTTCCATGGCGCCTATCTTGGCGGCACTGGGGATCGGTGGCATCGGCCTCCCCGCTCTGCAAACCCTTCTCTCCCAGCGCGTCGATGAACAGCACCAAGGGCGCCTCCAGGGTGTGCTCGCCAGCATCAACAGCATCACATCGATCTTCGGACCGGTCGCTTTCACAACGATCTTCGCGCTCACTTACATCAACGCCGACGGCTTCCTCTGGCTCTGCGCCGCAGCACTCTACGTGCCCTGCGTGATTCTCATCATGCGTGGTACAGCAGCGTCCCCGAAGTTCGGCTCATGGGCGAGCGGCGACTCGATGTGAGTTGTGAGGCGTGAGCAGGAGCAACACGGCGGCGACGCTGCTTCGCCATGGCCGACTAGCGAGTAGTGCCCCGTAAAGTGGTGTAGCGCACGGTGGCCAGCACGTCGTAGAACGTGGACGCGGTCACCGTGTGATCCTTCGAGGAATCTCCTACAACCCACTCGAAAGGCATCAACACGATGACCGCTCCTACTATTGTCGACCCTGCCGGCCTGCTCAGCGAAGCTCTCACCGACGCGTCCCCGGATCTGATGCGCAGTCTGTTGCAGACCATGATCAACGCGCTCTTGTCCGCGGACGCGGACGCCGTGGTCGGCGCTGAATGGGGCAAGCCCTCATCCGACCGGATCACGCAGCGCAATGGCTACCGACACCGCGACCTCGACACCCGGGTCGGTACGATCGATGTCGCGATCCCGAAGCTTCGGCAGGGAACCTATTTCCCCGAATGGCTGCTCGAGCGCCGCAAACGCGCCGAGACCGCGCTGATCACCGTCGTCGCCGACTGTTACCTTGCCGGCGTGTCCACACGCCGGATGGACAAGCTCGTCAAGACCCTCGGCATCCATTCCCTGTCGAAGTCGCAGGTGTCCCGGATGGCGGCGGAGCTCGATGCACACGTCGAGCAGTTCCGACACCGACCGCTCGACGACGCCGGTCCGTTTACCTTCGTTGCTGCCGACGCTCTCACCATGAAAGTTCGCGAGGGCGGCCGCGTCATAGGTGCAGTGGTGCTCGTCGCGACCGGTGTCAATGCCGACGGGCGTCGCGAGGTGCTCGGCCTGCGCGTGGCCACCAGCGAGACAGGAGCAGCCTGGAACTCGTTCTTCGCCGACCTCGTCGCCCGCGGTCTCGGAGGCGTCCGCCTCGTCACCAGCGACGCCCACCAAGGACTCGTCGAAGCAATCGCAGCGAACCTGCCCGGTGCTGTTTGGCAGCGTTGTCGCACGCACTACGCAGCGAACCTGATGAGTGTGACACCGAAGGCCATGTGGCCGGCGGTGAAAGCGATGCTGCACTCCGTCTACGACCAGCCCGACGCCGACGCGGTCCACGCTCAGTTCGACCGGCTCCTGGACTACGTCGACGGGAAACTGCCCGACGCTCACGAGCACCTCGACGCGGCCCGCGCCGATATTCTCGCCTTCGCGCAGTTCCCGGAAGGCCTGTGGCAGCAGATCTGGTCCAACAACCCGAATGAGCGTCTCAACCGGGAAATCCGCCGCCGCACTGACTCCGTCGGGATCTTCCCGAACCGGGACGCGATTATCCGCCTCGTCGGCGCGGTCCTCGCCGAGCAAACCGACGAATGGGCCGAAGGACGCCGCTACCTCGGCCTCGACATCCTCGCGAAGAGCCGCCTCACCCTCGTCACAGACAACGACGTCGAGGGGGTGATCGATACCGTTCTCGAGCTCAGCGCCTGACCCCATCACCACGAAGGACCAACCGTTACACCACCACCCGGGACTTGACCCGCCGCGCCCGTCCTCGCCGTTGTAGTGCGTCCCGTCGACGACGCGCTCATGCCAGGCCGCGAGCTGGCCGAGCATGGGTACGTCGACGCCGACATACCTCCCGAACTGCGCACCGGCCGTACGCCTCAGTACAGCGTGCAGCGCCGTCGCGTCATCGAGGACGCGGGGGCTCTGTTGCAAAAATCGTGAAGCTTGAGCATGCTTGGCGGAGATTGGACGGACGGAACGATGACGGATTTCAAGTGGCGCCATTTCCAGGGTGATGTGATCCTGTGGGCGGTGCGCTGGTATTGTCGCTATCCGATCAGCTATCGCGACCTTGAGGAAATGCTGGCGGAACGCGGCATTTCGGTCGACCATACGACGATCTATCGCTGGGTCCAGTGCTACGCCCCGGAGATGGAGAAGCGGCTGCGCTGGTTCTGGCGGCGTGGCTTTGATCCGAGCTGGCGCCTGGATGAAACCTACGTCAAGGTGCGGGGCAAGTGGACCTACCTGTACCGGGCAGTCGACAAGCGGGGCGACACGATCGATTTCTACCTGTCGCCGACCCGCAGCGCCAAGGCAGCGAAGCGGTTCCTGGGCAAGGCCCTGCGAGGCCTGAAGCACTGGGAAAAGCCTGCCACGCTCAATACCGACAAAGCGCCGAGCTATGGTGCAGCGATCACCGAATTGAAGCGCGAAGGAAAGCTGGACCGGGAGACGGCCCACCGGCAGGTGAAGTATCTCAATAACGTGATCGAGGCCGATCACGGAAAGCTCAAGATACTGATCAAGCCGGTGCGCGGTTTCAAATCGATCCCCACGGCCTATGCCACGATCAAGGGATTCGAAGTCATGCGAGCCCTGCGCAAAGGACAGGCTCGCCCCTGGTGCCTGCAGCCCGGCATCAGGGGCGAGGTGCGCCTTGTGGAGAGAGCTTTTGGCATTGGGCCCTCGGCGCTGACGGAGGCCATGGGCATGCTCAACCACCATTTCGCAGCAGCCGCCTGATCGGCGCAGAGCGACAGCCTACCTCTGACTGCCGCCAATCTTTGCAACAGAGCCGATGATCTGTAGCGCGCTCATCAGCTCTCCTGCGGCTCCTGATACCAACGCACGACGCCGTTATGGCCGTGTGCCCGGTGAACGTGACTCGATGCCAGCCTGAGCATGTTTGCTGCGGTGGTCAGCTCGTCAGCGGCCGCACGGGCGCTGCCGGTGCCGTCGCCGTCTTCGCCGTCGTAGTGCGTGCCGTCCTCGGTGCGGCTGTGCCACTTGCCGAGCTGGTCGATCACCTGCGCCAGGTGGTCGATAGTCGCGCCCAGCTCACCGAGCAGCCGGTATGAGTCGCGCGGGTGCGGTACGTCACGGGTTGAGTGCGCGAGCGCACGCGCCAGCTCTTCGACCTCGGCGGCGATTTCGAGCTGCCGCTGTTCCTCGTTGATTGCCATTGTGGTTACTCCCCTACTCCATCGGGCGGCCGGGTGACAGGCTGTGCGCGGGTGCGCCCTCGAACGGTCGGCCGCCGTTCAGCTCGGCTTCGAGCTGCACTACCTTGTCGAGAATTGCTTCGAGCTGGAAGTCAGAGAGTGACCGATACGGCCGCCCTGCGTTCCTCGCTGCAATGAACGCTGCACGGATGCGTTCGCTATCCTCCGGGGCCGCGTAATAGCCCATCTTCGTGCGGGTGCCAGGCTTCGAGCTGGCGGCCGCCACGGTGCGCTTTGGCGCAGCGGGCGCGGCCGCTGCGGGTGCTGTTCTCTCAGGGGCCGGCTGTGCCGTCTCAACGCGGCCGCTCATCGGCGCTACGGGCGACAGGCCGCCGAGTTGTGAGCGTCGGCGTTCGGGTTTCTTAGACATGAGCAGTTCCCTTCATGAGCTGGTCGATGTGTGCGGCGTAGATCGCGGCGAGGTCGCGCGCCTGCGCGTCGCCTTCGTCCAAGCCGCGGGCCGTCTCGGTGGCATCTGCGATTGCCTGCCGCTTCGGCACGGGTGGGGTAAGAATCGGGAGCTGTGCGGCCTCGGCGGCCGCCGTCAGCTCGTCGGCCCAGTAGCCTCCTGCGAGTGTGTGCGCCTCGTGCGCGTTGAGCACCAGACCGGCGACCGTGAGCTGCGGGTTATAGTGCTCGCGCACCTGACTCACGGTGGTCATGAGCTTCGCGAGGCCGTTGACGCTCCACAGCTTCGACTGTGAGACGATCACGACTGCCTCGGCGGCCGTGAGTGCGCTGATCGTTAGCGGGTCGATAGCGGGGCCACAGTCGATGAGCACCAGGTCATATTCGGCCTGGATCGCGGCGAGCTGCGCGCGCAGCCGCGATTCGCGGCCTGGCTCCGATGAGATAACGAGTTCGTTTCGCACGTCGGCCAGGTTGTCGCCCACGGTCGGCGCGACTGTGAGGCCTTCCCAGATACCGGGCACGAGCACGTCGGCCAGCGTGTCTTCGCTGCGGCTGCTGAGCGCGTCTGCCACTCCGACGTCGCCCTCTTGCATGTCTTCGGTGAGAACGCTGGTGATGTTCCCCTGCGGGTCGGCGTCGATCACAAGCACGCGCTGTCCGTCGAGGATCGCGGCGCGGGCGTGGTGGTAGACGGTGGTGGACTTCCCCACTCCGCCCTTCTGGTTGCAATACGCAAGAATCATGGTGCCCTTCTTTCAGGTCTAATGGTACTAATACCCCTATTGGGGGCAGATAGTGGGCTGCACCTTGGCAGCCCACTATCTCGGCGGTCTAGTTCCGGCGCTCGACGGTGACGGTCTGCCCGCGAAGGCTCACGGTCACTTCTGCATCGAGCACCTTGCGAACGGTGCGGGTGTTGCCCTCGTCGTTCGTGTAGGTGTCCAGCAGCTCTTCGCCCGCGACGTTCACGCGCACGTTCCCGCAACGCTCAGCGAGGTCGCACAGCGCCTCGGCGTCGGCTCCCCAGACTGCAACGTCGTAACCCTCGGTGCCGCCGTCCTCGAACTCACCGCCCTTGTTCACGCGATCCGTGCGGATGACGCGAGCGAAGGTGTAGGGGCGGCCGTTCTTGTCGGTGCGCAGCTCGGGTGCCTTGGCCAGGTTCCCGGTGAAGCTGATGAAGGTGGTCATGATCTTTCCTCTCGGTTCGGTATTCGGGATTATGGGGTTTATAGGTCTATTGTACCTAATAGGTCTAGTCGTGTCTATGGTTTCGGCAGATTACCCGGTGCAGCTCCCCCACATTCCCAGCGCGTCGGCCTGCGCTGCGCGCTCTGCGTCGCGGTGCTCGGCCTGGCCGATGTAGGGCGCATCGTAGGTGTACTCGTGCGCGGCTCCTGCTTCGAGCAGCACGACGGCTGCGCTCTGCCCGTCGATGTAGACGTGGCGCAGCAGTCGCCCGTAGCGGTCGGTGTCATCCTGAGTAGGATCGGCGCGCAGCTCGACCGCCTGCCCGTAGACCATTGTGTTCAGCTCGTCGCGCGCCTCTTGCGCGTAGCAGTCATCCTGCCCGCCGTCACGGTTGATTTCGGGTGTATCGAGGCCGATGAGGCGCACGCGCGCCTCTCCCCCGGCCGTCTGCACGTCGATGGTGTCGCCGTCCACTACGGCGATCACTTGTGCGCTCTCAGCGGGCAGCAGCTCGGCGTCGGCCGCGCTCGTCTCGGTGCAGCTCTGTAGGCCGGTGGCACTTGCGATTGCGAGCACACCTGCAAGGATCGTGCGCAGCGCGCCCGCCCTCACTTGCTCTTCCCTTCGAGCCGGTCGATAGAGCGGATCATGCGGTCTTCCCACATATCTTTCTCACTCGATCCCATTTCATCCCAGCCCAGCGGGTACTTGATCCCGGCTGCACGGATGCGGTCTTTGATCTTCTGGTGCTCGGCCTCGCGCTTCGCGATCCACGCGGCGCGCTCTTCTTTGGTCAGCATGATATTTCCCCCTTATGGGTCTTATGGGTCTATTCCGCGGTGTCAGTGAGTCGCTGCGAGAGCGCTTCGATCTTGTCGGGGCGAAAGCCTGACCAGTGCTCGTCATCGGTGACGACGACGGGTGCCTGCATGTAGCCCAGCCCCTTGACGTACTCGGCGGCCGCATCGTCGGCGGTCACGTCGATCACCTGGTAGTTGATGCCCTTGTTATCGAGCGCCCGATAGGTCGCGTTGCACTGCACGCAGCTCGGCTTGCTGTAGACGGTGACTGTAAAGCTCATGATCGGTTCCTTTCCTGCCCAGTGCCTCGGTTCCCTCTGACACTCCCCCCACGTTTTTTTGCCGTGAAGGCACCATGTGCCTTCGTAGCGAGCGCAGCCGGAGGGCAAGTGACCGTGGAATACCGGAGCGGCCGAGCGCCAGCGAGAGACGCGAGGATATGCCGCGAAAGCACTTGCGTGTAGGTGGAGCGAACGTAGAATGCCGCAGGCTTCACGGCAAAATACGATTTGAAAGAGGGGCGGCCGCGCAGCGGCCGACGCATGGCCGCCCTCTGTCGGCTGCACCGGTCGCGGATGCGGCCGGTGCAGCGCTTAGGCGCTGCCGCCTGGTGCCCGCGGCCGAACGGCCGCGGGCGGCGGGCACTCATTCGCTGCACTCCTGCGCTGCCCTGTTGAGCGCATCGAGCGCCGCGGTGATTTCGATGCTCTGCTTTGCGGCGCTGAGCTGCTGCCACTCTTCGCCGTGCTCGGTCTCTGCCCACTTGTGCGCCAGCTCGACGGGGGTTCGGCCGGTCAGCTCGCGGCCGTCTTCGAGAGTGATGGTCAGGTGCTCGGCGGTGATGGTCATGGGTGCAACCTCTCGGTTCGGTTTCGGGGTTATGGGGTTTATAGGTCTATTGTACCTAATAGGTCTAATGGTGTCTAGGTTTCGATCCACTCCATTTCGGACTGATCGAGCTGACTTTCTGTCCAGCCCTCCCCAATGCCGTTGAGTACCGACTTCTCGGCGCGGCCGTCCGGGTGCACGGTGATGCTCTCCACGGTCAAGTCGTCCTCGATGACGATGATTTCAATGCTGCCGAATGCCTGCCGCTGCGCTGCTGGGCGCTGCCGCTCGTGCAGGCATAGGTCGCGGATCGTCGCCCATTGGGCGGCAGTGAGCTGCGAGCGGAACTTGAACATACTTTTATCTCCTTTGGGTCTAATAGGTCTATTTAGCTGTGCTCGGGGTCACGGGTCAGCGTGTCTACGAACGTGACGAACTCAGGGCCGGTGATCGCCACGGTGCTTGCGAGCCGGTAGCCGCTGCGGGCGTAGCTCATCAGGTCTTCGTCGCGCTCTGCGAGCTTGCGAAGCTGTCGCGGAATCTCGGTGTCATCCACGATGGGAACGATGGTCGTGATGGTGCTGATGCTCTGCATGGTGTCTCTCTCCCTCTCGTTTTTTTGCCGTGAAGGCGTTTACGCCTTCGTAATGAGCGATGCCGGAGTGCAAGTGACCGTGGAATACCGGAGCGAGCGCAGCGAGCGAGGATATGCCGCGAAAGCACTTGCGCGTAGGTGGAGCGAATGTAGTGTGCCGCCAGGCTTCACGGCAAGAAACGCGAAGCGTTCAAGCCCTGCGGCCGCTTGCGGCCGTCGATGTGGTGGGGAGCGCGAGGGCACCCCCTCGCCCGCCGCCTGGCTGGCGGCGGGCTGCTCGGGCATCCCTTATAGGTCTTATAGGCCTATTTAGGCGGCCTTGGCTTCCTGCTCTTCGTCGGCCTCGGTGATCGCGTCTGCGATGGTGTGCGCAGCGCGCAGCACGTTTGCGGCGGTCTGCTTGATGGTGTCGGTGTCGTCTCCGATCCATCCGGCCACGTAGCCGACGCTGTAGGCGCTCGTGTCAAGGCCGATGATCCCGGCGACGATGTAGGCGACGCTTTCCGCCTCGCACTCTTTCAAGCCTCGGTGCGCGACGTACTCGGCGTGATCCTCCGAGCTGTGCAGGATGACGTGCGCGGCCTCGTGCAGGATCGTCTTAGCGGCCTGCGCGTCGCTGAGCGCTGCGTCTACGACTACGCGCTTGGTGCCGTCTGTCGTGGTGTATCCGTTGGTTTCGCCGGGGATCGTCTCACGGGTGACTGTCCAGCCCTGGGCGGTGAGGTAGTCGGCGGTGGCGGCGTAGATTCCGGCCTCGTCGTTTCCGTCGAGCCGCTGCGCGGGGTTCGGGTCGATCCATTCGTCGGTGGGGTCGGTCTGGCTCATGTCGAACACGCTGAGCATCGGGAAGTAGCGCACGACGCGCTCGCCTGTGTCGAGCTGGTCGAGCGTGCCGTCTTCGTTCTCTTCGTCGGCCTTGGCCTTACGCTCACGGAACCCGAAGATTTTCAGGCTGCGCTCTCCCTTGCGCACCTGGCGGCCGAGCTGCTGCCACTTGCGGAACCCGGCTACGCGGGTCGCGGTCGGCATCTGCGAGAGGATCAACAGCACATTGTTCAAGCTGTAGGAGTGAAACGAACGGGCGAAGTCGAGGAATCGCTGCCAGGCGTCGGAGTCGCGCAGCTGCTCTACCTGCTGAGCGATGGACTCGTGCAGGGCGTCGGCCTCGGCGCGGCGCTGCTCTGCGGTCTTCTGGGTCTTGATCGTGCGTGCCATGATGAACCTCCCGGTGTCTCGGACTACCAACTACCCCTCACGTTTTTTTGCCGTGAAGGCACGAATGTGCCGCGCAGAGAGCGCAGCCGGAGTGCAAGTGACCGTGGAATACCGGAGCGAGCGCAGCGAGCGAGGATATGCCGCGAAAGCACTTGCGCATAGGTGGAGCGAACGTATGCTGCCGAAGGCTTCACGGCAAGAAAATGCGATAGCTGAAATGAGGGCGGCCGCGCAGCGGCCGACGCATGGCCGCCCTCTGTCGGCGGCCCCGGTCGCGGATGCGACCGGCGGGGGGAGCGCGAGGGGGTGACCCCTTCGCCCGCCGCCGAGCTGGCGGCGGGCTGCGACTGGCTCTAATAGCCCTTATAGGTCTATTGCTGCCAGTAGCGGGGGTTCAGTGCCTCGGTGCCGTCGTAGTCCAGGGCGAGCAGGACGCGGGCGAGCTGGTCAATGTAGACGCCTTCGATCTTCGCGTGCTCGATGCCGCGGGCGTACTCGCGCACCTCGATTTCGATTTCATCGAGCGGGGTCGTACTCACGAGCACGGCCATGTTGCGAGCGGCCGCGTAGCGGTCGCCGGTTCGCGTGAATGGAAGGATGCGGGCGGTGAACAGTAGGCCGCCGCGGTCGTAGCGGCCGGGCACTGCTGCGAGCTGGCTTGCACCAAGCGACATAAACACGCCGGGGCCGATTGCCTGGCGGAACTGTTCGGCGGTCGAGCGGTGGAACTCGTCAGCTCCGGCGATGTGTGCGGTGTCGAACGGGATAACTCGGGTGGGCTTCATGGTCTTACCTTTCGTTAGGTCTTATAGGGTTTATAGGTCTAGTTAGGCGGCGATGAGCCGGTCACGCTCGGCGTCGTCCAGTCGGTAGGCGAAGCTGCACGAGCCGAACCATTCGGCGGCGGCCGTCGCTGCTTCCTCGATCGAGTACAGGCCAAGAATGCGGGTGCATGGGCAGTTGAGCACGGCCCAAGCGTTCGCGGTTCGGCTCTGGCCGCACTCGCACGCGATCCGCTCGGCGCACTGCTGCGCCTCGGCGGCGGTGCCCTCGGCCGCGTAGCCGATTCCAACGGGTGCCAGTCCGGCGCAGCTCTTGCAGATGTAGGTGGGGTGTTGGTAGTAATGGGGACGGATTGAGCGCTAAGCCTCCAGGGTCGCTTTGGCGGTGGGGCGCCGTCCGATGCTTGCCTTGTTGAGATGCCCGTAGATGGTGGAGCGCGGGACCTGGAGCAGGTCGGCGATGCGTTGGACCGTATGGGTCCCCGCGTCGTAGAGCTGCTGGGCGTGGTGGGCCTGGTCGGCGGTGAGCTTCGGGCGTCTTCCTCCTGTTCGCCCGCGGGCGCGGGCGGCGGCGAGTCCGTCGCGGGTGTTGGCGACGATGAGTTCTCGTTGGAATTCGGCCAGGACGGAGAGCATTCCGAACATCGCGCGTCCTTCCGCGGTCGTGGTGTCGATGCCCTGCTCAAGGACTCGTAATCCCACACCACGCTCGCGGAGGGCCGCACCGAGGGTCACCAGGTGGAGCACCGAGCGTCCGAGCCTGTCCAGACGGGTGATGACCAGCTGGTCGCCGGCGCGGTTGGCCGAGGCGAGGGCCTTGTCGAGCTCGGGCCGGCTGGCCTTGGCGCCGCTGGCGTGGTCGAGGTAGATGTTTGCCGGGTCGACGCCGGCGCGGGCCAGGGCGTCCGTTTGGTGGTCAGGGTTTTGGTCGGCGGTGGAGACCCGCGCGTATCCGATCAACATGTGTCGATAATACCGGTGCTGGAGGGTTTGACGACGTTGATTTTCGGCACGGGTTTCCGACATGGTTTCCGCGGCGTGTCGTCGACGGGTTCGGGATGTCGTCAAATGACCGTTTCTCGACATGCTACGTCCGGCCGCAGTGTATCCCGGTTAGCACCCGCATCACCGGGCATTTTCCCGGGCACCGGGTATACAGGAATGCGCCCCTGCGGAAACACGCTGTCATTTCCCTAAGCCGACTGCACTGACTGTCCGAAGTCCTCTGCACTACGATTTCGCGTCCGCAAGGGGACCAGCTTGCGGGACAGCTTCAATCGACAGTCTAAACGGAGCCCGCCACTGAACACTTGCCATGGTACAATTGCAACTGTGAATTATTTATTCTTCGTCTACTGGGGCTAACACCAGTCTGCTCCTTGTGAGTTTTCCGAGGCTGCGGGCTGGTTTTTCATGCCATCGTCACCGACATTTCTGTCATGTGTGGCGTCCCAGCAGATCTGAGCGCATTTCCCGCTCCACATCACGCCCATCACTTCTAACCATGGGTGTTTTCTAACCGAGCGGTTGCGCCTCCCTTTCGGAGGAATAATGACCATCACAATTAGCTTGCCTGCACGCGCCCGCGCGCAGCTCATAGCTTCCACTATTCATGTTGTCCGTGGCGGGCGTAGGGTCCTGACCAACGTTGACCTCACCATCACACCAGGAACCCGAGTGGGGATCGTCGGCGAAAACGGCCGCGGAAAATCAACCCTGCTTCACGTCCTTGCCGAGATACTGGCACCTGACTCAGGCACAGTGCTACGCGTTGGCACGCTCGGCATCGCCGAACAAGAAATGCCCACCGATGACGGCCGCACGGTCGGGGATCTCATCACCGAGCAACTGGCCGATTCCCGCGCTGCGCTGCGCGCATTTGATCTTGGCGCAGAAGCCTTGGCGGCCCAGTCACCAGGAGCGGAGGAGATATTCACCGAAGCCCTGAATGCGGCCGAGACGCTTGATGCCTGGGACGCGGATCGCCGGGTTGACGTCGCTCTCGAAGCTCTGGGTGCCGTCACCGACAGAGAGAAACTGCTGTCTGAACTATCTGTGGGTCAGCGCTATCGCGTCAGGCTTGCCTGCCTATTGGGCGCTGAACATGATTTCCTTCTCCTGGACGAACCGACGAACCACCTCGATCAGCAGGGGCTGGACTATCTCACCGAGCAGCTGCGTGGTAGCCCAGGAGGAATCGTCGTCGTGAGCCACGACCGGGCACTCCTGACAGATGTTGCAACCCACATCTTGGATCTTGACCCGAGCCGAGACGGGATTCCGCGCCTCTACGGCGGAGGGTATTTGGGGTACAAGGAAGGACGCGCAGCAGAGCGTGAACGGTGGGTCGATGAATACGAACAGCAACAAGCCGAACATTCCCGACTGACCCAAGACCTGGCAACCGCTCAGAACCGGCTCGTGTCGGGATGGCGACCGCCCAAGGGAACAGGGAAACACCAGCGGCAAACCCGTGCCCCAGGTCTTGTTCGTTCGGTGCACAGACGGCGCGATGACCTTGAAAATCACAGAATCACTGCTCCCGAGCCACCGCTTGAATTTCGAATGCCCGAACTTTCCGCGCGGCCTGGTGTCACACTGATCCAGGCGGTGGAAGTCGCAGTCGATGGGCGGATGCCCTCAGTGACGACGCTTTTCCTCGAGTCGGGCAGCAAGTTTGTGGTCTCCGGGCCGAACGGTGCCGGAAAATCAACCTTCCTTAACGTGTTGGCCGGAACCCTCGCACCTTCTACCGGAGAAATCCATCATGCCCGTGGAGCAAGAATCGCATACCTTGCCCAGGAATCTCCTACCGCAACGACATTGCGGGCACGCGACGCATTCAACGCCCACCTCGGCACCTTGACCAGCGCCGGAACGCTCAAAGAAGGCGAAATGATTTCCCTCAAGTCGCTCGGGATTCTATCCTCGGCCGATCTTAACCGTCCCGTGCGGGAGCTATCCATGGGCCAACAGCGCCGTCTCGATCTTGCGATGGCACTGGCAACCAAACCTCATGTGCTGTTGCTCGATGAACCCAGTAACCACCTGTCCATATCCCTTGTTGATGAACTCACCGAGGGGCTACACCTGACGAAGGCCGCCGTAATAGTAGCGACCCACGACCGTCAACTTCGCCGCGACCTTGCAAGCTGGCAGCACATCAACTTGGCAAACCCCAAAGAAAACTGGTCTGGAAGCTCAACATTCGAAGGGCGCACCTCATGAATACGTCACCACATCACAAACCCGCTTCTGCATCAAAATGGCGAGCCTTGGCCCCGCTTCATCATCGTGACTACCGCCTACTACTAGGCGCGGTGGGTCTATCACTTTTCGGAACCGGCATGTGGACCATCGTGATGGTTTTCCAGGTACTCTCGATCGACAACTCACCCACGGCACTATCAATGGTCGCGGCCTGCCTCAGCGGCGGCCTCTTCGCCTTCGCTCTGGTCGGAGGTGTCACCGCCGACCGCTTCTCGAAACGGACCATCATCATCTCGGTCCAGGCAACGAACTTGGCTGCCGTGGCAATGGTGACCCTTATGGCGTTCAGTGGAGGTATCCAGCTTTGGCACATGGCCCTTGCCTCAGCAATGCTCGGGGCTGGGAGCGCGTTCTTCTACCCGGCCTGCAGTGCTTTCCTACCCACCATTTTGCCCCCGGATGAACTCTTAGCGGCCAACGGTTTGGAAGGTGCACTCAGACCCACTATGGGGCAAGGAATCGGGCCGGCGATCGGAGGAATGATCGTGGGAGCATTTCTTCCGATGCACGGCGCGTTGGTCGTCGCCGCACTCTATGCGATAGCACTGAGCCTGGTGGTCTTCATACGTCCAGACCCGAGAGGCCCCAAAGAACTAGATCGAGCCGCAGCGTCACAAGGTATCTTTGCGGATCTGGGTGAAGGTATTTCCTTTACGGTGAAAACGAGATGGCTGCTTTGGACACTCATCTTTGCGTGCCTCATGACATTGATCATCATGGGGCCGATAGAAGTGCTCATTCCCTTCATTGCACGAGACAACTTCGGCAATGGCGAGCAGGTTTTTGGGTTTCTCCTCACTGCGTTCGGGATGGGAGGGGCGGTTGGATCGCTGGTTGTTTCTTCCCTGCGAATGCCACGCCGCTACCTGAGTGTCATGGTGCTTGGCTGGGGTGCCGGGACCATCCCACTAGCATTCCTGGGTATCACTACATCGTTCTGGGTGATGGCAGCTGCCCTGTTCATTGTCGGATTCAGCTCAGGGGCAGGAATGGTCATCTGGGGCACGCTTCTGCAACAGCGGGTTCCGATAAACATGATTGGCCGCGTCGCAAGCCTGGACTTTTTCATTTCGATCGCGCTGATGCCACTTTCGATTGCCCTGGTCGGTCCCATCGCAATGGTGGTACCCGCAACCGTCATCTTCGCCGTAGCAGGGACAACACCGGTATTGATCGCGGTCCTTGCCGTACTCGCCGGGAGAATGCGACGAGACGAAATGAAGCATCCTCTCAATGCCACCACTGAGAGCCAAGACCCCATCGAGTTGATACGTCAGGAACACGAATAACCCCCCTCACAGGTGCAAATGTTCATCACCTGGGCGTGGGAGTCCGCTAAGGATGCTTCCACGCCCACGAGGGGCAGGCAGGAGGCAATCCCGCTGCCACAAGTCCAGAACTCACGAGCACGCTGCCAAGAATTGAATGTTCCAAATCGCTGTGAACCGCGCACAGACAGGTTCGCCAAAAGGAGCTGTCCCAGTAGACGTTCCTTGGGTTCTTGCGGGACTGGTTACGTTCAGAGCAGCGTGGTCCATACCAGTATCAGACCCGCTACCTATGGTTCAGTCAGCGCTATCAGGGGAGATACGCAGGGGGCGAAGCCCGCTTGGTGTGGTGGTGGTGAAGGCATAGCGACCGAGCATGTTGACGTGTTGATCGCCGAGCGGGGACAACCGGACGATATCGGCGTCATCCACGAGGTTGCCGTCCTCGCGCAGTGCATTGATGGAGGCATCTGTGTAGCGGGTGTTCCAGAGCACGATGGCGTTCAGGACCAAGCCAAGTGCACCGAGCTGGTCCTCCTGGCCCTCGCGGTAGCGCTGGTAGATCTGCCCGCGCCGCCCGTGGAAGATGGCGCGTGCCAGACGGTGGCGTGATTCCTGGACGGTCTGCTGCGTATGGGTCGTTCGCCGGTATGTTTCCTCGAGTGGGTCGATGAGGGCGAGCAGGTGGATGGTCTTGTCGATGCGCCCGTATTCGGTGATCGCGGCACCCAGTGGGGACGGGCTGCCGTCACGCGAGAGCACGCGCAGCAAGTCGTAGGCGCGCACCGTCCCTGTCGCCAGAGACGCAGCGACGCGGGTCATGTCATCCCAGTGTGCGGCGATCCTGGCTAAGTTGATCCGGTTGCGGGCGACATCGTTCAGCGACCCGTAATCGGAGTCCGTGGTGCCACGCGGGGTTGCGCGCCAGAGGCGTTGGTCGGACAGATTGGCGATCCGTGGCGAGAACCGGTAGCCCAGCAGGGCGAAGATCCCGAAGACCATGTCGGAGTAGGAAGCCGTGTCCGAGGTGATCGTTTCCGGTCGGGGGCCGCCGTCGAGGTTCAATATCGTGTCCAGCACGTAGAGTGAATCACGCACGGTGCCGGGCACGACAGTGGCGCCGATGCCGGCCACCTGGTCGTTGACCGCGTTGAACCACGTCAGCCCGCGTCCACGGCCGAAATACTTCGGGTTCGGGGCAGCGTTAATCGTGCGTACCGGTACCACGAACCGCAGACCATCGACCGAGGCCAGCAGCCCACCGCCCCACACCTGAGCGACAGGGATCTCACCCTGGGCCTTGATCAAGGTCGCGTTCGCGGCGGCGTGAGTCTCGCTGCGCAGGTAGTTCGCATCCACGTGTCCAAGCCGAGCGCGCGTCAGAGACGGGTGGCCCTCAGCAACCACGGGTGTCAGGCCAACGTTGCAGGCCTCTGCAACCAGCAGCGCCGCAACCGAGCGCGGCAGATCATCCATACGGGCCCTGGACTGCCCGATGTGAGTGTAGGCGTCGAGGAACCCGGTCCAGGAATGAACCTCCAGCAGCAGCTCGGGAAGATCTACCCGTGGCAGCATCGAGGCGACCTGCCCACGGAGTTCACGCAGCGAGTCCGGGATCTCCAGGGCATCCAGACGGTCAACCTTCAAACGTGTGCGCCCGTCCGTACTTGAGGGTTCCACCCGTACTGAACCGTTTGGGCCCGCTTCCTCGAGGCTTGCCGTCAAGTTCTTCCAGGCCGTATCCAGTACCTCAACACGATCGTTCAGGTGTTCAGCAGCCGGCCCTTCCAGGCCCAAGCTGGTCAGCGCCCGATCACGTACCTGTTCCCACTGCTCACCGTCGAGCAGCTGGGCGCGTGGGTCGCCCCACCGGGTCGATGGTGTGGCAAACACGTCCCGACGGCGCAGGCAAACGCGTAGCTGCTCCAACACGCACAAAATCCATGCTTCCCGGTCAACTTCTACCCCGTCGCGACCGAACACCGCCGCGCGCCAGGCAGCCGGTACCAAGGCCTCGGTAACGTCGTCCTTGTGGAGCTGCCGGCGGCCACGCAGGGCTTCCAATCCGGCCAGGGCATCAAGCACAGGCTGTCCCGTTGCCGTTGCCCGCAGTGGCAACACGGTAGCCAACAACCCCAGGAACGGGGCAACCGTCCGGTATCGGCGGGCCACCTGCACACGCATCGCGCCCTCCAGTCCAGAGGCATCCGGGATGAGAGCACCGACCGTGTCGGCGTACTGCGTGATCTGATCCCTTGCGGCGACCTTTTCCAGCCGCGCCCATACCGTCGCTACATCGACTTGCTCGCCCGCTTCCTCCAGCAGACAGACCAATTCACGGCCGACACGGGCAAGAACAGCCGAGGCTTTCTCCAGCTCGGGCAGTGTCTCCAACCGTGCCGCGACCGCAGCCCGCTTCGAGGGCCCCAATACCTTCGATGCCATCAGTGCATCGAACAAGTCCAACGCATCATCGACCGCCGCCACTGACAACGCTTCCACTGTCGCAACCAACGTGGCCGTGCGGCGCGGCTCCGCCAATCGGCGCAGCGACTGCGCCTTTGCTTCCACCCCATACCGTGCCAGCGCCCGTAACCGAGATGCCGGCATTCCTGAAGTCTCCACCGCGTCAATCCCCAGGGCACTGACTTGCTCGACCCGTGTCAGGGCCTTGTTCAAGGCAGGCCCGGATAACCTCACAGGCCCTGCGCGTAATGCTTCTAACCTGGACCCACGGGCACCCTCATCAACGGCCAGCAATCCAAGCAAACGTCCCGGCAACTGAGGATCCGCGACCATTGCTGCCCCAGCCAGTCGCTCGTGCAGCTCCGACACTGCACGTTCACGAGCAGCCTGAACCGACTTCAGTAGTCTCGTCACGCCAGGAAGGAGTACCTGTTTCCGACGCAACCAGGCCACCGCATGGGCGAACAACGCCTTCGGCCCCTCACCATGCGTCCAGGCGCGCGAGTAAACGAACTCGCTCAAATCCTCGACCGCAGCTCCCGTGAAGTCCCCGTAGCCATAGAGCCGGCGGATCTCCCGCGCATGAGCGTTCGGAGTCGCAACGCGCTCGGGGTACCGCTTGATCATCGAGGGATCATTGATTCGGAGCTGTGCCGCCAAATATTCCACCACGGACCACGGAACATCCAGCGGATCCGACAGGAAAGCACCCAAGAACCGCACTGTCCCAACCTGAAGCGCAAAACCGAGCCGGTTGTGGTCACCGCGGCGCCCAGCAATCCTTTCCAGGTCAGCCGCGTCGAGATAGAAGAACTGCTCCAGCTCCGCCTGAGATGGTTCGCCTACGAACCGCCCGAACACCACCGCTTGTTCCTCGGTCAAATATTGATCAGTCGGCATATCACCACGCTACCTCGCGCCCTCGCAGGGCTTAGCGCTCAATCCGTCCCCGTTACTACCAAGACCCCTAGGTGGTTGCCATGTTCTCTCTCCCTCTCATTTTTTTGCCGTTGATGGCACGTAGTGCCACAGCGAGCGCAGTAGCGGAGTGCAGGAGTAGTGCTGGTCCTGCACGGCCGAGCGGAGCGAGAGACGGGTGAGGCCGGCGCGTCTAGGAAGGCCGCGCAGCGACCGCCCGGACGGATGCGCGCAGCGGAGCGGTTGCTACAGTGCCGAAGGCATCAACGGCAATAAATTGGGCGCTTGCGCCTACTGCGGCCGGCTTGCCGGCCGGCGTCTGGCTCGGGCCGCTCCGTCGGCTCGAACTGGGGGAGCGCGAGGGGGTCGCACCCTCGCGCCGCGCCCTATCGGGGCGCGGCTGGGGCCACGCTCTGCGCGCGGCCCCTATGCCCCTAATACCTCTAATACCTCTTATAGGGATAATGCCTCTATTCTGCGGCGTGGCGGTGGTCCTGCACCTCGGCCCAGGCGTAGGCCAGATCCCATCCGGCTTCGACCTGGATTCGTACGGTCTTGGGGTTGGCGCGCTGCACGAGTGACCAGGTGCCGCGGATCTTCACGGCGTCGCCTTTCTTGACGGTCTCGCGGCTGTAGTTGGTGGCCTGGCCGGTGGCGATCTGGTCGGCGCGGATCTGCTGCCAGTAGGCGAGCTGGTCGCGCAGCTCGGCGAGCTGGGGCGCGTAGTGCTCGGCGCGCTTGGCCTGCTGCTCTGCGGTGGCGGGCTTGTAGCCGGTTTCGCGGTCGTAGACGTCGGCCGAGATGCTGCGCTCGACTCGGCGAATGTCGGCGGTAATTTTCTCGATGCGGTTCGCGACGGTCACGGGCTTGTAGCGGGCGCTCGTGGTGGCGGCCGCGACGCGTGCGCGCCGTGCGGTTTCCTCGGCCTCGGCGTCGGCTGCGATGGCCTGCCCCATGCGGCGGTGTGCCGTCTCGATGGCGTTGCGGTGGCGCTGCTCGGAGTGGTGGCCGATCTTGATGGGCTCGCCGCCCTCGGGGAGCGCGTTACCGGCCGCGTCTGCCCGGTTCCATGCCTGCTGTGCGTCTGCGCTCTTGCGCAGCGCCTTCGCTTCGAGCGCGTCGGCGCGGTTGGCCTGGCGCATGGCCTTGCCTGCTTCGACCTCTCCGGCGCTGCGGGTGGTGCGGTCGATTTCGAGGGCCAGCGCGTAGCCTGCGGTTTCGAGGGCTGAGGCGGTGCGGGTGATGACGTAATCCTTGGGCAGGCGGTCGCGGCTGTGCGGCACGTACCAGGCGGAGATGCTGCGGCCCCAGCGCCATCCGTTCGCTTTGAGGATCTGCGCGGTGCCGTCGCCGCGCTCGGTGCCCTCGATGATGGTTCCGGCTTCGTGCGTGTGGGTGATGGTCAGCATGTCAATGTCTCCATTGTCTCTATTAGGGATAATGCCTCTATTTGGTGGGCTTGTCGGGTGTTCCCGGTTCTCCCTCGATTTCTTTTTGCCGTTGATGGCACCCTGTGCCAGCGCGAGCGCGGCCGCGGAGCGCAACCGTAGTGACGAACCCGCACGGCCGAGCGCAGCGAGAGACGGGCGAGGCCGGCGCGTCAAGGGAGGCCGCGCAGCGGGTGACCGGACGGATGCGAGAAGCAGAGCGGTCGCTATGCTGCCGAAGGCATCAACGGCAAAAGAATGAGCGCGTCAGCGCGGGGGAGTGCGGCCGCGCAGCGGCCTGCTCGAATCGGCCGGCCTCGGTCGCCGGCCGTCGGCCGCGGATGCGGCCGGTGCAGCTCGACGAGCTGCTGGGGGGAGGCCTGCGGCCGACCATGACGATGCTCGGCCGTCCACACTGGGTGCAGGTCAGCCCTGCGATAGCTGAGCTGTGCCCATTGTGCGGCGGGCGAGCCGAACAGTCGTCGTCACCAGGTGGTCGGGTGCGTGCAGCCGTCCACGTGTTGGCGCACGACAACGGGTGCGGTGGGGCTGCCGCGGGTTTCGCAAGCGAACCCCTTGCCCTCAGATGGGGTTTGGTTGCGGTGGAGCTGTGCAGGGCAGGGTTATGCGGCGAGTTCGTAGAACTGGGGGAGTAGGCCGGTTCGGATGGCGATTTTGGCGGCTTCGTGATCGGGGCGGCCGTCGGCGGTGCGGGGGTAGGCGGGGTAGCGATCCCATGCGCGGCCGAGTACGAATGCTTGCTGTTCGTGCCTGGCGGGGCGTTTGTTCGCGTTCTTGCCGGGGCTGCTGAGTCTGAGCACTTCTGCTTGCCACCATCCCCAATGCACGCGCTCGACGGTGTAGGCGTCGGCGCGTGCAGCCAGGCGGCCGTGGACACCGAGCTGCACGGCTACGCGGTCGCGCTCGTCGGGGTGAGTTGACGTCCAGCCGGCACGGGTGAGGCGTACGAGTCCGTATGAGGCGAGACGGTGGAGGGTGCGCTGAGCACTGAGCATGGTTTGGGCGGTGGCCAGGGCTATGTCTTCCAGTGTGAGGGGGAGGGAGAGCCGAGCATAGGTGTTTCCAGCGTGGAGTCCGAGAGCCCGAGTGCAGGTGAATACGTCGTGTCGAGAGTGCTGCAGTCGGGTGGTCAAGGTCGTGATGAGTAGATCCCGGTGTGCGGCCGCCGCCCCTGCGGGGCGTGCGCCCGCTTGTGACCGGGCGGTGTCTAAGGGGCTGTGGATAGCGTTCTGGGGGTCGATGGTCCAGTGCGCTCCGTTGGGGCCATCGGCGCCGAGAGTGCGGGTGATCCATCCGCTTTCCGCGAGGCGCAGAAGCGCAGTGCGCGCGGTTTCTCGGCCGACGCCTGCCAGGACAGCGAGGCGGCGGGTATCGGCCTCCACAGAGGCGCTGACGGCCTGTAGAGCGAGGAGGCAGAGGGTATCGAGGATGCGGCGGTCTGAGGGGCCGCCGCCGCGCGTCCAGCGTCCTACGGAGGCATCGGCGCGTGTCTGCACCTGGTCGACGTGCTCGGCGATCGCCTGGGCGCGTGGCTCGAACGTGGGGTCTTCTCCGACCTGGCGGGGAGTCGTGGCCACGCGGCGCACTGCGCGGGTCCACTGGGCGCGGAGGACGCCTTGTGAGGAGTGCGAGCCGTGTACGGGGCGGGGGCGGCGCTGCGCGGAGCCCTTGCTGCGGCGCTCAGTGCGGGCGTGCTCTAGGCCGGGAGCTGTGGGCAGGAGTGCTGCGACGTCGGCGTAGCGCCAGCGCGCGGCAGCGGCACCGATGAGTACGCGCCAGAGCACTGCTGAGGCGTCTGTGTCGCGGGTGACGTCCTGGTGCAGGGCTTCGGCGCTTCCGGCCGGCAGGGGCCGGCGTGGGCCGGGGAGGTACACCTGCCCGGTCTCGTCGACGGGTAGCGGGCCGGCTTCCGGGCGGGCAGCGGCGCTGCTGTCGGTCGGGTAGTCGGTGTTGAGCTGTGAGGCGAGCTGCACGAGCTGCGCTGGCGTAGTTGTCGGCGTGGTGAGCGTGGCGACGTCGCCGCTGAGCACGTGGGAGTGCCCGCCGAGTCGGTGGGGTGCTCCTGGGGGGCGCACCGAGCCCGTCGACGGGTTACTGATGGGCGTGCGGTCCAGGCTCGGGCAGGCGCGTGCGAATGAGATGCCGAGGTCTTTCACGAGCTGCGCGTCTGCGGGCTCGGCGAGTGCGATCCATACGTGTCGGCCGCCGGTCGGCCCGGACTCGCAAATCACGTGCTCGATGCCGAACTGTGTGAGGTATTCGGAGATGGTGTGGGCGTCTTCGGCGGCCGCGGACGAGCCTGCTTTCGCGTCGAGGTCGAACGCGATCAGGTGGAATTGACCGTCTCGGTCGGCGAGCATAACTGCCCACGGTCCTGCGGGGGCAGGGCCGGTGATCGCCGCGGTGGAGGCGTAGAGGTTCAGGGTCGTGCCCTCGACGTCTTCGACAGCGACGCGCACACGGGGGCGCGGGCTCAGCTCAGCAGTGAGCGCCCACGCCACGCCGATAGGCGTACACGTACGGTTAGCTGGCTCTAATGATATGATTAACGCACCTCCTACAAGGCAGGCAAAAGCCCCTCGGGGCTTTTGAATCACCTGATCCGTTTCTGTCGCCAAACTTCTGCGGCTCAGGTACTGACTTCCGATCCCCCACTCCCCGGAGTGGGGGATCGTTCATTTATGCGGTCTTCGAGATAGAACCGCCTTCCGTATCGCTATCGTGAGCAACGGTCACTGTACGCGGCCGTTGCAGACCCGGCAGGGTGTCGCCGTCAACCGGCAGATCCCAGCCTTCGGGAATGCCATCGGGACCGGGTTTGCCGGACCGGATCGCTGCCTCAACAATTGCCCAGATAGGGGCGTTTGCGCTCTTCGAGTAGGTGTCGATGAGTTCCTTCACCTCAGGGGCAACGAAAAGGTTGAGAGCAACCTTCGGTGTCCCCCTGGGGCGTCGGTACTGTTGACTGGCCATGCATCAACACTACCCCGATGCGCCTACATCTACATAGATTGAGTGCCCGGCGTGTTGATCTACATTAATGCAGCTCAATTCTGCATGTGACGTCGCCGAGCACGAGCGTGGTTCCTGGTTGGACGACGTAGGGGCGTCCGGGCTGGAAGATCATGGGCGGCTCGGTGGCGGTCTGTACGCCGTTGCCGCTGTGGTGGTCGGTGACGAGGATCTGGCCTGCGTTGTCGACGTCGACGAGTGCATGGGTGCGGGAGAGCATGCGGCCGGGGCTGTGTAGGGCGATGGGTCGACGGCCGTCGACGGGCTCGGGCCGTCGACCGATTGCAGCGCTGTCGACGTCGATGGGTTCGTGGGCTGTGCTGAGGAAGAGGCGCAGCGTCAGCCGGGTGGCCGGCGCTGGCGTGCCTGTGGGCGGCGTCTGCTCGATGGCGTGTTCTGCGGGTGGGCCGACTACCTGTACGTCGACGCGATGTGGGCCAGCGATGCCGCATTGCTCGCACTTTGCCGCGGTGATGGGCTGGGTGTGCCGGCAGACTCGGCAGGGGCCGTTGTGGACGGTGAGCCCGTATGCGGGCGGGATCTTGCCGGCGTCGTCGATGAGCTGCACGTAGCCCTCTGGCCGGATGGCGAGCTGCCATGTTTGGGTGTCGTCGGTGACCTCGAACCGTACGGGGCGTCGGAGCTGCTGCGCGATCACTGCGCAGCGGGCGATCATGCCGGTGCGCAGTTCGTCGACGCTGGCAGCGTGGCAGAGTCGATCGGTCTTGTTGATGGTGAGCACACCGGCCCCATCGGGGCGGACGGTCGCGCTGATGCGCGGCCAGTCCGCAACCCGGTGGGTCTTATCGGGGGTGGTCATAGTCCGCGTGCGACGGCGGCTCCGGCGGCGAGCCAGGCGCGCTGTGTCGCGGGTCGGAGGGAGCCGTATCGCAGTACCCCGTCGATCATTGCCGGGTCGTGGGGGATCGTGATGGCGTCGCGTGCGATCGCGCGGTAGCCGTCTGCGACGCGGGCGGCGTTGTTGGCCTTGGGGTCTGCCTGGTTCACAACGACAACAGCGTTTTTGGTGAGCTGCGCGGTGTGCTCGTCGCGTTCGGCGAGGGCTTCGAGGAGAAGCGCGCCGGCCTCTGCGTGGTCGTCGCGGGTCGTGGTCGCGACCACGAGTTGGTCGGTGTGGTCGATCATGCGCCGCCACATCGGGTCTGACTCGTCGTTGCCGCTGTCGATGAAGATCAGCCGGTAATACTTGCTGGCTACCTGGTGGATGGCGTCGACGTCGGCGGCGTCGACGCGCTGCGCGCTTGCCAGCTCCATCGGCTTTGAGCGCAGCACGTCGTAGCGGTCGCGCGTCTGGTGGTGCACGAAGTGGGCGAGGTCGGCTGACTGAGCACCCGTGCTCAGGAGCCGGTCAGTTTGGGGGAGAAGGTCAAGCAACGTAGCCTCGTGCGGCCCTTGCTCGGTCCGCCATCCGAGTGTGCCCCTCGTTTGGTTGTTATCCCATGTGAGGACACCGGCACCGCCGTAACGTGCGAAAACTGCGGCAAGCAAAACAGTTGAGGGCGTCTTGCCGGCCCCTCCCTTCGCGTTGACGATGGCGATTGTGCGGGGTCCTGGCCAGTGTTGGCTTACCTCGTGGACGTCGGCGCGCTCGGCGCGCTCGGCGTCGCTCGGGCTCATGCGGAGCCCGACGCGGGAGAGAGCACCGCGCCATCCGCGAGTTGCCGGCTCCTCGGTCTGCTCCTGAGTGAGGAACGACTGGCGGGCCTCGCGCCTGGTGGCCGACGTCGACGTCGCCGTGGCGATCGCCGGCACTTCGGCATGGCCGGGAGACGGCACGACGGCGGCGGCCGCCGGAGTGTCTGTGGCGATCGCGGGATCTTCGGCTGACGCTGGTTCGTCGTCCTCGGCGTCGCGCTCACGCGGGCGCGCGGGTGCGCTGTCGTCGGCTTCGACGGTGCCGTCTGCGGCGATAATGACGGGCCAATCGCCGTCGGGGTCAGTCATTGTGGCGCGGACGCTGCGGCCGAGCTTGTCGGCTGTTTCAGCGACGAGCTCGACGACTGCAGCTCGAGCTCCGGGGAGGTCTTCGGCCTGTACCGGGTGCGTTTTCCCGCTGATGTTGACCTCTCCGCTGCCGTCGTCCTTGATGACGGCAGCGACGCGGGGCCATGCGGCCGTGGTGTCTGTGCTCATGGGGGATCTCCTTCTCCTAGTAAGTGATTCCGCGTTCGGCGAGGAACGGTTCGGGGTCAGTGAATTCGCCGTCGATCTGCACCTCGAAGTGGAGGTGGCAGCCGGAGCTTGCGCCGCTCGATCCGGTGCGGGCGATCTGTTCGCCGGCTTTTACTTTGTCGCCAGTTTTCGCGATCAGCCCATCGGCGTACATGTGGACGTAGTGCGTCATGACGCCTCCGCCGTGGTCGACGATGAGGAACCAGTTGCTATACGAGTCGATAAAGACGTTGCTGACGGTGCCGTCGTGGGCGGCCCAAATCGGACCGTAGCAACCGCCAGCTTCGAGATCGAGACCTGTGTGGAATCCTGCGCCGATCACTCCGGGGATTGCGGCTCGGGGTCCGTATCGGTCGTTGATCGGCCCGTCTCCGGGGCTTGCCCAGCCGTCCTTGCCGACGTGTCCTGGCGTAGTGTCGTCTTTGCAGGTTGCGCCGCCCGCGCCGAGCTGGGTGGTCTTGCCGGACAGCTCCTCGACGATCTGCACGGCCGTGTCCCAGTATTTTTCGTAGTGGTATGGGTCAGCGTTGATCTGCGTGCGGTGAGCGACGATCGTCGGCGCGAGGCTTTCGCGTTCCGCCTCGGGCACATTCCTGACCATCGCTTCGAAGAACATGGTGGCGCTCTTGTACGGGTCCATCCGATCTTCGGCTGATCCCCACCCAGCCTGCTGCTGGAACAGCCCTATTGACGTGGTTGCGGAACCATCAGGGTTAGTAACCCCGCCAGTTTCCCAGTCACCATAGTCAATGTTGGTCAGGCTCGACTCGCCCATTGCGGTCATGACACCGATGGTCTGGTCTCGGGCGTTCAGGCCGAGGTCTTCGCCGGCTGTGATGATATGGGCGGCGTTGACGAGTTGTTCGTGACCGTAGCTGCCGATGTTGATGTCGGGCACACTATCCGGGTCGACAGATACGCTGTCGCCGCCGGATCCCGACGGGTTGCAGTTTGCAGCGCTGCCCGTCAGAACAACGGTGAACACAAGTGCCACGATGAACAGTGGCACCGTGAGAATCGCGATGGGGCCGAGTTTCTTCTGACTGTCGCCGGCCATCAGTTCCCCGCTGACTCTGGGGGAACGAACCGGGCGACGAGCCACGGTTCCCCTGCGCCGTCGCGGTTCAAGATGATGTTGTACGTACCGGCATCCGTGGGCACGTCGACGAACACGACCAGGGCGCTCTCATCATCTGTGATGGAGCCTGGCCCGGTCACCTTGGTTGCCGGAATGGACTGAGGCTGCACGTACGCGTAGTCGAGACTGGCCTGCTGGTTCAGCAGCGGCTCTATACCGGCCCACCACTCCTCCTGGGTGATGGTGGGCCGTGCATACGTGCGCATCGCGGTTTCCGCTGCGACGATCGCGGCGGCCCGGTCCGATTCCTCCCAGGATGGCGAGGGGATCGGCCTGTGCCCGTCCTCGAACTGCTCCTGTGCGTGCGCGTTTGCACTAGGCGACGGAGTGGTATCTGCGGGTTTTGAGTCGCCCGCGCACCCTGTCACGAGTACGGCACTAAGCATCAGCGCCGCCGCAAGTACACTCCGCCGCATACTGTCTCCTATTCTTGGGGTTCCTCTTCTTCGTCCGCCTGGCCGATTGAGGCCCCTTGACGCATCTGTTCTTTGAGCGCGTCTCGGAGGATCAGCCAGTGGCCGGCGACTTGGTAGGCCGGCAGTTTGCCGGCCCTGCACATGCCATAGACCCCGGTTGTCGTCTTGCGCAGCAAGGTCGACACCTCGGCAACGGTCAGCGTCTCGGGTTTATCTGCGAACAGCGCGTCAAGCGCGTCAGATGCCGCCGCGCTCATCGCCATCCACCTTCTGTGCATAGCACCAGATTACACCAAGTTCGATAATCTGTATAATTTTGCATCATTTTACGCATACTTACCCCAATTGACCCTATATAATGGTAGACTTGAGAATGATCTCAATACCATTATCCAAGGAGTTGTCTTGACCGATGGAGTAAATCCGTGGGTATCGCGACCCGCGAACCCTGAGCCTACGGCGACGCCTGTAGCTGTGGGGCCGGTGGAGCAGCCCCCTGGCCCGACAGCACCGCAGCGTGGCATCCCCACGCCGGCTGTGCAGATCCCCGTAGTCGACCGCGCACCGCTGGCTACGTTGTGCTGGCTGGGCGTGCATGGGGGATCAGGAGAGTCGAGCCTGTCGCAGCTCGTACCGAGCTGGCCCGCTGCCAGCCACATGTGGCCGCACGCGGCCTCGCCGACACCTACGCGCGTCGTACTGGTGGCCCGCTCGTCGATGAGTGGGCTGCAAGCGGCACAGGCAGCGGCAACCCAGTGGGCTGCCGGCTTGGTGCCGAATGTTGAAGTTCTCGGCCTGGCGATCGTCGCCGACGCACCGGGCCGACTCCCGCGACCATTGCGCGACTTCGCGCGTCTGGTCGGCGGGGGTGTTCCGCGCACCTGGTCGGTGCCGTGGATCGAATCGTGGCGTCTGGGGGAGCCCATCACTCTTCCTAACGCTCCGCGGGAGGTTCGTCGCATGGTCGACGAGCTGACCACGCTCACCCAAACTGGTGCCGCCGGCACCCCGAATTGAGAGAAGGAAACACGATGAGCGTTCTTGTGACCGCCATTCAGACAGCGGTGGAAGTCGCAGCAGTGCTGCCGGCGGATCTGCCGAACCCCGATCCCGTGCAGCCTCCCGGCACCGATGGCTTCACCTCGATCATGGGCTGGGCCAAGTGGGTAGCCCTCGCCGTCGCGATCCTCGCGTTGTTCGCCGTCGGAGCCATGATGGGTCTCAACTCACGCCGCGGAGAGGGCGGAGAGCATGTCGGCAAGATCGGCATGATCCTTGGCGGTGTCGTACTCATCTCGGCCGCGGTTGCTCTCGTCGGTTTCCTCTCGGGTGCCTGATCGGAAGGCGTGACTCATGGCTAACGAGGAAACCCAGCAGAGCCCCTGGACGCGACCGAGCTTCCTGATGGCCGGAGCGCTGGTCATGCTCCTGGTGATCGCGGGCGTCGTGCTCTCGATTATCTTCACGCTAGGCGGTGACGATGATGCTGACTCAAACCCCTCGAAGCCGGCGACTACTGCCGCTCCCGCTCCTGATGAGGGAGTGGAGAGCGGCAGTAGCGTTTGCGGCCTCGAAGGAGACGTGCTCGAAGAGGCGCGTCTGAGTAAAGCACCAACCGCGGATGAATGGCTCTACCGCGGCACTACCGCCTACCCGGTCTCAAATGAATACGGGCCGGGAGAGACCGACTCATCAGGCTTCAAGTACTGCTTCCAGCGCTCACCCGAGGGAGCGGTATTCGCGGCTGCAAGCGCTGTGGCTGCCCAGGAGACCCCCCAGGCAACAGCAGCGTGGATCGACTATTTCCTGGCACCAGGTGCGTACCGCGATCGGCTCCTCGCTGACGGGCCGAGCTTGGACACCGACACCAGCTCATCGCAGACCGACACCCGTATGCAAATTGCCGGTTTTAGGCTACTCGCGTATGACGGCGAGTCGGCTCGCGTTGACATCGCTACTGAAGTTTCAAGTAGCAGCGGCACAGGCACGGCCTCAATCGTCTATGAGCTGGTTTGGTCGGAAGGCGATTGGAAGAGCAGTACCGATTCGGCTGAACCTATCAGTGTGGTTCCCCTGAAAAATTTGGCCGGATACATCGCCTGGAGGGAGTGATTACACATGGCCTGTAACCCAATCGAACTGTTCAGCGACCCCGGAAAATGCACGCAAGATGCAATCTCGGAGTTGCTGGGTGGCGCTCTTGAAGACATGGCGGCGGCTGTCATGGAGGGTCTCGGTAAGGCTGTTGCTTCGCTGGGCACTATGTGGGTGAACGTTGGTACACCGATTCTGACGTTCAGCGAGGGCGATTCTTCGTCGGTGCAGGCCGGTGATGCAGGCGCGGGATCTGGGTTCCTGACCCTCGTCATGGGGTATGTGTTTTGGATCGGCCTTGTGGTCGCGGTCCTCTCGTTGTTCGCTCTTGGTGCTCTCATTGCGGTCAAGCAGCGCCGTGGTGAAGGGTTCGCGTCACTCGGCAAGCTCGGGCTGATCCTGGGGGCGGTGGTCCTGATGGGCGGAGCTTCGTCGATCGTCGCGGGGTTGCTGCCGAATGGCCCAACGAATGCCGGCGGCGCGGTGATGTTCCTACAGTCCGCGCTCTGGTACTACACCGGAGCGTTCGCGGTTCTGTCGGTCATCCTGGGCGGTATCCGCATGGTGTGGGAACAGCGTGCCGAACCGGGCAAGGACACGGTGCGGAGCCTGCTTACCCTTGTCGTTGTTGCTGGTGCGGGCGTGACTATCACAGCCTTGCTGGTGGCGGCCGCCGACGGCTTCTCCGCGTGGATCATCGACAAGTCGCTGGACTGCAGCGTTGTTGAGGACGGAGCCTGCTTCGGCCGCAGCGTCACAACGCTGCTCGCCTTCGGTGGAGGATCTGGGCTCGGAGCAATCCTCATCATCCTGCTAGGCCTTATCGCGATCTTCGCGTCCATCACGCAGATCATTTTGATGATCGCTCGTGGCGGCATGCTCGTGATCTTGTCGGGGATCTTGCCGCTGGCGGCCTCGATCACGAACACCGAATCGGGTAAGACCTGGTTCAAGAAGTGCATCGCATGGCTGGCCGCGTTTATCCTCTACAAACCTGCCGCAGCGATCATCTATGCCACGGCGTTCTACCTGACCGGATCGGACGTGTTCAAGGATGACGGCACCGGCTTGTTGTCGATTCTGACGGGCATGATTTTGATGGTGCTCGCGCTGTTTGCGATGCCCGCCCTGATGCGCTTCGTAACGCCGATGGTGGGCGCGATGGCTGCCGGCGGTGCCGGTATGGGCGCTGCTGCTATGGCGGGCGGCGCAGCGGCTCTCCCGACGGGTGCCGCGCAGCTCGGACGGCTAGCCGGCTCGAAGGGTGAAGACGGCGCGCAGGGTGCAACGGGTAGCAGCTCCATGTCGACGGGAGCTACACAGTCCGCACCGCAGCAGTCGCCCGGTAGTCAGGGCGCTGGCACCGCGGCTGCGAAGAGCGGTGGCGGTGCAGCGACCACAGGCGGTGGTGCCGGTGGCGGCGCTGCCGCAGCGGGCGGAGGCGCAGCGGCCGCAGGTGGCGGAGCTGCCGCGGGCGGCGCAGCTGCCGGCGGCGCGGCTGCCGGCGGTGGTGTTGCTGCCGGAGCATCGGCGGGTGCCGCAGGCGGCCCGTGGGGTGCGGCTGCCGGTGCCGCACTCGGTGCCGCGAAACAAGCTGGTCAGGCTGCATCCGGTGCAGCTAAGGATCTGGGCGAACAAGCAACTGCAGAAGGGAGCGGTTCGTGACTACCGCAGAAGTGAATCGAGGTCCGCGGACCTACGGCAACTGGCGCAAGCCGACCAGTGCCGGCATCTTGGGGCTGGGCTCTGTAGGTACGGTGATCCTGCTCGGCGGCCTGATGCTCATTGTCATCGTCGTCATGACGGCCGGCCTCCTGGAAGGCGTCATCGCCTTTGCGGTGCTGGCGGTCGTTATGTTGATGGTGGTCGTCAAGGATGCTCACGGCAAGAGCACACTGTCTCGTGGGTCTGCGCGCGTGGGCTGGTGGGCAGCCCGGTCGAACGGCTCGAACATCTACCGCAGCGGGCCTCTCGGCCGTGCGCTGTGGGGCACGTATCAGCTCCCCGGCCTTGCGGCCGCGACTCGACTGTATGAGTACACCGATTCGTACGGTCGCCCGTTCGCGTTGCTCTACACACCTGCCACGGGCTCGTACTCTGTGGTCATTGGCACAGAGCCGGACGGGGCCGCGCTCGTCGACCAGGAACAGATCGACGCATGGGTGGCCGACTGGGGGCACTGGCTGTCGAACCTGGGCGATACGCCTGGGATCGAGGCGGCATCCGTGACGATCGAGACGGCCCCTGACTCTGGCACTCGGCTGCGCCGCGAGGTGCTGACGAACCTCGACGATGACGCTCCCGAGTTCGCGCGCGAGATGCTGCACCAGGTGATCGCCACGTACCCGTCGGGCTCGTCGACGGTGAAAGCGTACGTGACGCTCACGTGGAGCGCGGCACATCGTGCCGGCGGGAAGAAGCGCAAGCACGACGAGATGGGGCACGAGCTGGCCGCCCGTCTGCCCGGTCTCACCGGCAGCCTGCAAGCGACCGGAGCGGGTGCTGCGAACCCACTCTCGGCGCAATCGCTGTGCGAGGCGATCCGTATTGCCTACGATCCTGCCGCGGCAGTGCTGATCGACGAGGCGCACGCCGAGGGCGAGACGCCGGAGCTGACCTGGCCGGACGTCGGACCGTCGGCGGCCGAGGCGTCGTGGTCGGGCTACCGTCACGATTCCGCGTTCTCCTGCACCTGGGCGATGACGGGCGCACCGCGCGGCAACGTCCAGTCGGGAGTGCTGCGCGAACTGCTCGCCCCCCACCAGGAGATTGCCCGCAAGCGGGTGTCGATCCTGTACCGGCCGCTCGAATCGGCGCGCGCCGCGGCGATCGTTGAAGCGGATCTGCGCGCTGCCGAGTTCCGGTTGACGTCGACGAACAAGCCGGCCGCCCGCGACAGCCTCGCTGTGCGGGCCGCGGCCGCAACCGCAACCGAAGAGGCGAGCGGAGCCGGCCTGGTCCAGTTCGGCATGCTCATCACCGCGACCGTCACCGATCCTGCCAAGTACGAAGACGCGAAAGCTGCGATCGACAGCCTGGCGGCCGGCGCACGCCTGCGCGTGCGCCCCGTTTACGGGTCTCAGGACAGCGCGTTCGCTGCCGCACTGCCTCTGGGCCTGGTGCTGCCGAAGCACTTGAAGGTTCCCGCCGAGCTGAGGGAGAAGCTGTGAGCAAGAAGAGCACGAAGAAGCACGAGTCGCCGCGGCGAGCTAAGCGCGCTGCGCAGACCACCAAGGAGCAGGCCGAGGTCCGCCCCAGTCGCCCGCCGATGCGCGGGTGGCTGGGGCGCGGCCGTGGCCAGTCCGCGTACGTGCAGCAAGCCGACGAGTGGCGCGGCACAACGGTGCAGGTGTGCGGCCTGTGGCCGTACTCGGTCGGCACGGGTACGCCGATGATCGGCGTACCGCTCGGCCGTCACCTGTTCACCGGCTCGACGGTGTGCGCCGATCCCATCTCCTGGTTCCAGCGCGCAAAGCTCATCAGCAACCCAAGCTGCTTCGTGCTGGGTCTGCCGGCGCTGGGAAAGTCGACGACGGTTCGCCGCATGGCGGCCGGCCTCGCCGGGTACGGGTCGATCCCGTTCATTCTCGGCGATCTGAAACCCGATTACGTCGACCTCATCGAGGCGCTAGGCGGGCAGGTGATCCGGCTCGGCCGCGGCCGCGGATACCTGAACGTGCTCGATCCTGGCGAGTCAACCGACGCATCCAATGCACTGCGAGCTGCCGGCTTCGTGAAAGAGGCCGAGGAAGTCGAAGCCGACGCCCACGGGCGACGGCTCACGATGGTGTCAGCGCTCCTGTCGATTCTCCGCAAGCAGTCGCCCTCCGACGTCGAAGAGTCCATCATCGACGCCGCGCTGCGCGTCTTGGATCGGAAGTTCACCGATACCGTGCCGGTGCTCGCGGATCTCCTCGCCGTGGTGCAGGAAGGGCCGGAGGAACTGCGCGAGGTCGCCGTCGACCGCGGCGACTGGAACGAGTACCAGAAGATCACCCGCGGCCTCGAAGCGTCGCTCATCAGCCTCACCCGCGGTGGTCGTCTGGGCGAGACGTTCGCCAGGCACACGACAAACCCGATGGTGCGCGATCGCCCCGTGGTCTACGACATTTCAGGGTTGAAGGAAACCGACACGGATCTGCGCGCCGCAACCTTGCTCGCGTGCTGGTCCAACGGGTTCGCCACGGTGAACGTGGCTCACGCGCTCGCTGAGGCCGGCCTAGAACCGCAGCGCCACTACTTCGTCATCATGGACGAGCTGTGGCAAGCGCTGCGCTCTGGTGCCGGCATGGTCGACCGCATCGACGCACTGACGCGCCTGAACCGTCAGTTCGGCGTCGGGCAGGCGATGATTACGCACACGATGCACGATCTTGAAGGGCTCCCCGAGGAAGATCGCGCGAAAGCCCGCGGTTTCGTCGAGCGCGCCGGCATGCTCATCTGTGGCGGCCTCCCACAGGCTGAAATGCCGCTCCTGACGGCCGCTGTGCCGTTCTCACGCACGGAACAGCGCCTCCTCACCGGATGGTCTGCCCCGCCCTCCTGGGACTCCGCTACGGGCCGTGAGAGCGAACCTCCCGGCCGTGGCCGGTTCCTCGTGAAGGTCGGCGGCCGCCCCGGTATCCCGCTTGCGGTGAAGCTGACCGAGGCGGAGCGAGCTATCAACGACACGAACAAGCGGTGGGCGGCGCAGTCGCGCGTCGGCCGGCGCGCGCACGAAGAGGCAGCGATCCCCGAGGAGGCCAACGCATGAGCAGCCCGAACAACAACCGCAGACGCGATCCCGGCGGCCTCAGCTCAGAAGCGATCCTGGGCCTGGTCGTCATCTTCGCCGTGGCCGTGATCGTCGCAGCTCTCTACGCTGCGATGCACCTCGGGCACCGCCTCGCCGGTACGGGCGTGGAGGTGCCCGCCGACCCGTTCGGGGTGGTGTTCGGCCTGTTCGGTGGCAAGTACGAGTGGCCTGGTGCGGCCGGCTGGTGGGTGCTCGGCGGCCTCGTCGCCGTGGTGGTCACGCTCGGCACTTTGGTGCTCGTATGGCGGGCACGCCGCGCCAAGCGACGTACTCGCGTCGATCAGCAAGCCGCCTACATGGGGCGCGGCCGAGACATTGAGGATCTGAGCCGTAAAGCCGTCACCGCGAAGGCGGAACGGCTGGGCGTCACCGCCGCCCCCGGTCTTCCCATCGGTGTCACCGTCGCGACGCGGCAGCCGCTCCTCAGCTCGTGGGAGGACATGCGGATCACCATTGCCGGCCCCCGTACGGGAAAGACCACCTCGATGGTCGTGCCGGAAATACTCGATGCTCCCGGTTCGGTGCTCGCGACATCGAACAAGCGAGACATTGTGGACCACACCCGCGGGCCGCGCTCAGAGCGTGGCCCGGTTTGGGTATTTGATCCGCAGTCGGTCGCGAATGAGCCCCCGTCGTGGTGGTGGAACCCGCTCACGTACGTCACCGACGAAGTGAAAGCAGCCAAGCTCGCCGATCACTTCGCCGCCGGCTCACGTGACCCCGGCGCGAAAGCCGATGCCTACTTCGACACCGCTGCGCAAGATCTGCTCGCTGGCCTCCTCCTCGCCGCGGCGCTCGGCGGCCGCCCGATCACGCAAGTGTTCACGTGGATCACCCGCCCGACCGAGGAAGAGCCCGTGGAGATTCTGCGCGAGCACGGGCAGCGCCTCATCGCCGATCAGGTGGCCGGCGTCATCACCGCTCCCGAGAAGCAGCGTGGCGGCGTCTACGGATCTGCACAGCAGATGGTCTCCTGCTTGACGAATCGCCAGGTCGCCCAGTGGGTGAACCCCTTGGGCGACGACGATAAGCGCCCGCAGTTCAGCCCCGAGGAGTTCGTGAAGGCCGACGGCGGCACGCTCTACTCCCTCTCTCGCGAGGGCCGCGGCACCGCCGGCCCGCTCGTTACCGCGCTCACTGTCGCGGTCGTCGAGGCCGCCGAAGAGCTGGCCGCTCGCTCGAGAGGCGGTCGCCTGGAAATGCCCCTCGTGGGCGTGCTCGATGAGGCCGCGAACGTATGCCGGTGGCGGGATCTTCCGAACCTCTACTCGCACTACGGCTCACGCGGAATCGTGCTCGATACCGTTCTGCAGTCCTGGTCACAGGGCGCAGAAGTCTGGGGCGAGGCCGGCATCAAGAAACTTTGGTCGGCCTCGAACGTGAAGGTGTACGGCGGCGGTGTCGCCGAGGTTGGGTTTCTAAAAGAGCTTGCCGAGCTGATCGGCGATTACGATCGTCTCTCCTCGTCCTCGTCGACGTCGCGCGGGCAGCGCACCGTCTCCACGCAGCTCCATCGCGAACGCATCCTCGACGTCGACGCACTCTCGGCGCTCCCGAAGGGCCGCGCCGTGGTCCTCGCGTCCGGCTCAAGGCCGACGCTGATTCGCACAGTGCCGTGGATGGGTGGCCCGCACGATGCCGCGGTACGCGCGTCTCTGGCCGCGAATGACCCACAAGCCGAGTACACGATGCAGCAAGCGGATCAGGAGCTGGCGGCCGTGGCCGCAGCGGAGGCGACCCGATGAGCGGCTGGGGCGAAGATGAGAGCTGGGGCGAGACTTCCTGGGAGGAAACGCCGGCACCATCGGCGCCGGTCGCACCGCGCAGCTCGTCGACGTCGACCAACGTGTTCGGCGTCGACGTCGGCGGCTTAGCCAGCGAGTACGTCGACGCCGCGGTGAAAGCGGCCGTCAAGAAACAAGTGGCAGAAGTCGCCGCGGCCGCCGTAGATGAAGCGCTGACAGAAGAGCTGGTGGAGGCACTGCGCGCTCAGGCAGAGGACGCCGCGGCCGCCGCGATCACCGATCAGGTGGAAGCAAACGACGCCGGCACCCCAGAGGAACAATCGAGCGGCGACGATGCACCGCCGCTGTACTACGGTTCCGTCGACGAGTTCTACCGCGAGTATCTGCGTCTCGCGTACCGCCGGCCGATCAACGGCCGCGCTCGCGTGTGGGCGGCCGACTGGTGGAACTATGACGAAGCGGTGATCCGCCTCGAAGCGCTGTGGCGGTCCTGGGAGGAGCTGCGCCAGGACGCGAGCACGGGCATGAGTGTGTGGTGGCGGGATCACGCCGACCACCACATGGCCGTGCTTATGGACCCTGACGGCCCGTTCGCGGCCGCCGACGCGAACGACGAAACCAACCAGTCGCGCAAGGGCGCTCCGCTGCCGTACACCGCACCGCCAGAGGGGTTATTCCGCGACGTGCGGCTGCCTGACGAACCCGTTGAGCTCAACGACGCCGGCTAAGCGATCGCCACCACAAACACGGAGGGCCGCACCCAATCGGGTGCGGCCCTCCGTCGTTGTAGGCGGTTACCGTTCGAGGCCAGCGCGCTGCACCTGAGCGCCGCGGCCGCGAGAGGGTCGAGCCTTCGCGCTCGTCTTCTTCGCTGCCCCGTTGCGGGCCGCCTCAGTAGCCGGCTTCGCATTGCTGACGTCGGAGCGCATACGCGCCCCGATCGCCTGTTCGCTGATCCCCTGCCGTTCCAAGCTTGCAGCCGTAGCATCGCGTCGCTGCGAGCTGTCGTAGGTGTTCTGTGAGTCCTCCCGATACCGGGTAGCCTCTCGTTCGCGCAGCTCGGCGTCGGCGATGAATGCTTCGCTATCGTGGCCCGGTTCTGACGCGATCGCACGGGCGTTCTCAGCCGCCTGCTCAGCCTGGTTCGCATCCGCCATCAACCGTGCGGCTTCGGCCTCCTCAGCGGCCGCCCGGTTGCGTTCCTCAGCCGCGTTCGCGAGGTCACGTTCGGCACGTTCCAACTGTAGGCGCACCATCTGCTGTACCGAGCTGGGATCTATGCCTGTGTTGTCGACGTCGATCGCGTACCGACTTTGCAGCTCGGCACGCATCCGCATCTCGGCGCGAGCTGCCTCCTGGTCCTCGCCGGCCCAGCCCCGAGCAACCTGGTACGAATGGCCAATCTGTTCCGGGGTCGCTCGATCCCACCACTCCGGCTGATGCACGTTGCTCAGCTCAGCGCGCGCCGCTGCACGTTCCGCATCGAGGCGGGATTGCAGCTCGCGATGCTCCTGGATGCTGTGCTCACGTGCACGGCGCAGAGCCTCCTCACGTAGGCGAGTCATCATCTGACCGACCTGCGAGGCTGCCGTCACAAGGATGCGTAGCTGCCCCTCCATCGCCTCTTCGATGCCGTCGCTTTCAGCCATGATGGGATCTCCTCTCGTTGTGTTCTATCGCTCGATACCGTCGCGGCCCGGAAGCCTCGGCTGGGTCGTCTTCGGTCGCTCGTTCGGTTGTACTCGGTTCGGCACAGGCGACCCGATTTCAGTAGCCGGCCGCGCCTGGCTCGCGCGCACACGGTCAAGTACCGCCTGCGCCTCAGCATCGAGCAGCGCACGCTCGATAGTCGCCGTCGCCGTCTGCTGCTGTGCCGTCGCATCGGTGCCCTTCATGGGAGCCGGCAGCGCCGCACGAACGCGGCTCAGGCGAGCGCGCGTATCCTCCGCAAGCAATCGAGCCTGGCGCGCCTGCGACGCCGCGACGGATGCCGCGTACACCGCCTGAGTGAGGGTCAGCAATGACCGGATCATCGCGGCCTGAGCGACGGCACCCTGCCCGCCGCGCACTGCGCTTGCAAGCAGCATTGCTGCACCAGAGATGGCTACCGTGCCGGCCTGCTGAGGGCGCACGGTGCGCTGGTACGTCTGAGCGGATCGTGACAGCGCCTCCGATGCCGCAGCGAGGTCGCCTGGCGTCTCCTCGGTCGCGTTCGACCATGCGGCCAGAGCGCCGGCAGTCTGCCGCGCAACGGTCGCCCATGTGCTCCGATCCTCGATCGGCACAGATCGCAGTCGGTCGACGAGAGCGGTCAGCTCTTCACTGCTGCGTGTCCACTGTTCAGGGTTGGGCTCTTGGGTCTCCCGGCCCGGTGCGACTACGCGCCGGCCCCGCTTCGCGGCGTTCCATTCCGCTGCCGCAGTAGTGGCACCAGTCGGGGTGTCAGGCCACCCGTCACGCAGCCGTGGGAGCGTCAGGTCACGGCTGAGATTGCCGCCGCCGTACCAGATAGGCCGCTCGCCTGCAGTCGGGCGCTCAGCGACCGAGTACCCAGTGATGACGTCCGTGCGTCCGTCAGCGTAGCGTGGGCGAACGATGAGTCCTTCACGTCGCATTCGACGTACGAACTCGCCCTCATCTGCGCTGGCCTCCGCGCATCCGCGCACCTTCAAGCTGAGCAAGTACCGCGGCTGATCTGCGCGCATCTCGGCACCGATCAAGACCTGTCGCAGTGCACCGTCGAGCTTCGCCCACTCCGGCGCATCGGTGCCGGCAGAGTGGCGGTTACGTTCGTACTTCGCCCGTGCGCGCCAACGTGCTTGCACCTCACGTTCAGCGGGGTCATACCCACGGGTGGCGCGATCAGCCTGCACCGATTCCAGCGACTCCAAACCGTGCGCAACTTCGAGCGCACGTGCAACGGTCTGCGCCCGCTTGTAGTCCATGTGAATGGGAGCCTTGGTGCCATCCTCACGCACCAGGTTCACTGCAATGTGGATGTGATCGTTCCCGTTCTTCGAGACACCGTGACGCACGGCAACCCAACGGCACGGCGCTTTGGTTCCCTCGTGATCGTCAAAGCCCATCTCACGTACGAAGTCGTTAGCTATCGCGTTCCACTGTTCATCGGTAAGCGTGCCCTCTTCTGCGCGCAATGACAGTGAGCAATGCCAGACGTGACCGCCCTTCACGTCAACATCGAATGCCTTACGAGGGCGGTCCAAGTGTCGCGCGATCGCCAGTGCAGAATCACGGCCCAACTCAGCATCATCGTGCCAAGCCATCATCGCTGCATCCCCAGCTACAAGGTGAGGTTCGGTGTGCTCGTTAGCTCGGCCCGCTCCGACAAGATACGTCATGAGACCGGCCATGCGATCGCCGCGGGTGATGTTCGGCATCATGACGATGCCTCACTCAACTCATCGACGAATCTGTCGATGTGATCGGCGACCTCACGCACCTTCGTGAGTGTTGCAACCATCTCTGCCTGCACCGAGCCCGTAGCGTTCGTTGCCTTCGCCATCTGGTTCACGTTGTTCGCCAAACCCGCGAGCAAACGATGCGTCGCGAACATCTGTGCGATGACCTCGTGACGCACAGACTCGTTCGCAGCAGCAGCGGCCGCTCCCCCTGCCAATGCTGAGTCGACAAGCAGCTTAGGAACGGTCACCTTGTACTGCAATGCGAGCGCGAGAAGCTGGCCCTCTTCCTCCGGGCTGACCTTCACAATGTGCCGAGCAACCCGACCGCCCTTGACGTTACGACGTCGAGCCTGACGGCGCTTCGGTTCAGCATCCTCATTCGAATCAGCAGACAACCCAGCACCTCCCTCCAGCCCAGCGCAGCGACACCGCAACCGCGGTGACCACACTTCCAGTGTGCCGCATCCTCGACGGAAAATCGAGGATCAATCCCAATTAGGTCACCTAATTGTATAGCTTGCTCCGTCTGGGGCTCCCCCTAGGGTCGCTCACGGTGGCAGCCGGGAGCGGTCGCGGCTTCGCCGCGGCGTGCTCGCATATGGTCGACGAACGTCGACGCGAGCTGTCTTCATCCGTAGGATGGAGACATGGCTAAGGAACTTTCAATCGAAGAAGCAATGGACCGTGCCCGTCGTGCTCAGGAGGATCGCATCGAGGCAATCCGTGTGCTCGCTGAGGCGCGCAACGAACTCGATACAATCCGTGAGGATGGTGCTCGTGAGCTGGCGGAGCTGCAAGCTCGAATCAGCGAGCGAGTGACGTCCGCCGAACGCGATGATGTGAAGGCGTATAACGCGGCCGTCAGTGCCGGATGGAGCCCCGATGAGCTGCGCAAGATCGGGTTTGCAGAGCCCGATAAGAAGGCTCGCACGCGCAAGCGGGCACCGCGTAAGAACACGGCTCAGACTTCATCTCGAACGCCCGCTGTATCGACGACGGCTTCGGGCCTCGAATCTGATTTCAAGCTCTCCGACGATGCTGCATCGCAGCAGCCGGCAACGGTCTAGTTGTTCGCTTGCGGTGGGGCTTTCCCCTCCCCCTGAGCCCGAGATACTGGCACAAGATAGCCACCTGTCAAGGGCGCTTCGCGTCACTCCGTGATGCGGCTGCGCCGCACCCTTGACAGGTGGCTATCTTGTTCGGGGCGGCTTTTATCAGGGGAAGAGAAAAGAACGGTTGGTCTATCGCTCAATGCCGTTCTCTGGTGCTCGTTCAGCACGCGGCCCTGGCCTCTGCTCATGCGCACCTGCGCTACGCGGTGCGGATCTGTCGGTACTGAAACTGGCCGCGGTTAGACGGCTCACCGACTGCTCTGCTTCGAGCTTTCCGCCAGGCTTCAATCGCACCTGTGCGACCTCACGAATGGGCTGGGCTTCGCGCCCCTCATCCAACGATGCTTGGTGCTCCTCGGCGCTCGTGTAGTGGCGCTCGTAACGGATCACTCGTGGGCATGTCTGCGCGAGCTGGGCTGCCGCATCCTGTGACTTCGAGCGTCCATGCTCAGTGTCGAACAGCGGCCGAGCGTAAGCGCTCGGCACCCATCGTCCGCCGAGTGCGTCTGCTTTGCCCGCCTCGGCTTCCTGCATCGCGTGCTGCCAGCGCTGCACGATCCGATCCTGCGATACCTCGAACGGCACCTCAACGTCGACGACGGTTACCTGGTAGCCGGCTTCCGCAAGATACGCACCAAGCTCCACTGCTTTGTCTGGGTCGCTCAGTACCGTGTCGACGATAATGTTCGTTCCCTGGTCGATCATCTCTGTGCGCAGCGCACGTGCAAGCATCGACGATTCTTCATGCACGAGTGAGGCAAGTTCAAGCGGATAAAACCGCTCCCCCTGCGCCTCTAAGTCGCGCACCGCGGGCGGTTTGATCCACTCCTCATAGCTGCCATCTGCCATCGCTTCGCGCAGCAACAGCTTCTTGAACTCGTCCGCGTCAATGTTCACGTAGTGGTCACGATCCGCACCGAGCACGGTGTCAGCGACCCGCCCTTTACCGGCACCTGGCGGGCCAGCCAGCACGAGTGCTCGACCTTCATCTTTCGCGTTCGGAGACTGGCTCACTACCGCGGCCTTGATGCGTTCGTGCGTCGCCCGTCGTCCGGCTTTACGCGACCCATTGGAGCGATACCAAGCTGGGTTTCGGGTAGTCGCGTGTGGGCCATCCTTGTCGAGTGGTCCGCCGGCAGTAGAGAGCGCTTGGACAACCTCGATATGCCGCTGCTCCTCTGGGGTCACGCGGCCGTCATCCGTGCTTCGATGCGATCGCCAATCTCGTCGTACAGCTCGTCGTCGATCAGCCCACGGCTCAGCGCGCGGTCCAGGTCATCGACCGAGCCCGCAACATCCATCAGCAGATCGTCGAACGCATCCTTGGTCTGCGCCTGCGGCACGTACTCCCAGCGCGTCAGCTCATCGACGAGCTGCGCCCGGTCGATCAGGCCGGCTGCGTACCGCTCGCAAATCTCGTAAGGATCTGCACCTGAGAAACCTTCACGAGGCATCGGGGTTGCGGCGGCCCGCTGCAACACCTTCTGCACGTTCGGCTGCGAGACCTTCACTAGATCGGCGATCGCCTTCTGCCGCAATCCACGCTGTTTCAGCCGCAGCAGACTGCGACGGTAGTCCAGCTCTCCGATGTTCCGCAAGTGCTGCGCCTTCCGTGCAGCGACCGCCTCGACGGGAATCTCTGTGATCGTCATAGTGTCCACCTCCGCTTCCAGTCTACCGAAAATATAACCATAGTTATACTGCTATTTTGCGAGCGCGCGCATGACGCTCGATGTGCCGACTCCGAGCACGCGCCCGATCTGGGCGTAGCTCTGATTCTCTGCCCGCATCTTCTTGGCCGCGGCGATCCGCTCGGCCGTCATCACGGTTGGGCGGCCGCCGACTCTCCCCTGGCTCCGTGCGTGCTCTAAGCCAAGGCGCGTGTTCTCTCTGATCGTGTCGACACGGAGCTGCGCGAAGACCACGACGATGCCGTAGAGCGCCTTCCCCATCGGCGTAGTGGTGTCGATGGCTGGCTCCGTGAGACTCACGATATTCAGGCCTCTATCGTTCAGCTCGGATAGCACCTCGATCATCAGGCGCTCACTGCCGGCGAGCCTGTCGAGCTTGCGGACCTTGATCGTGTCGCCGGGGCGCGCGGCTACGTCGATGAGCTTGCGCCACTCGGGGCGATCGGCGATGCGGCTCGATTCGCCGTGGTCGACGAACACGCGACTGCAGCCGGCCGCTCGCAGCTCGGCTTCCTGTGCGCCCGGATCTTGCTCTTTGCGCGAGACTCGCGCGTACCCAAATACTTCGGCCATGCCATAAACGGTACGCGCTCAGTATCGGTGCGATTCAGTTTCGGTGGGGGTTTTCGGTGCGTCGTCTCTCGGCGTGTCGCGCAGCTCGGCGTCTTCGACGAGCTGCGCACCGAAAACGACGGCAGTCTCAACCGATCAAGGCATCACCCGTGATGGCAGTATGCGCTTGGACGGAAGGAGACGGTTGGGATGGCATTGAGCATGGAAGAGCAAGATGCCGTGTGGGAGAGATGGCGAGCGGGCGAGCCGATGCGCGTGATTGCCAGAACGGTGCGCTGCAGCCGCGAAGCGGTACGGAGACGCCTGGCAAACTCTGGTGGGATCCGCCCAGCACCGCGCCGTCGCGCTGCTCTGCGGTTGTCACTGGCGCAGAGGGAGGAGATTTCCCGGGGAATCGCGGCCGGTGATTCCGCTCGAACGATCGCTGCTCGACTCGGACGGTCAGACTCCTCGATCTCGCGGGAGATCTCCCGGAACGGCGGCCGTGACCAGTACAGGGCTGCCAAGGCAGATGAGCGCGCTTGGCAGCTCGCGCAACGCCCCAAACTCAGCAAGCTCGATGCGAACGATGAGCTGCGCACCGCCGTGAAGCAGAAACTGCATGAGGACTGGTCGCCGGAACAAATCGCGGCCTGGCTACGACGGGACTTCTCTGACGACCCGACGATGCAGATCTCTCACGAGGCGATCTATCGGACCCTCTACACCGCCACCTGCCCGGCCCTACCCTCCGAGATGAGCGTCCACCTGCGCTCCGGCCGTCGACTCCGCACGTCGCGCCAGTCGCGCCGCACCGGACACGGACGCGGTCGCTTGCGGAACATGGTCTCGATCCATGATCGCCCGACACGCATTGAGACACGTGACGAGGTCGGACACTGGGAAGGTGACCTCGTGATGGGCCGCCGGCCCAGCGCCGTAGCGACGCTTGTCGAGCGCTCCACCCGTGCAGTTCGCTTAGTGAAGCTACCGGGGATCAAAGGCCCGGACGTACGCGACGCTCTGATCCGGAACCTTCAGAATCTTCCGCCGTGGCTCTTGCGGTCGCTCACCTGGGACCGCGGAAGAGAGATGTCCGAGCACGAGCGAATCGCCCATGAGCTCGGCATCCAGGTTTACTTCTGCGACCCCCGCTCACCCTGGCAACGGGGCTCGAACGAGAACACTAACCGGCTCCTGCGCCAGTACCTTCCAAAACAAGCAGACTTGTCTCGGTACACCCAGGTCGACCTCGACCGGATCGCAGAGAAGATCAACACACGCCCGCGCTACGTTCTCGGATGGGACACCAGCCAGGACCGACTCCGCGATGTCCTCATCGCCTGACACCCGAGACTCGGTCGACGATCGACCTCTCAGCGGCGTGAACTTGCAGCTGCCGAATCAGATGACGTTGGAATCGCGATGCGCTTCTGCTTGCGCGATCACCTCGGGCGTCCACTCCTCCTCCGACACCATGCGAGCAAGCTCCCAGCGCCCATGCACCGCACACTTCTGGAAGCGTCTGGTCCCGAGTAGGATGGATTTGAAGGAGACGAACGGGAACCAGACGGTATGCTCGTCACATGAAGCCAGTAATCCTGATCGCCGCGATCGATAACGATCGTGGCATCGGCCTAAGAGGTTCAATGCCCTGGAAGATCCCAGGGGAGGCTAAATACACAGCGCAGCGCACGCTTAGAACATCTTCTCCGGACATGATCAATGCGCTCATTATGGGGCGAAAGACATATGAGTCCCTACCCCCTCACCGGCGCCCCCTCCCAGGCCGCCACAGCCTCGTAATTACTTCTCGGAGCATTGGGGAGCCAGTTGGTGTTGCCACCTCCGTCGATGAAGCACTGAGGGTGTGCGGAGAGATGTCAGACGTCGAGTCGATCTTCGTGTTTGGTGGTGCGGAAATCTATTCCCAGGCACTCGCTGCCGCCCTCCCGGATACATTGCTAATAAGCAATATTCCAGGACACTATGGGTGCGACACATTCCTCGACCCCATTCCGTCCACCTATCGACTAGAGCGCACTTCCAACCATAAGCACGGTACCGTGATGGTTCGGCACGAAACCTATGTCAGGGATTTTGGAAAAGAATGAGCTAATCCCGTAGCTCTAGTTGTGGCAGTAGGGACTGATGCGCGGGAAGGAGTCACTCGCGCCGTCGCGAGGTAGGTACCAATCTGGGGCACCACAGCAGGACAGTTACCGGACCGTCGTTTACGGTTCCCAATAGGACCCGAGTGCGCACTTTTGCGACACATCTGTCGCACTGGATATACCTCAGCAGCACGGCCCGGAGCGTCGTTAACGACGGCGGTATCAGGATTCCAAATCTTCCTAGCGCGAACCAGGCAGGGACAAGGGCGTCCAGCCGAGCGGTAAAGGACCAGACACTGCCGCTCGTTCGCGATCTCTCGCTTCGGACCACCCCTGGACTTCCCGACCGGAGCGAAGGGCGCCTCGGGCGAGTCGCAACCCGCTGCCTTCCAGCAGTGCATCCGGGGCGCTGCCTCGCCTGACCGACGCGCGGACACTCCACGGTTTGTCAGCCCAGCTTCCGCCACGAAAGACCCGGTAGTTCCCATAGCGCGCGGGATCGAGGTAGTCCCAGCACCACTCCCAGACGTTGCCGAGAGTGTCGTACAGGCCGAAGGCGTTGGGCTCCTTCAGGGCGACGCGGTGCGGTCCCTCCCCCGCGTCCAGAGTGGTCCAGGCGACGCCGGAAAGCGGGCCGTAGTGTGGACCCTTCGTGCCCGCGCGGCACCCGTACTCCCACTCGGCCTCTGTGGGCAGGCGGAAGCCGTCAGACTCGAGCTTCCACTGCACCTCATCGCCTGAGATGCGATATGCCGTCGACAGTCCATGCGCCTCGGAAAGCTCGTTGCAGATACTCACGGCTTGCTTCCACGTGATCCCGCTGAGCGGCAGATCGCAGGTGTCGACCGTGACGGGAGTACGGCCGAGAGAGAACGCCTCCAGCGCCACGGTGCGATGCTCGGAGCGTCGCGCATCGTGAAGCGTTACCTTTCCGGCTGGGAGGGCGATCAGATCATCGGGAAGGCTCTGCACAAGGTGAGCGTATCGAAGGTCGCGAGTGGACAAGGTATGGTCTCCGCATCGAGGTCTGGTGATGCGTTGACCGGTTGAGACTGCCACCGTTATCGGTCGGCGCTCGTCGGCGGCAGAGCTGCATCGAGCACCTGCCCGATGCGGGTGCGCTCCTCGGTGTCGGCATCCGGGCCGTCCACGTCGTGACTCACTGGGGATCGTCGTACCAGCGCACGACGCCGTTGGCTGCGTGCGCTTCGCGCAGCGCGGCCGAGGCGGCATCGAACGCTGCGGCGGCACGGTGCAGCTCTGCCGCCGTGGTGACGGTGCCAGTTGCGCCGTCGCCGCGCAGTAGTGCCCCGTAGAGTGGTGTAACGATCCCGGCCAGTAAACGTCAGCGTGGCCACCGGGATCTTCCTTCGAGGAAACTCTCACATCCCACTCGAAAGGCGTCACACCGATGACCACTCCCTCTATTGTCGACCCTGCCACCGTCCTCACCAACGCGCTGGGCGACGCATCACCGGATCTGATGCGCACCCTGCTGCAAACCATGATCAACACTCTCCTCTCAGCTGAAGCAGATGCGATCTGCGGCGCCGAGTACGGGAAGCCCTCTGCTGACCGAGTGAATTCCCGCAACGGATACCGCACCCGTGAACTCGATACGCGTGTCGGAACCATAGACGTCGCGATCCCGAAGCTCCGCTCAGGCACGTATTTCCCCGAGTGGCTCCTCGAACGTCGCAAACGCTCAGAAGCGGCGATGATCACCGTCGTCGCTGACGCCTACCTCGCTGGCGTCTCAACGAGGCGGATGGACAAACTCGTGAAGACCCTTGGCATCCATTCCCTGTCAAAGTCGCAGGTCTCCCGAATGGCCGCCGATATGGACGGGGTCTGCTGAAGGTTTGATTGACTCTTGTCCGCCAGTTCTGTAGGACTGGCTGGGAGGATATGGATCATGGCCAAATACTCGGAAGAGTTCAGAAAAGATGCTGTCGCGCTCGTCAGACAAG
>NZ_JCAIUC010000004.1:0-534818 GCF_059445325.1 Mycetocola sp. Y791 | reverse complement strand
TCTCGGGAAGGCAGCGATTGCGAAAGCCAAGCGCCGAAACGAAACCCTCTCCGACGTTGTTCTGCCGGCGATTGAGAACTACGTGAACGAGTAGGTGAGATCAGGCACCATTCACGAGGGTGATCAAGACCCAGCCGGGCACGTCACCCTGGTCATCGGCGAGTTGGCCTGTCGCTGACTGGCGAAGGCGTCGCAGTGTTTTCATGAGGATCCTCCTTCTTGTGTTCGTGGTGTGCGTGTTCGTCGTGTCCGCGACTTAGAAACCGGCCTGAAGGACGAAGATTCCGGGGAAAATCGCGAAGAGAATCGAGAGCGGGAGGATGAGAAAAACCAGAGGCACAAGCATGGCCACCTCTTTCTTCCCCGCGACCTCAAGCAATTCCCTCTTCGCCTCGTCTCGTGCGTCCTGCGCCTGGGCGCGGAGCACCTCCGCGAGAGGCGATCCCCGTTCGAGCGCAGCGACGAGTTGCTCAACGCAGCGCGTGAGCGCGGGGAGATCGGTGCGACGAGCGACCTCCGTCAGAGCGGCTGCCAGCGGTATCCCCGTGTTGACCGCTGTGACGACCGCTCGAAACTCCTGGCTCAGTTCGCCCGATCCGATGGCGCTCATCCGCCGCAGTGCGTCGAGAATCCCTTCCCCCGCCGACAGGCTCAAACTGAGGAACTCGAGAACCGTCGGCAACTCTGCCGCGATACGGCTCACCCGGGCGGTCGCCTGCCGGGTGAGGGTCGCGTCACGGAGAACAAGCCCGGAGATGCCGCAGACGATCGGGAGTGCGACGACGACGGGAAAAGGCACAAGGTGGCTGCCGCTCCCGATGCCAGCGAAGACGACACCAACACCGGTGCCGGCCAGACCCCACAGCACCTGCTCCATCCGAAACCGCTGTACCTGCCTGTCGGAGCCTGCACGATCGAGGTTGCGTTGCAGGGCGACGTTGCCTCCAAGCACCGCGGCAAGGATCGCGGTGAGGCGGCGCAGGACGGGACTGAGCAACCTGCCGACAATAGGTAGCGGGTCCGTGAACCGCTTCTCGCTGTACTGCCGCGCGCCCTCGGACACGTCGACGAGGTACGGGGCCACCCGGTCTGCCAGCGTTGGACCCCCGAACCTCGGCAGCATCGCAACGACCGACCACAGCCCGAGCCCGAGGGTCACACCGAAGACAAGCCCCCATGCCGCAGACGCGCTCACGTGAACCACCGCTTCTCCTGCGGCAGCCGCCCGAGCGCGAGCATCACCCTGTATGCGATAACTGACACCGCCGCGCCGACCACGATGAGCACTGATCCGCCCGGAGAGTTATATGCGAGGGATGCCTCTGGCCTGGTGGACAGCAAAAGCAGGATCAACCACGGCGCGGCGACACCGAGTTTGGCGGCGCTCTTGATCCAGGACTGTCGTGCTTCTACCTCCGAGCGGATGGCGTTGTCGGTCCGAAGATAAGCGGACAGGCTCCGCAGCACCGTGGTGAGGTCGGCGCCACCGACCTCGCGAGCCATGCGCAATGTCTCGATGATGCGATCCGGAACCGGATCTGCCAGAGCATCCTTCAGACGGTCGAGGCTGCCGCCGAATGATCCTGTGCTGCGGTAGTCCCGCTCAAACGACACGAAATCTGCGCGCAGGGCCTCTGGCCCCGTGTGAGCGAGGGATGCGACGGCGTCGGGCAGCGCGAGTCCGGACCTGACCGAACCGATCAGGTGGTCGACGACATCCGGCCAGAGTGCACGGTGCGCCAGTCGGTTCGTGCGTGCCCGCCACCGAACCAGCAGCACAGGAACCGCTCCTCCGAGGACTGCGGCGCTCACGGCGAGGGCGATGACTCCGGTGAGGGCAGAAGCGACAGCGGCGAAGAGAACACCGGTGAGGGCGGACAGCGTCAGGAATACGCCGATGGGAACCGAGCCAAACCCGGCCGCCGACAGTGCGGTCCGCAACCTGCCTGTCCGCCGCGGTCGGTGTTCGGAGCGCGCTGTTCCCCGCGGGAAGAGCCAGGGTGATGCGGTCAGCACCACGCCCGCGGCAAGGAGACAACCCAGCAGCAGCGTCACACGAACCCCCTCCGCAGGATGGGCAGAGGATCGATGCCAGCCGCCTCGAATTTTCCGGTTCTGGTCGGGTAACTCCCGGTCGGCTCGAGAAGCCCGTCGCGCACCGCGAACAGCCGGCTTGTCTCGATCACCGGACCGGTGACGACCCCGGTGACCGTGAGGATCTCCCTCACCCGCCGGAGCCCACTGCGATCAATCTCGAGGTGCACCACCACATCGATGCAGGACGCCACCGTCGGCAGAACAAACGACGAATCGATGTTCCGCCCCGCGAGGAGCGGAAGCGTGGACAGCTTCACGAGCGCGTCGCGTCCCGAATTAGCGTGAATCGAGCACATCCCGGGCAAACCGCTGTTGAGCGCGATGAGCAGGTCAAGACTCTCCGCTTCACGCACCTCACCGACGATGAGCCGGTCGGGCCGCATCCTCAGCGCCTCCTTGATGAGCCTCCGCAGAGTGATCTCGCCCGAGCCCTCGAGGTTCGACTGCCGGCACTGCATCGCAACCAAATCCTGTGCGGACAGATCGAGTTCGAAAGTTTCCTCGACCGTGACAATCCGCTCGCGTGCCGGCGCGGTGCCGAGCAGAGCGCCGAGAAGTGTCGTCTTCCCCGCCTGGGTCGCCCCAGACACCAGGATGTTCTGGCCCGCAAGCACCGACGCCCGCAGGAACTCAGCCGCTTGCGCACTCAGCGACCCAAGCGCAACGAGCTGCCCCAGATCGCGAACGCTGCGGCGAAACTTCCGGATGTTGACGGACATGTGTCTCCGAGTCACGTCGGGGATCACCACGTGCAGGCGGGAACCGTCCGGGAGTGACGCGTCAACGAACGGGGAACTGAGGTCGACTCGCCGACCCGTGGATTGCAGCATCCGTTCCACAAGGTCCCGCACCCCCGCCTCGGTGAGGACGGTATTCGTCAGTTCGGAAACGCCATCGCGCGCGACAAAGATCCGCGTCGGTGAATTGATCCAGATCTCCTCGACGCCCGGGTCGTCGAGGTACTCCTGCAGCGGCCCGAAGCCGGTGAGTGACGCGACCACCTGGCGTTCGGTCGCAGCTTCATCGGCGATGAGCGGAAGTGTCCCGCCCAGCGCTCGTTCGCTGTATCGGCGCACCTCGTCACGAACGTAACTCTGCGCCAAACCGGTTGACGTCGAGAGGTCTGCACCGTCGCGACGCACGCGCTCGCGAACGCGGTCCGTGATGATCTGCGCCGGCGACGACATGGAGGAATTCTGCACGAAAGCCGGAAAACCCTGCTGGAGTTATCCACAGGCCCCTTTTCGCTCACGAGGTCGCATCATCCGCGACTGCGACGAATCCGGTTCACGAGCGCCCGCTTCCCCCTAGACTTGACGGGCCAGCGGGAGTGGTGAAATTGGCAGACACGCAGGATTTAGGTTCCTGTGCTTTCGAGCGTGTGGGTTCAAGTCCCACCTTCCGCACGGAAACACGTGGCGTAAGCCACTGACCATCGACGAGCACGACCTACGGAGTAGTAGCCGCCATGATTTCGACAGGACTCATTCCCTGGCTTGACCCCGAGAGCATCATCAGCGCGGCCGGGCCATGGGCCCTCGTCGTTGTGTGCTTCATCGTCTTCGCCGAGACTGGCCTTCTCATCGGCTTCCTCCTTCCCGGCGATACCCTGCTCGTCATCACCGGGCTGCTTACCTTCCACGGCATGCACTCCGCCACGACGCAGGGACTCGAGCTCGACATCTGGTGGGTGGCGCTCGCCATCGGCTTCGCGGCGTTCCTCGGCGGTGAAGTCGGATACCTGATCGGCCATAAGGCGGGTCCCCGGATCTTCGAGCGCAAGGAATCAGGCCTCTTCAGTGTGAAGAACGTCCAGCGCACCAACGCGTTCTTCACCCGGTTCGGTGGACTCGCGGTGATCCTCGCTCGTTTCGTCCCGATCATTCGCACCTTTGCCCCTGTCGCTGCCGGCGTCGGCCACATGGACTACAAGAAGTACTCGTTCTACAACTTCGTTGGCGCCATCATCTGGGGCGTCGGACTCACTTACTTCGGTTACCTTCTTGGCTACATCCCGCCGGTCGCCACCTTCGTCCAGGAATACATCGACGTCATCCTGATCGGCGCCGTCGTGATCACCCTGATCCCGACGGTCTGGCACTACGTGCAGTCGAGCCGCAAGGCGAAGCGTGAAATGGCCGCGGGACCCGATGGTCTCACCGACGCTGAGGAAGCCGCCCGGCTCGTGCTTGACCCGGAGACCTTCAACAAGAAGCCCGATCTTCCCTAGGGGTGCTGCGGATGCTCGTGGCCGGCGTGTTTCGCCGGCTCGAGCTGGAAGGTGGAGTGCTCAACGTCGAAGTGGCCGCTCAGGCACTCCGACAGCGTGTCGAGCATCTCTCCGGTTCTCCCCTCGCTGAACACGTCAGAATCGACGACGACGTGGGCCGTGAATACCGGTTCGCCCGAGGTGATCGACCAGACGTGGACGTCGTGCACATCGACCACGCCTGGCGCGCCCCTGATGTGGTCGCGGATCTGCTGCACGTCGGTGTCTGACGGAGTCGATTCGTTGAGCACCCGCCACACGTCCCGGAGAAGGACCCACGCGCGGGGAAGGATGCCAGCGGCAATCAGCAGCGACGCAATGGCATCCACCTGCACCAGCCCGGTGAACAGGATGATGATTCCGGCGATAAGAACACCAACCGACCCGAGCAGGTCGCCGAACACCTCGAGATACGCACCCCGCATGTTGAGGGATTCCTTCGCGCCGCTGCGAAGAACCATCATCGAGATCGCGTTCGCGACGAGACCGATGGCGGCCACGACGAGCATGGGCACGGCGAGGATCTCGATCCCGCTCGGGTCGATCAGGCGCTGGATGCCCTGGAACCCGATTCCGACGGCGACCACGACGAGCAGTAGTCCGTTGAGCAGCGCGCCAAGAACCTCGGTGCGGCGGTAGCCATAGGTGTGCCGCTCGCTGGCCGGCCGGGCAGCGATGCTCAGCGCGATGAGCGCGATGAGAAGCCCGGTGAGGTCGCTCAGCATGTGTCCCGCGTCGGCGAGCAGGGCAAGCGATCCGGTCAGGATGCCGCCGATGACCTCCGCGACAAGCACGACAGTGACGATCGCGATGACGATGAGCAACCGAGAGCGATGGACATCGCGTGGGGCGTGGTCATGGGCCATACCTCAACGCTAAGCCGCGCGCGATCCATCCGCCATACCGCCGCGCTTGATGCTAACGATGGCCATTCTCATTGCGGTGCGTCCCGGTCGACCAGTCACTGCCCCCGCCCGCTCTCGCCCCGTCGATTCAGGCTGCAGCGATTCAGGTTTCGGGACTCAGGCGGATGCAACGGATTGCAGGGTGGGGATGAGATCGGCGAAGGCCCTCGCCCGATGGCTGATTTCGTTCTTCGTCTCTGGCGGGAGCTCGGCTGACGACACGTCGTAGCCCGCGGGGATGAAGATCGGATCGTAGCCGAACCCGTTTTCGCCACTGGCCTCGGTTGCCAGCGTCCCGGGCCATACTCCGACCGACACGTGCTCGAACCCGGCGCGGTCCTGATTCTCTGGAACGACGAGCGCGATGTGGCAGTGGAACTCGGCCCCGCGGTGCTCAGGAGCGATGTCTGACAGTTGCGCGAGCAACAGGTTCAGGTTGTCTTTGTCGTCGTGCCCCGGCCCGGACCACCGTGCCGAGAAGATCCCGGGCGCGCCGCCGAGAACGTCGACGGAGATGCCGCTGTCGTCGGCCATGGCGATGCGGCCGGTGTGCGCCGCCGCGGTGCGTGCCTTGATCAGTGCGTTCTCGCTGAAGGTCACGCCGTCCTCGACGGGTTCAGGGCCGTCGTAGGCGAGAACGGTGATCTCGGGCATCGCCGCGCTCAGGATCCGCTGGAACTCCTCGACCTTGTGCTGGTTGTGAGTTGCCAGCACGACCTCGATCGTCACTCGGCGCTCCGAGCGAGGGACTGCACCTGAAGAGCGGTGAGATCCGCAGCGCCTCCGACGGCCAGGTCCAGCAGAGCGTCAAGCTCCCGGCGATCGAACGGTGCGCCCTCCGCGGTGCCCTGAACCTCGACAAACAGACCGCGTCCGGTCACAACAACGTTCATGTCGGTTTCGGCACGCACGTCCTCAACATATGCGAGATCGAGCATCGGTTCCCCGTCGATGATGCCGACCGACACCGCGGCGACACTGTCGATGAGTGGAGTCGCCTTCTGTCCGATGAACTTCTTCTCACGAGCCCACTCGATCGCGTCGGCGAGAGCGACATACGCGCCGGTGATGGCTGCCGTGCGTGTACCGCCGTCGGCCTGAAGCACATCGCAGTCGATGACTATGGTGTTCTCGCCGAGGGCCTTCGTGTCGATGACCGCGCGAAGGCTCCGCCCGATGAGGCGGGAGATTTCGTGGGTCCGGCCACCGATCCTGCCCTTGACCGATTCCCTGTCCATACGGCTGTTCGTCGACCGGGGAAGCATCGAGTACTCAGCGGTCACCCATCCCTTACCCTTGCCTGCGAGCCAGCGGGGTACGCCGTTGGTGAAGGATGCCGTGCAAAGAACCTTCGTCTTTCCGAACGAGATGAGCGCGCTGCCCTCGGCCTGGTCACTCCAGCCGCGCTCAATTGTCACCTCCCGCAACTGGGTGTTGGTGCGGCCGTCTTTGCGGATGGTGTCTGTCACGGGTACTCCTGAGAAAAGCGCCGACGATCGGCGGATGGGGGAAGACTGGCTAAGAACCGAATGCCCTGAGCGCTGCGAGATCGATGACACCGGTCTGGACCAGGTCGACGTGGGAGATCTCCCGACCGATCAGACGATGCGCGAGCTCGAGGAACTCGGCCTCGCTCGGCCCGGTGGCTTCGTAGTGGTGCGCTGGCGGCCGAGGACTCGTGCGTTCGAGGTCACCGGAGACCAGCACACGGTACACATCGTTTGCGGTCTCGGTATCGCTTGAGACGAGCGTCACGCCCGGGCCCATGACGTAGGAAATGGCGCCCTTGAGGAACGGATAGTGGGTACATCCGAGGACGACGGTGTCGACGTCCGCCGAGACGAGCGGACGGAGGTATTCCTGTGCTGTCGCGAGCACCTCGGGACCCGTCGTGATCCCGGCTTCAACGAATTCAACAAACCGCGGGCACGCTGCCGTGAACAGTTGCAGTTCGGGCGCCGCCGCGAACGCATCTTCATACGCCCGAGAGTTGATGGTTCCCTCGGTACCGATCACGCCGACACGCCCATTCCTGGTGCTCGCCACTGCGCGACGGACAGCCGGCTGGATGACTTCGATCACGGGGACGGAATATCGCTCCCGAGCGTCTCTCAGCATGGCTGCCGACGCCGTATTGCAGGCAATGACGATCATCTTGACGCCCTGTGCCACGAGGTCGTCCAGTACCTCGAGCGAGAACCGCCTGACGTCGGCGATGGGCTTCGGGCCGTATGGCGAGTGCGCGGTATCGCCGACGTAGAGGATTTCTTCGTTGGGCAGCTGGTCCTGGATCGCACGAGCGACTGTCAGCCCGCCGACTCCGGAGTCGAATATTCCGATTGGCGCATCATTCACGGGTTCCAGCCTACCCGCTCCATACGGCCGTAATCCGGCAGGCGCAAGCGGGCACCGGATGCCGGACGCCATCGATAGGCTGGCGGGGTGAGCCACTCGACGTCATCGGAAACCTCAACAGCCCTCTTCACCGACCGTTACGAACTGACGATGGTCGATGCCGCGCTCGCGCACGGCACCGCGGACACGGAGTGCATCTTCGAAGTGTTCGGACGCCGGTTGCCCGGCGCCAGGCGCTACGGCATCGTCGCGGGGACCGGTCGACTCCTCGAGCTGATCCGCGACTTCCGTTTCGGCGACGCGGAACTCAGCTGGTTGAGGGAGAACAACGTTGTATCGCCCCGCACGCTGGACTGGTTGAGCAACTACAGGTTCTCCGGCGACATCTGGGGGTATCGCGAGGGCGAGGCGTACTTCCCGAACTCCCCCATCCTTACCGTCGAGTCGACGTTCGCGGAGGGGGTCCTCCTTGAAACTCTCATCCTCAGCGTCCTCAACTACGACACGGCGGTCGCGAACGCCGCAACGCGCATGGTGACCGCGGCCCACGGCAGGCCGGTGGCCGAGATGGGCTCGCGGCGCGCGAACGAGCACTCCGCGGTGGCGGCCGCCCGTGCCGCGTACATCGCCGGGTTCGATGCGACGAGCAACCTGGAAGCTGGCCGCACCTGGGGCATCCCGACCATGGGGACCGCGGCACACGCCTTCTCCCTCCTGCACGAAACCGAGGAGGAGGCGTTCCGCGCACAGATCGCTGCGTCCGGCCCGGGGACGACGCTCCTCGTCGACACCTACGACGTGGAGCAGGGCATCAGCACGGCGGTAAAAGTTGCGGGCCCGGAACTCGGCGCTGTCCGGCTGGATTCGGGTGACCTCCCCACCCTGGTTCTCGAGGTCCGCGAGCAACTGGACGCTCTTGGCGCAACCCGGACGAAGATCACCGTCACCAACGACCTCGACGAGCACGCCATCGCCGCCCTCGCGGCCGTGCCGGTGGATTCCTATGGGGTCGGCACGTCAGTCGTCACTGGGTCGGGTTCTCCTGCCGCAGGCATGGTCTACAAGCTCGTCGCCCGGAAGAACCGCGACGGTGACTGGGTATCCGTCGCCAAGACGTCCGAGGGCAAGGTCGGGGTGGGTGGGAGGAAGTTCCCCGTTCGTCGGCTGAACGACGCCCGGGTCGCTGTCGAGGAACTCATCTATGTCGGTGACGGGCCCGAAACGGCAGACGCCACGAATGACCTGGAACGTCCGCTGCTCGTTCAGCTGGCGAGCGGTGGCGACATCGACGAGCGGTACACCGGTCCAGCTGGGACGGCACTGGCGCGGGAACACAGGGCACGCATCCTCACGGAGCTTCCGGCGGATGCCGCGCGGCTGGGTCGCGGGGATCCCGCCCTGCCGACGCGGTTCGCGAAGTAACGCGCCAGCGTCTACTCGGACTTCATCTTTTCGTAGATGTCCTTGCAGGTCGGGCAGACGGGGAACTTCTCCGGGTCGCGTCCTGGCGTCCACTTTTTGCCGCAGAGCGCCTTCACGGGCTTGCCGCTGATGGCCGACTGGAGGATCTTGTCTTTCTTCACGTAGTGCGAGAAACGCTCGTGGTCGCCGGGTTCAACACCCTCGCTGTTGAGGAGTTCTTCAAGTTCACGGTCGAGGACTGAAGTGCCGCCGGCGTCCGGCCGGGATCCAGGATCTGCGATGCTCACGCGTGCGTCAATCATGCTCCAATTGTACGCGGGAAACGCTGCCTAGTGGCTGACGGCGAAAGCCATGATCTCAGGGCCGCGACGGTCGAAGACCCGCCCGCCGGCCCACACGCCGAGAACCAGCGTGAGGATGCCGAGGCCCACTCCCGCCCAGAGTGCAAGCACATGCCACGAGGGGTCATCGGTGAAGCCCAGCCAGGCGAGAACTCCGGCCGGGGCCGCCACGAGGGCAGACCCGATGAGTCCAGCGGCCTGGGAGAAACCGCCAGCCGGGCTCGACGTCTGGGGCTGCTGGAACGGGCTGTCGCCCGGCAGCGCCACGGGATAGGGAAAACGCGCAGAGATGAAACTCGACAATCCGAGCCCGCCGAGGAAGAGAGCGGACGAGACCCCGATCATCGACGGCAGAACCACCCAGTCGCCGTAGAACTGAATGCTGACCATGGAGCCGATGACGACAAGCGGAATACCGATGAGCGCGATCGGGAAAAGTCGCCCGAGCCTGTCGGCGTAGCCCCGCACTCCCGAGGCGAAATGCAGCCACACTGCCGTTGAGTCGAAGGCGAGATCGTTGTGCACGGACCAGCCGAGGAAGATCGCCATGACCGGGAGCGGCAGCAGCGCCAGCGGCTCGATCGGAACGCCGACGACGAGGAATGGCACCATCATCACGAAAGGAACGATCGGGATGATCACGACCGACATCAGGTACCGGGGGTCGCGGGCCCAATAGGTCATACTGCGCGCGGCAACGACAGCACCGGGCCGCGCTGGCATCAGGTCGAACCACCCCATCCGGCCGCTCGATGTGGCCGCAATCTCGCGGCCGGGAGTCACGAGCAAGTACGACACGAGCCGGTCCCAGACGAACCACAAGGCTGCGGCGGTCGCCACAGCGATCAGGAGTTTGAGGAAAGCGACGCCACCGTCACCGAGGGCGGCATCCCCCGGGAATGACCAGACAGCCCCGAACGGTGTCCAGCTGATGACATCGGCGGCGCTGCCGAGCACCGCGGCACCGTCTCTGCCCCAGTTCACGCTGGAGAGCAGAATCGCAGCAGGCGCGAGCAGCACGAGCAGCACGATTCCGATCAGGCTCGAGAGTTCCTTTGACCGGCGGGATGCCAGAAGGAGCGAGGCAGCCGCGGTCGTGACACGGGCACCGATCACACAGGTGGCGACAGCGAGCACGGCTGACAGAAGCGCGAGGAGAACCGGCAGGAACCCGCGAGATCCGCTGACGGCTGTCGTGAGACTCAGGACGAGGACAACCAGCACAAGCGCGATCGAGGGCACACTCGCGAGCGCGGCAACGAGCAGGCCCGTGGACAGTGAGCGGTCGCGAACGCCGAACAACGCGAATGACCGCGGGTCCATGTCATCTTCGACCCCGAAGATCATGGGGAACAGGACAAATCCGAGGATCACGAACGAACCCAGGAAGACAAGGAGGTTCCGCGTGAACTCGTCGGGAGAGAACCGAAGCGCCACGAGCGTTGCGCCAAGCAGATAGAGGAGCGCAAACCCGGCGATGATCGCGAGGATGATCACCGCCGCCCGCCTGGGACTCTGCCGGAACAGGTTGCCCAGCAACTGAAGCCTTAGTCGGAGAAGCTGTGCAACCATTCCATACCTTCTGCGGCCTTTCGTCCGCCTGCCAGTTCAACGAACCGCTCTTCGAGCGTTCCGCCACCCCGGACGTCGTCGACAGCACCCGCATCGAGCACCTGGCCGTTCACGATGATCGCGACATGGTCGCACACCCTCTGGATGAGGTCCATTCCGTGGCTGGAGAGCACGACAGTGCCACCGTTGGCCACGTATCCCTGCAGAATTTCGATGACGTTCGCTGACGAGACCGGGTCGACCGATTCGAAAGGCTCATCGAGAACCAGCAGGCGTGGCGAGTGAATCATGGCGGATGCCAGGGCCACCTTCTTCGTCATTCCCGCTGAGTAGTCGGTCACCAGACGATGGAGCGCGTCTTCGAGGCCGAAGGCGGATGCGAGGTCTTTGACACGCGCCCGCACTGTGGCGCCGTCGAGGCCGCGGAGCACTCCGGAGTAGTAGAGCAGCTGGGCTCCCGTGAGCCGGTCGAACAGGCGCAGGCGGTCGGGCAGCACCCCGATCGCTTTCTTCGCCTTCGCCGGGTCCTGCCACACGTCGATGCCGTTCACCGTGATGTTCCCGGAATCCGGGCGAAGCAAACCGGTGACCATCGACAGCGTCGTGGTCTTGCCCGCGCCGTTGGGACCCACGATTCCGTAGAAAGAGCCGCGGCGTACATCGAGATCGATACCGTCGACGGCGATCGTGTCACCGAAGCTGCGCGAGAGATTCCGGATGCTCAGGACGACGGGCGATTCGGACGGCGCCGGAGCACCGGCGCGCGCATCCGCCAGGGCAACGGGCTCGCCCGTTCCCACTCCCCGGTCGACGAGCGGAAGCGGTGTGGAGTCGGCCAGCGGCTGAAGCAGCTCAGTTGCGGAATCCGGTGCCGGGAGAACAGCCGTTGACGCCTCTGCGGCGAACACCTCAGTCTCGGTGTCGTCGGTCGTCAGGAGCTCGATGGTCACGTCATCACCGATGGGATTGCTTGAGGTCGGTACATCCGAATCGGCCGAGTCGGTGTCATCCCACGCTGTCCCGGTCCACGCGGCGTCCGTCCACGAGGCGTCCGCCCACGCGGGATCAGCCGATGGCGCGTCGGTGTCGTCTGCCGGGCGGTTATCGACGGCCACGGGCTGTTCGTCGTGATCACCAGCGTCGGGCTGTTCGTCGTGATCGCGGATGTCGGTGCGCTCGACGTCATCGTGATCGTCGGTGTCGGTGTCGGCGCCGAAATCGAACCAGTCGTCCACCGTGGGTTCGGCGCTGCCACCGAGGTCATCCTGAGCGGCAGCCGGGGCTTCGTCAGCCTCGGACGCAGCTCGGTCGTTGGCGACGCTGTCGCTGGCGACGCCGTCGTTGGTGACGCTCTCGTTCGTCACACCGTCGTTGGCAACACCGGCGATGGCAACGCTGTCCGTCTCCTTTGCCGTGTCGGTCGGGGCCTTCGTATCCGTCACCGTGGCGTCAGCCGGGACGAGGGTGAGGAACGGCCAGCGCTTGCTCCACACAAACTTCAGGGGCTCGTGATCCTCCAGCCCTGTGGCCTGCTCTGCGGCATCCGGCATGGATTCAAAGCGGAGCGCAGCCTCTTCCGCGGACATCCGAGGAAGCGGGGGCAGCTGGTCTGGAGCGCGCGGCGGCCTGGCGGCCTCGTCGGCGGGCATGTCGCTCACAGGCGTTGTCGACGTCTCCACGGCGTCGGAGGTCACGGGCGCAGTCAACGTGTCCGCGACCTCGGAGATTTCGGGCGCTGCTGCGGTACCGGGCGCTGCTGCGTGATCTTCGTCGACACTCCCCCTGCCATCCCTGTCATTCGTGACAGCCGGAGTGACAACCTCCGACGGCAGCGGCGGCATGGGAGGAACCGGAGGAAGGACGGGAAGAGGCGGCGCCGGGGGAATCTCCTGAGACCCCGGAGCGACGTGCTGGACGATGCCAGAGGGCGACTTTGCCACGGCAGCAGCAGCCTGACTTCGGGCCGTCCCTGTTTTCGCTCCGGCGGATTTCCCCTTCGGCGCCGACGTGGCAGCCCTCTTCACCGGGGGCTTTCTCTTCGGAACTGCCGGCGTTGCGTCGGCGTCACCGCCGGTGGACAACGGAGCAACCGGTGCGACCGGTGCGACCCCAGAGCCTGGTGTCTCTCCTGTGGTTGCCGCGGTGGGCCTGGCAGGCTTCTTCCTGGCTTGCGTCGATCGTGGTGCGCTCTTCTTTGGCGCTGGCGCGACTTCGGTCGCCGAGGGGATCACAGCTGACGAATCATCCGGCCCATCGTCACCTGCACCGCCAGCAGCAGCGGTCTGGGCCTTCGTGCTGGATACCCGCGGCGTTCTGGTCTGGGGGGTGCGGGGAGCGGCCTTCTTCGCCACTGGCCCGGCGCTCTCGGGTTGAGTACCCTCGCCATCCTCAACACCGGGAACGGCCGTTCCCTCAGCGGTTGCCGCTGAAGCGGGCTCCGGTGTTCGCTTGACTGGCTTCTTCCTCGCCGACGCGGTTCGGGGCTTCGCTGCGGCCTTCGGCTTGGCGGGTGACTCTGCCGCCGGCGCGAGTTCGCTGTCGAGATTCTGGTCCTTTTCGGACCCTGTCCGGCTGCCGCCGAACGCGCTCTGCGAGCTATCGATCCGTGAATCATTCATGGAGTCTTCTGGTGTGTCGTCGGGGGAAGCGGGCGGCACAATAGTCACTGATCCAACCTACCCTTTGGCCGTGCCCGTTTCGAGGCCGACGGCATTTTGCGTGACAACCGAACCTGTCAATACGCCGAGTGCCTTATTACGATACGACAACAACGGTCGTCCTGATGCTGGCCCCAGTAGAGGTGCCGCGCTAACGTAGGCAAAGGCATAACGGGGTGTCGTTTCATCTACTTTCAGGTTAACTCCGCGTAAATTTCGCCACAGACGGCGGCCGGACAACGTGAATCAATCTTGAGGAGAATCTCGTGACCACCCAGGTAGTCATTCTGGCAGCAGGTATGGGAAGCCGACTCGGCCGTTCACTTCCGAAGCCACTCACCGAGTTGAGCGACGGCCGCACCATCATGCAGCAGCAGTTCGACAACATCCACCACGCGTTCGGAAAGAACGTCAAGGTGACGATCGTTGTCGGCTACAAACTCGAGCACATCATCGAAGCTTTCCCGGACGCCTCGTTCGTCTTCAACGAGCAGTACGACCAGACCAACACCTCGAAGAGCCTCATGCGTGCACTGAACTCGTCGCAGCCTGGTGGCGTGCTGTGGATGAACGGTGACGTCGTCTTCGACCCCGCCGTTCTGGATCGTGCGGCAGTGATGATAGCGCGCGACCAGTCATTCGTCACCGTCAACACGTCAAAGGTGTCCGACGAAGAGGTCAAGTACACAACGAGCGCCGAGGGCTACATCAAGGAACTCTCCAAGACCGTCAAGGGCGGGCTCGGCGAGGCAGTAGGCATCAACTACGTCTCCCGCGACGACAAGGCCAACCTGCTCCGCCAGCTGGCTCGTGTCGACGACCAGGACTACTTCGAGCGCGGAATCGAGCTCGCAATCGCGCAGGACCGGATGCTTGTTGAGCCTGTCGACATCTCCGACCTTTACGCCGTCGAAGTTGACTTCGCAGAAGACCTCGAGCGAGCGAACCTCTACGTCTGATCACCATCGTTCGAACGACCGGCACGCGTCACTGACCGTGCCGGTCTTCGTTTGCGGATATGTTTGTGCCTGTGAGTTTTGATCCCGGCGCGCACCGCACACAGCGGTCGTACCTCACCCGATACCGCAACGCCCTCTGGCTTCTCACGAAGCGGGATCTCCGCGTGCGTTACTCGACGAGCGCTCTCGGCTACGTGTGGTCCATCCTCGACCCGCTGGTCATGGCGTTCATTTACTACTTCGTTTTTGTGGTGGTATTCGGCCGGGGTGGATCGGTGGGTGAAGACCCGTACATCGTCTTCCTCCTTGCCGGGCTCCTCCCCTGGATGTGGTTCAACGGCGCCGTCTCAGACAGCACCCGGGCCTTCATCCGTGAGGCGAAACTCGTGCGCTCCACGTCGATTCCCCGCACCATCTGGGTAAACCGGCTCGTGCTGTCCAAAGGGATCGAGTACGTCGCCGCTCTTCCCGTCCTCGCGGCGTTCGCGTTCTTCACGGGGGCCGCACTCAGCTGGGACGTACTCTTGTTCCCGCTCGCGATTCTGATCCAGGCCACCCTCACCGTGGGCGTCTGCCTGATCGTCGCCCCACTGGTCGTGTTCTTCAGGGATCTGGAGCGGGCCGTAAAGCTCGTCCTCCGCTTCCTTTTCTACGCATCGCCAATTGTCTACGGCTTCGGAGACCTCCCGGCCGAACTGCAGCCGTTCGCCGCGTTCAACCCGCTCGGAGGCATCTTCTCGTTGTATCGCTCCGCGTTCTTCCCCCAGCAACTCGACTGGTACCCGGTGGTTGTCTCCGCAATTATGAGCGTCCTCTTCCTGTTCGTCGGGCTGTGGGTATTCAAGCGCTCCGAACGCACTGTCCTGAAGGAGCTGTGATGCCGGGAGAAGCCCCAGTCATCAGCGTCGTCGACGCCGGCATCCGATTCCGCCGCAATCGCGGTGGTCGCCGTAATTTCAAGGATCTGTTCTCAGGTAACACGCGACGATCGCGCCCGGGCGAATTCTGGGCGTTCCGCAATGTGAGCTTCGACGTCATGCCGGGCGAGGCGATCGGCGTGGTCGGCCGGAACGGCCAGGGCAAATCCACACTGCTGAAGCTCGTCGCCGGAGTCGTCCTCCCCGACGAGGGCCAGGTCAGGGTGTCGGGCGGCGTCGCTCCTCTCATCGAGATCACGGGAGGCTTCGTCAACGACCTCACTGTTCGCGACAACGTCTTTCTCACCGCCGGTCTGCACGGTATGACCAAGCGTGAGATCGAAGCGCGATTCGACGACATCATCGAGTTTGCCGAGATCAGCGACTTCATCGACACCCCCTACAAACACCTGTCGAGCGGGATGAAGGTTCGGATCGCATTCAGCGTCATCTCCATGCTCGAAGAACCGATCATTCTGGTCGACGAGGTCCTGGCTGTCGGTGACCGCGGGTTCAGGGAGAAGTGTTACCGGCGCATTGAAGAACTGCTCGCCGGTGGGCGCACGCTCTTCTTCGTGTCCCACAACGAGAAGGATCTGCGGCGCTTCTGCACCCGCGGCCTTTACCTCGACAAGGGCAAGCTGATTCTCGACGGCCCGATCAACGAGGTCCTCGACAGGTATAACGCCCAGTACCACAGCTGACGAGCCCGTCGTCAAGCCCGACACTCTCCCAGCGTACGAACCTAAGCTTGAAGTCCTGCGCCACGCGTCATTTGGGGGTTCCATGAGTACACAGTCTGAACGGGTCCGGATCGTCGACGACGCTTTCACCGCACCGACACCGATGGATCCCGCCAGGGGGCCGCTCTGGCTGCGCGGCATCGACAAGACCCTGTCAGTACAACGGCCCGTGGTCGTTGCGCACGTTCGTGCTGTCCGCCGCCAGTACCCTGGAGCCACTCCGGAGCAACTCATCCGCGTTCTCGAAAAGCGGTACCTGGCGGCCATCACATCCGGGGGCGCGGCCGTCGGCGCCACGGCAATGGTGCCAGGATTCGGCACCGGAATCACGATCGCGCTCTCCGGCGCTGAAACCGTCGGGTTCCTCGAAACCACAGCCCTCTTCGCCCAGTCGATCGCCGAGGTGCACGGAATCGCCCTGGACGACCCGGTGCGCTCCCGCGCGCTGGTGATGACGCTCATGCTCGGAAAGTCGGGCACCGACCTCGTCAAGCAGTTCACCGGGCAGGCGCTGAGAGGTGGGCCGCCGCGCACGAAGTACTGGGGTCAGCTGGTCGCCTCGAACGTTCCACAGGCCGTTATGGGCCCCGTCGCAGACGAATTGAAACGACGCTTCCTGAAGCACTTCGCACGGAATCAGGGTTCTTCGCTGGTCGGCAAGGCGATGCCGTTCGGGATTGGTGCGGCCATCGGCGGCATCGGAAACCACCTCGCGGGCAAACAGGTGGTTGAGGCGTCGAGAAGCGCTTTCGGCCCTGCCCCGCTTGTGCTGCCGCTCGAGCTCGAAGCCAGGCAAGGGCCAGGACGTGTGTCAACAACGGTTCGAGCGCTGCGCGAGCGGATGCCGACGCGGTCGCGTCAGCCGAAGGCCAGCCGCTCGGCCGAACGGCCCGACTGACCGTCGCTTGCCTCAGCCCTCGTCGTCGTCCTCGCCCGTTCCCTCCGCTGGGACCTCGCTCTGTTCCGCCCTGGTCGCGGATACCGGAGCCGGAGGCGCGGAAATCTGCTGCTCTTCGTCCGATGCATGAAGGGCGGCGAAGTAGTCCCACCGCTCCATAAGGGTCTGCACTGCCGCGTGGAAGCGGGCGGTCGCTGCCCCCGGGGTTGTATCTCCAAAGTACCTCTCGACCCACTCCGCGAGCCGACCGACGGCATCCGGATCATGGAGCAGCCTGTCGGTGTGCTGGACAATGTTCGGGGCTTCACCGGCGTCCAGCCACTCGCACGCTGAGAGATAGCCGCCGAGGTCGATCTTCGCTTCCGGGTCGACCGGCCGTGTGATCATGAGCGGCTTGCCACTGGCCAGCCTGTCGTACACCATTGCCGAGATGTCGACGATTGCAACATCGGCCGACGCCAGCTGCCAGCCGAGCTCGGAACCCGTGTCGTGTACGTGCCCGGCCGTCGGGTCAGAGGCGTTCGCCGCGGCGAGCATACCGATGATCTCGCGGTTGGCGGCAGCGTATGAATGCTCGACGACACCGCTTCGCGGGTGCGGTCGGTAGATGACACGGTGCTTGCCCGTCGCCAGGAGCGCGCGGACCAGAGCGACGCCGTGGCTGGCGATCGACCCGTAGGCGGCCGACCGGCGGTCGCCTTCCCAGGTCGGCGCGTAGAGCACCACTGTGCGTTCGTCGGGGGTGTACGGGAGCTCGCCGGAGTAGTGATCGGCCTGTGGGCGCCCGATCTTGATTGCGCGCTTGTCGAAGTCGTAATCCCAGAGCACTTTCTCGAGGCGGGCAAGCGCGGCATCACCGGCGACAAAGCTGTAGTCATACGCCTTGAACTGGTTCGTGGTCATGTACATCTTGTCGCTCTCACCGTGGTTGATGAAAACGTGCCAGCGCTGTCCGTAACGGAACATCTGGAAGTTCTTGGCGTTCTGGTTGACGTAGAACACGATGCGGATGTCCTGTTCCGCGAGCGTCTGCTCGAGGGAGGCGACCGTCCGGACGTACGCGACGGGCAGCGGCGACTCCTCGAAGAGCTTCGTGGCCGCTGTTGCTCCCCGGCTCAGCACGACGACCGGCCAGGTGCGGGCCAGTTCCTCCAGCGGTTTGTACCACTGGCGGATCTGGTACATGTTCACCTCGCCGTCGGCGAAATAGACGGCAATCTTGTACCTGCCCGGCTGAAGCGGAGGCAGCTTCGCGAGGCGTTGCGACAGTTCACCCCTGGCACGTCTGTTGGCCAGAAGGTTCCTGCCCATCTTGACGGCTTTGCGCGCGTCGCCGAGTACACCCATGCCTTCAAGGGTACCCAACTAGATGACAGGCGGCCGTCCAGCGCGGGTCATCCGCACAACCGTGCGCCACCGCAAAGGGCGCCGCTCACCCGGGTACGCGCGCCAGCCCTCACGCCAGCCGCCAAACCACGCTTTCAACGCAGCGGGCTTCTTCCACCAGCGCAGTAACTGGATCCCGGTCCAGGTCGCGACGTAGACCGGAACGAGCACGAGCGGCAGATTACGCCGCGCCAGCCACACCCTGTTGCGTGCGTTCAGCCGGTAGTACTCGGTGTGACGCGTTGGCTCGACCACCGGGTGATTCGCCTCGAGGTCGCCGGCATACCACGCACGTTTTCCCTGGTCCCACACCCGCCACGCCAGCTCGATGCCCTCATGAGCGTAAAAGAACTCGTCGGCCCAGCCGCCAGCGGCATCGAAGACCGGCCGACGCAGGAATACGGCGGCTTCAAGGCAGGAGAAGATATTGCTCGGATGCCGCGGGTCACCTTTGCGAATGCGCGGAATCCACCGTCGGGGCGACGGGATGCCGGTGGGGTCGTCGAGCCGCGGCTGCACCAGCCCGATGTCGGGCTGCTGTTTCACGAGGTCGATGCACGCGGCAAGGAAACCGGCATCCGGAATCGACGCGTCGTCGTCGAGGAAGAAGATGTAGTCGCCGCCGACCGCGGCAGCACCCCGGTTGCGGCCGGCGGGAATGCCGAGGTTCTCGGTGAGGCCGAGGCCGCGCACACCGTCGGGCAGCCCGATCGGCTGCCAGCCGTTCCCGACGACGACGATGTCGAGATCGACACCCAGCTGCGCCTCGACGCTGCGGATGCCACGGGCCAGGTCATCGGGACGCGTCCCCTGGGTGAGGATCACGACACCGACGGTCGGCTGGTTCGCTGCGTCAGGCACGGACACGCTTTGACGACATGATCGCGACGAAGTGCCCGAACAGTGTGACGAGACCCACACCGAGCAGAATCACCAGCACCCAGCGCATGGCGACGACCTCACCGACGAACAGTCCGACGACGGCGGCCGCGAAGATCACCATTGTGAGTTCGACCGAGTGGAAGATCCGGTGGAACGGCAGGAACTTCGCAATCTTGCGGGCAACCGCGAGCGCTCCCCCGCTCGGAGCTGATTCACTTTCGCTGTACGTGAGCTTTGCCGCACCGTAGTTCGCCCGGGCGACCCTGACCATGTCGTTGAGGGCCTTGTTGAGCACGATGACGAGCGCGAGGAGGGCTCCGAGCGTCGTGTACAGGTAATCCGCGGGAGCGTCGAACGGGTATCCAGCGGCGCGGATGGCCAGGGCCAGCGGAATGAGTGACTCGGTTGAATAGTGACCGACGGCGTCGAGAAATGCACCTGCAGGAGAAGACGTGCGACGCCACCGGGCGACTTCACCATCGCTGCAGTCCACGAGCATCTGCAGCTGGCCGAGGACCAGCCCGAGAAGCGCACCCCAGATCCCGGGGATGAGCAGGGCACCCGCGACACTCCACCCGGTGAGAATCATGAGGCCGGTGACCCCGTTCGCAGAAATCCGCGTCCTGAGCAGCAGCCAGGTCAGGTAAGGCGAGATATCGCGCAGGTAGAGCGATGCCGTCCAGTGCTCCGCGTTGCGCCGCCCCCGCACCTCGGGCGGCTGGGCGACGTCCCGCAGTTCCGAAATCGAGCGTGGTTTGAGGGGGCGTTCAGCCGACGCTTCCGACACTCGAACCTCCGGTTCTTTCGTTCTTCAACGCTGAGATGTTGCTCGCCAGCGAGAGGAAGCCGAGCACGAAGCCGACTCCCCAGCAGAAATGAATACAGGGCAACACTACGAGAAACCACAGCTGCGTTCTCACGCCGTCGCGTCTGGCCACCGTAACCGTCGCGCCAATGACGAGGAGAAGATAGAGGGCGGGGATCGCCCAGCCCAGCGTGAGAATGGCGGGACCGCCCATCGCCACCTGCACCAGTCCGATGATTCCCAGCACGACGCCGATGCCCACGCCAAGAACCATGACGGGCGGCGCGAAGTAGCGGAGGGTGTTCTTGCTCGGGAACCGCCTCGTGAGTTCGCCACGCCACATGCCCGTCGAGAAGAATTGCCGGGCCAGTGCCGATAGTCGCGGCCGGGGCCGATAGGTGACCCTGAGTTCGGGAGTGAACCAGACCACGCCCCCCGCTTGCCGCAGGCGGCGATTGAGTTCCCAGTCCTGGCCGCGCTTGATACGTTCGTCGAACATGCCCACCCGTTCCAGCGGCTCCCGACGGAATACGCCGAGGTACACCGTGTCGGCTGGCCCTTCGGCTCCGCCGACATGATGGGGCGTCCCGCCCAGTCCGACCTTGCTGCCGTACGCGCGCGCCACAGCACGCTCGAACGGGGTCGTCCCTTGGGCGTCCATGATGCCGCCAACGTTGTCGGCCCCGGTGCGCGCAATCGCCTCTACAGCGAGTCGGGCATAATCCGGAGGAAGCACCGAGTGGGCGTCCACCCTGACGACCACGGGGTACGTAGTCGCGCGGATGGCGATGTTCAGTCCGGCGGGAGTCGAGCCGGCGGGGTTCGGAATTACACGGATCCGGGGATCTGCGCGGGAAAGCTCATCGACAAGCTCGTTGGTGCCGTCGATACTCGGGCCGACAGCAATGGCAATCTCAAACGGCCCCTGGTAGTCCTGCTGGAGCAGACTGGTAACCGCTGCCGTGACGTGGGTGACATCGTTGAGAACCGGCATGACGTATGAAACACCGACGAGTTCGGCGGTTCCGCCAACTGATGAGTTCTCAGTCATGGTCTCCACTCGCTGAATTGGTCGGCTTGAGCCTACCAGTGAGGATTTGGGGGTCTCCTGCGAGACACACGCGCGGTGACAGCGCGACGCCCGCAGAGCAAGCGCCCGTGAGCAGAAGCTCACGGGCGCCTGGTCCGTTGTCGGCTGGGTGATTCGTTCTCGGCCTAGAGGACCAGTTGCCCGAGCGTGACCGTTGCCGTCCTTGTGTCGCCGTTGCGCACATACGTGACCTCGGCTTCGTCGCCGGCTGCGAGCGCCCGGACCTGTGCGGTCAGGTCCGTAGCCCCCGTGATCGGATACCCGTTGAAGTTGGTCACAATGTCTCCCGACGCGAGGCCTGCCTCTTCGGCGGCGCCACCGGGAGTCACTTCGTTGATCAATGCGCCGACGACCGGGCTGCCTTCGGCACTGGCCGCATCTCCGACGGTGGCACCGAGAAGCCCGTGAGTCGCTTCACCGTCTTCGATGATCTCCTCCGCGACGCGCTTCGCGACGTTCGATGGGATGGCGAACCCGACACCGATGCTGCCGCCCTGGCTCGAATCGGAGCCTGCGGTTGCGATGGCGACATTGACACCGATGAGCTTCGCCTCAGCATCCACGAGCGCACCACCGGAGTTACCGGGGTTGATCGCGGCATCCGTCTGGATGACCGAAAGGGAGATAACCGCCTGCTCGCTGGGGGCCGACTCTGGGGTCTGGCCCGGGATGTCGAAGCCCCACACGTCGTACGGGTCCTGTTCGGTGTCGTCCCCGTTGGAACCCTCTTCAGGAACAGCGGACGAGGCAACGGTAATGCTTCGGTTCAGGGCGCTGATGATCCCGTCGGTGACGGAGCCAGCGAGACCGAGCGGCGCGCCAATTGCAACAGCAAGGTCACCCACGTTGAGCTTGTTCGAGTCGGCGAATTCGATCGGAGTCAGCCCGGACACGTCCTCGAGCTGAATGACAGCGAGGTCGTACGCGGGATCCGTGCCGACCACCGTTGCGTCGTAGAGCTTGCCGTCGTTGCTGGTCACCTGGATCGCCGGGTCGCTGAGCTGCCCATCGAGAGTGACGACGTGGTTGTTGGTCAGAACGTAACCGTCCTCGCTCAGGATGATTCCTGAGCCGCTCCCCGCACTCTGGCTGCCCTCGACAGAAAGCGTGACAACGCTCGGGGACGCCTTGGCCGCGATGGCTGACACGAGCGAGACATCCGACGTGTCATTGATGGTGATGTTCTCTGACCCCGTGGCGTTCGGACTGACCGTGCCCGACTGGTTGGACATGATCAGGGCTGACGTACCCGCACCGGCAGCGCCGCCAACGAGCGCTCCAACCGCGAGACCGGCGACCAGGAGCCCCACGTTCGACCGACGCTTTTCGCGAGGAGCAGGCGGTTGCGGGTGCGACCCCGGCGCGTATCCGTTCGGGCCGTAAGCGGCGCTCGCGGGATCGGCGTGTGTCGGGTACGCGTTGCCAGCGAAGTGCGACGTGCCGTCATAACCGTTTCCGGCTGAAGAGCCCGGGTACTGGTTGCCGGTGGGGCGCTGTGCCCCCGTTGGCGCCGTGGCATTCTGGGGCGAGGTGCGGTCGTGGCCCGGGTATTGCGTGGGCGATGCACCGAAATCGTGAGCGGCGGCCGCGGTGGGAGAACCCTCAGGCGGCGTTGCCCGGTCAGGGTTCTGCCCGATCGATCCGCCGTCGGTCGATCCCTGCCCGGCTGCCGGCTGTGGCAGGCGCGGGGCGGGGGGCGTGCCCTCGTGCGCCCGGCTAGCGGCATCGGGGTTCTGCGCAGAGGGACGCTGCTGGTCTCCGTCTGGACTCGAGTCCTGAGAGTGGTCGGTCATGGTGGCGCTCCTTCCAAAGCACAATCAGCATCCCGGTCGGAGCTGTGCGTTTCATTCACGCTGCCTGTGAGCGGGCCATGGGTGGGCTGGGACATCAAAAGCCCGCGAAGAACTGCCACGGAGCGGGACCTCACATACCCAGAGACTACCTACTCTGCCCTAATCGGGCCCGGGACCTTCGTCCTGTCGAGGGTCCGACCTGTCGAGGGCCCGACGGGTCCGGATGTCCTCGCAGTCGTCAGCAGCCGGGGCCAGCGGGGTTCCTGTTGCACTCTTTGTCCACGAGGACGGTCTTGGCATCGCCCGCGAGCGCCGCGATGGTGACCGCAGGCGATGACAGCGTGCCATCAATCCCTATCCACGACGATCCCGCCGCCCGGTACTCCACGGCAAACGCCACCGTGACCGTGACGGCGTAAACGCCGGTGTCAGCAAAGACGTGACTCGTGGCCGTCGGCGAAAACTCCGGCAGTCCGAGCTCGGCCCACGTCGAACCGGGCACACTTGTTCGCGAACGAGAACCGTCTCCCCACGACCAGGAATAACTCACTGGTGTGAACCGAACCTCAATCGGAACGTCGAAGAGCACACCCGGTTGGATGTGGCGATTCGTATCGGCGATGAAATTGGCGGGAAGGCCGATCAGGAGCCAGCCGTCAGGCTCCATCGTGAGTGCAGGAGCTGCGGGACGGAACCGAGCGAGGTCGCTGATGGTCACGACGTCGGGGAGACACAGCTCGCCCGAGACACACTGCACGTTGCGGTCGATCCCTCCCGGGCCGTCGGATCCATCCGCGTTACCGTTGTCATCCGCGCGGCCATCGGTATCATCGCCGCCACCGTTTCCGCCGCCACCTCCCCCACCGCCGTTGCCCTGGTCGCCCCGGATGATGGCTTCGCCATTCTCCAGGCTGCCGCCGGTGCAGAGGTCAAGATCTTGAGCAACCTCTGAACACGATCCCGCAACCACCGAACTCGGCGCAATATGCGGGACAGAAGCGCCGAGAAGTAGGAGGATTGCCACCCCCACAGACTTTGCTAACACGACTCTTCCCCCGCTCCCGGGTCGCTCTCAGCCACTAGCCAACTCGTCTGGTCCTCCGGATGGGAGCGGAACGTCACCGTTAAGGGGTACCGATCGCGCCGTGTAGAGGGGGTGACGTCTGCGCCGCTGCCATCAACAATGCGGACCGACGTGACGTCTTTGCACAACGTTGCGACGAGGTCGAACGGTGGTGCTGCCAGATGCGAATCCACAATGGCGATTGAGTCAAAGCTGGAGGTACCGACGGTCCGCCACCCGCGGTCGACTAACGTTCTGTCGTCACGAATCGCCGACCAGTATTCCTCCGTTACCAACGGTTCCAGCGCTGCGGTATCCACACCCCCGGCTGCGTACACACCGTCGAGCGCCGCCGAGTATTTCGCGTAAGTGTCAGTCGCAGCGGCGAGCGCCTCTTCCTCACTCGCGAAGATGGCGGTCGGAGTGGGGGTGGGCTGCGGTGCTGGCTGGGCACAGGCAACGAGGGGCACCGCCGCACTCACAACCACGACACCGGCAGCGACCGCGCGCACGAGCATCGGCATCCGGTGTCGCCCGCCGCGTTCCATGCAGTCACGGTAGAGCAAATCGACCTGATCCTGTGGGAGTTATCCACAGGCTCTGGTCTCCGGCCGGATAGCCTAGGAAGGCGAGTGACAACGAATGTCGACTCGCGAAAGGATACGGATGACTGTGCACGGCTCCTGGCAGCGGACAGCGGAAGGCGCCGGACTGCTCCGGCCAGACGGCTCGATTGCCGCGACCATCTTCGCTGAAATGAGCGCGCTCGCTTCCTCAACGGGCGCCATCAATCTGGGGCAGGGATTCCCGGATGAGGACGGTCCGCGTGAGGTCCTCGATGCAGCACACCGCGCGATCAGCGACGGAATGAACCAGTACCCGCCCGGCCGCGGCACATCCGAGCTCCGCGCGGCGATCTCTGAGCATCAGCAGCGTTTCTACGGCATCCCCTCCGACCCTGACACCGACGTTCTCGTCACCGCGGGCGCCACCGAGGCACTGGCAGCAACGATCCTCGCCCTCACCGATGCCGGCGACGAAGTTCTCACGTTCGAGCCCTTCTATGACGCGTACGGCGGCCTCATCGCGCTCGGGCGCGCAAGGCACACCACGGTGCAGTTGCGCTGGCCTGACTTTCAGCCAGACCATGAGGAATTGCGCCGGGCGGTCACCGACCGGACGCGGATCATCCTCATCAACAACCCCCACAACCCAACCGGCTCAGTGCTCTCCCGCGAGACGCTCGAGCTTCTCGTGGAGCTCGCGCACCAGCACGACGCGATACTGGTCACCGACGAGGTCTACGAACACCTCACCTTCGGCGTCGAGCACGTGCCCGTCGCCAGCCTGCCCGGGGCGTGGGACCGGACGATCACGATTTCCTCCGGCGGTAAGACCTTCAATACAACCGGGTGGAAAATCGGCTGGGCGGTCGGGCCAGCGGCCCTCATCACCGCGATTACGACCGTCAAGCAGTTCCTCACCTATGTGAACGGCGCGCCGTTCCAACCGGCCATAGCGGCGGGACTCCGGCTGGGCGATGACTACTTCGCCGCGGTCGCCGACGGCCTCCGATACAAACGCGACCTCCTGGCATCCGGTCTCGACGCGGCCGGATTCGCACTGTCGAAGCCCGACGGCTCGTACTTCATCGTCGCGGATGCCGCCGAGCTGGGATTCGAGGATGCAACGGAATTCTGTCGCCGCCTCCCTGACCTCGCCGGTGTTGTCGCTGTTCCACTCGCGGCGTTCGTGAGCGCGGAGCACCTCGCCGACTATGCGTCGCTCGTGAGATTCGCCTTTTGCAAGAAGGTCGACGTGCTCGAACGGGCCGCAGCCCAACTGGCTCGACTCGGCCGTTGACCGTCGGTTCCACTCAGGTGCGAGGGACGACGCGGAACCGCCGCAATTCAAGAGCGGGATTGGACTCCCGGACGTCGGCGACACGGGTCGCCGACGCGAAAGCCACGGCAACATCGGTCTCCACGCCGATGCCAGCGACCTGAATGCCGGCGGGATCCACGATCATGCTGTTGCCGACCCCGATGGGGGGCGTGTGGTCTGCACCAGCGACGTACACGGTATTCTCGATCGCTCTCGCGGTAATGAGTGTCTTCCAGTGGTGTTCTTTAAGCGGTCCGCGTACCCACTCAGCGGGAACCAGCACGACGTCTGCCCCGGCGTCAACAATGCGCCGGGTCACTTCGGGAAATCGGATGTCATAACAGGTTTGGATTCCCGTCCGGAGACCGCCGACAGTGAACGTCTCGGGATCCGACAGATCACCGGCGACAACGTAGTCGCTCTCGGTCTGCCCAAAAGCGTCGTAGAGGTGTTGTTTGCGGTAACTGGCGACGAGTTCGGACTGCGGGGAGACCGCGATAACCGTGTTGGAGAATCGGCTGGCGTCACCCGTGCGCTCCACCATGCCCGCGACCAGGTGAATTCCGAGGTCCTGCGCGACCCCGGCCAGCGTCTCGACGAACACCCCGTCGAGGGGCTCCGCCCGCGCGACAAGCTCGGGGCCCAGGGGGTTGATGAAAGCACTGGAATACTCCGGGAACACGACGACGTCGGCCCCGCGCTCCGCGGCGCGCTCGGCGAGCACCCGGATGTCCAGGAGATTTGCGTCCACATCAGCACCGGGGCTGAACTGGGCAACGGCAATACCTATCGGAGCGTGCTCGGTCATGCGCCCAGCATAGACATCGAGAACCGATTCGTCCCGGATGCGGACAATGCCTGCCCTGTCGTGCAGAATGATCCCATGGGATACCTCGTCTACGGCGATGGCACGGAATATGAAATCGATGACCGCGCCCTTGCTCACCTCAAAATCGTTATCGGCTCAAAGCTCCGCCGCCAGGAGGGCTTCTTTGTCAGCTGGGAGCACCGTCCCGAAGACGGATCCGGCCGCGTTTCGGTTTGGGTCTCCCCCGCTATCCCTCTCCAGTTCAGGTTCGTAGGCAGCAAGCCTCCTCAGCTCAACCGTCATTGGCTCGAGGTCCTCGCTGATTCATCCTTCGGCCCACGCGGCTTGCACCTCGTGAGCGAGGCAGAGGCAGACAAGATGCCGCCGGTGCGCGCAAACGGCAGTTGAGCCGAGCTGGACGCCTGATTCAGTTTTCCTGAGTCCAGCCTTCGTTCGTCGCACGATTCGTTGCGCAATTCGCCGATCCCGTACACGTTCTTGCTGCTTTTCGTGTCGAATACGTTTTATTTGCTAATTATTCACGTTATAAACCTGTTATAAATCTGGCATTTAAGATGCAATGCCCAGTAATTTAGCGTAACCTTGGGATGTCCACCGGCCTCTTCAGCGCCAAAGGATTCCACGCGAGGCGCCTCACATCGTCTCCTCGTCTGGATAAACCCGATCTACGTTGAATGACGACGCAATCACCCGTAATTGTTCCTGAGGCCCGGAGAAAAACACTTTGGCGAATACTGCTGCCCCCCAGCCTTCGAACGTCCAGTCGACCCCTCGAGGCACCGAGCAGCAGTCCCCTCCCGTCACCGCAGGTGAGCAGCTCCCCAGCCGTCGCAGCCTCAGGATGCAGGCAGCGCTTCAGGCAGAAGCAACGCTCCTTGCCGAGCAAGCCGTCGCCACCTCGCTCGCGCACGCCGAAGAGGCGCCCCTTCTTCGCCGCCGCCGCAACCGCACGGCTATGCCGACCATCGACCGCGCCGAAGCGTCCACCACGGCCGAGTCCACTACGATCTTCCCACCCGCCGTTGCACCTGATGCCGAAGCGCAGCCCGTCGAAATCGACGAAATCGTTCTGCCGACGCCGGCCTGGGCGGATTCGGCAGAAACCGTAACCGCTGGCGCAGCGACCAGCCAGGAGGCACAGGCGGAACAGCGCATCGAGCCTCCCGTGCTGGCCAACGACACCTCGGCCTTCCTCGCCGCAGCTTTCATCGCACCACCAACGTCCGCGCACGCGCCCCGTGCCACCGCACGTCGGTTGTCCGCTGATGCAGCCATCAACTCAACTGTCGCGGCCGCGTCAGTCGCGCGCGACACAGAAAGCCTGCTTCCCGCCGAACGGAAGAGCCGCTGGAGCTCGTTGCGCTCGACGAGCATCGTGGCCCTCGCGATTCCGGGTCTTCTCGCCACGGTTGCTCTTCCCGCATACGCGTTCGCCCCCTCCGACGGTGCCGTTGCTGACGCCAACGAGCAGATCATGAGCAGCGCGGTGAAGGGCCAGTCCCTCACGGTGAGCGGCGACGTCACCCTCGCAGAACTCGAGCGTGACGGGTACTCCGCTACGAGCGAAGAAGAACTCGACGCCGCCTACGCGTCAAGCACGTACATCTTCGATAACGCGACGGCGCTTGCCGCGTACCTCGCTCCTTCTGCGAGCGGCTGGTGGCGTCCGCTTCCCGGAGTGATCACGTCGAAGTACGGCCCGCGCGGCCTCATTTGCAACAGCGTCGGATGCTCCAACTCCTTCCACGAAGGAATGGACTTCGCCGGCGCCTGCGGAACACCGATCAAAGCGACCGCCGCCGGTCGCGTGACTTTCGTCGGCAATGCCGGTGCCTACGGCAACCGCGTCATCATCGATCACGGCGACGGTACCGAAACCATCTACGGTCACCTGTTGAGCGGTTCCTACTCCGTCGCGGTCGGTGACACGGTTGCCGGTGGTGACGTCATCGCTGAGGTTGGAGCGACGGGCGTTGTCAGCGGATGCCACCTTGACCTCAAGGTGAACGTCGACGGTGAGCACACGAACCCGGCTCCGTTCCTCCGCGAAAAGGGCGTCGTCGTCTAAGCACACCGCTGAGGCGCGTCGCTGAGGCGTGCCCTTCGGGTACAAAGCTTCAGCACGCCATTCAGGTACGCCGTCTGGCGCACCGTCAGGCATGCCATCGCGGTACGCCACTTTCGCCGTGGCACCCTGTCTGTCTCTCCCCCCACTCAACGGGACGCAGGACAGACCGGCCACCGATGCCGAATCGTGGGGATGCCCGGTTCGCCCGGATGCCGCTGTCCAGACATACGGGCCGCCCAGCGGGCCGTATGCCCGGTTCAGCCGGATGCCGCTGTCCAGGCATGCGAGTCCGACCGACGACGGGCGGACCCCGTCCTTCAGTGCCGCACCAGGACCCTGAAAACGGACCGGACCACCCGGAGGCGGTGCGGCGATCCCTGTCGGCCTCAGGGCATTCCTCGCGCCGAGGCGCTGCGCAGGTTTTCCGCTGGCACTCCCCCGCGTGACCCCGCACCCCCTGCCTGCCTGACCGACACACGCACCCGCGGCGCCCACAGCGAGCCACGCCGGCGTACAGCGCCAAAGCGACAAACAGCTTCACGCAACAAGCGACGTCAGCCCAACACGGCGTCCTGACAACACAGCGTCCTGACAGCACAGAGGGGAAAGCAAAAGGCCCGGAATCTCTCGATTCCGGGCCTTTATTGTTGCGGGGGCAGGATTTGAACCTACGACCTCTGGGTTATGAGCCCAGCGAGCTACCGAACTGCTCCACCCCGCGGCACAAGAATCAACCTTAGCATGGGATCGGCCGCCCCCTGACCGAGGGCCGGAGCCACCGTTTCGGATCCGCGTGAAGGCACCGCAGAAGGCAAAGCAAAAGGCCCGGAATCTTTCGATTCCGGGCCTTTATTGTTGCGGGGGCAGGATTTGAACCTACGACCTCTGGGTTATGAGCCCAGCGAGCTACCGAACTGCTCCACCCCGCGGCACAAGAAATTACTCTATCACGGGTCTTCCTGCCGCGCGAATCGAGCGCCGCAGGGACGGGAGCTGTCGTCTCTCGTTAACTAAAGGTGGGGTGATGACCGCTATCGGTCATCACCCCACACGTCAGGCCTCGCTAGCCGATCAGCGTGATCGCCCGTGCCAGAGCCTCAGAGAGCCGCTTGTCGGCTTCGCCGTACGCGGTCCAGTCTCCGGCCTGGAGAGCGGCGTCGCGCTCCGCCATTGCGGTCCTGGCCTCTTCGAGTGCTGCCTTGATTTCGGCGTCGGTTGCGGGGTCACCGGTCTCGGTTCCACCGGTACCGCCGTCACCCGCGTCAGTGTCAGGACTCGCCTCGCCACCGGCATCCGGTTCAGGAACGATCGGGTCGTCGGTCGGAGGCGTATTCGTGTCACCGGCGGTTGCACCGGAGTCACCACCGAACAGCGAGTCGAGCGCCTCATCGAGAGTGTTCTCGAACGCGATCTGATCACCGAAGGCAACGAGGACCTTCTGGAGCAGCGGGTAGCTTGTTTCACCGGTCGACTGCACATAGACCGGCTGCACGTAGAGCAGGCCACCTCCGACAGGAAGGGTCAGCAGGTTACCGTTGAGGACCTTCGACTGTCCCTGCTTGAGCAGGTTGATGAGCGAGGAGACCTCGGGATCGGTATTGAACGCGTTCTGCACCTGACCCGGACCCGGCACTGTCACTTCCTTCGGAAGCGTCAGCAGCCTCATCTTGCCGTAGTCGTCGCCGATCGTTCCGTCGTCGGCTCCAGCGTCAGCGTCCACAGCCAGGTAGCCGGTCAGGACGCTCGACGCGCTGTCACCGGTTCCTCGCGGAACGAAGGTGGAGTAGAGCGAAAAGGTCGGAGCTTCCTGACCCGGCATCTGCAGGGTCAGGTAGTACGGCGGCTGGAGAAGGTTCTCCGCGGCCTCCGACTGCGGGTCGACGGGAGTCGACCATGCGTCGGTCTTGGAGTAGAACTTGCCCGCGTCGGTCACGTGGTACTGGCCGAGGATGGACCGCTGGACCTTGAACAGGTCGGCCGGGTAACGCACGTGACTCATCAGGTCGCCGCTCATCTCGGAGATCGGCTGGAGTGACGACGGGTAGATCTTCTGCCAGGTCTTGAGGATCGGGTCCTCGGTGTCCCAGGCGTAGAGAGTGACCGAGCCGTCATACGCGTCGACTGTTGCCTTGACGGAGTTCCGGATGTAGTTGATGTTGTCGAGCGCGAACCGCTGGTCGTTGTTCTCGCTGTCAGCGATCGCCGTCGACAGTCCCACCGTCCGTGAGTACGGGTAAGCATCAGACGTGGTGTAACCGTCCACGATCCAGACCACCCGACCGTCCACGACGCTCGGGTACGGGTCGGAGTCGAGCGTCAGGTACGGAGCGACCTTCTGCACACGCGTCGACGGGTCACGGTCGTACATGATCTGCGACTCGTTGGTGACGGCATCCGACAGGAAGATCTGCTCAGACTGGAACTTGAGCGCGTAGACCAGCTTGTTGAGCACACTGTCGAGCTTCGGCCCACCGTCACCGTCGAAGGTGTTGTAGGTTTCCGAGTTTCCCTCTTCACCTGACGGGTAGTCGAGCTCAATGGGGGTCGCGTCCTTGGGCCCGCCGACGATCGAGTACTCGGGAGAGGCCTCGCCGAAGTAGATCCGCGGCTCGAAGTCGCCGAGCGCCCCTGTGGTCGGGATACCCGACTCGAGGAAGACCGGCTGACCGTCGACGGAACGCTGGTTTCCGTACGCGGCGACGAGACCGTAACCGTGGGTGTACACGAGCGTGTTGTTGACCCAGTTGTCTTCGGCGTCCTGCCTCAGTTCACGAAGCGCGATGACCGTGTCCTGGCTCTCGCCATTGATGGAGTAGCGGTCGACGTCGAGGTCTTCGGAGAACGCGTAGTAGTTCTTGAATCGCTCGAGCTGCGAAATCGACGGGCTGACGAGCGCGGGGTCGATGATACGAATGGATGCCGTTGTCTCGGCATCCGCGCGGAGCGCACCGGCCGTCGTGTCGGTCTTCGCGTTGAAGGGGATCTCCTCGACGTCCTTGACGTCGTAGGCCTCACGAGTGAGGTCGATGTTGCGCTGAATATACGGCTGCTCGAGGCTCTTGGCGTTCGGGTCGACCTGGAAGCGCTGCACCACCCACGGGTATGCGGTTCCGACGAGAAGTCCGGCAACGAGCAGGAGCGCCGTTCCGACGATCGGAAGACGCCAGCGGCCGATGAAGGCCGTGACAAAGAAGAAGAGGGCGACCAGCGCGGCAATCCCGGCGAGGATCACGCGGCCGGGGATCGTCGCGTTGTCGTCGGTGTAGTTCGCGCCCGTGATGAGGTCACCGGTCTGGTTGAGCGTCGCGTACTGGTCGAGCCAGATGGAGACGGCCTGCAGGGCGAGGTACAGCCCGGCGAGAACCGCGATCTGGATTCGGGCGGCCTTCGAGATGCGCAACTCGCGACCCGTCGCGTGGATCGAACCGTAGAGGTAGCAGACGGCGACGGTGAGGAGGGTCGCGATGAGGATGACGGCCGATGCAAATCCGACGAGGCCGCGGTAGAACGGAAGCTCGAACATGTAGAACGACACGTCGAGGCCGAACTGCGGATCAACGGTTCCTGCCGGTGTGCGGTTGAACCAGATCCACACGGTCTCCCAGCGGGTCGCCGCCGAGAAGCCTGCGAAGAGGCCGAGCAGCGCGGGGATGCCGTAGGTCGCGGCGCGGCGAAGCGGCTCGACGAGCTCCTGGTATCGGTCGAGCTGGCTCGAGAGCTTCGCGTAGACGGGGCGGAGCCGGTAGGCGAGCTGGATCGCGACGTAGACGGGCACTGCCATGCCCAGGAAGCCGACGACGAACATGATCGCGGAGGCGAACCACTGAGTGGTGAGCACGTTGGTGAAGCCAACCTGCTGGAACCACAGGAAATCAGAGTAAAGACCCGCGAAGATGAAGAACGCCACCACGAGGGCGCCGACTACAGCCGCCGTGATCGCCAGCGGTGCTCGTGTCTTATTCGGTGCTGTGGAATTTGCGGATGTAGCGGAAGTCAATTTTGGCCTCTGTCAATACTCGGACGGACTTTCATTCTATTGGGGAGATCAGCCGCTCTGACCCCGCGGGCCAGCGGTCACCGCTCACTCACAGGTAGCGAGCATCTCAAGTCCAGATTCGTCGGCGATCGCCTCAAGAACGGTGACGGCGTCGTCGAGGGTCGCGACGCTGAAGACGCTCAGTCCGTCGGGCACATGCCCGACGACCTCGTTGCAGTTGGCCTCAGGAGCGAGGAAGTATTCAGCCCCCGCGTCTTTCGCCCCGAACAGTTTCTGGCGGATGCCTCCGATGGCGCCGACAGCACCCTGGGCGTCGATGGTCCCGGTGCCAGCGACATCCGCACCTCCATTGAGCTCACCCTCGGTGAGCTTGTCCACGATTCCCAGCGCGAACATCATGCCGGCGCTCGGGCCGCCGACGTTATCGAGTTGGATTGTCACGTCGATCGGGAAGTCGTAGACCATTTTGGTTGCGATTCCGATGACGCCGGTTTCTGTGCCGTCGGCCGCAGTTGCCGGCGTCGGTGTGATCGAGATCGTCATCGGGACCCCGGCACGCACGATGTCGAACGTCGCGGCCTGCTCTGTGCCGTTGTCGGCGATGGCCTCCCGGAGCGAGGCGAGGTCGGTCACCGGCACCCCGTTGACGCCCATGATCTCGTCCTCCACCTTGAGTGCACCCTCGGCCGGGGCACCGTCAGCGATCTGGCCGACGGTGAGCTGTGCGGGAAACTCGTATCCGAGCTCGGTGAGCGCAGCGGCAACAGCGTCCTGCTGCGAATCGACCATCAGCGCTGCGTTCTGCGCGTCGCGCTCCTCGGTGGTTTCGCCGACGGGGAAGACCGACTCGAGGGGAACAACTGTCTTGCTCGGGTTGAACCACGCGAGGGTGATTTCGAACCAGTTCGGTCGTTGCTCAGGATTGCCGACCGCCTGAACGGTGAGCATATCGAGAGCTCCGCTCGTCTCGAAGGTCTCCGCGCCATCGACCGTGATCATCGGCACTTTCTTGTCGTCGATCTCCACGGTGCCAAGTGTGTTGAATACCGGGCCGGGCTGCTGAATGACATACGAGCTCGGCCAGAGCGCGAGCGCGAGCAGGATCACGAATGACAGCCCGAGTGCCAGCCAGCCCCGCTGCGACCGTTTCTGGGCGCGTTCCTGGCGTTCGAGTTCGATTTCGGTCGCCTGGTATTGCTCGTCCGGTTCAGGCGTCGAGGGGAGATAGAGGGTCACTGCGGCCTTTCGTGCTGTTCGCGGCGGGCGGACACCGGCAAGCCGAAGCCACGCGAAACTCAGAGGTTCACGCACTAGCGTAGATCGAGCAACCGCACGATGTCTGAAAGGTGGCCTCAGTGCCCGACGTACCTGACAACAATCCCGAAGACGAATTCCGCGACATGCTGCGGGATTTCCTGTCGGGAAAGGGCGGAGTCGACCCGAGCCAACTCGCCGGAGCTGCCGGTCTGCCCGCCGATCCAGCGAGCATCCAGGCGATGCTCGCCCAGTTGCAGAACGCCATGCGCGGCGCGTCCGATGGTGGCATCAACTGGCAGGTGGCGACAGACCAGGCGGTGCAGATCGCCACGGCGAGCGCCGTGCCCACCTCACCTGAGCAGAGGGCACAGCTCGACCAGGCCTTCCACATCGCAGCGCTGTGGCTCGATGACGTCACCCAGATCACCGAACTCACCAACGTCCCAGGGCTCATGACGCGCGGAGAATGGGTTCGGGCAACGATGCCGGTTTGGACCCAGCTCGCCGAGCCTGTCGCAACCAGCATCTCCGACGCGCTGACCCGGGTTCTCAGCGAACAGGCGCCGGAGGAAATGCAGGGAATGGTCCAGGGCGCGAGCAGCCTGCTTCGAAGCATCGGTGGAGCGCTCTTCGCCATGCAACTGGGCCAGGTCGTCGGCCAGCTCTCGACCGAGGTTGTGTCTGGCGGAGACATCGGCATCCCTCTCCTCGACGACAACCAGGCGGCGCTGCTCCCCCAGAGCGTCTCAGCGTTCGGTGAGGGCCTCGACATCCCCGACGACCAGGTGCAGATCTACCTGGCCGTCCGCGAACTCGCGCACGCTCGCCTGTTCCGGCACGCGCGGTGGCTGCGCCTGCACCTCATCACCTCAATCACGGAGTTCGCTCGCGGCATCCGGATCGACACTGACCGGCTCGAGGGCCTCGCAGACAGCTTCGACCCCGCCAACCCCGAGGAACTCAGGCAGGCGATGGTCGACGGTTCGCTCATCCCGCCGAAGACCGAGGCCCAGCTGGTCACCCTCGCCAGGCTCGAGACGATCCTCGCGCTCGTGGAGGGCTGGGTCGACGTCGTCACCGGCGCTGCCACAGCCCGCCTCCCCAAGTCCGATGCCGTCGCGGAAACCGTCAAGCGCCGCCGAGCGACGGGCGGTCCGGCGGAATCCGCCTTCTCAACCCTCGTCGGCCTCGAATTGAGGCCACGCCGGCTGCGGGAGGCTGCCGCGATGTGGCAGAAAATCACGGATGCCGTCGGCAACGAACAGCGCGATTCGCTCTGGTCTCACCCCGACCTCATCCCCTCCGCGGAAGACATCGACGACCCGACGGCGCTCATCCAGCGACTCGAGGCCAGCGCGCGTGGCGATGCGCCCGAGCCCGACGAGTTCGACACGGCGCTCCAGGACCTCCTGCGGGGCGAGGAAGACGGCTCCGGCACTGCGGACGGCGAGACCCCGCCGCACGTTTGACCCGACGCGCTCTCGCGCACCCGGCCAGCACTGTGGATAACTCTCCGGCGTAATCACCGGCTCCGGCATGATGGCGTGCATGGTGCTCAGACTCGACCCGCGATATCCGCTGGTCTGGCGCGACCAGCTGTCACTCCAGATCGGTGCAGAGACTCCCGTCGTGACGCTGGAGCACGTCAGCGGACCGACCGAACGGCTGATCGGCGCCCTGATGGCCGGTATCAGCCGCTCGGAGCTTGACAGGCTGGCCGTCCGGCTCGGCATCGAGGAGAGCGAGGTATTCAGCCTGGTCAGCCAGATTGGCCCAGCGCTCGTGCCCGAATCCGTCCCACCGACTGAAGCGAGCTGGATTGTGGAAGGCGCTGGACCGACCGCCGAGCGGATTGCGTCCCTTCTGACGGCGACAGGGATTCCCGGGCTGGGTTCCGGGGACTCGCAAAGCCCGGGTCTCGCCATCATCATCGCCCATCACGTCATCGACCCCCGCCGGTATGTCCGGTGGTTGAGCCGCGACATCCCCCACCTGGCCGTCGTCTACACCGACACCGGGGTGCGCGTCGGCCCACTCGTGGAACCGGGAACCGGTCCGTGCCTGCACTGTCTCGCCAGGGACACAGCCGAGCGAGATCCGGCCTGGCCGGCCATCGCCTCGCAACTGCTCGGGCAGGCAACGACGTCCGAACGCGAACCACTCATCAGCGTGGTTGCCGGGCTCGCCGCTCGAGTCACCGAGTCACGACTGAACGGCCGCGTGAACGACCTCGCGTCAGCGACGCTCAGCTTCGACGCGCGCTCGCAGTCGGGGCGCCGCGCCTGGCACCGGCAACACCCGCATTGCGGATGCCGATCTCTGTCAGGAATCGGGACCGCTCACGTGGCTGCGAGCCACGACCGGGCTGTTCTCCCCACGACAGAAAGAGCCGCGAGCGGGCTCGGGTAATCCCCACGTAAAGCAGTCGGCGTTCCTCGTCGATCTGCTCGAACGTCTTCGCGTAACTGATCGGAACGAGGCCCTCGCTGAGGCCGGGAAGGTAAACGACATCCCATTCCAGCCCCTTGGCGGAGTGCAGGGTGGCGAGCGTCACCGCTGAGACCGTCGGTTCGTGCTGACCGGCCTGCCGCTCAAGCAGTTCATCGGTGAATTCGCGGAATGTGGTTCCCGGCGGCATCGTGTCGACGAGTCCCATGATCGCGTTGAGCGACTCCCACTTGTCACGGACGGCCCCGGCGGTCTCCGGGGCTTTCTGGGTCCAGCCGAGGGAGCGCAGCACATCCGACACCGACTTGAACAGCGGTTCGCCCGTGACCGAGACCGACGCTCCACGCAGGGTCAGGATCGCCTGGCGCACCTCGGGCAGGTCGAAGAAGCGTTTGCTCCCCCGCAGCAGGTACGGCACCCCGACATCGCCGAGCGCTGTTTCGATCGCGGCGGACTGCACGTTGATCCGATAGAGGATGGCGATGTTCTCAGGTTTCACGCCGGACGCGATCTGCTGGAGCACCGACTGCGCGATCGCGCGTGCTTCCGCGTGGTCGTGCGGGTACGCCGTCACCTCTGGCGCGGGCTGGGCCTCGCCGGATCGGTCGGCCTGCAGGGTGAGCGCTCCGGTCCTCCCCCGCATCAGCCGGTTCGCGGTATCGACGATCTGCGGGGTCGACCGGTAGTTGTGTTCGAGGCGCACGACAGTGGCATCCGCGTGCCGTGCGGGGAAGTCAAGGAGGTAATCGCTCTTTGCCCCCGCGAACGAGTAGATGGTCTGGCTCGCGTCGCCGACGACACACACATCGTTGCGGTTGCCGATCCAGAGGTCGAGCAGTTGTTGCTGGAGCGGTGACACGTCCTGGTACTCGTCGACAACGAAAAACCGATACTGCTCGTGCACCTGCATGGCGACGGCCGGTTCGGTTTCGATCATCCCGGCGCAGGCGAGCAGGACGTCCTCGAAGTCGAGTTGTTTGCGTTCATCCTTGAGGTCCTCATACGCCTGCTGCATGTCTGCAACCTGCTCAACGGTGAGCGCCTGCGGGCTCGGTCGGCCGGCGGCGGCGTACTGCTCGATGCTCAAACCGGACACCTTGCGCCACTCGACCTCCGCGGCAATGTCGCGCAGGGTGGCCGTGTCGAGCTTGAGCCGGAGACGCTCAGCAGCGTGACCGAGCATGCGCCCCTTGCTGTTGATGAGGGCCGGCATCGTCCCCCCGACCGTGTGCGGCCAGAAGTAGTTGAGCTGGCTGAGCGCCGCAGCGTGGAAGGTACGCGCGTGCACCGAACCGGCGCCGAGGTTGCGAAGCCTCCCCCGGAGTTCGGCCGCGGCACGGTTGGTGAAGGTCAGTGCCATCACCCGGTTCGCCGCGTATGTTCCCGTCGCGACGCCGTAGGCGATTCGGTGCGTGATGGCCCGTGTCTTTCCCGTCCCGGCACCGGCCAGGATGCAGACGGGTCCCCTGAGGGCCTCCGCCGCGACTCGCTGGTCATCGTCGAGTCCTGCGAGTAATGCCGCTGGTTCGGTAACGGATGCCGTCATCGCGAGTTCTCCGTGTCGTGCGCAGTCGTACTCTTCGCCGCCTCGTCGAGGCTCGGCCCGCCGTCGGCGGTAAGCCAGTGCTCGATGAGTGCGCGGGCAATGGAGGTGGAGCCGGGAAGCAGCAGAGTTCCGGCTTCGGCGCGGAGCTCGGCGCGACTCAACCAGCGCAGGTCGACGATCTCGAGCCCGTCTGGTTCGATTTCAGCCGGGTTCTGCCCCGGCGCGACGCGGGCAGAAAACCCGAGCATGATCGAGCGTGGGAACGGCCAGGCCTGCGAGCCGAGGTACCGCGGGCTGTCGACACGAACGCCTGCCTCCTCGAAAATCTCCCGGACGACGGCCTGTTCAAGCGACTCGCCCGCTTCGACGAACCCCGCGAGCAACGAGTATCGCCCCTCCGGCCAGAGAATGTTCGAGCCAAGCAGGAGCCGGTCATCGTCGTCGAGGACGAGGACGATGACGGCGGGGTCTGTGCGGGGGAAGATCTGGTTGTTGCACGACACGCAGCGGCGGGCCCACCCGGCGCTTTCAGGATCGGTCGCCGACCCGCAGCGGGGGCAGAACGATGAGCTGAGGTGCCAGTTCGACAGTGCGGCTGCCTCGGTCACCAGGCTCGAGTACGGCTCGCCGACCAGCGGGGCGGCCGTGCGGAACGTCACCCACTTCTCCTCGTCCGGTTCGATCTCACGTGCAACGTCGTCGGTGGCGATGACCAGCACCACCCGCGTACCGGCTGACACCGAGGGCGAATCGGCGATGGTCCTGCCGAGATAGACGAGCGTCGACTCTCCGGTCACGATGTCGGCGGGAGAGAGCCGCACGGCATCACCGTCGAGAACCAGGCGGCCACGCCACAGAACGAGCGTTCGTGTTGCCGGGTCTGCCGCGAGGTCTGTGAAGATCTCTGCCAGCTCTCGCGCGTCAGCGTCGCGGTCGACAGCGCTTGGCGCAAGGGGCAGGTTAGCTAGCGCGCCAGGAATCAACGACATACACTCCGGTTCAGAAGGGCGTGGCGTGTGGCTGCCAGCCCGTTTAGCGACCTAACCTAGATGCCATGGCCAGATCGCATCTAACTCTAGCCGCGTTGGCAACTTCAGCTGTCGCGGACCTGCAGCTCGTCGGCAGCGGCCCGTTCGGTCACGGCCAGACCGGCGACTTCGACTCCGCACTCCTCCGCACGAGCGACGACAGGGAACTCGTCGTCCGGGTGCCCGCCAACGAGCAATCGGCGAGTGACCAGTCGGTCGAACTCATCGCTCTCCAGGCGATGACCGCCGGAATCCGGAGCCGGCTGCCGTTCGAGGTCCCCACCGTCGTCGGTCAGACATCCGTTCGCGGAACCCGCGCCGTCGTCTACGACTACCTGCCGGGGTACGGCGTGCCCGCCGAGCACATTCCCGCCGGCGATGGAGTCGCAACGTCGATCGGCGCTGCGATCGCCGCCATCCACTCTCTCCCTGGCTCGTTTGTGGCCGAGGTCGGGCTGCCGTCGCTGACCGCAGCCGATTGCCGCACCGAAGCCCGCAACGTCATCGAGCGCGCCGCGGCAACGCGGTTGCTCCCCGCCGCGGTGAAGCAGCGCTGGACCGACGCCGCCGCCGACGAGGCGCTGTGGCAGTTCCAGCCGGCGGTCATCAATGGCTCCCTGAGCGCAGAATCGTTCGTCATCACCGACCACAACGTCGGCCCGATCGTCACCGGGATCATCGGCTGGGGTTCGCTGCGCGTGGGCGACCCGGCGCGGGACCTGCACTGGCTGAGCGGAGCGGGTGAAGCCGCTGACAGCGTCCTCGCCGCCTACCGGCTGAGCGCCGCACGGCATCCGGACCGACTGATCAGCCAGCGATCGATGCTTCACGCCGAGCTCGAACTTGCGCGCTGGCTGCTGCACGGCGTCGACACGAAGGACCAGCAGGTCATCGACGATGCCGTGGCGCTCCTCGACGGTCTTGTCGATCACGTGCTCGGCGACCTGATGCATCCGCTGTCACCCCAGACCGGCCCGATCATGGCCGTTGCCGACGTCGAAGAGATGCTCTCGCGCACCCCGCAGACCACGTCTGCCGCGCAGGCGCACGGCTTCGCCATGGAAACGGACAGCTACGACCGGTCCCAGTTCGAGGCAGCGCTGGCCGAGGACGACGCAGACGGTAACCGCGACGAGAACGACGGAACAAACAACACGGATGCCATCGAGACCGGTCCGATCGACCTCGCCGCTGTCGAGAAAGCCCGCGCGGCCGCTACCGAGGCGAACGCTGCCGCACGCGACCAGACGGCATCCGGCTCACCAGCAACCGGCACTCCAGCAACTGGCACAACCGGTGACGGCTACACCGCCGAGCTGGACTTCGCGGCGCTCGAGGCTGCGGAATCGGGCGAGATCACTCCGCTGACCCAGCGTCGACCGAGCTCTTCGGCCGAGTAGAGGTTCTCCGGCCTCAGGACCAGGTCGTCAGCGACGTAGTAGAACACGGCGTCGATGAGTTCAGGGTCGACGTCTTTCCACTCGGCATAGGCCTGCCGGTACAGCGCGAGCTGGAACTGGCGGTCGTCGAGCTCGGCGGCAGTCTTCGGCGCGCGACCCGTCTTCCAGTCGACGATCTGGAACCTGCCGTCGCGTTCGTACACCGCGTCGAGCTTGCAGATGATGATCTGGCCCTCCAGCACGAAGTTGATCTCGCGTTCCACGTCGATGGGAGCGAGGTCCGCCCACTCCGACCTCTCGAAGGTGCGCTGCAGCACCTCGAGAGCCTCCCGTTCCTGCTGCTCGATCGGCATCAGTGTGCCCCGGGCCGACCCGGTCGTCGAATCCGGGTCGAGGTCCAACTCGAACGGATCCGAATCGAGGCTCTCCTGCCCGCCGGCGATTCCCGACCGCTGCTCAACCCAGCTGTGGAAGAGGGTTCCGAGCCGGGTCTGGCGGTACGGCTTTTCGGGGAGCGGGCGGCGCATTCGGGCGGCGAGGCCGGCGGCATCCGTCACGTAGTCCTTGAAGCGTGAGGCAGGAACGCGGTCGGGAATCGGCACGAACTCCTCGGCGTGCATCCGGCGGTTCCGTTCGGCGAGCAGCAGGTCGATGTCTCCCGACCAGGCGGTGTCGGCTGCCGGGTTCGCCTCGATGACGGATGCTGCGGCAGCGTGAACGGCATCGGCTCGATTGCCGAGCGGATTCAGCGGCCAGATCTCGAACTTCTCGTCGGCCGCCAGTGGATTCTCCTCCGCCTGCGGGCTCTCCGGGAGGTCATCGCAGCTCGAGGGGACGGCGCCGACAATCTCACGGAGGAAAGAACCTGGACCGCGGGGCTGCTTCTGGGTTGCCCAGAATGATCCGGTAACGAGGAGGGCATCTTTCGCGCGAGTGACGGCAACGTAGGCCAGTCGTCGTTGCTCGGCGTCGTTTCGGGCCTCGAGTTCTGCGCCGAACGTCACGTACGCGTCGTCGACGTCGGCCTGGGTAGCAGCGCCACGCCATGCAAAGACAGGAAGCTCGTGCCGGTCGCCCCGGAATTCGAAGGGAAGCTCGCCGAAAGCCGTCCAGCCGCGCTTGCTCCGAAGCGGCGATGGCAACTCGCCGTGAACCATGCGCGGCACGACAACGCTGTCCCACTCCAGCCCCTTCGAGCCGTGAATGGTGAGAATCTGCACGGTCCCCGGCTCGGGATCCTCGGCACGGGGACTGAGGTTCTCACGCTGCTCGGCGTCGGCAAGCCACGACAGGAACGACCCGAGCGAGCCGTTCTCATCGACCGAGAGGTACGACGAAATCTGGTCGGTGAACTCGTCCAGGCTCGGCTGGCCCAGTGGCGCGTGCGCGTTGGCGGCCACCTCGACGTCGAGCAGGAACTCCTGCACCACGAGGTTGACGAGGTCGTAGAGGTCGAGTCCCGAGCGACGGCGAAGCGCCGTCAGCTGGCGGGCAGCCGCTCGCATCCGTTCGAGGCCTGTCTCACTGAACTGCTGCAAAGCCTTGTGGCCGGTCGGGGCGTTCTGCAAGAAGTCGAGTGCGTCGACGATCGATTTTCCATCGTCGGATGCCGCGGATTCGAACAGCTTCTGCTTCACCTCGGCCGGGATGGGCTGCTGCGACAGATCGCGATCGGCGAGCCAGCGGGCGAGCGAGCTCAGAGCCTGGATGTCTCGGGCACCGATCCGCCAGCGCGCACCGGTGAGCAGACGAATCAGTTCACTGCCCGCCGTCGGGTCGTGGAGCACGCGGAGCGCACAGACCAGATCCACGATGACCGGCTGTTCGAGCAGCCCGGCGACACCGAGGATGTGGAACGGGACCTTGTGACGGGCAAGCGCCTCGGTGAACACCGCGACGTTCTTGAGCGAGCGGCAGAGGAGCGCCGCCGTGCGGCGTGATCCGTTGCCCGCTGGCCGGGAAAGTTCGGTGGCGAGCCAGCCCGCGACGACATCGGCTTCGTCTGTGACGGTCTCGGGGAAGACCACCCGAACGTCGCCGTCGCCAGCCCAGGGCGGAGAGGTGAGCCGCGAAACGGGCACCGATGCCGAGACCGGGAGCGGAGCCACTATGGCGTTCGCCGCATCGAGCACGCGGGCTGAGTTCCGCCAGCTCGTCGACAGGGCGAACGTGCCAGCCCCATCGCTGCCCCCGAAGTCCTCGGCGAACCGGGCGAGGTTCGCGCTCGACGCGCCCCGCCAGCCATAGATCGACTGGTTCGGGTCACCGACCGCCATGACGGGGTGCCCGGAGAACAACAGGGCGAGCAGGCCGGTCTGCACGACGGCGGTGTCCTGGTATTCGTCGAGGATCACGACTTTGAACCGGGAGCGGTACTCGTCGATCACGCGGGGCACGCGGCGGCAGATCTCGAGGGCGAGCGAGACCTGGTCGCTGAACTCCATGAAGCCCCTGCGCTCCTTCTCCTCGGCGAACCTGCCGGCCAGTTCGAGCAGGACGCCCAGGGCGTCCACGTCGCGGACGGCATCGACGACCGACGTGAAGGGGGTCTTCTTGGAACGACTGCCGTCGTGGATGTCGAGGGTGATGAGATCGTGGAATTCTTCGGAGAACCGCCGAACGGCATCCGCTTCGCCCGCTGCATCGTTGTCGCTCAGGGCATGACTCAGCGAAATAACGGCGGCGGTGAGCTGGTCGACGCTCTTCTCGATGGCCGGAAGGCGGTCGTCGGTGCTCGCGACCACGAGACCGCGAGCGAGTCGCCACGCCGAGGCCTCCGTGATGACTGTCTGGTCGGGTTCGCGGCCGATGAGGCGCGCATACTCACGAAACAGGCTGCTGGCGAACGAGTTGTATGTCGCGATCGACGGCGCCTCGAGAACGTCGATGTCCTGGGCGTTCTCGTCGTCGGCGATGGCATCCTGGAGCTGCCCGATCCGCTCCCGGACTCGGGTCGCCAGCTCACCGGCGGCCTTGCGCGTGAATGTGAGGCCGAGGATTTCGGGGACCCTCAGGTAGCCATTGGCGAGGAGCCAGACGATCCGGTTGGCCATGGTCTCGGTTTTGCCGCTGCCGGCGCCCGCGACAACGAGGGCTGGGGCGAGCGGGGCCTCGATGACGGCGACCTGCTCGTCCGTCGGCTGCGGCAGTCCCAGCAGGGTGGCGATGTCGCGCGCCGAGTACCGGGGTTCGGCCATCTCCAGGTCACTCACGCGGACACCGCCGCGACGAGGTGGATGCGGTACATGAATCCTGCTTTCGGGTCGCGTTCGTCGAGATCGTGCACGCCGAGGAACTCGGCTGCCGCCATACCCCGACCGGCCTGCACCACACGCTCGGCGAACTCTGTGCGTTGTTCGTCAGTCATTGCGTCCTGACCCAGCACCTTGTAGTTCTTGCCCCGTGCTCCGCCCGAGACGTACAGCAGCGCAGCACCGCCGGAGGAATCCTCGGAGCTCGTGCCGTCAATGGCGTTCGCAGCGAGGGCGAGCTGGTACCCGCCGAGTTGCGGATTAAGTGCCACCTGGGCTTTCGTCGGCGCTGTCTTGCCGGTCTTGAGGTCGACGATGACGACGTCGCCGTTCGGCATCCGTTCGACCCTGTCGATCTTGCCGGACAGCGTGACCTGGCCCAGCTCGACGGCGAACGTTCCCTCGGCGCTCACGGTCTCACTGCCGGCGGCGATGAAGTCGGTGAGGTACTGGCTGAGCCCCTCGACGAGCTTGTGGGTGGCGCGCCGCTGTCGTTCGGCGAGCCACGGCGATTCGAAGTACAGCTCGGACCAGTGGGCGTCGATCTGTTCCCAGAGCGCGTCGACCGTGACGTCGGCCGGGGTGAGTTCGGCGGTGGGAATGTGGCCAGCGTGTTCCATGGCCGCGTGCACGACAGTGCCGATGCCGGCGGCGAGGCCCGATGGTGCCGCCGCCATGGTGTCGATGAACCAGGCGAGCGGCGACTTCTCGAAGGTCTCCAGCTTGGACGGCGACACCGAGACACGGGCCTCCGGGTCGCTGAGGTCGACCAGCGGCTCGGTCGTCGACGGGTCGAGCAGCCCGTACCACTGGGTCGGGTCGGCACCGGGGACCCCCTCGGCGGCCAGCCGTGCGAGTGCCGAAGCGGCCGCAGGATCCCCCGTGGTCACGAGCCGCCTGCGCAAAACGCCCACCGTGCCGCGAAGCGATAACGGATGCCGCTGGTCGGCGGCGGTGCGCAACTCGGCGTTTCGGATCGCGGGGAACCGCAGGAACGGGGACGGTTGTTCGTCGTCGTTCACCGTCGCGCTGAAGACGACCTGGTGACGTGCGCGTGAGACCGCCAGGGCAAACATGCGGAGTTCGTCCGAGAGCACCTCGGCGCGTGCGTCGAGGTCGGCGACCGGGAGTCCAGCGACGACCTGGCTGAGCTGCTGCGGGTAGAGAAGGGTTCCCCTGACCTGTGGGTTGGGCCATGCGCCGTCCTGCAATCCGGCGAGGACGACGATGTCGAACTCCGCACCGACGACGCCGCTCGGCGTGCCGATGAGGACCGCGTCGCTCGCGGCCTGCGGCGTGAGCGAGTCCTCCGGGACTTCGGAGGCCAATATTTCATCGATGAACCGGCCGGCGGGTTCTGTCGGGTTGCGCTCCACAAACCGCTTTGCAGCGGTGAAGAGCGCCATCACGCTGTCGAGGTGGCGATTCGCCTCGTCGGCGGCGAACCCGGATCCGAGGGCCTGCGCAGACCAGGCGGATGCCAGTCCGCTTCTCTCCCAGAACATCCAGAGGAGCTCTTCGACGCTCGCTCCCGCGACGCCCGCCGACGTCGCCTCGGCGAGAGTCGTCGCGAAGCGACCGACCTGACGGGCGGCAGCTGAGTCGATCGTCGCGAACCGACCGGGTTGGGCGAGGGCGTCGAGAAGGAGTTCGTCACCGGACCGGTTGCCGCCCCCGGCGATCTCTTCGTGGCGAAGCGCGAGTCGTACCCGTCGCAGCGCCACAGGGTCGAGCCCGCACAGCGGCCCGGTGATCAGACGTGTCAAGAGCTCGATGGCGGGTTCCATACGACCGACGGCAAGCGCCACAGCGTCGATGAGCTGGCCGGAGGCGAACTCGGAACGAATGTTCCTGCCGCCAGCCGGCGTCGCCGTCGGCACCTCGGCGAGCGCGAGCGAACGGGACAGTTGCGCGATCGACGCTCCCGATCGCACGATAATCGCCATCCTCTTCCAGGGGATGTCGCCGAACAGGTGATGTTCCCTGAGAACCCGGGCGATCGCCTGGTGTTCCGTGGCCGGCGACGAGGCCTCGATCCGGAGCACGGGAGTAATGACGGCCTCATCGATGTCGGAGCCCTCGGTCACGGCCGCTCCGGCCGCCCGGTGACCGACGGTACCCGCTGCACCGACCCGGCCGGTGATCTGCTGCACCACAGTGCGAAGCGCAGCCCCGTGGCGGTAGACGGTTCCGAGCCGAAGCGACGCGACGGGCACGCCGAGCGTGCGGCCAAGCGACCCGAGCGCCGCCGGATCCGAACCGCGGAACGTCGTCGCCGCGACATCCGGATCACCGAAGGCAACAATCGAGACGCCGCGTCGCGCGAGCACCCCGAGGAATGCGAGAGCGGCAGACCCCTGCTCCTGAAGGTCATCGACGACAACGAGCCGAACGCCATCGAGCCCGAACCCGCGGTCGAGTTCTGCCGTCGCCTGGGCGACGAGCTCTGACGAGTCGAGATACCCGGTGCCGAAACTGTCGATGACGCGTTCGTATTCGTCGATGAACCTCGCGGCCGCAGACCACTCAGGGCGGTCATGTCTCGTACCGAGTGCGTCGAGATCGCGAGGGCGGAGCCCACCCTCGACGCTGCGCATCATGAGTTCTCGCAACTCGGTACGAAAACCCTTCAGCCTGCGAACCTCGGCAACGAGCGGATCGGGCCACAGCGGACCTGTCCCGTCGAGTTCATGCCCGGCGAGCAACTCGGCGATCACCGTGTCCTGCTCGGCGCCGGTGAGTAAGCGAGGCGGTTCGTTCCCCTCGAGAGCAGCTCGGGCCGCGACGATCTGGAAGGCGATCGAGCTCAGGGTGCGCGCAAGAGGACCGGGGGTCGGTACTCCGACCCGCAGGGCAAGACGGTCGCGAAGTCGCGCGGCTGCGCGCCGGTTCGGGGCGAGGACGAGCACCTCAGCCGGAGCGTACTGACGGTTGAGAATACGGTCGGCCACGAGTTCAACGATCGTGGTCGTCTTGCCGCTCCCTGGCGCACCGGACACCGCCGCTGACGTGGCGTCACCCAGCGCCAGAACAGCCCGCTGCGTCGCGTCGAGAGAGAGATCCCCGCTCTCGCTGCGCTCAGCGCGCTCGATCTGGAATCCTCTGATGGCCACGAAATCCACGCTATAACCGACCCCGGACATCCCCCCGGCGGAGCGCCGCACTGTTCGCTCTCGGCGAGTGCGTCCCGGCCCGGGCGGCTGATCAACTGCCGTAATGTTGGGCGTAACGCAACGAAAGGGTCTGCCAAGTGGAAATCCGTATCGGTATCACCAACAGCGGTCGCGAACTCAGCTTTGAGTCGTCCCAGTCAACAGCCGAGATCGAGAAGCTCGTCGCTGATGCCCTCGACTCGGGCAAGAGCTTCTTCACCGTCGGCGACGACAAGGGCAAGATGTACATTGTGCCCACCGCTGGCCTCGCCTACGTTGAAATCGGCAGCGAGGAAACCCGCCGCATCGGTTTCGTCGGATAACCGGCCATGGAGCTGCTCTTCGTGATGCTCTTCGGCATCGCCATCGGGATCGGAGCGCGGTATGTCATGCCCCGGCGTGACACGCACGGTGTCGCGCTCGTCCCAGCGATCGGGGGAATCACCGCCGGAGTCGTCTGGCTCGGGCTGACCTGGCTCGGCTGGGCGTGGGACGGCGGATGGATCTGGGTCGCGACCCTCGCTGTCGCTGCCATCGTCTCCGTCGCATCCGCGTTCATGATCGGGCGGGTGCGCGCCGAATCAGACCGGGAGCGCCTCGTGGCGCTCGGCGGCTGACACCCAGCAAAAGACGACACTCACTGGCCGGGCGCGAAAGCGTCCGGCCAGTGTTCGTTGGTGCCCGCTTGGCGGCGACCCCACTCGGCAGTGGCGCCGGACGCGGGAGATCACGCCGCTCGCCTCGATCGACGACCTGGTCAGGCCGTAACCTGGTCAGGCCGTAAGGCCGAGCGCGTCCATCCTGCGGGTGTGGGTTGCGATGAGCTCGGTGAAGACGGGCTCGATCCGCGCCTCTTCCGACTCGCTGTGCCCCTCGAGAACGAGAGCAGACTGCGCGAGCAGGAGGGTGTCACCCAGCAGGCGCCTGCCGCACATTGCAAGAAAGTGCGCACGCTTTGGATCAACGGTGATGGCATCCGTCAACAGCGAGACAATCCCGGATGTTCCTGAGTCCGCACCGAGAAGGCTGGCATACCTCGCCCCGACATCGTGAGGCAGCCCATCGGACAGGCTGATGAAGAAATCGTCGAGGAAACCCTGCGTGATGTAGATGCTCAGCAGATTCTCATTGACGGATGCCCCGCGCGTCAGGAGGAGGAAGTCATCGACTCGAGAGACGTACGGCGCCATGACCTCTGTCGGGTCCTCGCCGCGGCGGCGGATCTCGGCGACGAGCCCCTGGTGCTTGGAGAGCGCGAAACCGGCCGCCGTTGACAGCGTCTCCTTGGCCGCCAGCTCGCTGATCGCGGAGACCATGGAGATCGACTGGAAGAACCCGAGCTGCAGGTAGGCAACGAGGCCGAGGTAGCCGGAGGTGTCAGGCGCGAGTTCCGCGAAGTCCACCTTCGTCTTCACAACATGGCTCGTGCGGGACCGGAGGCGGGGCAGCGGCGCACGCGGCCGGGAGTATCGAAACCTTGAAACCACGGCTCCAGTGTAGGTGCTCCGGTAGACTTGGACTGTCCCGGCACCGGATCGGGACCCTACGCCTGGGTCAACATGCAGGGCGTAGACCGCTTTTATGCATGAACAGGCAACTATAAACGTGAACTTTACTGATCTCGGCGTCGAGCAGGACATGGCAGACGCCCTCGCGGCGAAGGGCATTCTCGAGCCCTTCCCCATCCAGGAACAGACCATCCCCCTCGCACTCGACGGCCAGGACATCATCGGCCAGGCGAAGACGGGAACCGGCAAGACCTTCGGCTTCGGCCTCCCGCTTCTCCAGCGGATCGGCAATGACCCGGCACCCGGCGTCGTCGCGCTCATCGTCGTCCCGACCCGCGAACTCTGCGTGCAGGTGACCGAGGACATCGAGCTCGCGGCCGCGAACCGCCCGACGAAGATCGTCTCGATCTACGGCGGCAAGGCGTACGAGGGCCAGATCGAGCAGCTCAAGGCCGGCGCCCAGGTCGTCGTCGGCACGCCGGGTCGACTCATCGACCTCAACAACCAGCGTCTGCTCGACCTGTCGAACGTCCGCGAAATGGTGCTCGACGAAGCAGACAAGATGCTCGACCTCGGCTTCCTCGCCGACATCGAGAAGCTCTTCTCCAAGACACCGCCGACGCGTCACACGATGCTCTTCTCGGCAACGATGCCCGGACCGATCGTCGCCCTCGCGCGTCGCTTCATGTCGAAGCCGATCCACATCCGCGCTTCTGACCCCGATGAGGGCCTCACGCAGGCCAACATCAAGCACCTCGTGTACCGCGCCCACAACATGGACAAGGACGAGGTCATCGCCCGCATCCTGCAGGCCGAGGGCCGCGGCAAGACCGTGATCTTCACCCGCACCAAGCGTGCGGCCGCCAAGCTCGTCGAAGAACTCAACGACCGCGGCTTCAACGCCGCCGCCGTGCACGGTGACCTCGGCCAGGAGCAGCGTGAGCGCGCGATGGCCGCGTTCAAGGCTGGCAAGAAGGACGTTCTGATTGCAACGGATGTCGCGGCGCGCGGAATCGACGTCAACGACGTCACCCACGTGATCAACCACACCATCCCCGAAGACGAGAAGACGTACCTGCACCGCGTCGGTCGCACCGGCCGCGCCGGTAAGACCGGTATCGCCGTGACGTTCGTCGACTGGGACGACCTGCACAAGTGGGCGCTCATCAACAAGGCGCTGGACTTCGGCCAGCCGGAACCGACCGAGACTTACTCGTCGAGCCCGCACCTGTTCGAAGACCTCGACATCCCCGCCGGCACCAAGGGCCGCCTGCGTCCGTCGACGCTCGTGGCAGCACCGCCGCGCGGCCCGCGTGAGACCGGCTCGCGTGATTCGTCGAACCGTGCTCCCCGTGAGGGCGGTTCGCGCGACTCCCGCGGCGGACGCGGTCGTACCCGGACTGCGGCTCCTGCGGCTGCTGCTGGTGGTGGTGGTGGTGCAACCGACGCCCCCGTCGTTGCCGCTGGCACCCACGACGGCCAGGGCCCTGAGCACCACGACGGCAACAGTGCGCCGCGCCGTCGCACGCGCACGCGTCGCCGCACCAACCGCCCGGAGTAGCGCTACTCCCCGAGAGGCCCGTCCGACTTATGTCGGGCGGGCCTCTCGTCGTCGTGCCCGCCGGGCGCCTCCACCGTTTCGGGAGGTACATCCGGGGGCCCGTGGCCGATAGCTGTCCGGCCCACCCGATCTTCCTCCCGACGCGACAGACACCAGCGGGAGGGCGGGCGCTTCCGGGGTGCCGCAACTCCGGAAGACCCAGCGAGTCGCAGCCGAGCTCGACTGGGCGACGGCCGGCTCCCCGGTCGGACGCGGTGGCCAGTCCCCCGCCCCGAGCGTCTCAACCGTCGTTTCGGGAGGTACATCCGGGGGCCCGTGGCCGATAGCTGGTCGGCCCACCCGATCCTCCTCCCGAGGCGACAGACACCGGCGGGAGGGCGGGCGCATCCGGGGTGCCGCAACTCCGGAAGACCCGGCGAGTCGCAGCCGAGCTCGACTGGCGCGACGGCCGGCTCCCCGGGCGGACGCGGCTGACTGTCCCCCAACCCGAGCGTCTCCACAGCCGTTTCGGGAGGTACATCCGGGGGCCCGTGGCCGATAGCTGTCCGGCCCACCCGATCCTCCGCCCGAAGCACCACCCATCCCCTGTGCGCCCGCCGGCCATTCCACCGTCGTTTCGGGAGGTATATCCGGGGCCGCGTCGCCGATAGCTGTCCGGCTCACCCGATCCTCCTCCCGAAGCGACAGACACCGGCGGGAGGCGGCAGCCAGCGGGCGTCAGCCGGGGAGCTTCTCGTCGCTGCCGACCGGGTAGACCGGTTGTGAGCCTGTGCCCTCGTCGATGATGGCCTGCACGACGGCATCCGGTGTCGTGTTCTCACCGAGGCGATTGGGTTTTCCGGCACCGTGGTAGTCGCTGGACCCCGTGAGCACGAGTCCGAATTTGGCAGCGAGTTCCCGCAACCGGATCTTGCCATCCACGGTGTTCTCGCGATGCTCCAGTTCGAGCCCGAACAAGCCAGCGTCGACGAGCGTGCTCAGCTGGGCCTCGTCGATCATGGCATCACGACCCCGCGTAGCGGGATGAGCGATGACGGGAACCCCTCCCGCCTGGCGCACGAGCGTGACGGCGCGGAGCGGATCGGGCGCGTAGTGCGGCAGGTAATAGCCGTTTCGGGGGTGAAGGATGCCGGTGAACGCCTCGCTGCGGGTCGGCACGTGCCCACGGGCAACGAGAGCGTCAGCGATGTGTGGTCGACCGACCGTTGCCCCCGGGGTCGTCTGGGCGAGCACGTCGTCCCAGTTGAGCGCATAGTCGGCCCCGATGCGGCGGACTATGGATTCCGCGCGCTTGAGCCTCGACTCACGGATGCGCGCCGTCTCGGCGACGAGCTCGGCGGACGTTGGGTCGAACAGGTAAGCGAGCAGGTGAACGCTCTTGTAGCCAACCCGGGTGCTGAACTCCATGCCGGGGATGAACGTGATGTTCTGCTTCCGCGCCTCGCCCGCAGCCTCGTGCCACCCGGCCGTTGAATCGTGGTCGGTGAGGGCGACCGCTCCGAGGCCGGAGGCGGCCGCTTCACGCACGAGCTGCGACGGCGACTCGGTGCCGTCCGACACCCGCGAGTGGGTGTGCAGGTCACTCGGCCCACGGAACAACATCTCCCCTGACATAGTCCCAGCTTATGGCTCGGGAGAACACGCCACTGACGCGGAGTCCTCTCACAGTCCGATGTGGGTAATGTGGCTGGATAATGCTCAAGTTTCTCGGCGCGATTGTGACCATCGCGATTGCTGTTCTCCTGCTCATTGTCAGCTGGCCCGAACTGTTCAATCTTCAGAGGACCTGGATCCTCGCCCAGGTGACGAGCATGCGCTCACTCGTGACCGCCATGTCTGCCGTCGCGATCATCGTGTTCGCCCTTCTCGCCGTCGCGAAGCCGATGCGCGCCTTCGCCGGAACCATCGCGGCGCTCCTTGTCATCTTCGTGGCCGCCAACGGCTTTATCCTCGCCGATCGCGGCTTCGGCAACACAGACTTCGCCGGTAAGACTCCGGAGTCCATCACCGTACTCAGCTGGAACACGCTCGGTGATGCTCCGGGTTCCGCCGCCGTCGCCCGCCTGGCCGTCGAATCCAATGCCGACGTGATCTCGCTGCCGGAGACAACCCAGGAAACGGGCATCGAGATCGCCGAGGCCATGCGTGACGCTGGCCGGCCGATGTGGGTGCACACCGAATGGTTCGACCAGATTTCGCCCGCGCGATCGACGACCGTGCTCGTCAGCCCTCACCTCGGCGATTACATGAAGGTCACGAGTAACGCCGAACGCAACGAGAACACGAAGGTGCTGCCGACGGTCATCGTCGAACCGATCGACGGTGACGGCCCGACGATCGTCGCGGCACACGCCGTGGCACCCATCGACGGGCAGATGGACAACTGGCGCGACGACCTCAACTGGCTCGCCGCCCAGTGCGCATCGGGCAACGTGATCATGGCCGGCGACTTCAACGCGACACTCGACAACATGGCCGGGCTCGGCACGGCTGACGGCGCGGCCCTCGGCAACTGTATCGACGCGGGCACACAGTCGGGCAACGGTGCCTTGGGCACCTGGCCGAGCAGCATCCCCGCCCTTCTCGGTGCCCCGATAGACCACGTCATGGCCACACCCGACTGGACCGTCACTGGAATGCGCGTTGCCACCGAAGAGGACGGCACCGGCAGCGACCACCGGCCGGTGATCGTCCAACTCAGCCCCCGCGGCTGACGAGAGCATTGCCGCTTCTCGTCCTTCCCAGCGAAGGGGTGGACAATAGAGGGATGCAGAACGCAAGCGAAACGATCCAGTCCCCCACCGTCGTTGCCCCGGCAAGCGAAGAGACCACGAGCGAAGAGCCTCGAGGCACCTCCAACCGCTCCACAACGCCGGCTTCCACGGAGTTCCAGGACTACATCGGATCGAACTGGGCTGACCGTGTCGATGTTCTCCCTGAGCCCCGGGCACAGGCGCCGTTCGCGGCGAAGCGCCGGGAGCTCGTCTCGGCGGCCTTCGTCGGCAAGCGCGTCGTCGTTCCGGCCGGTTCGCTCAAACAGCGCTCAAACGACACCGACTACCCGTTCCGCGCTCACTCGGCCTTTGTGCACCTCACCGGCTGGGGCGCCGACAGCGAACCGGATTCCGTCCTGGTCCTCGAACCCGCCGGCAACGGCCACGAGGCCACCCTGTACTTCCGCGAGCGTGCCGACCGCTCGTCGAACGAGTTCTACGCGAATCCCGCCATCGGCGAATTCTGGATCGGGCCACGCCCGTCACTCGCGCAGGTCGCCGCCGATCTCGGCATCGCCACCGCCCCCATCGACAGCTTCCAGGTGACGGATGCCGACCTCACGGTTGAAGAGGACGCCGAACTGACAACGTTCCTCTCCGAACTGCGCCTCGTCAAAGACGCTTTCGAGATCGAGCAGATCAGGCTCGCGGTCGACGCGACAGCGCGTGGCTTCAGCGACGTGATCGCTGACTTCCCGAGGATTACGGCGTCCGAGCGCGGCGAGCGGGTCGTGGAGGGCGTCTTCTACACGAGGGCTCGCCTCGACGGAAACGCCGTCGGTTACGACACAATTGCCGCTTCTGGCCCTCACGCGTGCATTCTGCACTGGACGCGCAACGACGGCCCCGTGGTTCCCGGGGACCTCATGCTCGTTGACGCTGGCGTCGAAGTCGACACGCTCTACACCGCCGACATCACCCGCACCCTCCCGTCCAACGGCCGGTTTACCGAGGTACAGCGGGCGGTCTACGAAGCCGTCCGCGAAGCCGCAGACGCTGCGTTCGCCATCGTGCGCCCCGGCATCCTCTTTCGGGATGTCCACGCCGAGGCCATGAAGGTTATCGCCAGGCACACCGCGGCATGGGGCATGCTCCCCGGCACCGCCGAAGAATCGCTCGAGGCGAACAAGCAGTTCCACCGTCGCTACATGGTGCACGGAACCAGTCATCACCTGGGCCTCGACGTTCACGACTGTGCTGCCGCACGCCGTGAGATGTATCACGACGGTGAGCTCAAGGAAGGCATGGTCTTCACGATCGAGCCCGGGCTCTACTTCCAGCCCGACGACCTCAGCGTTCCCGAAGAGTTCCGCGGGATCGGCGTTCGGATCGAAGACGACATCCTCGTCACGGCGACCGGCGCGGAGAACCTCTCAGCGGCGATCCCGCGCACGGCGGACGAGGTCGAGGACTGGATCGCGGGCCTCAACGCCTGAGACGGCGACCTGCGCCAACCCGGCTCGCCGCACGGTCGCGAATGAGAAAGCCCCGCCTCGATTGAGGCGGGGCTTTCTCGTTCGGCCCTGTCGTGCGGAGAACCTGAAGCGGAGAGCTACTGCTTGGTCGGTGCGCTCTCGAGCAGGTTACGTGCACGGTTCGCCAGTTCGGGATCCACGGTCACTGTGTAGCTCGTCGCGATGACCTGCATGATCGAGGTGAAGTCGCGGCGTCTCCTGTTGAGCGCGTACGACACAACCGAGAACATCATGCCGAAGGCGGCACCGATGAGCACAGCGGCACCGACGAAGGTGAGGTCAGCGGCCGGGTTGATGATGATGAGCAGGAGCCCGAAGAACAGACCGAGCCACGCGCCGCTCAGTGCGCCAGCGCCAGCGGTACGCCCGTAGCTGAGACGGCCGGTCACTCGCTCGACGCTCTTGAGTCCATCACCGACGATCGACACCTGCTTGACGGGGAAATCCGCCTGGGCGAGGACGTCGACGGCGTTCTGCGCTTCCCTGTAGCTCTCGAAACTGGCGACGGTTTCACCGCGCGGAATCATCGACTCGAACGGGTACCGGTCTGCGCCTCGGCGCTGCTGCTGATTGCTCACCCCTCCATTCTCACACCGGCGCCCGTGAACCGCAGCCCCGGACGTTCACCCCCACCCCCGTACAGGGAACGGCACTAAGTTAGAGGGGTGAGTGGATCGAGAGTTTTCGTCGCCCGGCTTGCCGGCTGCACAGTCTTCGACCCAGCGGGTGACCGCGTGGGCAAGGTGCGTGATGTGCTCGTCGTGTACCGCAAGAGCGATCCGCCGCGTGTGGTCGGTCTCATCGTCGAGATCCCCGGCAAACGACGTGTCTTTGTGTCGATCGGCCGGGTCACCTCGATTGCCGCTGGCCAGATCATCACAACGGGTCTCATCAACGTGCGCCGGTTCGAACAGCGGGGCGGCGAGGTGCGAGTGATCGCCGAGCTCCTGGGCCGCAAGGTCGAGTTCGTCGACGGATCCGGTGAAGCGACCATCGAGGACATCGCCATCGAAGAGGTCGGACCAGGCGCGTGGGCGGTAAGCCAGTACTTCGTCAGGCGCCCCAAGCTGTCACCCTCTCCCTTCGCTAAGGGAACCACGACGTTCGCAACCTGGCGGGAGATCCGGGAGAAGCAGTCCGGACCCGAGGGCCAGTCAGCCGAGCAGCTCATCGCAACCTACTCAGACCTGAAGCCCGCTGACCTCGCCAACACCCTGCTCGACCTGCCGCAGGACCGGATGATCGAGGTCGTCGAAGAACTCCCGGACGACAGGCTCGCCGACGCGCTCGAAGAGATGCCGGAGACCGACCAGGTCGCCATCCTGACCGAGCTCGGCGATGGCCGCGCCGCGCACGTCCTCGACCAGATGCAGCCGGACGACGCCGCCGACCTCATCGCACAGCTTCCCCTCGATCGCGGTGAACACCTGCTCGAGTTGATGGAGCCCGAGGAGGCCGAGGACGTGCGTATGCTCCTCGCGTTCGCCCCTGACACCGCCGGCGGGCTCATGACCACGGAACCCGTCATCCTCTCCGCCGATTCCACGGTCGCTGAGGCCCTCGCCCTCATTCGGCGCCCCGAACTCCCGCCTGCACTCGGTGCGGCGGTCTGCGTGACTCTCCCGCCGTACGAACCGCCGACCGGCAGATACCTCGGCATCGTGCACTTCCAGCGGATGCTGCGTTATCCGCCGCATGAACGCCTCGGCACGATCATGGACCAGAGCCTCGACCCAGTGACGGCGAAGGCTTCGGCGGCCGAAGTCTCCCGGATCCTGGCCAGTTATGACCTCGTGTCGGTTCCCGTCGTCGATGACACACACAGACTCGTCGGGGTGGTGACAATTGACGATGTCCTCGACTACCTGTTGCCCGAAGACTGGCGAAGTCAGAACGACGAACCGGTGATCACGCACAAACCACAGGGAAGGAGGGCGACTCATGGCTAAGATCCGCAGGAACGACGTGCGCCTTGACGCCCCCAAGGGCCTCCGTCCGTCCATGCTCCCCGGCCGGGGACGCGAGTCGAGCGACAGATTCGGCCGGTTCACCGAGTGGGTCGCCCGCGCCATGGGTACCCCGGGGTTCCTCGCTGGCCTCACCGTGTTCTGTCTCGCCTGGATCGCGTACAACACCTGGGGTCCCGAGGACTTCCGGTTCGACTCGGCAGCCCTCGGCTTCACCGCACTCACGCTCATCCTTTCGCTTCAGGCCTCGTACGCTGCCCCGCTGATCCTCCTCGCCCAGAACCGCCAGGACGACCGTGACCGGGTACAGATCGAACAGGACCGACAGCGCGCCGAACGCAACCTCAACGACACCGAGTACCTCGCCCGTGAGGTCGTGGCCCTGCGACTCGCGATGAAGGACATGGCATCGAAGGACTTCATCCGCCAGGAACTCCGGTCGCTTCTCGAAGAACTCGAGAAGGACAAGGACGATGCCAGGAACTGACCTCGAACGCCGCATCGCCGACGAACTCGCCACGGTGATCGACCCGGAAATTCGCAGGCCGATCACCGAACTGGGCATGGTCGGTGACATTGCGGTTTCCGCAGACGGGGCAGCATCCGTCGCCATCAAACTGACGATCGTCGGTTGCCCCGCGGCCACAGCGATTGAACGCGATGTCACGGCAGCGGTCTCCCGGGTGCCGGGCGTCACGAGTGCGAACATCGCCGTCGGCGTGATGACGCCGGAGGAACGACGCGCGCTCACCGAGTCGCTCCGCGGCCCGAAGGCCGCGCGGGTGATGCCGTTCGGCCCCGGCACGCTCACCAAGGTTTACGCCGTGACGAGCGGAAAGGGTGGCGTCGGCAAGTCGACCGTCACCGCGAACCTCGCCGCCGAGCTCGCCGCGAGGGGCCTGAGCGTCGGCATCGTCGACGCTGACGTCCACGGATTCTCGATCCCGGGCCTCCTGGGACTGACGGATGCCACGGCTGACGGAACCTCGCTCAGAACACCGACGCAGGTGGGTGACATGATCCTGCCTCCGATCGGGTACGGCGTGAAGGTGATTTCGATCGGCATGTTCCTCGGCAAGGCGGACGGACAAGCGACACAGGCCGTTGCCTGGCGCGGCCCAATGCTGCACCGCACGATCAGCCAGTTCCTCACCGACGTGTACTTCGGCGACCTCGATGTCCTCCTCCTCGACCTTCCACCGGGAACGGGCGACGTGGCGATTTCGCTCGGCCAGCTGCTGCCGAACGCCGAGGTCCTCGTCGTCACCACCCCGCAGCCGGCAGCGGCCGACGTCGCCGAGCGCAGCGGAATCGTGGCGAGGCAGACCGGTCAGAAGGTCATCGGGGTCATCGAAAACATGGCTGGGCTCGTGCAGCCTGACGGCAGCGTCCTCTCACTCTTCGGCTCCGGTGGCGGCGCTGAACTCGCCCGTAGGCTGAGCGCAACGCCCGACGCCCCCGACGTGCCCCTGCTCGCGAGTGTTCCGCTGAGCGTTCCGCTCCGGTCGGGTGGCGACACCGGGGTACCGGTTGTCCTGGCGCACCCCGACGACCCGGCGAGCGTCGCCATCCGTTCGATCGCCGACCAGTTGCTTGCCCGCGGACGCGGTCTCGCCGGCCGGCGGCTCGGGCTGGCCCCGGCCTGATCGGCGGGTGCTGTGCGGCGGGGTGTCCTTGCGGGACTCGCCGCTTCGCTCGTGTTTCTGGCGGGCTGTTCAACGCCGCCGACGGACACCGCTGATGACCTCAGCTTCGAGGTGATGCAGGGCCGAACCGATTACTCGAGCGGCACCCTCGTCCTCCGCGTCGTCAACGGCGGTGCCGAGAGCATCACGGTCGACGACGCCGTCCTCACCTGGCAAGGGTTCGCCGAACCGGCGCGCTGGTCAGGAACCACAATCGCGGCGGGCCGTACGGTGGACCTCCGCACGGCGGTGCCAGCAGCGAATTGTGCGACAGGGACGGCAGACCCACCGGGCCCCTCGCTCGCGGTGGAGTTCGGCGCGGGGCCCGCCATCGTCACGACCCCCCTCGATCGGCTCGACACACTCCAGCGGCTGCATCAGACCGGTTGCGTGTCAGCCGCCGTCGAGCGGATCGCCACAGTCTCTGTCACGGGCCCGCTCAATATCGACGGCACAGGGCCGGATGCTGTCGCCAGGCTCACACTGCTGGTTACACCGACGGGCGAAGAGGGAACGATCCGGTTCTCGTCGGTCGCGTCAACGCCGCTGCTCGCCCCAGCGGACGGATCGGAAGGCTGGCCGCTCTCCCTGGCCGTCAGCGGAGCATCAGCCCCTCAGTCCGCAGTGCTGCCGATCCGGCCGGCGCGCTGCGACCCGCACGCCGTTGCCGAAGACAAGATCGGAACGGTGCTCGTCCTGGCGGTCACTATCGACGGCACCGATGGGCGCTACAGCTTCCCGGTCGACGACGCGACCCGCGATGCTCTCTACAGTTTCGTGAGATCGGCGTGCGGGATGCCGTGACCTGCCGATTCTTCGCGTCAGGTTGCTTCGAGGTCGAACGGTGGCGCGGCCACGGCGTTGCCCTCGAGGATCTGCTGCTGCCGATCGGACGGGCGGGGTTTTCGAGGCTTCTGCCACACGAGATCGTCGTCGTCAGTGGGAACAGCAGCGGTCTTATCGAAACTCGGCGGGGCGATAACGGGTTCAGGCGGAGAGTCGTCGAGCAGCGCCTCGCGGATGATGCGGCGCGGGTCGTATTGACGCGGGTCGAGTTTCTTCCAGTCGACCTCGTCGAACTCGGGCCCCATCTCCTCACGCATGCGTTCCTTGGCCCCTTGGGCCATGTCGCGCAGCGACCGGATGAGCCTCGCGAGCTGTGCTGCATACGTCGGGAGGCGCTCGGGTCCGAGCAGGAAGACAGCGATCACCCCGATGATGAGGAGCTTCTCGAAAGTGAGGCCGAAGAACACGAGTTCAGACTATCGCGCCGCGCCTGACAAAACGCACGACACGGCTCCGCTACTCTTGGGCGAACCACCACCGGGAGCTGAAGTGTCAGAACAAGATTCGAACTGGAAATACGCCGACTACATCGTCACCGAGTCCGATTCGATCCAGAAGGCCCGCGCACAGTCTCTTGAGCTCGGCATCGAACCGATCTCACCGGCCATGGGAGCGCAGGCCGCCGTTATCGCCGCGACCACAGCCGCCGTCAACGTCGTCGAGATCGGCACCGGTTCCGGCGTCTCAGGGTTGTGGCTGCTGTCACCGTCGAAGAGGAGCGTCCTCACGACCATCGACTCAGAGGCCGAGCACCAGGGCTATGCCCGCCAGACGTTTGCCGATGCCCGGGTCGCACCGAACCGGGTTCGCCTGATCACCGGCAGGTCCCTCGACGTGCTCACGCGGATGAACGAGAACTCCTACGACATCGTCTTCGTCGACGCCGACCCAACGCAGGTGATCGAGAACGTCGAGCACGGACTTCGCCTCGCCAGGGCCGGCGGCACCGTCCTTGTCCCCCACGCGCTCTGGAAGGGCAGGGTCGCTGACCCGGCCCAGCGCGACGACGTTACCAGCGCGTTCCGCACCCTCGTGCAGGAGATCGCGTCATCGAGCGCCGTTGTGAGTGCGCTCTCCCCCGTCGGCGACGGTCTGCTCCAGATCACCAAGCTCGCCTAGGCATCCGCCAGCGTGACGGCGCACTGACCGAAGTGAGCCGCATCATGAGCGGGCGTACCCCTTAACAGGACAAGGCGTTAACAGGACGAGGCGCGGATGCCGGTGGTCGATGACCACGCACATCCGCGCCTCGTAGTTAAAATCGGTCTAGCTGACTGCAACAACCCCAGCCAGCGCGTCGTGAAGTTCCCTGGCTTCGGCGTCGTTGACTGACACAACCAGGCGCCCACCGCCTTCGAGCGGAACCCGCACGATGATCAGCCGACCCTCCTTCACGGCCTCCATTGGTCCGTCGCCAGTCCTCGGCTTCATCGCGGCCATTCGGCTCCCCTTTCGTTGCTTTGTCCTCCTATTATCCGCTACCCGCTGTGAACGAACGAAATCGGCCCGCAGACTCACCCAAACTGGGGACACCAGATCACGGCGGAGTCCAGTCGTAACCGTCGACGCGCCACGCGATGAGTACCCACCCGATCTGGCCCGCGATCGAGGCGAGAACAAGACCCACCCGGTACACACGCGAGCGTGGAACGGCGAACGCACCCGCGGCCGGAAACAGCGGTACGAGGAGCCTGAAGGTGCTCGACTGCGGGAAGAACACGGCGAAGAGGTAGATGAGGTAGCTCGCAAGCCAGAGCCGGAGATCGATACCGAGCTTCCGTGCCGGTGGCGAGAGGAGTCCGAGCACCGCGAGTACGACGAGCACCGTCACACCCAGGACCCCCCACCAGGGCGAGTCTGGAAGACCGAGCCCGTTGGTGGCCCACCAGCCGAGTCCCTGGAACCACGGCGCGAACGGCACCAGGTGGCCGTGACCGATGTACGCGCTCCGCCACGCGAGCTCAGTGTCGGTGTATGCGGTGATCGACCCGGTGACCGCCCACGCGATAGCGGGCCAGGCCAGACCGAGAACTCCGCTCAACACAGCGAGCGCCGCGGGTGGTACGAGGTCCGGGAGACTCTCCCCCGTCGTACGGCGCCGGAACCAGCGCACCAGGACGTGAAGGACGAGGAAGAGTGAGAACGCAAGTCCGGACGGGCGCGTGAAACACATCACGGCGATCACCCCCGCAGCCGGGAGATAACGACGGGTGAGAACGAGGTAGAGCGCGGCCGCGAGCAGCAACACGTGCAACGATTCCGCGTACGCGACCTGAAGAATGGGCGAGAGTGGGGCAACCGAAAACAGCACCACGCTGAACAGGGCGGTCGATTCGTCGAGAACGAGTCGCATCAACCGATAAAAGACCAGCGTCGCAGCGAAGATCGCGAGCACGGACACAAGTACAGCCGCTGGCGCCCAGCCCAGTCCGGTAAGCCCCATGACGAGCCGCACGACCGCGGGATACACGGGCATGAACGCCCACGCGTTCTCTGCGACGTGACCGTCAGCGTCGACCGGCAACTCTGCCGGATACCCGGAGAGAGCAACGATCTGGTACCACCGGCCATCCCAGAGCGAGGCGAAGTCGGCGTACGCGGGCGACGGACCCGTCCAGGCGTTGGCAGGCTGGAGCTTCGCGAACCAGACGAGGATCGCTGTCGAAATCAGCCGCCCTGCTGCAGCGATGGCGAGGACACGCCCCCACCAGCGCAGCCGGCGCCAGAGCTCAGGCGGCCGCACCGGTCAGCCACGTACGCAGCCCGTTCTCGCACGCGACGATCTCATCGAGTGCGACACGTTCGTCATCGGCATGCGCGGTGAGCGGGTCCCCAGGGCCATAGTTCACGGCGGGGATGCCGAGGGCCGAGAACCGGGCGACGTCGGTCCAGCCGTATTTCGGGAGCGCTGTACCGCCGACGGCCCTCATGAATTCCTGTGCGAGCGGCGCATCGAGACCCGGCCTCGCGCCATCAGCGGCGTCGACGACCTCGATCTCGAATCCGCCGAACAGCTGACGGAGGTGGCTGACCGCTTCGCCCGCCGTCAGGTTCGGGGCAAAACGGTAGTTGATGTGCACCCGGCACTCATCGGGAATCACGTTCCCGGCGATGCCGCCCGAGATTCCGACGGCGTTGAGTCCCTCACGGTAGACGAGGCCATCGACCTCAACGGATGCCGGCAAATAGGCCGCAAGGATATTCAGTACCTGCGCGGCCCGGTGGATCGCGTTCTCCCCCACCCAGCTCCTCGCGGAGTGTGCCCGGCGTCCGCGAGTGACAACGTCGATGCGCACCGTGCCGTTGCATCCGCCCTCGATATCGCTCCGGGTCGGCTCACCGAGAATGGCAAAGTCGCCCTCGAAAAGGTCAGGTCGAGACGCGGCGAGAATGCCGAGGCCATTTTTGTCGCTCTCGACCTCTTCGCCGTCGTACCACATCCAGGTCACGTCGATGGCGGGGTCCGTCAGCTCAGCCGCGAGCTTCAACTGAACGGCGACACCGCTCTTCATGTCGGCGGTGCCACGACCCCACAGGTAGTCCCTGCCGTCGATCGTCTCAAACCGGGTCGGGAGGTTGGCGTTGACCGGCACGGTATCGATGTGGCCGGCGATGATGGCCCGCTTCGACTTGCCACCGGTCGTCCGCGCGACAACGGTATTGCCCACTCGGATGATCTCGAGGTGACTGCAGTCGGCCAGCGCGCGCTCGATGGCATCCGCAAGGGGCGCTTCGTTGCCGGAGACCGACTCGATGTCACAGATAGTTCGGGTGATGTCGACGCTCGACGCGGAGAGATCGATGGCAGGCGATGGCACTGGCGAGTCCGGCATGCGATCAGTCTACGGTCGCGTCACACGGGCGTCGGGAAACCCGGCGGTTCGCTAGCCTTGAGGCATGACGGACTCCGCACTCACCGCAACGCACGCCTGGGGCTACGGCCTCGCCACTGTGGCCTCCGACGGCACGGTCCTGGACACCTGGTATCCGGAACCTCAGCTCGGTCCGATCCCGGCCAACCGGGAACGCTGGATCGTCCCGGCACCGATTGAGGCCCTGGCCGGCACCGACGAGCGTCGGCGCGTGCGCATTGACATCGTGACGGTCCAGATCGAGCTCAAGGCTGCGCCCCAGGACACCTCGGATGCCTATCTCCGGCTGCACCTGCTCTCCCACCTTCTGGTGACGCCCAATTCGATCAACCTCGACGGAATCTTCAGCCACCTGCCGATTGTGGTCTGGACCAACGCTGGCCCGGTAAACCCCGCGGATTTCGACGAGATCCGGCCGGCGCTTTCCCGCGCGGGCATCTCGGCAACCGGCATCGACAAGTTCCCACGCATGCTGGACTACGTCACCCCGCCCAAGGTGCGGATCGCTGACGCATCGCGGGTCCGCCTCGGAGCGCACCTCGCACCGGGAACAACGGTCATGCACGAGGGCTTCGTGAACTTCAACGCCGGTACCCTCGGCGCGTCGATGGTCGAGGGGCGCATCTCGCAAGGAGTTGTCGTCGGCAACGGGTCCGACATCGGCGGAGGCGCGTCGATCATGGGAACGCTGTCTGGCGGCGGAACCCAGCGGGTCTCGATCGGCGAACGTGCGCTCCTCGGCGCTAACTCGGGAATCGGTATTTCCATCGGAGACGACTCGGTCGTCGAAGCGGGGCTCTATGTCACTGCGGGGACGAAGGTCGTCGTTGTCGGAGACAAAAACGCCGACGACGCACCGGTCGTGGTGAAGGCTGTGGAACTGTCCGGCATGCCAAACTTGCTCTTCAGACGCAACTCCCTCACGGGGGCTGTCGAGGTGTTGAACCGCACAGGAGCGGGAATCCAACTCAACGACGCGTTGCACGCCTGACACCGGGCGGCACAACCCCGCAGTTTCACGAAGGAGTGACGTGGTTCCCAGGACGCCAAGAGGCCGCCGATCGCGCTTGTTTACAGTTCTGATGAGCATCATTGGCGGTCTCGTCGTCCTGATCCTCGTCGCCGGCGGACTCGCGGTCCTCACCGTGCAGCGCTCATTCCCCCAGCTCGACGGTGAGCTTGCCGTCGCTGGACTCGACGCGAACGTCACCGTGTACCGCGACGACGCCGGCATCCCCGTCATCGAAGCGGAGAGCGCGACCGACCTGTTCGCGGCGCAGGGGTTCGTGCACGCGCAGGACAGGTTCTGGGAGATGGACTTCCGCCGGCACGTCACGAGCGGTCGCCTTGCTGAACTGTTCGGTGAGGCACAGGTCGAAACAGACACCTTCGTCCGTACCCTCGGCTGGCGCGCTGTTGCGGAACAGGAGGTCGAACTGCTCGACCCGCTCACGCTCAGCTGGTACCAGGCCTACGCCGACGGAGTGAACGCCTACCTGGCCCAGCGTGAGGGTGCAGCGCTCTCCCTCGAGTACGCCGTCCTCGGCCTGCAGAACCCGGGGTACGAGCCGGAGAAGTGGACGCCGGCCGACTCCGTTGCCTGGCTGAAAGCCATGGCGTGGGACCTCCGCTCCAATCTCGAGGATGAGATCGACCGGGCGATCCTGGCCACGAGCGTCTCACCCGAGCAGCTGTCCACTCTGTACCCCGACTACCCGTACGAGACGAACCCGACCGTGCTCTCCGCAATGGCGACGCCGTTCGGCGAAGCTGCCGAGGACACCTCCACCGAACATGAGGCATCCGTCGACGCACTCCTCGCGCTCCGCGACGTCGTTGCGGGGATGCCAGCACTTCTCGGCAGGGCAGGCAGCGACATCGGCTCCAATTCGTGGGTCATCGCCGGAAGCCTGACGGAGTCGGGCAAACCGCTGCTCGCGAACGACCCTCACCTCGGCCCGTCGCTTCCTTCGGTCTGGTACCAGATGGGATTGCGCTGCTCAGTGGTCTCGGCCGAGTGCCCGTTCGACGTTGCCGGATTCAGCTTCTCGGGAATGCCGGGAATCATCATCGGCCACAACGCGAGGGTTGCGTGGGGGTTCACGAATCTCGGGCCTGACACCGCCGACCTCTATATCGAGAAGGTCGCGGAAGCGAACTATGAACTCGACGGCGTCCTCCGCCCGCTCACCGTCCGCGAGGAGGTGGTGAAGGTCGCCGGGGGCGAGGACGTTCCGATTACGATCCGCTCAACGGAACGCGGTCCGCTCGTGACGGGGATCACCGGTGACTTCTCGAGCATCGCCGCCGACTATCCCGCATCGAGCGGCCTGCCGGAGGGATCATACGAGCTCTCCCTGCAGTGGACAGCACTGACTCCCGGCCAGACGCCCCGCGCTATTTTCGCCGTGAACCAGGCGACCGACTGGGCCAGCTTCCGTGAGGGAGCGAGGCTGTTCGAAGTGCCGTCGCAGAACCTCGTGTACGCCGACGTCGATGGCAACATCGGCTACCAGGCACCTGGACTGATTCCGGTCCGCTCAGCGGGTGACGGTACTGTGCCGCAGCCAGGCTGGACGAGTGCATCGGGCTGGAAGAGCTACATTCCGTTCGAGGCCCTGCCCACCCAGTACAACCCCGAGTCCGGGTACATCGTCACCGCCAACAACGCCGTGGTGGACTCCAGCTACCCGTACCTCATCACCAGGGACTGGGATGCCGGGTACCGGGCAGACCGCATCACCGACCGCATCCGAACGGACATCGACGCTGGCACCAAATTCACCGCGGCAACGATGAGCGAGATCCAGGCGGACAACCACAACGCGGTCGGCGAGACGTTTGCTCCGTATCTGGCCGACCTGACCCCGTCGGGTAACGCCAAAAAGGGTGCTGCGCTGCTCGCCGACTGGGACTTCGCCGACGACGCTGACAGCGCGGAGAGTGCGTACTTCAACATCTTCTGGCGCACGCTGCTCGAGGACACCTTCTCACCCAAACTGCCTGAAGCGCTTCCTGCCTCGGGAGGCGGCCAGTGGTTCCAGATCGTGAGCGGCCTCCTCGACGACCCCCAGTCGGCCTGGTGGGTCTCAGCCGACGACAACGTCACCGGGCGCGACGAGGCGATCACTCACGCTCTCAGCGCCGCATGGACCGAGGCCGAGGACCTGATGGGCGACAACCCGGAGGACTGGACCTGGGGCGAACTCCACACGTTGACCATCCGCAACGCGAGCTTTGGCGAATCCGGGATCGCGCCGATCGAGTGGCTGTTCAACCGCGGACCGTATGAGCTCGCCGGTGGTTCGTCAGTGGTGAACGCTGTCGGCTGGTACGCCCCGGACGGCTACACCGTCGACTGGGTACCGTCCATGCGTCAGGTCGTCGACCTGGCTGACTTCGACTCGTCGACGTGGATCAACCTCGGCGGAGCATCCGGGCACGCCTTCGCACCGACCTACGTCGACCAGACCGCGCTCTGGCAGGAGAACAAGACACGGGCATGGGCGTACACCCCGGATGCCGTCAGCAGCGGTGCGACGAACATCCTGAGGCTCACACCGTAGACGCGGGCGCCCCCTGGCGCACAGAAAACCCCCACCGACTCATGTTGGTGGGGGTTTTTCTGTGCCAGCGGGTGGCCTCGGTTAGCGCTGCGGGAGGTCGCGAGCGGCCGAACCCGTGTACAGCTGCTGCGGGCGGCCAATCTTGGTCTGCGGGTCCTCGTTCATCTCGCGCCAGTGCGCCACCCAGCCGGGAAGGCGTCCGATCGCGAACAGCACGGTGAACATCCGGGTCGGGAAGCCCATCGCCTTGTAGATGACGCCGGTGTAGAAGTCGACGTTCGGGTACAGGCGGCGTTCCTTGAAGTAATCGTCCTCGAGGGCGATCTGCTCGAGTTCCTTCGCGAGGTCGAGCAGTGGGTCGCTGACGCCGAGCTGAGCGAGAACTTCGTCCGCGCTCTCCTTGACGATCTTCGCGCGCGGGTCGTAGTTCTTGTAGACGCGGTGCCCGAAGCCCATGAGCTTGACACCCTCTTCCTTGTTCTTGACGCGCTCGACGAACTTCGCGACGCCCTCGCCCGAGTCACGAATGCGACCGAGCATCTCGAGGACCGCCTCGTTGGCACCGCCGTGCAGCGGTCCGGACAGGGCGTTGATGCCAGCCGAGACCGACGCGTAGAGGTTGGCACCGGTCGAACCGACGAGCCGCACGGTCGAGGTCGACGCGTTCTGCTCGTGGTCGGCGTGGAGAATCAGCAGTCGGTCCAGCGCCTTCGACAGCACGGGGTCGATCTCGTACGGCTCGGCCATGTTGCCGAAGTTGAGCCGCAGGAAGTTGTCGACAAAACTCAGGCTGTTGTCCGGGTAGAGGAACGCCTGGCCTGTCGCCTTCTTGTGTGCGTAGCCCGCGATGACAGGGAGCTTCGCGAGCAGGCGGATCGTGGTGAGCTCAACCTGTTCGGGGTCGCTGGGGTCCGCAGCGGACTCGTAGTAGGTGGAGAGAGCGGAGAGCGCGCTCGAAATGACGGCCATGGGGTGTGCCGTGTGCGGCAGGGCCGAGAAGAAGTGCTTGAGGTCTTCGTGCAGCAGTGTGTGGCGTCGGATCTTCTCGTCGAACTCAGCGAGCTGGTCGGCCGTCGGCATCTCGCCGTAGATGAGCAGCCACGCGACCTCGAGGTAGGTGGAGGATGCGGCGAGCTGTTCGATGGGATATCCGCGGTAGCGGAGGATGCCGGCGTCGCCGTCAATGTACGTGATCGACGACTTCGTTGCCGCCGTGTTCACGAACCCGTAGTCCAGTGTCGTCAGGCCCGATTGGCGCGTCAGCGTTGAGACGTCAAGGCTGGATGCGCCCTGACTCGATTTCAGGATCGGAAACTCTGCGGTTCCGCCCGGGTAGGTCAGGGTAGCTTTCTCTGTCACTGCGCTTGACTCCTGCTCGACGTCGCCCACGGCGCCTCCTTGTACTGGTTGTTCCAGGTGATTGTGCGGCGTTCCTGCCCCGCGAATGTGTGGCCGCGGCGACGGGTCCGGATACAGCCTAATCGGCTGACCGGCCAACTACCGCATCCGCCAACGACCGGCTTGACCTCTTGGAGCTAAGCTCCAACGCCGTCGCGGGAGAGTCGCAGCGCCGCAGCGGCAATCCTCTCGTCTGTGGCCGTGAGCGACAGCCTGACGTGCTCGGGCGAGAACTCACCGTAAAACGTACCTGGACCGGCGAGGATGCCGAGGTCAGCGAGCCTCCCGATCGACTCCCAGGCGTCCCTGCCCTCGGTCATCCACAGGTAAAGCCCGGCTTCGGAACAATCGAGACGGAACCCGGCGCCCTCGAGCGCGGGCAGGAGCACGGCCCGCCGCCCGGCGTAGCGCGCCTTCTGCTCGGCAACGTGCTCATCGTCGCCCAGGGCGGCGATCATCGCCTCCTGTAACGGCGCTGGCACCATCAGTCCCGCGTGTTTCCGAACCGTGGTCAGCCGTGCAATCGTGGCGGCGCAGCCTCCGGCGAACGCGGCACGATACCCGGCCATGTTGGACTGTTTGCTGAGCGAGTAGATGGCGAGGACGCCGTCTACGCTTCCTCCGGTGACCCGCGGGTCAAGGATGGACGGAACCGGTACGGTTGCCCACTGACCGCTCCAGCCGAGTTCGGCGTAGCACTCGTCGTTCACGATGAGTGCGCCGAGTTCGCGTGCTCGAGCGACGGCAACGCGAAGGAAGTCAATGTCGAGCACGTTTCCGTCGGGGTTGCCCGGCGAGTTAAGCCAGATCAGCTTCGTGCCTTCCGGCCATTCGGCCGGATCATCGGATGCCACAGCGCTGGCCCCGCACATCGCCGCTCCGATGGCGTAGGTGGGGTAGGCGGCCCGCGGATGCACGATCGTGTCGCCCTCCCCGATGCCGAGCATGAACGGCAGGAGTGCGACGAGTTCCTTCGAACCAATGGTGGGAAGGACATTCGCCGAGCGAAGGTCGGGTACCGACCGTCGCCTGGCGAACCAGTCGACGATGGCTTCGGCGAGAGCCGGGGTTCCGGCTGTTGTCGGGTACGCGTGTGCGTCTGTCGCCTCGGACAGGGCGACCCGCACGACCTCGGGAGTGGGGTCGACGGGCGAACCTATCGAGAGGTCGACGATTCCGTCAGGATGTTGGCGCGCGCGAGTGGCAAACGGCACCATGGCATCCCACGGGTAATCGGGAAGCGGTGAGAGCGCCACGCCTCAGACGCCGGCCTGCGGCGGCAGGGCAGAAATGACCGGGTGGTCGTACTTGATGACCCCGACCTTGGCCGCTCCGCCGGGCGAACCGACCTCGGTGAAGAATTCGACGTTCGCCTTGTAGTAGTCGGCCCATTCCTCGGGCAGGTCATCCTCGTAGTAGATGGCCTCGACGGGGCACACGGGCTCGCAGGCTCCGCAGTCGACGCACTCGTCCGGGTGGATATAGAGCGAACGCTCACCCTCGTAGATGCAGTCCACGGGGCACTCATCGATGCACGCTCGGTCTTTGACATCCACGCACGGGAGGGCGATGACATAGGTCACAGTTGGTCAGTCCCTTCGAAAGACGGCTCAGTCAAGTCTACGCCTCACCCACCGTGACCGATGGCGACCGGGGCCGTTCGGGCAGCCGCGGCCACGCAACGACGACCGTCGCGATGAGCACCGGCCCGATGGTCCAGACCAGTCCGGCCAGCCCCTGTGGGATCAGCACGGAGCCGCCGGGGCTTTGCACCGAGAGCAGCGCGATCATGCCAACGACGCCAACGGCAGCCAGGAGAACAACGAGGCGGTCGCCGATGAGCAGGCGCAAGCCCACCAGAAGCGCGAGCACGCCCACGAGGGAGAGGATCAGGCCGAGGGGAAAGTTAAAGGAACCGAGGGCGAGCGTCGCCTGGTGCTGGACTGTACCGACAGCGCCGAAGACCGCGCCGACGATGAAACCGAGGACACAACTGACCGCTCGATTGCGTCCGCTGGTCGGCTGCAGCCCTGCCGCGGAGCGGGCACCCGGCTCTGGGCTCGTCGGTTCAGCGTTGGCCTGGCCGTTGCCCACCGGACCGCTGCCCGCCGGACCGTTGCCCGCCGGACCGTTGCCCGCCAGTTCGTTGTTGCTGCCCAGTCCGCCGTTATATCCGCTCACCGGCCAAGTGTACCCAGCCCGCTTGAGTGCTCGGTGCTCAGTGCTCGGTGCTCAGTGCTCAGTGCTCCGTGCTGGTGACGGCGCCGCGGTGGCGATCGCTCGCCCGCCCGCGGGGGTCACGCCAGGCCGGTCAGCGCCCGGAGCAGGGCGGCAACAGCAGCCGCAACGATCACGACGATGAGAAACGGCACCCTGAGCCCGTAGAGCACCGCAGCGACGCCGAGAGCCGGGACTCGAGCGTCAAGGACAACGCCGACTCCATCGCCGACGGTCTGCACGACGATGAGAGCGGCCAGGAGCGCGACGGTGAGGAGTTCGGCGATCCGTGACGGCACCGGTTTCTCCAGCCAGTGCGCCGGCACAGCGTAACCCGCGAGCTTCAGCGCGACGCACGCGATCGACGCGAGCAATATGACGTTCCAGAGGGTCACGAGGTACCTGCCCCGTCCCGGCTCCCGAACCAGTTGGTGACACCGACCACGACCGCGACCAGCGCGGCGGCGATGACGGGCACACCGCCCGGAGCAAACGGCAGGAGGACCGCAGCGACCACCATCGCTCCCCCGGCGACGACGAGCGCCTGCTTCCTGTGGAGGCGAGGCCACAGCAGGCCGAGGAACGCCGCAGCAGCGGCGGCATCGAGTCCGTACGCGCGGGTGTCTCCGAGCAGGTCACCGACGAGGGCGCCAGCGAAGGTGGTGAGGTTCCAGCCGAGGTAAACAACAAGGCCGGTCACCCAGAACCCCGTGCGACTCGCGGTGGCGGTCTTCTGGGCCAGGGCAACCGCCACCGACTCGTCGATGGTCAACCACGCCGCGGCGATGTCACGGGGCCAGCCACGGCCGACGACCGGTTTCATCCGCATGCCGTACGCCGTGTTCCTGGAGCCAAGCAACACGGCGCTGGCAATGGCGGCGGGAGCTGATGCGATTCCGCCCGACGCGAGGACGCCGACGAGAGCGAACTGCGATCCGCCGGTGAACATGAAGAGGCTGAGCACCGAGGCTTGCCAGATGTCGAGGCCGGCGGCAACCGCCAGGGCACCGAATGAGACTCCATATGCCGCGGTGGCGACACCGACAGCAACGCCCTGGCGTGCGGCAAGCTGCTCCGGCGTTCGGGGCGCTTGCCGGCTCATCCCTGTGACCGACCAGTGACAAACGGCCCGAACTCGACCCGGGAAGCCAGCAATCGGGTACAGGACATGGGATCCAGAGTAGCGGGACGAACGAAGCGCCCGGGATCACTGATCCCGGGCGCTTCGTGTGAACTGACTTCTGTTACTCGTTCTGCTTCTTCAGGCGGCTCGTGTTGCGGGCGCGGGCGTTGGCGTCGAGCTCGACCTTGCGGATGCGGACGATGGCCGGAGTGACCTCGACGCACTCGTCTTCACGGGCGAACTCGAGGCACTCCTCGAGCGACAGCTGGCGCGACGGCGTCATCGACTCGAACGTGTCCGAGGTCGACTGGCGCATGTTCGTCAGCTTCTTTTCCTTGGTGATGTTGACGTCCATGTCATCGTTGCGCGAGTTCTCGCCGATGACCATGCCCTCGTAGACCTCTTCGGTCGGGTTGACGAAGAACGTCATCCGCTCCTGGAGGGCGATGATGGCGAACGGCGTGACAACACCCGAACGGTCGGCAACGATCGAACCGTTGTTACGGGTGACGATGGGGCCGGCCCACTCGTCGTAACCGTGCGAGATCGCGTTGGCGATTCCGGTGCCGCGGGTGAGCGTCATGAACTCCGTGCGGAAGCCGATGAGACCACGCGACGGAACGATGAATTCCATACGGACCCATCCGGTTCCGTGGTTCGCCATGTTGTCCATGCGGCCCTTGCGCGCAGCCAGGAGCTGGGTGATTGCGCCGAGGTATTCCTCGGGGACGTCGATGGTGAGGTGCTCGTACGGCTCGTGGGTCTTGCCGTCGACCTTTTTGGTGACAACCTGCGGCTTGCCGACGGTGAGTTCGAAGCCCTCACGACGCATCTGCTCGACGAGGATCGACAGGGCGAGTTCGCCTCGGCCCTGCACCTCCCACTTGTCCGGTGCGCCGATGTCGAGCACGCGAAGCGAGACGTTACCGACGAGTTCGCGGTCGAGACGGTCCTTCACCATGCGTGCGGTGAGCTTGTGTCCCTTGACCTTGCCGACGAGCGGCGAGGTGTTGGTACCGATGGTCATCGAGATGGCCGGCTCGTCGACGGTGATCGTCGGGAGCGGGCGGACATCGTTGGGGTCGGCGAGGGTCTCACCGATGGTGATGTCGGGGAATCCGGCGACCACGACGATGTCGCCTGGGCCAGCGCTCTCGGCGGGGTAACGGTCGAGAGCCTTGGTGATGAAGAGCTCGGTGACGCGCACGTTGTGGATGGATCCGTCGTACTTGACCCAGGCGACGGTCTCGCCCTTCTTGATCGTGCCCTGGAAGATGCGCAGCAGAGCGAGACGACCGAGGAACGGGGACGCGTCAAGGTTGGTGACGTGAGCCTGGAGGGGGTGCTCGTCGTCGTAGACGGGAGCTGGGATGTGCTTGATGATGGCATCGAACAGCGGCTCGAGGTCATCGTTGTCCGGCAGAGTGCCGTTCTCGGGCTTGTTCCAGCTCGCAGCTCCGTTACGGCCTGATGCGTAGACAACGGGCACGTCGAGGACGGCGTCGAGGTCGAGGTCGGGAACGTCGTCGGCCATGTCGCTCGCGAGGCCGAGGAGGAGGTCCTGGCTTTCGGCGACGACCTCATCGATGCGCGCGTCGGGACGGTCGGTCTTGTTGACCAGGAGGATGACGGGAAGCTTTGCTTCGAGTGCCTTACGGAGCACGAAGCGGGTCTGCGGCAGCGGGCCCTCACTCGCGTCGACGAGCAGGACGACACCGTCGACCATGGACAGGCCGCGCTCGACCTCTCCACCGAAGTCGGCGTGGCCGGGGGTGTCGATCACGTTGATCGTGATCGGTCCGTTCGTGGCGTGCTTGCCCTTGTACGACACCGCGGTGTTCTTCGCGAGGATCGTGATGCCTTTTTCACGCTCGAGTTCGTTCGAGTCCATGGCGCGCTCTTCGAGGTGCGCGTGTTCGGCGAATGAGTCCGTCTGACGGAGCATGGCGTCAACCAGCGTCGTCTTGCCGTGGTCAACGTGAGCGACAATGGCTACGTTTCGGAGGTCGTCGCGCGAAGCAAGCGCCATGAAAAAATTCCTTACAAGAAGAGATGTCGCGAGAGTATGAGCGCGACGGGAAATGTACAGATGCGAGCCAGAATCCGACCCAACAGATTATCTTACTGCACAGAGCCCTCAGCTCGCTGGGACTGATCTCAGGTTCACGCAAAGAAGCACCGGAGCCACAGGTCCGCCAACCGTAGTTGCCGCGCCTGTCGCGCCGGTGCTTCCTTGAACAGTCCGCTTAGCGGCCGAACTCGAAGTTGCCTCCGGGGATCGCAGCGAGCAGCTCCTGCGTGTACACCTCACGCGGGCTGTCGAAGACCTCATCGGTCGTCGCCGACTCGATGATCTGCCCCTTCCTCATCACGCACACGTTGTCCGCAACGAGCCGCACGACCGCGAGGTCGTGTGTGATGAAGAGGTAGGTCAGGCCAAGCTCGGTCTGCAGCTCGGTGAGGAGGTTGAGGATCTGACCCTGGACGAGAACGTCGAGCGCCGACACCGCCTCGTCGAGCACCAGGACGTCCGGCTTGAGCGCGAGTGCCCTGGCGATCGCGATGCGCTGTCGCTGTCCACCCGAGAGTTCACTCGGGTAGCGGTAGCGGGTTGAGGCCGGGAGCGACACCTGGTCGAGCAGTTCAAGCACCCGCATCTGGCGTTCGCGTGCCGTTCCCACCTTGTGGGCGAGGAGCGGTTCGGCGATGGTGTTGCCGACGCTGTACTGCGGGTCGAGCGAGCCGTACGGGTCCTGGAAGACCGGCTGAACGCGACGGCGGAACTTCAGCAGTTCAGCGCCACGGAGGCCAGCGACATCCTGACCGTCGAATTCAATCTCACCGCTCGTGATCGACTCGAGCTGAAGCAGGAGCTTGGCGACGGTCGACTTGCCAGAGCCGGACTCCCCTACCAGGGCTGTCGTCGTGCCCTTCTGGATACCGAAGGAAACGTCGTTGACGGCTTTCAGCTCATCGTGACGGAATCCCTGCTTCCGAATCCGGTACACCTTGGACACGTTGCGAAGCGAGATGAGGTCCCTGGCCGGTGCCGCGTTCTCACGTTCGGCCGCACGCTCGAGGAGCGTCGTGTCGATAGCGCCCTCCGAGAAGATCTCGGTCTCGGCAACCTCGTGCTGCTTGACGGCCTGGATGCGACGGGACGCGAGGCTCGGAGCCGCTGCGACGAGGCGCTGGGTGTACGGGTGCTGCGGGTTCGCGAGGATCTCCTGCGACGGCCCGGACTCGACAACCTTGCCCTGGTACATCACGACGAGCTGCTCGGCACGTTCGGCTGCGAGGCCGAGGTCGTGGGTGATGAACAGCACGCTCGTGCCGTAGTCACGCGTGAGGGTCCCGAGGTGATCGAGGATCTGACGCTGAACCGTGACGTCGAGCGCACTCGTCGGCTCGTCGGCGATGAGCAGCTTCGGGCGACTGGAGAGACCGATTCCGATCAGCACGCGCTGACGCATACCACCGGAGAACTGGTGCGGGAACTGCTTGAGGCGGTCACCCGCGTCGCTCAGCCCGGCCTCCTGGAGGACCTGGATGGTGCGCAGGCGCGCGTCCTTGCCCTGGGCGATGTTGTTCGCCTTGATGGCTTCCTCGACCTGGAATCCGATGCTCCAAACCGGGTTGAGGTTCGACATCGGGTCCTGCGGGACGTAACCGATCAGGTTTCCCCGAACGTCCTGGATCTCGCGGGGCGAGAGCGTTGTCAGGTCCCGTCCCTCGAACAGGATCTGTCCTCCGGTGACCTTTCCGGTTCCTGGCAGAAGATCGATGATCGACTGCGCGGTCGTCGACTTGCCCGAACCGGACTCCCCGACGATGGCGAGCGTCTGCCCGGCGTAGAGGGTGAGGTCGACGCCACGCACAGCGGGGACGATGCCTCGCTGTGTCTGGAATCCGACCTCGAGGTCGCGGATCTGGAGAAGCGGTTCGGTGGATGAATCGCGCGGCGAGGCCACGGCATCCGTTACTGGCTGGCTCATCGACGTGCCCTCGCCTTCGGGTCGAGTGCATCACGGACGACATCGCCGAGCATGAGGAACGAGAGCACGGTGAGTGAGAGTGCCGCTGCGGGGTAGAGCAACGTCTGCGGGCTGGTGCGGATCGATGTCCGCGCCTGGCCGATGTCATTGCCCCACGACATCACGCTCGGCGGGAGACCGATACCGAGGAACGACAGGGTGGACTCGGCGACGATGAACGTACCGAGCGACACCGTCGCGATCACGATCACGGGGGCGATCGCGTTCGGGATGACGTGGCGGAGGAGGATCTTGAACTTCGACACACCGAGGGCGATCGACGCCATGACGTAGTCGGAGTTTTTCGCGCTGAGCACAGCGCCGCGCATGATGCGGGCAACCTGCGGCCAGGCGAAGATTGCGAGCACGAGTGCGACGGTGATCGGTGTGCGGTTCGGGAGGACGCTCATCAGGACGATCGCGCCGAGAACGGTCGGGATCGCAAAGAAAATGTCGCCAAGACGCGAGACGAGCGAGTCGAGGATTCCACCGTAGAACCCGGCGAGGGAACCGATGACGATGCCGACGAAGGTGACGAGGAGGGTTGCGAGCAGGCCGACCGTGACGGATGCCTGCGTGCCGAAGATGACCCTGGAGTAGACGTCACAGCCCTGGCGGGTGAACCCAAACGGGTGTCCTGCCTCGGGGCCACCGTTGCTGTTGGCGAGCAGGCAGTTCGCGTTCGGTGCGACCGAGGTGAACAGGCCGGGGAACAGCGCGACGACGGCGATGATGAAAATGAGGACTGCCGAGATCCAGAACGTCGGTCGACGACGCATCGACTCCCAGGCATCCGCCCACGTGCTGCGTGCTTTCTGTGACTCGTCCAGTTTGTCGATCGCTGCAACGGGGGTTTCCTCGAGCGGCGCGACGTAATGACCCTGTGAAGCGTATTTCTTATTTTGCATAGCGAATCCTTGGGTCAAGTGCCGCGTAGAGCAGGTCGACGAGCAGGTTGGCGACCACGAAGATGATCACCATGACAGCGATGAACGACACAACTGTCGGTCCCTCGCCGAGGGTGATCGCCCGGTAGACGGTTCCACCGACACCGTTGATGTTGAAGATGCCCTCCGTGACGATCGCGCCGACCATGAGCGAACCGAGGTCAACGCCGAGGTAGGTGACAACGGGAACAAGCGAGTTGCGCAGAACGTGCACCGTGACGACCCGACGACGCGAGAGCCCTTTCGCTGTCGCCGTTCGGACGAAGTCGGCGTTGAGGTTATCTGCAACGCTCGCGCGGGTGAGCCTGACGATGTAGGCGAACGACACCGACGCGAGAACAAGGGCGGGGAGGACGAGTTCGCTCCACGGCGCATCTCCGGACACCGTCGGCCGGAACCAGCCCAGCTCGATCCCGAAGACATACTGCGCAACGAAGCCGACGACGAAGGTCGGCACGGAGATGAGCAGAAGGCTCACAACGAGTGCGCTGGTATCGAACCACTTGCCCTTGCGCAGGCCGGCGATGAGGCCGACGAGGATACCGGCGAACGCTTCGAATACGAGCGCGAGGAGGGCGAGGCGTGCGGTGACGGGGAAGGCGGATGCCATCACGTCGGCGACGGGGCGGCCAGAGTACGTGGTTCCGAGGTCACCCTGGAAGAGCCCGGCGATGTACAGGAAGTACTGCACGATGAAGGGCTTGTCGAGGTTGTACTCGGCCCGGATCTGCGCAATGACGCTCGGCGCAGGTGGGCGGTCCCCGAAGAGCGCAGCAATGGGATCGCCCGGAAGGGAGAAGACCATGAAGTAGATGAGGAAAGTTGCCCCGAAGAACACGGGGATCATCTGAAGAATGCGTTTACCTGTGTACCAGAGCATCAGGTTATTTCGCCGGGTCGAACGTACATGAATGTCACAATCACTGGTTGATTCTAGTCAATGAAATGTCCGGGGCGAATTCGCCCCGGACATTTCACTTGTGCGGTCTGGGCTCGGTGAGACTAGCCCTTGGTGATGTCGTGGTACAGCGGGACGGAGTCCCAACCGAACACCACGTTCTCGACGGTGTCAGCCGAGACACCGGTCACGTTGGAGTACCACAGCGGGATGGCCGGGAGGTCCTTGAGCAGGACTTCCTGTGCTTCCTGGTACTTCGCGGTTGCGTCTTCAACGTTGGCAGCGCTCGCGCCTTCCTTGAGGAGGTTGTCGAACTCTTCGCTCGAGTAGTCCTCGTAGTTCGATCCGGCACCGGTCTGGTACAGCGGAGCGAGGAAGTTGTACAGCGACGGGTAGTCGGCCTGCCATCCGGCGCGTGTTCCACCGGTCAGCTTGTCGTTGTCGCGGTCGTCGATCGCTGCTGCGAACGTCGGGTACGGCTTGCCCTGTGCGGTGATGCCGAGGGTGTTCGCGATGCTGTTGGTCACAGCGTCGACCCAGCCCTGGTGGCCACCGTCAGAGTTGTATGCGATGTCGAAGACGGTGTCGCCGTATGGTGCGATAGCGTCAGCCTCTGCCCACAGCTTCTTGGCTTCGTCGGGGTTGTAGTCGAGTACGTCAGCGCCCTCGAGGTCGTCGGTCCAGCCGTCGATCACCGGGGAGGTGAAGTCGGTTGCCGGGGTGCGAGTTCCCTGGAAGATCACGTCGGTGATCTCTTCGCGGTTGATTGCCATCGAGATGGCGGCACGACGGAGCTTGCCTTCTTCGCCGCTCCAGTGCTCGAGGTAGTACGGCATGTTGAAGCCCTGGAAGATCGCGGCAGCCTGGTTCACAGCACGGTCGCCGAAGTCGCTCTCGTAGCTCTCGAATGCCGAGTCCGGGATGGCGTCGAGAACATCGAGGTTACCCGCGAGAACGTCCGCGTATGCGGCATCCTGCGTGGCGTAGAAGATGATCTCAAGGCCGCCGTTGGCCGGCTTGCGAACGCCGTCGTAGTCCGGGTTGGTGACGAGGTTGATCTTTTCCTCGTGAACCCAGGCGCCTTCGCCGTCGAGCATGTACGGGCCATTGCCGATCGGGTTCTCGCCGAAGGCTTCCATGTCCTCGAACGCTGCGCTCGGCAGCGGCATGAATGCCGTGTAACCGAGACGGAGCGGCCAGTCGGCCTCAGGAATCGCGAGTTCGACGGTGAACGTCTTGTCGTCGACAACCTTGAGTCCGGACATTTCCTCGGCGAGTGGAGCGCCGACCTGGATTGCGTTGCCGTCTTCGTCAACCGCACCGCTGGGGTCATCGACCGCGTTCTGCAGGTCGCTGAAACCGACGATGTTGTCGAAGAAGTACGAAGCACCCTGTGCGTTGTCGTACAGCGCCGCATAGTTCCAGGCGTCGACGAACGACTCTGATGTGACTTCTTCGTCGTTGGTGAACTTCCAACCGTCCTTGAGCGTGACAGTCCAGTTGGTGGCGTCGTCAGACTCGATGGATTCGGCAACCTCGTTCTCGATGGCGCCTTCGGCGTCGTACGAGACGAGTCCGGCGAAGATCGAGGTCATGATCTTGCCGCCACCGGTTTCGGTGGTGTTGGCGGGGAGCAGGGACATCTGCGGCTCGCTGCCGTTTGTGGTGATGATTGCGTCAGTGTCGGCCCCGGACGACTTCTCAGTCGAGCCACCGCTGCTGCTGCAGCCCGTGAGCGCCAGGGCGCCTACAGACAACAGCGCGACGGCGCTAAGGCCTACGCGTGATCTTTTCAATTTTCCTCCTGTGCGAGTGCGCACGGCAGACAGTTTTGTGCCCCGACTGCGGTGCTGGATACAAGAACCATAGGTAGCGGTGCGCCCATCTGCAAATTTGTCGGGTGAATCGTTACTTACCGGAAACGTGATCTGCGAATTATTGGCGAATTCGCACATTTTCTGCTCCAAAGGCGTCTTCTGCGCAATTCTTCGGCAAGGATGGCCTCAGGGACGGTAGGGAGATGCGATGGTGACAACCCCGGCCAGGCGCGCGTGGTGGGAAATCGCCATAGTTCTCGGTCTCTCCGTCGGCGCATCCGCCGTCTACTCGCTTGTGTCGCTGACAGCGCGATTGACGTCAGACGTCCCCCTGTCCGAACAGAGCGCAAGCCTCAATCCTTCGCTCAATGAGCGGGAGTGGCTGGATTTCACGTACCAGTTCCTCGGGATCTTTTTCGAACTTTTCGTCGTCGCTCTCGCCCTGTACTTGCTCTGGACCGCATCCGCGAGTGGAGCGGCGCGAATCGGCCTCACGTTCACCGAGCCCGGTCGTGACCTTCGGCGCGGCGTCGTCCTCTTTCTCGCCATCGGCATCCCGGGCATTGCGTTTTATCTCATCGGCCGATTCGTGGGAATCACCGTGGGGATAGAGACCTCTCCCCTCGACACGCACTGGTGGACGGTGCCGATCCTCATTTTTTCCGCTCTTCGCGCCGCGCTCGTCGAAGAGGTCCTCGTGATCGGCTACCTGTTCACACGACTGAAGGAGCGAGGCTGGTCTGACTGGACCATCATCCTGTCGACCTCGCTCCTCCGCGGCAGCTATCACCTTTATCAGGGCGTCGGGCCGTTCTTCGGCAACGTCGCGATGGGCATCGTCTTCGGCTGGTGCTACCGGAGATGGGGCAGGGTGATGCCACTCGTCATCGCCCACCTGCTGCTCGATGTCGCGTCGTTCGTCGGCTATCCCCTGGCGGTCGCGCTGTTCCCCGAGTTTTTCGCGGTGTCTCGGTAAGCGATCTCACCTCTTGTTTGGCCACACAACAAACCACTAGTGTGTCCCCAGCGCACAGGGTGGTGCGCCGCGCGACGATGCGCGAACTTGAGGAGGACCATGCCACACGACGACACGGGTACCCACACCCCAGGAACGGCTATCGACTACATCGCGATAGAAGAGTCACCGGACTTCATCGCTCACAAACGCACGCACAGGAGCTTCGTCTTCCCCCTGGCCGTTGCGTTCCTGCTCTGGTACTTCGCCTACGTTCTGCTGGCGGACTACGCGCACGAGTTCATGGCGACGAAGGTCATCGGAAACATCAACATCGGTCTGATCCTCGGACTCAGCCAGTTCGTGACGACCTTCGCGATCACCACCTGGTATGTCTCGTTTGCCAACCGCAAACTCGACCCGGCCGCAGAGAAATTCCGCAACGAGCTCGAGGAGGCTGAGCGAGCATGAAAACTGTTGGTGATCCGATCCTGAACATCTCCATCTTCGCGGCGTTCGTCGTCGTGACGCTCATCATCGTCATCCGGGCATCGCGCTCGAACAAGACGGCGAACGACTTCTATGCCGCCGGACGTTCATTCAGCGGCGGTCAGAACGGAACGGCAATCGCGGGCGACTACCTGTCCGCTGCGTCGTTCCTCGGCATCTGCGGCGCCATCGCCGTCAACGGTTATGACGGCTTCCTTTACTCCATCGGCTTCCTGGTGGCGTGGCTCGTTGCCCTCCTCCTCGTCGCTGAGCTCCTTCGGAACACGGGCAAGTTCACGATGGCGGATGTCCTCTCCTTCCGCCTGAAGGAACGCCCGGTCCGGCTCGCGGCAGCGACCGCGACGCTTGCCGTGTGCTTCTTCTACCTGCTCGCGCAGATGGCGGGCGCCGGTGGACTCGTGTCGCTGCTCCTCGGTGTCAACGATCGACTCGGCCAGTCCGTTGTCATCGCCGTCGTCGGCATCATCATGATCGCCTACGTGCTCATCGGCGGCATGAAGGGAACCACCTGGGTGCAGATCATCAAGGCTGTGCTCCTCATCGCCGGCGCTGGAGTGATGACCGTCTGGGTGCTCGCGCTCAACGGCTTCAACCTGTCAGCCCTCCTTGGGCAGGCGGTCGCCGTCGCGGGCGAGGACATCCTCAACCCGGGCGCCCAGTACGGCGCGACCGGAACGTCTCGCCTCGACTTCGTGTCGCTCGCGCTCGCGCTCGTGCTCGGTACCGCTGGACTCCCCCACGTGCTGATGCGGTTCTACACGGTGCCAACGGCGAAGGAAGCCCGTCGCAGTGTGGTGTGGGCCATCTGGCTCATCGGCCTGTTCTACCTGTTCACCCTCGTGCTCGGCTACGGCGCCGCGTACCTCGTTGGCGCGGAGCGGATCCTCGCCGCCCCCGGTGGAGTGAACTCGGCTGCACCGCTGCTCGCGTTCGAGCTGGGCGGGTCGATTCTGCTCGGCATCATCTCCGCCGTTGCTTTCGCGACGATCCTCGCCGTCGTCGCGGGGCTCACCATCACCGCGGCAACGTCGTTCGCTCACGACGTGTACGCGAACGTGATCAAGAAGGGTGCCGTTCCCCCGAACGGCGAGGTGAAGGTGGCTCGGATCACCGTCGTGGCAATCGGTCTGCTGGCCATCGCCGGCGGAATCGGCGTTCAGGGACAGAACATCGCGTTCCTGGTCGCCCTCGCGTTCGCCATCGCGGCGAGCGCGAACCTGCCCACCATCCTGTACTCGCTGTTCTGGCGTAAGTTCACCACCCGTGGTGCGCTGTGGAGCATGTACGGCGGGCTCGCATCGGCGTTGATCCTGATCATCTTCTCGCCGGTCATTTCGGGCGCGGAGACCTCGATGTTCAAGGACGTGGACTTCTCCTGGTTCCCGCTGAACAACCCGGGAATCGTGTCGATCCCGCTCGGCTTCCTGCTGGGCTGGCTGGGTACGGTCACCTCGAAGGTCAAGGAAGACCCGCGGATCGCAGCCGAGATGGAGGTGCGCTCTCTCACCGGACACGGTGCGGAGAAGGCATCGTCGCACTAGGTCGGTAGCCCGACTCGGGTTGAGGGCGGGGAGAATGTTTTCTCCTCAGCTCCGTGAGGCGAAGCCTCACGAACGGCGGCAGCCCCTGCCAAGGAAATCTCTCAACGAAACGGCGACCCGCAACCATCTCGGTGGTTGCGGGTTCGCTCGTCTTGGCGTTCAGGGCCGGGCACTCCGGGGGCGTTCGTCGTCATAACTCGCACCCCGAAAACATCCTCCCCGCCCGGACCCCCTCCCGCCCGAGATAAGGAAATAGCGCCCAGACAAGGACGAAAGCTGACACTTGGTCCTTGTCTGGGGCTTTTGTCCTTGTCTGGGCGGGCGGGGTGAGCGTTTTCGGGGTGCCGAGTTATGGGAGGAAGGGGCGGGGCAAGAACGCGGTGTCAATCCGAGTCACACCCATGGCCCCGTCCCTTCCTCCCATTGTTTGAGCTGAGGAGAAAATGCCCACCCCGCCCGCGGCCCGGGGCGAGACCCTGAGAGAAGGAAATAGCGCCCAGACAAGGACGAAAGCTGACACTTGGTCCTTGTCTGGGGCCTTTGTCCTTATCTGGGCTGGCGGGGTGAGCGTTTTCGGGGTGCCGAGTTATGGGAGGAAGGGGCGGGGCAAAAACGCGGTGTCGATCCTTGCCCCACCCAGCGCCCCGCGCCTTCCTCCCATTGTTTGAGCTGAGGAGAAAATGCTCACCCCGCCCGCTTGCCCGGGGCTCGCAAGCCCCGTTACCCATGACCCGATTAACAGGAAATCGCACTGTTATCAGGACGAAAGTTGAGAGATCGTCCTGCTAAACGTGCGATTGCCTGCGCCGCGTGCTGCTACTCGAACGCCTCGGGTGGCGGGCAGGCGCAGACGAGGTTGCGGTCGCCGTACGCGTTGTCGACGCGACGCACCGGTGGCCAGTACTTGGTTCGCACGAGCGACTTCACCGGGTACACGGCCTGCTCGCGGGAGTAGGCGTGCTCCCACTCCCCCTCGATGACGGACTGCGCCGTGTGCGGCGCGTGCACGAGCGGGTTGTCGTTTGCCGGCCACGTTCCCGCGCCGACGGCATCCGCTTCGGCCTTGATCGCGATCATCGCGTCGATGAACCGGTCGATCTCGATGAGGTCTTCGCTCTCGGTCGGTTCCACCATGAGGGTGCCGGCGACCGGGAACGACATCGTCGGTGCGTGGAAGCCGTAGTCGATGAGTCGCTTGGCGACGTCGTCGACGGTCACACCTGTTGCCTCGCGGAGCGGGCGCAGGTCGAGGATGCACTCGTGCGCGACCAGTCCGTTGTCTCCGGTGTAGAGCACCGGGAAGTGCTCACGGAGGCGCACGGCGATGTAGTTCGCAGCGAGCACGGCTGCGCCTGTCGCCTGCTTGAGCCCCTCCGCGCCCATCATGCGGACGTATGCCCACGAGATCGGAAGGATGCTCGGGCTGCCGTACGGCGCCGCCGAGACCGGCCCACCGGCGTGGGTGTATGCACCGTGGTCGTCGCGCTGCGCCATCGGGTGGCCGGGCAGGAACGGCGCGAGGTGCGCCTTCGCCGCGACGGGACCGACACCGGGGCCACCCCCACCGTGCGGGATGCAGAACGTCTTGTGCAGGTTGAGGTGCGAGACGTCCCCGCCGAAGTCACCGAACCTGGCGTATCCGAGCAGCGCGTTGAGGTTGGCGCCGTCGACGTAGACCTGGCCGCCGGCGTCGTGCACGGCCTGGGTGATCGCGGTGATCTCGTGCTCGTACACGCCGTGCGTCGACGGGTACGTGATCATGAGCGCGGCGAGGTCGTCGGCGTGCTCCTCGACCTTCGCCCGCAGGTCGTCGAGGTCGACGTTGCCCATGTCGTCGCAGGCAACGACGACGACCTTCATGCCGGCTAGCACCGCGGATGCCGCGTTCGTGCCGTGTGCGCTGGACGGAATCAGGCAGGTGGTGCGGTTCAGATCACCGTTCGCCCGGTGGTAGGCGCGGATGGCGAGGAGCCCGGCCAGCTCGCCCTGGCTGCCCGCGTTCGGCTGGAGCGACACGGAGTCGTATCCGGTGACCTCGGCCAGCCAGCTCTCGAGCTGTTCGATCAGGCCGAGGTAGCCGAGCACGTCCGCCTCGGGGGCGAACGGGTGCAGCCCGGCGAATTCGGGCCAGGTAATGGCCTCCATCTCGGTCGCGGCGTTGAGCTTCATCGTGCACGAGCCGAGCGGGATCATGCCGCGGTCGAGCGCGTAGTCGCGGTCGGCCAGCTGCTTGAGGTACCGCATCATGGCGGTCTCGGAGTGGTGAGTGTTGAACACCGGGTGGGTGAGGTACTCACTCGAGCGCCGCAGCTCCTCCGGCAGCCGCGTGGACTCGGCGTCACCCGGAGCGGTAATGCGCTCGTCACGAGAGAACCCGAACGCGACGACGACAGCCCGGAGATCGGCATCCGTCGTCGTCTCATCGACCGAGATCCCCACAGTTGCGTCATCGACGAGGTGCAGGTTGATGCCGAGCTCACGAGCGCGCTCGATGATCGTCGCAGCCTCGCCCGGCACGTGCACGCGCAGGGTGTCGAAGAATGACTCGCTCGCGAGCGTGAGGCCGTAGCTCGTGAGAACCGCGGCGAGGGCGTCCGCCCGACGAGCGGTCTCTGCGGCGATCCGACGGATGCCGACCGGCCCGTGATAGACGGCGTACATCGAGGCCATCACGGCGAGGAGCACCTGTGCCGTGCAGATGTTCGACGTCGCCTTCTCACGGCGGATGTGCTGTTCGCGCGTCTGCAGCGTGAGCCGGTAGGCCGGGTGACCGGCGGCATCCTGGCTGACCCCGACGAGCCGACCGGGCAGCTGCCGTTCGAGCCCCTTGCGCACAGCCATGTAGCCCGCGTGCGGGCCGCCAAAGCCCATCGGCACGCCGAAGCGCTGGGAGGTGCCCACCGCGATGTCCGCACCGAGTTCACCGGGCGCGGTGAGCAGCGCGAGGGCGAGCAGGTCGGCCGCGACCACGGAGAGGCCGCCTTTCTCCCTGATCGATGCGAGAACGGATGCCGGGTTCCAGACACGTCCTGATGCACCCGGGTACTGCACGAAAACACCGAATGCGGCCTCGGGCAGCGCGGCGCCGCCGGCAAGGTCGCGCTCGACGAGGTCGATGCCGACCGCCTCGGCCCGGCTCGCGAGGAGAGCCTTGGTCTGCGGGAAGGCATCGGCGTCGACCACGAACACCGTCGAGGTGAGCTTCGAGGCCCGCCGCGCGAGCAGCATGCCCTCGACGACAGCGGTCCCCTCGTCGAGCATCGACGCGTTGGCGGTGTCGAGGCCGGTGAGGTCGGTGACCATGGTCTGGAAGTTGATCAGAGCTTCGAGTCGGCCCTGCGAAATCTCCGGCTGGTACGGCGTGTACGCCGTGTACCAGGACGGATTCTCGAGCACATTGCGCTTGATCACGGCCGGCGTGAGAGTGCCGTAGTAACCGAGCCCGATCATCGAGGTCCGCACCGTATTCGAGTCGGCGAGCTCGCGCAGTTCGGCGAGCGCTTCGCGTTCCGTGGCCGCGGCGGGGATCGACGAACTCGCCAGGTCGGCGACGTGGATGGACTCCGGCAGTGCCGCCTCGACGAGCGCGTCGACCGTGTCGTAGCCGACGGATGCCAGCATGCTCGCCTGCGCAGCGGCATCCGTTCCGATGTGACGCTCAGAGAACAGCTCGCGCATCACTCACCGACCAGCGCTGAGTACTCGTCCCAGCTGAGCAGGTTCGACGGCAGCTCGGTGAAACGCACCCGGATGAGCCAGCCATCGCCGAACGGATCGCTGTTGACGAGTGCCGGGTCGTCGATGACGGCGGCGTTCGCGTCGACCACCGAACCGTTGACCGGCGCGAAGAGCTCGCCGACCGACTTGGTCGACTCGATCTCGCCGACGACGGTTCCCGACGCGAGCGTGCTGTCGACGGCGGGGAGTTCGACGAAGACGACATCGCCGAGCTTGTCTGCGGCGAAGTCAGTGATCCCGACGGTCGCAATGTCACCGTCGATCTCGAGCCATTCGTGCTCCGGGGTGTACTTCAGTGTGGTCTTGTCCGACATGGCTTACTTCTCTCTCCGATAGAACGGCAGTGTGGTGACAGTTGCGGGAATTCGTGTGCCTCGAACGTCGACGGCGAGTTCGGTGCCGGGCGTCGACGCGGCCGGGTCCACGTACGCCATCATGATCGGATGCCCCAGCGTCGGTGACAGCGCACCGCTCGTTACGGTTCCGACCACGGAATCGCCGGAAACCACCGGGTAGCCGGCACGACCGGCACGCCTGCCCGCCGCGGTCAGCCCGACGAGCACACGGGCGTCGTCCGCCGGCCCGGCCTCGACAGCCGCCCGACCGACGAAGTCGCCCTCTTTGGAGAGTGCGACCACCCGGCCGAGAGCGGCCTGTACGGGGAACGTCTCAGTGCCGAGTTCGTGGCCGTACAGCGGCATCCCCGCTTCCAGGCGCAACGTGTCGCGGCTCGCGAGCCCGGCAGGGACGAGTCCGTGTGCTTCGCCCGCTTCTTCGAGAGCGCGCCACAGCAGCACGGCCGCATCGGCCCTGAGGTAAAGCTCGAACCCGTCCTCGCCGGTGTAGCCGGTCCGCGCGATGACGAGCGGAACGCCATTGAAAAACCCGTCGGTCGCCCGGTAGTAGCGGAGTTCATCGAGAGGGACACCGAGCTCACTGAAGCCTGTCGTCTGCTCGAGGATCGTCCGCGAGTTCGGGCCCTGGACGGCGATCAACGCGTAGTCGTCGCTCTGGTCGTCGACGGTGACGTCGAACCCGGACGCCCGCTCCGACAGCGCGGCGGCAGCGGCATCCCGGTTGCCCGCGTTGGCGACCACGAGATACGTCGTGTCACCGAGCCGGTAAACCACGACGTCGTCGAGGATGCCGCCCGCCTCGGTGAGCAGGAGGCTGTACTTCGCCTGCAGGACGTCGATCGACGACAGCCGTCCGGCGAGGGCGAAGTCGAGGAATCGGCCGGCGTCCCGTCCGTACACGAGGATCTCGGCCATGTGGGAGAGATCGAAGATGCCTGCGGCGTTCCGGACCGCCGCGTGCTCCGCGAGATCGCTGGTGTAGCGCACCGGCATCTGCCAGCCAGCGAAATCGGTGAAGCTCGCTCCGAGCTCGGAATGGACCGCGGCGAGCGGGCTGGTGCGTTCTGGTGCGGGGTCTGACACGAGTTCTCCAGGTGTCGCCGGGGCGACGATCGCAAAAAGCGGCTGCGGCACTCAAGGTGCCTGAGGAACTCCCTCTCTGTCATGGGCCTGAGAGTTTCGCTCGCGCAGCCGTCGATCACGGCTGGCGGCTTTCACCGTCGGCGGAACGCCAGGCGTTCGCTTTCCAGAGTGGCCAGTTCGATGCGGTACAGAGACCTGAGAGATTGGCAGGGAGGCTTGCTCCTTCGGTGCCGGGCAAGCCCGGCTCTCCCGCATCGCGTGTGCGGCCCGATATTCGATTTTCGCCCAGCCTACAGTGAGGCGCACTCAGAGTGCTCGGCATCCCAGAGAAAATCTGGCGGATATTTTTATTCAGTTCGGGTCACGTTGACACTAAGATGGGTCTAGTTATAGTCATGGTGACTTTAACTGGAAGGATTCGTGATGGCCGCACACGCAGCGCCCGTCCACGTCGCCGTTTCGACGGTGATCTTTGCGCTTCGGCCATCACCGGTCGATGGCCGCATGACCGTGTGGCTCCCCCTCGTGCGGCGCATCCGTGATCCGTTCGTCGGTATGTGGGCTCTCCCGGGCGGACCTCTCGAGCCCGACGAGGACCTGGCGGAGTCCGCGGCACGTACCCTCGCTGAAACGACGCTGCTGACCCCGCAGTACCTCGAGCAGCTCTACGCGTTCGGCAACACAGACCGCTCCCCCGGCGAGCGCGTCGTCTCAATCGTCTACTGGGCCCTGGTGCGTTCCGATGAGGCCGACATCGCCGTCGAGACCGAGAACGTTCGCTGGTTCGAGGCTGATTCGGTGCCCGAACTCGCCTTCGACCACAGCCTCATCGTGGAGTATGCGCTGTGGCGGCTCCGCAACAAGCTCGAGTACAGCCACATCGCCTCCGCGTTCCTCGGCGACACCTTCACCCTGTCCGAACTGCGCGAGGTCCACGAGGCCGTGCTGCAGAAGTCACTTGACGCGGCCAACTTCCGGCGCCAGATCGAGGGCTCCGGGCAGGTGGTACCGACCGAGCAGCTTCGGACAGGAGGCCGGCATCGCCCCGCCCGCCTCTATCGATACGCGGCAACAGTGGAGACCAACGGGCCCCTCGGCCGCTCGCGTACCGACCGCTCACAGGGAGCATCATGACCCTCACCGCCTCGGTCGACAGCACGCTCATCGAGATCGCCGCCGGAACTGCGCCCGGCGCCGCGTGCAGCCCCGACCTCGTCCAGAAACCCTGGCTGTTCGACTCCCGGCCGCCGGGTTATGGTCCGGGTTCATCGATGGGCGACCTGATTCCCGTCGGTTCACCGCGCCAGGGTGAACTGCCCGCGTTCTACCGCGAGGCATCCACCGAGGAACTGGACCGTCGCATCCGCTCGGCCAAAGAGACGCTGGGGTCGAAGCTCGTCATTCTCGGCCACTTCTACCAGCGTGACGAGGTCGTCGCGTACGCCGACTACGTCGGCGACTCGTTCCAACTCGCGAACGCGGCGAAGGCCCGTACGGACGCAGAGGCCATCGTGTTCTGCGGCGTGCACTTCATGGCCGAGACGGCAGACCTGCTCTCGACCCCGTCACAGTCGGTCATCCTGCCCAACCTCGCCGCCGGCTGCTCGATGGCCGACATGGCGAACATCGACCAGGTCGAGGAATGCTGGGAGGAGCTCACCGAGCTCTACGGCACCGAGCCGGATGCCTCGGGGCGAGTCCCCGTGATCCCCGTCACCTACATGAATTCCTCGGCTGCGCTCAAGGGATTCTGTGGCCGCAACGGCGGTATCGTCTGCACCTCCTCGAACGCGGAAACCGTGCTCGAGTGGGCGTTCGAACGCGGCCAGCGCGTGCTGTTCTTCCCCGACCAGCACCTCGGGCGCAACACGGCAAAGGCGATGGGCGTTCCGCTCGAGCGGATGCCGATGTGGAACCCGAACAAGCCGTTCGGCGGCAACGACGCGCTCGCGCTCCAGGCTGCCCAGGTCATCCTCTGGCACGGCTTCTGCTCGGTGCACAAGCGCTTCACCGTCGAGCAGATCGAACGGGCCCGCGTCGAGCACCCCGGTGTTCGCGTGATCGTGCACCCGGAGTGCCCGATGCCCGTTGTCGACGCGGCCGACGAATACGGCTCGACCGACTACATCCGCAAGGCGATCGAGGCGGCACCCCCCGGTTCCACGTTCGCGATCGGCACGGAGATCAACCTGGTGCAGCGGCTTGCGGCTGAACACCCCGAGCACACGATCTTCTGCCTCGACCCGGTCGTCTGCCCCTGCTCGACGATGTACCGCATCCACCCGGGCTACCTCGCGTGGGTCCTCGACTCGCTCCTCGAGGGGGTCGTGCTCAACCGGATCACCGTGTCGGACGACGTCGCCGAACCCGCTCGCCTCGCCCTCGAGCGGATGCTCGCGGCGAAGCCTCCAGCGCACACGGGAGGCTGATCGTGAAGCGGGTGATCGTCGTCGGGTCCGGAATCGCCGGCCTCACAGCCGCGCTCACGGCGAGCGCCGAACACTCCGTCACCCTGATCACCAAGGGTGCTCTGGGTATGAGCAACACCCGCTTCGCCCAGGGCGGCATCGCGGGCGTAATGTTCGACGACGACAGCGTGAACGCACATATTGCCGACACCCTGGCCGCGGGGGCGGGACTGTGCGACGCGGAAGCCGTCGCCGTGCTCTGCTCGGAAGGCCCCGCGCGCATTCATGAACTCGTCGCGCTCGGGGTGGCGTTCGACAGGCACGAGGGCGAGCTCGCGAAGGGCCGCGAGGCCGCCCACTCCTACCCGCGGGTCCTGCACGCCGGCGGTGACGCCACAGGTGCCGTGATTGAAGCGGCTCTCGTCGATCGCCTTAGGGCCAGCTCCGTCACCGTGCTCGAGCGCGCCTTCCTCCGGGACCTCGTGCTGGAGGACGGCCGGGTCAGCGGCGTCGACCTGCAGGATGCCGACGGCATCCGGTTCCGGCTCGACGCCGACGCGGTGCTCCTGGCGACGGGCGGCGCCGGCCAGCTGTACCCATACACGACCAACCCGTCGGGTGCCACGGGTGACGGAGCGGCCGCCGCGCTTCGGGCCGGTGCCGTGCTCGCGGACCTCGAGTTCTACCAGTTCCACCCGACGGCCCTCGTCACGGCGGCCAACTTCCTCATCTCAGAGGCGGTGCGAGGTGACGGGGCGGTACTCCGCGATGCGACAGGCACCCGGTTCATGCCGGGCATCCACCCCGCCGCCGAGCTCGCGCCGCGTGATGTCGTCGCGAGGGGCATCGCAGCGACAATGGCACGACAGGAAGGCCAACCGGTCGAGCTGGACGCGACGGCGCTCGGTGCCGACTACCTGGCGGCACGATTCCCGGGCATCAATGCCGCCGTGCGAGCCGCCGGCATCGACTGGTCTCGCAAGTCCGTTCCCGTTGCGCCCGCTGCCCACTACTGGATGGGCGGTATCGCCACCGACCTCGACGGCCGCACGTCGATCCCCGGCCTGTTCGCCATCGGCGAGGTTGCCCGCACCGGTGTTCACGGCGCCAACCGACTGGCGTCGAACTCTCTGCTCGAGGGTGCGGTGTTCGGGCGTCGGGCGGCGTCAGCGGTAACAGGCGACCTCTCCCTCGCCGCGCACTTCGACGGAGTGCGCACGGCGTCCGAGCTGCGCCCCCGAGTTGACACGGGCTCGCCCGCCGAGGGCGCTCCCGGCGAGGTGCCGCCGTTCTCCCGGGGTGCCCTGCAACGGCTGCTGTGGGCGAGCGCCGGGCTGAACCGGTCGACCGCCGGTCTCGAGCTAGCCTCGCAGATCCTCGAGGGCTGGAGCATGCTCGACCTCCCGAATGTCACCGAGCACGACCTCGAAGACCGCAACCTGCTCGCCCTCGGTCGAGCGCTCGTCACCGCTGCGCTGGCCCGCACCGAGTCCCGCGGCGCCCATACCCGCACGGACTGTCCGGCCACCGACCCCGGCCAGGCCGCGCCCATCCTGCTGACGGATGCCGCTACGACCCGTTCTCCAGTTTCCGAACACTCCCGAGAGGCCCTCCCATGCTGACCCAGCAACACATCGACCGTGTCGTCGCGCTCGCCCTCGACGAGGACGCCCCGTGGGGCGACCTCACGAGCGAGACTCTCATTCCGGCGACGGCATCGGCGACAGCGCGGCTCGTCGCCCGAGAGCCCGGGGTGTTCAGCGGCGGTGCCGTGTTCGCGGCGGCGTTTCGCCTCACCGAGCCCGCCATCGCCGTCGACCTGCTGCTGGCCGATGGCGAGCCGTTCGAGGCGGGCGACGTCCTGGCATCCGTCACCGGTCCCGCGCGCGGCGTGCTGCAGGCCGAGCGCATCGCCCTCAACTTCGTGCAACGGATGTCAGGAATCGCGACGCAGACGGCACGGTATGTCCAGCAGGTTGCGGGCACGAAGGCGCGCATCGTCGACACCCGGAAGACGACACCGGGCCTTCGCGCGTTCGAGCGCCACGCCGTCCGCTCCGGCGGTGGTTTCAACCATCGCTTCTCGCTCTCCGACGCCGTGATGGCAAAGGACAACCACCTCGCGGTCCTCACGGCGGGCGGCATCTCCGTCACCGATGCTCTCCTCGACGTTCGTTCCCGCCTGTCGCACACGACCCACCTCGAGGTGGAGGTCGACCGCCTCGATCAAATCGAACCGGTACTCGCCGCCGGTGTCGACACGATCATGCTCGACAACTTCAGCCTCGACGAACTGCGGGAGGGTGTCGCCCTCGTCGCCGGTCGCGCGATCATCGAGGCGTCGGGAAACGTGACCATCGACACCGTGGGCGAGATCGCCCGCACCGGGGTCGACGTGATCTCGTCGGGTGCGCTGACCCACAGCATCCGCTCGCTCGATCTTGGCCTCGACGTCGCACTCTCGGCGGATCCCGATGCTGTACCTCGATAACGCGGCGACGACACCGGTGCGCCGGGAGGTACTCGAGGCCATGTGGCCGTACCTCACCGCCGAGTTTGGCAACCCATCCAGTGTGCACACCGTCGGCGAGCGCGCGGCAATGGCGCTCGCCGATGCGCGAAGCCGGGTCGCGGCGGTTCTCGGCGTCCGTGCGAGCGAGGTCGTGTTCACCTCCGGCGGGACCGAGGCCGACAACCTCGCGGTCAAGGGCATCGCGCTCGGCAACCCGCGCGGCAGGCATCTCGTCACGACGGCGATCGAACATGAGGCCGTACTCGAATCGGTGGATTACCTCCGTCGACTGCACGGCTTCACTGTGTCATTCGCGCCGCTCTCCCCCGACGGCATCGTGACGCCCGAGGCGCTCGAGGGTGTGCTGCGCGACGACACGACACTCGTCTCGGTGATGTACGCCAATAACGAGATCGGCACGATCCAGGACATCGCGGCGCTCAGTGCCGTCGCCGCGACCCGGGGCATCCCCTTTCACACCGATGCGGTTCAGGCTGCGGGCTGGCTCGACCTGTCGGTTCCCGCCCTCGGCGTGGATGCGCTGTCGCTCTCCGGTCACAAAATCGGCGCACCGAAAGGCGTCGGCGTGGTGACCCTGCGAGGCCGGCTGCCCATCGAGCCGCTTGTCCACGGTGGTGGCCAGGAGCGGTCGAGGCGCTCGGGCACCGAGAATGTGGCGGGTGCCGTCGGGCTCGCGACGGCTCTCGAACTGGCCGAGGACGAGAGCACGGATGCCGCGGCGCGGCTGGCAGCGCTGCGCTCGGAGTTCACGTCTCGCGTTCGCGCACTCGTCCCGGCTGCTGTGCCGACGGGGCACCCCGTGCAACGCCTGCCCGGCCACGCATCGTTCTGCTTCCCCGGCACCAGCGGAGAGGCGGTGCTTCTCGAACTGGAACGGCACGGGTTCGTGTCATCGAGTGGTTCGGCGTGTGCCGCGGGCAGCGACGAACCGTCGCACGTCCTGACAGCGCTTGGAGTGTCGGCAGAGGTCGCGCACACCGCGGTGCGCTTCACGTTTCCGGCATCGATCACGGCCGGGCAACTCGAGGAGGTGGCGCACGCTGTGGTGGCATCCGTTCGATCGGTCACGCGCATCGGAGCTGGCTCGGTGGCAGCCGTGGAATCGCCGAGGGTCTCTTGACAAGGGTGGGCCGGAGCGTACGGTGAGGCCATGGAGAAGCCACAGGAGCCGGGTCGGAGATTCGGCAAAAAGAAGGCTCGTCCGGTCGACGAGAACTATGACCTCAGCAACGAGGAGATCGTGGCTCCCGAGCTCGCCATCCTCAAGAACTGGCTGCCGGCGGCGAACCCCACCGATGGTCAGCCCTACCGTGAGAGCCGGGCACAGCGCTCGGCACCGAGGAAGCCGCCGGGGCGCATCTACCCGAAGGCCATCGACTCGGATTCCGGCGACTTCTAGTCCCAGCGGTGGTCAGGGGCTGAGCGAGTGCTCGGTCGACGCCGCAACCCGCGGCTCCAGAGGGGTGCGCCCCCGTCACCCCGTGGGACACTGAGCGTGTGCTCGCGAAACTGCCTCTCCCCGCCGCTCTCGATACCGGCCTGCCGGTAACCCTTCGCCGCGCGACGCGGGAAGACCTGGGAGGGTTGATGGCTCTCCTCGCTGACGATCCGATCAGCGCGGGACGCGGAGATCGAGCCGACGAAACGGATGCCGCCGCGTACGCGGGCGCACTCGGCGAGTTGATCGATGATTCCTCGAACGAGGTCATCGTTGCCGTCGATCCGGACGACACTGTCATCGCGACGATGCAGCTCACCAGGGTGCCCGGCATGGCCAGGCGCGGTGCAACCCGGTTGCTGGTCGAGGCGGTGCGGGTCGGAAGCGGGTCTCGCTCGAGCGGTGTTGGCGGCGCCATGATGCGATGGGTGACCGGTACCGCGGCTCCCGCACTCGACGCCGGGCTAGTTCAGCTCACTTCCGACAACGCGAGAACCGACGCCCACCGGTTCTATGAGCGGCTCGGATTTGTCGGGTCTCATCGCGGTTTCAAGTTCCAGGTCGACTGAGTCCGGCTGAGGTTGTCGAGCGCCCGAATACGGGTGCTCGACGTCAAATGCAAGCCCTTGAGCGTCATCGATCGCGCCGCATACCGTGAAGGCATGACAACAGACAGCAGCGATACGACAGGCAACCGTGACGACGAGCTGACGGCGAAAAAGAGTGCAGAGCCATCGTCGGCGACCAGCAGCCGCGATGAGGAACCAACCACTCTGACCGGCGAACGCTCGGCAAGCGCCGAGACCGGGAGCGACAACATCCTTCCGACGCCGGAGCCCACCGAGGGTGGCGCGCCTGCGCCCTAGCCATCGTGGAGCGCCGGTCGCCCTAGCCATCGTGGAGCGCCGGTCGCTGGGCCAGCACCGGCGCTCCGATGAGGCTGGAGCAGGTGAACACGCGTACCCTTGGCACCTGGGCGTGTTTCTCACGCCCGACAAGAATTGAGAACATGGATACCATCGCGCTTCGCCGTTTTGTGGCCGCTGCCGAAGAACTTCACTTTGCGCACGCAGCGAAGCACCTCAACATTCCGCGGTCGACGCTCATCGCCTCGGTCCGTGAACTGGAGAACGAACTGGGCACTCCCCTGTTCGACATGAACGCGTCGACCACGACGCTCACCCCCGCTGGAGCCGAGCTCCTCGCAGACCAGCAGAAGAAGCTCGCGGCGACAGCGGCATCGGTGCAGAACAAACCACAGCCCGCCGGCGGCAAGGCAAAGGCGTCGAAGGGCAAGGGCCGGACGCCCGCCGTGAAGGGCCAGCCCCGTCCGGGCAAGCGACGCCAGTCCCGCTGAACCACGCTAAGTTCCGCTGGGTTACGCCCGGCTGCCGCTGAGGGACGCCCGTACCCCGCGAAAATGTAGCGGATTCCAAATTCATGCAGTGTCTGCACGTATCCGGGGTTAGGCTGAAGAGATGACTCACGCGGAAACACCCACGCCCGTCCGACGCACGTCGCTCGCAGCGACGGTCGCGCAGGTCATCCTGGGCCTGTTCCTGCTGACCGCCGGCGTCGGCCACCTCACCGTCGCGAGGGATGCGTTCCAGGCGCAGGTTCCCACCTGGCTGCCCATCGATGTCGACTTCGTGGTCGTGGCATCCGGCATCGTCGAGATCGTGCTCGGGCTGTCTCTTCTCCTGCTCTGGCGCTGGCGGGTGCCCGTTGGCTGGATCGTGGCGGCATTCTTTGTGGCGATCTTCCCTGGCAACATCTCGCAGTTCACCACGGGCACCGACTCATTCGGCCTCAACGACGATCTCAGCCGCGGCATCCGTCTGCTGTTCCAGCCGCTGCTCGTGATCTGGGCGCTGTGGTCCACCGGCGCATGGCGCGCGTGGCGGAACCGCCGCGCTGCCGCGAAGCACGATCCTCTTGCGGCATAGAGCGGGCGGAGTCCTCCATGATCATCGACGTCCCCACCTCGCTCGGCCCTGGCAGATTGACGGTCAGCGAGGCAGCGCAGCCTCGAGCCGTTGTCTGGCTGGGTCACGGTGCCGGCGGCGGGATCGGCGCCCTCGATCTCGCCGCGGTGGCCGACCATTTGCCCGATCATGGCTTCACCGTGGTGCGCTACGAGCAACCATGGCGTGTCGCCGGGAAGAAGCTTGCCCCGCGCCCGGCGACGCTCGATATCGCGTGGCGGGAGACAGCGCCCGCCGTTGCCGAGTTGGCCGCCGGGCTTCCGCTGGTGGTTGGTGGGCGAAGCGCCGGAGCACGTGTGGCCTGCCGGACCGCCGACGATCTGGGCGCTGCCGCTGTCGTGTGCCTGGCCTTCCCGCTGCACCCGCCTGGAAAGCCGGAGAAGACGCGACTGGATGAACTGCTGCTGCCGTCGGCCCCCACTCTGGTGTTGCAGGGTGACCGCGACACCTTCGGTACGGCGAGCGACGTTGAACGCGAGGTCGGTAGCAGCGGCTCGATTCGGGTCGTGCCGATTCCCGGTGCAGACCACAGCATGAAGGTACTCGCCTCGTCGCCGCTGAAGGCGCGGGATGTTGCCGCGCTGGTGACGGCATCCGTCGCTGACTTTCTCGAGGGAGTGCTCACATGATTCGGTCACGCGCGCTTGCCAGGGCGGATGTGGCCGACGCGCCGGTCGCTGTGTTGCTGCCGGGGGTGGGCTACACGATCCAGGGGCCGCTGCTGTACTGGTGTGCGCAGATGCTCTCCGAGCGTGGCTGGCATGTGCAGGGCGTCGAGTGGAACGTCGATGCGGCGGCGGACCCGGTGTCCTTCGTGGAGGAAGCGGTCACCACCGCGTTCAACTCAGCACCGCCCGCCTCTCGGCGGCTCATCGTCGCGAAGTCGTTCGGCAGCTTCGCGCTGCCGTGGGCTCTGCGGGAGGGAGTTCCCGGGGTCTGGCTGACGCCGGTGCTCACCAGCGACGTGGTGCGGGATGCGCTTGCCGGGGCGCCGAGTTCTCACCTCGCGATCGGTGGCGACGCGGATGAGATGTGGGTGCCGGATGCTGTTCCCGCCGGTCAAGCGGTTCTTGTCACGATTCCGGGAGCGAACCACTCCCTCACCGTGAAGGCCGGCTGGCGGGCATCACTTGACGCCCAGTCCCGGGTCTTTGAGACGATCTCGGCCCACGTGGAGTCGCTCGGGTAGCGACCGCTCGCGCTATTTCCGCTTTGCCGCGGCCTTCGCCAGGCGTTTCGTTTCGCGCACCTTCGTGAGGGAGTCGGCATCCACGATGTCGGCCACCGAGCGGGTGCTGCCATCCTCACCGTAGGCACCGGCGGCCTCGCGCCATCCTTCGCCGTCGAAGCCATACTGCTTGCCGAGGAGGGCGACGAAGATCCGGGCCTTCTGGTCGCCGAAACCCGGCAGTGCCTTGAGCCTGCGGTAAACCTCAGCGCCGGTCGGGGAATCCCTAGTCCAGATCGAAGAGGCGTCGCCATCCCAGTCGTCGATGATGGCCTGGCACAGCGCCTGAACCCGGGTAGCCATGCTGGCGGGATAGCGGTGAACGGCGGGAGGTGTCTTGAACAGCTCGCTGAAGGCATCCGGGTCCGCACCGGCAATGGATGCTGCGTCGAAGGAGCCGAGTCGCTCGCTGATTTTGAGAGGTCCGGCGAATGCGCTCTCCATGGGGACCTGCTGGTCGAGGAGCATTCCGATCAGGAGCGCGAGCGGGTCGTTCGAGAGGAGGGCGTCGGCGTTGGCGTCGCCGGTGATGTTGAGAGTGCCGGTCATGTGTCCATTCTCGCAGCGACGCGGTAGGCGTGCCAGCCGGGGCGGCGGAGGTGCACCCGAGGCAGCGTCAGCGAAGCCCCGGGAGGAACAACCGGGCACCGAGCCACCTATTGCGCTTCGCCCCCACGATTCTCCTCCCGAAACACCGCCACTGCGGCAGCTGCAGCCGAGCAGAGGCGCAGCCGAGCAGAGACGGCAGCCGAGCGGAGGCACAGCCGAGCGGAGGCGCAGCCGAGCAGAGGCCGCAGCCGGGCACCGAGGCGGCAGCCGGGCAGAGACGGCAGCCGAGCGGAGGCACTAACCGGGTCCCGGGGCGTCAGTGAAGCTCCGGGAGGAAAAACCGGGCACCGAGCCCCCTATTACGCCCCGCCCCCACGATCCTCCTCCCGAAACACGGCGGACGGGACTCGGACCCCGCACGTCCCGCAGAGATTGCCCAACGGGACTCTCCAGCGCAGTTGGGCGTCGGTTGCGGTGCAGCCGAAGCAGCGGCAGCTGCCAGCCCAGCGCAGGCACCAGCCGAGCGCAGGCGTCAGCGGAGCTCCGGGAGGAATAACCGGGCACCCAACCACCTGCTGTGCTCCACCACGACGATTCTCCTCCCCAAAACCCCCACAGCCCCTGATCCCAGACGCCAAAGAAGGTGCCGGCGGGGCGGCCATCGCTCTGGGCTGGGTCAACGTCAATGTCAGTGGTTGGGTGTGTACTGAAGTCATGAACATCCCGGTCAACAGCCCGATCCGCACCCTCACAGGGTCGCGTTCGAACGCCCGGGATGGTGCCGGTGTGAGACCCCCAGTGTGGCAGTTTCAATGTCAGTGGTTGGGTGTGTACTGAGGTTATGAATATCCCGGTTAGCAGCCCGATCCGCACCCGTTCCAGTGCGGCGAACTCCGCTGTGGCCATGCATTATGTCCTCGCCTTAACTGGTGGGGGTGTGCGGGTGTCATGAGTCTCGCGGTGAGCGACTTTCCGCCGGCATCGGTGCCGGAGGGGGAGAGTGCGCTCACCGGGTTGCTCACGCACCTGGGTCAGGTGGTTGATGTTCTTGACCTGGACCACCTCGACCGGTTGACCGGGGAACAGCTGTTGACGCAGCTGGGTCAGGTCGCCGGGGTGGTGCGTGCCGGTGAGGCGGTCCTTGCCGCGTTGAGTGCCGAGGTCGCTGACCGGTCCGACCCCACCCGCGGCAACGACGGGTTGGCGGTGAAACACAACTATCAGCGTCCGTCGCATCTGATCGAGGTGATCACCGGGGTGTCCTCGGCGGCCGCGTCACGGTTGATCCGGGTGGGACAGCGCACCTGCCGGAGGCTCACTGACGCTGGGTTTCCGTTACCGCCGTTGTTTCCGGTGGTCGGGGAGGCGTTCCGGCAGGGCCTGATCGGGGTGGAAACCGCCGAAGCGATCACCCGGGAGCTGTCCCTCGCCGCACCTCGTGCCGAGGTGGAACACCTGACTATTGCCGAGCGCACCCTGGTCAGTGAGGCGGTCGGTGCCGGCTGGCGCGACGGGTTACCCATGTCGGCCGATTTGGTGGGGATTCAGGCTCGGCAGTGGCGTGACCGGTTGGACGAAGACGGGATTGAACCCCTGACCGACAAAGCGTTCCAGAAACGCGATTTCTGGATCGCCCGTGCCGCGAAGGACGGGTTGGTGAAGTTCGGTGGGCAGGTCACCGTCGATGTCGGAGCGAAACTCCACGCCCTGCTGGATGCGGTGCTGAGCCCGAAAACCGCGGACCGATACGAGACAACCGACCCCGCCGAGGCATCGGCCGGCGAGGCAGGTGATCAGGCGCCGGACGAACCCATCCGGGCCCGCCGGACCGCGGGGCAGCAACGCGCTGACGTGTTCGCCGCGATGATCGACGCCCTCGCCCGCTCCACCGACACACCATCGGTCACGGGTGCGGCACCCACCGTGGTTGTCACCGTGAACGCGGACGTGATCGACTCGAAGTCCGGTACCGGCCAGATCGTGGGAGTGAACAGCCCGGTGGCGGCGTCAACGATCACGCAGATTCTGTGTGATGCGAGCATCATCCCGGTGTTCATCGACCCCGACGGCACGGTTGTCGCCCTCGGCAACGACCAGCGCGGGTTCAACCGGACCCAGCGAATGGGAATGATCGCCCGCGACGGAGCGACCTGCGCGATGCCGGACTGTCAGATCCCGGCCACCGGCTGCGAAGCCCACCACATCATCCCGCACTCCGAAGGCGGGCCCACCCATCTCGATAACGGAGTCTTGTTCTGCTGGTTCCACCATCGGATGGTCGACACCGGGGTTTTCACGGTCACGATGGTGAACGGCAAACCCAAGGTCACCATCGCCGAATGGATCCGCCGCAAACCATACTTCCAGTAAGAAAATGGCACGCGGAGATGGCGAAACCGACCTCCCGAACGTACACATCGAACGACCCGGTGAGGCGGTGCAGATTCCCGCACACGCAACGCCCCGCATGGGAACCGCTCAGCGGCCGCTCGAATCCCCCGACTCAAATTCACGCAACCACTTGGACAACAGGCCCCGCAACAGATCCTGTTCCTGCTCGGTCAGCGCCTCAAGCAGTCGGTGCTCATTCGCCACGTGATCGGTGAACGCCTCGTCGATAAGCACCCGACCTTTTTCGGTGAGCGCCACAACTCGACCTCGCCCGTCGACGTCACTCTTGCGCCTGGTCACCAGCCCGGCCTCCGCCAGCCGATCAACTCGCTTGGTCATCGCCCCGGTCGTAACCATCGTTGACGCCGACAACTCCCCCGGCGTCCGCTCAAACGGCTCGCCCGCACGCCGCAGCGTAGCCAGCACATCGAAGTCGCCTTCGCCCAAACCGTGCTTGCGATAGACCCCAACGAGTTCATCCGTGAGAAAGCCGCCGAGCCTGTGCAGTCGCCCAATCACTCCCTGCGGCGACACGTCAAGATCCGGACGCGCCCGCCGCCATTCCGCCTGAATTTTGTCGACGTGGTCCGGATGATCGCTCATCTCTTCACTATATCTTCCTTGTAAGGTACATTGTCTTCCATGGAAGGCAATCTACGCTGGGTTCTCATCGCGGCGATTGCGCCGGTGGCGTGGGGCTCCACCTACGTCGTCACGCAGCACCTGCTGCCAGCCGAATCACCACTGTTCGGCGCCGTCCTTCGCGCTCTCCCCGCCGGCATCCTCCTACTGGCCCTCACCCGCACTCTGCCCACCGGGTCGTGGTGGTGGAAATCGCTCGTGCTCGGCACCCTCAATATCGGCGCGTTTTTCGCGCTGATCTACGCAGCCGCGCAACTGCTGCCGTCAGGGATCGCGTCGACGCTGATGGCGACATCCCCCGCCGTCATGATGCTGCTCGCCTGGCCGATGCTGTCCGAACGCCCACGCGCGCTCGCGCTCCTCGGCGCCGGCATAGGAATCGGTGGCGTCTTCCTCATGCTGGGCACGGGTGAGGCCTCCCCCAATGCTCTCGGCGTCCTCGCCTCTGTGTGCGCGATGGTGCTGTCATCGTTCGGCTTCATGCTCACCAAGAAGTGGAGCGCAGGTGTCAACGTCCTGTCGCTCACGGCCTGGCAGCTCATCGCGGGCGGACTCGTCATCCTCCCGATCGCACTTCTCGTCGAGGGCGGCCCTCCGCAGCTCAATCCACCGGCGATTCTCGGCTTTCTCTACCTCACCCTCGTCGCCACGGCACTCGCTTACGTGGCATGGTTCACCGGTCTTCGCCACCTCAGCGCCGGAACTGTCGGCCTGATCGGACTGCTCAACCCCGTCACCGGAGTATTGCTCGGCGCAGCACTCGGCGCCGAAGTCTTCGCGCTGCCGCAGCTGTTCGGCATCGTCCTCGTCTTCGCCGGGATCGTGATCGGCCAACCCGCCGCAGCACGGGTGTTCGTGACAATGCGACGCACCCGCTACTGACCTCGATGACGGATGCCGCCCGCAGTGAACGCCGCAAACACACCGACCCGGTCGCCCAGCGCAGTAGCCGCTACCCGTGCAGCGCGACCTGCTCGCTCACCCAGCGCTTGTAGGTCTGCCAGGGATCGTCGACCCCGGTATTCACGACGCGGATGTGGCGCAGCAACGCCTCGTGCACACTGAACCACTCACTGCGGTGCAGCCGGTGGCTCGCGAACTGCGCGTGCCTCGCCTGCTCAAGCAGACGACCACCCGGTTCGAACGCGAGCAGTTCGTCGTGAACGATGTTCGCCAGCCGGCTCCGCGGGTTCGACGAGGTGCCGATCTTGATGCGGTCCCCGAACCGCAGGTAGTAGACAACGTCCACCCGAGCCCGCACGGCATCCGAATCAGGGATCTCGCCGACCTTCCACTCACAAACAGCGCAAAGCCAGCCGGAGGGATAACGGACGCCCAGCCGCGAGCCGCACGCGAGGCACGGCGACTCGAGAGTGTCGGTCACGCCCACATCACGAGCGACCCACTCGTACGCCACGAGAAGGTGGTGCGCGCAGAGGTTCACCGGAGCATCCGCGTCAACGGGACGGTCGCACACCTCTCCGGCTGAAACCGCGACCGCGCAATGCGAGTCCAACGGGTTCATCTTGCTCAACACCCCACCTCGACGCCTGTCACCATGAAGAAACGGTATCTCCGACCGCAGACGCCGTCACCCCGAACACCCCAGAGGGCCGACCTACCCGACCTACGCCGCGCGGACCTCAAGCTCGCCCGCCTCGGCACCCTCACTGCCGAACACGATCTTGCGGTTGGCGACCTTGTCGCTGAAGAAACGATCGTGGCTGACGACGATGACAGCACCGGGAAAGTGCACCAGGGCCCGCTCCATAACCTGGGTGCTTGCCATGTCGAGGTGGTTTGTCGGCTCATCGAGGATGAGCACCGACGCACCGGACAACAGGCACTGCGCCATCGCCACGCGGGCCCGCTGACCGCCGGAGAGGTTTCCGATCCGCTGCTTGAGGTCGGCCTCGGAGAACTGGAACATCGCGAGGAAACGACCGACCGACTTCCGGGTCGCGGCAAACGCGAGGCTCCCCGGTGCGGCATTGACCGCGTGGGTGATCGTGTCGTCATCGTCGAGGTCGGCAAGCATCTGGTTGTACGAGACAACCCCGGCACCCTTCGCCCACACAGCCTCGCCCGAATCAGCTTTTTCCTCGCCGGTGAGCACACGGAGAAGCGTCGACTTACCGCTTCCGTTCGAGCCGTGCACCACGACCCGGTTGCCGCGCCTCAACTCGAACGTCAGATCGTTGAACAGCACTTTCTCGCCGTACGACTTCGAGAGCCCCGTCACGCGGCACAGCACATCCTTGACGTGCAGCCCGCCGTAGATCTCCGTGATGATCTGGTCCACCGGCCGCGGCGCACGGGATTTCTTGATCCCTGAGAGCTTCTTGTCGAGTCCCCTGCTCGCTGCCTTCGCGGCCTCGCGTCGATCGGCGATGCCCTCAGCTTCGAACGCGAGCAGCTCGGATTCATGCACGAACTGCGCCTCGAGGGTCTTCAACCGGAACTGCTTCTGCACCACGTACTCAGCGAAGTTGCCCGGGTACTCGTGCAGGTGGAAGTTTTCGAGCTCAACGATCCGGGTGACAACCGAGTCGAGGAATTTGCGATCGTGGGAGACGATGATCGCCGCGCCCTTGAAATCACGGAACCAGGCCTCGAGCCACTCGACACCGGCAACGTCGAGGAAGTTGGTGGGCTCGTCGAGAAGCAGCACATCGGGTCGCTCGAGAATGAGCTTGGCGAGCGCCGCGCGGTTGCGCCATCCACCGGAGAGGCTGTCAATCGGGCACACGCGGTGAGCGTCCTCGAAACCGAGCCTGGTGAGTGCCTCGTCGATTCGCCGCGTGTAGTCCCACCCGTCGAGGCGGTCCATCTCCTCGAAAAGTTCACCCTGGCGTGAGATCAGCGGATCCAGGTCAGCGGTGGGATCGGCAGCGATTGCCGCATCGATCGACGCAAGCTCGGCTTCCACCGCGCGAATATCGACGAAGACATCGTTGAGCACCTCGGTGATCGTCGCGCTTCCATCGAGTTCCGAGAACTGCGAGAAATAACCAAAACGGATGCCGTCTTCGACAGCGACCGTTCCGGCATCCGCTGACACCTGACCCAGCACCAGCTTGATCAGGGTCGATTTTCCCGAACCGTTACGGCCGATCAGGCCGACCCGATCACCGGATTCAAGACGGAAGAACGCCTCGCGCAGCACCTGCATCTGGTCGAAGCGGACGGTGACGTCGTTCAGTCGAATGAGGCTCATGCCTGCGTTCCTTCCGGGTGAAATATCGCACAAGGCCCACCCGGCATTGAACGCATGTGTTCTCCTACCGTAGCCGAGGAGAACCGGCGGCTAATGTGTGTCGTCCACCAGCTTGAGTCCGACGACACAACCGATGAGACCGACCAGCAGGGCGATCTTGATCCACGAGATGCTCGTGTCGCCGGTGATCATCGACCAGGCCACGGTGAGCGCGGCACCGATGCCCACCCAGACCGCATACGCGGTACCGATGGGGATGCCGCGCATCGACCAGGCGAGTCCCGCCATGCTGAGCGCGAGAGCCGCACCGAAAATGACGGTCGGCCAGAGCTTCGTGAAGCCCTCCGACTTGCCCAGGGCGGTTGCCCAGACGGCCTCGAGGACACCGGACAGGATGAGCACTACCCACAACATGACTGTTCGTTTCTGGCCAGTCTTGTCGCGTTCCGGGTACTGATCCCTCGTCCGGGGCCGTGTTGGCGGCCTTCGTCGAGGGTACCAAAGCAGGGTGATCACCGGCTGTGCATCGTGACACCGGTCCCGTTGCCCCTTCCGGCGGTACCGGCCCGATGTCACGATGGGACCCACGGGGCAACTCACGCGGAGGTGATGGTCGTGGAGGACAAGGTAGCGAACGCCGCCCACACGGACGGCATCACCGTGAAGCCGGCGCACTCGTTTGACGACATGGCGACGATGCTCGGTCCGAAGAATCCCTCGTCGTCGGTGTGCTGGTGCCTGTCCTGGCGATTGTCATCCGCCGAGAACCGGACGCTGGTCGGCACCGACCGAGCCGACAAAGTCCGCGAACTGTGCGCCCGCGATCTCGCACCCGGTGTGCTCGCGTACCTCGGCGATGACGTCGTTGCCTGGGCAGGCATTGCTCCACGGAGGGAGCTGCACCCGATCGAACACTCCCGCAGGATTCCCCACGTCGACGAGTTGCCGGTGTGGTCGCTCTGGTGCATGCGGGTTCGTCCCGGCTACCGCAAGAGAGGCATCACCGCCGCCCTCATCGAGGGGGCCGTGGACTACGCCCGTGGCCAGGGTGCGCCGGCTGTCGAAGGGTATCCGGTCGACAACCACGGCGAGCGAGTAGACCAGACCATGGCGTTCGTGGGCACCAGGGCCATGTTCGAACAGGCGGGGTTCTCCTGGGTCGCTGACACCCGGTCCGTGTCGGGTGGAATCCCCCGAATCGTCATGCGACGGATGCTCCGCTGACGTCGCCAGGACATCTGCCGCACCCCCGCTCGGCCCGCTCACTCAGGTAGATGTCGGCCCTCTGTGAGATAATTGACTCAGCCAAGCTCGCGGTGCCAGGCAGATCCGCCCCTGTGGAATTGCCTGCCCGCGCGCCCATGGAATCCGGCGAACGACTGCATCGCCCGCCGGGAATTGGGTCGACTGTCGGGTGTCGTACGAACTTCGGTTCCTGCTTCGCGCGAGGTTGAGTAAGGCGCTCATGCGCACCCGGAGGTACATCCCATGCAGTTTTCCGAAGGCCAGATCGTTGTCTACCCGCACCATGGTCCCGCCACAATCACCTCGATATTCTCCAGGACCGTCAAGGGCAACGAGGTTCAATACCTCAAGCTCGAGGTCCACGATTCCAAGCTGTCCGTGAGCGTTCCCGTTGCGAGCGCCGAACAGGTCGGTATTCGCGCCGTTCTGAGTCCCGATGAGACGAAGGCCCTGTTCGACGTCCTCCGGGCACCGACGATCGACGAGGAAGACAAGTGGTCGCGCCGGATGAAAGACAACCAGGAAAAGCTCAAGGCCGGTGACATCCTGACCATTGCCGGGGTCGTCCGTGACCTGACCAGGCGCAGCGACGACCGTGGCCTCTCCCTCGCTGAGCGCGAGCTCCTGCGTCACGCGCAGGGCCCGCTCGTCACCGAGATCGCTCTCTCGCTCGAGATCGGTGTAGAAGAGGCAGAGGCAGCGCTGCACAAGGCCCTCGCGCCGGATTCCGCGGCGGAGCCGACCACCCCGGGTGCAACCGATGAGGCTACCGCGGTCGCCTAGATGCGTGACGGCGCTGGCCGCTGCGGCCAGCGCCGCGTCAGGCCCGCGTTAAGCAGGCCAGCGTTAGGCCAGGCCGGCACAGCGTCAGGCCAGCCGTGCCACTGCCTCGTCGACGCCTGAAGCGAGCGAGACAGTCGCGGTTTTCCCCTTCGCCTGCACCGTGTATTCACCGAAGAACCCCGACAGCGGCACGGTTCCGTGATTGTCCGTCCGGACCTCGGTTCTCGACAGCCACCACTCCCCCTTGATGAGCGATTTGAGCGCATCGTAGGAGGGCTTCGGTGTGCCGTCCGATCGCACGAGCCCAGCGGGGGCACCGAGCCAGGCACCGTCATCGGTGATCCCCCAGTAGGTGATTGCCTGCACCGCCGGGTGCCCGACGAGGGAGCGGTAGTGCCGCTCGATCTCATCGGCCTGACGGGCCTCTCCCTCCGGCGTCGATGGCCACGACGCGATCTGGTAATCGTTGAGGTCGACAATCTCCGGCGGCATGGTGTGGCCCGAGACGAGGGTGGTTTCGGTCAGGTGGAGCGGCAGCCCGAAGCGGGCAAACCGATCGACCATCCTGAGCATGGTTCCCTCTCCCCAATAGCCCTGGTGCATGTGCGTCTGGAGGCCGATCGCGTCGACGCGGATGCCGGCATCCAGGACATCTTCAATGAGGCGCTCATAGGCGGGCGACAGATCGAAGTCGTTGAGAATCAGCGTCGCCGATGGGTTGGTCTGTCGCGCCTCCTCGAAAGCGAGCCGGACGATCGGCACCCTCCCGATCTTCTTCGCGAGTCGAGAAATACCGTTCTCCTCCGCGGTGAACTCGGGCATGATCACCACCTCGTTGATGGCATCCCACGTATCGATGAGTCCTGCGAAGTCGGCGACGTCCCGTTGGATCCGGCCTCGCTGGAGCGCCTCGATCTCGTTCTCCGTCCTGCCTCCCAGCCACTCCGGCGCGAGCGTGTGCCAGGTGAGCGGATGCCCCTTCACGGTGACCCCGCGTTCGGCGAACCAGGCAGCAGCGGCGCGGAGTCGCTGGGTGTCCGGTTCCCCCTCGACCGGCTCGAAGATTCGCCAGTAGAACGGAAGCGTCGCCGTGTTGAAGACGTCAAGCCAGAGATCGGCTAATCCGGCGAGGCCTTCGGTCGACGCGCTCGCGAACCCATCGCGGCGGGAGGGAGTTTCGCTCTCCTCGTTGGCCAGCGGGATGAAATCAAACCCGATGTTGCCGAACGCGAACTCGTGACTGCGTTGCTCCAGCACGATATCCGCGTCCCTGAGCGGCGAGCCATCGACGTCGATGACCATGAGTCTGGCGGTCGCCCGCCTGTGGTCGAAGCTCACTTGTCGCCCCTCACAGGCGAGGTCGCAGGCGCAGAGAGACGCTCTTCAGTATTCAGGAGGGATGCCACGTGGTCACGTTCGTACATTTGCATGACACTAGCGCCACTCAGCGCCTGCGCGCATCACGCGGGGTTCAGTTCACTCCGTCTGGCTCACGGCGGCGCTCGGTCTCGGCCTTCAGCTGTTGAAGGCGCGCCTGCTTCTCGTAAAACTCGATCTCGCGCTCGAGGTCCGCGAGCTGCTCCTCCGTCGTCCGCGAGCGTGCACTGTACCCGGGCCCTTGGACATCAGTCGGTGCCTGTGACGCTCGCTGCGGTCGCGCGCGCCGCACCGGCCGGTCGATGATGTTCTGGCTCCCGTCGTATTCACGGCCGATGAGAAACCACAGGACGCTGCCGATCAGGGGAAGGAAGATGACGAGCAGCACCCAGACCATCTTGGGCATGTGCTTCACCTGCCAGTCCTGCCGCGTGATGACGTCGACAAGGGCTGCAATCACGAGCAGGAACGTGAGGGCCGAGAGCACGATGTACATGCGGGAGATCCTATTGATCAGCAACGGTTGTGCGCCACACTTTTTCGTGTCAGTGAGCAGACTGAGCACGGGGGCTGACGCGCACCGGCCCTCGGGTTTATGGTGAGCCGGTGACGCCGCCGCACCGCCAATCATCCGAAAGGCTCGGGACCGAATCGGCCCCACGCAACGAACAGGGCCAGCGCGAGGTAGATCAAATCCAACGCAGCGTGCAGCATCTCGCCGCGGCGGAAGCTCACGACCGTTGCACCGGCCATGATGACCGCCAGACCGGCGGCCGCCATCGGCACCAGGACCGGTGCGATTCCGACTAACGCGGGCAGAATGAGACCGATGGCACCCAGTATCTCGAGGGTTCCCAGTCCCTTGACGAACCGGGCACTGAAGTCATTGGCCCATCCGGCACCGGGAAACCTGACCAGTTTCTCGTAAGGGATGAACACCTTGTTGGCGCCTGCGAGGAGAAATACAGCGGCTAGCAACCCGGCGGTGATCCACAGAGCGAGGTTCATGATTATTCTCCCTGTCGTTACCTCGACCCGTCGCGGGCCGTCATTACCTATGACGGCACTCGAGGGAGGAAGGTAACACCATGGCGGCATCCGATTCCGACGAGGTCATTGCGCGGGCATTCGACGAACAGCGCGGCCGCCTGATTGCTGTCGCCTCTCGGATGCTCGGTTCGCGGGCGGATGCCGAGGACGCGGTCCAGGAGGCGTGGCTGAAGCTGTCCCGCCAGGACGCGACAACGATCGACAACCTCGCCGGTTGGCTCACCACGGTCGTCGGCCGGGTCTGTATCGACATACTTCGCTCACGCAAGGCCAGGCGCGAGGTGGCATATGACGATCAGGTGCCGGAGTTGCTCGTCACAGACGACAGCCACGGCGCACCCGAGGACGAAGCGGCGATCGCGGAATCGGTGGGTCTGGCACTGCTCGTTGTGCTCGATACTCTCAGCCCTGCCGAGCGACTGGCGTTTGTGCTGCACGACATGTTCGCTGTGACCTTCGAGGAGATCGGCCCGATCATTGGGAAGTCCGCGAACGCGAGCAAGATGCTCGCCAGCCGGGCTCGCCAGAAAGTACAGGGCTCCTCGCGTCCAGCCGAGCAGAGACGGCGCGAGCGGTCGGTGGTCGACGCATTCCTCGCGGCGGCCAGGGACGGGGACTTCGAGCGGCTGCTGCGCGTGCTCGATCCGGATGTGACCTGGCGCACGCACACGGCGCATGGTGTGGAGGTGCTGGTGGGAGCGACTGCTGTGGCAGCCATTGCACAGCGCAGAGCGCGCGCGAGAGGACGGGGACATCGTGTGCTCGTCAATGGCGATCCGGGCATGGTCGCGTGGAGCACAACCGGCATGCCGATCGGCGTCATGGGATGCACCGTTGTCGGGGATCGCATCGTCGATATCATCTCGCTGCGTGACCCCGAGCGTCTCGCGGCGATGCACCTTCCGGGTCATCCCGGCTAGACGGACCGTTGCCGCGTCACGTCCGCTGCCCCTACAACTCGGGGCAGTAGTGCGAAGATAAACCGGCCGTGAACACCCTGTCCGCGGCGACTGCTCTGCCAGACTCCCCCTATGACTCCGGTGACCACCTCCTCCCACAACGGCGTGGCCACCTACTCGCTCTGTCGCGAGGGCGTCGCGACAGGAACGCTGACTTTCGGAGTCGGAATGAGAGATGAACCTCCGACCATGGCCGGGGTCACCCATCTTGTGGAACACGTCGTTCTTCGCCTGACCCAGCCGGTGCCCGATGCCCACGGAGGCACCGTGAAAGAGGACTCGGTCGAGTTCTTCGCGACGGGCACAGCCGATGCCGTCGCGCACTTCCTCAATACGGTGGCATCCGCGATCGCGAACGTGCAGCGCGTCACAGCCGAGGACCTCGAGCTCGAGAAGGACATCATTGAGGCGGAGAGGCCGTACGCATTTCGTTTCATCTCGCCGGGCCTGCTGGCTAACCGGTTCGGAGTCCGGGGCCTCGGAGCCGCCGCTCTCGGTGCACCAACAACCGGGGCGCTGTCGAGAACCGAGGTGATCGAGTGGGCACAACACTGGCTCACACGGGAAAACGCTGCACTGTCGTTCACCGGTGAAGTGCCTGCCGCCCTTGACGTCCGACTTCCGTCGGGGCCAGCGGTAGTCCACGCACCGGTGCCGTCGGCACGTGAGACACCGCGCCTGGTGACCTCGGGCAAAGCAGGCGTGGCGTTCTCGCTCGTCGTGCCGATCGAGCTACAAGCGTTTCTCAGCGCTGCGTTGAGTGATGAATTATTTATCCGGCTCCGTCAGGCCAAGGGCCTGATCTACTCCGTGGACCATTTCACGACACGAATCGACGACGATTCCTCGCAGTTGGACCTCGTTTTGGACCCTCTCGACCGGAACCTCGTTGCCGCGCTTCGCGCCGGCGTGCGCGCAATAAAGGACGTGGCCGAGAGCGGCTTCAGCGCTCAGGCAACGAACTCAGCCCGCTCGGTCATTGCCTCCAACGTCGGCGCTGACTCGGCGGGTGGGAGTCTCTATCTGGACGATCTGGCGATCGACGGTCTCTTGCTCCGCCGCACTGTCACTCCCGCGGAGACGCTCACAATCGGTGAAACGTTGACCTCAGGGATGCTGACCCATGCTCTGAAAAAGAGCATCCCGACCCTTCTTGTTGCGGTCCATGAAGATGCCCACCTTCCCGCGAAGCTGCGTAGAGAACTGAAGCTGCCGCTTGACCGCCAGAGGATCTGGACCAGGCACAAGGACCGCGAGAGCGTGCAACGCCACCGGGCGTTGCGGGCGGGGCATGAACCCTGGCGCGCGAAGGCGTCGAAGGACGAAGTGTGGGTCACCGACACCCATATCCTCCGGCGAGAAGGAAACCGACTGACGTCGATCGAACATGGCGACATCGTTCTGGTGGGGCATCGAGAGTGTGGCTGTGTGGTGCTCCTTGACCGTTGGGGACGAAGTACCGAGTGTGACCCAACCGAGTGGAAGAGGGGCAAGAAGCTGAGCCGGCAGCTCGTCACGGCGTTCTCGCCGGACATTGTGCGCGGGTTTCCGTCCCATGAGTGAGCCGGTATCTGACACGAGCGCGCACTCGTGATGCCACTTTTCCCATCGTTCCGGGTGCCGAAGCTCGTACACGCCTGGCTGGAGCAAAGGCGGGCGATCGAACGCGACAGGGTCAGCTTCTACGGAACCTGCCCGGTGTGCCACCACGACTGGCGCGAGCATTGGGGAGGAGCATTCGGCGCGACCCCGACTGATGGTTGCGGCGAATGCCAATACGAGGTGGAGCATGACCAGCGATTCGACGAGCCGCCAATTTGTTATATGGCGGCAGAGCCTCCCCCAGCTCTCTGACGGGTCGGTTGGGGCATCTCGCGGCGCGGGTTTAGAGCCTCGCGTCGATGCCTCGAGGGGCAGACGCGCACCGACCCGCAGGTTTATGGTGAGTGCGTGAGCGCACAGGCGAGCCAGGCAGAGGTGCTGGAGATCGACGGACGCGAGGTGCATGTTTCGCATCCTGACAAGATGGTTTTTCCCGAGCCCGGCATCACCAAACTCGAGCTGGTGAAGTACTACCTGGCGGTCGCCGATGGTGCGCTTCGCGGTGTCGCCGGGCGGCCCATGGTTCTCAAACGCTTCGTGAAGGGCATCGACCAGGAGGCGTTCTTCCAGAAGCGCGCACCGGAGAAACGTCCCGAGTGGATCGAAACCGCCACCCTGCAGTACGCATCGGGCAATTCGGCAGAGGAAGTCGTCGTTCGGGATGCCGCTGCACTCGCCTGGGTGGTGAACCTCGGCTGCATCGACCTCAATCCGCACCCGGTTCGCGCCGAGGACCTCGATCATCCCGACGAACTGCGGGTCGATCTTGACCCCATGCCCGGAGTCGACTGGCGACAGATCGTCGACGTTGCGATGATCGCGAGGGAGGTGCTCAGCGACTACGGCCTCGTTGGCTGGGCGAAGACATCCGGTTCCCGCGGCATCCATATCTACGCCCGCATCGAACCGCGGTGGGACTACCGCCAGGTACGGCTCGCGGCTGAAACTCTGGCGCGCGAGGTCGAGCGACGGGCGCCGGGACTCGCAACCGCGAAGTGGTGGAAGGAAGAGCGTGGCGAGAGCGTCTTCGTCGACTTCAACCAGAACGCGAAGGACCGCACGGTCGCATCGGCGTACTCGGTCCGGGCGCTGCCCGACGCCCGGGTGTCGACACCGCTGGACTGGGACGAAGTGCCCGGATGCCGCCCGGAGCACTTCACCGTGCGCTCGGTACTGAAGCGGTTCGCGGACCGTGGCGATGCGGCATCCGGAATCGATGACGCCGCAGGCAGTCTCGACGGCCTGCTCGCCCTGGCAAAAGAACTGGGCCCGGCCGAGAAACCACCGAGAGCGTCGGACGGATCGGGCCGGCGCACCTCAACGATGCCCCTCGTGGAGGTAGCCCGTGCCAAGACGAAGCCGGAGGCCCTGGAGGGACTCGAGCGGTGGAAGTCAAAGCATCCCGACGTCGTCAAGCTCCTCGAACCGGCCGATGTTCTCGTCGACGGGATGCGGGGCTCGAGTTCGCTCTGGTATCGGATCCGCGTGAACCTGCAGCATGTGCCTGAGGGCGCACGCCCGGAACAGGCAGAACTCGAGGTCGATTACGACCCGTGGGCGGGAAAGAGCGCGGCTCTCTGAGGGCCAGCGCCTGATCTTGCATGTGCAGCCTCGCCCAGGGCGACCGGCCCCGAAGTGGGTGGAGTGCGCACGCCTACCGGTCAATACTCTGTGGCTATGCCCCAGTTGCACCCTCCAGTCGGACGACTGCCGCGCGCGCAGAGCGTTCAGTGAACACCGAGCACTCCGCCGACGACGGGCACGATACGCGGCCCGTTCCCGTCCAGCATCCGTTCTCCCCGCATCCGTTCGCAGTAGACCCCGCCGTTCCGGCATACCCGACCGGACCGACCAATCCGGGTGGACCGTGGTATCCCGGTTACCCGGCACCGCTCACGGCGCCGACCACACAACGGCTAGCGGCAATGAAGCCACCCCGCTGGCTCGTCGCTGGCGAGTGGACAGCGACGGTAATACTGCTCATCCTGATGATGGTCCAGGGCATTATTTTCGCCGTCCCCCTGGTCGTGGACGCGGTCGCGCAATCCGGCGTTCTGGGCGACCGACCCGCCACCGTGCTCTCCGAGGTGTGGACCGTCGACGGTGTGGACGTGGTCTACGTCGAGGAGGGCGGAGCGGAATGCGGCAACGAGTACTGCTGGGAATGGCTGTTGGTCACGCAACCGGATTGCACGACGGCGACGGTCACCGTCGGAATCTGGGACGACATGTACGCCGAACCGCAGCGCGAAATCACACAAACCGCCACGATCGAACGGGTGACCTCCATTCTTGTGGATGCCACGCCAACGGACGGGGACTACGCCGAGCTCACCTCCGTCAGCTGCGACTAGCGCGCCCACATCTGGGCGCGCTGAAGGCACTTGGCGGCGTGTTTCGCGTATCGCGGTAGCGCCGAGCCGTTGACCCACAGCGCGGCAAGCGGGGTCCGCCGCCGCCGTCCGGCTGCAGTCGTCCACGCCAGCCAGGCGAAGTCTGATACCTCCGTCACCCGGTCACGCCTCACGGTCCGACTCCACAGATACCCCCGCACCACGGCACGATCCGGGTAGAGGGTGACCGAGAGACGCCAGAATCGAATCGACAAGACCGCCGCGAGAACCAGAAGGGGAGAGAACAGAAGTGCCCGCTGCGTGATCGGCAACTCAGACAAAACAGCGAATGGGATCACCACAATGAGAGGGACGGCGGCGTTCAGCACACGCGTGATGCCAAGCGGACGGAGGATAAGGACTTTTTCCGGCGCTGGACCCTTCCTGCTCACTGGGTCAGTTCCGCTGTTGCCGAACCGTCGAGGTCGTCCCAAAATTCCACTCGCGTCCACTTCACTGGTGCGGTGGCCAGAATCGGTTCGAGAACAGCCCACATCTCATCGTGGTCGTACCCGATGAAATAGAGGTCATAAGATCCCTGCCCGAATTCATTGCCGTCTATCCAGCCCAGGCCATCTGCAACGAGCGCCTCGTCGGCCGCCAACTCCGTGTCCAAAAGAGCATCCATGGCAGCCAGCGCCTCGTCGTCGGAGCCGGATTCGTAGAATACGATCACCCAGTCTTCCGGTTCGCCGGCGGGGGTTTGGGGTTCCCGAAGCTCAGGCGCAGATTCCGATTCGTTGGGCAGGAACAGCGTGACACACCCGGTCAGCGCGGCAGCCACCGCGGCGGCGATGGCAACGAGCAGGAGCCGCTTCACAACATCCCTCCGGCAGACAGCCGCAGGCGGACTCGACCGGCGCTCGTTCCTTCGAGCACAACAAGAAATCGGGGCATAGGGTGATCGTATTGGCGCCCAAGCCGCGTCCGGTGGAACTGCCCCGAACTGGGTGCGGCCTTCACCTCACCCTGTTGGCCGATGAGTGGCGTGGATATGCTGGCGGCGTGACTGCTCCTCTTCTCAAACCATCCTTCACCACCCAAAAGCAGTGAGCGACGCACAGCTGATCGCTCAGCTCGAGGGTGAGCGGGACCACGTTCTCCGGGCCGTCAGCGGCCTGACCGAGGACGAGATGCATCGCTCGGTTGTTCCCTCAGGCTGGACGATCACCCGACTTCTCAATCACCTCACTTTCGACGATGAGATGTTCTGGATATCGGCGGTACTGGGTGGCGACTGGCGAGCCATTGAGGATTTGCACGACGGCTGGGCGTCCGACCCGATGACCGGCGCAGAGGCGATCGACATCTATAAACGGCAGATCGCTCGAAGCGACGAGGTCCTCGCACGCGTCGACCTGGATGCCCCTCCGGCGTGGACGCCGCCCACCAGCATCTTCGATGCTCCTGAATTGGCGGACGGGCGCGCGGTCGTCTTCCGAGTTCTCAACGAGACGTCCGTGCACGCCGGTCACCTCGACATTGTGCGTGAGCTCATCGACGGGCACCAGAACCTCGTATTTCCGTAGTTCGTCTCACACGGGTTAGCCAGTTCGCATCTCGTCATATTCGTCGTAAGCGCGCGCGAGCCCCGCAAAGGCCTTGCTGCGGGAGGCGAACTCGAAGACCTGCTTCTTGTAGGCCCGCCTCAGTGGAAGGTTGAGTTGTGACAGCTTGGGCAGTGTCAACAGGTCCGACAGGTCCGTCCCGGAGAGCCTCGATCCCGGCATCTGCAGCGTTCTCAGATTTGTCATTGGCCGAATCCAGACAAAGTCCCGCACCTCTACGGTCTTATCGGAACCGAGAGAGCAGTTCCCGTAGACCAGTTCCCGGAGGGTTCCGAGCGAACTCAGCGGGGTCAGGTCCGTTACGAGGAAAGCGCCGTCGACCACGAGCGTCCGGAGTTTCGAAAGCGGTGCGAGCGGCGTCAGGTCGGTGACCGATCGGGCGCCCCCGAGCGTCAGCCGCCTCAAGTTCGGCAGACCGGCCACCGCCGAAAGATCCGAATAGCTGCCCCACTTGATGTCCAGCGCTTCCAGTTGTGGCTGGCCGGCCAGAGAGTCCAAAAGGGGCTGCGGCACTCGCGAACTCAGGCTGAGTCGTCGTATCCGCGTTCGTTCGTTCGCGAAGAAATCAATCCAGTCCTGCAAGACGCGACGTTGCGCCGACGGAGTTAGCCCTCGATCCGCGAGCTGGGTTGCAACAACGTCCAACGACCTCTGGCCGCGGTACTGGTCGGGCTGCCACACCGAGGCGGGTGATCTGTCGGCGAACCTCGTCATGTGCAACGTGTCTCGGGGGTGTCGAACCGGAACCCACCACGCTTACTCCCCAGCGATCCATCCCCTAGGAATGCCATCGCGGAGGCCATCAGTCGCTCTCGCGCGGCGGGTTGTGCATGAACTCGATCCGGATGCCGTTGTCGTCCTCGAGAAACGAGGCGTAGTAGCGGTCGGTGAACCGGGGGTATTCCTTCGGGTCCCGCACGACCGTCCATCCGGCATCCGTCGCGATCCGATGCATGCGGTCAACGTCCCCGCGTGAGTCGACGGCGAATGCCAGGTGCTGCCAGCCGACCCGCCCGTGGCGGTGCGGCCCCGTACCGGGATCCCGAGCCGGCATCAGAATGAACTCCGTCTCGCCGTCGGCGTACCACGACACAGATTCGTCAGCGTCGGTCCGGGTGAAACCGAGCGCCGACAGGATGGGATCGAACTGCGTCGCCGCACGAGGCACGTCGTTCACGGTGACGCCGAGATGATCGAAAATGGGCATCTCGCTGCTCAGGCCCCGACGTTCTCGCGGGCGTCGCGCCCCTGCAACATCGTCGGCAATCCGTCGACCTGCGCCAGGACGAGCTGACGATCGCCGAGAGCGACACGCACGTGGTAGTCGATGTCTCCGCGGACCTCGGCAGAGACCTCGCCTTGTGTTGCTGAAGCGACCGCGGCGTCCGCTCGATTTCGCAAGGCTATGAGCATCGGCTTGCTCTGCATCTCCCGGTCGACCCAGTGCGGACGATCGAACACCTGCCCCATCTGCACGGTGCCGTCGTTGAGGTAGGAGGCCGCGTACACGACCCCCGCACCGAGGGCGGCCTGCGCGCCAAGGTCTCCGTCCAGCTTGGTCTCGAAGTATGCACGAATTTCCCGCTGGAGATAGTCCACAACCGGTTGGACGGCATCCACATCAGCGTCGCTTACCGCGGCGTTTTCACTCGAGCGCCGCAGCGCATCACCAACCAGGTCGAGCCGGGACGTCAGCTCTTCCCTCAGGTGGGAATCAATTTCCCTGCCTTCACTGACCGCGATGGCATTGTGAAAAACCATCAGGCGCTGGAGGTTGGCGAACATCAGGACGAGAGCATTGAAGCGGTGTTCCTCTGGTGTCATGGCGCAAACATACCGAACGCATCAGGTGTTCGAAAATCGCCAGGGCCACACGCTATCGGATGCCTTTCCTCGCTACGCGACCTCCGCGGGCCGCGGCACCCAGTGAGCCCGGGCGTCCCACGCCCCGTGCTCGGACAGCGGCCGAAAACGCAGCGTCGTAAATTCGTGGTGGAAGTTCCGACGGTCGCGTTCGGTCATCGCCTCAGCATGGCGGCGCGCACCTTCACCATCCTCGCGGCCGAACACCATCCCCGTCATCGCTCGGGCGCTGGTCCAGATCGAGAACGTTGAAACCGTCCGCGGCAAACGGATGCCCGCCAGCGCGAGCGTCACTTCGGGATGGTCCCGGACCTGACGCTCGACGGGGCGGCCCCAGTGGATGAATCGTGCCAACTCGGGCAGCCGCATCCGGGCCAGGGTAACGGCGACGACCGGCTCATCGAGATTCGCTCGTTCCGTCATCTCCGGCAGCCCGTCCAGCTCGCGAATGTGACCCCATCGGCGCAAGAACTCAAGCCTGACGTGCCAGCCCTTGTCCAACTGCCGGCCAAATGGGTGCCCGGCGAGAAAGTCGACGAGTGCCGCCTCGTCCTCCCACTCGGCGAAAACAGCTACTCGCCGCAATTGCATCCGGCGCGGGGAAACCACTGCGGCCCCCAACTTCATGCCGGCGAGCACTTCGATGTGACGAAGGCCGTTGGCCTTGGGTGCCCGCAGCAGCACTCGGATTGCAGCCAGCGGCGGCATGTGCGCGAGGTGAAACGAGTGAAAGCTCATGCGGTCGGCACATCCATCTGGCTCGTCATGCTTCGAAAGCCTAGACGGTGAGGTGAACAAATGAGGGTCGTGCGTGAAAGGGGATCTTCTGGGTAGTGCAGGAGCTATCGCGGGACGACTCGATCCATGAGGCGTGCAGGCAGGAACCGCGCCATTGGCAGTGTGAAGGCAGCATCCGGGCCAAGGCTGTATCGGGTGCGAGGACGCTTGGTGGTGGTGATCTTCGTGATCTTCTTCGCGGCCTGGTCGGCCGTAATCGCCCGCTGCAGAAACGAGGACTGAAAGCTCACGGTCGAAGAGATCAAGCGACCATAGAGGCGTGTGTGCTCGATGTTCATCCCCTCAGCGAGTTTGAGAGAGAGCGGCCCGCTCTTGGCAGCCATCGGGGTCTTCACGCCGCCGGATTGGACGATCACGACCTGGATGCCCTGCGAACCCACTTCCCGGCGCAAGGCATCGCTGGCGGACTCCAACGCGGCCTTGGAGCCGGCATACGCGCCGTAGATGGGCAGAGTGGCCTCCGCGCCGACAGAACTGATGTTTACCACGCGGCCCCGACTGTGCCGCAGCGCGGGCAGCAACGCCTGGATAACCCGGATGTGTCCGAAGAGGTTGACCTCAAACTGCTCCCGCCACAGGTCGAGTGGGAGAACCTCGATAGGAGCGTTGATCTCGATCCCGGCGTTGTTAATCAGCGCACGCAGCAGTCGCCTCTGAGGATCGAGGGCGATTCGGGCGGCGAGCGCGTCGACGTGTTCGGCAACGGTGATGTCCAGCATCACAGGCTCGATACGCTCAGCCCGGATCGCGTCAGCGTCTTCGTCTCGCCTGACCCCGGCGAGGACGTGGTAACCACGAGAAGCGAGCTCGCGGGCGGTGGCAGCCCCGATCCCTGTCGAGGCACCGGAGACGACGATCAGCTCCTCTGCCGTCGTAGTCACCACAGTGCACCGTCCTGAACTGTCATGGACCCCAATGTAGGCACCGACTACTAATGTTGTCAATGCCTACGGCCCCCGGTTATCGTGGTCCCATGAGCGAGCAGACAGAACAGCGCCGGTACCATCACGGAGGACTGCACGCAGCCCTCCTCGAGGCTGCCGAGCGCAGCCTGCGCGAACGAGGCGCTGAGCAGCTCTCCCTGCGCGATCTCGCCCGGGAGGTGGGAGTGAGCCACGGCGCCCCGCGGCGGCACTTCCCGGAGCGCCAGGATCTGCTCGATGCGCTGGCAGAGTCAGGATTCCGTCGTCTCGGCGAGGCCATCCGCCACGCCGTCGCGGACGGAGACGCCGACTTCACCTCCCGGGTCAGTCGCGCGACCTCAGCGTTCGCTAACTTTGCGACGGAGAACCCGGCGCTCCTGGACCTGATGAATGCGACAAAGCACCAGCCGGAGAAGGCAGGGGTCCGACTCTCCGCGGAGAGAGCCTTCGAACCCCTTGTCGACCTGATTCACGAAGGCCAGGACAGTGGCGTCCTTCAGGCTGGTCCCCACGAAAAAATCGGAATCGTTCTTTATGCCACGATCAACGGTCTCGCCACCCTCGTCAACAGCCGGCTCGTTGACGCGGAACAACTGGACGAGCTGACCGAGGCGGCGGTGAATCAGTTCCTCAAGGGAAACTCCCCATAGGACCATGGGGCAGGACGGAGCCCCGATCAATGCTCGTGTTTTTCTCGTCGCTGACGTACCACCGCCGGCTGGCTAGGCGACATGCATGTGGATTCGAACGGTCCCTCTGCAGTCGGCCGGACATTGCGCCGGGGCTGGAGCAGATTGGCCCGGACTCGACGGCCGCAAAGAATGACTGGACCGACAATCAGCGCCACGGAGGCCCTGGTCAGGGAACGGACGCCCACCGCTGTTCGTGTTTGCGCTCGAAACCGTCGAGGAGGATGTCGAGCGCGAACGCGAACTCCTCATCCTCGTCGCAGCTCTCCCCCGCGTGCGGCGCGGTCGTCGCCATGCGAACGATCGCCGGATAGGCGACCGCGAACTCGACCATCGCCTGAGCCCGCTCGTCAGGGTCCTCCGGGACGCTCGGGGTGGGCAACACATCGCGTGTGATCCCCCACATCCTCGTACTCAGGGCGTGCATCGCATGGTGCACGAGGTCGGCGGACAATCCGCCCTCGAACATGATCTCCATGAGGGAGTCCATGTAGGCGAGGATGGTGGGACTGGCGCTGGTCCGCGTCTCGATCGCCGCCTGGGTCCACGTGTGCGCGGACAGGACGTTCCGTGCCGAACGGATGCGGGCGCGCAACGCGAGTTTCCAGGTCAGACCGGGGGCGGGCACCTCGATACTCGCCACGAGGCGGTCCAGCATGCCGTCGATCAACTCCTCGCGGCTTGCGACGTGCTTGTACAGCGCCATCGCGGTGACCCCCAGCGAGTCCGCGAGGCGGCGCATGCTCGTGGACTCAAGGCCCACCTCGTCCGCAACGGCAACGGCGCCGTCGAGTACGCGCGTGCGGTCCAGAGGAGGCCGTGAACGGGTTGTTGACACGTATACAGCGTATACGTAAACTGATGCCGCGTCGGTATACGGCGTACACCGACGACGATCGGCACGCCATGACGACTCACCCGCGCACCTACGCCCGCACCGCCGGCATCCTCTACCTGATCACCCATGTCACGTCGGTGACCGCGGTCGCCGCGTACTCGGCCGACGCCCTCGCTCTGGGCGTGGCACTCGAGCTCATCCTCGCCGCAGGATGCCTCGGCACCGGCCTGTTGCTGTGGCTACTGCTGCGCGATGTGGGGGCCATGCGTGCCGCCACCTTCGCGGGGCTCCGCGCTCTCGAAGCCACCGTCATCTCTGCGGGCACCCTGCCGATGCTGGCGCTGCTGTGGACCGCGGCGAGCGCGCCGCAGGCGCAGGCGTTCATCGCTATGCACACCGCGGCGTTCCTCGTGGGGCAGGGTCTCGTCATTAGCGTAAACACCCTCATCCTGGGCTGGCTACTTCTGGACGCGCGCGTCGTGCCTCGCGCACTGGCGGTGCTCGGTCTCGTCGGTGGCACCGCCGTGCTTGCGAGCAACACGGCACAGCTGTTCGGAGCCATCCCGCAGGGAGGCACGATCGCCGGCCTGTGCGCCCTGCCGGTCTTCGCGTTCGAGATCTGGTTCGCGGTCCACCTCATCGCGGTGGGACTACGGTCGCGAGTCGCGGCACCCGCGGTTGAAGCACCTGCCGCACCGTAACTCCCGGCCCGCTTAGCCGCGTTCGATACGGCGGAGCGCTAATCCTTCTCGCGGGGCGTCATAGCATCCGACGACAGTCACACGTTGAAGCGGAACTCCACCGGGTTACGTTACCGAGCAACCTCTACCAGCGATGCCCACCAGTTGTGTCCCGACGTCGTGAGGTCGCTGCCTGACAAACTAGATTCCATGACAGCAGACCTCAAGCAATGGGAATCCTCCGTCGCCGATCTCTGGGCCAGATTCGACTCCCTCAGCCGTCATGAAGGGGTCAAGGCCATGCGGGAATTGGCTGACGCGTGCCCAGCGCACGACGGCCGGAGCGCATTCGAGCTCGCGAGCATGTACGACTCGATGGGATTCGAAGCTGAGGCAGGCGCGGAGTATGAGCGCGCGCTCGAACTCACCCTCGATGAAGCTCGGCACGCTCAACTCGCGGTGCAGTATGGATCGACTCTGCGCAACCTCGGCCGACTCGATGAAGCCATCGCCGTCTTGAGCGCCGCCCCGACCCACGAATCGACAGGGTCGGCACCTCGTGTCGTGCTGGCCTTGGCGCTTCATAGCGCGGGCCGCAAAGATGAGGCGCTCCGGGTAGCCATCGAGGCGCAAATCGCGGCACTGCCTCAATATCAGCGCTCGATACGCAACTATGCCGCCGCGCTAACCGAGCCAGCGACTCCAGAGGACCCGATTACACGTTGAAGCGGAACTCCACCACGTCGCCATCGGCCATGACGTAGTCCTTGCCCTCCATGCGGGCCTTGCCCTTGGCGCGAGCCTCGGCAACCGAGCCAGCGGCAACGAGGTCATCGAATGAGATGACCTCAGCCTTGATGAAGCCACGCTCGAAGTCCGTGTGGATGACGCCGGCCGCCTGGGGTGCCTTCGCACCCTTCGGAATGGTCCACGCACGTGACTCTTTCGGGCCCGCCGTGAGGTAGGTCTGCAGTCCGAGGGTGTCGAAACCGATGCGCGCGAGCTGGTTCAGGCCCGACTCGGTCTGTCCGGTCGACGCAAGCAACTCTGCAGCGTCTTCCGGATCGAGGTCGATGAGCTCAGACTCGAGCTTGGCATCGAGGAAGATCGCCTTGGCGGGAGCCACCAGAGCGGCGAGCTCGTCAAGCTTGGCCTGGTCCTGCAACACGGCTTCGTCGACGTTGAACACGTAAATGAACGGCTTGGACGTCAGGAGACCGAGCTCCTTGATCGGCTCGAGGTCGAGACCCGAGCTCGACAGCGGCTTGCCGGTGTCGAGGTACTCCCTGGCTGCCTTCGCCGTGGTCAGCACGATCGGGTCAAGCTTCTTGCCCTTGACCTCTTTCTCGAACCGCGACTGCGCCTTTTCCAGCGTCTCGAGGTCGGCGAGGATGAGTTCGGTGTTGATGGTCTCCATGTCACCGGCGGGGTTCACCGCGCCGTCGACGTGCACCACGTCTTCATCGGAGAACGCGCGAATGACCTGCGCGATGGCATCCGCTTCTCGGATGTTGGCGAGGAACTTGTTGCCGAGCCCCTCCCCCTCACTGGCGCCGCGGACGATGCCGGCGATGTCGACGAACGACACGGCTGCGGGCAGGATGCGCTCACTGCCGAAGATCTCGGCGAGCACATCAAGGCGCGAGTCGGGCAGGTTCACCACTCCGATGTTCGGCTCGATCGTGGCAAACGGGTAGTTTGCCGCGAGAACCGCGTTCTTGGTGAGAGCGTTGAAAAGGGTTGACTTGCCGACGTTAGGGAGACCGACGATACCGATAGTTAGAGCCACGGGGGTCTATCGTACCGGGCCAGCCTCCGAGGCTCCTGCGTTGACATCCGTTGCCGGTTCCTGGCTGCGACGAATCGAGCGAGCGGGACGGCTCGTCAGCCACACCCCGCCGATGACGAGGGCACCGCCGAGCACCTGAACGAACGTGATCGGCGTACCCACCGCGAGCGCCATCATCGCTGTGAAGACGGGCATGAGGTTGAGGTAGATCCCGGCCCTGCCCGCGCCGATTTTCTTGACCGAGATGTTCCACAGCATGAGGCTCAGCACCGACGGGAACACCCCGATGTACAGCACACCCCACCAGCCGGCACTGTCGAGTGTGATCGGTCCGCCCACAGTGAGCGCGATCGGGGCAAGGGCGATTGCGGCCATCACCGATTGGACGGCAGCGGATGTCACTGGTGCGGTTGTCAGCGTCCGCCCGAGAATCGTATATGCGGTCCACACAGCCACAGCACCGAGCATGTACAGCCCGCCGATGTTGTACTGGGTGGTGAACACCTCGAGAAGGTTGCCGTGGGTGAGAATCAGCAGCACACCGAGCAGGGAGGTGACCAGTCCGAGGATGCTTGCGCCGCGCATCCGTTCGCGAACGAGCAGCGCGGCGACGACCGCAATCAGTACCGGGTTGGTCGCGCCGACGAGGGCGGCGTTGAGCGCGGTGGTGTGTGCGAGCGCTTCGTAGCTGAACAGGCAGAAGGCGACGAGGCCGAGGGCGGCCTGCAGGAGGTGCATCGGCCACTCCCGGAGCGCGGCACGCCAGTTGGGTTTCTCGATCAGGATCGCGAACACGATCAGGAGCGGTGCGGCGATCGCCCAGCGGATCGCGGTGAGTTGCAGGGGGCTGATGCCGTCGGCGAGCAGATGGCCGACAACGTAGTTGCCCGACCAGAACAGGTTCGCGAGCACGAGGAACAGATACACGCGCCACGAAGCCATTCTCCGATCGTATCGACAATCCGGCTGGCGTTGCCTGCCATGTCGGCGGCCGCTGTCACACTGAAGCCATGGACCCTCTCGCGACCCTTCTGCTCGGAGTTTTACTGGGCGCGGTACTCGGCGTGCTTGCCACGCTGGTTCTCGTCCGCCGCCGCAGGCCAGGGGCAACGATCGACCCGGTGACCGAGGCGCGGCACGAGTCAGAACTGGCCCGTGTGCACGCGTCAGAGGCTGAGCGCCACGCCCAGCTTGCCGAGTTGCTGGCCCGTGCTGAGACGCGCGCGACGGCCCTGCAGGAGCGGATCGACGCCCAGCGCGAGCAATATCAGGATCTCGTGGAGCGCCACCGTCGTGAGCGTGAAGAGGATGCCGAGCGGGCACGCACCGAGAGCAGGGTGCTGCAGGCACTCGCACCGGTTCGCGAGAGCCTCCAGGAGATGCAGCACAAGGTCACCGAACTCGAGGCGCAGCGCAGCAGGCAGCACGGCGAGTTGGCGCAGCAATTGCGGAGTGCCACCGAGTCCGAGGAGCGGCTCCGTTCGACGGCCGAATCGCTGGCATCTGCGCTCAACAACAACTCGACCCGCGGGGTCTGGGGCGAAACCCAGCTGCGAAGTGTGGTCGAGGCTGCGGGGTTGCTGGAGCGGGTCGACTTCGACGTGCAGTCGAGCATCACCTCCGACAGCGGAGCCGGCCGACCGGACATGGTTGTCTACCTCCCCGGCGGCAAGAGCATCGCCGTGGACGCGAAGGTTCCGTTCAGTTCATATATCGAGGCGAGCGCCATCCCGCTGACGGCATCCGAGCCCGAACTCGCGCGTCGCGCCACACTGATGCGGGCGCACGTGAAGGCGGTGCGCGACCACATCGTCACCCTCGGCAGCAAGACGTACTGGAACGGGCTCGACGCGAGCCCCGAGATGGTCATCGCGTTCATCCCGAGCGAGTCGCTTGTGTCGAGTGCGCTCGAGGCCGACCCCACGATCATGGAGTTCGCGTTCAGCAAGCGCGTGGCACTCTCCTCCCCCGTCACACTCTGGTCGGTGCTGAAGACCGTTGCCTTCAGCTGGCAGCAGGATGTCGTCTCGCAAGAAGCGAAGACGCTGTTCGATCTCAGCCGCGAACTGTACGGGCGGCTCGCCACGATGGCCGGGCACATCGACAAGCTCGGGCGGTCGGTGAAGGCAACGGTGAATGACTACAACCGGTTCGTCGGCTCGCTTGAGCGCCAGGTGCTGCCGTCGGCGCGCAAGCTCAACGTGCTCGATGAGTCGAAGACCATCCCGCCGCTCGCCGAGGTGGAAGACGCGGCGCGCGACCTCAGTGCGTTCGAGCTGCTCGGCGAGCTCGAACTCGAGCAGGGCAGGATCACGCAAGACATCCGTGACCGGGCGGCCGACGCACCGCTCACCGAGGCTCCCGACCGCCAGTAGCCGCGGCGGATCTTCGTTGCCGCATCGCGGCATCCGCTCGTATGCCACAGAATGTGGCACAACCCCACGGAATGTTCATCCGTCGCGGATGCCGACCTCAGCACCACAACCCCAACATTCGTGACGGACGAGAACCCGCACCAAACGCGGAGCCGCGCTCATCCGTCGCGGATGCCGACTTCCGCACCACAACCCCAACATTCGTGACGGACGAGAACCCGCACCAAACGCGGAGCCGCGCTCATCCGTCGCGGATGCCGACCTCCGCACCACAACCCCAACACTCGTGACGGACGAGAACCCGCACCAAACGCGGACCGCACTCATCCGTCACCAATGCCGACTCCCGCACCACAACCCCAACATTCGCGACGGACGAGAACCCACACCAAACGCGGAGCCGCACTCATCCGTCGCGGACGCCGACTCCCGCACCACAACCCCCACATTCGTGACGGACGAAATGCCGCACCAAACGCGGAGCCGCGCTCATCCGCCGCGGACGCCGACTCCCGCACCACAACCCCCACATTCGTGACGGACGAGATCCCGCACCGAACGCGCACCGCGCTCATGCGTCGCGGATGCCGACTTCCGCACCACAACCCCAACACTCGTGACGGACGAGAACCCGCACCAAACGCGGAGCCGCGTTCATCCGTCGCGGACGCCGACCTCAGCACCACAACCCCAGCATTCGTGACGGACGAGATGCCCGCACCAAACGCGGAGCCGCGAGCATCCGTCGCGGATGCCGACCTCAGCACCACAACCCCCACATTCGTGACGGACGAGATGCCGCACCAAACGCGCACCGCGCTCATCCGCCGCGGATGCCGCAGCATCCGTTCGTTTGCCACAAAAACGCGGTTGCCCGCCCAGGGCAACCGCGTTTCGTGAGCAATGAAGTGAATCGCGCGCGTACAGAGCGCGTCGCGCAGAAGGGTTACTCCTCCTCGAGCCACTTCGCGGCGAGGTGGTCGGCGGTGATCCGCCGGATCGTGCCCGACTTCGACCGCAGCACCACGCTGTGAGTCCGGATGATCGGTCCCAGCCGTCGAACGCCCTCGACGAGGCCACCATCGGTGACTCCCGTAGCAACGAAGAACGTGTTGTCGCTGTTCACGAGCTCGTGCGCTTCGTAGACGTAGTCCATCTTCAGGCCGGCGTCGATGCCCTTCTGGCGCTCGACGTCATCTTTCGGGGCCATGATCCCCTGGATCAGCCCACCGAGCGCACGCACCGCACACGCCGTGACGATGCCCTCAGGGCTCCCGCCGATGCCGACACACATGTCGATGCGGGTCTCGTAGCGCGCAGCGTTGATGCCACCGGCGACATCGCCGTCGAGCATCAGTCGCGTTCCGGCGCCAGCCGCGCGGATCTCGTCGATGAGCTGTGCGTGTCGCGGCCGGTCGAGGACGGCAACCGTCATGTCACCGACGTCCTTGCCCTTCGCTTTGGCGAGCGCGCGCAGGTTTTCACCGATCGGCTTGCGAATGTCGACGACACCGATGCCCTCGGGCCCTGTGACGATCTTGTCCATGTAGAACACGCTCGACGCGTCGAGCATGGTGCCCCGGTCCGAGACCGCGATGACCGACAGTGCGTTCTGCCGACCGGCAGCGGTCAGGCTCGTACCGTCGATGGGATCAACGGCGATGTCGCAGGCAGGTCCCTGGCCGTTACCGACGCGTTCTCCGTTGAAGAGCATCGGGGCTTCATCTTTTTCGCCCTCTCCGATGACGACGACGCCGTCGAAGTTCACGGTGCCCAGGAACACGCGCATGGCGTCAACGGCGGCTCCGTCCGCGGCGAGTTTGTCGCCACGGCCGATGTACGGCACGGCACGGATGGCCGCAGCCTCGGTCGCGCGAACCAGCTCGAGGGCGAGGTTCCTGTCGGGGTGGTGGAAGAGAGGGGCGGTGTCTGTCTCGGTCACATTGGTCCTTTATCGAAAACGGCGGTGGTTGCGATGGCGGGCTCGCTGTGTGCCCTTCCACCCTAACCGGGAGGACTGGTATCGGCGCGGTACTGGGGCACAGCCGCGCAAATGTGCAGCGCTGCCCGCCCCCGAGTGCGCTGCTCGGACAGAAGTGGCTGCGGCCGTCTTTGCTCGGCCTCAAACGGCGGTAAGTCGTCGGGTTGGGCGACCGTTTTTGGCCGAGCAGCGCGGCGAAACCCCTCGACGACAGCCCGGATCTGCCGCGACCCCCGCACCCTCAGTAAGCTAGCAACGAAGACAACCCCTCTCTCAAGGAGCAGTTATGCCCGTCGCAACCCCAGAGCAGTACGCCGAGATGCTCGACACCGCCAAGGCGAAAGGCTTCGCCTTTCCCGCGTTCAACGTGTCCAGCTCGCAGACCATCAACGCCGTACTGCAGGGCCTGACCGAGGCCGGCTCTGACGGCATCATCCAGGTCACCACAGGTGGAGCCGACTATTTCGCCGGCCACACGGTCAAGAACCGCGCCGCCGGCGCCATCGCTTTCGCGAAGTTCGCCACGGAGGTGGCGAAGAACTACCCCATCACCGTTGCCCTGCACACCGACCACTGCCCGAAGGACGCACTCGACGGATTCGTCCTGCCGCTCATCGAGGCATCCGAGGAAGAAGTGAAGGCGGGCAACAACCCCCTCTTCCAGTCGCACATGTGGGACGGCTCGGCAGTTCCGCTCACCGAGAACCTCGAGATCGCCAAGGACATGATCAAGCGCACTCGCGCGATCAACGCCATCCTCGAGGTGGAAATCGGAGTCGTCGGCGGTGAAGAAGACGGCGTCAGCCACGACATCAACGAACACCTCTACACGACACTCGACGACGCCATCGCGACCGTTGAAGCGCTCGGCCTCGGCGACAAGGGCCGCTACATGGCCGCCCTCACCTTCGGCAACGTGCACGGCGTCTACAAGCCAGGCAACGTGAAGCTCAAGCCGGAACTCCTCAAGGAGATCCAGGACGGCATCGCCGCGAAGTACGGCACCGCCGCCAAGCCGCTCGACCTCGTCTTCCACGGTGGATCCGGATCGACGGATGCCGAAATCGCGGAAGCCGTCGCCAACGGTGTCGTCAAGATGAACATCGACACCGACACTCAGTACGCGTTCACCCGCTCGATCGCTGACTACATGTTCAAGAACTACGACGGCGTCCTCAAGATCGACGGCGAAGTGGGCAACAAGAAGCTCTACGACCCGCGCGCCTGGGGCAAGGTCGCCGAAAGCGGCATGGCTGCACGCGTGGTCGAGGCCACCCGCCAGCTCGGTTCAGCCGGACACGCGATCCGCTAGACAGTGCAGTAAACAGATAACGCTGTTAACTGACGGATGCCCCGACCTCCTGGTCGGGGCATCCGTCAGTTAACGACGAACGTGCGTCAGCCGGCGGCACTCATCTGGTTGACGTACTCCATGAATGCCGGGTCGGCGCTCATCGCCACAGCGATCGCAGCGATAACGACGATGTTCGCGATCACTCCAGCGACGAGAGGGATCCACCACGCGAGCTTTCCGCGGCGGAGGGTGCGCACTGACAGCCAGAGCGCGAGTCCCCAGACAACGACCTGGGTGATGAGCGCACCCCAGCCGAGGGAAAACGCGAGGTCATCCGTGGTGAAGTCGCCAATCCCCAGTTGAGTGAAGGCCGGGCCGATGGCCGCCGGCAGGTTCATCAGCGCCGGCAGGGTCATGAAAGCGGTGATCAGGCCGAGGCCGAGCAGCGCGATTGTCGCGAACCTGTCACCAGCGGACGGTACGACCCGTCCGCCTTCCTTGAGTCGCGTATCGTCTCGTCCGGCGCCACGCGAGGCGGCGTCCGGGGACCCGGCGTTGTGACGGGACGTCTCAGGACGCTGCGCGCCCTGAACAGTGATGTGGCTCGAGGGAGACACCTGCGACTGGACGGGGACCGACTCGACGTCGTCGAGCGGCACCTTGATCGCGTTCCTCTGCGCCTCAGGTGTCGCGTACTCGCCGAACTGCGGCCGTGGCCGTTCGTTGTCGCTCATCAGCGCCGTCCTCCGAGCGCGCGCTCTTCGCGCGCACCCTTCAGGTTCGTTCGAAGTTCCTTCGGCAGCGAGAACATGAGGTCCTCCTCAGCCGTCTTCACTTCTTCAACATCGCGGTAACCGGCACCCGACAGGTCAGCGAGCACCTCGTCGACGAGTACCTCGGGAACGGACGCACCGCTCGTAACACCGACGGTTTCGACTCCGTCGAGCCATTCCTGCCGGATCTCGCTGGCGTAGTCGACGCGGTATGCCGCCTTCGCGCCGTACTCGAGCGCGACCTCAACGAGGCGCACCGAGTTCGACGAGTTTGCGGAACCGACGACGATCACGAGGTCGGCGTTCTCGGCGACTTTCTTGATCGCGACCTGGCGGTTCTGTGTCGCATAGCAAATGTCGTCGCTGGGCGGATCCTGCAGGTTCGGGAACCGGGCACGGAGGCGGCGGACCGTCTCCATGGTCTCGTCGACGCTCAGCGTGGTCTGTGACAGCCAGACAACCCTGTCGGGGTCACGCACCTGGACGGTGTCTGCCTCATCGGGGCTGCCGACGAGGGTCGTGTGCTCGGGTGCCTCGCCCGCTGTGCCCTCGACTTCCTCATGGCCTTCGTGACCGATGAGCAGAATCTCAAAATCGTCGCGGGCGAACCGGACGGCTTCCCTGTGCACCTTCGTCACGAGCGGGCAGGTGGCGTCAATGGCTTTGAGGCCGCGGTCGGCCGCTGCGTTCACGACGGCAGGTGAGACGCCGTGCGCGCTGAAGACGATGTGGGCTCCAGCGGGTACTTCGTCAACTTCCTCAACGAAGATCGCGCCCTGCTCCTCGAGCGTCGACACAACGTGGACGTTGTGGACGATCTGCTTGCGGACGTAGACCGGAGCGCCGTAGTGCTCGATCGCCTTCTCGACAGCGATGACAGCCCGGTCGACACCGGCGCAGTAGCCGCGTGGAGCAGCGAGCAACACCCTCTTGTGTCCGACGACCGGGGTATCCTTGAGCCTCGAACGCACGCCGGGGATCCTCGGCATGGGCAGGCTGACAGTTACGTTACTCACGTAACGATTCTAGGCCGCTCGCACTGTGCAGAGGCTGGATGAGGCTGAGGAGCGAATAGATGGCGACGGAACCGGCGACGGCAGAGAAACCGTGGCCGGTGGGGCTGCTCAGCTCCAAGATCCGTGACTACATCGACAGGCTCGGCACTGTCTGGGTCGAGGGCGAGATTTCCCAGTGGGGAATCTCGGGCGGAAACATCTACGGCAAGCTCAAAGACGTCGACGGTGACGCGACGGTGAGCTTCACCGTCTGGTCGTCGGTGCGCGCCAAGCTGCCCGACGATCTGAAACACGGCGACCGCGTCATCGCACTGATCAAGCCCAACTACTGGATCAAGGGCGGCAGCCTCACGATGCAGGTCTTCCAGATGAAGCACGTTGGGCTCGGCGACATGCTCGAACGCCTGGAGCGGCTTCGACGACAACTGGCGAGCGAGGGGCTCTTCGACGCCGGCCGCAAGAAGCGCCTTCCCTTCCTGCCCCACTGCATCGGACTCATCACGGGCAAGGACTCCGACGCCGAGAAAGACGTCATCCGCAACGCGCAGCTGCGCTGGCCTGCCGTCGACTTTCGGGTGGTCCACGCCGCCGTCCAGGGGGACCGCACCGTGCCAGAGGTGGTCTCGGCGTTGAAGACGCTCGATACCGACCCGAGGGTCGACGTCATCATCGTGGCTCGCGGCGGCGGCGACTTCCAGAACCTCCTCGGCTTCAGCGACGAACGCGTCGTCCGCGCCGCAGCCGCCTGCTCCACTCCGATCGTGAGCGCCATCGGCCACGAGGCCGACCGTCCCTTGTTCGACGACGTCGCCGACCTGAGGGCATCGACCCCAACGGATGCCGCCAAGCGCGTGGTCCCCGACGTCACCGAAGAGTTGTCCAGGGTCCAGCAGGCCCGCACCCGCCTCACGATGAGACTGACCGGGTTCCTCAGCAACGAAACCGCGAGGGTGGACGCCATTCGCTCACGTCCGGCGCTGTCGTCATCGTCGTGGATCATCGACGCCCGCGCGCAGGAACTCACCAGGTACGTGGCCCGCGGCACCGAACTCATCGAGCGGGCCCTCGACCACGAATCGCGGACGACAGCCGAACTCAAGGCGCACCTCAAGGCGTTGTCGCCGCAGCGCACCCTCGATCGTGGCTACGCGATCGCCCAGGACCCCGACGGCCATGTCATACGATCGGCGGCCGACGCTCCGACCGGAACCAGGTTCACCCTCACCCTCGCCGACGGAGCCATCGCCGCGTCGAGCGAAGGCGCTCTCGAATTGGGCACTCCAGCCCGCGGTTAGGATGGACTCATGCCAGAAAACCCCGAGGTTTCCAGCCTCAGCTATGAGCAGGCGCGCGACGAACTGATGCGCGTCGTCGCCGAACTCGAACAGGGTTCATCGACCCTCGAGCAGTCCCTCGCCCTCTGGGAGCGCGGCGAAGCTCTCGCCCAGCGCTGCGAAGACTGGCTGATTGGCGCCAAGGCGCGCCTCGACGCAGCACGGGCTGCCGCAAGCACTTCGGGGCACCCCTCAGAATGAGCCGCCAGCGTCCCCCTCGGGTCGTCGCCGAACTCGGCAGACCCGAAACCCCTGAGGAAACCGCAGCACGCAAGGCGGAGAACTCCCGCAAGTACCGCGGTGCCAAAACGGTCAACAATCTCGTCTATTCGCTTCTCGTCACCGTCGGCCTTGTCGTCGTCATTGTGCTCGCCGTCCCACGGTCCGACACTCCCGTGTACGAGAGCGTCGACTACAACTCGGTCGCCGAGGAAGCACAGAACTCATATCCCCAGCCGCTCGCAAATCCCGACCTGCCCGGTTCCTGGACGTCGAACCGCGCTGACGTCGGCAAGACCGACGGGGTGCGCAGCTGGAATATCGGGCTGATCTCACCGTCAGACCAGTTCATTGGGATCACCCAGGGTTTTGACGCCAACGAGACCTGGGTCGCCCAACAGCTCAAACAGTCCCTCGCGTCCTCGACAGAGTCGATCGCTGGCATCGAGTGGACCGTTTACGACAACCGCGACGACACCGACGGATACGGCAACGTGCATTACGCACTGACCACCGTCGCGGGCGACAGCACCTTCCTCATCTTCGGCACGGGATCGGACGCTGAGTTCCGGGCCGTCGCCGAAGCCATCTCCGGTGATGTCACCGCCAACCTCGAGTCAGGAGACCGCTGATGCCCACAACGCGACCTACGAAAGCCTGGGAAGTCATGATGCGCGGCAACGCGCGCTTCGTTGCCGGTGAGCCGCTGCATCCGCGCCAGGACGTCGAACGCCGCGAGTCCCTCGCGCACGCACAGACGCCGGACGTCGTGCTCTTCGGCTGCTCCGACTCGCGCCTGGCGGCAGAGATCATCTTCGACAAGGGCCTCGGTGACCTCTTCGTCGTGCGCAACGCCGGACAGGTCATCTCTGACTCGGTCGTCGGCTCCATCGAGTACGCCGTCGGCGTGCTCGGTGTTCCGCTCATCGTTGTCCTCGGACACGACGAGTGCGGTGCCGTTCGCGCCGCCATCGACTCGATCGCGTCGGACGCCCCGCCGCTCCCCCACCACATCTACAACCTGATCCGCCAGATCGTCCCCGCTGTCAAGCGCGTCACCGGCGGCAACGGAGTGAACCCCGCCGAGGTCGACGCGAGTGAAGTAGGCCGCGAACACCTCAGGGACACGGTTGCCGAGCTGCTCGAGCGCTCTGAGATGATTAGTGACGCGGTCGCCAGTGGCGTTCTCGGCATCGTCGGCGCGAATTACAAACTGCTCGAGGGCACTGCCGTTCCCGACATCATCATCGGCAACATCTCAACCACCGACATCGACGCAAAGTAGCGTCACAACCACGAGGAGACTGACCGTGTCAGATACAACCGAGTACCGCATCGAACACGACACGATGGGTGAGGTTCGCGTACCTCGATCTGCACTGTACGGTGCCCAGACCCAGCGCGCCGTCGAGAACTTCCCGATCTCTGGCTCCGGACTGGAGTCGACCCAGATCGCGGCCCTCGCCCGGATCAAGAAGGCGGCTGCGGCAGCAAACGCGCGACTCGGCGTGCTCGATGCCGCCATCGCGGATGCCATCGGCAGCGCTGCTGACGAGGTCATCGCCGGCACCCACGACGACCAGTTCCCGATCGACGTCTACCAGACGGGCTCCGGCACCTCGTCGAACATGAACATGAACGAGGTCCTCGCGAGCCTCGCTTCAACCCGACTCGGATCGCCGGTTCACCCCAACGACCACGTGAACTGCTCGCAGTCGTCGAACGACGTCTTCCCGACCTCGGTACACATCGCCGTCACGAGCGCTCTCATCGATGACCTCATCCCCGCGCTCGACCACCTCGCCGTTGCCCTCGAAGCGAAGGCCGAGCTGTGGAAGAGCGCCGTCAAATCCGGCCGCACGCACCTCATGGACGCGACGCCGGTCACCCTCGGCCAGGAGTTCGGCGGGTACGCCCGTCAGATCCGGCTCGGCATCGAGCGCATCCGTACCGCGCTCCCCCGGGTCGCTGAAGTTCCGCTCGGCGGCACGGCGGTCGGCACGGGAATCAACACACCGGCCGGCTTCCCGCAGCTCGTCATCCAGTTGCTCGTCGATGACACCGAACTGCCGATCACCGAGGCAGCCGACCACTTCGAAGCGCAGGCGAACCGCGACGGCCTCGTCGAGGCATCCGGTGCCCTCCGCACCATCGCCGTGAGCATCACCAAGATCTGCAACGACCTGCGCTGGATGGGCTCGGGCCCCAACACCGGTCTCGGCGAACTCAACATTCCCGACCTCCAGCCGGGCTCATCGATCATGCCTGGCAAGGTCAACCCGGTGATCCCCGAGGCTGTGCTCATGGTCGCATCGCGGGTCATCGGAAACGACGCAACCATCGCGTGGAGCGGCGCATCGGGCTCGTTCGAGCTCAACGTGCAGATCCCCGTGATGGGAACCGCGCTGCTCGAGTCGATTCGGCTCCTCACCAACGCGAGCCGTGTGCTCGCCGACAAGACCATCGACGGTCTCGAGGCGAACATCGAGCGGGCCGCGGAACTCGCGGGAATGTCGCCGTCGATCGTCACGCCGCTGAACAAGATCATCGGCTACGAAAAGGCCGCGAAGATCGCCAAGTACTCCGTCGCCGAGGGCGTCACCGTACGCGAGGCCGTCGTCGCGCTCGGCTTTGTCGAGCGTGGAGACATCACCGAGGAGCAGCTGGACTCAGCCCTCGACCTGTTGTCGATGACCCACCCGGGCTAGTTCCGAGAACAGAAAAGCCGGCCGGAGGGATCCCCTCTCGGCCGGCTTTTCTGTTGATGCGGCTCGTTGTGCGCGGCTTGTTATGCGCGGCTGGCCGCGCCCGCTACCAGCGGTCGTGGATGGCCGCGCGGAAGTCAGCGTCGTAGATGGAGCGGACCGCGTCGAGGTACTCCTGCGGCAGCGGTCCGGTCGTGCCTGCCTTCGCGTTCGAGGTCGCCTGGGCAATCGACCTGGCACCGGGAATCACCGTCGAAACACCGTCCTGCTGCGTGACCCACGCGATTGCCGCCTGTGCGGGCGTCAACCCTTCGGGGACGAACGCCGACAGCTCGGTCGCTGCGCGCACGCCGGTGGCGAAGTCGACTCCGGAGAACGTCTCGCCAACATCGAACGCGCTGCCGTCGCGGTTGTAGTTGCGGTGGTCGCTCTCGGCGAACTGGGTTTCTGCCGTGTACCTCCCGCTCAGCAGGCCAGAGGCCAGCGGCACACGCGCGATGATGCCCACACCGGCCTCGCGAGCCGCCGGAAGAACGCGGTCAAGCGGCTTGAGACGGAAGGCGTTGAAAATGATTTGAACGGATGCCGTCCCGGGGCGAGCAATCGCTGTGAGGGCTTCATCGGTGGTTTCAACACTCACGCCGTAGTTGGCAATGACGCCGTCCTCGACGAGCGTGTCGAGAGCGTCGTACACGGCGTCGGTCGAGAGAACAACCGACGGCGGGCAGTGCAGCTGCACGAGATCGAGCCGGTCGACACCGAGGTTCTTGCGGGAACGGTCCGTCCACTCGCGGAACTTCGCCAGCGTGAAGCTGGCGGGGTCCTGTTCCTCGCGCCTGCCCATCTTGGTGGCGACCGTGACGCCGACGCCGGGGTTCGCCGCGAGGAACCGGCCGATGACCGTCTCGCTCCTGCCGTCGCCGTAGACGTCGGCGGTGTCGAAGAACGTCACTCCCGCCTCAACGGAGGCGTCCAGCACGGCGAGCGCGTCGGCCTCCGACACCTCGCCCCAGTCGGATCCGAGTTGCCAGGTACCGAGGCCGACGATCGAGACGGGGCGGCCGGTTCGTCCGAGAATGCGTTGTTCCATTCCCCCAGACTAGGTGCACGGGCAACAACACGTCTGGGGTTGACTACCCGCCGCCCGGTTCGGCCACAAGCCCGAAGGCGACGACAGCCAGCCAGAAGCCGGCGAGGAGGAAGGGCCCGAATGCCAGTCGCATGTGCCCACGCGGTCCGGCCCGTCCCGGCGCCATCAGGGCGATGACCCCGCCGATCGAACCGAACAGGAACGCGCACACGAGTCCGCCGACCGCCCACTCGGCACCGAGGCCGCCGAGACACAGGCCGATGACGCCACCGAGTTTCACGTCGCCCATCCCCATCCCGCCGGCAATCGAGAGCAGGAGAAGGAACCCGAACACCCCCGCGCCCGAGGCGAGTGCGGTCAGCGGCCCCGCTCCTCCGGCCGCCCACTCCGCTGCGACCGCCAGCAGGACCACCGGGTACAGCGGGAGAACAATCCGGTTGGGCAATCGATGCTCAGCGACATCGATCCGCACCAGCTCGCCTGTGGCGACGGCGAGCGCCAGCACACCGAAAGAGAGCGGGCGGATGCCGACAGCCAGCACCGTGAGCAGCGCAAGGAGGACGGCGACGGGCGCACGCGCCGCCCACTCGCGCACCGGCGACCGCAGGCTCCGGATCCTGGCCAGACTCATGGCGCAACGCTAGCCGGGCTGCGGCATCCCCCTGCGGGTTATCCACAGCCCGGCTGCCGGGGCTCAGGCCAGTTCGTTTCCCTCCAGGAGTTCGGTCACGAGAGCGGCGATGGAGCTGCGCTCTGACCTCGTGAGCGTGATGTGCGCAAACAGGTCGTGACCCTTGAGCGCCTCGATCACCGATGCAACGCCGTCGTGCCGACCGACCCGCAGGTTGTCGCGCTGAGCAACATCGTGGGTCAGGATCACGCGCGAGTTCTGTCCGATCCGGGAGAGCACGGTCAGGAGAACGTTGCGCTCAAGTGACTGCGCCTCGTCGACGATCACATAGGCGTCGTGCAGCGACCGGCCACGGATGTGGGTGAGCGGCAGGACCTCGAGGAGGTCGCGTTCGATCACCTCGTCCAGCACGTTTTGCGACACCACCGAACCGAGGGTGTCGAAGACGGCCTGACCCCACGGGCTCATCTTGTCGCCCTGGTCGCCCGGCAGGTAGCCCAGCTCCTGACCACCGACCGCGTACAGCGGACGGAACACCATGATCTTCCGGTGCTGCTGACGCTCGAGCACAGCCTCAAGGCCCGCACAGAGGGCGAGAGCAGACTTCCCCGTCCCCGCTCGACCTCCGAGCGACACAATGCCCACCTCAGGATCGAGGAGCATGTCGATGGCGAGTCTCTGCTCCGCGCTCCTCCCGTGAAGACCGAAGACGTCCCTGTCGCCTCGAACGAGCTTGAATTCTCGCTTCCCGACGACCCTCCCGAGCGCTGAGCCGCGGTCGGAGTGAATGACGAGCCCGGTGTTGAGCGGAAGCCCCTCGACGGCGGCAGACTCGCCCACCTCTTTCTCGTACAGGTCGCTCATCGCCTCAGGTGAGATCCGGAGGTCCGCCATCCCTGTCCAACCGGAGTCGACGGCCTGCTCCGCGAGGTACTCCTCGGCGCTGAGGCCGATGGAGGCGGCCTTCACCCGGAGCGGGAGATCCTTCGACACAACGGTGACCGCGAGCCCGTCATTGGCCAGGTTGAGCGCCACCGCGAGGATCCGCGAGTCGTTATCGCCGAGTTGCAGTCCGCTTGGCAGAACACCCTGGTTCGAGTGGTTGAGTTCCACCCGGAGCGATCCGCCCTCACCGACGGGAACCGGGAAATCGAGCCGCTCGTGTTCGATCCGCAGTTCGTCGAGGATCCGGAGGGCCTGCCTGGCGAAATACCCGATCTCGGGGTCGTGCCGCTTTCCCTCGAGTTCGGAGATCACGACGACGGGAATGACGACGGCGTGTTCGGCAAACCGGAAGAACGCCTTTGGATCAGACAACAAAACCGAGGTATCCAGGACATAGGTACGCTCGGTCTGTGAGGTGGAATCGTGTGGACGTGTGCTGGGGTCTTCTCTTTCCTGTCGCTGTGATGGTGCTGAGGTTCGTGTCGCGGTCATAGCCACTCCCAGCCGGACATCGAGTCCGGTTTTCTCAGACGAGCAGCCACACAACGGATTTCGAGTCGAACTTATGTGGCCGTCTCGATCAGGTGCGGTACCTGATAACTGAGACGTTACGACTGCCCGACTGCCCTGAACAACGCGACACGCAGAGCCTGGATTGCGGGCAGGTAAACAATTCCCCCAGTTCGGGATGCCCCGGGCTCAGTACGCGACAGCCGTTTGATACGAGACGAGCGAGTCGCGCAGCATTCCGAGGGTGTCATCGCTCGTCCCGGCGTGGATCGACAGCCGGATCCGGTTCTGGCGAGCCGTCGCCGTCACGCCGTGGTTGTGCAGGGAGGCGACGAGAAGACTCACCTGGTCATCGGGAGGGTCGAGGACCACGATGCCCGCGCGTTCGTTCTCGGCACGCGACGACGCGATGGCGATCCCGAACTCGTCGGCGATCTCGATCACCTCGCTGACCCGCTGCGACACGGCATCCGAGATCGCGGAGACACCAACGGATGCCACCTGCTCGAGAGAAGCGGCGAACCTCGCCTGCGCGGCCGGATCCGGGTTGGTCACCGAGTAGGCGCCGGCGCCGGAGCTCGGCGGCGGCACCGAGTCCCACGGCAGGTCTTCGTCTGTGCCGGTGTATCCGCTCATCACGGGAACGAGGTGCTCGAGTGCGCTGTCGCTGAGCGCGAGGAAGCCGGTGCCCCACCCCGCCCTCGCCCATTTCTGCCCACCGGACACCACAACGTCGGCAACCTCGAACGGCGCGTCGACCACGGTGAAGCCCTGGATGGCATCAACCACGAGAAGGCGGTCGCCGATCACCTGGCGGATGCCGTCGATATCCGCGAGGTAGCCGGTACGCGGGTCGACGAGGCTCACCGCGACAGCTGTGATGCTCGGCGTCAGCTGTTCCTTGATTGCGTGCGGCGTCACCCGGCCACCGTCGGTCTCGAGCCACGTCGGGGTGAGGACGTGCATCGATTCGGCCGCGCGAACCGCGGCGAAAGTCACGCTGGGGAAGTCTGCCGGCGAGACAAGGACACCGCCGGTCATGCCGAACATCGTGTGCATGAGACCCATGCTGGTATTCGGCTGCGCAACGATGTGGGATGGCTCGAATCCGGTGAGCGAGGCGACGGCGTTGCGCATGCGTTCGTCCTGCGCGCCGAAGGCGTCGAGACCGCCGAACCGTGCGCGCGCGAGCGCGTCGATCGAGATCCGTTGTTCGGCCTGCACGGCGCGAGCGAGCGGTCCCACCCTCGCGTAGTCGAGGTATCCGGGTTCCGAGTCGAAGCCGTCGAGAAAATCACTGAGGGGCGCCACGTGCGATCCTTACCCGCCGTACCGGCGTTGACGTCGGGAGTAGTCGCGAACCGCGCGAAGGAAGTCCACTTCCCGGAGGTCCGGTCCGAGGGCCTCGACGAAGTAGAACTCACTGTGTGCGCTCTGCCAGAGCATGAAATCGCTGAGCCGCTGCTCCCCCGACGTGCGGATCACGAGGTCGGGATCCGGCTGCCCACCGGTGTACAGGTGCTGGCCGATCAAATCGGGAGTCAACAGCTCGGCGAGGGTCTCCAGGTTGCCGCCCTTGCGGGAATGCGCCTCAACGATGCTTCGCATGGCATCCACGATCTCGGTGCGGCCCCCGTACCCGACGGCCAGGTTGATGTGCAGCCCGCCCTTCTTGGCGGTGCGGGCCTCGGCCGCGGTCAGGGTCGCAACGAGCGGCTCGGGAAGTCCATCGGTGGATCCGACGTGCTTGACCCGCCAGTCCCGGTAGTGCGAGAGTTCCTCGGCCAGGTCCGCGATGATCTCCACGAGGTCGTGCAGTTCGTCGGTCGACCGCGACGTGAGGTTATCGCTCGACAGCAGGTACAGGGTGACCATCTCGACCCCGAGGTCATCGCACCACTCGAGGAACTCGCGCATCTTCGCCGCGCCGGCCCTGTGCCCGTGCGCTGCGGTCTCGTAACCGAGCTGCCTGGCCCAGCGCCGGTTGCCGTCGATGATCATCGCCACGTGGTGCGGCAGCACCGCACCGTTCAAACCGCGGCGCAGTCGCTTCTGGTACAGGTTGTAAAGAAAGCCGGAACCAGGCTTCGTCCCACTCTTCGTCACACAGTTACGTTAGTGCACTTTGCGTCACGGGCCGATCTCACTGACTTGTATCCTGTGTTCTATGTCCGACAAAGAGGCCGCGCGCCCCGACGGTGTCTCCGACACGGCAGACGCGCTTCGGCACCCACACACAGCGTCAGATGCCGCGGTCAGCGCCGACGAGGCCCGTGGACCTGACCTGCCAAACATCCCGGTCATCGATGCCTCGGTACCGACGGAGGCAGAGGTCAAACCGACGTGGCGCGGCTGGATCCACGCAGCGACGACACCGATCACCGTCATCGCAGGCATCGTGCTCGTGACACTCGCGCACGGCACTCCGGCCAAACTGAGCACAGCTGTGTTTGCGTTGACGTCATTCCTGCTCTTCGGCATCAGCGCCCTGTATCACCGGCTCAACTGGTCGCCCCGCGCCCGCATCCTGCTCAAGCGCATGGACCACGCGAACATCTTCCTGCTCATAGCCGGCAGCTACACACCGATTGCGACACTCGCGCTTCCGCCCGAGAAAGGCAACCTTCTCCTGATCCTCGTGTGGTCGGGGGCGCTCGTCGGCATCGGGTTCCGGGTCTTCTGGATCCACGCGCCCCGCTGGCTGTACGTCATGCTCTACATCGCGCTGGGCTGGGCCGCGGTGATGTTCCTGGTCGACATCTTCGAGGCGAACCCGGTGACAATGACACTCATCATCGTCGGTGGACTCCTCTACACGGGCGGCGCGATCGTCTATGCCCTCAAGAAGCCGAACCCGGTACCCGGGCACTTCGGCTTCCACGAGATCTTCCACGTCTGCACGGTTCTCGCGTTCCTCTGCCACTGGACCGGCATCATGCTGCTCGCGGTAAACCCCGTCTACAACGCCGGCTGACGCCAGAAGGTACGGCGCAGCGGGTCCCGGCGCAGCGGGCCCGGGTCAGGACGCGGTGTCGTCCGTCATTCGCTCGAGCACGAAAACCGGGATCTCCCTGTCGGTCTTTTCCTGGTAGCCGGCATAGTTCGGGAAGGCCTCAACGGCTCGTTCCCACCACACGCGCTTCTCCTCCCCGGTGACCTCGCGGGCCAGGTAGTCGTGCTTCTCCGGACCGTCCTGCAGTTCCACGTGTGGCTGGGCCAGAATGTTGAAGTACCAGACCGGATGCTTCGGCGCACCACCGAGGGAGGCGACGACCGCGTAGTCGCCGTCGTGCTCCACCCGCATGAGCGCCGTCTTCCGGAGCTTTCCCGAGCGCGCCCCGACGGTGGTCAGAATCACGACAGGTCGCCCGTGGAGCATCGTGCCCTCTGTTCCACCCGACTGCTCGTAGACCTCGGCCTGTTTGCGGGCGAATTCGGACGTCGACGGTGCATATTCTCCGGTGAGCGGCATGTTTTCTCCGTTGCGCTGCGCGGACGCTCGTGCGCCCCGCCACAGCTTAGCCACCGATTCTGGCAGTGCACTCCTCAACCGGTTGTGCCTAGCATGGTCCCGTGGATGAGATGTCGAACCACGAAGAAACCGACGTCCTCGTCGTCGGTGCCGGTCCGACCGGGCTGATGCTCGCCAACTGGTTGCAGAAGTCCGGTGTCGGTGTGGTCACTCTCGATGGCAAGGCGGGACCTACGCTCGAGTCACGGGCCCTCGGCGTACAGGCGCGAACCATGGAGATCTACGACCAGCTCGGCGTGGTGGAAGCGATCCTCGCCGATGCGTTCAGAGCGACACACATTGCCCCCGGGTTTGAGTCCCGGTCATACGCACCTGTCCCGCTCGCCCAACTGGGCACAGGCCTCACCCCATTCCCCGGCATCTTCGTGCTCGAGCAGTCGAAGACCGAGCGCGCGCTCGTCGAAAGCCTGGGGAGATTCGGCGGATCGGTGCACTGGCTCACCGAACTCACCGCTCTCGCAGACCACCCGGCTGGTGGCTGCGTCGCCACGGTCGCTGGCCCCGCGGGGATCAGCCGGATCCGGGCGCGGTACGTCGTCGGGGCTGACGGCGGATCATCCGCCGTTCGCAGGCTCCGCGGCATCCCGTTCGACGGGGTGACGAACGAGCACATCTTCTACGTTGCAGACGCCCACGACGTCACGGGCCTCCGGAACCAGACCGTGAGCATTCGATTCGGCACCGACGCGTTCCTCCTCGCGTTTCCGATGGCATCCGGGGGCCACTACCGGCTCCTGGGAACCGTCCGGCTCGCAGACCGGACCGGCTCGAGCGACGTCACCGAAGTCGCTGCCCGCGCAAAAATGCGAGACGTCTTCAGCGTCGACTACGGAACATCGACATGGTTTGCGACGTACCGTGTGCACCACCGGGTGGCAGCCAGGTTCAGGGACGGAGCCGTGTTCCTGGCCGGCGACGCGGGGCACGTGCACTCCCCCGTCGGCGCGCAGGGCATGAACACCGGACTCCAGGACGCGCACAACCTCGCACTCAAGCTCGTCGATGTGCTGTCGGGCACAGCGGATGAACGTTACCTCGAGCGCTACGAGGCCGAGCGCCGCCCGGTGGCGAAGCACCTCACCGCGACCACCGATCGTGTCTTCGGCGCGGTGACGAGTGCCAGCGGCCCACTTGTTCTGCTGCGGAGGGTCGGCGCGCGACGTATCGTTCCCGTCATTGCCCGGGTGGTGCCGCGTCTGCCGGTGGCGTCGCGACTGTTCGGTTACGTTTCCCAGATCAGGATCCACTACTGGATGAGCGACAATGAGCGACGAGCGGCGAGCGGTCGGCGGGATGCCGTCCTGGGCAGACGGCTGCCGTGGACGGGATCGAATTTCGGCGTGCTCAGGTCTGCCGACTGGCAGGTGCACAGCTACGGGCCAGCCGATGCCAGGACCCTCGTGCGATTCGCCCGGCTCCTGCCGCTCGAACTGCACACCTTCTCGACCGTCGGCGCCACCGCGCTGAAACCCGGCCGCCTCTACCTGATTCGTCCAGACGGGTTCGTGGCGGCGGATGCCGCTGTCAGAGACGTCGCTGGCGCGGCACAGCAGTTCCGGAGAAAACTCCGCAGCTGGGGTGTCGACCCCGACGCACTGACCGCCCGTGCGGGACAGCGGTTGACCTAGCGGCGCGCGGTATCGCCCGTCGTGTCGTCGGGGTCCATCGGGCCGTCCTGCTGGCGGGGTGCCGCCGGCTGTCCTGGCACGGTCGGCTGGCCGGACTGCGCTGCGAGTTCTTCCTGCAGCCTTTCGTCGATCTCCGCCTTGTAGTTGACCCGGCGGACACGACGCTGCATGTCGAAGATGAGAGCCACGACCGCGCCGGCGATGAGGAACGTGACCACAAACCCCCACACGCCCGGGGTGACATCGTTCGCGTCGACCCCTGACGGCGACGGTGACGGCGTCGTGGCCAGGCGCCACGCGGCATCCGTCATTACGTTCAGAACGGCATTCATTCAGTGTCCTCGATTCCGGCGAACAGGTCGCTCTCGTTGTCGTCGGTCGGCACGGTGCTTCGGGCCAGCTCAAAGTCTTCAAACGGCCAGGAACGCCTCTGCAGGTCATTCGACCAAAAGAAGAAACTCGAATCCGGTGCCACCTGGCTCGCGTGGGCCCGGAGCGCCGCATCGCGCACCTCGAAGAAATCACCGGCGGGAACGTGCGTCGTCGCGCGGTCGGGCCTGTCTTTCCGCCACGACAGCATCTCCTCGAGTTGCGCGGCGAGTGGCGACTCGGGGTCCTCAGACAGCAGAGTGTCTGCGTTGGCCTTCAACCGCTGGTAGTTGAATACCTGGTCGTAATAGAGCTTCGATACCTGCCAGGGCTCACCGGCGTCGGGGTATGCCTCGCCGTCAGACGCAGCCTCGAAAGCCGCGACGGCGATCTGGTGGCTGCGAATGTGATCGGGATGCGGGTAACCGCCATTTTCGTCGTAGGTCACCATGACGTGCGGCTTGAACCGTCGAACGATCCTCACGAGGGCCTCGGCCGAGATCTCCAGCGGCACCGAAGCGAAGGAGTTCACCGGCAGGCTTCCGTCGTCGTTGGGCATTCCCGAGTCGACGTAGCCGAGCCAGCGATGCTCGACATCGAGAATTCGTGCGGCCTCGGCCATCTCCCGCCGGCGGAGTCCCGCGATGTCGCGCTCGGCGTGTGGGCGATCCGGGAGAGCGTCGTTGAGGATGTCGCCACGCTCGCCCCCTGTGCAGCTGACGACGAGAACGTCGACACCTCGAGAGCGGTAGTACGCGGTCGTCGCGGCACCCTTGCTGGACTCGTCGTCCGGGTGGGCATGGACCGACAGGAGCCGGAGAGTCACTGTGTCGCCTGCTTCTTGTAGTTGGTGGGGTAATGGCAAGGTCCGTGCCCGGTCGTTTGTCACGCGGGAGACGATATCCTTGTACCTACAGACTAAACGGTTGCGCAGAAGAGGATTGATGGTTTCGGACAGTTCACGAGAGCCCGACGTCCTCGCGGAACGATACGGCCGATCACCCGGTACTCACCAGCGCGAGAAGAGACTTGGCATCGCTGTCGCTGCGGCATTTGCCGTCGTCCTCGTCGCCTGGGTCACGTGGGCAAGCCTCGACGCGGCGGGTTCCTCAATGGAGACCAGGGACGTTGCACACTCGGTGGTCTCCGACACCTCGGTCGAGGTGACGTTCCAGCTGACAGTCGAGCCCGAATCGACGACGTACTGCGCCGTCCAGGCCCTCAATGAACGCTTCGCCGTCGTCGGCTGGAAGATTATCGAAGTGCCGCCGTCCGAGATGCGGACCAGGACCCTCACCGAGGGGTTGAGAACCACGGAGCTGGCGAATACGGGTTTGATTTATCGCTGTTGGCTGGCCTAAGCTCTCCTGATACCCGCAACGCGGGTGAATGATTCGCCCTGACTCACACGTCAGGGCGTCCGTTTTTAGTGAGGAGTTTCCCATGGCTGCAGAGACGACGCAGGTCACCTTCCTGACACAGGAAGCTTACGATCGACTCGCCGCTGAACTCGCAGAGCTGTCGTCGGTCGGACGCGAAGAGATCGCCAAGAAGATCGAATCGGCTCGCGAAGAAGGCGACCTCAAGGAAAACGGCGGCTACCACGCCGCGAAAGATGAGCAGGGCAAGCAGGAGGCGCGAATCCGCACCCTGACCCAGCTGCTGCGCGACGCCACGGTGTCCGAAGCGCCGACGAGCCACGGTGTCGTCGAATCAGGAACCGTCATCACGGCGACCGTCGCCGGCGGCGAAGAGGTCTTCCTGCTCGGCAACCGCGAGATCGCCGCGGACTCCGATGTCGATGTCTACAGTGAGCAGAGCCCGCTCGGCAGCGCGATCCTCGGCATGAAGATCGGTGAATCGACCACGTACGCCGCACCGAATGGTAAGGAAATCTCAGTCACGATCCTCAAGGTCGAGACCTACACCGGCTGAATCCAGCCGCCAGCGACATCACAACGCGCCCGTCCGATTCGTCGGCCGGGCGCGTTGTTCGTTTTAGTCCTCGACGATGTGCGGGTCGTATCCCGCGGCGCGGAGCGTCTCCACGACGAGGTCGCGATGCTCGGGCCCCCTGGTCTCGACACTGAGTTCGAGTTCAACCTCGCCGATCTTCAGGCCGTGGCCGTGGCGCGTGTGGAGGACCTCGATGACGTTCGCATTGGCCTGTGCCACGAGCTCGGAAGTGCGCGCCAGCTGGCCAGGACGGTCGGGCAGCGGGATCCGAAGCGTCAGGTAGCGATCGGATGCCGCGAGGCCGTGGCTGATGACGCTCTGCATCAGCAGCGGGTCGATGTTGCCGCCGGAGAGCACCACGACAGTTGGTCCCTCCGGTGCCACCTTTCCGGCGAGGATGGCCGCGACACCCGCTGCACCAGCGGGCTCGACAACGAGCTTGGCCCGTTCGAGAAGCACGAGCAGGGCCTTGGCCATGTCGTCTTCGCTGACCGTCACGATCTCGTCGACGAGTTCGCGGATGAGGTCGAAGTTGAGGATGCCGGGTCTGCCGACGGCGATGCCGTCTGCGATGGTCGGCATGATTGCCACGTCGACGGGGTAGCCGGCCTCGAGCGAAGCGGGATAGGCAGAGGCGTTCGCTGCCTGCACTCCGATCACGCGGACCGTCCTGCCCTCGGCCGCAGCGCGCTGCTTGACCGCAGCGGCGACGCCGGAGATGAGGCCACCTCCGCCGATTGGAACGATCACCGTCTGCACGTCGGGGGTTTCGTCGTAGATTTCGAGGCCGAGCGTGCCCTGCCCGGTGATGACGTCGATGTGGTCGTACGGCGGGATGAAGACCGCGCCGGTTTCGACGGCGTATTCGGCCGCAGCGAGCAGCGGTTCAGCGACGGTGTGGCCCCGGAGGACGACCTCGGCCCCGTAGCTTTTGGTCGCCTGCAGCTTGGGCAGTGGAACCCCAACGGGCATGAAGATCGTCGCGGCGATCCCGAGTTCCCGCGCGGCGAAGGCGACGCCCTGCGCGTGGTTGCCCGCGGAAGCAGCGACCACTCCCCTGGCCTTCTCCTCATCGGAGAGCTGCGCCATCCGGTTATACGCTCCGCGGATCTTGTATGACCCGGTCCTCTGGAGGTTCTCGCATTTGAGATAGACCGGAGCCCCGAGCAACTCAGCGAGGTATCGGGAACTCTCCATCGGTGTCTGGTCGGCGACCCGGCTGACGAGCTGCCTGGCCGCCTCCAGCTGTTCGAGTGTTGGACCAGCGAGGGAGGTTTCAGGCATCCGGGTCGACCTTGTCTGTATGTGTCGTGTTGTGCGGCGAAGGGGCTGGAGAGAGTGGGACGCGGCCGGCGCGCGGTTTGCGTATCCGGCGGGCGGCAGGGACGGTCTGCCAGAGCACATCACTGAAGACCAGTGGCGTGCCAGGGGTGATTCGCCACGCGCCCGAGGAAATGTATCGCGTCATCACGTTGATCATGGCGGCAAGCGGAACCGCGAAAAGGGCACCGGGGATGCCGGCAAGGAAGCTGCCGGCGGCGACGACGAGGACAACGCCGAGTGGGTGGACCTTGACAGCGGCGCCCATGAGGAGCGGCTGGAGCACGTGCCCCTCGAGCTGCTGCACCAGGAGGACCACGCCGATCATGATGAGCGCGATCACCCAGCCGTTGTAGACGAGCGCGATGAACGCGGCAATCGTCCCGGTGATCACGGCACCGACGATCGGGACGAACGAGCCGAGGAAGACAAGCACGGCGATGGGAATGGCGAGGGGCACGCCGAGGATCGCTGCGCCGAGACCGATTCCGAAAGCGTCAATCGATGCGACGAGGATCTGCGTCCGTGCGTAGTTCGTGAGGGTTGACCAGCCCGCCCGGCCTGCGCCGTCGATCGCTGGTCTCGCCTTCTTCGGCCCGAGCCGTACGATCCACCGCCAGATACCGTCGCCGTCGATGAGCACGAAAAGCAGGCAGAACAGGGCGAGGAACAACCCAGCGACGCCGTGGCCGAGTGTCGTACCGATCGAAAGCGCCCCACTCCACAGGGCGCTGCCGTCCTCTTGCACGCTTCGCGTGACATCCGAGATCAGGTCGTTGAGCTGGGTCTCGGTGATGCCGAACGGAGACTGAAGGAGCGCGGTCCGCAGGTCGTTGAACGACTCGACAGAGCGGGTCCGTACCTCGCTGAAATCTCGCGTGATCTGCCAGATGGCCAGCCAGAGCAACCCGCCGACAACGGCTATCGCCCCGAGGATAGCCGTCGCGATCGCGAGGCCGCGTGGCCACCGATGGCGAACGAGGAGGGTGATGAGCGGGCTGAGCAGGGCCGCGACGATGACCGCGATGAAAAGTGGAATGACGATGAGCCGCAGCTGGATGACGACGAGGACAACCACAGCGATGGCCGCAGCGATCACGAGGAACCGCCACGCCCATGCGGCTGCTATCCGGACCGGGCGAGGGACGTCGTTATTGTCGGTGTTGTCTGTATCGAGCGCGTCCGTCAGGACCAGCGACGTTTGGTCCTGCGGGGCAGTTGCCTGCCCGCCGGCGGGACTAACGGCAGAGTCCGCAACGCGCTCGGCCACCGGCTCGGCGACGCTCTCCGCGGGCGCTCCGGATACCCGTGAGAACACTCGCCCCCACCACGATTCCTCCGTCGACCTGGCCACCGGATCAGTCTATGCCGCTCGGCTTTCCGTGTGGAGAATGCGACAGCTGTCTGCGCTAACCGCTAACCTCGTGCCGATGACTGACTCGCTCTCACCCTCTCTTGCCCGCCGGATCGCTCTCGCCGCACAGGGGTTCGGGCGTCCGCAGCCCTCTACCGTCGGCACGCGCCAGCTGAACGCCGTGATCGAGCGCGCGGAGGTTCTCCAGATCGACTCCGTCAACGTCTTCGAACGCAGCCACTACCTTCCGGTGTTCGCGCGGCTCGGTGCGTACGACAAACAGGCCCTCGATCGGCTCACTTTTCGGCCGGGGCGCTACATCGAGTACTGGGGTCACGAGGCGACAGTGATGCCCGTGGATTCCTGGCCCCTGTTCCGCTGGCGGATGGACGCCTTTCGAGAGCGGAGCATGGCAGATCCCGACAGCTGGGCGAATGCCAACGGGCCGTTCCTCGAGTGGCTCCGCTGCGAGTTGGCGGATAAGGGGCCGCTCGCGGCGAGTGAGATCGAGCACGACGCGAACCGGCGAACCGGTCCGTGGTGGGGCTGGTCCGACGTGAAAATCGGGCTCGAAACACTGTTCCGCTGGGGCGAGATAGTGTCGGCCGGCCGATCCGGATTCGAGCGGCGGTACGCGCTCGCCTCACAAATCCTGCCCCAGAGCATCCTCAACCGTGGCGTCAGTCGCGGCGACGCCATCCGTGAGCTCGTGAGGAAGGGGGCCACCGCCCACGGCGTCGGAACCCTGGACGATATCGCCGACTACTTCCGGCTGCCTCTCGCCGACGCGAAGACAGCGGTCGCCGAACTCGAGGATGCGGGCGATCTGGTCCCCGTCACGGTCCCGGGCTGGATGCGCGGTGCCCGGCCGCGACCGGCCTGGCTCGCGAGTACGGCACGCCGGCCGCGGTCGATCTCAGCGGATGCCCTGCTCTCTCCCTTCGACCCGGTGGTCTGGGCACGGCCGCGGGCCGAGCGACTGTTCGGGTTCCATTACCGGATCGAGATCTACACCCCCAGGCACAAGCGCGTCCACGGCTATTACGTGCTTCCTGTCCTCCTCGACGACACCATCGCCGCCCGGGTCGATCTCAAGAACGACCGCCAGTCGAAGACACTTCGCGTTCAAGCGGCCTGGCTCGAACCCGGCGCACCGCCAGACACCGCTGACCGCCTGGCCGCGCTGATCACCGAAACTGCCCGCTGGCAGGGTGCCGAGCAGGTCACCGTCACGGGGCGTGGCACCCTATCTGGGGGTCTCGCCAGCGCACTGCGCGTACCTGTCGGGCCAGATGGGGACAACTCCCCATAATTTGGCGTGTTTTCGCGGCTGAAGCGGCCACGGGGCCATCCGCACTGGTGTTAGGTTTGCTTCGATCACACTCCGACGAAAGGCAGCACTTTCCCAATGGTCATGGATGACAAGACACCAGATTCTCACGGGGGCGACAGCTCGGTGCCGAACGGGAATACCCCTAATGCGCCACAGCAGCCAACGGATGGCACGGGAGCCAACCCCTCGGACCAGGCGTACTCGCAGGGCCAGAACTACGCACAGAACGCGTACGGCCAGGCTCCGGGGCAGCCGGCATCGACACCAGCGGGGGCTACACCGCCATACGGCCAGGGAGACCCGAACGCGTCCGCACCGCAGCAACCCTATGGACAGGGCGCTGGCCAGGGCGGGTTCCCCCAGCCCGGTGCGTACGGCGGACAGGGTGGAGGATCCTTCCCCCAGAGCAGCCCTCGCCCACCGGCTGACCCCAAGAAGAAGAAGAAGATCATCCTCTTCAGCGCCATCGCCGGCGCACTGGTTCTTCTGCTCGTCATCGCGATCGTTGTGATCAACATGGTGAACAAGAGCCAGTACGGCCCAGAGGCGACCGTCAAGAGCTACCTGACGGCGATCAGCCAGGGCAAGGCATCGACTGCAAACAAGCTCGTCGATCCCGGTGTGAAGAAGGACGCAGCAGCCCTTCTCTCCGACGACATCCTCAAGGAGTCGAAGGCGCTGATGAAGAACCCGAAGATTGTGGACGTCAGCACCCGGGGCGACTCTGCGGACGTCGAGGTCAGCTACAGCGTCGACGGCACCGCCTATGACGGAATCGTGCAGCTCAGCAAGGACGGCAAGCAGGGTCTCTTCTTCGACAAGTGGACCATCGACAAGCCGCTGCTGGCCTCCGTCTTCGTCTACACGAGCGAGGGCGAGATGGTGTCGGTCAACGGCACCGACGTCAGCTTCGGTAAGAACTACGAACTTCTCGCCTACCCGGCCGCATACGAGATCGGGGCTCCGGAGAGCAGCTTCTTCGAGGCCGAGGCGCAGACCTTCGTCGCTGCCACAGGCTCGAAGGCGTCCTACGACTCGATCGACCTCGAGCTCACGCCGACCGAGGAACTGACCGCCGCGGTCCAGGAGCAGGTCAACGCCTACCTCGACACCTGCGCGACACAGACCGTTCCGAACCCGGAGAACTGCGGCCTTCGCAGCCTGTACTACTTCGACTTCAGCGGTGAGCCGACCTTCTCATACAAGGTCGACAAGTACCCGGTGGTTACGGTCGATGAGTCCGGCGCGTACTTCACCGCCAAGCAGGGCAAGGTCACCGGAACAGCAACGGGCGAACTGTCCTACCCGGGCGGCCAGGGCACCTACGTTTACCCGTGGGACGACTGGGCGATCAACGGCAGCATCGTCATCGACGGAGACGACGTCAAAATCGAGGATGTCTACTAACCGATAACACCAAACGAAAGACGGGGCGAGCCGAAAGGCTCGTCCCGTCTTTTTCTGTGAGCGGCGTTAGAAACCGCCGCCGATTTCGCGAAGTCGGGCGACCCGGTCCGCAATCGGCGGGTGCGTCGAGAACAGGCGCTCAACCCTGCTCGGCTTTGCCGGGTCTGCGATCCACAGGTGTGCCATCGACGTGTTCTGGCGCCTCATCGGCCTGCCGTACGCCTCGAGCTTCTGCAACGCGCTCGCGAGGGCATCCGGGTGCCGCGTCGTCAGCGCCGCTGTCGCGTCGGCGAGGTACTCGCGCTGGCGAGAAACAGCCAGTTGGACGAGGCTCGCGAGCAACGGCGCGATGATCATGGCGACGAGCCCGAAGATCAGCACGATCGGGTTACCGCCCGAGTTGTTGTTGCGGTTGCCCCCGCCAAACCACGCGAGGCGAAGGAACATGTCGGCGATAAAACCAACGGCAACCACGAGACCGAAGACGATCATCGAGACCCTGATGTCATAGTTGCGCACGTGTCCCAGCTCGTGGGCCATGACTCCCTCAAGCTCGGAATCAGTGAGAATCTCGAGCAGCCCCGTCGTGGCGGCTACCGACGCATGTTCCGGGTCGCGACCGGTGGCGAAGGCGTTCGGCGCGGGGTCATCGATGAGATAGACCTTCGGCATCGGCGAACCGGTCGTGATCGCGAGGTTCTCCACGATCCGGTAGAGCCGCGGGTTGTCCCGCTTCTCGATCTCGCGCCCACCGCTCATGGCGATGGTCTGGCTCGCGGCGAAGAAGTACTGGAAGACGGCATACAGCGTCGCACCGACGAGGGTCAGTACCGTGATGCTCGGGCTGTTGTAGACATACCCGGCCAGGGCTCCGAGTCCGCCGATGATCAGCAGAAAGAACAGGATGATGAGCACTGTGTTCACCTTGTTCTTACGGATCGCCCTGTACATTCAGTGTCCTTTCAACGGATACGACAAAGTCAGTGGATACAACAAAGGCTCGAGCGCGCAGCTTCCGCCGCGCCCGAGCCCCTGTGAGGATAAAGTCTTGCTTCGCTAGAACTGCACGCGAGGCGGCTCGGCGATCGCTGCGTTGTCAGTGACCTCGAAGAACTCGCGTTCGCTGAATCCGAGGTTCTTTGCGATGAGGTTGTTCGGGAAGACCTTGATCTTCGTGTTGAGTTCGCGAACGCCACCGTTGTAGAACCGGCGAGAGGCCTGGATCTTGTCTTCGGTGTCGACCAGCTCACCCTGAAGCTGCAGGTAGTTCTGGCTCGCCTGCAACTGCGGGTAGGCCTCGGCCACGGCAAAGATCGACTTGAGGGCCTGCTGCATGTGGTTCTCAGCGGCGGATGCATCGTGCGGACCCTGCGCAGACAGCGTTTCGGCCCTCGCGCGCGTCACATTCTCGAAGACGGCCTTCTCGTGAGCCGCGTATCCCTTGACCGACTCGATCAGGTTGGGGATAAGGTCGGCACGGCGCTTGAGCTGAACCGTGATGTCGCTCCACGCCTCGTCAACGCGCACGTTCAGAGACACCAGTGAGTTGTAGGTGACCCAGAAGTAAATGCCGACGATAACCGCCAGCGCGACGATGATGAGTACAGGAATGAGCCATTCCATGCGTGTGCTCCTAAAGGTTTGCTAGCGGTTCGAACTCGACTGGTCTCTCTATTCTACCGGTGACCGTCTGTCCCGGTCCCGACGATCCGCCCTCTTTCAGGGCAAATCCTCGGCGGGGACGTTCAGGCACCGAGCACCCTCTCCAGATACGGGTTGCTGAACAGCCGGCGCGGGTCCAGCCGATCGCGCGCTGCCAGGAAGTCACCGAAGTGCGGGTAACTCTCAGCGAGATCGGCGGCATTCTGGCTGTGGATCTTTCCCCAGTGCGGCCGTCCGCCGTAGCCACGGAGGATCGACTCGACCGCGGAAAAATAGGCCGTCGAGCGCTCGCGGTAGTACTTGTGCACGGCGATGTAGCCGGTCGCGCGGCCGTACGCGGTCGACAGCCATAGTTCGTCGGCCGCGGCGAATCGCACCTCGATGGGGAAGCTGATCCGCCATCCCTTGCGTTCGATGAGCGCCTCGATATCGCGGACCGCTGCGGGGACGAGCTCAGCGGGGATGCCATATTCCATTTCGCGAAACTTGACGGTCCGCCTGGTCGTGAAGACCCGGTGGGACACATCGGTGAACGTCCGGTTTCCCGTGAGCTTGTCCGCCAGGAGATTCACGCGAGGGATGATGGCAGGCACGACGACAGCAGTCGCACAGGTCACGCGGTAGACGCCGTTGGCCAGCACCGTTTCATCCACGAATCGGGACACGCGGCCGAGCGGTTTCGCCTGCGTCCCGGATGGCATGCGGGTGTTGGTCTTGGTCAGCGCCGTCCGGGTGTGCGGAAACCAGTAGAACTCGAAGTGGTCGGCGGCCGCGGCCCTGTCGAGCACGGTGTCAAGCACGTCGTCGAGCGGCTCCGGTCGCTCGACAGCGTGCAGCACGAAGCGAGGCACGCACTGGACCGTAATCTCGGCGAGCATGCCGAGTGCCCCGAGGCCGAGTGCAACGCCGGGAAGCAGGTCGGCGTGAGAGTCGCGGTTGATCTCGAGAAGGTCACCGGATGCCGTAACCATAACCACCCCGCGCACCTGGCCGGCGATGCCGCCGAACCGCGCACCGGTGCCGTGCGTGCCGGTGGAGATTGCACCGCTGATGCTCTGCGCAGCAATGTCACCGAGGTTCTCCATCGCCAGTCCGTACGGCGCGAGCAGCCGAGGGATGTCGTGCAGTCGCGTACCGGCCAGGAAGGTGACGAGCCCGTCGCCCGTCGGCTCTCCGCTCAACCCGCTCAGGTCCTCAAGTTCGAGCTGGATGCCGGGGGCTACTGCTATTCCCGTGAAGGAATGCCCGGCCCCGACCGCCTTGATGGGAATCCCGCTGCCCGCTGCGGCGCGGACGGCGCGCTGCAGGGCCGCCGTCGTCCTCGGCCGCTCCACTCGTAGCGGCACGACCTTCTCGGTCCGCGCCCAGTTGTGCCACATGGCTCCGGTTGCCGTCACAGAAAGGCCTTCCCCTCGCCCCGATAGGTGGGCAGCGTGTCGATGATCCGACCGCCGTCGACGACGGAGAAGGAATTGAGGTGCTCACTCAGCTCGCCGGATTTAGTGTGCCGGAACCAGACCCGGTCGCCGGGGTGCAGCGCTGCCGCTCGGCGCCCGACCAACGGCGTCTGGACCTCACCCGCCATCTCCCGCGGGAGCATACTGAGCCCTTCGGGCCAGACGGGTCGCGGGAGGCGATCGCGCCCAGGCGGGCCGGAGGCCGCCCATCCCCCTCCGAGCAGCGTCACCGTGTCTTCCCTCGGTTTCCGCACGACCGACAACGCAAAGCTCGCGGCCGGCGCTGGGTTGAAGTTTCTGTAGTCGTCAAAGAGATGGCCACCGAACAGTCCGGACCCCGCCGCGATCTCCGTCACCGAATCGTCGGCACTCGTCGATTCCAGCGAGCCGGTCCCTCCCCCGTTGACGAACTCGAGGTCGGCAACGCGGCGGACCGCCGCGACGGCGTCGGCACGACGCTCGGTGAGCTCACCGATCGACCGCTGTTTCAGCCACCGCATTCCCGCAGAGCGGGCATTCCGCGATGGTACGTCGTCGACAAGTCCGGCTATCTGCGCTTCGTACGCCATCATCCCGACGAGTTCGAATCCCGGTCGGCGAACGATGACCCGCGCGAAACGCTCAGCGTCGGCGGCGGTGCAGATCGGCGATCGCAGAACCCCGATGGTGCCGAGCGGACCCGCCGTCCGCCACGCGACATCGAACTCGATGCACACCCGGATGCGAGCGCGCGCGTTCGGGGGAATGCAGGCATCGATGAAGTCCAGTTGATCGACGGAGTCCACCATGAGCGTGATCCGGGCAGCGAGCTTCTCATCGGACGCGAGTCGGCCGAGGGCCTGTCTATCCGTGGTCGGATACCCGACAACGACATCATCTATGTCATCCGCGAGCCAGATCGCCTCTGGAAGGGTAAAAGCGAGCACACCGCGATACCCGTCAGTCGCCAGCAGTGAATCAATGACCGAACGGACGCGAACGGATTTGGTGGCCACCCTGATCGGCTTTCCGCCTGCCCGGCGGACCATGTCGTGGGCGTTGAACCGAAGCGCGCCAAGGTGGAGCACGCCCAACGGAGTCTCGATCGATCTCGTCGCGGCGTCGATTTCCGGCCAGAACAGTTCGGGGGTGAGCCAGGGGGCGGGCGAGCTCTCTGCGCGCCCGTTGGCAGAGAGTGTTATGGCCATCTGAATCCTCCCCGTCATACCCAGTATGCCGACCCCGGCGAATCGGATGCCGCACAATCTGAGAAAGGCCCTCCAACTGGGTGTGGCGCTGTTGACTTGTTGGGTCAATCGGCTTCAAATGGGAGGAAGGTGGGGATCTTTTCAGCAACACAGCAACCGGGGGGCTCGTCGGCGTTGTCGACAGGGCGGCTTCCGCGATCCCCCGGGTCGGGACGCGCGCGACTCGTTGCGACGATCGTCGCCTCGCTCACCCTTTCGCTCTTCGCCGCCCTTGGCCCGGCGCCCGCGTTCGCGGAGCCGGCGCCGCCCGCCCCCTCCCCGCCGCCCGTTGCAGCCCCGGTCACACTCATCTCTCCGGTTGACGGTCAGTTCATCGACTCCGTCCCGTTTACGGTGTCTGGCACCAAAGCCGCCGGATCGACGATCCAGCTGCACGCCGGCGACAGCGGCAACCCCGTCTGCATCGTTCGCGCCGACGATTCGACGACTTTCTCGTGCACCGTGGCCTCGATCCCGCAGGGCCCGGCGGTGAGGCTGACGGCGGTCCAGCTCCAGGCCGGATTCGAACCGTCGACATCGAGCACGCCGATTCGGGTACTCCTGCCTCCGACCATCAACTCCCGCAGCTCGGAGCTCTCGAGTGGATTACTCGAGGGGTCGGGCTACCCGGGAGCGACGGTGACGCTGCGCACTTCGGACGGACGATCCTGGACAGCCCCAGTGTCGAGCGGCGGGAGCTGGGCATACATGCTTCCGGCGGAGATCCCCAGCGGCGTGCTGCGGCTGAGCGCTACCCAGTCCACCCCGTTCAGCGGCCCCGGCGGGTCTGCGGCGAGCGAGCCGGTGCGAGTCACGCTCGATCGTGATCCACCCCCCGCTCCCGTAATAACCACGCCGGAGGCGGGTGCAACTCTTCCCGCCGGCCCGGCCGCGTACGCGGGTACCGGCGAAACCGGGGCGACAGTCACAGTGTTCGCGGTGACGGCATCCGGAGCCGATATCGTGCTCTGCGCCGACGTGCTCGTGTCTGCCGGGCAGTGGAGTTGCACTGGCGCGGCGATGCCTGCGGGGAACGCGACAATCACGGCATACCAACGCGATGCCGCATCGAACACGGGCGTCGGGTCGCCTCCGCTGAAAATCTCATTCGGGCAAGCGGCGTCGACGCCATCGACTTCGCGTCCGCCGGCAACCGCGCCCGCCGAGAGCCCGGCGCCCGCACCGGTGGTGCCCGTCCCATCCGCTGCGCCGACTGAATCCGGCGCAATTCCTGCCCAGCCGCCAGCGCCCGAAGGACTGTGGGCAGACAAGACGCCATTCACAACAGCGGTGAAGAGCGCGATCGGACCGGGAACCGACCTCACGTGGCTCCGCGCCGTTCTCCTCGCCATCCTGGCCATCGGCCTCCTGCTGGTTCCCGCGCGCATGCTCGCGACGACGCTGACGAAAGGGCGGCCGCGCGCGAACGGCGCGGCCCGAGCTCCGCTCACCGGACGAAACCGCACGCCAACCCACGACGATCCCGATCCCCTCCTGGGATCGCCGGGCGCCAGGGTCAGAACCATCGTTGCTCTCAGCGTTGCCGGCGCAATCGTGCTCTTTGCCCGCCCCGTAGATGGGCAGCCGGTCTACCTTCGTGTGTTCGTTGCATCCGTGGTGGCACTGGTCATCGTCAACGCTGCTGCCACCTGGGTCCCCATCCGATTTGCCGCCTGGCGCCGGCTCGGCAGTCCCTCCCAGCGACTGTCGCTGCTCGCGTTTCCGGTCGTCGCCGCTCTCGCTCTGGTTTCCAGGGTGGCCGAACTCCAGCCAGCGTTCCTGTTCGGCCTGCTGTTCGTCGTCGGGTTGCAGAACGGAAGCCGCCGGGACCGCGGACAGCTGGGCCTCGCCCGGATCGGTGCGGTTTTCGCGATCGGTCTCGTGGCCTGGCTGGCAACCACACTGATCGGAACACCCGTTGGTTTCGCGGGCTCGTTCGCAGCTGAACTGGTCAACATCGTTGCGATGACAGCCCTCGGTTCGGCGGCGATCATGATGGTTCCGCTTGGCGATTTGAGTGGCCGGGCCGTCCTCAACTGGTCGCGGCCAGCCTGGTTCACGAGTGCCCTCGTTGTGTTCACCGTGCTTTTCGCGTTCCTCAGTCCGACGCTCGATGCATGGCAGGAGCAGGTCGCGGCAATCGCTGTCCTCGTCGTTCTCCTCACCTTCGGGGCCGTCGGAATCTCGCTCTGGCTGTGGCGACGGGTCGTCACACCGAATCTCTCCGCCGGTTGACCCTCTCGCGCGCCTGAACGCCCTCTGGCGATCGGCGTCGGCGGGTACCGGCAGAATGAGATCATGTTCATCGTGCTCGGCGGGTCCCCCACCGGCCGGGTGACCCTCACCGAACTCGATTCGTCGGGTACAACGGTGAGCGGAGTGACGTTATCCCGCGACGAGTTCATTCCCGAAGTTGCGCGGCGAGAAAAGAGCCGGCCCCGCTGGGTGTGGGAGGATACCGCGCTCTGGTATCCGGTGCTGCTGAATGCGGGGATCACCGTTGAGCGCTGCCACGACCTCCGGTTGTGTCACGGCATCCTCCGCCGTGCCGAGGCGGCGCGCGATACCGGCCTCGCCCGGGCAGCACTCAATGCGTGGGACGACTCACCGGCCGAACAGGTCGCCGTCGGAACAACGCTCTTTGACGACATGACCGACCTCGCCGACGCGTCAGACGAGCCCGGGGATTCGAGGGGTCGCGACGCTGTGGCGGAGTACGCGCTCCAGCGTGCGACCCTCGATGTCATAGCCGAGACCGAGCCGGCAGCGGCGGCCAGGCTGCAGCTCCTCCTCGCCGCGGAATCGAGCGGCGCACTGATTGCAGAGGAGATGAGGGCACGGGGGTTGCCGTGGCGTGCCGATGTCCACGACCGGGCGCTGACGGAACTCCTCGGACCCCGGCCTCTGTTTGGTGGGCGCCCTGAGAAGCTCGAGGCTCTCTCCGACACCATCCGTGCGCTCCTGGAATCCCCCGGGCTCAACCCCGACTCGCAGCAGGACCTCCTGCGCGCCCTCAAACGTGCGGGTCTTTCGGTCACGAGCACGAGTAAATGGGAACTTCGCTCGCAGAAGCATCCGGTCGTCGAACCCCTGCTCGAATACAAGAAGCTCTCACGGTTGAACTCCGCCAACGGATGGGCGTGGATGGACACCTGGGTGCGGAATGGACGGTTCCACCCCGAGTACGTGGTCGGCGGTGTCGTTACAGGCCGCTGGGCGACCCGGGGCGGCGGTGCACTGCAGCTGCCGGCACAGGTCCGCGGCGCGGTGATGGCCGACGCGGGGTGGACCCTCGTGGTTGCGGATGCCGCGCAACTGGAACCGCGAATCATCGCCGCGATGTCGCGCGACGAGAAGATGGCTGCGGCTGGCCGCCAAGGGGACCTCTACCAGGGACTCGTCGACGCCGGGGTCGTCGACACGAGGGCGAATGCGAAGCTCGCGATGCTCGGTGCGCTCTACGGCGCGACCACGGGCGAGAGCGCGCGGTTGATGCCGAAGCTCATGCGGGCCTATCCGCTGGCGATCGGACTGGTGGAACAGGCCGCCCGGTCCGGCGAACGCGGTGACCAGGTGAGCACGTGGCTCGGCCGCAGCTCCCCACACCCCGGTGCCGACTGGCGGGCGGCACAGCGCGCAGCGGCCGGGACCGAGTCCGGCGCGGCCGACGAGCGGCGCGCCCGGCAGCTGGCGAGAGACTGGGGCAGGTTCACCCGCAACTTCGTCGCCCAGGGCACGGCCGCGGAGTGGGCGCTTTGCTGGATGGCAGGGCTTCGCATCCGTCTTCGGGCACTCGCCGACGAACGGGGCGAGCCTCATCTCGCGTTCTTCCTCCACGACGAAGTGATCGTGAACAGCCCGGCACACCTGGCTGACGCGGTTGCGGATGCCGTTACCTCGGCCGCGGACGACGCCGGCCGTCTCCTCTTCGGCAGCTTTCCGGTGAACTTCGCGCTGACCGTCGTTGCGGTCTCGAGCTACGACCAGGCGAAATAGCCGTCGTTCACGACTTCCTGAACAGGATCTCCACCGGCGCGAGCACACCAGCCTGCACGGCGGTAAGCAAGTTTCCCACCCGCCTCCCGGCATCCGGTCCGAGCACGAGCGGGAGCCCGAGCCGGGGCGGCCCCGGTGCGTCCGCGCCCTGGGCTGCGGCCCTCTGCATCTTCGTCAGGAACTCGATGCCGAGTTCACGCCGGTCCCGGCTGGCCCCCACGCTGAACCCGGCGGCGACCCCCAATTCGCCGTACGACACCGGTGTCGCGAGGAACGAGATGGCGGCATCCGACGCCCAGGGCTGCGGATAGGTGACATCGCCCTCGCTCGTGCGCATCACATCGAAGACAGCGAACACGCCCCCGCGCTTCAGCACGCGGAACGCCTCGGCGAAGAGCCGGGCTTTGTCCTCGATGTTCATCCCAACGTGAAGGAGGGTGGCACGGTCGAAGACCTCCGCCCCGAATGGAAGGGCGAGCGCGCTTGCCGTCATGAAGGTCACTGCGTCGCCGAGCCCGCAGCGCTCGGTCAACGAGATCGCCGTTCGAATGAATTCGTCGGTGACATCTACTCCGACCACCTCCGCCCCGAACTGCGAGGCGAAGAGCCGGGCTGGCCCGCCGATGCCGCACCCGACATCGAGCACGCTCATACCTCGGGCGATACCGGCAGCCTCCGCGAGCTCGTGCGCCGCTACGGCGCCCCCGACGTGCAGCTCGTCGACCGGAAACAGGTCACCGGGATCCAAGTGGTCGGGATCGAAGCCGGCTTCACGGAGCGCCTCGAGAATGACATCCTCGAGCTGGCCCGAACTGTAGTGCCCCGCTACCGCCGCTTCGATGTCCACGCTCGCCTCCTCGCGATCTGGTGCGCGTGAGTCTACGCCGGGCACCACCGGTCCGCACGGGTCGCAAATACCAGTTTCTGGAGAGGCCAGGGTCGGTTAGCCCAGGGAGCCAGGCTGCGGTTCCTGAGCGCTCTGCTCGAGGGCCCGGATGAGGGATTGGGCGTCGTACGGGCCGGTGTGGCGACGACCGTTGACGAAGAAGGTGGGGACGGCGGTAATGTCCATCGCCTCGGCGTCGAGCATGTCGTCACGAACCCGGGCAGCGACCGCCGGGGACCGCAGGTCCCTTTCGAACCGCTCGACGTCCAGGCCGAGCTCCTGGGCACGCCGGATGATGTGTGACGGAAGCTGGTTTTCCTGATCGCTGAACAGGCTCCGCTCAAACTCGAAGAACTTCCCCTGCAGCCCGGCCGCCTCGGCCGCTTCCGCCGCAGCCAGGGCGTTCGGGTGGTAACGGGTCAAGGGAGCGTGACGCCATACGTAGCGAAAGCGGCCTTCAAGTTCGCGATGCACCTCTTCAACTGAGCCCGTGGCCTTAAGGCAGAACCCGCACTGGAAGTCACCGTACTCGACCAGCGTGAAGGGTGCATCTGCGGGACCGAAGATGTGGTCACGCCTGGGGTCGACCGGGCGCACCAGCGTGCGACCGATCTCTTCCGACGGGTGGAGACGATCAGAGATCCGGAAAATCAAGGCGCCGAGAATAAAAGCGATAACGGATGCCGTAAGCACGCCGACACGAGCTTCGTTTTGCACGGCCTCGTCGTCGATCGCGAGGGCGACGATGAAGAGAGAGATGGTAAAACCGATCCCGCTGAGGGCACCGCCTCCCGCCAGGCGGTCGAGGGTCAGTCCTGGGCCGAACTCGCCGACCCGAAGAAGACGCATGAGGGCGGTCGAACCGAAGACGCCGACCATTTTCCCCACGACAAGCCCGATGATGATGCCCCACGTCACCTGCGACATGGCAGCTGCAGCAAGGATCTCCGGGTTCAGCTGCACACCGGCGTTCGCCAGGGCGAAGAGTGGAAGGACGACGTACGCGATGTACGGCGCGGTGCTCGACTGAAGTCTCTCGTTGATCGAGATCGACTCGCGCAGGCTGTTGGCAGCGGCCCTCGCGTACTCCGAGCTGGGTGACTGCCGGAAGGTTCGTGCGAGATCAAGCGCGTGCTCCACTTCGCGGCGGTCCGGCCGGTACACCGGCACCAGGAGCGCGATCGCGACCCCGGCGAGAGTGGGATGCACGCCCGAAGCGAGGAACGCCAACCACACGGCGATGGCGAGTGAACCATAGACGAGGCCGCGGGCACTCTGCAGGTATCTGGTGAAGTAGACCGCCGTGAGACCGACCGCGGCGATCAGGAGCGGCACCGGGTTGAAATTATCCGTGTAGACGAGGGCGATGATGCTGAGCGCTCCAATGTCGTCGACGACGGCCAGCGCCAGCAGGAAAACCCTCAATCGTCCCGGTGCCTTCGGACCGATCAGCGCGAGCGCACCGACGAGGAAAGCGGTGTCTGTGGAGATCACGATTCCCCAGGCCTGCTCGTACCCCGATCCCGCGCTCACCAGCACGAACAGGAGCGCCGGCAGCGTCAAACCGGCGAGCGCCGCCACCACGGGCACAACGGCACGCGACCACGTTGTCAATTCGCCGATCGTGAATTCCCGCCGCACCTCGAGGCCGACCGAGAAAAAGAAAATCGCCATCAGGGCGTCGTTGACAAGCGCGTGAAGCGTGAAGTCCAGCTGAAGATCCCCGACGCTCAGCGTGAGGTGCGTGTCCCAGAATCCGTCGTAAGACCCGTGTGAGAGGTTGGCCCACGCGAGAGCGGCGACCGTCGCGCCGAGGAGCAGGAACGCGCCGACCCTGACTTGCCCCATGGAGCGGATGCGTTCCGCTATCGAAGGTCGCCGCCCGTCAAGTTTGCTTTGTTCGGGATCCGGAGACTGTTCGATTATTGTCAGGTTCGACATAGCCATATCCCTTCCGACAAGACGGGCTGGGTGCGACTTTGGTGACGATGTGCCCAGTTATAGACCCGACTGAACGGGCGCGCAACTGCGACCCGTGTTGTGGCGACCAGGAAAGAACCCTTTCCGAGGCCCTTTCTGTTCCGTCATGATGGGCGCAACGACGAAGGATACGAGAATATGCCCACCGAGCGTGCATCCCCGCTGTCGCCCCATTCCGCGGAAGGCAGCGACAGGCCTCCGACGCTGTCACCCAGGCCCTGGTGGGCGCGGATCACCGCGGGGTTCCTGTTGGCGTGCCTGGCCTGGCTGTCAGTCAGGATCGCCGCTGACGCACTGTTCGGGCCGGAATATTCGTTTTTTTCGCACATCGTTCGTGCGGGACTCACCCTCGTCCTGGTCGTCGTAGGACTCGCCGCGCTGTTGCGGTGGGAGCGAACACAGCCCTCGGACTACGAGCTGGGCTACCGGAAAGGGGCACTCTGGGCTCTGTCGGTCGGGGCGCTCAGCTATCTCGTCCCGTTCGCCCTCGCCACATCCGTCGTAGTCGGATTCAATCTCGCCCAACTGGAGGTGACCGGAACCCCGCTCATGGTGCTCGGCCAGGGGCTGGTCATTCTGGCGCTCGTGATCCTTTACGAAGCAATTCCCGAAGAGTTGATTTTTCGCGGATACCTGTTCCGGGTGTTGTCCGAGCGCCTGCCGATCTCGCTGACGATCGTCGTTCAGGCCGTACTGTTCTGCGTAGCCGGCATCATCGTCGGTGCGGCGCCGACTCTCGACCGCGTGCTGCTGTTCTTTGTCTTCTCACTGACGCTGGGCTACCTGCGCCACGTCACGGGGACTGTCTTCGCCACCATCGGGTTCCACGCGATGTTTCAACTGTGTGCCCAGTGGGCGCTCGGCGAGCAATGGGCCACGCTCACCGTCACCGACGTCAGCGGCTGGTTCGCAATCGCCGCGCTCGGCGTCGTCCCGTTCGCGTTGGCCCCGGTTGTCGCGGGAATTCTCGATCGGGTGCGCAGGGGGCGGATCAGTGACGAGCTTTAGGCACCGACGCCAGGCCACAACCCTCAGCGACGCTGATCGGCTCTTCGGAACTCCGACAGCAGTGTCTCCACATCCGTTGCCGTCTTCTCCGTCGCATCCGCTATCCGTCGCAAGGAACCGGTGACGCTGATCGCCGTACCGACGATTACCAGTACGATCCCAACGAAAATGATCTCCATGTGCTCAATGTAACGGGCGCGTGTCGCTCGCCGAGCGATTCAGCGCTCAGATTTCAGCTCGTTGAGAATCCTCAAGTCGTGCACGTCAACCTGTCGCGGCTGGTACCCCTGACGGAAACGCAACTGCTGCTCGACGGAGAGACACGGCACAGCGACCCCTTCGACGGTTCCCGTCGTGAATCCGTCCGCGGTGTACACAAAGCTCGTGCCCGCGAGCCCCCTCTGGACCCCGCTGCCGTCGGGCGCGAATTCAACAGGATGCAGGTCCACTCGTCTTCCGTCGACTGCGGTGACCCCGAGTCGTGAGGGTAACCAGTCGACGGTCGTGACGAAACCCTCGCCGGTGAGGAGCGAGAGAAGCGCGCGAAGGTGGCGGGCATCGACAGCGAGGTCCAGATCGCCGTGCTCGCGGGTCTGCCGACCCACTGCCGCATCGACCGCCCAGCCCCCTGCAGCCCACACGCTGATCCCCGCCTGCGCGACCGACTGGAAGAGTGCGACGACGTCGTTACCGCGCATTACCTCGCCCCATCTGTCGACACTCCTGCCCACAGGTCTACCGGCAACGGATCCGGAAGGCGAGTGGTGCGGTGTCACGGTGTCACGCAGCGAGGCGCGGCCGCCGGACTCCGCGCTCCCATCGACCTCACAAAGGGCCCTTCCCCACGAGCGGGTCGCGCCTTTTACTGAGGCCACGACTCGTTGGAACAGAGGAGACGGTATGCGTGGCGTAATGATGTATGGACCAGGAGATGTTCGAACCGAAGAGCGCGAGCCACCCCGGATTATTGAGCCAACCGACGCAGTCATCCGGTTGTCCGCTACGTGCATCTGCGGTTCCGACCTCTGGCCATACCGCGGCGAGGAGCCCCTTTTCACCACTCCCCAGGCGATGGGGCACGAATACGTTGGCGTCGTCGAGCAGATCGGGTCGGCCGTGAAAAACGTCAGGGTCGGTGACTTCGTCGTCGGTTCGTTCGTGGCATCCGACAACACCTGTGACATCTGCCTGGCCGGGTACCAGTCGAGATGCATACACAACGTGATGATGGGATCAATCGGCACCCAGGCCGAACTCGCGCGCATTCCGCTGGCCGATGGAACCCTGGTCGCCACCCCTGGCCAGCCGGACGGTGACCTCATCCCGTCGCTGCTGGCCGCGTCGGACGTGCTTGGCACCGGTTGGTATGCCGCGACCGCGGCTGGTGCCGGACCTGGCAGGAGCATTGCCGTGGTCGGTGACGGTGCGGTTGGCCTTTCGGCGATCCTCGCGGCGAAACTGCTCGGAGCGGAGCGGATCATTGCGTTCAGCCGTCATCCCGACCGTCAGAACCTGGCCAGCGCCTTCGGTGCAACCGACATCGTGGAAGAGCGGGGCGACGCCGGTGCGGCCAGGGTCAAGGAACTCACCGAAGGTTATGGCGCCCATGGCACGGCAGAGGCGGTTGGGACCCAGGAGTCAATGTGGCAGGCGATTCACAGTACGCGCCCGGGAGGCTACGTCGGATACGTCGGTGTCTCGCACGGAGTCGAGCTCGACGGCTTACAACTGTTCTTCAGCAGCGTTCATCTGCACGGTGGTCCGGCCCCGGTTCGCCACTACCTTCCCGACCTCATCCAGCTGATCTGGGACCGCAGCATCGACCCGGGAAAAGTGTTCGATCTCACGCTCCCGCTTGAAGACGCGGCCGAGGGCTACCGGGCGATGGACGAACGCCGAGCGACCAAAGTCCTTCTCACCTTCTGACGGCTCCGAGTGCTGCAACCCGAGCGTTCACCGCTAGTGTCGAGTCGTGTTTGCTCATGAGACAGGTACCGGCACCCGGGTAGTGCTCCTCCACGGATTCGGTCTGGATCATCGATCCTTACTTCCACTGGAGCCGACGTTCGAGCGCTCCGGACAGTGGCAGCGCCTGTACCTTGATCTCCCCGGCGCAACCCGGTCGCCGGCGGGGGCGATCGGCAGCTCACGGGATGTCGCGGCTGCGGTGACCGAGGAAATCCGTGAGCGCGTCGGAGATGAGCCGTTTGCCATCCTGGGGAACTCATTCGGCGGGATGATCGCCCGCTACGTCGCTCACGAACTCCGGCAGCAGGTTCTCGGACTGGCCACCATAGCGGGCGTCTTCATCGCACAGCGCGGCGAACGAACCGTGCCGCCGCGAACGGTGCTGACAGAGGACCCCCGCATCGTGCCGCTTCTCGGTCGAGCGCTGGACCAGTACCGGGAGGACGCTGTCGTCGAATCGACGGATGACGCACGAGCGTTCCTGCAGCACATTTTGCCCGGCCTCGACGGCGCCGATCATCGTGCCCTCGATCGCATTGCGGAACACTACTCTTTCGACCGCGAACCCGAAGACGCCCACCCCGAACCCTTCGCCCAGCCCACGTTGCACATCACCGGCCGGCAGGACGACGTGGTCGGTTATACGGATGCCTGGAACCGGCTTGATCACTACCCGCGTGCGTCGTTCGCCACGCTCGATGCCGCAGGTCACAACATCCTTCTGGAACAGCGCGACCTGTGTTCAGCCCTCGTCGCGGACTGGCTCACAAGAATCCGGCGGGATAGCTAGCGGGACTCTGAGCGCGCTGATCGAGGCGGCAGGAAATCCACGCACTCCGGTCGGAGCGGCGTGAGGATCGCTTCGGCGAGGTCCTCCAGTTGCTCGATCTGCCGGTTCTCGAGAAGCTCGAACACCCGGGCACGGACTTCCGCGGCGTATCCGGGCTCCACCTCGGTGACAAGGCGCGCCCCTGACTGCGTCAACCGTGCACGGGTCTTGCGCGCGTCCACCGGGTCCGCGCTGCGGGTGAGGAGGTTGCGTTTCTCCAACCGGCCGACGATCCGGGACAGGTGCGACGGTGTCACGCTGGCGGTGGCAGCCAGGCGGCTCATGTGGACTTCGCGGTCCTCGCTGACTGACAAGCAGCGCAGCACCCCGTACTCAGCGTGGCTGAGTTGCGCGGACCGCTCCAGATAGGTATCCAGCTCCGCCGGCAACCACATCATGACGCCCACCAAAAGCGACCACGTTCGGTCCTGCTGGGGAGAGAGGTGATCTGCTTCAGACATGATCACATACTACCTTTGCTTGCCACGGAAAGTAATTCCGGTATAGAGTTCCTTTCCGCAGCAAGTATCTGCTGCATCGTTCCCACCAGAAAGCAGAACTCCTATGCGCGCTGCCCGTTTCCACTCGCACGGAGCCCCCAGCGTTCTCGCCGTCGAGGACGCGCCGGAACCTCATGCCGCCGAGGGCTCGGTTCGAATCAGAGTGCACGCCACGAGCGTTAATCCCATCGACGTTCTCCTGCGGGCCGGTCATCTCGCGCCGTTCCTGCCCCTGTCCCTGCCCGCGATCCCTGGCAGGGACGCCGCAGGTGTCGTCGACGAAATCGGTCCGGGTGTCACGGGCACACAGGTCGGTGACGTCGTGTTCGGCCTTGGCGGAGTCAGCGACACCACCGCCGAGTTTGCGGTCCTGACTGCCTGGAGCGCCGTCCCTGACAGTTGGTCGACGGCGCAGGCCGCCGCCGCGGGGCTCGCGTCCGCCACCGCCGCGGGCGTTATGGACGCTTTGGGCGACCTGAACGGTAAGACGTTCCTCATCGAGGGCGCTTCAGGCGCCGTGGGCAGCGCAGCCGCAGCATTCGCCCTCGCCGCCGGCGCCACCGTCATCGGCACGGGGAGCGAGAGCAACCATCCGTTCCTGGAGTCGCTCGGTGTTACCCCGACGACGTATGGCCCGGGTCTCGCTGAGCGCGTCGCCGCCCTCGCGCCAGACGGCGTGGACGCAGCCCTGCATTCAGCCCCGTCCGACTCACTGTCGGATCTGCTGAGCATCGTCGGCGACACCTCGCAGGTCGTGACCGTCATCGACGACCAGGGGGCCGCGCAACTCGGCCTCAGGAAAATCGACGCCCGCAACGACTCGGCCCTCCTGCGATACGCAGCCGCGCTCGGGCAAGACGGGTTGTACATGCCCCGCGTCGACCACGAATTTTCCCTCGCTGACGTCGTCGAGGCGCACACGCTGGCCGAGAGCGGCACGGGCAAGGTCGTTGTCACCCTGCCCTGAGCGGCCGGATGTCTCGGCCCGACGGGCGAATTACTCGCGTGGTCGGTTACTCGCGGGGTCGATATCGCAGGGCGACCGCCCCCGAGCGGAACTCATGGCGATCCACAAGCTCAAGCTCGATCTGCTCGCGCAGACCGGCGAGCAGGGTCGGGCCGCGGCCGGCAAGGACCGGCTGCACCAGGAACTCGTACTCATCGATCAACCCCAGATCCGCCAACGCCAAGGGAAGTGTCACGCCACCGACCCACAAGCCCTCGCCTGGCTCCTGCTTGAGCCGTTGAACCGCTTGCGCCAGGTCGCCTTGCACGCGCTCGGCATTCCAATCGACCCTGCTCAGCGTGCTCGACACGACGTACTTCTTCGCCCGGTCCATGGTCTCGGCGAATGGCTTCTCCCAGTAATCCATCCAGTCAGGCCACGTGCCCGTGGCCGGTCTCCGCCACGCCGACTCCATCATTTCGTAGGTCACCCGGCCGAACAGCAGGGCATCGGCTCGCTCCATCTCGGTGGTCCAGTAGCGCATCGACTCCTCATCCGGCGGGAGCCCTGCCTCGTGATGGCAGCAGCCATCGAGTGTGACGTTGATCGAGTATCGAAGCGGTCTCATCTCGTTGCTCTCCATTGATGCGCTGCATGCTTCGCCGGACCGACGCTCAGCCAGACCAGTTTTTGCTTGAACTGCTCATCGCCGAGGATAATCGAGCCCGCCGTTTAACGGCAGTGTCAGCGCACGGATCCCACGTGGCCACGGGCCGCCGGATTAAGTGGAGACGTCGCTTGAAATCTCGAGATGCGCGCGCAATCGGTCGAGGACGTCGCTGACGCTGTGGCCGTCCCACAGAGGGGCCGTTGGGGTCTCCGGGCTCACGCTCGCGCAGCCCTCGCACGATCCTTGATCGCCGCGATGACGTCGGATTTCGCCGCGGCGTAGTCATTCGAATCGTTCCACCGCCGGGTCATCAGGCTTTGCTTGACGTCGGCGTACAGGGCTCGATCCTCAGCGTCAGACCGGAGGTGATCGCGCAGAAGTAGATATTCAGATACCGCGACGGCGCCCCGTTCGTAGATGTGCACGTGCACGTCACGACCGGGGGTGCGGACGAGGCGATGGCCCGGCTCTCGGGTGCGCAACTCGTAGCCCGCCGCCACCAGTTGGTCGAGATAGTTCTCTTCGGCGGTGATGTCGGTGACCGCGACGACGATGTCGATGATCGGCTTCGCTGCGAGGCCAGGGACCGACGTTGACCCGATGTGCTCGACGTCAATGTCTTCCCCTGCCAGCGCTTGAAGGATGTTTGCACGATGCGTGAGATAGTCCGAAGCCCACAGCGGGTCGTAGTCGCGCAGCTCGACGTGGAGTGGTTCAGGGCCGCCGACGAGTTCCAGGGACCTGACATCCTCCCGGATCGATTTGTTCTCGATTTTCATCAGGTGTTCTCCGAGCCTTCGGCTGTACCCCTTTCGGTCGAAGAGGGCAGCCCGCAAACATAACCCAGCACAGCTACCACGTGCAAGAACGTGCCATGTAGACACGCACCGGACGGTTCTTACGACGGCCGCGCGGCTGACGCAGAGAGCTCGAAGACGATCTCCAGTCCGTCTTCCTCGTCCCACTGCTCCCCCGTCTCAACGAACCCGTAGCTGCTGACAAGGGCTCGCGAGGCAGTGTTCTCCGGACTGATGCTGGCACGGACCGTACGCACCTCAGGATGACCCTGCGCAACAGCAAGCAGCGTCTCCAGCGAACGCCTCGCATAGCCTCGTCGACGCAGTAGAGGGTCGACTCGATAGCCGACCTCCACCATGCCCGCCTCGTCGGGTGCGCCGTGGAAGCCCGCTACACCTACCGGCGATGTGACACGAGGGTCGACCATCAATCGGCTAATCCACGGGGCATCCGTCGGAGTATCCGCGATCTGTTTGCTCCGCATGCGCCACAGGCTCCGGCACTCAGGACCCGCCAGATACGGCGACACGAAGCGGGAATCGAACGGGGCGGATTCGCCTGCTGCCAACGCGTGCAGGACGTCCTCGGGTACGGCGTCGAGGTGGAGTTGCGATTGGCTGGGCTCGGGGTGCACCCAAGGGGAACTTGTAATCGTCATTTCCAGCAGTCTGCCATGGACCGACGAGCCGAAAGCCGAGGATGCCCGGATGTGAACGGCGTTGAAGAAGTACCCCCGGTGGGACTCAAGCCCGCCGGGAACCGCGAAGAGTATCGGCCTCTTCACCTCCAGACCCCGACTTTTCAGCGTTTCGCTCTCCGAAGACAGCCTGCAATCACTCGCTTCACCGATGTTTGTGGGCAGAATGTGGGCACGTCGGGCACACCGGCGGCCCCGTATCGCAGTCGATGCCCTGTCTGAGTAGCTCGGTCTGCCGGCCCGTTCCCGTTTCGTCGCGACATAGTCGCTGTCGCCCGCAAGGGGGACGCCCCTGCCGTGTTGGCCTAGCCTGCGAACGTTGCGAAGGGCCAATGGTTGCCGTCGGGGTCAGCCACTGTGAAGTCGCGCGACGGATAGTCGGTCTGGTCGACCATCTCGCGCACGACTCTCGCGTCCAGTGAAATTGCGCGAGCCAACACCGCGTCTGGATCTGCGGTCACAACGTGCAGCGAGGCAGTCCCCGGCCGACACGGTGTGGGCCGCTCACCGGTGCTTGAGAGCAGGATCCGCCCGCCCTCGGGCCAGTCGAGCTGGCAGTGGTGAATGGCATCCGCACGCTCACCGGGAATCAGAAGGTCTTCGGCGAACCCGAGTTGGAGCAGCCAACCGCGAAGGGCCTGGACGTCATCGCTGACGAGGCTCGCCCAGACGCTGTGCTGCAACACCCTACTAACCCGGACGTTCTTGATTGTCACTAACCCGGACGGTCATGATTGTCAGCGTACGTCTCACGCGCCTGCGGATCAAGGTCCATTCCGGAGCGAGCGTGAAGGCGGTCCAACGCATGCTTGGCTATGCATCTGCGGCCATGACTCTTGATACGTACGCAGACCTCTTCGACGACGACCTGGACGCTGTTGCAACCGCCTTGAATCACGCACGAGCTAAAGCGAATGTGGGCACGAGGTGGGCAGACGAGTCGAGTCTGTCCTAGACACCGGTCGAAGAAGCACAGAATCACGCGGATCCGAAGAGCCGTGAATAAGTACCCCCGGTGGGACTCGAACCCACACTGGAGCGATTTTAAGTCGCCTGTCTCTGCCATTGGACTACGGGGGCGTACCCATCCAGCTTATGGGGAGCGCAGGTGCGCCGAGAACAGGGGTAAACCACGAAGAGCCCGATCCAGACACGGATCGGGCTCTTCGACAGAGAACTTACTTGGACGCCGCTACGGCTTCCTGCTCAGGCTTTGCGGCCGCAGGTGCCGCGGGAGCGACAACGGGAGCCTCGTCTGCGGGCTTGGCCGCAGGCTTCGGACGGGAAGCGAACTCCTCGAACGCCGCCCGTGGCCGCTCCACAGCGGAGATACCAACGATGTCGCGGCCGAGGAAGACGTTGGCGACCCAGCCGCCGACAACCCGGAGCTTGCGCTCCCAGCTCGGCATGGCCAGTCCGTGATAGCCACGGTGGGCAACCCAGGCAGGCAGGCCCTTGATCGCGATCTTGCCCGACTGGAAGACACCGATTCCGATGCCGAGACCGGCAACCGCTCCGAGGTTCTTGTGCAGGTATTCCTTGGGCTCTTCTCCGCGGAGAACCGCGACGATGTTCTTAGCCATGAGCTTGCCCTGGCGCACAGCGTGCTGAGCGTTCGGTACGCAGAAGCCGCCGACTCCGCCACCGGAAAGGTCAGGAACGGCGCTGATGTCGCCAGCACCCCATGCATCGGGGATGATGTCGTCTGCGGTACCGACGCGGAGGTCGGGACGGACGACGAGACGACCGCGCTCTTCAATCGGAAGGTCGGTGTTGCGAACGATCTGCGGGTTCGCCATGACACCGGCGGTCCAGACGATGAGGTCTGACTCGAAGGTCTCGCCGGTGGAGAGCTGGATCTTGCCGTCGACAGCGGACTGAAGCTGGGTGTCGAGGTGGACGAGTGCGCCCCGCTCCGCGAGGTTCTTCAGGACCCAGTGGCTGGTCTTGAGGCTGACCTCGGGCATGATGCGGCCCATCGCCTCGATGAGGTGGAACTCGACATCGTCGAACGACAGCTGCGGGTAGAACTTCAGCAGCGAGCTGGCGAACGAACGCAGTTCGGCGAAGACCTCGATACCGGCGAAACCGCCGCCGACGACAACGAAGTTGAGCAGTCGCGCCCGCTCCGGCCCGGCCGGGAGGCTCGCGGCCTTGTCAAAGTTGGCGAGAACGCGGTCGCGGATGGCAACGGCTTCCTCGATGGTCTTGAGCCCGATGGCCTGGTCGGCCACTCCGGGGATGGGGAAGGTGCGGGACACAGCGCCACCGGTCACGACAACGACGTCGTAGTCGAATTCCCACGGCTCGCCGACGGCCGGCGTGATGGTCGCCTTCTTCTCGGCGTGGTTGATGTTCGTCACCTTCGCGGTGACAACCGTGGTCTTCTTGAGGTGACGACGCTGGGCAACAACCGCGTGCCGAGCTTCGATGGAACCAGCGGCGACCTCGGGAAGGAACGGCTGGTAGGTCATGTACGGAAGCGGGTCAACGACCGTGACCTCTGCTTCGCCGCGGCGAAGCCACTTCTCGAGCTTCCACGCTGTATAGAAACCGGCGTAGCCGCCGCCGACGATAAGGATTTTTGGCACGGTGAGAATTCTCCTACTGAGGGTCGCAAGGACTCAAACAGGCTACTACCTGCGAGCCACCCGCTTGAATTGCCGGGTGGCGCCTATGGCACCGAGCACTACTAGGGTAGCAGTTCCGAGGAAGACGGCGAGCGGAATGCTCACGTACAGCAGGGATTCGGTGGTGGGCAGGAACGGATTGTGTGCGTCCGCCACCTTTTCGATCGGGGGCAGCGCAGGCACGCTTCCCTTATCGGTGGGGATTTCGGGCGGCTCAGCCTCGGCCTTTCGGTGCTGCGTGATCCAGGCCGCGAGGTCGCCCATCGGATTCGCATCCACCGGTTGCACCTCCGCCGTCACAGCCCGCGCCGCGTTGACGTATCCGTATCCGTAGATCGGGCTGGGCACGTCGCCCTGGTCTGTCGCCGGCGTCGCTGTGGCGATCAGCCGCTGGATGACGTTGGCGGCATCCATATCCGGGTACTTGGAACGCACGAGAGCGGCGATGCCGGCGACGATGGGCGACGCCCCGCTGGTTCCCGCCCAGGACACGTACGATCCATCGGGCGAGACCCCGACGAGTTCCTCACTGGGCGCCGCGACAGCGAGGGTGATTCCCTGGCTTGACGCGTTCCAGCTGGCAGCGCCGGACGGATCGACGCCAGCGACCACGAGGACACCCGGGATGGTGGCTGGCGCGCCGATCTGCTCGGTACCGCTCCCCCGGTTGCCAGCGGCCGCGACGACCACAACATTGTTCTCATTGGCGTAGCTGAACGCTTCGTCCCAGCTTTCTGGCCAGTCCAGGGTGTTCGTTGTCAACGACATGTTGATGACATCAGCGCCATTGTCGACAGCGAATCGAACGGCATCCGCAATCTGGTCCGCGAACGGGACTGTCGAGCCACTCGACTGGAAGCCGACCGAGATCGAAATGAGGTTGGCCTCCGGCGCAGTGCCGATGACACCGTTACCCTCTCCGTTGCCGCGGCCGGCGGCGAGTGATGCGACCCAGCTGCCGTGTGGGTTCTCGTCAGCGCCACCGACGGGGGTACGACCGTCAGGGCTGCCGACTCCCGAAGCGTCATGCCCGGCGACAACCGCACCGTTGAACTCGGCCGGTCCGTTCGCGATCCCTGTGTCGATCACCGCGATCGTGGTACCAGCACCACGCGTGGTATTCCACGCCTCGGTGACGCCGTAGTTCGCGAGCCAGTATTCGGCGTCCCTGACCGGATCCGCATGAGCGGGCGTCACTCCCGCCGTGACTGAGCCGAACACGAACAGCGCCGCGAGCGCGGCGGGCAGAACACGGTTCTTCGACGGCACAGCATTACCTTCCGGTTGCGACCTCGACGGAGTAGTCGACGCACTGGCAGACGTCAGGGCTCCACTCGGCACGGTCGAGAGCACGATCTCCGATCGGGTTCACCCCGGGCCCCGCAGCGAGCGCATGCCCGACGAGCGCGTGGAGACACTTCACCCTGACCGGCATTCCGCCCGCGGAGATCCCGGCGATTTCAGGGACAACAGCGATGCTCTCCCGATCGGCGATGTAGGCATCATGGGCAGCGGCGTACTCTTCGCGGACGCCCTCGTCCGACGCGAGCAGTTCGTTGTACTCGCCCATCACCTGGGTCGCCTCGAGGGTCGACACTGCAGCGGTCGCTGCCGGGTGGCTGAGGTAGTAGAAAGTGGGGAACGGCGTGCCGTCGTCGAGTCGCGGCGCGGTCGAAACGACTGTAGGAGCACCGCACACGCACCGCGCGGCGATTCCGACGACGTTTCGCGCCTGGCGCCCAAGCTGTGCGGAAACGATCCGGATGTCTTCGTCCGAAACGGGCCCGAAAGGCGGAGTAGTCATCTCTCCATTATCCCTGTCCGGAACCGGAGACAACGTCCGCGTACCCGGCGCTCACGAGCGAGCTCAACATGGACTGGGCCCAGTCCACCTTGGTCTCGGTGAGGCTGTCGGTCACTTGCGGTTCGTCGTCGCCGAACAGTCCGGCATCGACGTCGTTGATCACAATGAAACTGATCTCGCCCGGGTTGACGTAGTACAGGCGGTCCCTCGCCTGGGTCATCACGTAGGTGCTGTCGTTCCAGCGCTCGCGCTCGTCGCGGATCTCGGCGATCTCGGCCTCGTTCTGGTCGACGGATTCCTGGAGAGCCGCAATCTGCTGGCGTTGTTCGATGTACGCCTTGAGGTTGGGCCCGACGACGATGACGCCGAGGACGACAACCCCCATCATCAAGAGGGAGAACCCTGAAAAACGGATGCCGCGAAGCCAGTTCCCCGTTTCGCTCTGGGGTACAGGCACACCGGGCTGTGGCGCGCGGGCCGTACGACCGGCACGAGTGCCGCTCGGGTTGGGACGCTTTGCCACTGTTCCGGTGCCTTTCGTGTGCGTTGTCGTACTGTTCCTGTTGAAAAAACGAGCACTCCCGGCGGCGCACTGCGCCACCGGGAGTGCCGGAAATTACGCCGTGAAGCGCGGGAAAGCGCTGCGGCCTGCGTAGACCGCCGACTCACCCAGCTCTTCTTCGATCCTCAGCAACTGATTGTACTTAGCAACGCGCTCCGAACGAGCAGGCGCACCGGTCTTGATCTGACCCGCGTTCGTCGCGACCGCGAGGTCGGCGATCGTCGTGTCCTCGGTCTCACCTGAGCGGTGCGACAGGATCGCCGTGTAGCTCGAGCGCTGCGCGAGGGCAACGGCGTCGAGCGTCTCGGTGAGGGTACCGATCTGGTTGACCTTGACCAGGATGGAGTTCCCGACCTTGAGGTCGATGCCCTTGCCGAGGCGCGTGGGGTTGGTGACGAAGAGGTCGTCTCCGACGATCTGGACCTTGTCGCCGAGCTCGGCGGTCAGGTGCTGGTAGCCCTCCCAGTCCTCTTCCTCCAGCGGGTCTTCGATGGAGACCAGCGGGTACGCGGCAACGAGCTCTGAGTAGTACGCGCTCAGTTCCTGGGCGGAAAGCTGCTTGCCCTCGAACGTGTATGAGCCGTCCTTGAAGAACTCGGTCGCTGCGACGTCGAGCGCCAGCGCGATGTCTTTACCCGGGGTGTAGCCGGCGTTGGTGATCGCTTCGACGATGAGGTCGAGCGCTGCCCGGTTGCTCGGCAGGTTGGGAGCGAAACCGCCCTCGTCGCCGAGGCCGGTTGCGAGTCCCTTTGACTTGAGCAGCGCCTTGAGCGCGTGGTAGGTCTCGACGCCCCAGCGGAGGCCCTCGGAGAAGCTCTCGGCGCCCAGCGGGACAATCATGAATTCCTGGATGTCAACGTCGTTGTCGGCGTGCGAGCCACCGTTGATGATGTTGAGCAGCGGCACGGGAAGAACGTGCGCGTTGGGTCCACCGAGGTAACGGTAGAGCGGAAGGTCAGCGGCATCCGCTGCAGCCTTCGCCACGGCGAGGCTGACACCGAGGATGGCGTTCGCGCCGATGCGCTCCTTGTTATCGGTGCCGTCAAGTTCGATCAGGATCTTGTCGAGGAGGCGCTGGTCATCTGCTTCGAGACCTTCCACCGCCGGGCTGATCTCGTCGAGGACAGCGTCCACGGCCTTGAGGACGCCCTTGCCCTGGTAACGGTCTGCGTCGCCGTCACGCAATTCGTACGCTTCGAATGCTCCGGTGGACGCGCCGGACGGGACAGCCGCCCTCTGGACGGTTCCGTCGTCAAGCAGAACTTCGACCTCGACGGTCGGGTTGCCCCGGGAGTCAAGAATTTCGCGAGCGCCTACAGCCTCAATGAGTGCCACAGTATTTCTCCTGTTCAAGGTGGTGCCAGTGGATTGTGTGGAGCGACGTTGACCCGCTGCCAGTCTAGCCATGCGCGTTCGTCCGCGGCGGGGGCTGTTGCTGCCGACCAGCCCATGCATAGGCGTCATAATTGCAGGCCGTGCACAACATACGACCGCGCTCTGTCGCATGCTTTGTAGAGTTCCTCAACAAATACGCGCCATCATGTACGTGCCTCGATAACACTGTTAGCTTCGGCCCTGCTGCCAGGGCCACGTCCTCGGGCGCGCATCATTGTCGATGCGAGCCACCCGAGAGCCGGTCACAAACCATGCCTGGCAGTGCGTGACCCTTGCACAGCCCTTGCCCAGCCCCGCCGGTTCTTCCGGCACCCGAACTGACGGTACGTCAACGAAGACAGCTCGAGTTCCGCCCTACACACGGGAACCCTGTCCGATGCCTTCGAGGCGCGCCCGCAGACAGGAGTTTCCTTCGTGAGCAGAACAACCCCGTCAGGTGAAGCACCAGTGCTTGCCTGGAAGATTTCGACAGCGGTCCTTGCCGCGCTGATGCTTGCCGCCCTCGTGTTCTTCTTTTACTTCACGCAGAAGATCACCGACGGGGCCGCGCAGCTGACAGCAGGAGCGTCCAAGGCAGCGGATGGCGCGACGCAGCTTTCCGACGGCGCTGGCGACCTCGATGACGGAGCGACGACGCTCGCAACGGGCGCGCAGAGCGCTGCTGACGGCGCTGTCACGCTGGAAACCGGGGCCCAGACCGCTGCCGACGGAGCCGCGAAGCTGGCGACGGGGGCGCAGAGTGCCGCCGATGGCGCCGTGACCCTGTCGAATGGCGCGACGACGGCGGCTGACGGTGCCGCGAAGCTCTCGACCGGAGCAACCAAGGCCGCAGACGGTGGTAAGACACTCGCCGCAGGAACCGCAACCGCATCCGGCGGTGCCAGCCAGGTCGCCGATGGCTCCACGTCACTGAACGCCGGCGCGCAGGCCCTCTACAACGGGCTGTCCACCAAGGTGGCCCCTGGCGCGACCCAGCTCTCCGCGGGCGCCGCGAAGATCAAGGACGCTATCGAGGCGAAGCTCCACCCGGGTGCGACCCAGGTCGCCGGCGGCGTGTCAAGCGTGAAGACCGCCATCGAAACGAGATTGTCACCGGGCGCGGCGCAGGTTTCCGCCGGGGTCGACAAGATCAAGCTCGCAATTGAAGGCCGCCTCGCGCCGGGTGCCGCGCAGGCTGCGCAAGGGGCAACGAAGGTCCAGGCGGGCGTTACCAAGCTGAGCGCCGGCGCCACGGACGTCGCCACGGGCCTCGGCGACGTGAAAACGAACCTCGATTCGCTGTCGCTTGGCGCAACAAACGTCCACACCAATCTCGGGACTTTGGCGTCTTCCCTGGAAACGCTCGCGCTCGGTCAAACTGACCCTGACCTCAAGGCGACTCTGAACGCCTACGCCGAGTCCGCTCGAAAGATCGAGACCGGTGCCGGACAAGTCAAGTCAGGCTTGAACACGGTACTCGAGGCAGACAAGTTCCCCGCTCTCGTGACGGGAGCCTCCAATATCGCTACCGGTCTGGGGACTACAGCACCGATCCCCGGCGCTCTCCCCGACGGCGGCCTGCTCTACCAGGCGAACATTCCAGCTCTGACCGCGGGCATCACGCAGATCGCGGGCGGCCTTGGAGCAACAGCGCCGATCGAGGAGACCCTGCCTGACGGCGGGCTTCTCTACGAGAAGAACCTTCCCGCGCTCAGCGCCGGTGCCGCACAGATTCGGGACGGGCTCAGCGATAAGGGACCTGACCTCCTCCCCAACGGGAATCCGGACCCGAAGGGCTTCCCCGGCGGACTGCTCTCGAAGGGAAACCTCCCCACGCTCGCTGCCGGCTCTGCGCAGGTCGCAGCCGGTCTCGGAACAACAGCTCCAACGGCGGGCCTCGAGTCCGGCGGGCTGCTCTACGCGACCAACCTCCCGGCTCTGACCGCGGGCGCTGATGTGCTCAACGCGGGCATCAACAACGAAGTCCTCCCCGGAATGGTCAAGCTCCGCGACGGAAGCGTCACGCTCTCTGCGGGGGCGGCATCGCTCTCCGCCGGCGTGAACAAGCTCTTCACCGGCGCAACAACCCTCAATGTGGGACTCGCGGCCCTGCAGACCGGTGCATCCACGCTCTCCGCGGGCAACGACAAGCTGGCAACGGGCGCTGCGACCCTGTCGACGGGCACAGACGCACTCGCCACCGGGTCCGCCACGCTCAACACGGGCCTGGCGGCACTGTCGGCGGGGTCCACCAGCCTCGCCGACGGCACGTCGAAGCTGGCGGACGGGGCAGTGACGCTCAACGACGGCACGGGAACCCTCGCCGACGGAGCAGCATCCCTCGCCGCAGGCAACACGCAGATCGACGATGGCAGCGCCGAGCTGCACAGCGGGGCCGCGACATTCAGCCTCGCCAACCTCGTGGGTTCACCGCTGATCTGGATCGTGCTCCTCTCGATCCTCGCCCTCGGTGCTGCGGCGCTCATCATCCGCCGGATGATCGCTGCCAACCAGCAGGAGGCGTAAGCCACACGAAGAGAGGCCGCCGGACCGGATACACCCGGGCCGGCGGCCTCTTCGTTTCCTCGGTGTCAGCCCAGCGGCTTGATCTCCAGATCGCTGACGGACGCCGTTTGCTCGGTGACGAAGGCGAACGAGCTGAATCCCGCGGTCTCGACCCGGGCGAGCAATGCCTTGAGATTCTTGACGCGCGGCTCAAGCCGTACCCGGCGCCCCTCGCCCACCAGTTCGGCCTTCAACGAGACGAGCCGCACCGGCGGAACCGACTTCTCGTAGACGAGGACGAGCGAATCAGCGGCGGATGCCTCTGGCAGCTCGATGAGGTCCACAATTCGCTCGAAACCAATGGAAAACCCGGTAGCCGGAACGTCGGAGCCGAGGAAGCGGCCGATCATGCCGTCGTAACGCCCTCCGCCACCGAGTGAGTAGCCCAGTTCCGGGTGCTCGATCTCGAAAATCGGGCCGGTGTAGTACCCCATGCCGCGCACCAGGAACGGGTCGAAGACGACGAACGGTGCGTCCCCAACCTCGCGGCCGGTCGCGGCCGCGTCGGCCTGCTCGGCTGCGACGCCGATGGACGCCAGTTCAGCGATGACCGCGTCGTCGATGGCGTCGGGCAGCTGGGCACGGATCTGCGCTTCGCCGAATGGCCCGGGGTTCTCGGGGGCGACCCGGGTGAGGAAGAGCTCGAGTGCGTCAACGGCGGCGGATGTCGCGCCGCGGCTTCGCAGTTCCTCGAGCACTCCCCCGACGCCGACCTTGTCGAGCTTGTCGATGGTGATGAGCACCTGTGACCGCTCGTCGGACTCAAAACCGAACACGTCGAGCATGCCGGTGAGCAGTCGCCTGTCGTTGATGCGCACGCGGCAGCCCGTCAGCCCGAGCTCGCGGAGCGCAGCTGCGGTTGCGGTGAGCAGCTCGATCTCGGCGAGCGGACCGGCCTCTCCGATGATGTCGATGTCGCACTGCACGAACTGGCGGTAGCGGCCCTTCTGCGGGCGTTCCGCCCGCCACACCGGAGCGATCTGGATCGACCGGAACACCGGGGGCAGCTCCGCGCGGTGCGTCGCGTAGAAGCGGGCCAGCGGCACGGTGAGGTCGAAGCGAAGTCCGAGGTCGGTCAACGACGACAGGTCCCCTGTGTCCACGGCCTGGGCCAGGTCGTCCGGCGTGAGGCCGCGCTTCTGTACGTTGAAGGCCAGTTTCTCGTTGTCGCCGCCGAGGCCGGAGTGCAGCCGCGCATAGTCCTCGACAACCGGCGTCTCGATCTCGTCGAAACCGAAGTTCGAATACACCCGGCGGATGACGCCGAGTGCGTGTTCTCGCCGCGCCTTCTCTGCCGGGAGGAAATCCCTCATGCCGCGGGGAGGAGTTACGCCAGGAGCCATGCATCAATTCTGGCATGCACCGAAGCCGTGGCCCGCCGCACAGCTGAGCGCTGTCCCAGAGTCAGCCGGGGCGTCAGTCGGCGTCGGGCATCCTGCTGTCGGGCGAGTCCATCGTGGCGGGTTTCCCAGCTCCAGCCCGCTGAAGGTCATCCTGCACGTCACGCAAGGTCGCGCGCAGGGCGCGCTCAGGGTCGAGGCCCTGCTCCTGCGCACGCGACGCTATCGACAACAGCAGCTCACCGAGTTCTCGTTCGTCGTCAAAAACAGGCGATTCGACGGCATCCGTTTGCCGCGGGCGCAGCCCGGCCTGCTTCGCGCGTCCGAGCACCTTGTCCGCGAGCGCGAGCGCCGGCATCGACTGGGGTATGCCCTCGAGGATGCTCGTCCGCTTCGCTTTCTCGCGCGCTTTCGCGGCACGCCAGACCCGGTAGACGTCGTCAACGGTGAGGGCGACTTCGTCGCCGAAGACATGCGGATGCCTGCGAACCATTTTCTCGTTCGCGACACGGGCAACGTCGTCGAGGCTGAATTCCTCCCCGGGCGTGCGACGCGCGATCTCGGCGTGGAAGACCACTTGCAGGAGGACATCGCCGAGCTCTTCGAGCAGATCGTCCCTGCCACCGGCTTCGACGGCGTCGATGAGCTCGTAACTCTCCTCGACGAGGTAGGTCACGAGCGACTCGTGGGTCATCGACTGGCTCCACACACACCGGTCGAGCACGGTGCTCATCGACGCGGCGAGCGCGGCCATCTGCGCAACAGATCCGTCACCGTCGGGCGCCTCCGGCGTGTGACCCCCCGCTGCGTCCCTGTCGACGGTCACCGGCGGGAGCGTCCGGTTCGCGCGACCACTGTGCGGACAAGCAGATCGCGCAGGTCTGTGAACGGCGGGTAGATGAGCCTGAGGGTGTCCGGCTTCAACGGCTTCGAGAGCACGGCCTTCTGGTGGCTGAACGTGTCGATGGAATACTTGCCGTGGTAGCGCCCGCTGCCGCTCGGGCCGACGCCACCGAACGGGAGCCGCGGGACGAGGAGGTGCGCGGCGGGGATGTTCAGGCCGACAGCACCAGACGAGGTCTCCCTGAGGAACCGGCGTTCGACCGACTTGCGCCCGGTGAAGACGTACAGCGCGAGCGGCTTGTCGCGCCCGGTGATGAAGGCGATTGCCTCGCTGACACCGGAGACGTGCACGATCGGAAGGATGGGGCCGAAGATCTCGTCGGTCATCAGCGCGTCATCCGCCGTGACACCGTCGACCACGGTTGGCGCTATGTACCGCGACTGAGTGTCGACGTCACCGCCAATGGCGATCGGACGGTCGGCGATCAGAGCGGCGAGGCGCTCGAAGTGGCGGCCGTTGACGATTCGGCCGAGATCGACACTCTCCTCGGGCCGGGTTCCATAGAACTCGGTGATCGCGTTCTTCAGGTGGGGCAGAAGCGCGGCGGCCGTTGCCTTCGTCGCCAGCAGATAGTCGGGGGCAACGCAGGTCTGACCGGCGTTGAGCATCTTGCCGTAGACGATCCGTCGTGCCGCTCCGGCCAGGTCGGCGTCGTCGTCGACGAACACCGGCGATTTACCGCCGAGCTCGAGGGTGACCGGGGTGAGGTGCTCCGCGGCGGCGCGCGCCACGATACGCCCCACCTGCCCGTTTCCGGTGTAGAAGATGTGGTCGAACTTCTCCCTGAGCAGTTCGGTGGTCTCGTCCACCCCGCCCTCGACGACCCTGACAGCGGACGGATCGACGTACCGCGGAAGAAGTTCGGCCAGCAGCGCCGATGTCGCCGGAGCGAGTTCACTCGGCTTCACGAGTACGGCGTTGCCCGCGGCGAGTGCGCCGATCAGCGGGACGAGTGTGAGCTGTACCGGATAGTTCCACGGTCCGATGACGAGAACGACTCCGAGGGGTTCCCGGATCACCTTCGCGAACGCCGGGGCGACGCTCACCGGAACCGTCACCCGTGAGGGCCGAAGCCATGACCGCAGGTGACGGAGGGTGTAATCGATCTCACCGATCACGAGTCCGAGTTCGGCCAGCTGGGCCTCGGTCGGGTTCTTTGCCAGGTCGGCACCGAGTGCGTCCTCGAGCTCTGTCCCCCGCTCGACGAGCATGCGCCGCAGTGCGCGGAGTTGCTGTACGCGCCAGGCCAGCGGCTTCGTTGTCCCGCTGTCGAAGGTTCGGCGGAGATCCCCGACGGTCGTCTGGATCTCTGTGCGGTAAACGGATGCGGTGGCCTCGGTCAGCGTCACGCCCTCGACTCCTTCGCTGTTGTGGTGGCGGTAGCCGGGGTCGCGGCGTGACCGGTGAATGCGTCCATGCTCGAGTACACGTGGAACACCCGGTCTGCGACCTGGTCCCAGACCGCGGTCGGAAGGACGCCCTTGAGGCCGCGCGCGAGCGACACCGTCCACGGCGTCAGCCGGAACGGCTTGCCGGAGAGCATTGCCTGCCAGGCCCGGGAGACCGCGACGTCCGGCAGCAGGACAGGCGTCATCAGGGGGCCACGAGCCCCCGCGAACATGCCGGTGGCAACGTAGGACGGGCAGAAGGTCGTGATTTTGACGTGGCGGTTTCCGGAGCGCTCGAGCTCGAGGCGCACGGAGTCGCTCCAGCCGATCAGCGCCCACTTCGAGGCCGCGTACACGCTCATTCGCGGGTTGGACAGTGTTCCCGCTGCGGATGCGACGTTGAGAATGCGCTTCTCACGCGCGGCCTCGGTGATCATCGCCGGCAGGAACTCCCTCGTGACGTGCATCGGGGCGAGCGCGTTGATGCGCATCGTCGCTTCGGTGTCGCGCTCCGGGTCGGTGTTCCAGAAATAGTCGTTTCCCCGCACGATTCCTGCGTTGTTGATGAGCACGTCGGGTACCCGGCCCGCCCCAAGTTCGTGACGTGCGGCATCCCGGACATCGTCGAGCTTTGAGACGTCGACCACCCTGGTGTGCACCAGCGTGCCGTAGCCGGAAAGCTCGCTCGCGGTTGTGTCGAGGGCGAGCGCATCGATGTCCCAGAGGGTGACCGATCCGGCGCCCTCGCGGATGGCTCTTTCCGCGTACAGCCTGCCCATTCCCGACGCACCGCCGGTGACCAGGACCCTCGCGTTCGCGACTGAAAATGCCATGTAGAACCTCCGTTGGCTACTCAAAGCCAGACTACTGATCCGTGCCTGAAATTGCTGGTTCGCTGACCGTGATCGATCAGGCTGTCGCCGCGGCATCCTGTGTCGCAACGCCGTTCTTCGACGCATCGGCGACGGGGAAGAGTGCGTCGAGGAACTGCGTGACCCAGGCGATCAGCTCAGCGTCGCCGAGCTTCTCGCCGTGCTTGTCTGGCATCGGCACGATCAGGGCGTTGGCCTGGGCGAGGTACTTGCCACCCGGATACATCCGCCTGAGACGTGCCTGCAGCGAATCGGGCAGGTTCGCCGGCGCTGCCCGAAGGTTCGATCCCATCGCAACGAGCTCGCTGAGTCCGGCGCGCTGGGCACGCTGGCGCAGGCGCGACACGGCGATGAGGTTTTGTACCTGCGCCGGAGGCTCGCCGTACCTGTCGGTCAGCTCGTCGATGACGAGGGCGATCTGGTCGTCCGCCGCGGCGGGCGCGCTCGCGGCCGACAGCTTTTGATACGCCTCGAGCCGCAGCCGCTCGCTGTCGACGTAGTCCTCGGGAATGTGGGCGTCGACGGGCAGCTCAAGCCGAAGCTCGGTCTGCCCCTCGGCCACGTCGCCGCGGAACTCGCTTACGGCCTCCCCGATCATCCGGAGATACAGATCGAATCCGACGCCGGCGATGTGCCCCGCCTGCTCGCCTCCGAGCAGGTTACCCGCTCCGCGGATCTCGAGGTCTTTCATGGCGACCTGGATTCCGCTGCCGAGTTCGTTGTTCGCCGCGATGGTCGAGAGCCGGTCGAGAGCGGTCTCCGACAGCGGCTTGTTCTCGTCGTAAAGGAAGTAGGCATACGCACGCTCGCGTCCGCGGCCGACCCGGCCACGGAGCTGGTGCAGCTGGCTGAGCCCGTACTTGTCGGCACGGTCGATGATGATGGTGTTGGCGTTCTGGATGTCGAGACCGGTCTCGATGATGGTCGTGCAGACGAGCACATCGAACTTGCGCTCCCAGAAGTCGACCACGACGCGCTCGAGTGTCGCCTCAGACAACTGGCCGTGAGCGACGGCGATGCGGGCTTCCGGCACGATCTCGGCGAGTTGAGCAGCGATCCTGTTGATGCTCGATACCCGGTTGTGCACGAAGAAGACCTGGCCTTCCCGCAGCAGCTCCCGGCGGATGGCGGCTCCGACCTGCTTGTCGCTGTACGGACCGACAAAGCTGAGAATCGGATGCCGTTCCTCCGGCGGCGTGGCGAGCGTCGACATTTCGCGGATGCCGGTGACCGCCATTTCGAGGGTGCGCGGAATCGGGGTCGCGCTCATGGCGAGAATGTCGACGTTCTTCTTGAGCTTCTTGAGTGCGTCTTTGTGCTCGACGCCGAACCGCTGCTCCTCGTCGATGATGACGAGGCCAAGGTCCTTGAACTTCATGCCCTCGCTGAGCAACCGGTGGGTCCCGATGACGACGTCGACGGTTCCACGCTCAAGACCATCACGCGTTTCCTTGGCTTCCTTGGCGGTCTGGAACCGGCTGAGTGCCCGGAGATGCACGGGGAACCCGGCGAATCGCTCGGAGAATGTCTCGAAGTGCTGCTTGACGAGCAGGGTCGTCGGCACGAGCATCGCGACCTGTTTGCCGTCCTGGACCGCTTTGAATGCCGCGCGAATTGCGACCTCGGTCTTTCCGAAGCCGACGTCGCCCGACAGCAACCGGTCCATCGGGATGGGCCGCTCCATGTCGGCCTTGACCTCGTCGATGGTGGTCAGCTGGTCTGGCGTCTCCGCGAACGGGAAGGCCTCCTCGAGTTCGCGCTGCCACGGGGTGTCCGGGCTGAACGCGAATCCCTTCGACGCCATGCGCGCCGAGTACAGCTTGACGAGGTCGACGGCAATGTCGCGGACCGCCTTGCGGGCACGGCCCTTGGCCTGGGACCAGTCGCTCCCGCCCATCTTCGACAGTTGCGGTGCTTCACCGCCGACGTAGCGGCTGAGCAGGTCGAGCTGGTCGGTTGGCACGAGCAGCTTGTCGCCCGGGTACCCGCGCTTGGACGGCGCGTACTCGATCGTCAGGTATTCGCGGCGGGTCTTGGTCGCGTTGCGTCCGCCGCTTGACACCTCACGCTGGGTGAGTTCGACGAACTTGCCGATGCCGTGTGTCTGGTGGACGACGTAGTCCCCCGCTTTGAGTTGCAGCGGGTCGACGACGTTCTTGCGCCTCGATGCGAGCTTCTTGACCTGCCGCGAGTCGTAGCCGATGGTGCGCCCATAGAACTCGTTCTCACCGAGCAGCGCGAGTTTGATCTCGGGAAGCTCGAAGCCGGACTCGGTCGTCGCCTGCAGCAGATACGCGACTCCGGGCTCAGGGGACTCGGGGAACTCGTCCACCCGGCGGGCGGCGACCTCGTGCTCGGCGAGCACGTCGACGGCGCGCTCGACCAGCCCGACACCCCGCGCCGTGATGGCGACCGTCCAACCTTCGCGCAGCCGCTCGGCCACGTGGGCGATCGCTCCGTCCACGTTGCCGGAGAAACTGGGGACGGTCTCGGCCTCGACCCGCACGGTGAGCAGTTCGTCCAGCTCACGCTCTTCGGGCAGCACGTCGCCAGGGCCCTGCTGGAAGGTGCTGAACGTCCACCAGGGATGGTCAGATGCTGGCTCGCCCGGCCTCGTGAACTTCGTGGCGTCCCTCAGGTCGCCGAGGGTGATGAACTCGCCGCTCGCGAGGTCGATGGGCGCCTGCGCTCCCGCCGTTGCTGCGCTCCACGCGGCGGCGAGGAACTCCCGGTTGGTCTCGGCCAGGCTGATCGCACGAGACGCGACGCGTTCGGGTGAGATCACGGCGACCGCGGTGCCCGCGGGGAAATAGTGGCTGACCGGGACGAGCCGGTCGAGGAGGGCGGGCGCCAGGGACTCCATCCCTTCGACGGGGATGCCGTTGGCGATCTTCTCGAGCATTCCGGACATGCTCGGGAACTCGTGCTGCATTTCCCTGGCGCGTTGGCGCACCGAGTCGGAGAGAAGCAGTTCGCGGCTCGGCGGCAGCTCGATGCGCTCGATGACCTCGGGAGTCGACCGCTGGTCCGCGACCGAGAATTCCCGGATCTGCTCCACCTCGTCGCCGAAGAACTCCACTCGATAGGGGTGCTGCGCTGTCGCGGGGAACACGTCGAGGATGCCGCCGCGCACCGCGAACTCACCCCGGCGGGACACCATGTCGACCCGAACGTAAGCGAGATCGACCAGTTGCACAGCGAGCGCTGCGAGGTCGTGGCCCCGGGAACCCGCGATCAGCTCGATTGGTGCGATGTCGGTGAGGTTGTCGGCGACGGGCTGGAGAGCCGCGCGTACCGACGCGACGACGACGAGCGGGGTGTCGCCCTGCCACAGCTTCATGGTGCGCAAGGCAGCGAGCCGTTTGCCGACGATCTCGGCGCTCGGGCTCAGCCGCTCGTGCGGGAGTGTCTCCCACGCCGGGAAGTCGACGATCGTGGCATCCGGAACAACATCGCCGATGGCCGCCCGAAGCAACTCGGAGTCACGACCGGTCGGGGTGACGACAAACAGGGATGCCGGTCGTTCGGACTTTCTCCTGGCATCGATGAGACCGGCGAGCAGGGGCGCGCGTAACCCGTCGGTGACCGAGAAATCGGCGTCACGGGTCGCGTAGGAAAGTGCGTTGTCAAAGGTGGAGGCGCGCGAAAGTGCTGCGATTAAGCCCGAAAGGATCACCGGATCAGTCTACGCGCGCTCACTGACAGCACGCCGAGCCGCCGGGTGCCTCACGCCGGCGAGTGCACCTTCAGCTGGGCAGCGGCGAGGCCGTCTGTGGCAATGAGTTCGACGGCGTCTGCGGCATCGGACAGGAGTGTCCCAAGGGCGGCACGCTCGGACGCGCCGAAGTCCTTGAGCACGAAGTCCGCCGGGTCCTGACGGCCGGGTGGCCTGCCGATGCCCACGCGAACACGAATGAAGTCGGGGGTGCCTGCGGCTTTGGCGATGTCGCGGAGGCCGTTGTGGCCGCCGTGTCCACCGCCGGACTTGAGCTTGAGGGTGTCGAACGGAATGTCGAGTTCGTCGTGCACGACGATGAGCTGCGACGGGTCGAGGGAGTAGAACTTGAGGAGCGCGGCAACGGGGCCGCCGGAGAGGTTCATGTAGCTGTTGGGTTTGGCGAGGATGAGCTTCGGTCCGCCAGGGGCGAGGAACCCTTCGGCGACGACCGCCGGCGTCTTGTGCCTGGTGAATTTGGTGCCGATTCTCGTGGCCAGTTCATCGACGACCATCTGACCGACGTTGTGGCGGTTGCCTGCGTAGGCCGGGCCCGGGTTGCCGAGTCCGACGACCAGCCAGGTGTTCTCAGCCACGATCGGCTCCCTCTTCCTGTTCCACCACATCGGTGAATCCTTCCTTCGACAGCGAGTCTGTGCCCTCGTTAAGGCGACGAACCTGCCGGTCCACAATTCGAAAATCGCGCACCGGCAGGCTCGTCAGGCTATCGACCGAGGTTACTCGGCGGCGGACTCGCCTTCGGCTTCGGCTTCTGCTGCAGCCTCGGCCTCTTCTTCGGTCTCTTCAGGCTCTGCGATGGCAACGACGAGCAGGTCGGGGTCGCTGAGCAGGCTGGAACCGCTCGGCAGCGTGACGTCCTTCGCGAGGATCTGAGCGCCGACCTCGAGGCCCTCGATCGACACGACGAGGTGCTCGGGGATGTGTGTCGCCTCAGCCTCGATCGACAGGGTGGTCGCGTCGCGGTTGATAGCCGAGCCCGGTGCAGGCTCGCCTTCGATGTGGACGGGGATGTCGACGACAACCTTCTCGCCCTTGATGACGACGATGAGGTCGAGGTGCTCGATGATGCGGAGCACGGGGTCCTTCTGGACGTCCTTGACGAGGGCCAGGCTCTCGACGCCGTCGATGTCGAGCTCGAGGAGCGCGTTCGACTTGCGGATGATGAGGCCGATCTGGTGCGCCGGGAGGGCCAGGTGCTTCGGCTCGGTGCCGCGGCCGAACATGACGGCGGGGATCTTGCCTGAAGCGCGGAGCTTGCGGGCAGCACCCTTGCCGAACTTGGTGCGGGTTTCTGCGACTACTTTGTTGTCGTCAGCCATGGTGATTCTCCTTTGGTGAGCCTTACAGCTCTTCGCTTACCGGAGCTATGCTCCGTGGGTCTGGTGCGAGGGCGGCGGACCGGCCTCGGTTCAACTCGAACGCATGTCAGCGTGAGGAAAAGCCAGTTCTTGGGTAAGAAAAGTAAGTGCCTTGCCCACCGCGTCGATAACGGATGCCGCAGTGCCCGTAAGCGCACAGCATCCCTCGCCGAAGTTCAGTCGCCCAGTCTACAGCATCCGTCGGGCGCCCCGCTGCGTCAGGCGCCAGCCGCGCCCTCGTCCGCTCGCGCCTCCTCGCCCTCCCGGACGCCCTCTCCCGCCCGGATCCTCGTGACGGCATCATCGACGATGGCCGCGACCGGCCTGTCGATGTCGACGACGATGCCCGGCTCGTCGTCGGCGAGCGGTTCCAGGATCGCGAACTGCGAGTCGAGCAGGCTCGGCGGCATGAAGTGTCCGCTCCTGCCCTCGATCCGGGAGGCGAGCACGTCACGGCTGCCGTCCAGGTGGACGAACCTCGCCTGTGGCGCGCTCTCGAGAATCGCCTCGCGGTACGCGCGCCGCAGCGCGGAGCAGGCGATGACCATCCCGCCGGCGCCGCCGGCATCGGCCAGCGTCCGACCAACCAGGGCGAGCCACGGCCAGCGATCGGAATCGTCGAGAGGATGCCCGGCAGCCATCTTCTCGATGTTCGACTGCGGGTGCAGGGCATCTCCGTCGACGAACGGCACCCCGAGGGCACCGGCGATGAGGGCGCCGATCGTGCTCTTTCCCGATCCGGACACCCCCATCACAATGATCTGCAAGTGGGGCGTGGTCTGCTCTGACATTTGCCGAATCTACCGTCTACCAGTCGTGAACTGTACCGTCGGCGAGACGGTTGTACGGCAGGTATGCGGTTTCGTAGGGGTACTTGCCTGCCTCGTCGACGTTGAGTTCCACCCCGATGCCCGGCTTATTGCCCGGGTGCAGCATTCCGTCGTTCCAGGTGAATGACTGCTCAAAGACACTGTTGGTCTTCTCACCGTGCTGCATGTACTCCTGGATACCGAAGTTGTGAATCGACATGCCGAGGTGCATGGCCGCGGCCATCCCGACGGGCGAGATGTCCGTCGGCCCGTGCATGCCCGACTTGATCTGGTACTGCGCCGCATAATCGAGGACCTTCTTGAGGTGCGAAATTCCACCGGTGTGGGTGACAGCGCTGCGCACGTAGTCGATGAGCTGTTCCCGGATGATCTGCTGGTAGTCCCAGACAGTGTTGAAGATCTCACCGATCGCAAGCGGTGTCGTGGTGTGCTGGCGCACGAGGCGCAGGGCCTCGGGGTTCTCGGCCGGCGTGCAGTCCTCGAGCCAGAACAGGTCGTACGGCTCGAGCGACTTCCCCAGCGTCGCGGCCTGGATGGGCGTCATCCGGTGGTGGCCGTCGTGGAGCAGCGGGATCTCCGGGCCGAACTCGTTGCGCACGGCCTCGAACACTGTCGGAACGTGCCGCAGGTAGCTGCGGGTGTCCCAGTCCTCCTCGTTGGGCAGCGCGCCGCGCTGGGCCGGCTCGTGGTCGTAGCGGACGCCCTTGTTCGCCTCGAATGTCGCGTTTGACGCGATGCCGTAGATCGACTTCAGCCCGGGGACCCCTGTCTGGATCCGGATCGATTTGTAGCCCTGCTCCTGGTGCTCGCGCACGCTGTCGAAGAGTTCGGGGAGGGTCTTGCCCGAGGCGTGGCCGTATGCCATCAGCCCCGTGCGCGATGCGCCGCCGAGCAGCTGGTACAGCGGCATCCCGGCGACCTTCGCCTTGATGTCCCACAGCGCGACGTCGACAGCGGCGATGGCCGCCATGGTGACCGGCCCGCGGCGCCAGTACGCACTGCGGTAGAGGAACTGCCAGGTGTCCTCGATGTTGTGGGCTTCGCGGCCGATGAGGAGAGGCACGACATGCTCGGTCAGGTACGAGACAACGGCGAGTTCGCGACCGTTGAGTGTCGCGTCACCCAGGCCGGTGACCCCGTCCTCTGTCGTGAGCTTGAGCGTGACGAAGTTGCGGTCAGGACTTGTGACGATGACGTCGGCTTTTTCGATCTTCATTGATTTCCTTCTGCGTTGCGACGGCGAACGGATCTACGCCGAGCGTATCGGTGGTGGTCAGTCGGTGGGTGGCGTCGTGTGCTGGCCGCGGTTCACTGTGAACGCGGCTGTTGACAGCGAGGGGTCGATCGGAGTTGCCGCACCGTGCCGGTCACGGCGCTCGGCGATCTCGGCAACGATTTCTTTATGCTTCGCGTCGGTCAGCGGGTAGAAGTACATAATGGCGATGGCGATGATGCTCGCGACAACCGGGATGAGTCCGGCTCCGGCGCGGATGCCCCACACAGCCTGTTCTGACTGGGCGGCCGCGTTTGCGACGTACCCACCCCAGGCCAGGGCGTATGCGGCGAGTGCCCCGCCGACCGCCTGGCCCGCCTTCCTGGTGAATGAAAACAGTGCGTAGACGATGCCCTCCGCGCGAACGCCGGTCTTCCACTCGCCGTACTCGACAGTGTCGGCCTCGAGTGCCCACACCAGCATGTTGACGAGGACGATTCCGAGCTGGCAGACGACGAGTCCGGAGAAACCGAGCCAGACCATGCTCGGCGGCGCGAGGAAGACGATCACTCCGCCGACGCCCATGACAGCGCCGCCGGTCATGTACGCGGTGCGCTTGCCGAAGACGCGGACGATCTTCGGCACGAATCCGGCGAGGCCGAAGACCATGACGAGCTGGATGACCGAGAAGAGTGCGTAGAGGGGCAGGGCGTTGAGCACGTCGCGCAGGTAGTACAGCTGCACGGTGCTGAGAGCGAGCATGCCGGTGAGGAAGACGAATGAACTGATGCAGAGGAGCACGAGCGGCTTGTTGTTGCGAAGAATCGCGAAGCTCTGCTTCATCGTGACGTGGGGCACATCGCGCTTCACACGCTCCCTTGCCGTAAACGCCGTGAAGAAGTAGAGGGCGGTGCCGACGACAACGAAGCCGAGCGTCATGAAGGTGAAAATCGACTGCAGGTCGTTTTCAGGGGTGATCAACGGTGCGACGAAGATACCGAGCGCTGCGCCGACGATCATGGCTCCGACGGTTCGAGCGCTCGCCAGCTTGGTCCTCTCCCCGGGGTCCTGAGTCATCGCACCGGCAAGCGAGCCGTATGGGATGTTGACGAGGCTGTACGCCAGTCCCAGAGCCGCGTATGTGAGGTACGCGTAGACGAGAACGCCGGTCTCACCAATTTGTGGAATAGAGAAGGTCGCGACACTGAGCAGGAGGAGCGGAACCGACCCGAACATGAGAAACGGACGGAACTTGCCGAACCGCTTGCTGTAGGTGCGGTCGACGATTCGGCCGGCGAAAAGGTCGGCAAATGCATCGAAGATGCGCACAACGAGCAGCAGCGTTCCTGCAGCGGCGGCGGAGATCCCCGCGACATCCGTGTAGTAGATCAGGAGGAACATCGTGGCTGTCGTGAACGCCAGGTTGTTCGCGGCGTCTCCAGCGCCATAGCCGATGATGCTGATCTTCGACAGCGCGCCCGTTGCCGGCGAAGCGTGTGAGACCGGTGTGGGTGGCGGGGTGGTCGTGGATGTCATGGGGCTCCTTTACCCGACGGGCAGTTGTTACTGCGCGTCCAATGATCCGACTGCGAGGGGGGCACGTGCCTTCAGTGCCCGTTCGTGAGTATCGGCAACCTCACCGTTTCTGGTGCTCGCCATGGTGGTGAGGTTGCCGAGAATTGGGGCGCGAGATACGCGCCGGGTCACAGCACGGAAGACGGACACGGCGGCCGGGTTCACGAGCGAACGATGCCGACATGATGCCCTCCTTTGCGCGCCGTTGCGGACCGCATCCTTGCGAGAAATGTGTGCTGCAGGTGATGGTTCCTGAAACCGTGATGACGACAAGTCAAGCACGATTACCGCCAATTGGCAAGCGGTTGCCAAGCATCGTGGCGCAAGTGTGCATATCGGCGGATTTGTCGGGTCAGGAGCGCGTCGGAACTGCCTGTTCGGCGACGGAACGGATGCCGTCGAGCACCGCAGCATCGTCCACAAGCCGCTGGTCGATGACGCGCACCAGCTCGGCGAGCGCGTCACCGTCTGAGCCGAGCGCCGCGGTGACATCGGCCGACGACGCGTCCGGGAGATCCGCGCCTGAGAGCACAAGCGCCACCCAGGTTCCCACAGCACGGATAGCCGCATGACCACTCCGACCCGCTGCCCTCTCCGCAAGGATGATCGGGGCGGCTCGCACCCGGAGTTTCGTGACGCCGTCCGTGCCGATCTGAGCCAGCCGGTGTTCAATGCGGGCGTTCTCGAAGCGGTCAAGGAGCGCGGAACGGTAGGCGTCGAGATCGAGACCGTCGCCGAGGTGCTCGGTCGCCTCGTCCCAGAACTCGATCACCCAGGCACGACACTCGGGGTCGGCGACGGCCGATGCGACGGTCTCATGGCCACGCAACCTGCCCGCGTACGCAAGCAGGCTGTGCGCCCCGTTGAGCAGCCAGAGTTTACGTCTCTCGAACGGCTCGATGTTCTCGACAAAACGCGCGCCCGCCTTTTCCCAGTCGGGGCGGCCGGCCGGAAATCCGCCGGAGAGGACCCAGTCCCTGAACGGTTCGGTGACAACAGGAGCGTTGTCACGGAAGCCGGTCAGGGTCGTCGCTGTCTCGAGATCTCGCGGGGTGGTTTTCGGGGTGATCCGATCGACCGAGGTCGAGACGAACGACACGTCCTTCGCGATCCACTCGGCGGTCGCCGTGTCGACGAGTTCGGCGAGAGCGAGCACGCCCTGTCTCACGAACGATCCGTTGTCTGGCATGTTGTCGCAGGGGACGATGGCGATCGGCCCTCCCCCGGCGACGCGCCGCGCATGCAGGCCGAGCAGGAGCCGGCCCAGGGTTGTGACAGGGCCGTCGTCATATGAGGACGGCAACGCGCCAGACAGCGCCGCTGTCAGCCAGTCGATGTCATCCTGAACCGCAGCGTCGTCACGGTTCGGCCGACCGTCGGAGGTGAGGCGGTAACCGGCCTCGGTCACCGTGAGCGTGACCAGTGCGGTCTCCGGCGCGGCAACCAGTTCGACGAATCGATCCAGGTCTGCACCATCATGAGCCTCGACGATGCTCGAGACCGTCATCGCGGTGTCCTTTTCGGCGGAGCGTTCGATGAGTGTGTATAGCCCGTCCTGCGGCGCGAGCTCGTCGGCCGCCGTTCGGCTTCGGCCGGTGAAGGCGGCGATCCCCCATTCCCCTGCCGGATCGGAGACGTCGGTGTACCAGGCCTGGTGTGCGCGGGAGAATGCGCCGAGGCCCATGTGAACGATGCGAACGCGGGGTGCGGCATCCGCTCGTCCGGTTTCAAGGCCGAGGGAGGCGCGCGTGAGGCGTGGAGCTTGAGCGTTCGTCACAGTTTGAAGACCTTTCGAGGCAGTGAGTCGACGAGGTCGACGATAATCCGACCCGCTGTCGCTTCGTCGATCCGGCCCTCGCGCACGAGGCGGGCGAGGAATGCCGAGTCGAGTCTGCGTGCCATGTCGTGCCGGGCGGGGATGGAGAGGAAGGCGCGGGTGTCGTCAATGAACCCTGAGCTGCGATAGAAGCCGGCGGTCTCGGTCACCGCCGAACGGAAGCGGAGCACGGAGTCCGGGGCGTCGAGGAACCACCACGGTGCACCGATGTAGACGCTCGGATAGAAACCGGCGAGTGGGGCGACCTCGCGGGAGTAGACGGTCTCATCGACGCTGAACAGAACCAGGTGGAAGTCGGCGTTGTTGCCGTACTTTTCGAGCAGGGGACGCAGGTTCTCGACGTAGGTTGTCGTCACGGGGATGTCGTGGCCCGTGTCGGGGCCGAACGCCGCGAACGTCTCACTTGAGTGGTTGCGGTAGACACCGGGGTGCACGGTCATCACGAGGCCGTCGTCACAGCTCATGCGCGCACTCTGGAGCAGCATGTGGCCCGCGAACACCCGGGATTCAGCTGGCGTCAATTTTCCGGCGAGTCCCTTCTCGAACAGAGCACCGGCCTCGGCGGTATCGAGGTCGACGGTGAGCGGTTCGAGTACACCATGGTCAGCAGACACCGCGCCGTTCTCGACGAAGTATCGCCTGCAGCCAGCGAGCGCGTCGAGGTAGCCGGCGAAGCTACCGACGGCGGATCCGTTCCACTCGGCGAGCGCAGCGACACGGTCCGTCCAGCCTGGCGTCGCCGGGTTGAGGTACGCGTCAGGGCGGAACGTCGGCAGCACCCTGCCGGTGAAGCCCGGGTCCGCGGCGAGCGCCCTGTGCGGTGCGAGCGAATCCATCGGGTCGTCCGTCGTCGCGAGCACCTCGATGTTGAACCGGGAGAAGAGCGCCCGTGGCCGGAAGTCGTCGGTGTCGAGTGCCGCCTGGATCTCGTCGTAAATAGCATCAGCGGTCTCGGTACTCGGCTGTACGTCGATGCCGAAGATCTGCGAAAACGTCGACTGCAGCCAGTACCCGGATGCCGTGCCGGCGTAGAGGTGCCAGTTCTCACTGAACGTGCGCCACACCTCACGGGGTGAAGCGACAGCCTCGCCTGACGCCCGGTTCGGGACACCCAGCTCGCTGAGGTCGATGCCGGCGGCGTGCATCAGCCGCGTCACATAGTGGTCATAGCGGATGAACAGCTCGGCCGGGTCGGGGAACGGCTTGTCCTCGACGAGGATCGCCGGATCGACGTGGCCGTGCGGCGAGATGATCGGGAGGCTCTCAACGTGCTCGAACAGTGTCCTGGCGACGGCGCGGGTTGCGGGGTCGGCGGGAAACAACCGGTCCGGGTCGAGTTGCAGCTTCATTGATACACCTTCATCTGAATAAATTTCGCCCAACCAGCGGGGAGTGTCAACCGGTTGCCAAACATCCTAACCCCATGACAGACTGAGCGGAAGACAGCGGCCCTTTCGGCCGCTGCGGCAATCGGCTTCCAACGAGGGAAGCGACGAATCCAATGGAGGAACCCACGTGGCCACAATCGGCGTCCAGGCAATGATGCTCAAAGACAGTTTCGCCCAGAACGGCACGTTCGAGACGCTCCGCAGGATCACCGACATCGGCTATCACGCCGTCGAAGTGTCTCAGGTTCCGATGACGGCCGAGAACGTTTCCGAGCTGGCCCGCGCGCGGGACGAGCTCGGCATGAATATTGCGTCACTCTCAGCCTCGCTCCGCGTCGCCCCCGGCATGCCGGGCGAATCGCTGTCGACTGACTTCGACAAGATCGTTGCGGATTGCCGCGCACTCGACACGACGATGCTGCGCATCGGGATGCTGCCATTCGATGCCATGGTGTCGCTCGATAAGGTCCTCGAGTTCTGCGACGAGACCAACGCGGTCGCCCGCCGACTGGCCGACGAAGGCATCAGCCTGTACTACCACAATCACCACATCGAGTTCGCGAAGTACGAGGGCAAGCACCTTCTCGACATCATCGCCGACCGCGCGCCAGACATGGGACTGGAGATCGACGTGCACTGGGTACAGCGCGGCGGCCTCGACCCCGTCGGTACGATCCGCAAGTACCGCGACCGCGTCGCCATGGTGCACCTCAAGGACTACCGGATCGGGAAAATCCCCGACGAGGCGTTCGCGGCACTGGCCACCGGCGACTTCCCGACGTTCATGGCCGCGTTCACGGGCGTCGTCCAGTTCGCCGAGGTCGGCGAGGGCAACCTCGATTTCCGCGCCATCATCGAGGAGAGCCTGGCGAGCGACGTGCAGTATCTCCTCGTCGAGCAGGACGATCTTTACGGAAGGGACGTCTTCGACTGCCTCCAGACCTCACACGACAACCTCGTCGGACTCGGCTACGGCGACCTGTTCTAGAAACTCGCTCCCGACGGAAAACGGATGCCGCCTCGCGATCACGCGGGACGGCATCCGTTGTGAGACCTGCCGGAGCGCTCAGGACGCAGCGGGGCCCGTCGATTGACGGATGACGAGCTCGGTCTCGATCTTCTCCTCCGACTCGCTGCCATCGTCGCCGGCCCCTCCGGCCACGAGCGCCAGGGCACGCCGGACGGCACGCGCACCGGCCCGGTCGAGGGGGGTGCGAATCGTGGTCAGCGCCGGTGTCGTGAAGTCTGACCCGAAGATGTCGTCGAAGCCGACGATGCTGAACTGCTCAGGCACCGAGATGCCTTCCTCGCTCGCCGCGCGGAGCAGGCCGATGGCCATGAGGTCGTTGTATGCGACAACGGCGGTGACACCGGACGCGAGGATCCGGGTGAGGGCGGCACGGCCGCCGTCGAGAGTCGGAACGCCTGGACCGATCTCGACGACGTTCATTCCGCGCGCGACAGCTTTGTCGAGGAGGCTCGTCCAGCGGGTCGAGCTCATCCACGAGTTGGCGGGGCCGGAAAGGTAGGCAATCGACTTGTGACCGAGCGACTCGAGGTGCTCGAGCGCTCCATCGATGCCGGGGTCGACATCAGGGAGCACGCTCGACACTCCGTCGACCTCCCTGTTGATCAACACGAGGGGTTTGTGTGCGGCGAGGCGCTGGATCTCTTCGTCGCGAAGCCGGGTCGTTCCGAGGATCAGCCCGTCAACGGACGGCTGGATCCGCTCGGCGGTGGTCGCCTCCCGCTCCCCCGACTCCTGGGATTCGGCGATGACGAGCGTGTAGCCCTGCTCCGCAGCGGCGTGTTCGGCTCCGCGCACAATGCCGAAGATCATCGGGTTCGTGATGTCGGCCAGGAGGAGGCCCAGCGTGCTCGTCCGCCCGGTCGGGAGCGCGCGGGCCATCGGGTTGAGCCGATAGTTGAGTTCCTTCGCCGCGGCGTGGATTCGCTCCTCGGTCTTGATGTTGATCCGGCCCGGCTGGCTGAGGGCTCGGGACACCGTCGACGGATTTACACCGGCGAGCTCGGCGACGTCGTAGATCGTCGGCGCGTTCTTCCCCGGTCGCCCCGCGCGCGAGCGCGCTTTGGGAGCCCCTGCGATGGGGTCGTTCTCGGCGATCTCACGCGGCACGGCTACTCCTTTGGACGTGCACAATGCACGCTGCCCGGCGGGCCTTCTCGGAAGTTCTACGGTAGCGCACGGCTCATCACCCAGCGGGCGAACCCCGCGGCGCTCCGGCCGCGGGGTCCGATCACTTCTTACGACCGGACGGGAAACTTGCCCTCGTCAGCGATGCGCTTGTTGAGTTCCGCGAGGTACTCGCTCTCGTCGAAGTCGAGCGGGACTTCCTTCCCGGTCCAACTGGAGAGGTGGATGGCGTTCGCGAGGCGAACACCCCGAATGCCGTCGGACCCGGGCGCCAGCAACGGTGTGCCGTCGAGGATGTTCGCCGCGAAGTTTTCGAGCACACCCGCGTGCTGGTCGCCCCACGCGGACTCGAACTCGATCGTCTCCGTCGTGTAGAACTCGGTCGAGTCGAGCTGCCCCATGAAGAGCTTGCCAACGTCCTGCATGGACATGCTCTCCGAGAGTTCACGCTCGGGTTTTGCCAGGCGAGTCACGGTCGCTGTCTTGCTGTTTTCGACGACGATTTTGCCCGCGTCTCCCAGGATTTCGAACCGGTCGGTGCCGATGAGATCGTGGGTCGCCGTGACAAACACGCCGGTGCGTCCGTCGCCGTAGTCCACGACAGCGGTCACTTCGTCTTCGACGGCAATGTCGCGGCGGAACCCGTAGGCGACCTTGGAGAAGACCTTCTCCGGGACTCCACAGATCCACTGCCAGAGGTCGAGTTGGTGCGGTGCCTGGTTGACGAGCACTCCGCCGCCCTCTCCGCCCCAGGTGGCGCGCCACTCGCTCTGGTTGTAGTACCCCTGCGGGCGCCACCAGGTCGTGATGATCCAGTTACTCCGGCGGATCTCGCCGATCTCCCCGGCGTCGACGATCTCCTTGAGCCGGCGGTAGAGCGGGTTGTTGCGCTGATTGAACATGATGCCGAAGCTCAGGTCAGGCACCGTCTCGGCGAACGCAAGCAGTTCGCTGACCTGTTTGGTGTAGACACCCGCGGGCTTCTCGACGAGCGCGTGGATGCCACGCGACAGCGCGTCGATCCCCATTTGCGGGTGCAGGAAGTGTGGAACCGTCGTGACGACGGCATCGACGTCGCCGCTCTCGAGCAGCGCGATGTAGTCGTCGTAGAACGCGGTGTCCGGATAGGCCGCGCGAACGACATCCGCTTTGGCAGGGTCGATGTCAGCGATGGCCGTTACGACCATGTTCGGGACCATGCCGTCGGCGATGAACTTCGCGTACATCGATCCCTGCGTACCGAAACCGATGATTCCGAGTCGAACTTTCTGCGTCATGAAAGAGTTTTCCGTTCTGTGGTTTCCTGCGTCCACCCGGCTCGTTCCGGGTAAGACTGGTCGTAGACGTCCTGAATGATGTCGAATGATTTGCGCGCCTCGGCCGGATCGATCCAGAACCGAACGCCGGTATCGAGCGCCGAATAGAAGTCACGAATGAGCAGCTCGTGGGACACACCCCAATACGAACGCTCGCCAGCAGCGAGCGTCCGCTCGGATACGGTCTCCACCCGGCCGTCTGCCCACGTCACGGTCAGGGCACCGCGGAGGCTGAGCGTCGCCTTCTCGGTGACGATGTCGATGGCGACCGGGGCGTTGGCGACGTTGGCGAGCGTCGCGTAGAAGACGGTTCGAGCGCCGTTTGTGTGGGTAAGCACCATCTCGGCGGTGTCCTCGACCTCGATCACCTCGTCGAGCAGCCGGGTACTGGCGCTGCCGCGCACCGAGGCGACCGGCCCAACGAGCCACTGCACCAGGTCGACGGTGTGGATCGCCTGGTTCATGAGCAGACCTCCCCCGCCGGTCGCCCACCGGCCACGCCACGGACGATCTTCGTAATACTCGGCGCCACGCTGCCAGAGCACCGTTGCGGATGCCCCGATGATCGCCCCTGTCCTGCCGGAGGCCAGAAGCTCCCTGGCCGCCTGCACCGGGGCGTTGTACCGGTTCTGGAAGCACACGGCGATTCTGGCGCCGCTCTGTGACGCTGCCTCCGTCAACCGTGTTGCTTCCGCCCGGGTGTGGGCGAGAGGCTTTTCGAGCACAACCGAGATCCCCCGCTCGAGCGCGTCGACCGCGATCACCGCGTGCGTGTGATGCGGTGTGCAGATATGGACGACGTCAGGCCGAACCTCGTCGAACAGCCGCACGTGATCGTCGAAACCCGGGACGTTGAGAGCGGCGGATGCCGTGGCGAGCCTGGCAGGATCGGTGTCGCACACGGCAACGACGGCAGCATTCTCGAGGGCGGCGATCGCGGCGAAGTGAAGCGCTGCGATGTCTCCGCAGCCAATGACCGCGGCACGGGTGAGACCGGTCACTTCGTCGACACACCGATGCTGCGGAGTAGACCGTCGAATGCACGAGCGGCCTGGCCGAATGCGCTCGGTCCCGAAAACCCGCCGAGGGTGTGTGCCGCGTCGAGATGAGGCTCGAGCGAGGCGAAGCCCGTGTAGCCGTCGTCGCGCAGCGCGGTGAGGGTTGCCAGCACCTGCCCGTCTCCCTGGCCAGCGGGAACGACGGAGCCGGTCGCGGCATCCGCGTCCTTGACCTGGAGGTAGTCGAGGTACGGCCTCAGCATCGCGTAGCCGGCATCGTGGGGATTGGCGACGCCGACCTGCACGAAGTTCGCGCTGTCCCAGGCGAGCCGAAGAGCGCTCGAGGACACGGACTCAACGAGGTCGAGGACGCGCTCGGGAGTGTCGCCGTAGATGTCCTTCTCGTTCTCGTGGAGAAGGGTGATGCCCTCACGCTCGGCCTCATCGGCGAGCAGACGCATACGCACGAGCACGTCGTCACGGATGTCTTCTACCTCGACACCGTCGGCGCGGAAGAAGGAGAAAATCCTGATGTTGGGAGTGTCGAGTGCGTGAGCGACGCGGATGACGCGGCGCAGCCTCTGCACCTCCAGGTCGGCATCGAGCGAGACGTCGACCTTTCCGATGGGCGATGCGACGGCTGACGCCCGCATGCCTTCGGCGGAGAGAAGCATCGTGAGATCGGCGAGCTGATCATCGTCGAGGTCGACGACGTTGGTCCCCCACGCACTGCGCACCTCGATGTGTTCGCTGCCGAGGGCCTTGAGGACGGCGCTCTGGATCCGCGGGTCCGGGTCGATTTCGTCGCCAAAGCCGGAGAGGGTCCAGGTGACAGTGTCGGTCATTGCGTCGTCTCCGCCTTACGTGTTCGCGTCGTTGGGAACCAGCGGGACAAATCCGCGGGCCATGGGCCAACTCTAGGGGCCCATTGGGGTTTTGGCAACCGGTTGACAAAAAATCCGCTCCCGTGTCTGATGGAGGTAGCGACAGGTACCCGTTCGCCATTTCCGAGCGCAGGGACACCCCGCCGAGACCCTGTCTCAGGGGGCCGGGGTCTCGACACATTTGGCGCGGCTCCGACCACACCGTACGGTCACGGCAGACCGGTCATCTCTCGGGGCGGGAGCGCTCAGTTTGCTAGCGTTGACCCTGACCGGCACCACTGTGGCGCTCCAGATTCTCCCGCCGGCGACATCCGTTCACACTATTTCCACTGCATCACATCTAGAGGAGACCTTCATGGCCAACGCACAGGCAAACATCGGCGTGATCGGGATGGCGGTGATGGGATCGAACCTCGCTCGAAACCTGGCGAGCCGTGAGGGCAACACTGTTGCGATCTACAACAGGTCCCCCGAGAAGACGCGCGCCGTCGTTGCTGAGTTCCCCGAGGCCGGTTTCGTCGCGGCGGAGACGATCGAGGAATTCGCGGCGTCGCTCTCGAAGCCGCGGACCGCGATCATCATGGTGAAGGCTGGCGCTGGCACCGACGCTGTCATCAACCAGCTGACCGCGGTCTTTGAACCGGGCGACATCATCGTCGACGGCGGCAACGCACTGTTTACCGACACGATCCGCCGCGAGAAGGCAGTTCGCGAGACCGGGATCAACTTCGTGGGTGCCGGGATCTCCGGCGGCGAAGAAGGCGCACTCAAGGGACCGAGCATCATGCCAGGCGGCTCGGCGGAAGCGTGGGAGACCCTCGGACCGATCCTGAAGTCGATCGCCGCTGTCGCCGAAGGCGAGCCCTGCGTCACGCACGTGGGCACCGATGGTGCCGGCCACTTCGTCAAGATGATCCACAACGGCATCGAGTACGCCGATATGCAGCTCATCGCAGAGGCATACGACCTCATCCGCCGCGGCACGGGCAAATCCCCCGCCGAGATCGCCGATATCTTCACCGAGTGGAACAAGGGCGAGCTCGAGAGCTACCTCATCGAGATCACCGCCGAGGTCCTCCGTCAGGTCGACGCCACAACCGGACGGCCCCTCGTCGACGTCATCGTCGACCAGGCGGGCGCCAAGGGAACCGGAGCGTGGACCGTCCAGACGGCGCTCGACCTCGGCATCCCCGTTTCCGGCATCGCCGAAGCCGTGTTCGCACGGTCGCTGTCGTCCAAGCCGGACCAGCGCCGGGCCGCGGCGCACCTGCCGGGACCGTCGACGCCGTGGACGGTCGACGATGCAGACGCATTCGTCGAAGACGTGCGCCAGGCGCTCTACGCGTCGAAAATCATCGCGTACAGCCAGGGTTTCGACGAGATCGTCGCTGGTGCAGAGCAGTACAACTGGGACATCAAGAAGGGCGACATCGCCAAGATCTGGCGCGGCGGTTGCATCATCCGTGCCCAGTTCCTGAACCGAATCACCGAGGCATACGACCAGGACCCGGGACTTGTCGCACTCGTGACGGCACCGTACTTCACCGACGCCGTTTCGCGCACACAGGACGCATGGCGCCGGGTCGTCGTTGCGGCAGCGCAGGCCGGCATCCCATCCCCCGCCTTTGCGTCGTCACTGTCGTACTACGACGGTCTTCGCGCCGACCGGCTCCCCGCCGCCCTCATCCAGGGCCAGCGGGACTTCTTCGGCGCGCACACCTACCGTCGGGTCGACACCGAGGGCACCTTCCACACGCTGTGGTCGGGAGATCGGTCAGAGATCGAAGCGGCAGACACGCACTGATCTCCGTCTAACAGAACTCCTCAGATTACGGGCTCCCCGCACAGCGGGGGGCCCGTTCTCTTTGCGCGCGGCACACCAGCGGCCGGCTCCGAAATCCCTGTACGCTCGAGATTCACAGCCCGGCTCACCGAGGATCCCTGACATGACCAACACCCCAACGCTCGTCGCGACAGAAACCCGTCCAGCGGTGAGCTGGAAGCTCCTGCCAGGCATCCTGCTCGCACTGTCGGGATTCCTCATCTTCGGACTCGATGAGCGCCCGGCCGGCTACATCGCCCTCGCCGTCACGCTTCTCGCGGCGGTGCTCATTGACCGGCGTCTGGCCCGTGACCTCGTGCTCATCGCTGTCGGGCTGCTCGCGCTCAGCCTCGTTCCCATCAACACCGACATCGAGTGGGAGCACATGCTCCTCATGGGTGCTGCCCTTGCTGCGGCGGTGCTCATCCCCTACCTCGTGTCGCGGTTCGTCTACCGCGACCACGCCATCAGGTTCCCCGTTCTGACCGGAAAGCGCTGGACCAGGATCGAGTTCGGCTACCTCATTGCCGTCGTGATTCTCGGCTGGTTCCTGCTGCCGGTCTACATGATTCCGACGGGCGTCTACGAGAACTGGCCAGCGGCATCCGACCCAGGAAGTATCGCGCGGCTTTTCCTCGGAACCAACGCGCTCGGGATCTGGGACGAGCTGTTCTTCATCTGCACGACGTTCGCGCTGCTTCGGCGACACTTCCCGGACTGGCAGGCGAACCTGTTGCAGGCGGTCCTCTTCACGTCGTTCCTGTGGGAACTGGGATTCCACGCGTGGGGCCCGTTCATCATCTACCCGTTTGCGGTGCTGCAGGGATGGATCTTCCGCCAGACGAAGTCACTGAGCTACATCGTCAGCGTCCACCTGCTCTTCGACTTCATCCTGTTCCTCGTCCTGCTCCACGCCCACAACCGGGACTGGCTGGCAATCTTCCTCTACTAGCCGCACGACAGTTTGGTCGCGCCATGCGCTGCCTGCAGAATGGGAAGAACACCAGGGAGGCCACATGTCGGATTCAGAAATCGCACGGGACACAACAGCGCCGGTGCAGGACCAGCACCAGCAGCTGATCGACGACAAGATCGCCGGCATCCTCATTCAGGAGGAAGCCGACCTCGCCGGGCACGATGAAGCAGAGGTTCTCGAAGCACTGCGCGAGCGGTTCGCCGACGCGGGCATCGCCATCGCCGAGGACGACCTGCTTGAGAGCGCCGCCCGCATCGCCCGGTCGGACCTTCACGGCTTCTCAGGCTAGACGGCCTCGCGCCGTTCCTCGCTTCGTGAGAAACCGGCCACCCGGAAATCTTTAGACTCTTCCATTCTGGCGAAGGATTACCTACCATTTCGGTAGAAGATCCTCCCCGAAAATGGCCCGCTTAGGCGCTAGTGAGAGCACCCGGACGCCGGACCATCACCGAGGGTCTTGGAGGACGGGGTAATCGGGATATCCCGTCCTCTACCCTGAGTGGCACCGGCAGTCCGGCGCCACTCAGTCAGGGTTTGGGGCTACGCCGCCCCGTCGAACATGCTCGTCACTGAACCGTCTTCGAAGACCTCGTGAATGGCACGGGCCAGCAGCGGAGCGATGGGCAGGACCGTCAAGCGTTCGAACCGCTTCTCGTCCGGAATGGGGAGCGTGTCGGTCACGACGACCGAGTCGATGAAATCGCTCTGCAGGATCTCTGTGGCCGGGTCGCTGAAGACCGCGTGTGTGGCAGCGACGACAACGCCGATCGCACCGGCGGCCTTAAGAGCTTCCGCTGCGCGAACGATGGTCCGACCGGTGTCGATGAGGTCATCAACGAGGAGGCAGACCCTGCCCTCCACCTGCCCGACGATCTCGTGGACGGAGACCTGGTTGGGAACCAGCGGATCGCGGCGCTTGTGGATGATGGCAAGCGGCACCCCGAGCTTGTCGCTCCAGATGTCGGCGACGCGGACGCGGCCCATGTCGGGCGACACCACGGTGAGCGTTTCAGGGTCGAGCTTCTCGCGGAAGTGGTTGAGCAGCACGGGCATGGCGAACAGGTGGTCCACCGGACCGTCGAAGAAACCCTGGATCTGCGCGGCATGCAGGTCGACCGACATGATCCGGTCCGCGCCTGCGACCTTGAACAGGTCGGCAACGAGCCGCGCAGAAATAGGTTCGCGGCCCCGGCCCTTCTTGTCCTGACGGGCATAGGGGTAGAACGGTGCGACGACGGTGATGCGCTTGGCCGAGGCGCGCTTGAGCGCGTCGACCATGATGAGCTGTTCCATCAACCACTCGTTGATGGGAGCCGTGTGCGACTGGATCACGAAGGCATCCGACCCGCGAACGCTCTCGTCGAAACGCGCATACAGCTCACCGTTGGCGAACGTGCGCGCGTCGGTCGGAACGAGTTCGGAGCCAAGTTCGGCTGCAATGTCGACAGCCAGTTGTGGGTGAGCACGACCCGATACGAGGACGAGTCGTTTCTCTCCGCTCATTTTGATGCCAGACACATGGCCCGCTTCCTGCCGGCCGAGCCGGCGTTGTACCGCTTAGTTTTCTTCGTGGGGGTTTGTGGTCTGTCCGGACGCCGCCGCAGCCGCGGTGGCGGCCGCTGTACCGGCCCGATGAGTCTCGACCCAGCCCGCCATGTTGCGCTGCGGAGCGACGGTGATCGCGAGCGCGCCTGCGGGCACGTCCTTTCGGACGACGGTGCCTGCACCTGTGTACGCGCCGTCTCCAATTGTAACCGGCGCGACGAACACGCCGTGCGAGCCGGTCCGCACGTGCGACCCGACGACCGATGAGTGCTTCTTTACTCCGTCATAGTTGGCGAAGATGCTGCCGGCGCCGATGTTCGACTGCTCCCCGATCTCGGCGTCACCGACGTAGGAGAGGTGGGGAACCTTGCTGCCGGTGCCGATCTTCGCGTTCTTCGTCTCGACGAACGCACCGATCTTGCCGTCGGCGCCGAGGACCGTGCCAGGGCGGAGGAAGGAGAACGGGCCAACCGATGCTCCCGCACCGATCACGGCGAGGGTTGCGTCTGTGCGCTTCACCTCAGCGTTCGCGCCGACCTCGCAGTCGACAAGTGTCGTGTCTGGGCCAATGATCGCGCCGGTGGCAACGTCGGTCGCCCTGAGCAGCTGGGTCCCTGGCTTGACTGTGACATCGGGCGCGAGCGTCACCTGCACATCGATCCACGTGGATGACGGGTCCTGGATGGTGACCCCGGAGAGCTGCCAGCCGCGGATGATCATCGCATTGAGTCGTGCCGCCTGGGCGCTCAGCTGGGCGCGATCGTTCACTCCCTCGACGAGCCAGGGTTCAGCGACGGGGATGGCCGAGACCTCGAGGCCGTCCGCCCGGAGCAGGCCGACGACATCCGTCAGGTACTTCTCCCCCTGCGCGTTGTCCGTGGTGAGTTTTGCGAGCTCGGTGCGGAGCATCGACAGGGCAAAGACGTAGACACCAGCATTGATCTCGGACACCGCGCGTTCCGCGTCGGTCGCGTCCTTCTGCTCCACGATGTAGTCGACGGCGCCGTCGGCCGTGCGGATGATTCGCCCATAGCCCGTCGCGTCGGCGAGAACCGCCGAAAGCAGCGTCGCAGCGGCGCCATCCGCCCTGTGCCGCGAGACCAGGGAGGTGAGGGTGTCGGCGTCGAGAAGCGGCACGTCACCGTTGATGACGAGAACGTCTCCCTCGAAGGTGTCGGGAAGGGCCGCAACGGCCTGCTCAACCGCGCGTCCGGTTCCGGGAACCTCGTCCTGGTCGACGATGATGCTCCCCGGCAGTTCGGCGGTGATGACCTCGACGAGGCTGTCGCGCTCGTGCCTGACCACCGCGACCACGTGTGCGGCGTCGAGAGCCCGTGCCGTTGCCAGCACATGGCTGACCATGGGCACTCCCGCGAGCGGGTGCAGGAGTTTCGGGGTAGCTGACTTCATTCGAGTGCCCTGGCCAGCGGCCAGAATGACGATTGCGAGTTTGGTGTCTGCCACAGGTATATCCCCCGAAGTGTCGATTGGGCCAGGTTTCAGGTGGACCGTTGCTGTTGTGCCGGCACGGAGCCGCTCGTTCCGCTCCGCCTCCAGGACTCGAACCTGGACCGAACAACTCCAAAGGTTGCCGTGCTGCCATTACACTAAGGCGGACCACGCAGGCCGGAGCCTCCGCAAGAGTCAAGTCTGCCAGATAATGGCCGCCGACCCGTCCGGTCCGAGGCACGATAATGGAGAAATGGCCGAAACCAGTGACGAAGTCGACAGGATTGTCGAGGCGTGGGAGCGCGAGCGGCCCGACCTGAACTTCGCTCCTCTCCAGGTGCTCTCGCGGGTATCGCGACTCACGAGGCACCTCGATCGCGCCAGGCGCACCGCGTTCGCCCGCTCGAAGCTCGAGTCGTGGGAATTCGACGTACTGAGCGCCCTGCGCCGCGCGGGCCGGCCATACACCCTCAGTCCCAAGCAGCTGTTGCAGCAGACCCTCGTCTCGAGCGGGACCATGACCAACCGGATCGACCGGCTTGTGGCATCCGGTCTCGTCGAACGCAAAGCAGACCCCGGAGACGGCCGCGGCATTCTCGTGGTGATGACCCCGACCGGACTCACCCGCGTTGACGCGGCCATCACGAGGCTCGTCGATGCCGAATCGGAGATCCTGGCGTCGCTGTCGCCCTCCGATCAGCACCGGCTCGCGGGGCTGCTGCGCAAGCTGAGCCTCGACTTCGACGAGGCCGCCCCGACTAGCGACGCATGATTTTGCGCGCGAGGGCGTTGCCGAAGAACTGGATCAGCTGAACGAAGAGGATCACCACGAGCACTGCTGCCCAGGTGACGATCGGGTTGAACTGCCGGTAGCCGTACTGGATCGCAAAGTTTCCGATGCCGCCACCTCCGATGTATCCGCCAACCGCGCTCATGTCGACGAGCACGATGAAGACAAAGGTGTAGCCGAGGATGAGCGGCCCGAGCGCTTCCGGCAGCAGCACGGTCCGGACAATGTACAGCGGGCTGGCGCCGGCGGCGCGGGCGGCCTCAATGACACCGGGCGACACCGTGAGCAGGTTCTGTTCAACGATGCGGCTGATACCGAACGCGGCACCGATGGAGATCGCGAAGATCAGCGCCCCGTTGCCGATTCCGGTACCGAGCACGAGCCGCGCGACCGGTTGGATGGCCGCAATGAAGATAATGAACGGGATGGGCCGGAAAATGTTGACGAGAACGTTGATCACCGTGAACGCGACCCGGTTCTCGAGAATCGAGCCCGCTCGCGTCACGTAAAGCCCGAGTCCGATCACGAGGCCAGCGATACCGCCGAACACCAGGCTCACCGCGACGATGTAGAGCGTCTCCCATGCCGCCTCACCCAGCTGGGGAAGAAGATCGATCAGTTTGTCCATGCTCAGCGCACCTCCGTCACTTCAGAGTGGGTTTCGATCTGCGCCAGTGCGGCGTCGAGTGCGGCATCATCGCCCTGAAGGGCGAGCGTCAGGTGGCCGAAGGCCCGGCCGCGAATGTCGTTGATCCCGCCATAGACGAGTTCGAAGCGGATGCCGGCTGACGCGAGGTCAAGGAAGACCTGCGCTTGCGAGTCGCTGCCATCCCGGAACGAGAAGGTGACGATCCGTCCTTCGTGGCGAGCGCGGAGCGTCGCGACCTCAACCGGTGACGGAACGCCCTGGACGACGGTGGACACGAACCGGGCGGATGCCGCGTTCTGCGGCGAGGAGAAAACGTCGAAGACATCTCCCCGCTCGACGATCCGGCCTCCGTCCATCACCGCCACCTTGGTGGCGAGCGAGCGGATGACGTCCATCTCGTGGGTGATGAGGATGATCGTGACGCCGAGTTCCCGGTTGACCCGGTCGAGGAGTGAGAGGACCTCGCTCGTCGTCTCCGGGTCGAGCGCGCTCGTCGCTTCGTCTGCCAGCAGCAACGAGGGCGAGGTCGCGAGGGCGCGCGCGATTCCGACGCGCTGCTTCTGACCTCCGGACAGCTGATCCGGGTAGTTCTTCGCCTTGTCACTCAAGCCGACGAACCGGAGCATCTCGGCCACTCGGGCGGTAATCTCGGCCGACGGACGGCCAGCCACCTCGAGCGGATACGCCACGTTCTTCGCGACGGTTTTGGAGTTGAAAAGGTTGAACTGCTGGAAGATCATGCCGATGTCGCCGCGAACAGCGCGCATTGAGCGCTCGGGCAGCGAGGTGATCTCGGTGCCGTTGACGACGATGCTTCCCGACGTGGCCTTCTCGAGCCCGTTCACGAGGCGCACGAGCGTGGATTTCCCCGCTCCCGAGTATCCGATGATCCCGTAGACGTCACCGGGTTCAACCTCGATGCTCACGCCGTCGATGGCGACGACCGGCGCGCCACCTTTTTGGGCTGGCGGATAGGACTTGACGACATCCGTCATGCTGACGATGCTCATTGGTGTTCCTCTCGGTGACGCGAACCGGCGCCGGAGCAGTTGCTCCGGCGCCGGGGATCGGGCTGTGGCAGGGCTAGCCCTGTTCCGCGATCTGCTTCTGCTCGGTCTTCAGCGATTCGACCAGCTCCTCAACCGGGGTCTTGACGATGAGAGCCGTTCCTCCCGAGTTGTCAACGACACCGTCCGTGACGGCCGTCGTGTCCTGGTAGATCTCCACGAGCTTCGCGAACGTCTCGTTGTCCTTGTCTTCCGCGCGAGCCGCGAAGATGTTGACGTAGGGGATGGAGTTCGGGTCTGACGGGTCGTCCTGGGCGATGGCATCGGTGGCCTCGAGGCCCGAGTCCAGGATGAATTCGTTGTTGATGATCGCCGCGGCGACGTCGGGAAGCGACGTAGCCGTGAGTGCGGGGTCGAGCTCGGTGACCGTCACGCGTGACTTCGATTCATCGATGTCAGCGACCGTTGAGTAGCTGTCTCCGCCGCCCTCGAGCGTGAGGAGATCCGCTGACTGGAGCACGAGGAGAGCACGTGCGAGGTTGCTTGGGTCGTTCGGCACGGCGATCGTCGCGCCCTCCGGGATGTCCTCGACGGACTCGTACTGAGTGGAGTACAGGCCGAGCGGGTAAATCGCCGTCGAACCAACCGGAACGAGGTCCTGACCGTTTGATTCGTTGTACTGGGCGAGGTAGACGATGTGCTGGAACTGGTTAAGGTCGATCTCGCCCTCGGCAAGCGCAGGGTTGGGCTGGTTGTAGTCGGAGAAATCGACGAGTTCGACGGTGATGCCCTCGTCGGCTGCGGCGTCAACGTAGGTTTCCCAGTACGGGTCACTCGCGCCAACAACGCCGATCTTGACTGTCTCGTTCTCGCTGCCGCCATCGCCGGAGCCGGCGTTTCCGGCGCAGCCGGCGAGCAGGGCAGCGATGGGCAGGATCGCCAGGGTGGCGAGTGCGCTCTTCAGGGGGGATTTCTTCACTGTGTGTCCTCTTCGCTGTGTCGTGCGTCATCCGGCCATTGAATGCAGGGCACAGAAACTGACGCCACGCAGTGCGAGGCGTTCTGGGATGGAGTATCTGCGCTCCCAACTCCGGGGCACAGCGTTTAAGTTAGCTGTGTTTTCTGCCAAACGCGAGATGAACCGTCACCGTTCGTAACAGAAAATCCGACGGGATGACCGCCAGTGAAATTATCTTCACATCCACGGCCTGTGGCGGCAAGATCGAGGTGCCGACCCGGCACCCAATCGACTTTGCGTGAATTCCGTTCAGGCCCCGGTTACGCACCGATGCGCCTGGTCCCCTTCTCTGGCCGGACTACTGCCCGCCGAACCCAGTCGTGGCTATGCCCTTGATGATCTGGCGCTGGAAGAAGAGGAAGATGATGATGAGCGGGAGGGCCGCGAGAAGCGCCATCGCCATGTTCTGGGCGTACTGAACTCCGTATGCGCTCTTCACGGTTTGCAGTCCAACAGGGAGCGTCATCAGTGACGTGTCGTTGATGACGATGAACGGCCAGAGGAAGTTGTTCCACGCCGCGATGAACACGAAGATCGACACCGCCGCGAGGATCGGACGTGACAACGGCAGCACGATCGACCAGAAGAGCCTGAGCCGGCTCGCTCCGTCGACCCGCGCCGCGTCTTCGAGCTCGATCGGAATCTGGTCGAAGAACTTCTTGAGGATGTACACCATCGGCGGGGCGACGACCTGCGGCAGGATGAGGCCCCAGTAGGTGTCGACCATGTTGAACGCGAGCATCTCGTAGAACAGCGGGATGATGAGCACCTGCGGCGGGATGATGATCGACGCGATGATCACGAAGAAGAGCCACTTGCGGCCGGTGAAGTCCAGGCGGGAGAACGCGTACGCCGCGAGTGCACTCGTTGCGACGGTCAGCACGGTGATGATCGCCGAACTGAGCAGGCTGTTGATCGCCCAGACCGGGATATTTCCTTCTTCGAGCACGCTCGCGTACGCCTCGAGAGTGAATCCGTTGGGCGCGAGCCAGCTGACCGGCGTCGCACCGGCATCCGCTTCTGTCTTCAGGGACGTAACGAGGGCCCAGGCAAACGGAAGGAGCCACGAGATGGCCATGAGAGTGAGGATGACGAGGGCGACGATCCGGCCAATCCCAAAGGGCTTCTCTCCGGGGCGGCGCGGCGCCTTGGGCCGCGGCTCCGCGACTCTGGCTTCCTTGGGAAGTTCGAGAGTGGTCATGACCGCGCTCCCTTTCGAGACGTGATTCTCAGCTGGACCAGCGAGACCAGGATGATCACCGCGAAGAAGATGAAGGACACAGCGGCGGAGTATCCGAAGCGATACCCGGTAAAGCCGAGGTCGAAGATATAGACGACGGCAGAGCGGGTCGTGCCGGCCGGGCCGCCCTGGGTCATCTGGAATATCTGATCGAACACCTTGAGCGACGCGAGGACCTGAAGAATGATGATGAGCCCCGTTGTCGGCGCGAGCTGCGGGACGGTGATGGAGAAGAGCTGCCTCCACTTGCCCGCACCGTCGAGAGCCGCTGCCTCGTACTGCTGTTCGGGAATGTTCTGCAGGGCGGCGAGGTACAGCAGGAAGTTGAAGCCGACGGTCCACCAGACCGTGGCTATCACCACCCCGAGCATCGCCCACTTCGGATCCTGCAGCCACGCGATGGGCTCGACACCGAACGGCTTGAGCATCTCGTTGATGAGGCCGAGCTGCGGGTTGAACAGCCACACCCAGATCAGGGAGACGACAGTCGACGCCAGGAGGAACGGCATGAAGAAGGAGAGCCGCCATAGCCACTGGCCCGGCAGGCCGAGGTCGACGAGCAACGCCATGACGAGCGCGATGAGCACGAGCGGAATCGTCGAGAGGACCGTGAACCACAGCGTGTTGAGCATGGCCCGCCACATGTCGGGGTCAACGAGTGCCTCGGCGTAGTTGGCGAAGCCGACGAACTCCCCGCCGGCGCCGGTGAGCGTCGTTCCTGTGAAACTGAGATACAGGCCGAAGACGATCGGCCAGACGAGGAAGAGGACGAAGAACACTCCGAACGGGGCGATGAACGCCCAGCCGGCGAGATTGTCTTTGCGCTTTCGCGCGTTCTTCGTGTCGCCCCGTGCCACTGTGGCGGCTTGTGCGCGGTTGCTTACTGCCGATGTCGTCACGTCAGGCTCCTCTCTCAGGACCCGGCGACCGGGTTGGGTTTGGCGAGCAGCGCATTCAATCGGCTGGCGAACCCCCTGATACCTTCAGCGGGGTCACTGCCGGAGAGGAACACACCCTGAACGTTCTCGGCGAAATAGGTCTGGAAATCCGAACCGGAGCCGGTAAACCACGCTGAGGGGTCGTAGTTGAGCACCTCGGCCGCCGCGGCGTAGTGCGCCTGCGGCATGAGATCCGCGTACTCGTCACTGTCAATCACCGGCAGATAGCCCGGGATGTGGCCGGCCCCCGCCCAGTCGATCGACCCCTTGAGCAGCTCGGAGACAAAGCGGTAGACCTCGCGCCGCTTGTTCTCGTCCGGTGTTGACTGGTGAGGGAGCACGAACGCGTGGGAGTCCGCGTAGGCGGCCGGCGTTCCGAACAGCGTCGGAATGGGCTGGGCGTCGAAGGCGAAACCCGCGTTCTGCGCCGTCGGCAGCTCCCACACCCCGGTGAAGAACATGCCGCTCTCCCCATTGACGAACTCGGCGACCGCGCTGGCATAGTCCCCGCTCTTCGTCGCGATGGTGCCGTCGAGCAGCTGCTGGATGAACGAGAGCGACGTGACAGCCGCTTCTTCGTCGATCTGGGCTTCTTTACCGTTCTCGAGAACCATGTCGGCGCCGAGCTGCTTGTAGAACGTGTAGAACAACCGCCACATCTGGGCACCGTCGCCGAGGTAACCGTATGACAGCCCGTGCTTGCCCGTGACCGCCTGCATGGCCCTGGCCACGTCGAGGAACTGCTCGGGCGAGGTGATCTCAACCAGCTGCCCGTCAGGGCCGAGCACCCCGGCCTGCTCGGCGATCTCCGTGTTGTACATGAGGATAAACGGATGCGCGTCGAGGGCGACCGAGTACAGCTTGCCGTCGATGACCCCCTTCTCCCACACGCGCGGCGGGAAATTCTCCTCGGTCACTCCGAACTCGGCGAGAAGCTCCGTATCCCAGGGGTCGAGCAGGCCACCGGGGGCGTACCCCGGGAGGCGCGATGCGTGCATGATGGCAACGTCTGGTGCCCTGCCGCCAACGGATGCCATTGCAAGTTTCGTGTAGTAGGGCGTACCCCAGGCGAGCACGGTCTGGGACGCGTAGAACTCGGGGTTTGCCTGGTTCGCCGCATCGACGAGTCCCGCCATGACGATCCCGTCACCGCCAGAGAGCAGATGCCAGAACTTCAGCGGGTAACTCCCTGCGGCACCCGCCTGCGCGCACCCGGACAGCCCCGGCAGAAGAGCCGCGCCGCCGAGGGCGGCTGCACCGCCAAGCAGTACTGATCGACGAGAAAGGGACGGAATCGATGGAAATACATTGCCTGGCATCCAACACTCCTTCGTGAGGGATTACAGCTTTACATCGATGTAGAGATAGAGCAATACCCCCGCGGATCACGATCACCCGCGGGGGTATTGGACGGTGCCGACCGGTTTAGGGACGGCGGAACTGGTTGACCATGGGGCAGTCGAACGGGTCGCGTGCCGAGAGCCCCACCCGGTTGAGGTAGTCGATGACGATCGCATACGAGCGCACAAGGGACGTCTCGGTGTACGGGACGCCGAGGTTCCTGCAGTGCTCGATCACGATGTCCCGTGCGTGCTTGAGGTGCGGCCTCGGCATGCTCGGGAAGAGGTGGTGTTCGATCTGGTAGTTGAGGCCACCCATGAAGTAGCTCATGCCGAATCCACGAATGTTGCGGCTGGTGAGAACCTGCTTTGACAGGAAGTCCACCTTCGCGCCTTCCTGGATCAGCGGCATCCCCTTGTGGTTCGGAGCAAACGACGCACCCATGTAGACGCCGAAGACAGCCATCTGAACCCCGAGGAAGGCGAAGGCCATTCCGACCGGGAGGAAGATAAAGAGAATCGCCAGGTAGCTGCCGAGACGGAGAGCGATAAGGGTCAGTTCGAGCCAGCGCTTGTCGACCTTCTCAGTCGTGAACAACGTCACGATTGAGCGGAAATGCAGGTTGAGGCCCTCGAGGGTGAGCAGCGGGAAGAAGAGGTAGCCCTGGCGGCGCGTGATGAAGGCGAGAGCGCCCTTCGCCTTGGCGGCATCCTCTTCGATGAACGAGATCGTGTCGATCTCAATGTCCGGATCCTTGCCGACCGTGTTCGGGTTGGCGTGGTGGCGGGTGTGCTTGGTCATCCACCAGGCGTAGCTGATGCCGACGACAGCGTCGGCGAGAATGCGACCAAGGCGGTCGTTTGCAGGGCCCGATTCGAAAACCTGGCGGTGTGACGCCTCATGGGCGACGAAAGCGAACTGGGTGAGGATGATCCCGAGTCCTGCCGCGATCAGCAGTTGGAACCAGGAGTCGCCGAGGAGGACGAAGCCGACGCCGAGGCCGATCAGCGCCACCGTGAGAACGGCGAGGTTAATGAGATAGAAGCCGGTGCGGCGCTGAAGCAGACCCGCTTCACGAACCGTCTTCAGCAAAGCTGAGAACGTGTTCGTCGGATTCTCCATCCCGGCGATTCGTGTGGTGGTCTTGCGAACAGGCCCAAGGGTAGCTGTTGCTGTCATGGCACCTCCAAAAGGGTCGAGCCCGACTTCCCAGCCGTGATATATGAAGTACGGGCGTGTGCCCCGGATGCTCCGAGACTACGGGAGGGTTCATGCCGCTAACGGAAAATAGACCGCGTTTGGGCATATATGCAGCCATATTGAGATTGGGGTTGCGTTCGGTGATGACCTGAGCTAGGTTTGTTTACGCAGTAGTAGTGTTACGCAGTGATTGATTTACGGCGGTTCCTTCATCTGAAGAGCCGCCGTTTCTTGTAGGAGCGGACAGGTACGCCGCATTTGGGATGACGACAGTCGTCATCCACGCAAGACTCCTAAGGAGATCATCATGGCAACAGGAACCGTCAAGTGGTTTAACGCAGAAAAAGGCTTCGGATTCATCGCTCCCGATGACGGAAGCGCCGACGTGTTCGCGCACTTCTCGGCCATCGCTTCCAGCGGCTTCCGCTCGCTCGAAGAGAACCAGAAGGTTGAATTCGAAACCGCAACGGGCCCCAAGGGCCTGCAGGCTGAGAACATCCGCCCGCTCTAACTATTGCGTAAGCGACCGTAAGGCCGCCACCGTAATTCTTTGATCACCGGCTCCGCCGGACCACCTGAAAAGGTTGGTCTGACGGAGCCGGTGATTTTTTTGCGCCACCACGCATCCCTCTCACAACACAACGCCCTCCCCGGGAACCGGGGAGGGCGTTGTGTTGGTGTGTGTGTTACTCGAGCAGCTCGGACAGTTCGAGCCAGCGGGTCTCGAGATCGACGATCGTCGTCTCGAGCGCACTGACCGTATCGGTCAGTGCCCCCAGCGCCGCGTAGTCGGTCTGGTCGGCGTTCGCCAGAAGCTCATGGGTATCGACGACCTTCTGCCTGGCCTTCTGGAGTTTGCGCTCGATCGACGCGATCTCCTTTTGCGCGTTTCGGAGGTCCGCTCCGCCGAGTTTGGGCGCCCCGCCCGCTGCTGGAGCCGCCTCACCGGCGAGCGGTGCGATCAGCGGGGCCGCCGCCTGCCCTGACCTGAGCGCGAGGTACTCGTCAACACCACCCGGCAGGTGCCGGAGGTGTCCGTTGAGCACGGCATATTGCTGGTCGGTGACCCGCTCAAGCAGGTATCTGTCGTGGGACACGACAAGAAGCGTCCCTGGCCACGAGTCGAGGAGGTCCTCGATCGCGGCCAACATGTCCGTGTCCAGGTCGTTCGTCGGCTCATCGAGGATCAGGACGTTGGGCTCATCGAGCAGGATCAGGAGCAACTGAAGCCGGCGGCGCTGGCCTCCGGAGAGGTCCTTGACCGGTGTAGAGAGCTGCGCGCTCGTGAATCCCATCCGTTCGAGCAACTGGCCCGGCGTGAGTTCCTTGTCGCCGGCGACATATGCCGCCTTCTGCATACCAACGACTGTCGAAACCCGTTCGTGCTCGATTTCCTTCAGTTCATCGAGCTGCTGGGTGAGGCTCGCAATGCGCACCGTCTTGCCCCGCTTCACGGTTCCCGAGGTCGGCTTCACGTCGCCGGTGACCAGTCCGAGCAGGGTCGACTTGCCCGCTCCATTGACACCAAGGATGCCGGTGCGCTCCCCCGGAGCGATCCGCCACTCGATGTCCTTGAGCACGGTCCTCCAGCCGGATTCGGACTCGGGGTCCGGATAGACGACGCCGGCGTCGATCAGGTCGACGACGTCCTTGCCGAGACGCGACGTGGCGAGCTGGGTGAGCGCGACAGTATTGCGGGGCGGTGGTTCGTCGGCGATCAGGTCGGCGGCGGCATCCATCCGGAATTTGGGCTTCGTGGTCCTGGCGGGAGCACCGCGGCGCAGCCAGGCCAGTTCCTTCCGCATGAGGTTCTGCCTGCGTGATTCGGATGCCGCGGCCATGCGGTCGCGCTCGACGCGCTGGAGGATGTACGCGGCATAGCCACCCTCGAACGGTTCGATGATCTGGTCGTGGACCTCCCACGTTTGGGTGCACACCTCGTCGAGGAACCACCGGTCGTGGGTGACGACGATGAGGCCACCGGCATTCGCCGCCCACCGCTTCTTGAGGTGTCCGGCAAGCCAGGCGATTCCCTCGACATCGAGGTGGTTCGTGGGCTCATCGAGGAAGATAACGTCCCAGTCACCGACGAGGAGGGCAGCGAGTGCGACGCGGCGGCGCTGTCCGCCCGACAACGACCCGATTGTGGCGTGCCAGGGGATGTCCTGGACGAGCCCGGCGATCACATCGCGGACCCGGGAGGAACCGGCCCACTCGTGTTCCTCGATCGTGCCGACGATCGCAGCGGAGACGGTGAGATCGTCGGGTTGCTCGTCACGCTGGTCGAGGACGCCGACGGTGATGCCCCTGCGACGCGTCACCCGTCCGCCGTCGGGCTCGAGGCGTCCGGCGAGCAGCGAGAGCAGGGTCGACTTGCCGTCGCCGTTGCGTCCGACGACGCCGATCCTGTCGCCTTCGTTCACCCCGGCAGTGACAGAGTCGAAGATCACGCGGGTTGGGTATTCAAGGTGGAGCTGTTCAGCTCCGAGTAGATGGGCCACCCATCAAGACTATGCGCCGGAGCGAGGGGCGATCACCACTCCTGGACGAGCCGCGCTCCATGAACCGGGCCAGTGACCCGAAGCGCGTGCAGGCCGGACGCACTGAGCTCGACCTGCAGTTCCAGGGCGGTGTCGGCATCCGGCACGAGAAAAGCGAGGGTCGGACCCGATCCGGAAACGATACCGGCGAGTGCGCCCATCCGTTCGCCCAGTTCAAGAATGCCGGCGAGCCCGGGCGCGAGCCCGAGAGCCGGCGCCTGCAGATCGTTTCGGAGTGCCTCTGCGAGCTGTCGCGGGTCGCCGGCGCGGAGAGCCTGGAGAACATCGGCGTCGACCGTGGGCTGCAGTGACGCCGGAGAGATGTCCTGAGCGTGTTTCTCCCGGTGACGGTCGAGCGCGGTGTAAACGTCCGGCGTCGACATGCCGAACTCCGCGAGAGCGAGCACCCAGTGAAAACGGCCCTTCGCGAGCGCCGGGCTGAGCTGGTCACCGCGCCCTGTGCCGATCGCAGTTCCACCGGTGAGGGCAAACGGGACGTCGGCTCCGAGCTTCGCCGCCATGGCTACAAGCTCGTCGCGCGACGCTTCGGTTCCCCACAGCGCGTCGCACGCGACGAGAGTCGCCGCTGCATCCGCTGAGCCCCCACCCATCCCGCCCGCGATCGGGACGTTCTTCTCGATCTCGAGCCGAACTCCGCCGGTGTACCCGGTCTTGCGGGCCAGCAGGCGGGCAGCCTTGATCGCCAGGTTCGATCCGTCAGTGGAGAGCCCGGTCGTATCGACAGTGCCGGTGAACGAGACGGAGAAGTCGTCAGCCGGGTACGCCCGCACTTCTTCGTAGAGCGAAACCGCCTGGAAGGCCGTCGCGAGCTCGTGGTACCCGTCGTCCTGCAGCTGCCCGACCTTCAGAAAGAGGTTGATCTTCCCCGGTGCCCTGGCGTGGGCGAAATGGAGGGCTACCGGATCCGTCATATCTCCAACCTAAACCCTTGGGAGCGCTGCCTGAGCGCCAAAGGTCCCTAGTGAGCCGCCTCGTCCGGAGCGTCGGTGCGCGCGTTCCTCGCGATCGCGAGGAAATCGTGAACGGTCAGCTCCTCGCCGCGCGCCGTCGGCGCGATGCCGGCTGCCACCATGGCATCCGTCGCAGCCTGCGAACTGCCGAGCACCTGCCCGAGCGACTGGCGCAGCATTTTGCGCCTCTGCTGGAAGGCGGCGTCGACGAGCTGGAAGGTCATGAGCCGCTCTTCTTCGGTGCCGATGGCATCCGTTCGCCGCTCAAAGGCGACGAGCACCGAGTCAACGTTGGGAACCGGCCAGAACACCTGGCGTGAGACGTTGCCCGCGGTTCGCCAGTGGCCGTACCACGATGCCTTCACACTCGGGCTGCCGTAGACCTTCGACCCCGGTTCAGCAGCGAGCCGGTGACCGACTTCAGCCTGCACCATGACGACACCGGCGGTGATCGATGCGAAGTGCTCGAGCAGGTGCAGCAGCACAGGAACCGAGATGTTGTACGGCAGGTTGGCGACGAGCCGGGTCGGGTCGCCGGGAAGCTCCGTGATGCGCATGGCATCGGCACTGATGACCGTGAGGTCAGCGCCCGGCTGCAGCAGCTCAACGGTGCGGGGCAGCTGACCGGCGAGGCGGGAGTCAATCTCGACGGCGACGACGCTCGCGCCAACCTCGAGGAGGCCGAGGGTGAGTGAACCGAGACCGGGGCCGACCTCGACGACGTGCTCCCCCGCGGCCACTTTCGCGACCTTGACGATGCGACGGACGGTGTTGGCATCGACGACGAAGTTCTGACCGAGCTTCTTGGTGGGCTGAACATCGAGAAGTTCAGCGAGGTCGCGGATCTCGGCGGGGCCAAGAAGCGTCATACGGGTACATCCTCATAGGGGTTTGGCGGGGAGACGACGGGCTCGTCGTCCCAGTGGCCGTACACGTATTCCGTGTTCGACGAGATCTGCGCGGCGAGCATCGAGGGGTCGGTACCCAGCGTTGCGGCGATCGACCGCAGCGTGTGCGGGATGAGGTACGGCGCGTTCGGCCGCCCGCGATACGGCATCGGGGTCAGGTAGGGGGCATCCGTCTCGATGAGCAGCAGGCTGCGCGGGGCGACCTCGAGGGCATCCCGGAGGTTCGCGGCGTTCTTGAACGTCGCGGTTCCGGCGAATGACATGTGCCAGCCGTTCTCCGTGCAGATCTGGGCGAGTTCACGATCGCCGGAGAAGCAGTGGAACACCGTGCGTGCGGGAGCACCGACCCGCTTGAGAGTCGCAATCACCTCGGCGTGTGCATCGCGGTCGTGGATCTGGAGCGCGAGGTCGTTCTCCTTCGCCATCTGGATGTGCGCCTCAAACGAGGCGTACTGGGCGGCGCGTCCAGGCTCAGCGGTCCTGTAGAAATCAAGCCCAGTCTCACCGATTGCCCGCACGCGCGGCCGAGTGGCCAGCTCGGCGATGACGGTGAGAGCGTCATCGAGGGTGCCGGCTTCGTCGAGCAGGGGAGCCTCATTGGGGTGGATAGCGACAGCAGCGAGCATGCGTGGCTCGATCGCCGCGGTTTCGGCGCTCCAGATCGACGTCGCAACATCGGTGCCCACCTGCACGACACCGCGCACTCCGACGCTCGATGCGCGGTCGAGGTGCTCGCGGTAATCGAGGGCGACATCGCCGTCGGCGATCTCAAGGTGAGTGTGGTTATCGTAGACCCCAACCGCGAGGCTCTCGGGAAGCGGTGGGAAGCTTCTGTCCCGCCGCTCGCCAGCGTCGCGCGTGCGTACGTGCACTGGATCGGTCATATCTCGACGGTACCCCACCCCGCGCCAGAGCGCCTTCGATCCCGGCTACGCGACAGTGGGCTCAACGACAGCGGGCTCGATCCGGGGAAAGAGCGGCTGGAGCGGAGAGACCGTGCTGCCTTCGGGCAGCTGACCGAAACGCCCGGCCTCACGAATGGGCTGGTCGTCGAGAGCACCGAGCGCCTCGGGTGCGCCGAGCGCCTCCCACAGCTTCCCGCTTGCCTTCGGCAGCACCGGGGAGAGCAGCACGGCGAGCGCGCGCAAGCCGTCGACAGCCGTGTAGAGAACTGTGCCGAGTCGAGCGCGGTTCGCCGGGTCCTTGGCGAGTGCCCACGGCTCTGAATCGGTGATGTAGCCGTTGAGCTCATCGACGATGGTCCAGATGGACGCGAGCGCATCGTGAATGGCGAGCGCGTCGATGGCGCGGTCAGCGTCAGCGGATGCCGTCTTCACGACCTCCTGGATGGCCAGGTCGACGTCGGTGTAGTCGGCGGGCGCGGGAACGACACCGTCGAAGTATTTGGTGACCATCGCGACGACACGCGACGCGAGGTTTCCGAACCCGTTGGCCAGCTCGGCCTGGTACCTGGCTGAGAGGTCTTCCCAGCTGAAGGAGCCGTCCTGGCCGAAAGCGATGGCGCGGAGGAAGTAGTACCGGAAAGCATCCGAACCGAACGTGTCGGTGATCTCGGTCGGTGCGATGCCCGTGAGCTTCGACTTCGACATCTTCTCGCCGCCGACGAGCAGCCAGCCGTGGCCGAAGACCTGCTTCGGCACCTCGAGCCCGGCAGCCATGAGCATTGCCGGCCAGATCACCGCGTGGAAGCGGAGTATGTCCTTGCCGACGATGTGGGTTGCCGGCCAGCGCCGGTCGAAGGTGGCGTCATCCTGCCCATAGCCGACGGCGGTGATGTAGTTGAGCAGGGCATCGAACCAGACGTAGACGACGTGGCTGTCGTCCCACGGGACCTTCACACCCCAGTCGAAGCTCGAGCGGGAGATCGACAGGTCGCTCAGTCCCTGCCGGACGAACTGGATGACCTCGTTGCGCGCCGACTCGGGCTGGACGAAGTCCGGCCGCTCCTCGTAGAGGGCAAGCAGCCGCTCGGTGAAGTCGCTCATCCGGAAGAAGTAGTTCTTCTCCTTGAGCAGCTCGAGCGGCTTCGAGTGAATCGCGCACACCTTCTGGCCTTCGAACGGGCCAGTGCCGTTGACGATTTCGGACTGCGGCTTGAACTCCTCACAGCCGACGCAGTACAGCGCCTCATACTCGCCCGAGTAGATGTAGCCGTCGTCGTAGAGCCGCTGCAGGAAGAGCTGCACACTCGACTCGTGGCGTTCCTCTGTGGTGCGGATGAAGTCGTCGTTCCGGATGTCGATCGTCTCGAGCAGCGGCTTCCACGCTTCGGTAACGAGCTTGTCCGCCCACTTCTGGGGCGTCGTTCCGTTTGCGGTAGCCGTGCGGAGAATCTTCTCGCCGTGCTCGTCGGTCCCGGTCAGCGACCAGGTGTCATCGCCGGCCTGCCTGTGCCAGCGCGCAACCACGTCAGCGGCCACCTCGGTGTATGCGTGCCCGATGTGGGGCGCATCGTTCACATAGAAGATGGGCGTTGTGATGTAGAAGGAATTACCGCTGGCCATACTGTCAATCTTATGGCCGATACGAGCACCCTCGGGCCGCGTTACCCGTGGGCGCGCGACGATCGGGCGGCGACACGGCTTCGGGTGGCGCTGCCGCGGGTCCAGGAGGTCAGTTCTTCACGGCGAGGGCCGCCTGGTACAGCTCGCGCTTGCTGATTCCGGTTGCCTCGGACACCGAGCCGGCGGCATCCTTCAACCGCTCCCCCGCGCTCACGCGCTCGAGCACCTCGACGACGCCGTCGTGCAGGCTGAACTCCCGTTTCTCGGCCCCAGCGATCACGATGCAGATCTCGCCGCGCACGCCGGCCGTTGCCCATTCGGCGAGCTCGGCGGCCGTTCCGCGCTTGACCTCCTCGAACATCTTCGTCAGTTCCCGGCACACAACCGTGCGTCGGTCAGAACCGAAAACGGATGCCACATCGGCGAGCGAGGACGCCAGCCGGTTGGGCGATTCGAAGAACACCATGGTTCGGCGCTCGTGCTCGAGCGCGCGCAGTGTCGTCAGGCGGTCACCCTGCTTGCGCGGGAGGAAGCCCTCGAAACTGAACCGGTCCGTCGGCAGCCCGGAGACGGCGAGCGCCGTGATGACGGCGCTCGGCCCGGGGATGACGGTGACACCGACCCCGGCGTCGACGGCAGCGACCACGAGGTGGTAGCCGGGGTCGGAGACCGTCGGCATTCCGGCGTCGCTGAGCACGAGGAGGTCGGCGTTGCGGGCGAACTCGACGAGTTCCGTCGACTTCTCCCGCTCGTTGTGCTCATGGAGGCTGACGAGGCGCGGCTTGTGCGCGATGCCGAGCCCCTTGAGAAGCTTGATCGTGGTGCGGGTGTCTTCGGCAGCGACCACCTCAGCGGTGCTGAGGGCGTCGACGAGTCGTTTGGACGCATCCCCGAGGTTTCCGATCGGGGTCGCTGCGAGGATGATCATGGCTTAAGTCTCCCACCCCGCCAGAACCCGGCCGCGTTCCGTCGCTGTCGAAAGCATCAGTTGCGGGCGAGAGCGCCAGTTGCGCCGGATGTTCTCGACCGCAACTGATGCTCTCGGCGCGACCGGTGCGGTCCCGGCCGCAGAGCAAACCGGGTCGCTACCATTGCAGGGTGTCCGTCCCCTCCCGTGAGTCCTTCTCCCACCTTGTGAGTGGCGCGGCGACCGGACCGACCGACCTGGTCGAGCCCCGCGGATCCCGGCTCGACGACTGGTGGGGTCGGCTCCTGTCCACGCCCGGCCGACGACGGCTGTGGTACTGGGGCGGGCCGATCCTGGTCACTCTCCTCGCCGCGGTCCTCCGACTGTGGAACCTCGGGACCCCGCACGCCCTGGTCTTCGACGAGACCTTCTACGTGAAGGACGCCTGGACCCTGCTGCACCACGGCTACGAGTCAGCGTGGCCGCCCGAGGCCGACACCGACTTCAACGCAGGCAGGGTGGACGGGTTCCTCACCGACCCGTCATACGTCGTTCATCCCCCGCTCGGGAAGTGGATCATCGCGCTCGGTCTCGCCGTGTTCGGAGCGGCAGACAGCGTCGGCTGGCGGATCTCGACCGCTCTCCTCGGCACGCTCGCCGTCCTCCTGCTCACCCTCATCGCGCGGAAACTGTTCGCATCCACGCTCCTCGCCGTGGTCGCCGGCTTCCTCTTCGCCATCGACGGGCACGCCATAGTCATGTCGCGGGTAGCGATCCTCGACAACTCGCTCATGTTCTTCGCGCTGCTCGGCTTCGGTTTTATCCTCGCGGATCGCGGCTGGCATGAGTCCAGGCTCACCGCCCGCACAGCCGAACGGCGTTCGGCCGGAGCCGCGCCCGAGTGGGGCCCGGTGATCTGGTGGCGGCCCTGGCTCGTTGCCGCGGGTGTCGCGTTCGGGCTCGCGGCCGGTGTGAAGTGGTCGGGCTTCTACTTCCTCGCCGCGTTCGGCCTCTACCTCATCGTCGTCGACGCGCTCGCCCGCCGCCGACTCGGCCTGCCCGCGTGGTTTTCGGCATCCGTGCTCACCCAGGGGCCAGCGACGTTCCTGCTGCTCGTACCGATTTCACTGCTCACCTACCTCTCCAGCTGGATCGGCTGGTTCGTCACAGACAATGGGTACTACCGGCACTGGGCCGAACAGCCGGGCAACGCCTGGACCGGCGCCTTCTCCTGGGTGCCATCGGTCTGGCAGAGCTTCCTCTTCTACCAGCAGTCGATCTACAACTTCCATGTCGGCCTGGCCGCTCCCCATCCGTATTCAGCGAATCCTCTCGGCTGGCTCGCCATGATCCGCCCGACGAGCATGTGGTACGCCTCGCCCGCCACCGGGGTCGACGGCTGCGAGCTCGCCCCGTGTTCGCAGGCGATCACATCCATCGCCAACCCTCTGATCTGGTGGGCTGCGGCGGCCGCGACCCTGTACCTCGTCTACCGTCTGATCCGGCGGCGGGAGTGGACGGTTGGCCTCATCCTCACCGGTGCTGCGGCGGGATACCTGCCGTGGCTCATGTACACCGAACGCACGGTGTTCCAGTTCTACACGATCGCGTTCGAGCCGTACCTCCTCCTCGGCCTCACCTTCGTGATCGGCCTCATCATCGGGTCGAGGAACGATCCGCGGTATGAGCGCACGAGGGGACTCGGTGTGACGGGAGTGTTCCTCGCTCTCGCCGCACTCCTCAGCGCCTTCTGGTACCCGCTCTGGTCCGCGACGACCGTGCCGTTCTGGTTCTGGCAACTTCACTCCTGGCTCTCGACATGGGTATGACGACATGGGAAACACGGGGAACGACATGGCGATGACGACCACCGAGAAACGGCCGGTGTGGCTCCCGGGGCTGGCGGTCGCCGCGCTGGCGGCTGTCATCGCGTGGGCGCTGTCGACGCTCATTCCCGCGGTGCCGCTCCTGACGGCCGCCGTCGTGCTCGGGATCCTCGTCGCCCAGCTGCCCGCCGCGAAGCCGATGGTCCGCGGGACGCTCGCGCCCGGGCTCGCCCTGTCGGCGAGGCGGCTCATGCGCATCGGCGTCGTCCTGCTCGGGCTCAAGCTCAGCCTCTTCGATGTCGCGTCGCTCGGCTGGGGCGTGTTCCTTTCAACGGTGGCCATCGTGCTGATCACGTTTGGCGGCACCTGGCTGCTCGGTCGTGCATTCCGCCTGCCAGGGCACGAGCCCCTGCTCATCGCGACAGGCTTCGCCATCTGCGGGGCGAGCGCCATCGGGGCCATGTCCGGCGTCGTGAGGGCAAAGAACTCGGAGCAGGCGCAGCCCGTCGCGCTCGTCACCCTCTGCGGAACCCTCGCCATCGCCGTCCTGCCCGCCCTGTGGCATCCGCTCGGCCTCGACAACCTGCAGTTCGGGCACTGGGTCGGAGCGAGCGTGCACGACGTCGGCCAGGTCGTCGCGACGGCCCAGGTCGCCGGCGGAGGCGCCCTGGCTGTCGCTCTCGTCGTCAAGCTCACTCGCGTGGTCATGCTCGCGCCGATCGTGGCCGTTGCCGGCGTTGTGGAACGCCGCCGCTTTCGGGCCAATCCCGAGTCGACGCGGCCGCCGCTCGTGCCCCTGTTCGTCGTTGGGTTCATCGCAGCGATCCTGGCCCGCACCTTTCTCGACATTCCCGACGTCGTGCTCGCCACCGCCGACACGGCACAGACCGCACTTCTCGCCATGGCGCTCTTCGGTCTCGGTGCCGCTGTCGACGTGAAGAAACTGGTGACGACGGGGTGGCGCACGCTCGTCGTCGGCCTGCTCTCCTGGGCACTCATCGCCGCTCTCGCGCTCGCCGCAATACACCTGTTCTCCTGATCGGTGGGCTTCGTGTCGCTCTGTTACGGCGACAGCCGAGTGGCGTGCCTGCCTCGGGTAGCGTGTGCCCATGGCAGATCGCGAGTATGGCTTCCGCACGCGTGCAATTCACGCTGGCAACATTCCTGACCCGGTAACAGGGGCGCGCGCGCTTCCGATCTATCAGTCGACCGCATTCGTCTTCGATGACACGTCGGATGCCGCCGCCCGCTTCGCGCTGCAGAAATACGGCAACATCTATTCAAGGCTGGCCAACCCGACTGTCGCGAGCTTCGAGGAGAGGGTCGCGAGCCTCGAGGGTGGACTCGGCGCCGTCGCGACGGCATCCGGCCTCTCAGCGCAGTACATCACCTTCGCGAGCCTGGTCGGCGCAGGTGACCACATCGTCGCGTCAGCGAACCTGTACGGCGGGTCGATCACCCAGCTCGACGTCACGCTCCGGCGATTCGGAGTGGAGACCACCTTCGTGCAGTCGTCGACACCGGCGGACTACGCCGCCGCGATTACGGACAAAACGAAGCTCATCTTCGCCGAGACCATCGCCAACCCGTCGGGTGAGGTCGCAGATATCGAGGGCCTCGCCGATGTCGCGCACGCACACGGCATCCCGCTCGTGATCGACTCGACCATCGCCACGCCGTACCTCAACCGCCCGATCGAGTGGGGCGCAGACATCGTCACACACTCGGCGACGAAGTTCCTCGGTGGCCACGGGACGACGCTCGGCGGAGTGGTCGTCGAGAGCGGGCGGTTCGACTGGCACAGCGACAAGTTCCCGCTGTTCGGCCAGAAGGTACCGAGTTACGGCGGCCTCGAATGGTCGGGCAACTTCGGCGAATACGCGTTCCTCACCAGGCTCCGCGCCGAGCAACTGCGGGACATCGGCCCAGCGCTCTCGGCAACCTCGGCCGCCACCCTCGCCCAGGGCATCGAAACGCTGTCCTACCGGATGCAGGCGCACGTGGACAACGCCAGGACCGTGGCGACCTGGCTCGAGCAGGACCCGCGGATCGAGGCCGTCTACTGGGCGGGCCTCGAGTCGCACCCGCACCACGCTCGCGCCGAGAAGTACCTGCCGAGGGGCGCGGGCAGCGTCTTCAGCTTCGTGGTCAAGGGCGGAAGGGCGGTCGGTCAGAAACTGATCGAATCCGTGGAGCTCGCGAGCCACGTCGCGAACATCGGCGACACCAAGACGCTCATCATCCACCCCGCATCAACGACGCACGCCCAGCTGACCGAGCAGCAGCTCATCGACGCCGGCGTGCTTCCCGGCGTCCTCAGGCTCAGCGTGGGTATCGAGGATGCCGACGACATAATTTATGATCTTGACCAGGCGCTCACCCGGGCAGTGGAGGCATAAACCATGTCGGATCTCGTTACCACCCAGCTGCAGAACGGTCTCACCTGCTCGCTTCCCGCTGCCTCACCGCTCGCGAAGCTGCTGAAGTCCCAGCGCACGTGGGTCGGCCCTGACGCGAAACAGCGGCTCAGCATCCTCCGCACCGCGAAATCGGTTGCCATCGTCGGTGCGTCAGCGAATCCGACGCGGGCCAGTTACTTCGTTGGCACCTACCTGCTCCAGTCGAGCAACTACCGCGTCTACTTCGTGAACCCGAATGCGGGTGAGATCCTCGGACACCAGGCGTACCCCGACCTCGCGTCCCTGCCCGAGGTGCCCGACATCGTCGACGTGTTCCGCAAGGCGAGCGATATCCCCGAGGTCATGAACGATGTACTCGCGGTCGGAGCGAAGACCGTGTGGGTTCAGCTCGGGATCTGGAACGAGGAAGCCGCACGTTACGGCGAGGAGAACGGCCTCACCGTGGTCATGGACCGGTGCATCAAGGTCGAGCACGCGCGGTTCCACGGCGGCCTCAACCTGTTCGGCTTCGACACGGGCCAGATCTCCTCCCGGAAGCAGCTCACCTGAGTTTTTCCGCAGTTAACGTGCCCTAGCCGGGGAATTTCGCACGAACGTTGCGGCGCGGTTCGCCGATCTGCGGCGCCCGCCTGTGCCCACGCTCGGTCTGCCTATAGTGGCAGGACAGCACTTCTGCGAGGAGCACCCATGACGGCCTACGTTTCGGCGTTCGAACTCTTTTCGATCGGTATCGGCCCGTCGAGTTCGCACACGGTCGGGCCGATGCGCGCGGCTCTCGACTTCGCGACGCGCCTCACCGGCGCCGGTCTCCTCGGCGCCGTCGAGCGGGTCACCTGCGCACTGTTCGGGTCGCTGGGGTCGACAGGCATCGGTCATGGAACCCCGGATGCCGTCGTGGCGGGGCTCGCCGGACTGCGACCGGACACCTGCGACCCCACCGTGGTTCGCGGAGCGTGGTCCGGCCTCAGGCCCGGTTCGACACTCTTACTTGCCGGCGAGCGCCCGATCGCGTTCGAGCAGGGAGACATCACGTTCGAGCCCCGTACCCGGCTTCCTGGGCATCCCAACGCGCTGACCCTGACTGCCTGGAGTGCCGGTGTGCCGCTGGTGACCGACACCTACTACTCGGTTGGCGGGGGCTTCATCCGCCGCGACGGCGAGGGCGACGGCGACCGTCCCGTCGTCCGCTATCCCCTGCCGTTCCCGACCGCCGCCGTGTTGCTCGACCTGTGCACGAGCGAAGGGCTCAGGATCGACGAGGTTGCCCGCCGGAACGAGGAAGCGGTGCGCAGCCCGGACGACGTGGACCGCGGCCTCGACGCCATCTGGGCTGCCATGGCCGAGTCTGTCGCGAACGGGCTCGCTACGCCCGGAGTTCTGCCCGGCGGCCTCCAGGTCAAGCGTCGCGCGGCGGCGGTCAGGGAACACCTCGAAATCGCCGAGGCTGAGGGCGGCCGTGAACTGCCGTCCGAGTGGCTGCACTCGTTCGCGCTCGCCGTCAACGAGGAGAACGCCGCCGGCGGGCGAGTGGTCACCGCGCCGACCAATGGTGCGGCCGGCATCATTCCCGCGGTTGCGTCGTACTACCTGCGCTTCGTCCCGGGAGCGTCAGCCGACGGCATCCGGCGCTTTCTTCTGACGGCGACGGCCATCGGTTCGCTGTTCAAGGCGAACGCCTCGATTTCCGGGGCGGTCGGTGGCTGCCAGGCCGAGGTCGGTTCGGCCTGCGCGATGGCCGCCGGCGCGCTCTGCGGCGTGCTTGGAGGCACGCCGGCGCAGGTCGAGAACGCCGCAGAGATCGCGATGGAGCACCACCTCGGACTCACCTGCGACCCGGTGGGTGGCCTGGTGCAGGTCCCGTGTATCGAACGGAATGCTATAGCGTCGTCGACGGCCGTGAGCGCCGCACGGCTGGCCCTCCACGGCGACGGCAGCCATCTCGTGTCGCTCGACGCCGTCATCGAGACCATGCGGCAGACCGGCGTCGACATGTCGAGCAAATACAAGGAAACGAGCGAGGGCGGACTCGCGGTCAACGTCGTCGAGTGCTGAGTCGCTCACGGCTGACCGCACTGCACCGCACTGAACCGGCGCCGGGTTACACGGGCGTCGGCATCCGGCAGGTGAACGCTTCACAGGCGTACGCGACCCGGCGACCGTTGACCGGGAGCCTCGCCTCGAACAGTTCGAAGCCGGCGGCCGCGAGCTCTCGCGCCTGCTGCTCGGTCACAACCGCAACGACGTCTGAAGAGTCGTGGCGCACGCTCTCCGGCAGTGGGTCGACGTTGCCGTCGGGACTGACGATCACGAGCTGTCGCGGCCCGACGGCCATCGCCGCCATCAGCTCGAGCGAGGCGCCGAATGAAATCGGGTTGGCAACGGCGACGTCACCGAGGGGAGCCATCGCCGACTGGGCAGCGTCGGCGTAGCGCCGATCGGCGGTGACGAGGTACAGCTTCCACGCGGCCGTCGCTGTCGCGCTGATGCCGGACGGGTACGCCCCCTCGGAAGGGTCGCCCGCGAGCGCGATGCCCTTGGCGGCGAGGACGGGGTCCCCTCCCCCCGGTTCGCCGAACACCAGATCGGGCGTTCCCGCCGCGAAGGTCTGATCGATCAGTGACCTCGCCGCTTGCGCGTACGGCAGCTCGCCGGTCGCGAGGGACAGCTCCAGGAGTGCCCCGGCGAGCATCCCGTAGTCCTCGAGGGTCGCTCGCGCGGTCGACCGGCGCTCGGCGACGGATGCCCGAACCAGCGTGTCGTCGGCATTCCTGTGGTTTTCGAGCAGGTAGTCGGCGGCCCACCGTGCCGACTCCAGAAAGTCCGCACGGTCGAACACCACGCTGGCACGCGTCAGAGCCTCAATCGCCAGTCCGTTCCAGCCGGTGAGCACCTTCTCATCGAGGGCGGGTGGAATCAGCCCGGCACGGCCATCGGCGTCGCGCAGGTAGTACCCACCCTCCGACCGCTCGCCGTCGATGATTGACTCCGAGTCCTGCCCGCTGGCGAATCCCCCGGTCGGCAGCTGCAGTGTGCCCAGAAGGAACTGTGCGATGCCCTCCGCCGCTGTTCTCGCCCACGTGCGGGAGGTGTCCTGGCTGTACGCGCGACTGTAGGCATCGAGCAGGAGCGCGTTGTCGTACAGCATCCGCTCGTAGTGCGGTTCGCTCCAGTCCCGCTTCGTCGCGTACCGGAAGAAGCCGCCATCGACAGCGTCACGAAGCGGGGAAGTCACGAGGGCCTGGAGCGTGCGCGTCGCGAGCGGGACGCCCCCTGGCCTCGAGAGCAGGAAACGGAGAACGGGGGCGACCGGGAACTTGGGTGCTCCGCCGAACCCGCCGTACTCACGGTCCTCGTGAGCTTCGAGCGTCGCCACAGCTGCATCGACGCTCGCGATGTCTGGCAGCCCCGCAGCCTGGTCCTGGACCGCCGTCGCCGCGATTGCTGCGGCGAGCGCCGTGGAGCTCGCGGTGACGGCCTCGCGTCGGTTGGTCCAGGCATCCGTCACAGCGTGCAGGACCTGGAGAAACGACGGATGCCCGGAGATCGGCACCGGCGGAAAGTAGGTTCCGGCAAAGAATGCGGCCCCGTCGGGCGTGGCGAAGACGCTGAGCGGCCAGCCGAGCTGGGACGTGAACGCACTGGCCTGGGCCAGGTAGCTGGCGTCGACGGCCGGGTGTTCCTCGCGGTCGACCTTGATGCTCACCATGTGCTCGTTGAGGTACTCGGCGATGGCCGGATCGCTGAATGACTCTCGCGCCATGACGTGGCACCAGTGGCAGGTGGCATAGCCGATCGAAATGAAGACGGGAACGTCGCGCGCCGCGGCCTCGTCGAAGGCGTCCTGCCCCCATTCCCGCCAGTCGACCGGGTTGTCCCGGTGCGAACGAAGGTAGGGACTCATGGCTGAAGCGAGGCGATTGACCATACTTCAGCCTACGCTCAGCCGCGATCTACCACGCGCCGACGTAATCGGACACCGAGCTGGCGTCCCTCACACGGTTGCGGACGAACGGCAGCCCGCGGAGCACCGCGAGGTCGATCCGTTCCTGGACAGCACGGCTCGTGAGCACGTAGTCGGTGAAGTCTGAGTTCGAGGCGTAGACCCCGATTGGCAGGGTCAGCGCCTGGAAGAATCCGAACAGCGGCCGGAACTGGTGCTCGAGGATGAGCGCGTGCCGGTCGCCACCACCCGTCGCGGCGACGAGGACGGGCTTGTCGATGAGAGAGTACTGGCCGACGAAGTCGAACAGGTGCTTGAACAACCCGGTGAACGAGCCGCGGTACACCGGGCTGGCCACGATCAGCAGGTCGGCGTTCTCGATCCTGACCAGCTCGCTCTCAACGCCCGGAGGAAGCTGCTCCCGGGTGAGCGCACCGGCGAACTCAGGGCCGATCGCCGTGAGCTCGATGACGTGCGCCTCGATCGGATGCTCCCTGGCAACGCGATCGAGGATGGCATTGATGAGCGCGCTCGTCTTCGACGGGGTGTGCAGGCTCCCCGACACGGCAACGACTCGGAGCGGCTGTTGTGCGGAAATCTCGACCATGCTGCGACGCTACGCCGATTCGCGGCTCCACCGGGCGCAGGGCGCAACACGACGTAACGGGCGCTACTGCTCGAGTCTGACGTTCTTTTCTCCAGCGCGGATCGGACGGCTGAGCCGGTTGCCCGCCGGGGGCAGCGGGCACACGTAGAAGTCGGCGAATGCACACGGGGGAAGGTACGCGCGGTTGAAGTCCACGGTGACGTGGCCATCGGCATCCGGTGCCGGCATGTCGATGAAGCGGAATCCGTACGTTTCTGTGCCGTTGGTTTCATCGCCGAAGACGGCGTGCAGGCCACCACGTTCGGCGACGACGGTCAACGTCTCGATGGCGCCGTCCGGGAAGGGCACGGCGATAACCCCGGCGGGCAGGTCTTCGGAGACATGCCCATCGATGGCCGTGATCTCCACCCGTGAGTTGGGCGCGGCCGGGCTGAAACTCCCCTCGAGCACGAGGGCAAGGTCAGGCTCGAAGACGTCGATGCCGCGAAGCCGCATCCTGGTCGGCGCGTCGGGGTCGAGCACGCGAAGGGCGAGCGCGCCATCGCGTTCGAAGAAGCGCAACCGCCGGTCGCCCCACTCGATGTCCTGGCCACTCATCAGCGTCACGGTGTCGTCAGTGACGACGCCGACCGGCCGGCCGCCCTGGAGAATGGTCAGCCCGTCGAGCTCGGAACCCTCACCGACGATTCCGTCGAGTCCTGCGTGCCACAGTCCCGGTACCGAGTCCAGCTGTTCCGGCACCGCGGTCAGCCAGTGGGTCGCAGCGAGCGACGCGAGACCGAACGGCGACGACGTCGACCGCTCTCGCGCCTCGTGCCAGGTGGCCCAGTCTGACGACACACTGTCCGTGCTCGAGGCGAAGGTGTCTGGTAATGCCATGGTGGCGTCCTCGCTCAGTTGACGTCGTTCGGGTGAGCGCCGACGCGACCGTCACGTTCGAGCGCGGAAATCGCGGCCATCTCGGCATCCGTCAGCTCGAAGTCGAAGAGATCGAGGTTCTCGGCGATCCGCTCGCGACTGTTCGACTTCGGGAAGACAATGAACCCGTTCTGCAGGTGCCACCTGAGCACCACCTGAGCCGGGGTCTTGTCGTGCGCCGCGGCGGCGTCTGCAACGCTGGACTCTTCGAAGAGCGGGTACTTGCCCTGCCCGAGCGGTCCCCAGGCTTCGATCTGGATTCCGTGCTCGCGGGAGAACTCGACGACCTCGCGCTGCTGCAGCGCCGGGTGGAGTTCGATCTGGTTGACGGACGGCACAGCGCCACCGTCGGCGAGGAGATTCTCGAGGTGCTCGACGAGGAAATTCGAGACGCCGATCGAGGTGGCCTTGCCGTCGGCCTGGATCTGCTGCAACGCCTTCCAGCTTTCGCGGTAGAGGTCGCGTTTCGGTGTCGGCCAGTGAATCAGATACAGGTCGACCGAGTCGAGGCCGAGCTTCTCGAGGCTCAGGTCGATCGCGTCGAACGCGGACTGGGTGCCCTGGTCCTCGTTCCACAGCTTCGTGGTGATGAAGAGATCCTCGCGCGGGATGCCGCTTTTCGCGATCGCTCGCCCCACGCCTTCCTCGTTGCCGTAGATGGCGGCGGTGTCGATGTGGCGGTAGCCGAGTTCGAGTGCATCCGTCACAATGCGTTCGGTCTCGGCGGGGTCGACCTTGAACACGCCGAAGCCCAGCTGCGGGATGGTTGCGCCTGAATTGAGGGGAAGTACCGGACCGGTCCACGTTGTCGTCATCGCACCAGCTAACCACCCGAGCCCAGCGCCGACCAACCTTCGGGGCTGCCTCTTCGCCGTCAGCGGAATCGATCGTCCCGGTCACCGTGCGAATCCCGCTCGTTCACGTGTCGTCCGTCGTACGATGGATGGCTATGTCTTTTACGATCTCCTTCCCTCCCGAGCTGCCGGTCAGCCAGATGCGGGGCGAGATCGCCGACGCCATCCGCGATTCGCAGGTCGTCATCGTCGCCGGAGCCACTGGTTCGGGCAAAACCACCCAGTTGCCGAAGATTCTCCTCGAGCTCGGCCGCGAGTCGATCGCCCACACCCAGCCGAGGCGGCTGGCGGCCCGCACGATCGCCGAGCGGATCTCCGAGGAACTCGGCGTCGACCTCGGCGGACTCGTGGGATACCAGGTGCGGTTCACCGACCAGGCCGGCCCGGAGACCAGGGTCAAACTGATGACCGATGGCATCCTGCTGAACGCGATCCACCGCGATCGGATGCTGCGGGCATACGACACGATCATCATCGACGAGGCACACGAACGCAGCCTCAACATCGACTTCCTGCTCGGGTATCTCAAGCAGTTACTGCCGAAGCGCCCCGACCTCAAGGTCATCATCACGTCGGCGACCATCGACCCGCAGAGTTTTTCACGCCACTTCGACGACGCACCGATCATCGAGGTCTCCGGGCGCACGTTCCCGGTCGAGATCAGGTACCGGCCGCTCGTCGCTGACAAGCCGACCGATGACACCGACGCTGACGACGAGCCCGACGAGCCGGACCTCGACCCGATCGACGGCATCACCGCTGCGATCGATGAACTGGCCGGTGAGTCGATGGGAGACGTTCTCGTCTTCCTCAGTGGCGAGACCGAGATCCGCGACACCGCCGACGCGCTCAACGCCCGATACTCCGAGGGCGGCGCCGGTGTCACCGAGGTTCTCCCCCTGTACGGTCGCCTCAGCTCGGCCGACCAGCACAAGGTGTTCCAGCCGAGTGCGAAGGCCGGGGTTCGCCGACGGATCGTCCTCGCGACCAACGTCGCGGAGACCAGCCTCACGGTTCCTGGTATCAAGTACGTCATCGACGCTGGAACCGCCCGTATCTCGCGGTACAGCGTGCGCTCCAAAGTGCAGCGGCTGCCGATCGAGGCCATCTCGCAGGCCTCGGCCAACCAGCGTTCCGGCCGATCGGGCCGCACGAGCGACGGCATCGCCATCCGCCTGTACTCGGAAGAGGATTTCCTCGCCAGGCCCGAATACACCGAGCCGGAGATTCTGCGCACGAACCTCGCCGCGGTCATTCTGCAGATGGTCTCGCTCGGGCTCGGCGACATCCAGGCGTTCCCGTTCCTGCAGCCGCCGGATTCCCGCGGGATCAAGGATGGCCTCGACCTGCTGAGCGAACTCGGGGCGATCGACAGCAAGGCGACAGGCACTCCGCGACTGACGCGTGTGGGCCGCGACCTCGCCCGGCTCCCGATCGATCCCCGTTTCGCGCGGATGGTCGTCGAGTCGAAGAAGCACAACGTCTCGCGGGAGGTCATGGCGATCGTCGCCGCGCTCACCATCCAGGACCCGCGCGAGCGCCCACTCGAGAAACGCCAGCAGGCCGATGAGAAGCACGCGCGGTTCACCGACCCGACGAGCGATTTCCTCTCACTGCTCAACCTCTGGAACTACATCGAGGAGAAGCAAAAGGAACTGGGCTCGAGCGCCTTCCGTCGGCTGTGCAAGAACGAGTTCCTCAACTACCTGCGCGTGCGCGAGTGGCAGGACGTTTTCCGCCAGCTTCGCCAGCTGTCGAAGCCGCTCGGCCTCACGATGGCCGACCGAACGACCAACCCCGACGGCATCCACAAGTCACTGCTCGCCGGACTGCTCTCGCACATCGGACTGAAGGATGCCGCGGCAGCGGCGGCGAACTCCGCGCGCGGCAAGCAGCCGGGGCGCCCCGGTCCGGCGAAGAAGGGCGACTACATCGGCGCTCGGCAGTCGCGGTTCGTCATCTTCCCCGGGTCGGCCCTCGCGAAGAAGCAGCCGAACGCCATCATGGCGGCCGAGCTGGTTGAAACTTCCCGCCTGTTCGCGCGCACCAACGCGGCCATCGACCCCGCCTGGGCGGAAGCGATCGCCGGTGACCTGGTCAAGCGCTCCTACTCTGAGCCGCACTGGGAGAAGCAGCAGGGCGCTGTCGTCGCGTGGGAGAAGGTCATGCTCTACGGGCTCGCCATCATCCCGAGGCGTCGGGTGCAGTACTCGAAGATCGACCCCGAGCTGTCCCGCGAACTCTTCATCCGGCACGCCCTCGTCGAGGGTGAGTGGGATTCGCCCCAGGCATTCGACCGCGCCAACCGGAAGCTCCGGAAAGAGCTCGCCGACCTCGAGGAACGCACGCGTCGACGCGACATCCTCTTCGACGACGAAGCCGTCTTCGACTTCTACAATTCGCGGATTCCCGCCGACGTCTTCTCCACCAGGACGTTCGAGGGCTGGTGGCGCACGGCAAAACAGAAGACGCCTGACCTGCTCACGATCAAACAGGAAGACCTGCTTCCCGACGATGCTCCCGACGTGGACGAGGCCGAGTTCCCGCCGGTCTGGCGCCAGGGCGACCAGAAACTGAGCCTGCGCTATCGGTTCGAACCGGGTTCAGACGACGACGGGGTCACCGTGCAGGTGCCGCTTGCTCTCCTCGCCCGTCTCTCCCCTGCCGGTTTCGACTGGCAGGTTCCCGGGCTGAGACACGAGCTGGTCACAGCACTGATCAAATCCCTGCCCAAGGCGATCAGGCGCAACATCGTGCCGGCCGCCGACTGGGCGAGGCGCCTCATGGCTGAACTGCCCGCCGGGCCGCCCGAGCCGGAATCGACCAACGCCGACACTCTGACGGCGCACCTCGCGATGGCGATCAAACGGCTGTCGTACATGCAGATCGAACCGGGCGATTTCGACCTCTCGCGTGTGCCGGACCACCTCAAGGTCACGTTCCGCGTCGTCGACGAGAAAGGCCGCCCGGTCGCGAGCGGCAAAGACCTCGTGGAGCTTCAGGAACGGCTCAAGGCCCGGACCCGCCAGAGTGTCGCGCAGATCGCCGAGGCGACACCCAACGCGCTCGAGCGTTCGGGGATCACCCGCTGGGACTTCGACGAGTTGCCGCGATTCGTCGACACCCGGCAGGGCGGCAACATGATCCGGGGTTATCCCGCCCTCGTCGACGAGGGCAGCTCCGTGTCCATTCGAATCATGGCGACCGAAAAGGACCAGGCCCAGTCGATGCCGGATGGCGTTCGCCGGCTGCTCCTCCTCGCTCTCCCCTCCCCCGTGTCCTACGTGCAGCAGCATCTCACCGGCGCCGAGAAGCTCTCCCTGGCCACGAGTCCGTATCCATCGACACAGGCGTTGTTCGACGACTGCCTCGCCGCGTGCGTCGACGATGTGCTGTACCGGGTCAAGCCCGACGGTGCAATCTTCATGCGCGCCGAGTTCGAGACGGTTCGCGACCGCATCTCCGGGGCGATGATGAACACGATGTTCGACACCGTCTCGCTCGTTGCGAAGGTGCTGACGGCATCCCGCACCGCCGACAAGGCGCTCAAGAAGGCCACAAGCCTCGCGCTTCTGCCCGCGCTCAGCGACGCTACCCAGCAGTTGTCCGCACTCATCTACCCGGGCTTCGTGTCGAGGACCGGCATGCTCCGCCTCGCACAGGTGCCCCGGTATCTCGCCGGCATCACCCACAGGATCGAGAAACTCGCCGACAACCCCAATCGGGACCGCGTGTGGATGAACGAGGTACAGGCGGCGATCGAACTGTACGAGGCCGCCGGCGGAACGCTGCCACCAGCCCGATTCGCACCACCGCACATCGTCAAGGCGCGCTGGATGATCGAGGAACTGAGGCTCAGCCTGTTCGCCCAGAACATCGGCGCGAACGAGACAGTCTCGCTTCAGCGCATCCGGAAGGTCCTCGCCGGGTAGTCGCCGTCACAACGGCGACCCCGGCGGATGCCCCGGCGGATGCCCCGGCTAGAGAACCTTGGACAGGAACGACTGGGTGCGCTCGTGCTTCGGGTTCGCGAGCACCTCGCGCGGGTCTCCTGACTCGACGATGACGCCCTCGTCCATGAAGAACAGGGAATCACCGACCTCACGGGCGAAGCCGATCTCGTGCGTCACGACGATCATGGTCATGCCTGAGGTCGCGAGTTCCTTCATCACATCGAGCACCTCGCCGACGAGCTCGGGATCGAGCGCGCTTGTCGGCTCGTCGAACAGCATCAGCTTGGGACTCATTGCGAGCGCCCTCGCTATCGCGACACGCTGCTGCTGCCCGCCTGAGAGGTGCGCAGGATAAGCCTTGGCCTTCTGGGCGAGACCGACGCGATCGAGGAGCTCATACGCGGTTGCGACGGCATCCGCTTTCTTGACGCGCTTCACCCGCGTCGGTGCCTCGATGATGTTCTCGAGCACGGTCATGTGCGGGAACAGGTTGAACGACTGGAACACCATGCCGATGTCGGCGCGCTGCTTCGAAACCTCGGCCGGCGACATCTCGTAGAGCTTGTCGCCACGCTGGCGGTAGCCCATGAGCTCGCCGTCGACCCAGAGGCGCCCACCGTTGATGGACTCGAGGTGATTGATGCAGCGCAGGAAGGTCGACTTACCCGATCCGCTCGGGCCGATGAGGCACGCGACCTCACCACGGTTGACGGTGACCGAGATGTCTTTGAGGACCTCGTGCGAGCCGAAGCTCTTGACGATGTGATCCGCCTGGACCATGGGGAGATCGGTCATAGGTGTTCTCTCTTCGGTGGCGGAACTTGGTCGGCGTTCGCCCGCCCATCGACGGCGTCGTCCGCACCCGGACCGGCTGAGGCGTCAGGATCGGTCGGATCCGCATCCTGGGCGCGTTGCGGCGCGACACCCCGGCCGTAGTACTTCTCCAGGTAGTGCTGGCCAACCATGAGGATGCTCGTCACGAGCAGGTACCAGATGCTCGCAACGATGAGCAGCGGGACCGTCGCATAGATCTGTGCCGAGATGGCGCGGGTGCGAGCGTACAGCTCGAGCGAGAACCCGAGCGCTGTCACGAGCGAGGTCGTCTTCAGCATCGAGATCACCTCGTTGCCCGTCGGCGGGATGATGACGCGCATCGACTGCGGGACGACGATCCTGAGCATGGTCTGACGCCAGCTCATTCCGAGCGCACGCGCCGCCTCGTCCTGGCCGCGAGGGACGCTCAGGATGCCGCCGCGCACGATTTCAGCCATGTACGCGGCTTCGTTGAAGGCGAGGCCGAGAACGGCGAGCCAGAACAGGTCGATCGCCGAGAACGGGGAAACGGTGAAGAACTCGATGTCGGTGAAGGGGACGCCGATGGTCACCGATCGGTAAATGGTGCCGAGGAGTCCCCAGAACACGAGCTGCACGTAGACCGGGGTACCGCGGAACAGCCACAGGTAGACCCACGAGACAGCTTTGAGCACGGGGTTCTCGCTCAACCGCATGACGGCGAGGACGAGTCCCATCACGATCGCGAGGATCATCGACAGGATGGTCAGGGCGAGCGTGATGAGAGCAGCCTGGCTGATGCGGCGATCAAACAGGTACTGCCCGACGAGCGGCCACTGGTAGGCCTCCCGGTTCGCGGCATCCCAGATGAACGCAGCGAGCAACAGCAGGATCAGGACGGCGAACGTCGTCCGAATCGGGTGGCGAAGCTTGACCGCTTTGATTGGTTCGGTATCAGAATCCATGGGCATCAGCCTGCGTTGATCGTTGCCTCGGAGATGGCGCCGTCTTCGACGCCCCACTCGGTGAGGATCTCGAGGTAGGTGCCGTCATCCATGAGCGACTGCATCGCGGCCTGGATCGGCTCGACGAGGTCGCCGCCCTTTTCGATGACGACGCCGTATGGGGCAGCGTCGAAGACGTCTCCGCTCAGCACGAGCTTGTCGTCCGACTGGGCAACACCGTACTGCACGATCGGTGAGTCACCGAGGAGGTAGTCGGCCCGACCGAGGACAGCGTTGTTTGTCGCCTCGTCCTGGTTGTCGGACTTCAGCATGTCAACGGGTTCCTTACCGTCGGCGACGCACGCGTCGCTGGCATCCTGGAGGAACTGCTCCGATGTCGTCGAGGCCTGGATGGCGACGGTGACGCCGCAGAATTCGGTAACGTCAGCGGCATCCGGAGTCTTCGCGAACTGGAGGCCCGCGTTGTAGTAGTCGACGAAGTCGACCTGTGCCTGGCGCTCGGCATTGTCGGTGAAGCTTGACCAGCCGAGATCGAGCGTACCGCCGGCGACCTTGGGCAGGATGGCGTCGAAGAGGGACTTCTCCCACTCGACCTCGAGGCCAAGCTTTGCCGCGACAGCTTCGGCCAGCTGGGCGTCCCAGCCGGTGACCGACCCGTCGTCTGCTTCGAATTCGTTGGGCGCGTAGCTGGCGTCAACGCCGATGGTCAGGACTCCCGCGGAGGCAATATCTTCGGGCACGAGAGCGACGAGCGCTTCATCGGCGGTGACGGAACTGCCGGCGGTCGACTCACCGCTCGGCGCTTCTTCGTTATTCACGCAACCGGTGAGCACAAGCGCGACGGATGCCGCGAGTGCCAGGGGTGCGACAAGGGATTGAGTGCGCATGGTGATTTCCTTAAATTCGCTTCGTCGACCGGGACGACATATCGAGACTACTTCACCGGCGCTTCGGCACTGGAATCGCCCGTACGGCACAACCCGGTCGATACGTCGACACCGGGTTGCGAATCCGGGTCGCACTGGGGGCGGGCCTCCCCATCTTCGGCGGTCAGGCGTAGCGTTGAGACCCATTCGAGAAAGGGCGACAGCGATGACTGCATGGACCGCGGACGAATTGGCCACGCTGGCGGCTGCCGACGAACTTCAGATCTCGTCGACGCGCGCTGACGGCACACTCCGACCGTACGTGACGATCTGGGTGGTTCGCTCCGGCGACAGCGTCTATGTGCGTTCGGCTTATGGCTCGACGAACCCCTGGTACGTGCGGGCGAAGGCGAGCGGTTCGGGTCGGATCCGCGCCGGTGAGCTGGAGAAGGATGTTCGCTTCGTGCCTGCCGACCGGTCTGTCGCCCCTGACGTTGATGCCGCCTATCACGCCAAGTACGACAGGTACGGGCCACGCATCGTGAACACGGTCGTCGGGCCCGAGGCTCCGGAGACCACGCTCGAAGTGCTGCCCGCTGACTGAGTGACGTCCCGCATCCGTGGTTACACCGTCACTCCGCGCGCGGAGAGATAAGCCACGGGCGAGCCGTATTCACCCTCGACCCGAATCTTGAGGTCGAGGTGACAACCTGAGACGACCCCGGTCGCTCCCACCTCCGCGACAACAGTGCCCGCCTCGATCAGGTCGCCCACCTCGACCGCGTACGACCCGTCGCTGAGGTGTCCGTAAATCGACTCGATGCCGCCGCCGTGGTCGACAATAACCCGGTTCCCATAGGCACCGGCGGCGCCGACGAACACCACCCGACCGGCCGAGACGGCCTCCACCGGGGTTCCGCAGCTCGCACCGAAGTCGACACCGTCGTGAAAGGAGTTGGAACACCCCGCGGCGTTGCAGATGATGTGACGGGGCCCATACGGCGAGGAGACCGGCGCCTCGACGGGTCGCACCCATGATCCCGACCTGCCAACGAGAAACTCACTCAGTTCACCGTCGTCGAGGTCGAAGTACGTGTCGGAGGAGTCAGACGGGCGCGAATCCGAGCCGGACCATTCGGCGTCGTCGTTGAATTTCTCCCGCGCCGCGAGGGCCGCCACCGCCGCAGCTTCAGCTTCCACTGCCTCGGCCTCCGCTTCCGCCGCGGCAAGCGCGGCCGCAGCGGCCGCACGAGCCGCGATCAGTTCTTCCATACTCGTGGCTGAGTAGAGATCGCGCTCGACATCCGGCTGCGTGCCCACGGAAACGGTGAAGGACTGCAGTCCGGTTTCGCTCAGGACGTCGGTTCCGCCTGCGGCTGCCGGCGAGGCCCCCTGGTACGGAAGAGCGGCGGTGAGGAAAAGACCGGGCAGGGCGAGCATCACGGCGAACGCCGTTCGGAGTCCGCCGCCGTGGGCTCTCCCGGGCCTGGCATGCCGTGCCTTGCCGCGGTTCTGCAGCTGGCGCGCCTGCTGGTGCTCGCTCGCTCGAGGCAGGGCGTGGGCTGCCCGGTGTGGGTGCGACCTGAAGATGGACCGGTGGCGCTCCGGTTCCGGGAGCGACTGGTTCGTTCCCTGGTCCTGGTCCGCGCGCATCACGCGATCGGCCCGCCTGCTCATCCGCGCTGCGCTCGCATCGTCGACACCCCGCCTGCCGGGCAGGTCGTCAGTCTCACGCCCGCGGGGTCGCGCCCCGGGGATCGCCCGTGAACGAGGAACATCCTCCACCATGCACTGACGTGTCCAGCTGCCCTGAGACTATGTCAACTTCCCTGCGGCGTCACCCCTCTGCCGTGATCTCAGCAGGTATTCACATTTTCACTGCCAGAAACGCGTCCGAGTGCAAAAAGAGACGGCGGGCACCGGGTCCATCGCCTCTATGCCTGGCTGTCTGGCGAGCCCGTCGACCATGCAGATTCGCGTCAACAATTATTGACGCTTCCGGTTCTCGTCGCCTAGAGTTGACCAAAGACGCCGTCAGCGAGTGTTGACGTATCCGACCCCTTGAATCGCATCTTGTGGGCAATCGCAGGCGGTCAGGATATTGAGAGAGGAGATCAATCGTGACCACGAAATGGACGGGGGATGCCGAGCTTGTGGACGCTGTGGATGGAGCGTTTCGCTCCTCTGCGGTAGCCGTGGCGGTTGTTGCCCCTCATCGCGAGATGATCGCGACGGTGGGCTCCGACCTTTACTCGTCCTTCGAGATTGGCTCGATCTCCAAGGCGCTCACGGGCATGCTGTACCGGGATGCGACAGAGTCAGGCCTTATTTCGCCGTCGACCGTCCTGCGTGATCTGCTGCCACTCGATGGCCACGGAGAAGTCGGCTCCGTAACGCTCAGCTCCCTGGCCATTCACCGCTCCGGCCTTCCTGGCTTGCCCCCAGGGATGCATCCCCTTCGCCGAAATATTCGAGTCCTCACCCGCGGAGACAACCCTTACGGCGATTCTCTAACGGAGTTGCTCGAGCAGACCCGCGACGTGCGCCTTGGCACCCCTCGGACCAGATACTCGAACCTCGGTTTCCAGTTGCTCGGGCACGCTGTGGCGAACGCAGCCGGAGGTACCTACGGACGACTTCTGCGCGACGTCATGGGTGCTGGGTTCTCCACTCCAGCAAACGCCGACGACCTGGGACCCATGGACCTGAGGGGATCCAGCCGATTCGGACGTCCCGTGCCCGCATGGGTGGGTGAAGCCCTCGCTCCGGCGGGTGGCATCCGCGCCAGCATAACTACCATGCGGGACTTTCTTCGCGCGGTCCTCGACGGGACAACTCGGGGTCTCACCGCACTCGACCCGGTCGCGGAATTCACGCCCCGCGTCAGTATTGGCGCGGGGTGGATCACGCTCAGGTACAAGGACCGCGACATCACGTGGCACAACGGCAGCACCGGCGGGTTTAGCAGCTGGATAGGGGTCGACCGAGACGCCGGCACCGGAGTCGTTGTGCTCTCAGCGGCTCACCGCTCCGTGGACAGACAGGGGTTTCGGCTGCTTACGGAGTTCACAACACCCGGAACGGTGCCCCCGCCACCCGCGATCACGGGCGGATCAGCATGATGATCGGGCGTATCCCCAGCGGCATTCGCAGACTCCGAAGATTGCAGTGCCTACCGGCGACGTCGCTCGTCAACTACCCTTGACGGATGGAGACCGAGAGGATGAAGACCCTTGTTGGATCAATGGACGGCAAGGGGCCAGTCGAGGCCTTGCGAGTCGTCGCTGAGCTGCATCGGGAAGTAGCTCGCACAGAGGCAGGCCTGGTCCGAAGCGCTCGCCAGGCCGGGTTATCGTGGGAGGCCATTGCCCAGGGGCTCGGCGTGAGCAAGCAGGCGGTCCACCGGAAGTACGGCAAACGATAGCGGACGGGCGCTCGACGCTCTGCCTGGCGGCGATTTCGCGCCACGACTCGACGCATCGGATTCCGGTTGTCCAACGAGAGCAGGCACAAAAGAGGCCCGGACCCGCAGAATCCTGCGGGTCCGGGCCTTTGAGCTGCCCTTTACGGGCCGGCATCATCTGGGGCGCTAGAAGTCCCAGTCCTCGTCTTCGGTGACAACTGCCTTGCCGATGACGTACGACGAGCCCGACCCCGAGAAGAAGTCGTGGTTCTCGTCGGCGTTCGGCGAGAGCGCCGAGAGGATCGCCGGGTTCACGTCGGTGACGGTCTTCGGGAACATCGGCTCGTAGCCGAGGTTCATGAGGGCCTTGTTGGCGTTGTAGTGCAGGAACTTCTTGACGTCTTCGGTCAGGCCGACTCCGTCGTAGAGGTCCTGCGTGTACTGCACCTCGTTGTCGTAGAGCTCGAACAGGAGGTTGAACGTGTAGTCCTTGATCTCCTGGCGGCGCTCCTCGGTCTCCTTCTCGAGACCCTTCTGGAACTTGTAGCCGATGTAGTAACCGTGAACTGCCTCGTCACGGATGATGAGGCGGATCAGGTCTGCGGTGTTGGTGAGCTTTGCACGGGATGACCAGTACATCGGCAGGTAGAAGCCCGAGTAGAACAGGAACGACTCGAGCAGCGTCGAGGCGACCTTGCGCTTCAGGGGGTCGTCACCGGTGTAGTAATCCATGACGATCGCGGCCTTCTTCTGAAGGTTCTCGTTCTCGACCGACCACCGGAACGCTTCGTCGATTTCCTTCGTCGAGCACAGCGTCGAGAAGATCGACGAGTAGCTCTTGGCGTGCACCGACTCCATGAACGCGATATTGGTGTACACCGCTTCTTCGTGCGGCGTGACGGCATCCGGAATCAAGGAAACAGCGCCGACGGTGCCCTGAATGGTGTCAAGAAGCGTGAGCCCCGTGAACACGCGCATCGTGAGCTGCTGCTCCTCAGGGGTGAGCGTGTTCCACGACTGGATGTCGTTCGACAGCGGGACCTTCTCCGGCAGCCAGAAGTTGTTGACGAGCCGGTTCCAGACCTCGACATCCTTCTCGTCTTCGATCTTGTTCCAGTTGATCGCCTGGACGTGGTCGACCAGCTTGAGCTTCTCAATCATTGTTGTTCCTTAGTAGTCGAAGATCGAGATCAGAGCATGCAGCTGACGCAGCCGTCAACCTCGGTGCCCTCGAGCGCAAGCTGGCGCAGGCGGATGTAGTAGATCGTCTTGATGCCCTTGCGCCATGCGTAGATCTGCGCCTTGTTGATGTCGCGGGTCGTCGCGGTGTCCTTGAAGAAGAGCGTGAGCGACAGGCCCTGGTCGACGTGCTGGGTCGCAGCGGCGTAGGTGTCGATGATCTTCTCCGCGCCGATCTCGTACGCGTCCTGGTAGTAGTCCAGGTTGTCGTTCGTCATGAACGGCGCCGGGTAGTAGACGCGGCCGAGCTTGCCTTCCTTGCGGATCTCGATCTTCGACGCGATCGGGTGGATCGACGACGTTGAGTTGTTGATATACGAGATCGAGCCGGTCGGCGGGACAGCCTGCAGGTTCTGGTTGTAGATCCCGAATTCCATGACGGATGCCTTCAGCGCTGCCCAGTCGGCCTGCGTCGGGATCGAAACGGCCGAGTTCGCAAACAGGTCGGCGACGCGGGCGGTTGCCGGCTCCCACACCTGGTCGGTGTACTTGGTGAAGAACTCACCGGAGGCGTAGGTCGAGTCAGCGAATCCGTCGAATGCGATTCCACGCTCAATCGCGATCCGGTTGGATGCGCGCAGTGCGTGGTAGAGCACCGTGTAGAAGTAGATGTTCGTGAAGTCGATGCCCTCTTCGGAGCCGTAGTAGATGCGCTCACGAGCAAGGTAGCCGTGCAGGTTCATCTGGCCGAGGCCGATCGCGTGGGACTTGTCGTTGCCGTCTTCGATCGAACGCACTGACTCGATGTGGCTCTGGTCTGACACCGAGCTGAGGCCGCGGATGGCGGTCTCCACCGTCTTGCCGAAGTCGGGCGAGTCCATCGACAGTGCGATGTTCATCGATCCGAGATTGCAGGAGATGTCTTTGCCGATCACGTCGTACGACAGGTCGGCGTTGTATGTGGTCGGCGTGTTGACCTGGAGGATCTCCGAGCACAGGTTCGACATGTTGATGCGACCCTTGATCGGGTTCGCCTTGTTCACCGTGTCTTCGAACATGATGTACGGGTAACCGGACTCGAACTGGATCTCGGCGAGGGTCTGGAAGAAGTCACGCGCCTTGATCTTGGTCTTCTTGATCCGCGCGTCGTCGACCATCTCGTGGTACTTCTCGGTGATCGAGATGTCGGCGAACGGCACTCCGTACACCTTCTCCACGTCGTACGGCGAGAACAGGTACATGTCCTCGCCCTTCTTCGCGAGCTCGAAGGTGATGTCGGGAACAACGACACCGAGGGAGAGCGTCTTGATACGGATCTTCTCGTCGGCGTTCTCACGCTTGGTGTCGAGGAACCGCATGATGTCCGGGTGGTGCGCCTGCAGGTAGACGGCACCGGCACCCTGGCGGGCACCGAGCTGGTTGGCGTAGCTGAAGGAGTCTTCGAGGAGCTTCATCACGGGGATGATTCCGCTTGACTGGTTCTCGATCTGCTTGATCGGCGCTCCGGCCTCACGGATGTTCGAGAGGAGGAGTGCGACGCCGCCGCCACGCTTGGAGAGCTGCAGCGACGAGTTGATGCCGCGGGAGATCGACTCCATGTTGTCTTCGATGCGAAGCAGGAAGCAGGAAACGAGTTCGCCGCGCTGGGCCTTGCCCGAGTTGAGGAAGGTGGGCGTCGCGGGCTGGAACCGGCCGGCAATGATCTCTTCGACCAGCGCGACTGCGAGCTTCTCGTCGCCCTGGGCGAGTCCGAGAGCCGTCATGACGACGCGGTCTTCGAAACGCTCGAGGTACCGCTTACCGTCGAACGTCTTCAGCGTGTACGACGTGTAGTACTTGAACGCACCGAGGAAGGTCTGGAAGCGGAACTTCTTGGAGTAGGCGAGGTCGTTGAGGCTCTGGATGAAGTCGAACGAGTATGCGTCGATGACGGCAGCCTCGTAGTACTCCTTCTCGACGAGGTAGTCGAGGCGCTCGCGCAGCGAGTGGAAGAACACGGTGTTCTGGTTGACGTGCTGCAGGAAGAACTCCCGCGCCGCCTCACGGTCCTTGTCGAACTGGATCTCGCCGTTCGGGCCGTACAGGTTGAGCATCGCGTTGAGCGAGTGGTAGTCCATGCCGGTGTCCATCGGCACCTCTGTTACTACTGTTCCAGCCAAAATGATTCCAATCCATCGTGGACGACACGCACGTCATCCGGTGTTCCGAATACTTCAAATCGATAAAGGTGCGGCACCTTGCACTTGGCGGAGATGACATCCCCCGCAAGCCCATAGGCAGCACCGAAGTTGGTATTGCCGGCGGCAATGACCCCCCGAAGCAGGCCGCGGTTGTTCTCATCGTTGAGAAACCTGATCACCTGCTTGGGCACCGCTCCATTGCCGTCGCCCCCGCCGTAGGTCGGGGTGACGAGAATGTACGGATCGCTCACGGCGAGGTGCGGATCTTTCGCGTGCAGCGGGATCCGTTTGGCGGGGACACCGAGCTTCGAAACGAATCGCTGGGTGTTACCGGAGACGCTGGAGAAATACACCAGCCTGGCCATCTTCTGCCCCGCCGAGTCGAAATCGTGGTGTGACGGGATCAGGACAGGCGTGATGCCAGCTCGTTGATCTTGTCGGGGCGGAATCCGGACCAGTGGTCTTCGTCCGTGATGACGACAGGCGCCTGAAGGTAGCCGAGCGCCTTGACAGCCTCAAGCGCATTCTCGTCTTCAGAAAGGTCGAGGATGTTGTACTCGATGCCCTTGTTGTCGAGGGCACGGTAGGTCGCAGTGCACTGCACGCATGAAGGCTTTGTGTAGACCGTAATTGTCATGTGACTCTGGCCCCTTTCCTGGAAAAAATCCTGATCTTCTCGGCAGTGCCTGCCGGTGGTCCAATACTACATATAGTTGGTCGCTTTGGGGAGCACCCCTAGAGCTAGTAGTTACACCCCTGTAGTTATCAACAAGTGATTCCACCGTTTTCTTCCGTTATCCACCATTTATCCACCGGTCTCTCCACACCCGGATCCGGGGCGGAATGCCGTATTTCTGCGAGTGCCGGGCGTCACATCCGCGGTTCTCCACAGTTGCAACGCTACGGGCCACCACCGACATTAAATCTGTCCCCAATTCGGGCCATCGGCGTGTCGCAGTTCCCCGTCTCCGTTCCCGCCGGGGAGCAACAGGAGGGGCGTCTCGCTGTCAATAGACTTGACACATGAGCGCATATTCCAGCCTTTTGAAAACAACGGGCGTCGCTCGAATCATCCTTGCCCAGCTGGTCGCGCGGTTCCCGTTCGGGATGCTGTCGCTCGCGTTCCTCCTTCACGTCGAGCAGGTCACCGGCTCGTACGCCGCCGCTGGTATCGTTCTCGCTGCATCGAGCGTCGGCCAGGCACTCGCCGGCCCGCTGACGAGCAGGTGGATGGGCACCTGGGGTATGCGCCCCGTCCTCGTGCTGACCGTCATCGTCTGCGGAGCAACGGTAACCGCGGTCGCGCTCATCGAGATGAGCGTCCCGTGGTACATGGCCTTTTCCTTCCTGGCCGGTCTGTCAACACCCCCTGTCCAGCCCGCGGTTCGCACCATCTACCCCAAGATGGTCAACTCAAAGCAGCTCACCCCGCTGTTCTCACTCGACGCGAGCGCGCAGGAGATCATCTGGGTCCTCGGCCCGGTCATCACGACGTTCATCTCGACCCAGGTCGGCACCGAGTGGGGCATCCTCACCGCCGTTGGCATCCTGGCAATCGGCGGAACCTGGTTCATCGCCTCGCCGGAAGTCGGGCGGGTTCGCATCCCGCGCAGCAAGCGCAAGATCGGCCAGGTCCTGAAACGACCGGCCGTCCTGCTCGCGACGGTTGTCGGCTTCCTCCTCATCGGCGCCTGTTCCGCACTCGAGGTCGGTGTCGTCGCAGTCTTCGGACACAGCGGACTTGAAGCGGGAATCGTCCTCGGCATCCTCTCACTCGGCAGCCTCGCCGGTGGCCTCGCACTCGGGCACATCGCCATCGGACCGTGGGCACTTGCCAGACGGATGTTCATCGTCTTCGCCGGCATCGCGCTGTCGACCCTGTTCTCAGACATCGTCGCCCTGTCGATCGTGCTGTTCGTCGCTGGCATCGGGATCGCCCCGGCGCTCACCGTGCTCTTCGCCATGGTGTCGTCGAGCGTGAAGTTCAGCGACACCGCCGAGGCGTACGGCTGGATGGGAACCGGGCAGCTCATCGGCGCAGCGCTCGGCTCAGCCGTCGCCGGCATTCTCATCGACTCGAACGGAGCGATCGGCGCATTCTGGGCCGCGAGCGCCCTCGCCTTCCTCGGCTTCATGGTGCCGCTTCTCGGAAAACGGTGGCACCCCGACCTCAGGGGTCGGGACGGGGGCCCGATCCCTGACACAGAGCCGATCCAGATCCAGACCTCCTGAACCGGGCCTCCTGAGCCGGGCCGTCAGCTACACGGCGAGGAGCCCGCGACCCCTGACACTGCTGAGGGCCGGTGAAAGCCGGCCGAACTCGTCCAGCATGAGCGTGAGCTTGTCTGCCTGCCCGTCGGTCGGCTCGAAGAACCCATCGTCGATCTGACGGGAGACGTAGGGAATCTCGACGTTCGACTCAGTGCCAACCATGGCGAGCGCCGAGAGCACCGGTCGAAGTGCTGCCGCACCACGGGTGCCTCCGGCCAGCCCGCCATAGCTGACCAGGCCGACCGGCTTCCCCGACCACTCGTGGTGCAGATAATCGAGCGCGTTCTTGAGCGCGGGCGAGTAGCTGTGGTTGTACTCGGGGGTCACGAACAGGAACGCATCTGCGGCGCTGACGCGCTCTCCCCACGCGATCGTGTGCCTGTGGCGGTATTCCTGGTGCTTCGGGTGCTTCGGCTCATTCATGAACGGAAGGTCCAGTTCGGCCAGGTCAACGAAGTCGATGTCAAACCCGCCGAATTTTGTCGCACACTCGTGGACCCAAAGGGCAACGGCCAGGCCTGAACGGCCGGGTCGCACACTTCCGATAACCACCATGAGCCTGATCGGGGTTCGGCTCTCTGGAACTGCAATACGTTCTTCAAACATCATTGGGCAACTCCTGCAACGGCGAACAACTGGGGGCAGCAGTCCTCGCGAGGGTCGGGGCCACGAGCGGCGGGGCAGTCCACTCTGTGTGTTACCAAGCTTGGCTGTGTGAGATGAGAGCACAAGCCCCCCAAGCGGGTACCACGTAACCGAATCCGACGGATGCCGCCAGAACGTGGACGACGTATGAGGCAACAAAGCCCGGGGCGCAACCGCCTGACGGCAGGCCGGTAACCCGACGTACGATTGCCCAATGACGATCCCCCTCCTCACCCCGGAAGACCTCGAACGGCGCAGGGGCCTCGTATCCATGAAGCGCACCGCAACCGCTCTGCTCATCCTGATGGCCGTGATCTTCTGTGTCTCTTTCGCGCTCCAGGACGAGATCCCGTGGCTCGGCTGGGTCCGCGCGGCAAGTGAGGGCGGCATGGTCGGGGCGATCGCCGACTGGTTCGCCGTGACGGCGCTGTTCCGGCATCCGCTCGGATTACCGATTCCGCACACGGCGATCATTCCCCGCCGCAAGGATGAGATCGGGGCGAGCCTCGGCGATTTCGTCGAGTCGAACTTCCTCTCAGAACCGGTCGTCCGTCACAAGCTGGAATCGACCCACATCGGCCAGAAGCTCGGGGACTGGCTCGCGCGCCCGGAGAATGCCACGAGGCTTGCCGACGAGGTATCGGTTGGGGCGAAGGGAATCCTCTCGCTGCTCGACGACGACGACGTGCGCGACGTCCTGGAGAAGCTCGCGCGGACGCACCTCATCGAGCAGCCGTGGAGCGAGTCAGTCGGTGCGTGGGGCGAGAGCGTCGTGGCTGGCGGCGGTCATCACGCGGCCGTTGGACTCGTCCTCGACGGCATCGACGACTGGCTGGTGAACAACCCGGAGGCCTTCGCTCGACTCGTGTCATCCCGCCTTCCCTCGTGGGTTCCCTCGTTCCTTGACCGCGTCGTCGACGACCGGCTATACCGCGAAGCGCTCGGATTCGTCCGCCGGATGAAGGATGACGAACTCGATCCGGCCCGCCGCGCCATCGACAACTACCTGCTGACGCTCACCGACAACCTGCAGAACGACCCGCTCATGATCGCCAGGTTCGAGAGCGCGAAATCCGAACTCTTCGACAGCCCCCGGGTGCGCGAGCTCGCCTCATCGACCTGGAACACCACAAAGGCGGCCCTCATCGACTCCCTCGACGACCCCGGGAGCGGTTTGCGAGTGCAGCTGGCGCGCACGGTCAACGACCTCGGCAGCCGCATTTCCACCGATTCGCGCCTCAGCACCAAGCTCGATCTCTGGGTGACGGATGCAGCGGTGTACCTCGTTAACACCTACCGTCACGAGATCGCGAGCGTCATCACCGACACGGTCGAGCGCTGGGACCCCCGCGAGATGAGCGAGAAAATCGAGCTCCAGGTCGGAAGGGACCTCCAGTTCATCCGCATCAACGGCACGGTGGTCGGTGCCCTGGCCGGGCTCGCGATCTACACGGTCGCCACCCTCGTCTTCGGCGGCTGACCCGCCCTTGTCGCCCGGGCAACGCTCAGGCGGAAAGACCCAGAAGGCCGTTGACCGTGCCACACGACGGTGCCAGCATGAGACCATGACCGCCCCGAAGACCCCGTCAGGTGACGGGGATCCCCAGGCGCTCATCGAGACGATCGAAGATGAGCGCAAACGGGCAGACGCAGCGCGCCTCACCCACCTGATAGCCGATGCAACGGGTGAGCAACCACAGCTCTGGGGCCCGTCGATCATCGGTTTCGGCTCGTTTCACTACCGTTACGCCACCGGGCGGGAGGGTGACACGATGAGGGTCGGGTTCGCCCCGCGGAAGAACGCACTCACCCTGTACGGACTGCAGGGTCACATGCGGAGCGAGCATCTTCTGGCCTCGCTGGGAAAGTTCACCATCGGCAAGGGCTGTGTCTACATCAAGCGACTCGACGATATCGACCTCGATGTCCTGCGTGAACTCATCGTCCACGCGTTCGCGGAAGCGGATGGTTCGCTCCATTCAGACCCGTGAGAACGTGACCCCTGCGCGCCTGGTTGCTGTCAGGGAGTGTTTACACGACTGAAATCCTGAGGCTTTCTCGCGTTCACCTCGCGCTCTTACATTGGAAATGCGGGACCGACGAACCACACCGGTAACCGCCGGGTGCCGAGGGCGCTGCTCGAACTCCTCGCTCGTCTCCCGAAAAGAGTTCGTTATGACATCCCTCGAGCATCGATCCCGGCCGTCGACGACACTGGTGGCCGAACCCGTACTGCCGCCGCGCTCGATCGAGAGCACCAAGCCCCAGTCCCCTTCCCTGGTTCTTCTGGTGCTCATCGCGGCCATCGGCATCCTGGCGTACGCGGGCTTTCTCCTGAACCCGGCGAGCCGTGGCGACTGGCTGCCCTACCTGATGGTCGTCGCGGCCGAATCCATCCTGATCCTGCAGGCGCTCTTCTCCATGTGGACCATCCTGTCCGCGGCGCACGACCCCCGGGACTTCGCCTTCCACCAGGCACGCGGATCGCTGTTCCGCTCCCGCGACATCAGGCGCGATGGGTTCAGTAATTCGCCGGAACACTGGGTGATGCATCTTGCCGACACACCGGTATCCGTCGATGTGTTCATCACGACATACGGAGAAGACCTCACCACGATCCGACGCACGGTGAACGCTGCCATCGCCATGAGCGGAGCACACGTCACCTGGGTTCTCGACGACGGCAGGTCGGACGACGTGAAATCACTGGCCGCCGAACTCGGTGCACGATACGTACGCCGGCTCAGCTCGGGCGGCGCGAAGGCGGGCAACGTCAACCACGCGCTCGCCCTGACCAGGGGCGACTTCTTCATGATCCTCGATGCTGACTTTGTCCCTAACGAGAACTTCCTGATTGAAACCGTGCCGTTCTTCGCTGACGAGAAGGTGGCTTTCGTCCAGACGCCCCAGAGCTATGGCAACCTGCACAACGTCATTTCACGAGGCGCTGGTTACATGCAGTCGGTCTTCTATCGCTTCATCCAGCCGGGGCGCAACAGGTTCAACGCAGCGTTTTGTGTTGGTACCAACGTCATCTTCCGCCGCTCGGCGATTGCCGACATCGGAGGCCTGTACACCGACTCGAAGTCGGAAGACGTCTGGACCTCCCTCATGCTTCATGAGCGGGAGTGGCGAACCGTCTACATCCCCCTCGTCCTCGCCGTCGGTGATGCGCCTGACACCATCGAGGCATATACGAAACAGCAGCTCAGATGGGCGACGGGCGGATTTGAGATCCTCCTTCGGCACAAAATCTTCAGCCGACGAAGCAAACTCACCCTTGATCAGCGGCTGCAATACCTCGTGACCGGCTCCTTTTACCTCACCGGGATTTCACCCCTCTTGCTCCTGCTGGTTCCGCCGCTCGAGATCTACTTCGACCTGCGGCCGGTGCATCTGTCCACGACGGTCGGTACCTGGGTGCTGTATTACGCCGGCTTCTACGTTCTGCAGATCGTCCTGGCGTTTTACACGATGGGATCGTTTCGCTGGGAGACGCTGATGCTCGCCACGGCGTCCTTCCCGATATATACCGCTGCCCTGTTTAACGTTCTGGTCGGCCGCGAACAGCGGTGGACCGCGACGGGCAATCGGGATCACGTGAGTTCACCGTTCAACGTCATAGTTCCCCAGATCCTGTTCTTCACATTTCTCCTTCTCACGTCGGTCGTGGCCATCTGGCGCGATGCCAGCAACGGCATGTTGACCCTCGCGACAGCCTGGAACGTCACGAATACGTTCGTCCTCGGCGGCTTCGTCGCGACAGCCGTGAGGGAACATGCAACGGTCGCCAGACCCGCCCGTGCCGGAGCGCTTTCCACTGAGCCCGCGGCATCCGTTACAGCAGTGGCGGTGGCGTCGTGACCTGGCGGAGCCGGCTGCGGCTCTTGTCCGGGCTGGTCGTCGTTCTCGGGATCGTTGCCGTACTGACCCTCGTTTTCACCCAGCGGCAGTCGCAGGTGGCGAGCGACAGCGCCTCGATCGAGGCCGAGCGATTCCCGATCGGTATCGACTACGGCGGAACCGTCGTGGATCGCCTGGTGGACGAGGGAGACCTGGTGGCCCAGGGCGATCCGCTCTTCGTTGTCCTCAGCACGAGTCTCCAGGCGGATCTCGCCGATGGGCTTCTCAAGCCGGAGACGATCGCATACGCGGTGACAACAGATGGCACCATCACCCTGACGGCCGCGGTGGCGGGCACAGTGCGCGATGTGACCACCGAGCGCGGTTCATTTGTCCAGGCGGGGCAGGTACTTGCCACCGTCGATCGGGCGGGTTCGCTCTTCGTCACCGCGGAGTACGAACTCACCAGCCGGGACTACGGCCGTATCGAGAACGGCGCGGAGGTCACACTGCTGCTCCCTGACGACCAGCGGATAGAGGGATCGGTGACATCGGTTCAGGTGTCGACGAGTGAGGGCATCGCCCGTACGGTGGTCCTCGTTCACAGCGACGAGCTTTCCGACGGGGGGCATAACGGCCTCATGGCGCGAGGCACGCCGGTCTCGGCGACTCTGCAATTGCGCAACGACGGCATTCTCGCCGGTGTGAGCGACGGGCTCTTCGATTTCTTCCGGAAGATCGGGGTGTGACATGCGCGAGCAACTGCCCCGGCTTCTCGCCGCATCCCTGATCGCTGCGGTCGCGGTGTCGCTCGGTGGCTGCGCCTGGGCCCCCAAGCCGGCGAGCGAGCTGGACGTCACGTCGGCCACCACGCCCATCTACCCAACGGACGAAATCGCCGCCTCCGTGAACGCCGTTCCCGAGCGAACCGTCAAGCCGCTTCCGGTATCCCGGCTGGCGTCTGGTCTCATTCCGCCAACCAACCGGTGGTTCTCCGGCCTCGTCTTCGGCGAAACGTCGATGCCGGTCTTCCCGCTTCCGCTCTCGTTCGAGCTGACCGATAACGGCATGGACTTCGGACTTCCCGCCGTCTCCACCTCGCCTGCGGCGATCATGGGAGGGTTCAGAGCGGCGGTGTCGGTGGATGTCGGCGCCCAGGAGCACGAAGTCGTCGCGTATGACACGGCATCCGTCACCGTGGCACAGCGCTCCGGCGGCGAGGAGATCGGCCGTACAGTGATCGCGCAGGGTTCGCCCTTCGTCACCTTCACGGCAGCGCAGGACACCACAGTACGGTTCGGCACCGCGTTCAGCCCTGTCGATGAGCGCGTGGCCTTTGCCACCGTCGATGGTGTTGAGTACGGGGTCGTGTCCGATGATCCACTCGCGACAGACAGCGGGTCTGTCACCGTCAGCGCGGGCAACAGCGTGACGTGGTTCGCTGTCCCTGACGGCGGCGACCGCGACGAGCTCACCGCCGCTGCCGGCAACCGCCTCACCGGCACGAGCCTCACCTACGCCCTGGCCGATGGAAGGGCGAGCACCGCTCTGACGTACAACCTCGAAGCGACCGGACCGGCGCTGATGGCCGTGATGCCGCATCAGGCCTCGACGGATGCCGAGTGCACGCACGGCACCTACGAGAGTATCTATGGCCAGCTGCAGCTGTGCCGGGCGGAAACCCTCAGCTGGACGGTCCCCCGCCTGGAACCGTCGGGCACCCTCGACCTCGGCTCGCTGGAAACCGCAGACCGCGAGCGACTGCTCAGGCAGCTCGAGGCCGACGCAGCCGGCACACCGGCGTTTCCCGCCGACACCTATTTCGGCGGCAAAGCACTCTATCGAGCGGCGAACCTTCTCAGCATTGCCCGCGAGCTTGGGGCGGACGACAGCGCTGCGAGTCTGGAAGACCGCCTGATCCGAGAAATTGACTCGTGGATGGAGCCGGACGGCTGCGAAACACGCGACGCCCGGTGTTTCGTCTACGATCCTGCCGCGCGGGGCCTTGTCGGACTTCAGCCCTCCTTCGGCTCGGACGAGTTCAACGACCACCACTTCCACTATGGCTACCTGTTGTACGCGGCCGCCGTCGTCGCGGCCGGCCGGGACGACCTGACGGAGAAATGGGCGCCCGTGATGAACCTGGTGGCCGCGGACCTCGCGACCAGTGGGTTGAGTGAGTACTTCCCGGAGCGGCGGGTGTTCGACGCGTACGCCGGGCATTCCTGGGCCAGCGGCACTGCCCCCTTCCGCGACGGGAACAATCAGGAGTCGAGCTCAGAAGCGGTGACCGCCTGGAACGGCCTCGCGCTGTGGGCCGAGGTGAGTGACCAGCCCGCGCTCCTGACAGAGGCGACCTGGATGCTGTCCGCTGAGGCGGCATCCGCACGGGAATACTGGACCGACTTCCCACTCGACTCCCCCGTGTACTCCGGCTTCGACCACACGGTCACCTCTCTCGTCTGGGGAGGGAAACGCGACTACGCCACATGGTTCAGCGCTGAGCCGAGTGCGATGCTGGGGATTCTTGTCCTGCCGATGAGTCCGGTTTCCGGCTACCTCGCGGGCGACGCGGATCGGATTCAAGCGAATATCGACGAGGCGGCTCCCAACGGATTCGACGTCCTCTTCGGCGACTACCTGCTCATGTACTCGGCACTGGCCGGAGCGGATGCCGCCGCAGCTGCCGGCGACGCCGTGCCCGCGCTGCCGGAATCACGCATCGACGACGGCAACAGCCGCGCCTACCTGATGGCGTGGATCCTGGCGCGCTGACCCGCCACTCGACCGATGTCGCGCCGCGGCCGCGTGAGCCGACCCGGGTCGTCAGAGAACGCGAGAGCCGTGTGCGTCGAGAAATGTGACGTCTCGCATCCTTCGCGCGATGATCAGGAGCGCGGCGTAACCATCGGGGGTTGTCGGGGGCCAGGTCCACGTCGTCACGTTCGGCGCCGACGGCAACGCGGCTTCGAACAGGTCGACCTCGACGCCGGTCCGGCGGTGTTTGGCTGGAACCACGATCTCGACGACCCGGCCGCGAGTGTGAAGCGAGACGAACTGAAGCCGCGAGCCGGTGTGATCGTCGCGCACGATGAACTCACGCGTCTCGGGGTCATCGGGCGGAATCTCGGTGGTCTCGAACCTGTCGGACTCTTTCGTGGAGAATGCACCGCCGAGGCGCTTACCGAACAGGGCGAGCACGACGATGATGGCCACGATCGCGAAGATGCCGAAAATCCACTGACCGCCGGGGATGCTGTCGAACATGTCTTGGACCTCGGTGCGACTTCTCGCTGGGGGTTCGAATGTGGAGCAGGGATGGTGTGGACCTAAGGAGATTCGAACTCCTGACCTCCTCGATGCGAACGAGGCGCGCTACCAACTGCGCCATAGGCCCTGATAGAAAAAGATTATCACGCCGGGGAGCGCGATGAATCCATCAGCTGGCGGCTCGTCGGCGCTGAAGCAGCGCCGTCAGGTCGGTTGGGGCGATCTCGGACTCGTCCACGACGCCCATCCCCGCAAACCGGCTGGCCGGTTCGACCGCTGGCGCTTCCTGAGCTGCGACAACCGGGATCAGCGGCGTGACGGTCGGAGCGAGCTCGACCGCACGCTCCGCCATGACCTGCGCGAGAGCGGCACGCCGCAGCGCGGCATGGGCGTCGGCCTGGGCAATGGTGCCGGCGGCGCTCGACCCCTGCGACAGGTGCAGCGGCCGGGGAAGCGGCGTCGGCGTCCAGGTGCTTGGCACCGACACGGTCTCTTCAAAGCTCACCGGCTCGAAGGCCTGGGAGACGGGAACTGACCGGGTCACGGGCGTGGCAACCCTGGTTCGACCGGAGACGCGAGCCATGCGAACGAGCACAGCGATACTGCTGACGGCTGCCGCCACTCCTGCGGCGAGAACCAGCACTGATCCGCCGGTTGCCAGCAACCATCCGCCGACACCGACCGTGGCGAGCGATGCCGCGAGCACAACCGTCGCCGCAAGTCGCGCGCGCCGTCGTGCTCTCTTGACCCTGAGCCGAGCTGCTGCCAGAGCGGTTGCTCGCCGGACTTCCTCTGTCTGCCTGGCCCTCTCGGCCTCACGCTGCGCCTCGACGAGCGCGAGCGCTTCGAGCCTGGCGCGTTCGAGAGCCTCGGCCTCGTACTTCTTGAGAATTTTCTGCTGCTCAGCGACGCCGCGCGCGGTGGTCTCCACCCGCACCTCGGCGGGGGTTTCCGCAGTTTCGGCGAGGATCCTCAACGTCTGCTGGAGTCGAATGGCGTTGCGCTCGGTGGCGAGGAACTCGTTCCTGGCGAGCCACGTGGGCATCAGGTAGACGATCCACAGCGCAGCGGCGATCGCGAAAACGATCCCGCCACTCAAGAGTCCACTGCCAGCCATGGCTCCAAGGTACGAGGGAACAGGCACGCCACGCCGCATTGGCGAGGGTGTGTCACCCCCAAGTTGAGGTTGAAGGTTTAAAAGAGCGCTGCGGGAGGCACAATCGGCGTCTGGGCCGCGATCCGGTCGGATTCCGGAACCGTCGCAGCATCGGGAGGGACCTGCCCGTCTTTCCACCGGCGGAGCACGCCTCCCGGCACCTCCTCGCGAACGAGACCGAAGCAAAAGTGGTCCCGCCAGTCCCCGTTGATGTGGATGTACCGTCTGCGGAGACCCTCGTACCGGAACCCGAGCTTTTCGACGACTCTCAGGCTCGGCGCGTTCTCGGGCCGAATGCAGATCTCCACCCGGTGCAGGCCCAGCTGGGAGAAACAGTGGTCGGTGGCAAGCGCGACGGATGTCGGTGTCACGCTCCTGCCGGCGAACCGTTCGGACACCCAGTAGCCCAGCGTCGCGGACGACAGTGAGCCGTAGGTGATCCCCGACACGTTGAGCTGCCCGGCGAACTCGCCGTCGTACTCCATCACGAGCGGCAGGCCTGTGCCGGCCCTGGCGCTGGAGAGCAGCGAACGGATGCTCGCGCGCATGTCGAAGGACCGCGGCGCGTATGGGCTGGTCGCCTCCCACTGCCGCAGCCAGCTTCGGTTACCGAGGAGCTCGCGTTCCATGGCCCGCGCATCGCGTAACCGGACCAGTCGTACGGTGATGGGACCGTCGGTCAGAACGGTGGCAGGAAGAGCCAACCCGGGTCTCCTTTGATAGAGAACGTCGAACTAGTCGAGTTTGGCGGCGAATTCCTTGATCCAGGGCTTGAGCTCCACTCCCAGGTCCTCACGGTCCGAGGCGAGCTGGATGATGGCCTTGATGTAATCGAGGCGGTCTCCGGTGTCATAGCGTCGGCCACGGAAGATGACGCCGTAGACGCCGCCGGCGATCGAGTCGTCCGCGGCTAGCACCTGCATGGCATCCGTGAGCTGGATTTCGCCACCCTTGCCCGGCTCCGTCGTCTCGAGAACATCGAAGATCTCCGGGCGCAGGACGTAACGGCCGATGATCGCGAGGTTCGACGGCGCGTCTTCGGGGGCCGGCTTCTCGACCAGGTCGGTGATCTTCACGACGTCAGGGTTGTCGGTCGCTTCGACGGCGGCACAACCGTACATCTGGATCGTTGCCGGGTCGACCTCCATCAGCGCGATGATCGTGGCCTGGCGGCTTTCCTGCTCCTTGATCATCGTCGTGAGCAAAGGATCGCGGGCGTCGATGAGGTCGTCACCGAGCAGAACCGCGAACGGCTCATCACCGACGTGCCTGCGCGCGCGAAGCACCGCGTGGCCAAGGCCCTTGGGATCGCCCTGCCGCAGGAAGTGAATGTCGGCGAGAGCACTCGACTCAACGACGCGGTTCAGGCGCTTCGCATCACCCTTTTCCTCGAGTGCCAGTTCGAGCTCGGTGACCCGGTCGAAGTGGTTGGCGAGCGCGTTTTTGTTGCGCCCGATGATCATCAGGACATCGTTGAGCCCGGCACTGACGGCCTCCTCGACGACGTACTGGATCGCTGGCTTGTCGACGACGGGCAGCATCTCTTTGGGGAGGGCCTTCGTTGCCGGCAGGAACCGGGTACCGAGACCTGCTGCGGGAATAACGACTTTGCGTACTGGCTGAGGCATCTACTAACAGTAGCGGGATGCCGCCCCCGGCGGGGAGATGTCTCGCCGTAGCGCGGCGCCGGGCATGTCAGGGCTGAAGGAGCCGCTCATCAGCGGATGCCGGCGCTCAGGCATCGCCGCCTAGAATGGGGCTATGCCAACCCAGGTGGACCATCAGAAACGTGCCCTCCGTGCCGAGCTGCGGGAGCGGCGTCAGAACCTGACCACGTCGGAACGTGAGAATGCTTCCACCGGCCTCACCGACAACCTCATTGCCCTGGCCACACGCCGGGGCGCGAACAGCATCGCCTGCTACCTCTCCGCGCCGAACGAGCCGAACACCCGCCCATTTGTGAACTGGGCACTCGCCAACGGCATCCGGGTCCTGTTTCCGATCAGCCGCGAAGACGGCCTCCTGGACTGGACCGTCGGAGAGACGGGGTCCGAGGTTGAGGGCCTGTACGGAATGCCCGAGCCTGTCGGCGAGCTCCTTGGCCCCATCGCGATCAACGAGGTAGACCTCATTTTTGTGCCGGCTGCCGCGGTAGGCCCCGATGGAATGCGGATGGGCTGGGGCCGCGGGTACTTCGACAAAACCCTCGGCTCAATGGAGAAATGCCCGCCGGTCTACGCGATCGTCTTCGACAGCGAACTCCGGGCCGACGTGCCATTCGAAAAGCACGACCAGCGGGTCGACGGCGCCGTCACCCCGTCACGCATTCTCGACTTTTAGCCACACACCGACCTCATCGGCACAAACGCCGCGACAGTTCCAGGAAACCCGAATGCCCACGTACTCATACAAATGCACAGCCTGCGACACGGCTTTTGACATCCAGCAGTCGTTCACCGACGATTCCCTCACCGAATGCCCCGAATGCGCCGGAAGGCTTCGCAAGCTCTACAGCGCGGTCGGAGTGTCGTTCACCGGGTCGGGGTTCTACCGCAATGATTCCCGCGCGGCGGCAGCCTCGACCGGTGCCAGGTCATCCGGCGGAAAATCGGATTCTGCGGGCTCGAATGACTCTGCCGGATCGAAGGACTCTGCCGGATCGAAGGACTCTGCCAGCGCCACGAAGGAGAAGGTATCTTCGTCGCCTGCCAGCGGTTCCGCTGGCTCGTCGAGTACCGGTAGCGCCGCTGCCGCTTCGTGACCATGGGGGCCAAATTGCTTAAGGGATTCAAAGACTTCATCATGCGGGGCAACGTCATCGACCTTGCCGTCGCCGTTGTTATCGGAGCCGCGTTCACCGCTGTCGTCAACTCGATAGTCGAGCGCATCTTCAACCCGCTCATCGGGGCACTGTTCCAGGCCGACAGCCTCGACAACGCACTCATCGTGTCGGTTGGCGATGCGAAGCTGCAGTTCGGCGCTGTTCTCGGCGCGATTATCAGCTTCCTGATCATCGCGGCCGTGGTGTACTTCGTCTTCGTGCTGCCGATCAACACAATGAAGGAACGCGCCGAGGCCAAGCGCAAGGCAGGCATCGTCGAAGAGAAGGCACCGGTCACCGAGATCGACGTCCTCACCGAGATTCGCGACCTGCTGGCCAGAAGCAACCTCAAGGAATAGCGGTCCCCTGGCTAGCCCCAGTGGGGCGGAACGTCCTGGAGCAACTGCGCGTCGTTCGGGCCGGCCTCAGCCGGGCGCGCTGCAGGCTGCCCGCCCCAGGACCGGTCCGCGTCTTCGGATGCGAGAACCGCCTCCCGGCTGGCCTGTGGCGTTGGATCAGTGCCAGGCATCGGCGGAAGGACCGCACGTCGCGAACCGGGGACCCGGCGTACCCGCTCTGCGTCCGGTGTCCTGGCATCACCGGGGTGCGGCGATCCAGGGACTTCGGGCACTGGGCGGTTCGACACGTCGATCAGTGTACGCGCTCCTGCTGGTCATCTTCGGAGACGTCCGCGACATCGCTGGCGACATCCGTTTCAAGGCTGTTCCCGGCGTTCGCATCGGCGTTGCGTGACGGAACACCGAGCATCGCCAGGATCTTGCGCGTCACGCCATCGGGGTCGCTGAACAGATCGAAGCTGTGTACGCGGAGGTAGTGCCAGCCCAGTCGGCGCAGCACGTCCGGACGCAGGCGCAACGACTCCCGCAGCGAGTCGCTGCTGACCTCGGGGTCGGACTCCACGGCGATCGCCTTGCCCTCGTACGCCGCGACCAGGGCGAGCTTGCCGCGATAACCGACCTCAACCGACAGGCCGTGGCGGTACAGCCGTTCGGCGAGGTCGATGAGCATCGGTTCGGCACCGTCGGTAGCGGGCGGCGCGGGGACGTGCTGGACGGGTTGCTTGAGGATCTCGGCGAGCGCTCCGATGCCGTGCTGCATCCGATCGGTGTCGATGTCTTCTGGACGGATGCACGACACGATCACCATGGATCGCCTCGCTCGCGTCATACCGACCGCGAGCAGGCGGTCGCCGCCCGGCCGGGCAAGAGCGCCGAAGTTGGACAGCACGCGGCCGTGCGGGGTGACACCGTAGCCGAGGGAGAAGATGACCCGGTCGCGGCTCTCGGCCACCGATTGCTCGAGCGTGAGCACGGAGAACGGCTCCGGCCGTTCCTTGAGGATGAAGTCGGAGAGGTCGCCGCGCATGGCAAATGCGGAGATGACCGCCTGGTGCACACGGGTGGCGTGCTTCTCGCTCGCGGTGACCACCATGAGCGATTCGCGCGGCCGGTTGATGGCGTGTTCGAGTACGAGGTTGACGACGCGGGCCACCTCGGCGTCAACGCTCTCCACTCCCCCGGTCTCCGGGTCGGGCATGCCGTGCCCGTTCGGAACGTAGTCGAGGGTGAGGCTTCCGTGGCCGAGGAAGGACCCTGCCCACGGCAGTGACTCGATCTCGCCACCGTAGAACCTGTGGTTGACCAGCTCGGCCAGGTCCTCGCCCCCGGCGCGGTAACTGCGCGTGAGGGTCAGGGTCGGCAGCAGGCCGGACAGTCGTGCGAGAGCCGAGTCGGCGTGCCTGGCGTCAACATCGTCGGCGCCGGCGGCCGGTGTCGGAACGCCGATGGCGACGGTGAACGGCGTCGGGCTTTGCGTGACCGGGTCACCGACGGCGACGACCTGGCGTGCCCGGCGAATCGCCCCGGCGTTCTCCGCGAGCGTGGTTGCCCCGGCGTCGACGAGGAACACCGTGTCGAATCGGACGCTCTCCGGGATGAGGTGGGCCTCATATACCGAGGTGAGCCACACCGGGGACAGCACGCGGGACAGGTGGGGTGCCGTGTTCTCGAGTTTTGTCGGCGTTGCGCCCTCGGTGCGGAGCAGTTTCTTGAGGGCCGTTGCCTCATCCGGGTAGTCGACGAGGCCGATCTTCCAGTTCTCGGAGAGCAACGCACCGAGCAGTGCGCCGGTCGATGAGGCATGCGCTTCGTCGACGAGGCGAAAGTCTGCTTCGAGCCTGTCGATGACACTGGTGTTCGCGCCGAGAAGTGCACGGTCGGTCGTGAGCATGTGCTCGAGCACCGACTGCCACCAGGCGAGCTCGAGTTCGTTCGCAACCTTCGCCTCGGGGACATGGCGCACCGAAAGGTCAGTGATGAGCGGGGCGAGCCCCTTCTCGCGCAGCTCGGCGATGAGAGTGGTCCGCTCCTGGAGGTTCTCCATCACCGCGGAGTCTGCTGCCAGTCCCGACATGAGCCTGACGAGCTCCTTGACGGGCATCGAGAGAAGCGACTGGGCCTTCGCCGTGCGGCTGAGCGGCGCGTCGAGCTGGGAGAGATCCTCGACAACACGCTGGTACGCAACCTGCACGTCGGCAATACCGAGCGGAACCTCCGGGTTGACGCCTGCCGCCACATATCGCTGCCACAGCGTGCGCTGCTGCTGAATCCGTCGCAGCGCCGCATTGATGTCTGTGACGTGCACGCCCGGCCGCACATACTCGCGAGCGAGCTTCTTCAGCCGACGGCGGTTGGCGCCGGTCATGCTCGGGGCGTCCCGCCTTGCGCTTGTCGCGGCGATGAGTTCGCCGAGTGACCTGTCGAAGACGCTCGGCTGGAACTTGTCCAGGGTCTCGCGAATGTCGAGGAGCAGCCGGAGGTAGATGCCGAGTTCCTCGATGGACTCGAACGCACGCATCCGGGTCTGGCCGATCAGTTCGTATCCGCGCTCGAGCAGGCGCGGCAGCTCTGTCCTGTGCAGCTTCTTGGCCAGGGCGTGCGTCGCCTTCGCCTGCTTTGTGCTGGCGAACTGGGCGCCGTACCAGGGTGAATCATCCGGGCCGTACTGGAACTCACCGAGCTGGGCAGCGGTCGCGAGCTTGCGAGCGATGATGTCGCGGTTGCCTGCGAGCTTCTCGAGAGAGGCGAGGTCGAGCCGCGCGGTCGTCGTCGGCTGGTCCTGGAGGTTGCCGAGGCGGGTGAGAGCCTGGAGCGTGTCGATGACGCTGACACCAAGCCCGCTGTCGATCCGGCCGAGGGAGCCGCGGTAGTCGAGGAGCACCTTGCGCAACCGGACAAGCGCGTCGTCAACGTCGGAGACCTTCGGTGCGACAGCCTTCTCATTGCGCGATATCGCCTGGATCAGGTCGCGGCGAATGGTCGCCGGTGACACGGTAATGCCCGGGAGACCGACCTTCCCGAATCGGTGACGTATGCCATCGAGGCTGGAACGCCTTGCGCTCACGACGAGAACACGCTTGTGCTGGGAGACGAGGCTGCCGATGGCGTTGACCACCGTCTGCGTGCCACCGGTGCCAGGAAGGGTGGTGACCACTATGGAGTGCCCTGCCGCGATCTGGGCGATCACGTTTTCCTGCTCGGTGTCGGCGTCGAGCAGGAGCGTATCCGTTGTCGGCGGCCTGTCGTCCTGGCCGATGGCATCCACCGGCCGGAACAGACCTTCAACGAGCCTGCGCGCCCCGGGGTTTCCAGCGAGCGCGTTGAGCACCGGGTGGTCAAGATCCCTGGCGTCGCGAACGAGCGCTGTGCCGACCTCGGCGAAGCTCGACACCACGAGCCTCGGCTGGACGCTGAACCACTCGAGGTGCTGGGTGAGTCCGCGCAGCCGGTCGATGACGGGCTGCGGTTTGAACGCACCGTTGGTGACGGCGAGCGCCTCGAACGCCTCGGCGTCGAGCGTGATCTGGAATTGCTCGTGCAGCGCCCTGGCGAGCTCCGGGTTGAGGAACGGGGTGCCCTTGAGCTTCAGCTCGAAGTCGCGGCCGTAGCGGCGGATGGCGACGGGACGCAGAAGAACGGGTGCAGAGAACTCTTCTTCTCCGTGGCGCCACTCGGCGAGCCCGATCGCGAGGTGCACCGATTCGATGCCGCGCACTGTCCGCAGTTCGACACCCTTGACGGTGATCTGATCCGCCGCGGCTTTCGCGCCGCGGAGTGCGAGCTCGTCACGAATGAGGTTCGACAACAGAGTGGAATGCCCGGTGATGAACTGGGGCAGGCCCCCCGGGTGCGTGGAACTTAGCTCGATGCGATTGCGCGGGTCGTCCACGAAGTGCAACAGCGGGGATCGCCCACCGGCCGTGGCGAGTTGCTCACGCCACCGTTTCCGGGTCTCATCCGCCACGTTGCCCACTGTGAAATTCGGGTCTCCGACGCTCAAACCAGTGGGACTGGTGACCGAACGCGCAAGGGAATTATCGACGTCAGCGATATCGGAATCGCGAGTCTCTGGTTTCTTGTCTAGCCGCCACACATCCACACCCTAAGCTCTGTCGGGCCCAATCGCCGGTAGCACCACCGGATATTCGCCGAGTTGGGGTCATTCCGCCCGAGTTCTTACTCCCAGGGCCGAACGTGCTTCCGCTGTAGCACGGCTGGTCGTTCGACGGTGACCGACGTGTCCCGGGCCGTGGGGCCCTTTACCCTTGCGGGTTCACAAAGACCAGGGCCGCCACCAGATCGGCTGCCAGGAAAATTCCGGAAACCCACGCGAGGCTCCGGTTCCGGCCCACGAGAGCGAGGATGCAGGCACCGGCCAGGAGCAGGAAAGCGACGGATGCCATCACCACGTAATTCCGGATAGCACCGTCGCTGACGACGGGGCTACCCCAGATCGAGACGCGAGTGCCGACCCACTGCGAGAAGAGCGAGCCGATGAGCAGGCCGCCGGCGAGAAGTAAAACACCGGAGATCACCGAGAAGACGGAGCCACCGGTATCTGCGCGCGAAGGCTGGCTCTGGCGTTGCGGCGACGAATTGTCCATGAGCAACATCATCGTGCATCGATTGTTCGGGAAGCAGAACAGTTGGGAATCGGCGCGGCGCGGCAGTGCGGAAAAGCTCTTGCGCTTCACTGTTGGGCTCCGCTACCGTGATGCCTACGCCCAATTGACGAAAGGAGTCCAGCGTGTTCTCAATGATTATTGCAATCGCCTCACCCACGGCTGGCTTCGTCGGCGTCCTCACTGCCTGACCAGTAGAACACCCACCGGTTCAGACGGTGGTGACGGTTTCGAAGCCAGGCCAGGCGGCATCCGCAGACTTCTGCACCCTGCCAACAGGCTTATCACCCCGTATGTGACGAGCAGCTCGTCGCACTCTGCCCGCACCAGCGGGTTCCCACTCTTCGGCGGTCCCGAGCGCTCTCTTCGGCGTGCCTGGATCCCACTCTTAAGGACATATCTCCCATGAATACCCACTTTGTGAGCGCTCCCGCTCGCCAGGAACACCCACCCCAACCCAGCACGGTTCCCGTTCGGACGGAACGAGCGGTTCGCCGTGTCGGACTGCTCGACCGAGCGGCGCTCCACCTCGGGGTTGCCCTCGTCACGTGGAGCCGTCGGCCTCGCACGGCCAAACCGAATGCACGGCCGGACCTCACGCCCGTACTCGATGACGCTGGCCGGCGGGAAGGCGAGGACGCTCAACGGCAGCGTGAGGAATGGCGCGATCAGTTCCTCGCCATGCGACCGTTCAGGTAACGGATGAACTCCACAGCTCGGGGCCAGCATCGGACTCTCCCCTGCCGGTCCCGAGCGCCATCTCAGACAGCCGCTGTCTCGAACAGCCGCTGATGAGCACTTGTGGTCACTCTTCGTCTGCGGCCTGCGCCCTCACTGCGGTCCTACCCCTCGCACGTCACCGTCCGTATGCTGTGCGCATGAACCCGCTCACTCTCGTACTCATCGTGTTCGCAGTCACCTGCGCGTTCTGCTGGATCGCGTCCCTGATCACGAAAGACACCTCGTGGGTCGACCGGCTCTGGTCGGTCGTTCCGGCGGTGTACGTCTGGATCTTTGCGGGCGCTGGCATCGGTACAGGCGAGGACGCCGCGCGACTGGTGCTGATGGTGGTCCTGGTGACCGCCTGGGCGGTGCGCCTCACTTTCAACTTTGCGCGGAGGGGCGGGTACACCGGGATGGAGGACTACCGCTGGGGGATCCTCCGCGCGCGGATGAAACCGTGGCAGTTCCAGCTCTTCAATCTGTTCTTCATCGTGCTGTACCAGAACGCGCTCCTCGTGCTCATCACGCTGCCCGCTCTCGTTGCATGGCAGAACCCCACTCCGCTGAACGGATGGGACGGGGTGTTCGCCGTCCTGTTCGTCGCGTTCCTGGTTGGCGAGTTCACCGCAGACCAGGAACAGTGGAACTTCCACGAGGCGAAGAAACGCAGGGCGGGAGACCTCGGGCCTGGCTTCCTCACCTCGGGCCTCTTCCGGTTCAGCCGGCACCCCAACTACTTCTTCGAGCAGGCACAGTGGTGGACGTTCTACGCGATCGGGGCGACGGCAGCGGTCTCCGCGGGACACGGCCTGTTGGGCGGGGTCCTCAACTGGACGATCATCGGCCCGGTGCTGCTGACCGTGCTTTTTATCGGCTCAACGCTCTTTACCGAGTCCATCAGCGCGTCGAAGTACCCGGCGTACGCCAATTACCGACGCTCAACATCAATGCTCATCCCCTGGCCGCCGAAGCACACGCAGGGACAGCCCCAGCCGGTCTGACCGACGAAGATCCTGACCGCTGCGGACGTGCACCCTGCTTCGGGCGGTCAATCGCGGTGTCTGTCGTCGTATCGACGACGGCGCCCCGGAACATCCGCCCGAAAATACACCGACCCGCCATCGCCCGATAACGGGACAGGCCTCAGGCGGCAATGGCGAACACCCCGGGCCGTCAAAAACCACGGCCGCCAAGATCCTGACCGTTGCGGACGTGCACCGTGCTTCGGGCGGTCAATCGCGGTGTCTGTCGTCGTATCGACGACGGCAACCCGGAACATCCGCCCGAAAATACACCCACCCGCCATCGCCGACCGCGGAACAGGGCTCGAGCGGCTGTGGGGAATGACCCCGCCCGGCGACAACTGCGGCCGACGAACTGCGGCCAGGGTTTCCTCGTGGAATGAACTCCTGTGGTGCCCCTGGAGGGATTCGAACCCCCAACCAACTCCTTAGGACGGAGGTGCTCTTCCGTTGAGCTACAGAGGCTGACTCCAGAAGTTTAGCGGAGAGAACGCCGCCCACGTGAACAACCGCCCGCTTGTTCCCCGCGCTCCCGACCTACGCAGCGGCAGGCGTGAGGTACTGGTCCCACGCCGGCATCGCTTTCTCGGCCCCGCGCACAGCCCACGTCGGACCGTGGGGCATCCGGGGCTTGATCCGCAGGGACCAGCCCATCTCGGCCGGCGTGCGGTTGCTCTTGGCGTTGTTGCACCGCAGGCAACAGGCCACGAGGTTCTCCCACGAGTCCTCGCCGCCGCGTGACCGGGGGATGACGTGATCAATGGTCGCGGCGAGTTTGCCGCAGTACCCGCACCGGTTGGCATCCCGCCGCAGCACGCCCCGACGCGTCACGGGAACGCGACGGGAAGCGGGAATGCGCACATACCGGTTGAGAACGATCACCGCGGGCCTTTCGTGGGCACCATCAGATCCCCACACTGGATTCTCGGCATCCACCTCGATGATCGCCGCTTTCTCGTTCATCACCAGCACCAGCGCCCGGCGGAACGACACGATGGCAAGGGGTTCGTATCCGGCATTCAACACGAGTGTGCGCATGTCACGTTTCCTCTCAAATTGCCGCGACGGCTTCGCGGTTATTCGGTGTTCCGACCTGAGGCCGAAGAGAGGATCCGGGTAAACAAAAAGCGCAGTCTATGCAGACTGCGCCTTTTCGCCACCACCGTTGAAGGGGCGACATGCTGAACCGGAATGGTCGCGACCCTGGCACGCACAAGCATCCGTGGTGTGGATACCTGCGTGTCGGGTCATGAGCTTCCTGCTGCTTCTTTCTGAGGTCAGGGCTTTAATGTAACGCACAAATGGCGTGCTTCCCGAGAGAAGCACGCCATTCGCAGCGGAATATCATTCCGGGGCTGATCTGGACCTTAGATTCCGATCCGGACGATCCACCAGTTGTCTGCGTAGATCGGGCCGATGCGGAGCGGGGTGCCCGGCCGTGAGGCGTGAAGAATCTTGTTGTCTCCGGCGTAGAAGCCGATGTGTCCCGCGCTGACGACGAGGTCGCCAGGAACGGCGTCGGCAACGGGGATCCGGGTACCCATGTTGCCCTGGGCGGTCGAGGAGTGCGGCATGTTAATGCCGAACTGCGCGTAGACGTACTTCACGAACCCCGAGCAGTCGAACCCTGCGGGGGTGGCTCCGCCGTAGACGTATGGGACGCCCTGGTACTGCAGCGCGACGTTGAAGACCTGGTCGAGGCTGAAGTTCGAGGGGTAGGCGGGACTTGCCAGGTGATCGGATGCCGTTGGTCCGGAGAACGACGTCTGCTGGGTTGCGAATTCGGCGCGACGGGTCGCAGCCTCTGCCGCTTCAGCGACCGCACGCGCGTTCGCGAGTTCCTCGGCCGTCGTCGCTGTATACCCATCGCGAACAACGGTCGCGGCGGTCACGCCTTCATCGACGGAGAGTGACTGCGCCCCTGACTCCTTGAGTGTCTGGAGAGTGGACGAAGGCGCCGCCTGGTCAGTCGCGGTCGGCGAGAAGGCATAAGCGGGGAGCGCTACAGTGCCGAAAAGCCCGGGGACGACGATCGCCATAATGGCTGTCGACCGGAACTTGCGCCACACACTCTCTTTCGGAGCGGGCTTCGCGGTCCGTGCCACCGGGGCTGCGGGTGTCACTGCACTGGGCTGGCTGCGAACCGGACGCGGCGAGCGCAGGGCCACCCGGTGGGACGTCGACGGGTCGCTTTTCTCCGACTCGCCGTCGAACGGGCTGTTGTTTACGGCCAAAGCGTGAACCTCCGGCGCCTCGAACACCACACTAGGGATGGCGTCTCGTCTACACAAATATTCGGGTTCCGCAGCCGAGGAGACGAGCGGGAGAGGCGCCTCGGAACGGGTTCCTGCGGCCAGTTCTGACCTTCGGACGTGTTCGAGCGTACGTGACCGTTACCAATTTGTCACCTTTTTCGCACGGAAACTAACGAATTGGTAACGGGAGCCCAACGGCTCTGGTGTCAGAACCGCGCACGTGAGTCGGCATTAAGCCGCAGTGAGGCCGGTTTTACGGGGTTTCGACGAAGATGTGACCGGCGACCTCGTTGGGAAGTTCAAGACCTTCCCCAAAACCTTCAACCTGAACCAGAACATAAGACCCAGCCGGGGAGAACACACCGACCGAACCAGGCATGATGCCGCCCTGCTTCAGCTGCAGAAGGAGTTCCGGGTCGACCTGCGCTGGCTCACCGAGGCGACGGATCGTTGCGGTGATCGGTTCACTTCTGCCGCGGACGAGCTCGACCAGGTTCGTCACTCCGTGCGCAAACGCACCAGCGGGGGTATCGCCGAGTTCCTCGAGGCCGGGAATCGGATTGCCATACGGTGATTCGGTCGGGTGGTTGAGCATGGCGAGCAGCTTGCGCTCAACCTGTTCGCTCATGACGTGCTCCCACCGGCAGGCCTCCTCGTGAACGTACTCCCACTCAAGCCCGATCACGTCGCTGAGCAGTCGTTCGGCCAGACGGTGCTTGCGCATGACGTGCACGGCTTTGCTGCGTCCCGTCGGCGTAAGTTCGAGGTGGCGGTCGCCGGAGACCACCACGAGTCCGTCGCGTTCCATGCGACCGACGGTCTGTGACACTGTCGGACCCGAGTGGCTCAGCCGCTCGGAGATCCGGGCACGGAGAGGCACAATGTTCTCTTCCTCGAGTTCGAGGATGGTACGAAGGTACATCTCGGTGGTGTCAATCAGGTCAGTCATTGACGTCTCCCATGGTTCAGCGCGATAGTCCCAAGCCTACTGTGCGCTGAACCCCGCTTTGGCGCGCCTCGATCGTCACAGAAGTTCGGGGACCGGTGCATCGCTTCTAGAATCGGAACATGCCTGACATTGTGATCCCGAATGACCTCAAGCCAGCGGACGGACGATTCGGCTGCGGCCCGTCCAAGATCCGTACCGAGCAGGTGGCCGCGCTGACGGAAGCGGCCCAGTCGCTGCTGGGCACCTCGCATCGCCAGGCCCCGGTGAAGAACCTGGTCGGCCGCGTTCGCGACGGGCTGAGTGCGCTGTACTCGCTCCCCGACGGATACGAAATTGTGCTCGGCAACGGAGGTTCGACCGCGTTCTGGGATGCTGCATCCTTCGGATTGATCGAACGCCGGAGCCAGAATCTCACGTTCGGTGAGTTCGGTTCGAAGTTCGCAGCGGCCGCGGCGGCTCCGTGGCTGGAAGCGCCGGATGTCCGGAAAGCTCCCGCTGGCTCACGGGCAACAGCGGAACCCGTCGACGGCGTCGACGTTTACGCCTGGACCCACAACGAGACATCCACCGGCGTCATGGCCCCGGTCACGCGGGTGACGGCGGACCCCGGCGCGCTCACGGTGATCGACGCGACGAGCGCTGCTGGCGGCGTCATGATCGACGCTGCGCAGACCGACGTCTATTACTTTGCCCCGCAGAAGAACTTTGCGTCGGATGGCGGCCTGTGGTTCGCGCTGTTCTCACCTGCTGCCATCGAGCGTGTTGAGCGAGTTGCATCGTCCGGCCGTTACATTCCCGAATTCCTCAGCCTGAAGAACGCGGTGGACAACAGCCGCCTGAACCAGACCCTCAACACCCCGGCCCTCGCGACCCTCGTCATGCTCGACAACCAGGTTTCGTGGATCCGAGAGAACGGTGGCCTCGCCTGGGCCGACTCCAGGACCAGGGAATCCTCGTCGTACCTGTATGAGTGGGCCGAGAAAACCGCGTACACAACACCATTCGTCACGGATCCCTCCGACCGTTCACAGGTCGTCGTAACGATCGACTTCGATGACGCCGTTGATGCGGGAGCCGTCGCGAAGGCGCTTCGGGCCAATGGAATCGTCGACACGGAGCCCTACCGGAAACTCGGTCGCAACCAGCTCCGCGTCGCAACCTTCACCGCCATCGAACCGGACGACATCCGTCAGCTCACGCGCAGCATCGAGTTTGTCGTCGACGCGCTGTAGAGCACACAGACCACGCAATAACGCCCGCCACTTGTGAAGTGGCGGGCGTTATCTGTCGGCGCGTCAGTAGCTGCGTTCGCCCTCGTCATCGTCGGACGCTTCGTCCGATTCGTCGTCATCGTCATCCGACTCGTCATCTTCGTCCGACTCGTCGTCATCGTCGTCCGATTCGTCGTCATCGTCATCCGACTCGTCGTCATCGTCATCCGACTCGTCGTCATCGTCATCCGACTCGTCGTCATCGTCATCCGACTCGTCATCGCCCGGGATATCAGACTCGTCGATTTCGTCGACGTCGACACCATCGACGTCGCCGGCGTGAAGGATGCTGAACCCGTCATCATCGTCGTCGTCCTCGTCGTCCTCCAACTCGGCAGCGGCCTCTGCGAGGAGACGCGCCTCCTGTTCGGCGGCCTCCTGCGATGCGTGGTAGTCGGCGAGACGCTCGGACCACGGCACCCAGACGGGCGCGAGCAACGCGGACTCCCCCGGCAGCAGCTCGGTCTCGAGGACGGTGGGCGCATCGTCGCCAACACGGGCGAGCGTCACTGTCCAGTTCCACCCGGGGTAACCGGGAAGAGTCGAGGCGAACAGCAGGGAGAGCACGTTGTCGTCTTCGACGATGTGTCCGGTCGGTTGACCGATTGTCGACGCTGGCGTGACCTTCAGGAGTGCTTCGCGAGCCACATCGACAGAGGCGAGGAGCACGTCATCTGCGACGGGGGCTGGCTTCGGCCGGTCCGGCACCGTCGACGCCGGCTTCGACTCGGCAGGCTTCGACTCGGCACCCTCGGAGATGGCAGCGTGGGGCGCTGCGGTCTCGTCCGCCGTTGCCTGAGCCGCGGCCTGATCCGTCGTGACCTGATCCGCCGTTGGTTCCTGCTGGACGGCCGTCCGCGCCGTCTCCTGGCCGGCATCCGTTCGCTCGCGGCTCTGCACCGAATCGACGGGAGAATCAGTTGCGGCAGTTTCGGGTGCGGCGGTGCCGGATGCGGCGGTGCTCGATGCGGCGGGGAAACCGGAATCGGCGTCTGCAGCGGGCGCTGCGTCCTGACCGTGTGGGAGTGACTGCTCCGTCGTGGAGTTCTCGGCGGGGTTCATCGAAGTGCTCCTTGGGAAAAGACGGCGGGCCCAACGTGGCGCAGCGATCACGCGTCCAGTTCGTCGGCTACCCGGCGCAGCAATTGTGCGACCTTGCGGCTGTGTGCATTGTCGGGGTAGCGACCCTTCCGCAGGTCTCCGCCGAGGCCGTCGAGCAGCTTCACGAGATCTTCGACAATGATCGCCATGTCATCGGCTGGTTTGCGCTTGAGCTTCACCAGGCTCGGGGGCGCGTCGAGGACGCGAACCGAGAGCGCCTGCACTCCACGCTTGCCGTCGGCAATCCCGAACTCGAGTCGGGTGCCGGCCTTGACCGAGGTCACGCCGGCGGGCAGAGCCGATGCGTGCAGGAAGACTTCCTGGCCGTCATCGCTCGAGATAAAGCCGAAGCCTTTCTCGTCGTCGTAGAACTTAACCTTGCCGGTGGGCATGGACTCAACCTCGCAGTGAATAGACACGCCGGCGAACCGGCGAGTGGTGCAATCGTCGCGGCAGGAGCCGAACAACGAGCGGGCGTTCTGGTCCCGCGTCTCAAGCTTAGAGCGTCAGGCATCACACCAGTTCTGCCGGATTCAGCCCGGAGCGATATCCTGAGCATGTGACCGACAATAATCCGCAGAACGTCAGCCGTTTTGAGCGAGTCCTCGCCTACATGCTGCTCGGGCTTGTGATCCTCTCCGTTGGCACCTTCCTCGCCATCATCATCGGGACCTGGCAGGGAATGGGGTCAAGCGATTTCGCCGCCGGAATCTGGCCGGTCGTCGTCATGGTGCCGTACATCGGGCTCCCTCTCGCGTTCGTCCTGCTGATCGCGCTGATGATCACGAGCGTGATCCGGCGTTCCCGCGAAAACAAGCGCACGATCACTCAGCGCTGACACGGCCTGCTGCTCATGACGGACATTATGACCCTCGCAAGCAGCCTTCGCGCGCGGGACGACGCCTCACTCGAACACCTCCTGACGCTCCGCCCACCCGCACCGCGAGGCCGGGTCAGGGACTTCTTCGACCTCGCAGAAAGCCTCCTCGACCCCGCGGGAATCCGCTCAGCACTGCAGCGTCTCGACCGGCACACGCTCGCGGTGCTCGCTGCGGCGACAGCCGATTCGCTCTCCGCAACAGAGATCGCGGATCGTATCGGGAGCATGAGTCCTGACCAGGTCGATGACCGCGCCGCTCACGCCGTCGAGAGCGCGCTGCTCACCAGGACGGAGACCGGATACTCCGCGCTCGGCCCCGTGTCAGGCGTCCTCGCCGACTGGCCGAAGATCGGCCTTCCCGACCTCGCCGAACTCGCAACGTCACCGCCGCCAGCCGCGGGTGCAACGCCAACAGCAGCATCCGCCCGGTCAACGGATCTCGGTGCGGCCGACCAGGCCTTCCAGACCACCATGGCCACCGCGGAACTCGTGGTCGAACTCCTCGCGCACCCGGTCCGTGAGCTCGGCAAGGGTGGCCCCGCCCTTCCCGAACGTCGCCGGCTTGCCCGGGCGATGCAGGTCGAAGAGCCAGCGGTCGACAGCTATCTCGACCTCGCGGTACGCAGCAATCTGGCGTCCCACGAAACCGGTGGCTGGCATCCGACCGTAACGGGTGAGAAGTGGCTGTCCGCGTCCACCGCTGACCGCTGGGCCGTTCTGGCACGCGCGTGGGTCGAGGCGATCCCCGGCGAGGTGAGGTCGGTGCTCGGCGCGAGGACCGAGTGGGGCGAATCGCTGCATTCCTATGCGCGGTGGCTCTACCCGGCGGGCGGCGAGTGGCTTCACGGAGAAGTCACCCGCGTCGCTGCCCACGCGGAGTTGCTCGGAGTGACGAGCGGCCCGTCACCCGCGGCTCAGGTGCTCAGCACACCGGGAGCGGTGCTTCTGACGACGGATGCCGCTGCAGCGGCAGCAGCGATGGCCCACCTGTTCCCCGCTCACGTCAGTCAGGTCTATCTTCAGCACGACCTGTCGATCATCGCGCCGGGTCCTCTTCAGCCCGACCTCGACCAGACGCTCCGCAATTTCGCCGACCTCGAAAACCGCGCACAGGCGTTCAGCTACCGGCTCTCCCAGGCGAGCATCAACCGGGCGCTGTCATCGGGAGTCACCGCACGCCAAATGCTGGCGTTCCTCGAGAGCGTCTCCCTCACCGGAATCCCGCAGCCCGTGCACTACCTCATCTCGCAGGCCGCCGGCCGGTTCGGCACCATCCGGGTCGGAACGATCCCGTCCAGCACACCCGACCCGGACGCACACAGTTACGTGCGCTCAAGCGACAGCGCACTGATCGGCCTGCTCGACGTCGACCAGGCGCTGACCCCGCTTGGCCTGAGGCGGTCAGGCGAGAACCGGCTGGTGAGCCGATTCGAGTTCGAGGTCGTGTTCTGGGCGCTCAGCGACGCACGGTATCCCGTTGCTGCCGAGACACCGGACGGCGAACTCATCAGCCTGCGGCGACAGCGAACAACGCAACAGCCTGCCGCCCAGGCACCTCAAGACCATTCGGCACTCATCGCCAGTCTTCGTTCGGCTCAGTTCGGTTCGCCGGAGGATTCGCGCCAGGCCTGGGTCGCGCGTCTGCTCGACGCCGCGATCCGCGCGAAGCAGACGGTTACCGTGATCGTCCAGGTCCCCAATTCAGGTCCGCTCGAGTTCGTGCTCGAGCCGACGGGGGTCTCCGGTGGCCGGCTTCGCGGTCGGGACAAACGATCCGATATCGAGCGCACTCTCCCGCTGTCAAGCATCCTTGAACTGAAATAGGTTCCCGGCGCCGTTCACAGCCTTCGGCTATAGGGTAGCTAGTTATGTCTGATGGCCCACTAATCGTCCAGAGCGACCGCACGGTTCTCCTCGAGGTTGCTCATCCCCTTGCCGAGGACGCACGACACGACCTCGCGGTTTTTGCCGAACTCGAGCGCGCCCCGGAACACATCCACACCTACCGGATCACCCGGCTGGGATTGTGGAACGCCCGTGCAGCCGGGCACGATTCCTCCGACATGCTCGCGACTCTCGAAAAATACTCGAAGTTCGCCATCCCCCAGACCGTCTCCCTCGACATCGCCGAAACCGTGTCGCGCTACGGGAGGCTCATTATTGAGCGCAATGACGACAACCAGCTGGTGCTTCGCTCCACGGACGAGGCGGTGCTGACCGAGATTGCCGGCGCCAAACGGATCTCACCGCTGCTCATCGGGCATCCGTCTCCCGACACGTACCTCATCGACGCGTGGGCGCGTGGCCAGCTCAAGCAGGAACTGGTGAAGCTCGGCTGGCCCGCTGAGGACCTGGCAGGCTACACCCCCGGCACGCCACACCAGATCGACCTTCGCGAGGAGGACTGGCACCTGCGCGGCTACCAGCAGAAGGCCATCGACAACTTCTTCGAGGGCGGCTCCGGGGTCGTCGTGCTGCCCTGCGGCGCGGGAAAGACCCTGGTCGGCGCTGGCGCCATGGCAACGGCAAAGACGAACACCCTGATTCTCGTCACGAACACGGTGTCTGCCCGGCAATGGAGAGACGAGCTGCTGCGGCGCACGAGCCTGACCGAAGAGGAAATCGGTGAGTACTCCGGTCAGGTCAAAGAGGTCAAGCCCGTCACCATCGCCACCTACCAGATCCTGACCGCCAAGCGAAAGGGCGAGTACGCCCACCTCGCCCTCCTCGACGCCATGGACTGGGGACTCGTCGTCTACGACGAGGTCCACCTCCTGCCCGCCCCGGTGTTCAAGCTCACCGCAGAACTCCAGGCACGCCGCAGGCTGGGCCTCACAGCGACGCTCGTCCGGGAGGACGGCAGGGAGGGCGACGTGTTCAGCCTCATCGGCCCGAAGCGGTTCGACGCTCCCTGGAAAGAAATCGAAGCCCAGGGCTACATCTCACCGGCGAGTTGCTACGAGGTCAGGATCGACCTCCCGCAGTCCGAGCGACTCACATACGCCGCCGCAGCCGATGACGAACGGTACCGCCTCGCTGCAACGGCCCCGGCAAAGCTTGACGTCGTCCGTGACCTGGTCGCTCGGCACGAGGGCGAGCGCATTCTCGTCATCGGGCAGTATCTCGACCAGATCGACGAGCTCGCCGAGGAACTCGGCGCGCCCAAGCTCACCGGGGCAACGCCCGTCGACGAACGCGAACGGCTGTTCCAGGCCTTCCGGACCGGCGACATCACGGTTCTCGTCGTCTCGAAGGTGGCGAACTTCTCCGTCGACCTTCCCGAGGCGACTGTGGCGATCCAGGTGTCTGGCTCATTCGGTTCGAGGCAGGAAGAAGCACAGCGGCTCGGGCGGCTCCTCCGACCGAAGGAGTCGGGACTGTCGGCCAATTTCTACACGCTCGTCGCCCGGGACACTGTTGACCAGGACTTCGCGCAGAACCGGCAGCGGTTCCTCGCGGAGCAGGGATACAGCTACACAATTCTCGACGCGGGCGCTCTCGCCGCCTGACCTCGGCTGCCGACCCCTGGCCCGCCTCACGGGTGCTTCCGGACGTACCTGAGGAGCAGGGTCCCGTCAGAACCCAGGACGTGGACCAGATCGAGAGCCCGCTGGACATGACCGGCGACTCCCGTCGCAATACGCGATGCGCCTGCGCCCTCGAGAATCGGTGAGATCGTCAGGCACAGTTCGTCGACGGCGTCATCCCTGATGAGGTCCCCGAGCAGTTGCGGACCGCCCTCGCAGTGCACCTGCCGAAGGCCCCGCGCAGCGAGGAGCGGCAGCATCCGTAGTGTGTCGACCCGTGACCGGCCCGCGACAAGCACGTCGGCGACCGCAGACAACGCAGCGACCCTCTCGACCGGTGCATCCTCGACCGTGACGATGACCGGGCGCATCGGAGCCTCGGTGAAGATCCGTGATGACGGGTCAAGGCTCAGGCTGGCCGAAATGATGGCGAAGACCGGATGCTCGGGCAGTCCGTTGGCGGCTCTCCACGCGGCCGCGTCCGGCATCAGGCGCATCGGTCCATAGCCCTCGGCGCGCACGGTTCCCGCTCCAACGACCACGACATCGGAGAGTCGGCGCAACAGGTCGAATACCCGGCGATCGGCGGCGGAACCCAGTCCAGCTGACAGCCCGGCCGAGGTGGCGGCACCGTCGACGCTCGACACAAAGTTGACCCGCAGCCACGCCGCAGACCTGTCGCGCACCGCATAGAGAGCCAGGATTTCGTCGTCACTGAGATCGTCGCTGAGCTGGCCATCCGCGCTGTGGAGCAGCGCAATCCGCGGTTCAGTCATTGCTCTCGCCCATATTGTGGCGAAGATATGCCGGCTCACGGAGCCCGAGGATCGCTTCGGTCATCCGGGCCGCATCGACGGCGGGACGGACGTTGTGCATCCTGATGATCCGTGCTCCGTTCATGATCGCGACCACAGCGGCGGCGAGCGAACCGGCTATCCGGTCATCACGGTCACGGCCGAGGGTCTCACCGACGAAGTCCTTGTTCGAGACCGCGGCGAGGGCGGGGTATCCCAGCGCCGCGATCTCGCCGAAGCGACGGGTGAGTTCGAGCGAATGGACCGTGTTCTTGTTGAGGTCGTGCCCCGGGTCGACGATGATGCGGTCGGGCGGAATCCCTGCGGCCCGTGCGAACTCGGCCTGCGCGGCCAGGAAGTCGACGACCTCGGCAACAACGTCGGTGTACACCGGTCGGGGAAACACGGTCCTCGGTGCTGCGAGGCTGTGAGTGACGATGACGCCGGCGCCGCCGTCGGCGATGACGGACGCCATCTCCGGGTTGCGGAGCCCTGTCGTGTCGTTGATGAGGTCAGCGCCAGCGGCGATGCTGCGCCTCGCGACCTCCGGCTGGAAGGTATCGACGGAGATCATCACATCGGATGCCGCGCGAATGGCAGCAACGACCGGTTCGACGCGGGCCACTTCGTCTGCGACCGCGAGCTCCGGCCCCGGCGCGAACGGGGTACCTCCGATGTCAATGATTTCTGCACCATCAGCGACCGCGGCGAGCGCGGCAGCGACGGCCGCGTCGAACGCAAAGGTACTGCCGCGGTCGTAGAACGAGTCGGGCGTGCGGTTGACCACCGCCATCACTCGGACGCGGCGCGCGAGGTCGATTACCCTGCTGCTCCCCCGACGCTCGGACGGGTAACCGGGAGGCGTGCGCGAAGCGTCCGGAACTGAGTCGGTCATACCTCCCATCGTGCCCCACGGCGGGTCGGGTTGCCCCCGCCGACCCCGGCGTGGGCTCAGCGGGATGGCCATATCCGAAACGTTCAGAAACAATTCAGGGAACACGCAGATACTGAGAATATGACTGGACCACGAATTCTCATCGTCGATGACGAACCGAACATCCGCGACCTGCTCACCACGAGCCTCCGTTTCGCCGGCTTCGCTGTGCGGGCGGTTGGAAACGGCGCCCAGGCCATCTCCGCCGTCCTGGAAGAGGAGCCAGACCTCATCATCCTCGACGTCATGCTTCCCGACATGAACGGCTTCGGCGTCACGAAGCGACTTCGCTCCGCCGGCTATACAGCTCCCATCCTGTTCCTGACGGCAAAAGACGACACCGAGGACAAGATCATGGGCCTCACCGTCGGTGGCGACGACTACGTGACGAAGCCGTTCAGCCTCGACGAGATCGTCGCCCGCATCAAGGCAATCCTCAGGCGAACAATGCATGCTGATGAGGATGCCGTCATCCGCGCCGGCGAGCTCACCATGGATCAGGACACCCATGAGGTTCTCGTCGGTGAAACACCGATCGAACTCAGTCCTACCGAGTTCAAGCTGCTGCGTTATCTCATGCTCAACCCGAACCGCGTGTTGAGCAAGGCGCAGATCCTTGATCACGTATGGGAATACGATTTCAACGGTGATGCCGGCATCGTCGAGAGCTACATCTCCTACCTCCGCAGGAAGCTTGACCAGTTCTCGACTGAGCCCCTCATCCAGACCAAACGCGGGTTCGGCTACATGCTGAAAACAGCGAAGGCATAATCGAACGGTGTAATGCACGATTCAGCAGCCGAGTGGTGGAACGCGATTTCACTGCGGACGAAGATCACCGGCGTGACGGTACTCGTGCTTGCCTTTGGGCTCGTCGTCGCGGGCGTCGGGACCATGACCATGCTTCGCCCCGCCCTCGAGGGCAAGGTGAACGCTGACCTCGTCGCCGCTGCCCAGGCTCCGACGCCGCCCGGCTTCCTCGACCTTGACGCCGGTGCCGCCGAGGATGCCGGCGAAATGGTTCAGGATGCCGTCTCCTCCGACTACTACACGGCTGTCTACGACGCAGACGGTCGCCTGCGCGCGGCGACATGGCAGAACCGCGACAGGCAGGACCTCCCCAAGGTCCCGACGACCGTGACCCTTGCCGCTGCTCTCGAGCAGGGCGAGAGCATCTTCGAACTCCGCACGGCGGACAAGAAGGAACTGTTCCACGCGGTCATCGTTCCGTACCAGTGGAACCACCAGGGCGACATGGGTGTCGTCCTCGTCGCGGTGTCGATGCGTGAGACGGACACCATCATCGCAACGCTCTTCACCATTTTCTTCGGGTTCGGACTCGGCGTAATCATCCTCGGGGCGCTACTGACGAGAGTCCTCGTCACGAGCACCTTTCATCCGCTCCGCGAAGTGGAACACACGGCCGCGGCGATCGCTGACGGCGACTTCAGCCAGCGGCTCTCGGTGTCGACCCCGAACACCGAGGTCGGTCGCCTGAACCGCTCGCTGAACACCATGCTCAACCGGATCGACAAGGCGTTCTCCGACCGTGCACGGACCATCGACCAGATGCGGCGCTTCGTCGGCGACGCCAGCCACGAACTGCGAACCCCGCTTGTCAGTGTTCGCGGTTATGCGGAGCTCTATCGCATGGGGGCGCTTCAGACGCCCGAGGACATCGCAAAGGCGATGGACCGGATCGAGAAGGAAGCCATCCGCATGGGCGGACTCGTGGAGGATCTCCTTGAGCTTGCTCGCCTTGACGAGACAAAGCCCATGGTGTTCGAGCCGGTCGACCTCTCCCCCATCGCCCGCGATGCAGCACTCGATGCGAGCGCGTCAGCGCCTGACCGGGCGGTCCGGGCCGTGGTCGATACGCCGCCGAACGAGCCCGCCGTCGTCGCCGACGCGAAATCCGAGGCTTCCGGGCCCGTCACGAAACCGCCAGCAACCGCTGAAACGTCCGCGACAGGACCCATAGCGTTCGCCGGAGCGACCCTTGCCCGCCTCCGCCGACGACCGCGAAAGGCCGAGGGGACCGACCCGAAGCTCACCGGCGATCTTCCGCCGATCCAGGCATCCCCGCTGCCCGAGGTCCCTGCCGTCGTGCTCGGTGAGGAGAACAAGCTCCGGCAGGTGATCACCAACCTCGTCGGAAACGCCATCCGGTTCACCCCGGCTGGCAGCCCCCTTGAAATCGCGGTCTCCGCGAATCCCATCAACAAAACTGCGACGATCGCTGTGATCGACCACGGTGAGGGTGTTCCGCCACAGATCCGGGAGAAGATCTTCCAGCGCTTCTGGCGCGCCGACTCCTCACGAGCACGGGAAACGGGTGGCTCCGGCCTCGGTCTCGCTATCGTCTCGTCGATCGTCCACGCCCACAACGGATCGGTGAGCGTCACAGACACTCCCGGCGGCGGCGCCACCTTCCGGGTTACTCTTCCGCTGTACACACCCGCTTCGGCTGCCGACGCCAACACCGCCGACGCGGCACCGGCCGCATAGCCGCCCTTCACAGGTCCCCTCCCCCGCGCTGGAGTCCCCATTGCGTTTGGTCGGCGTTCCGCGCCGCTGTGTCCGCGTACCGTCGGTTATCCGGTCGAACCGCGAGCGAGGTTCGCCACGACATCGAGGAGGACACAGTGACCAGGTACCAGGTAGACAGCGACATCGTCATGGGGACGACGGCGAGGGTTCGCGGCACAATTGACACCATCCAGAGCGAGGTCGCCGGTCTCCTGAACCAGCTCACCGAGTTGCAGAGCACGTGGACCGGCGAGGCGTCAGCGGCGTTCCAGGGGGTGGTCACCGACTGGCGTGCAACCCAGCAGCGGGTCGAAGAGAGCATCACGACCATCAACCAGGCACTGGGCCGCGCCGGAACGCAGTACCAGGAGGTCGAGCGCGGGAACGCGAACCTGTTCCGCATCGGCTGACCCCGAGCGCCGCGAGCGATGCACCGGCATCCAACGCGCACGTCCTGATCCCGACTCGGACACACCGGCACGAACACACCAACTCAACACCCCGCCGTTAAAACACAACTGGGCGCCTCCGTGAGGAGACGCCCAGTTGCTGTGAACTGTGGTTCGGACTAGAAGTCCATGCCGCCGGTCGGGTCGCCGACGGGAGCCGGGTTCTTCTCCGGCTTGTCAGCCACAACGGCCTCGGTGGTGAGGAACAGGCCGGCGATCGACGCTGCGTTGAGCAGGGCCGAGCGGGTGACCTTCACCGGGTCGTTGATGCCAGCTGCAAGCATGTCAACGTACTCACCGGTCGCGGCGTTGAGGCCGTGTCCGACGGGCAGGTTACGCACCTTGTCAGCGACAACGCCAGGCTCGAGGCCCGCGTTGAGGGCGATCTGCTTGAGCGGAGCGTCGATGGCAACGCGAACGATGTTCGCGCCGGTTGCCTCGTCACCCGTGAGCTCGAGCTTCTCGAACGCGGTCTTGCCAGCCTGGATGAGCGCAACGCCACCACCGGCGACGATCCCCTCTTCGACAGCTGCCTTCGCGTTACGAACGGCGTCTTCGATGCGGTGCTTGCGCTCCTTGAGCTCGACCTCAGTCGCTGCACCCGCCTTGATGACTGCAACGCCACCGGCGAGCTTCGCGAGGCGCTCCTGGAGCTTCTCGCGGTCGTAGTCGCTGTCGGTGTTGTCGATCTCCTTGCGGATCTGGGCAACGCGGCCCGCGATCTGCTCGGCGTCGCCGGCACCGTCGACGATGGTGGTCTCGTCCTTGGTGATGACGACCTTGCGTGCACGACCGAGGAGGTCGAGCGTGGCGTTCTCGAGCTTGAGGCCGACCTCTTCAGAGATGACCTGTCCACCGGTGAGGATGGCGATGTCCTGAAGCTGAGCCTTGCGGCGGTCTCCAAAGCCAGGAGCCTTGACGGCGACAGACTTGAAGATGCCACGGATCTTGTTCACGACGAGGGTCGCGAGCGCTTCGCCGTCAACGTCCTCGGCGATGATGAGGAGCTGCTTGCCCGACTGGATGACCTGGTCAACAACGGGGAGCAGGTCCTTGATGTTGGAGATCTTCGAGTTGGCGATCAGGATGTACGGGTCTTCGAAGACCGTTTCCTGGCGATCGGGGTCCGTCACGAAGTACGCGGACAGGAATCCCTTGTCGAAGCGCATACCCTCGGTGAGCTCAAGCTCGGTGCCGAACGTGTTCGACTCCTCAACGGTGACAACACCTTCCTTGCCGACCTTGTCGATCGCCTCGGCGATGATGGCACCGAGTTCGGGGTCACCGGCAGAGATGGATGCCGTAGCTGCGATCTCTTCCTTCGACTCGACCTCTTTGGCGTTGGTGACGAGCTCTGCAATGACAGCAGCGGTTGCCTTTTCGATGCCGCGCTTGAGCGAGATCGGGTCGGCGCCGGCTGCGACGTTCCGCAGGCCTTCGCGAACGAGAGCCTGAGCGAGCACGGTGGCGGTGGTGGTTCCGTCGCCGGCGACGTCGTCAGTCTTCTTGGCGACCTCCTTGACGAGCTCTGCACCGATCTTCTCGTACGGGTCGTCGAGTTCGATTTCCTTGGCGATGGATACACCATCGTTGGTGATTGTGGGGGCGCCCCACTTCTTCTCAAGGACAACGTTGCGACCGCGTGGGCCGAGCGTGACCTTCACGGTGTCGGCCAGAATGTTCAGGCCGCGCTCGAGGCCGCGGCGGGCTTCCTCGTCAAAAGCAATGATTTTTGCCATGTGGTTTTTCGTCCCTCCCGGACGTGATGAACGTAGTTAGCACTCAATGATTGCGAGTGCTAACTCGATTCTGGCACTCTCCACCTGCGAGTGCAAGCCAGTGGAGACAGGATCGGCGACCCGTGCGCTTCGGGAGGAAAAACCGCACGGCCGTGCCGCCTTTGCCGACGGCCCACCCGATCTGCCGCCCGAAACCACACGACGGACGCCGCCCGCGCGGCGGCACCTCCGGCCCGGCACAACACAACCCGGACCGTCGGCCCATGCCCCCGGAGGAAAAACATCGGCGACCCGTGCGCTTCGGGAGGAAAAACCGCATGGCCGTGCCGCCATTGCCGACGGCCCACCCGATCTGCCGCCCGAAACCACACGACGGACGCCGCCCGCGCGACGGCATCCGTTCGCAGCACCATGCCTCCGTGTCTCCCGGACACAGCAATGCCGCCCACTTCCGTGGACGGCATTGTGTGATGCGAGGACGACCGGCCGACTCAGACCGGGCGGACCGCCTCTGCCTGCGGGCCTTTTGCCCCTGTGCCTACTTCGAAGACGACCTTCTGGCCTTCCTCGAGGACTTTGTAGCCACCCATGTCGATCGCGGAGTAGTGGACGAACACGTCCTGTCCCTCCCCGTCGTCGGTGATGAATCCGTAGCCCTTTTCAGCGTTGAACCACTTCACGGTTCCACTCGCCATTGTCACTCCCAGTTGCTGTGTTCCTCTCCACCCAGGCCTGCGCTGGCTGGGGTCTGCCGCCGTACGGCCATTGTGCTGACCCCTTCTCCGCCTTATGGAGGCGCGGACCGTGGAGCAAAATGTTCGACCAGTTCCAGATACTAATGAACGGGCAACAACTAGCAACAGGTTTTTTTGCAAATCACGCGGATGGTTACCTGGCGCGAACTCCCGCGAAACCCGAACGAAACACGCACACCCCGGAGAGGCAGCAGGTCAGTCCTCGGGGACGAAGTCAGACCCGAGCACGACGGTGAGCTGAAGAACCGGCTCCTCGCCCTCTTCGACGGGGATCTGGAACTGCGTTGACAGCTGAATGTTGGAGACACCGAGCGCTTCGGCGAGCCCGCGGGCTGCGCCTTCCTGCGAGGGATCCTCGTAGTAGACGGCGGTCGTTGTCACGTCGGTCGCGCTCGCGTTGCCCGGGGTGATGTTCTGGGTCCAGCCCGCCGAATTCAGCTGTCCGATGGCCCGGGTGGCAAGACCCTTGGTCGTCGTTCCGTTGAGTACCGTCACCATCGCCTCCGGGTCGATGGTCGCGACCGCTGCCGGCGTCTCGGTCGACTCCGGAGCGGCAGTGGAGGTCGACGTGTCGGTGAAATTGACCCGGTCGCTCAGGACGAACAGTCCGAGGATGCCTGCCGCGACGAGCACGACCGTCGCCAGTGCTGCCCAGAGGAAGACGACCCATCCCCTGCCCGGCCTGGGCGGCGCACGGTGAGCACCAACGCGTTTCAGGTCGTCCGGGATCTCGTCGAACCTGTCCTTGGCGTAGTGTTCGGCCATGTCGCTCTCGTGTGGTCCTCTGGGTCGGCCCGCGAGGGCGTTGGTGGGTGGATCTCTGGCAACCGCGACTAGTTCTGCGCGGCGCCCCGCGCTCGCGCCCGCCGGGTTGCCTGCCTCGCGTCCCGCAATCGATGGAGCCGCTTTACAAGCATGGGATCGTGCCGGAGCGCAGCCGGACTGTCGATCACCGCGCTCAGCAATTGATAGTAGCGGGTGGGCGAAAGCTGAAAGGTCTCGCGGATGGCCTCTTCCTTCTGGCCCGCGTGCTGTGACCACAGGTTTTCAAAGTCCAGAATGGCGAGGTCGCGCTGCGAAAGTGCAGCGTCACACGGTACGGATCCGGACACGCCGGTCGGAAGGGGGACGTCGTTCTCGCTCACTCGTCTGCTGCCTTCCCGCGCACCGGCCCGCGCGTCGACCGCAATACTAACGCGGCCCACTTGTGCGTTTGACGATGGCACACGGCAATCGTTCGAACCAGATGTTCAGCCTTTGCCCAGCATTTGGTCACACGGGAACATCCCAGCCGCATGGCGGGTTTAATGGGGTACGACGACTTTCCGAAGGAGAAAACATGACCGACCAGGTTCAGAAGAGCAACGACCAGTGGCGTGAGGAGCTCACCGATGAGCAGTATGCCGTCCTTCGTGAGGCTGCCACCGAGCGCCCGTGGACTGGCGAGTTGCTCGACGAGTCACGTGCGGGCGTGTACACCTGCGGTGCGTGCGGCGCTGAGCTGTTCCAAAGCGGGACGAAGTTCGACTCCGGATGCGGATGGCCGAGCTTCTATGAGTCGGTCCGGCCAGAGGCGGTCAAGCTCATCGAGGACAAGAGCCTCGGGATGGTGCGGACCGAGGTTCGTTGCGCGAACTGCGACTCCCACCTCGGCCACGTGTTCGACGACGGTTTCGGGACACCGACCGGTGACCGTTACTGCATGAACTCGATTGCGCTGAACTTCACAGCACAAGACTAGGCGTGTCAGCTCTGCTCACCGCCGTCGAGAACCGGCGGTCGTATTCCCGTGTCACCGACGTTGCGCCGACGCACGACGAGCTGCTTCCGCTGGTCGCTGCATCGGCTCGCGTCGCCGATCACAGTGCGCTCAAGCCGTGGCGCCTGATCGAGCTGCGCGGCGACGACAGGGTGAAGCTCGGCGCCGCGATCGCGAAGGCGGAGCATGACGACACACCGTCACAGAAGCCGCTGCGCGCGCCGTTGCTGCTCGCGATCGTGGTTTGCGAGAAGGAGAGCGGCAAAGTGCCGGCGTGGGAGCAGGAAGCTGTCGCGTCCGGGGTCGCTCACACGCTCAGCCTGCTCCTCGCGGACGCGGGTTGGGGCGTCATCTGGCGAACCGGTCACTACACGCGGTCGAAAGCCGTACGGAAGATGCACAAGCTGAAGAAGAACGAGCAGCTGCTTGGCTGGTTGTATGTCGGTGGCATCCCGGAGGGCGCGAAGGTGGGCTACCGCAAACCCGTCGACCCTGAGGAGTTTCTCACTCGGCTCCGGTAACGCCAGCGGCCCGCGGTCGCACCCTGATCGTTGCGATACACACGGCAGCGAGCGCCAGGGCCGCGCCGATGACCGTGGGTGCACCGAGGGGGTTGTCTCCAGGGGCTACCGCGTCGATCGCGACCGAGGCGAAGAGCTGCCCTGCCACGGTGCCGAGTCCGAGCAGAAGGACCCCGGTGTGTGCAACGAGGAACGCGTTGACCCCGATGAATACGCAGCCGATGAGCCCGCCGAGGTACAGCGCAGGGTCCGCCGGGAGACTGGTGGGCCAGCCCGCCAGCGAATTGCGGATGACCGTCACGGCGAGCAACGCTGTTGTCCCGACCAGAAAATTGATGAACGTCGCTGTCAGCGCACTCCCCGAACGCACACGCAGGCGCCCGTTGACCGCGCTCTGCCATCCGCTGCCGAAACCCGCGACGACCGGCATCAACAGCATCCACAGGGGGAAATCCCGCGACAGCTGCGCGGACATCGACCAGGTAACGGCAATGACAGCGAGCGCCGCCCCCGTGAGCCGCGGCCAGGTGAACCCGGATCGACCGTGAGGCCCAAAGCCCACACGATCGAGAACGAGACCGGAGATGGTCTGCCCGGCGACGAGTGCAACGCTGAAGAGCGCAACACCGATGACGGCACCGGTGATGCCCTGCGACAGCACGAAGAATGCTCCGGCTACACCCCCGAGCACGCTCCAGAGCGGCGCGCTGCCGCTCCTGAGGTCGGAGACGACGACTCGAAGCCCCGTTCGTCCCTTCGGCACACAGGCCATCACGACGAGGAGAATGAGCAGGCCGGATCCGAACGAAATCGTCCCCGCCGTGAAGCCGTCGCCAATCGCGACGCCGAGCGCTCCGTTGATGCGGGTCTGCACGGCCATGCCTGCACCGCACGCGGCCGCGAGTGTGACCGCAAGCCACGAGGGCATCCGGCCGGACCGGGAAGGTGTCTCCACCGGACGCCTCATCTCCTGACAGCGGACGAGACCGGGAGCACCCCGGCCCATCGACAAGATCCACGAGAGCCGCCTGTCGGATTCGAACCGACGACCTGCGCATTACAAGTGCGCTGCTCTGGCCAACTGAGCTAAGGCGGCATGGACCTGTCAATCATAACGAACCCGGGGACCGATTCGAGCCATGTCGAAGCGCTGCCATCGGGCACACCCCGAAGCCGCCCTCCCTTCGACGCCAGCGGGACACAAACGGCCCGTCGCCATGGCATCCTTGAAGTAACAAAGTTTTGAGGATTTTCATGGCACCTGCGTTTTCCGCGCCCGCCGGCGGAGCGAACGCCAGCCGATCTATTCTTGACCTCGCCATCCGGTGTGGCGAGGTCATCTTCGCATCGGGAGCGAGTGCCGAAGACGCGACAGCCTCGATGCTGGCCGTCACCCGGGCATACGGGCTTCGCGGGTGCGAAGCGGATGTCACGCACACGGTGATCACGCTGACGTACGAAGACTCCGACTCGAACGATTCGATCTCGAAGAGCCGCAACGTCAGGTATCGCACACTCGATTACACCCGCCTCACCAATACCTCTACCCTGATCGGGGAGCTGCTCCACAGCCCCGTCGCCGTCGCTGACGCCAGGTCACGCGTTGACGCGATCATCAGGGCACGGCCCATCTACCCGACCGCGGTTCGTCGCGTCGGCTGGAGCCTCGTCGGCGCCGGCGCGGCGCTGCTGCTCGGCGGTGGACCGCTCGTGGTGCTGGCAGCGTTCGTTGCCACCTTCTTCGTCGACCTGCTGACAAGCGTGCTCGCGCGAACGCGGATCTCCGTGTTCTACCAGACCCTCGCGGGTGGCGCCGTCGGACCGATCGTCGCCGCCGTGGTCCACGTCATCGACCCCGCCGCGAGTTCATCGCTCGTCGTCGTCGCGACGATCATCATGCTCCTGGCCGGCGTCACCTCGTTCGGCGCAGTGCAGGACGTGCTCTCGGGCTTCTACGTCACAGGGACGGCGCGGGTTCTCGAGGCCCTGCTCATCACCGGTGGGCTCGTTGCCGGGGTCGCAGGCACCAACATGCTGCTGTCACGCTTCGGCATCCTGCTCGACATCGAGCCATACGTCGCACCGACGCTCGAGAGCATCAGTGCGCAAGTGATCGGCAGCGTCATCGTGGTCATCGGGTTTGCCCTCGGTGTCGAGGTGCCGGCCAGGGCCATCTGGGCTGTCATCGTACTTGGCGTCCTCGGCTACCTGGTATTCGCAGCGGCCCTCACCTGGGAGATCGGTGTCGCCTGGAGCGCCGCGTTCGCCGCTGTCGCCGTCGGCGTCCTCTCGGCGTTCGCATCGAGAGCGGTCCGGGTCCCGCCCCTCCCCCTCGTCGTCACGGCCCTCGTGCCCCTTGTGCCAGGACTTATTCTGTTCCGCGGCCTGCTCGAACTCAGCGCCGGCTCGATCGACGGGCTGCTCAGCATGATCGAGGCGGCGAGCGTCGCTGTCGCACTCGCGGCAGGAGCGCTGCTCGGACAGTACGTCGTTCAGAGCCTGCTCGGGCCCGCTCGTCGCATCCAGCGTCGCTTCGTCGGCCCGCTCATGGGTGTGCAGGTTCGTCTCAGCCGGAAGCAGGACGAGACGATCTAGCCCGCGGGGGTCTCGCTCGGCACGGGGGTCTCGCTCGACGCCGGGGTTTCGGTCGGTGCCGGGGTCTCGCTTGGTGCCGGCGTCGACGACTTCTGGGCGTAGGTCTCGCTCGCCACGGAGAGCACGAAGGCCTGGAACTCCTTCGGGTCGGTGATGGACCCCGTGTACTGCTTGTCGTTGACGAGCACCGTCGGCGTTCCCTTGACCTTCTCGAGGCTCGAGTTCGGGATCGGCTCTGTGGTCGCCCTGTCTGTGGCTTCCTGCACCCAGCTGGTGAAGGTTCCGTCGTCGATGCAGCTCGAGATCGACGAGAGCGCCGATTCGTCCACTGTCTCGTTCGCGGACGCGAGGGCTGTCTTGGCGACGTCAGCGAGTTCGTCGTCGCTCAGCCCCTCAGTGCCCTCGGCAGGCTGGTCATCGAAGAGCAGGGTGCTGAAGACGAAGAAGGAGTCAGGGGCATAGTTCGCCACACACGCTGCAGCATTCGCGGCGCGGAGCGAGTACTGGGTGCCAGCCGAGCGACCGGTCAGAATGGCGATGGGGTGGTACTCAACAGTTGCCGTTCCGTTTTCGGCCCAGGTGGCGAGCTGCTCGGAGTTCGCCTTCTCGAATTGACCACACGCCGGGCACAGGAAGTCGACGTAAACCCTGATGTTCGGCACGTTGGCGTTGATCTCAGTTGCAACGGGCTTGGCTCCCGCCGCAATGGCCGGCGTCGTCACGGCTTTGAGGCCCTGGCCGATAACGATCCCGTCGGAGGCCATGTTCTTCGGCCCCGGTGCGGGGGGACGAATCGCGCTGGCGATCACAAACGCGATCCCGGCAATGATGGCGACGACAACGAGCACGAGTCCGCCCTGGAGGAAAATCCGGTTACGCAGGTCCCGCTTGCGCTGCGCGTCACGAAGCTCCTTCGCCTTTTCGCGGGTTGCCTCACGACGCTGGTTCTTCGTCGGACTGGACTCAGGTCCGCCGTTCGTCATGGATCCTCGCTTCGTGTAGTCGGGTGGGCACGCTACAGGCGCCGAACACGAATCGATCGTAGTTGCCCTCACTGGGAAATACCCAAACGGATGCTGGGCGCACGTGATGAGAGGACTGGAAACTGAAACGGCGGCAAGGAGCCCAACCGCCCCGGCTATCTGTCATACTGATGATCTCTCGAATGCCGTAAGGCATCCGGGAGCATGCAATGCAGCATGCGGAGCATGAATCCTCACTCGGATCGTCCGGCACGTACCTGCCGGTGAAGGAGCAGTACCCATGTCATCAGTAACCTTCGACAACGCCACCCGCCTGTACCCGGGTGGTACACGCCCCGCCGTTGACAAGCTCAACCTCGAGGTCGCCGACGGCGAATTCCTCGTCCTGGTCGGGCCGTCCGGTTGTGGTAAGTCCACGTCGCTGCGTATGCTCGCCGGCCTCGAAGAGGTCAACGACGGTCGCATCCTCATCGGTGACCGCGACGTCACCGATGTGCCGCCGAAGGACCGCGACATCGCGATGGTGTTCCAGAACTACGCGCTGTACCCGCACATGACGGTCGCCGAGAACATGGGCTTCGCCCTGAAGATCGCCGGCGTCAACAAGGACGAGCGTGCCGCTCGCGTCCTCGAGGCAGCCAAGCTGCTCGACCTGGAGGAGTACCTCACCCGCAAGCCGAAGGCGCTCTCCGGTGGACAGCGTCAGCGTGTTGCCATGGGCCGTGCGATCGTCCGTCAGCCCCAGGTCTTCCTCATGGATGAGCCGCTGTCGAACCTCGACGCCAAGCTTCGCGTTCAGACCCGTACGCAGATCGCGTCGCTCCAGCGCCGCCTCGGTGTCACCACGGTTTACGTCACGCACGACCAGACCGAGGCACTGACCATGGGTGACCGCATCGCGGTCCTCAAGGACGGCATCCTGCAGCAGGTCGGAACCCCGCGCGACCTGTACGAGAAGCCGCAGAACGTTTTCGTCGCCGGCTTCATCGGCTCCCCCGCCATGAACCTGCTCACCGCGGACGTCGCCGACGGCGGCATCCAGTTCGGTGCACGGGTTGTCCCGGTCGACCGCGACATCATCGGTGAGACCACCGCCCGTCAGGTCACCGTTGGCGTTCGCCCCGAGGACATCGAAGTATCGACAGAGCCGGGCAACGGCCTCGAGGTACAGGTCGACCTGGTTGAGGAACTCGGTGCAGACGGCTACCTCTACGGTCACGCAGACGTCAACGGCAAGCGCACCGACCTGGTCGCCCGCGTCGACGGACGCATCCACGCGCACGCCGGCGAGAAGGTCTTCCTGATCCCCGCTGCGCACCACGTCCACGTCTTCGACGTCGAGTCCGGCCTCCGCCTCGGCAACAAGGCAGTCGTAGCCAACTAGCAGTACAGCGCCGGCTGGCGGGTCATCAGACCCGCCAGCCGGCGCTACTGTTTAAACACCATGAGCGCGTCACTGAACATCACAGCAGCCACCGTCGATCCTGCACTGCTCGACCTTCCGTGGGACCTTCCACTGGAGAACTGGCCGAGCGACACCATCGCGTCGCTGCCCAAGGGAATCTCCCGCCACCTCGTTCGTTTCGCCTACCTGTCCGGCTATGTCGTCGCCGTGAAGGAGACGACCACCGAGATGGCCAGGGGTGAGTACGACATGCTGCGCAACCTGCAGCGGCTCGACATTCCCTGCGTTGACCCCGTCGCCGTCATCACCGGCCGCTCCGAGAGTTCGGGGGCCTCCCTTCCGAGCGTGCTCGTCACCCGGCACCTCAAATTTTCGCTCCCGTACCGCGCACTGTTCTCGCAGACGCTCCGTCCGGATACGGCGAACCGCCTCGTCGACGCCCTAGCCGTCCTGCTCGTCCGCCTCCACATCGCCGGCTTCTTCTGGGGCGACGTTTCGCTCTCGAACACCCTGTTCCGCCGCGACGCCGGCGCCTTTGCTGCGTACCTGGTCGACGCCGAAACCGGGCAGCTCTACGACGGCGGCCTGTCGAACGGCCAGCGGGAGAACGACCTGGAGATCGCGCGGGTCAACATCGCCGGTGAGCTGATGGACCTCGAAGCGGGCGGCCGGGTAGACGACGAGCTCGACCCGATCAGCGTGTCAGACGGCATCGTCGCCGCGTACCGCTCTCTCTGGCGCGAGCTCACCGGGTCCGAATCCTTCTCCTCTGACGAGCGCTGGCGCATCAGCGAACGGGTCCAGCGACTGAACTCGCTCGGCTTCGACATCGAAGAACTGGCGATCCGAACGGACGAGAACGGCACCACCGTCCGTATCCAGCCGAAAGTTGTCGATGCCGGGCACCACCAGCGCCGGCTCCTCAGACTCACCGGCCTCGACGCGGGCGAGAACCAGGCCCGCCGCCTGCTCAACGACCTCGACTCGTACGCGGCTACGCACGGGAAGAACGACCTCGACGAAGAAATGGTCGCCCACGAGTGGGTCAGCCGCGTATTCGAGCCCGTCATCAAGTCGATCCCCCGTGAGCTCAGGGGCAAGCTCGAGCCCGCCGAGATCTTCCACCAGCTCCTCGAACACCGTTGGTTCATGTCACAGAACGAAGCGCGAAGCATCCCGCTCGCCGAAGCACTCACGTCCTACATCAACACGGTGCTCCGCCACCGGCGCGACGAAGCGACGGTGATCGCCCCGGTCACCGAGTCGATCACGTTGCCGATGCGTGCCGTCGACGACGACGACAGCGACAGCGCAAACACAAACTGGCGCGACCGGGTCTAAACCCGATCGCGCCAGCGTGGTGCGTAGTGTCGTACGCGACTACTTCTTCTTCTTCGACGCCTTTGCTGCCTGACGAAGCTTCGAGATTTCGTAGAGCGTCACCGAGGCTGCGATACCGGCGTTGAGCGACTCGGTCGCCGAGCTGATCGGAATCGAGACTATGGCGTCGCAGGTGTCGGTAACGAGGCGGGACAGGCCCTTGCCCTCGCTGCCGACGACGATAACGACGGGGCGGTCAGCGAGTTCAAGACCGGGAAGCTCCGTGTCTCCCCCGCCGTCGAGGCCGATGACGAAGACGCCGGCGGCTTTGAACGCCTTGAGCGTCTGGGTCAGGTTCGGTGCCATCGCCACGGGAGTGCGCGCAGCAGAGCCAGCGCTGGTCTTCCAGGCGGATGCCGTGAGACCGACGGACCGACGCTGCGGAACGATGACGCCGTGGCCACCGAATGCCGCGGTCGACCTGATGATCGCTCCGAGGTTCCTGGGGTCCGTGATGCCGTCGAGCGCGACGAAGAGCGGGGTCTGGCCGCGCGAGATGACCGTCTCGAGCAGGTCGTTGGGGTGCGCGTACTCGTACGGCGGGACCTTGAGCGCGAGGCCCTGGTGCACCGAGTCGAAACCGGCGAGGCGGTCGAGTTCCGGCCTCATGACCTCGAGGATCGGGATGCCGCGAGCCGTTGCGAGCGCGAGGACTTCCTTCACCCGGTCGTCGAATTCAATTCGAGTCGCCATGTAGAGCGCTGTCGCGGGGATCTTCGCCCTGAGCGCTTCGAGCACCGAGTTCCGGCCGGTGACGACCTCGAAGTCGTCTGACTGCTTGGGCTTGGGCTTGCGGATCGCCGGCCCGGTCGATGCGGGGCGTCCTCCGCCGGTCTTCGCCTGGGTCGCTGCGAGACGATCCTTCGCGAGCTTGCGCTTGCCGGCTGCGTGGTACGTGCGGTCCTCGGCCTTCGGCGTCGGACCCTTGCCCTCGAGCGAGCGTCGCCCGAGTCCACCGGTGCCCTTGGCTGGGCCCTTCTTGGCCTTGCGGAGCGCCCCGGGGCGGTTCTGCTTACTGGCTGCCATCAATACTCCAATGTGCACCCTGTTGGGTGTCTTCAATTGTGATGCCCGCGTGAGCGAGATCGTCACGGATCTGGTCGGCTGCCGCGAAGTCCCGCGAAGCCCTCTTCTGCTGGCGGCGTTCGAGCAACTGATCGACGAGCGCTGTCAGTGCGGCGTGCACCGACACATCCTGTGTTTTGGACCATTCCGGCGAGAGCGGATTGATTCCGAGGACCTCTGTCATGGCCAGAACCTGGCCTTGAGCACTCGCAGCGAGCGCGAGGTCTTCCCCGTCCAGCCAGGAGTTCCCCTGCCTTATTGTGTCATGTAATACGGCGAGTGCCTGCGGGACCGACAAATCGTCGTTCATCGCATCGGTGAACGCTTCCGGAATTTCGACAACACCGGTGCCGGCGAACCGGGTTCCGACGAGCCTGCGGCCCACCCGTTCGAGGAAGCTCTCGATCCTGTCGAGCGCAGCTTCCGCCTCCGTCAGTGCGCCGTCGTGGAAATCGATCGTCGACCGGTAGTGGGCCTGCCCCAGGTAATACCGGACAACGATGGGCCGTGCGGCGCCGAGAAGATCTGCCGCGTAGACGGAGTTGCCGAGAGACTTGGACATCTTCTGCCCGTTGATGTGGACCAGTCCGTTGTGGACCCAGTAGTTGGCGAACTCGTGACCGGCGGCCGTCGACTGCGCCAGTTCGTTCTCGTGGTGCGGGAAGCGCAGGTCGAGTCCACCGCCGTGAATGTCGAAGTTCGTACCGAGGTAGCGCGAGGCCATGGCTGAGCACTCGATGTGCCAGCCCGGCCGCCCGTCGCCCCACGGGCTCGGCCACGACGCGGATTCCGGTTCGTCGGCCTTGTGCCCCTTCCAGAGCGCGAAGTCGCGCGGATCCTTCTTGCCCCGTGGGTCGGCATCCGCCGCGGCTTCCATACTGTCGATGGACTGGCGGGTCAGCGCACCGTACGCCGGCCAGCTTCGAACGTCGAAGTAGACGTCGCCTGAGCCGTCGTCAGCGGGATACGCGTGTCCGGATTCGATGAGCGTCGCGATGAGCCGGTGCATCTCCTGGACGCTCGCCGTTGCGCGCGGTTCGTAGGTCGGCGCCTGGATGCCGAGAGCCCGGTACCCCGCGGTGAATTCCAGTTCCATCCGGTAGGCGAGCGCCCACCATTCCTCCGTCGAGGTCGCGTTGGCGAGCACCTTGTCGTCGATGTCCGTGACGTTACGGACGAGAGTGACGTCGAATCCCGAATAGTTGAGCCAGCGTCGGAGCTGGTCGTAGACGAGCGCAGACCGCAGGTGTCCGATGTGCGGCGACGATTGCACGGTTGGCCCGCACACGTACATTCCCACGGCGCCTGGGACGATCGGGACGAAGTCGCGGAGGGCCTGTGCCCGGGAATCGTAGAGTTGAAATGCCACGGCTTAAGAGTACTTGCGGGAAACGATCGCCGTTGCAATAGAGCAGATGCCCTCGCCGCGTCCGGTGAATCCGAGACCGTCTGTCGTGGTCGCCGAAAGGCTGACCGGAGCGGAGAGGATGCCGGTGAGCAGCCGCTCTGCCTCGCTGCGGCGCGGCGAAAAACGGGGACTGTTCCCGATGATCTGCACAGAGACGTTGGAGATGACGAATCCCGCTTCCGCCAGTTTCCTGGCGGTCGCCCTGAGGAAGACGTCGCCGTGCGCGCCGGCGAATTCCGGATCCGAGGTGCCGAACACCGAGCCGATGTCGCCGAGCCCAGCCGCGGAGAGGAGCGCGTCGGTGATGGCGTGGCACACCGGGTCACCGTCACTGTGCCCCGACAGGCCCCGTTCCCCCGGCCAGTGGAGTCCGGCGAGCCACAGCTCGGCGTCGTCATCGAACGCGTGCACGTCTGTGCCGATGCCGGTGCGAAGCCCCGTGCTGCCCGCTGACGATTCGAGTGCTTCCGCCCTGCGGAGATCCCAGGGAGTGGTGATCTTGAACGACAACTGGTCGCCCTCGACGATCGACACGGTATTCCCGGCGGCGGCGAACAGAGCGGCGTCGTCGGTGTGCTCCCGCTCGGCGTCAGCGTACGCCGCCGCGAGAGCGGCTCGGGGGAACGCCTGCGGGGTCTGGACGGCGCGCAGTTCTGCCCGGTCGACCGTCTCGACAACGACCTCGTCATCGTCGACCCGCTTGATGGTGTCCGTGACCGGAACTCCCGGCACGATTCCAGCCGCGGTCTGCGCGACCCCGGTGACGACAGCGTCAAAAACGCTCGCGGGCGTGAGAGCCCGGGCCGCGTCGTGAACCAGCACGATCCGTACCGAGTCGCCGAGCGCATCGAGGCCGCGGGCAACTGACTGCTGCCGCGTGGCTCCTCCGGCCACAACGCTCGCGTACAGAGCGGCAGGACCAGCGGCATCCGTCACTATCGACCGCGCTTCGTCGACCAGGTCGGCGGGGGCAACGACAACGACCTGCGCCTCGCGCTGCATCCTGAAGATGGGATCGAGTGAGCGCGCCAGGATGGTCCGGTTCCCGAGCGGCGCGAAAGCCTTCGGCCGAGCGGCACCGAGTCTCGTGCCGCTGCCCGCAGCGACCACGATGACACCAACGATGGGCGACCGATCTGGGCCGGCCTTCGGACTCGACGCGTTCGAACTCATAGTGTTCGAGCGTAGAGCACGCGCCGACCGTCCGCTCGAGGAGAGCCTGGTCTCGTGGCAGGCATCCGGCTCAGGAGGCGAGGACCTCGTCAAGGACCGTCGACGCACTGTCTTCGTCGGTCTTTTCGGCGAGGGCAAGTTCGGAGACGAGGATCTGCCGCGCCTTCGCGAGCATGCGCTTCTCCCCCGCGCTCAGTCCGCGGTCCTGATCGCGGCGCCACAGGTCGCGAACCACCTCGCTGACCTTGATCACGTCGCCCGATGCCAGTTTTTCGAGGTTCGCCTTGTACCGGCGGGACCAGTTGGTCGGTTCCTCGGTGAACGGGGCACGCAGCACGTCGAAGACGCGCTCGAGGCCCTCCTCGCCGATGACGTCGCGGACACCGACGAGGTCGACGTTCTCCGCGGGCACCTCGATCACGAGGTCGCCCTGAGTGACACGGAGCTTGAGGTAGAGCTTCTCTTCGCCTTTGACGATGCGGGTCTTCACTTCGGCGATCGTCGCCGCTCCGTGGTGGGGGTATACGACTGTTTCGCCGACCTCAAAAAGCATGAATGCCCGTCCCTTCAGCGCCCATCAGTTTATCACAGGGGCTATGCACTATGCTTCGCTCCCGACCGTGCCTCGGCCGGGTTGGCGGCTACGCTAAACTCAAGAAGTACCCCCGCACGCGAGCGCTTTCGCCCGCCTGCCCGAAGTTTTTCCTGGAGGACCTGTGAAGGCGCGATTGATCGCATCCGTAGTGTTGGCGGCAACAGTCGTGTTCGGAACGAGCGGGTGCAACCTGGTCTCCCCCCAGTCGACAACCAAGGAATACGACCCGAGCGACGGCGTCAGCGTCAATGTCGGCGATCTCCGGCTGCGTAACCTCATCGTCCTGACGGACGACGGCATCGACGGTAACCTCATCGTCACCGTGGTGAACACCGGTGGACCTCACTCGGTGTCGTTCCAGTACGGCGAAGACGACACGACAGTGAGCACCATCGTCGACGGCAACGTGAGCACAGTGTTCGGTGGGGAGAGCGAGCCGCTCGTCCTCCCGGACATCGATGCAGAGCCCGGTTCGTTCATGCCGATGTTCGTGCAGTACGGCGACGAGACGGGCAAGGAAGTCTTCGTCCCGGTGCTCGACGGCACGATCGCCCCCTACGACGAGTTCATCACCGAGGCGACGACCTCCAAGTAACCCCGGCGCCTAAGCCTCGAATCGGTACCCGAGGCCACGCACGGTCAGCAGCATTCTCGGCTCTGACGGGCTCTCTTCGATGCGCGACCTGATCCGCTTGATGTGCACGTCGAGCGTCTTCGTGTCTCCGACGTAGTCGCTGCCCCAGACGCGGTCGATGAGTTGACCGCGGGTGAGCACCCTGCCCGCGTTCCTGAGCAGCAGCTCGAGGAGTTCGAATTCCTTGAGCGGCATGGCGGTCTCGGTTCCCCTGACCTCGACGGTGTGACGCTCGACGTCCATCCTCACCGAGCCCGCTTCGAGAACCGCCTCGTCGGGCCCGGCGTCCTCTGTCGCCCTGCGACGGGTGACCGCACGAATCCGGGCGAGCAACTCGCGACTCGAGTACGGCTTCGTGACGTAGTCGTCTGCTCCGAGTTCGAGCCCGACGACGATGTCGACCTCCGAGTCCTTCGCGGTGAGCATGATGATGGGAGTCTGTGAGACCGCCCGGATTTGCCGGCATACCTCGGTCCCCGGGATCCCCGGGAGCATGAGGTCGAGGAGTACGAGATCCGGGGCGGTTTCGTGAAAAGCCCTGACGGCGGAGTGGCCGTCAGCAGCGACAGCCACGTCGTGTCCCTCTCGTTCCAGCAGGTAGGTCAGCGGTTCGCTGAGCGCTTCTTCGTCTTCAACGAGCAGGATGCGTGTCATGCGGCGTGTCCTTACTGTGGGAACCGGCGGGTCCTGATGTGCCCGCTATCGGAATCGATTCGGTGGTCGGTGTCCTGGCCGCCTCCGGCAGGCGGATGGTGAAAGTGGAACCGCGGCCGAGCTTCGACCACACCCGGACTTCGCCTCCGTGGTTCTGCACCGTGTGCTTCACGATGGAGAGGCCGAGTCCTGTGCCGCCCGTGTTGCGCGACCTGGCCTGGTCGACACGGAAGAATCGCTCGAAAACACGGTCACGGTCCTCCTCGGGGATGCCGACCCCCTGGTCCGTCACGGCAATCGAAACAACGCCAGCCGTGCGGTTCACGCCGACACCCACCCGCCCACCCGGCGGCGAGTAATTGATCGCGTTCGAGATCAGGTTCTGCACGGCAACCACGAGCAGGGCTTCGTCGCCGTACACCTGGACGCGCTTGTCTCCGCCGGCGGTGAGTGTCACGCCCGTCGCCTCAGCGGCAACGCGGCTCTGGTCGACGGCCTGTGCAACGACGCTGTCGATGTCGAGCAGTTCCGGCGAAGCGAGGGCGTCAGCCGCCTGCAACCGCGACAGGTCGATGATCTCGCGGGTGATGCGAGCGAGCCTCTCCGCTTCGGTACTCAACCTGGCGGCGAACTTCCTGACCTGCTCCGGATCATCCGCGGCTGGTTCGAGCGCTTCGGCGAGCAGGCTGACCGCCCCAATAGGAGTCTTGAGTTCGTGCGAGATATTGGCGATGAAGTCACGGCGCACCTCGTCAAGCCTCTGCGCCTCGGTGTGGTCCTGCGCGAGCAGGAGCACAAAGCGCGTGCCCAGCCGGGCACAGCGAACGTTGAGGTGCGTGCTCGCACCGCCGAACGGTCCCCTGCTGATGTCAAAGTCCCGGGTAACGGGGTCACCGTTGTCGCGGACCTCGTTCGCGAGCTGCCTGAGCTCCTCGTTAACGAGCAGTCCGTCGCGGACCAGTCCGAGTGCGAGGGCACCTGGCGATGCCTTGACCACGTTGCCGGACGGATCGACAACCACTCCCGCGCTCTCCAGAGCCTCGAGCACCTGCGAGACACCGTCGGGAACGCGGGGCGTTACAACGCTCGCAACGCGCTGGCCGCGCCTGGCGGCGACGGAGAGCACGAGGGTGAATCCGGCGCCGACGATCAGACCGAGTGCCAGTGCCGCGAGCACTAACCAGGCGGAGTACATAGGACTAGATTAGATGCACCACACCAGCCCACTTGCCGCTGGCGACGCTCGATCAGGGGATTTTGACGAGCGTTCAGCTGAGTGCCCCCAATTGTTAACCTGCGCGAGGCATGGTTGCATCCGGGCGCCGTGGCATCCGTGCGTCGATCACTGACGCACCATGAACCGAACGACGCACCTGAACTGAACGGAGAGCACATGCGCGATGTATTCCAACAGGAACTGGCCGAGGTCCAGGAACGGCTGATCGCCATTTCGGAACTCGTAGCCATTTCCATCGAGAATGCGGTGCGCGCCTTCAACGAATCGGACGTGAGCGTCGCCGAAGAGGTGATCGAGAACGATGTTCGCATCGACGAGCTCACTGTCACCCTCGATGAACTCGCCATCAACATCCTCGCGAGGCAGCAGCCCGTCGCGAGAGACCTCCGCATCGTGGTCAGCGCCCTTCGGATCAGCTCCTCGCTCGAACGGATGGGCGACATGGCCGAACACATCGCCCAGCTAGCGCGCTACCGGTTCCCCGAACGCGCGGTACCCAAGGGACTCCGCTCGACCTTCGCGGAGATGGGCAGACTCGACGTTGAGATCGCCAGGAAGCTGACCGAACTGCTCCGGACGCAGGACGTTCGACTCGCCGAAGAGATCCGTAACGAGGACGACAAGATCGATGAGCTGCACGTGAGCGTTTTCGACAAGGTTCTCGGTGAGACCTGGAAAGGCAAACCGCTCGCCACCGTCGATGCGACGCTCGCGTCGCGGTACCACGAGCGGTTCGCCGACCACGCGGTATCCATCGCCAAGAAGGTTCAGTACCTCGCAACCGGTGAGTGGATCCCGGATCCCGACCTGCGCTGAGCGCCAACGGTCGCACCACGACAAAGGCTGCGCGTCACTCTCGGGGGAGAATGACGCGCAGCCTGTGTCGTTGGGGCGATGGCCCTACTTTTTACCCTGGGCGGCAACGGCCGCTGCGCCGGCAGCGGCGGCCTCGGGGTCGAGGTACTCCGCGGGCTGGGTGGGCCTGAAGTTCTCGTCGAGCTTGTAGACGAGAGGGATCCCCGTCGGGATGTTCAGCGACGCGATGTCGTCGTCTGAGATGTTGTCGAGGTGCTTGACCAGGGCGCGAAGCGAGTTGCCGTGCGCCGTGACGAGCACGGTCTTGCCCGCCGCCAGGTCACCGGTGATGTCCGATTCCCAGTACGGAAGCATCCGGTCGATGACGTCCTTGAGGCATTCCGTCTTCGGGACCTCTCCATCGATGCCGACGTAACGCGGGTCGTTCGCCTGCGAGTACTCGTTGTCGTCGTCGATCGGGGGCGGCGGAACGTCGAATGAGCGGCGCCAGACCTGGAACTGCTCTGCGCCGTACTCGGCGAGCGTCTGGGCCTTGTCCTTGCCCTGGAGAGCGCCGTAGTGACGCTCGTTCAGGCGCCAGCTGCGCTTGACCGGGATCCACGCGCGGTCGGCAACATCGAGGGCGATGTTCGCCGTCTGAATGGCGCGCGTGAGCACTGACGTGTACAGGACGTCAGGGGTGAGCTGGGACTCGGTGAGCAGCTCGCCGGCCCGGGTGGCTTCGGCGACGCCCTGGTCGCTCAGGCGAACGTCGACCCAGCCGGTGAACAGGTTCTTCTGGTTCCAGTCGCTGTTTCCGTGGCGAAGCAGGATGAGAGTGTATGGCAGAGACATGCTCCCACTCTATCGACAGGGGGCGATGGGCTCCATCGGCACGGGCAGACAGAGGCGGCCGCCGGGTGCCATCGGCGAACGGTCAGGGGCGCTCCTGAGAGAATGATCTAATGCCCATTGGAACCATCACCCGAGGGACGACGAACACGAATCGCCTTCGACGGGTCGACCGATTCCTGCAGACTCTCCCCGTGGTGCGCACTTCACCAGACCCCCTTATCGTCGATCTCGGCTACGGCGCGAGCGCTGTCACGAGCCTCGAACTGCACGCGCGCCTTCACAAGGTCCGGCCGGATGTCGAGGTGCTCGGCCTCGAGATCGACAAGGAACGGGTACACAGGGCGACCAGCCAGCTCGAGTCAGTGCGACGCGGAGAAACGGGCTTCGCCACCGACGCTCGCGTGAGCTTCGCCAGGGGCGGGTTCGAAGTCCCCGTGCACGACGGGCGACGCCCCGCCGTCATCCGCGCCTTCAACGTACTGCGGCAATACGACGAGGACCAGGTGGCGGATGCCTGGGGCATGATGGTCTCTCGCCTCCAGTCGGGCGGTGTCCTGGTCGAGGGAACCTGCGATGAGATCGGGCGGATCTCGAGCTGGGTGACTGTGGCCGCGGACGGCCCCCGCTCCCTCACGATCTCGCTGCGACTCGACGAACTCGACCGCCCATCCATCGTCGCCGAACGACTGCCGAAGGCCCTCATCCACCGCAACGTTCCCGGAGAGCGGATCGCTCTCCTGATGACGGAGCTCGATCGTCAGTGGCAGTACAGTGCGCCACTGTCGCCATACGGGCCGGTCCAGCGCTGGATCGCCACGGTTACGGGCCTGGCGGCAGCCGGCTGGCCAGTGCTCGGCACGCGCTCGAGGTGGCGGCTCGGCGAGCTCACTGTTCCGTGGGAGGCAGTCGCACCCAACTGAGCGGGGTCAGGGTTCGGTCAGGGACGACGGACCGCGCCGAGTCTCGGCAGCCGCGGCACATCGGCAACAGCGCCGGCGTCGGCCGGCACGATGACCTGCTGCGCTGCCGCGATCAGCTGGCCATCCTCGTCGACGCTGAGGACGGCATCCGGTTTCACCGAGCGTTTGATCACCGCGAGCGCAATCGGCCCAAGCTCGTGATGAATGGCAGCCGTTGTGACGCGCCCGACGTCGACCTGCTCGCCCGCCCGGTCCGCCCTGACCGGCGCTCCGTGCGCGGGGAGCACCGAATCGGACCCGTCGAGGTGCAGCATGACGAGCCGGCGTGGCGGGTGGCCGAGGTTATGCACCTTCGCGACGGTCTCCTGTCCGCGGTAGCAGCCCTTGGCGAGATGGACGGCGCTCCGGAGCCAGTCGAGCTCGTGCGGGATCGTTTTCTCGTCGACCTCAGTGGCGAAGCGCGGGCGCCATGCGGCAACACGAAGCGCCTCGGCGGCGAGGGTACCTGCGACCTGGTGTGCGCTCGCGACATCAGCGAGCGCCTCCCTGGCAACGAGGGCTTCCTTCCAGTTCCACTCGGCGCCGGGATGCTGGCCGTTCGCGTACTGGTGCCCGCCGGCGACGACGGCGGACCACGGGTCACGCCACACCAGCGGAACCCCTGATCGGGAGGCCACTGGCAGCGTGGAGGGGACCTCGTCAGCGAGGAAACCGATCCGTGCGAATTCGGCTGTGCGGTCGGTGATCTCCACCCTGAGCATGAACTTCATGCGGTTGAGCCAGGCGACGAGCGACTCGACCGATTCCGGGTCAACGAGCAGCCACGCGGTCTCACCATCGTCGAGGACGCCTGCAGCGTATTCGATGTGCCCGTGTGGATCGAGGAACAGGGTCTCGCTCGATTCACCCGGCTGCAGGAACCTGAGCTCCGCTGAGGTGATGGAGTTGAGCCAGGTCAGCCGGTCAGGACCCGTCACGGAAATCACGCCGCGATTCGAGAGGTCGACGACCGCCGCCCCTGACGCAAGCCGGCGCTGCTCGATGTTCGGGTTCCCGTAGTGAGAGGGGACACCGGTGTCGATGGCTCCGGGAAGCTCGACGGCACCGTCGATGCCGAAGAACGGCGACGCCGTCATGAGTCAGCCTTGCCCAGGCGGGCGGAGGCGTGTGTTCTCAGGTCCTGGCCAAGAGCGGCGATGTCCCACGCCCAGAGCAGGTGGTTGTCGACGAGGCCGTACATCCTCGTTGCCGCCGCATATTCCTTTGCACCAGCGCTGCGCATCACGGCGTCAGTGGCGAGGTCGATCCGCGGGCCCCTGACCTGGCCGAGGTAGAGCTCGCTCACGCCACCCGGGTGAACCACCGCAGCTTCGATGTCGAAGCCGCCGTCTGAGTTGCGCAGTGTTTCGACGGATTCGGCGTTGGGATACGGGCGCTCACCGATTCCGGGCAGCATCGCCGGCCCAGGGTCACCCGGCTGTTGCAGTCGGTGCAGGCGCCAGTACCCCGACTCGGCGACCAGCGGCGTCTGCTCATCGTCGAGCAACCAGGTGTACGAGTTGTAATTGAGGTACGGCAGACCGTCGTGGCTGAAGCTCACGCGCTGGCCGAACTCGTGACTGACCGACTCATCGCCGACCGTGTAGTCGATGACGCCTGTGCCCTCCCACACGCCGATCAGCCAGGAAAGGGGTACGAGTTCAGCGGGGAGGTCGAGATTCAGTTCGATCATGATCGAGCGGGAACGTTACCGCTGGCCCCGAAACAGGTTCCACAGCACAACGACAGACGTGAACGCGATGCCCAGGCTTGCTGCGGCGAGAAGACCGACAAAGAAGAGTTCGAGCGCGACGAGATCCATGCCGACAGTCTATCCCCCGGAGACGGCGACGACGCTGAGAGCAACAGCAGTGCCGCCGATGATGACGAGGGCCCCGACGATGCTCGCCCCGAGGCGGTCGATAAACCCGACCTTGCGATGGGTCGAGAGCTGGATGGCGAAAGCAATGAGCATGCACGCGGCGAGCGCCAGCCAGAGCCAGGAAAGCCTGTAGCTCTCCGACGGCAGAAGGGCAACGGCCACCGCTCCGGCCAGGGCGACGAGCCACACAGCGGCGATGCCGCCCCAGGTGCGCGCTGGTGTCATCGGAGTATCGGTCACGCTCCCATTGTGCCCGATTCTGCGGCCGCGTGCCCCCGTGGAGGGGGTGATCACGCCATGCATGGCGCTGTCGCTAGTATTGACCCAGCTAATCACTGGAGGTCCTGCGTGGCGCAACTGTTGATTCTGACCTCACGGGTCGACAATGACGTGCTTCCCTCCCTCGGTCTGCTCTCCCACCGGGTACGTCAGATACCGGCCCAGCCGGCTCAACTCGTCAACGCGCCCGCGAGCGATCTGATCATGATCGACGCGCGAACAGACCTCGCCGGCGCCAAGTCGCTGTGCAAGATCCTGCGGACGACAGGCCTCACCGTCCCCCTCCTCATCGTCCTCACCGAGGGTGGACTCAGCGCGGTAAGCGCCGACTGGGGCGTCGACGATGTCCTCGTCGAGAACGCGGGACCTGCGGAGGTGGACGCACGCATCAGGCTGGCCATCGGAAAACAGGCGCTCGAGCAGACCTCGACAAAGATCCAGACCTCCGGCGTCGTCATCGACGAGGCGAGTTACTCCGCCAAGGTCCAGGGCAAGCCGCTGGACCTGACCTACAAGGAGTTCGAGCTCCTCAGATTCCTGGCCACGCATCCGTCACGGGTCTTCACCCGCGAGCAGTTGCTCAGCGAGGTGTGGGGCTACGACTACTTCGGTGGCACGAGGACCGTTGACGTCCACGTCCGGCGCTTGCGCGCCAAGCTGGGCGACCTCGAGCAGCTCATCGGCACCGTCCGTAACGTGGGCTACCGCTTCAACGTCTATGAGGAGGACAGTGCGCCCACCGGCCCTTCGCACGCGTAGCCTCTCCGTGCCAGGGGCCCGTGCCGCGTTCGACCGCCTCGTTCGGGTGGCCGCCGCCGTCGACGGCCAGGCGCCGTTCAACGACCAGGCGCTCGTGGATGCCGAGAAGGGCACCAGGAGACTGGTCTTTATCGTGGAGCCGCAGGAATCGCCGAGCGCCGCCGAGCACCTGGTCGGGGCTGCCATCGTCGATGAGACCGAGCTGGAGCTCGTGATCGACCCGGAATGGCGCGGGTCTGGGTACGGCACCACCGCCGTCGCCGAACTGCTGTCCGATGCACCCGCCGGCCTGAAAGCCTGGTCCCACGGCGACCATCCTGCCGCTCGGGCGCTGGCCAGGCGGTTCGGGTTCACCCCGGTCAGGACCCTGCTGCAGTTACGGATGCCGCTCGAGGAGTCAGCGACGACCGGCACAGTATTCGAGACCTTCCGCCCAGGAACCGACGAAGACGAGTGGGTAGCTCTCAACGCCAGGATCTTCGCCCACCATCCCGAACAGGGCAGCATCTCGGTGGACGACCTCCGCGCCAGGGAAGCTGAAGAGTGGTTTGACCCTGGCGACTTCCTTATCGCTCGCGACGAGGCCGGGGCGATGATCGGCTACAACTGGCTCAAAATCGAGCAGGACCTCGGCGAGGTATACGTCATCGGAGTCGACGCCCCCGGTCGCGGCCTCGGCAGGGCGCTCATGCTGGCGGGACTCGAGCGGATGCGAGCGCGTGGGTGCACGACGGCCGCTCTCTACGTTGAGGCAGACAACACACCGGCGGTCGCCCTGTATCGCTCACTCGGCTTCTCCGACCATACGGTCGACGTGCAATACCGGCTGAGCGAGCCGCGCGCGGCTCGCCGCGCGGAATCCTGACTCACGGGGCGCACCCGGTGCCGCCACTTCGCCGCAATGTGCACGGTGGTTGCTCAAGGTGACAAGATATTGCAATGGCATCAGACAGCATGGCCCAGGACTCCGGCCTCGGCTGGGACGACGACGACTTCGACCCCGCCTTCGAGCGCGACGACCCTGCCCTCCCCGAGGGCCGGTACCTCGACAGGGAGATCAGCTGGCTCGCCTTCAACCAGCGGGTGCTCGAACTCGCTGAGGACCGCTCGGTGCCGGCTCTCGAACGGGCCAACTTCCTCGCCATCTTCGCGTCGAACCTCGATGAGTTCTTCATGGTGAGGGTTGCGGGACTCAAGCGTCGCGTTCTCACCGGTCTCGCTGTCCCCACCAACATCGGCCGCGCCCCCGCAGACGTCCTCGAAGACATCTCGGAGAAGGCCCACGAGTTGCAGTTACGTCACGCTCGCGTATGGAGCGATCAAGTCAAGCCGGATCTCACGGCTGCGGGCGTCAGTGTCGTGAGCTGGGATTCGCTCAACGCGAAGGACAAGGCGGGGCTCAGCGACTACTTCTCCCAGCAGATCTTCCCGGTGCTCATGCCCCTCGCTGTGGACCCTGTGCACCCGTTCCCTTACATTTCGGGACTCTCGCTCAACCTCGCCGTCCGGGTACGGAACACCAAGACCGGACGGCAGGAATTCGCGCGGCTGAAAGTGCCTCAGATGCTGCCTCGCTTCGTGCGGGTCGACCCCTCAGCCACACTCGACGACATTCAGTTCGTTTCGCTCGAAGACCTCATCGCGAACCACCTCGGAGACCTGTTCCCCGGAATGGAGATCGTCGAGCACCACGTGTTCCGCGTGACACGCAACGAGGACGTGGAGATCGAGGAGGATGAAACCGAGAACCTCATCCAGGCCCTCGAGAAGGAGCTGCTCCGCCGTCGGTTCGGGCCGCCCATCCGCCTCGAGATCACCGAGGACATGGACGACGTCACACTCGACCTGCTTGTGCGCGAACTCGACGTGACCGAGCAGGAGGTGTACCGGCTCCCGGCGCCCCTCGACCTCGGCGGCCTGTTCAGCCTCTCGGGCATCGACCGTCCCGACCTGAGGTACCCGCCGCGGGTACCGACCACTGCGCTCGAATTCCAGCCGGCTGAGCCGAACGGAAAAGCAGACATCTTCGGCGCGATCTCCCGCGGGGACGTGCTCGTGCACCACCCGTACGAGTCGTTCGCCACGAGTGTCCAGGCCTTCCTCGAGCAGGCCGCAGCTGACCCGCACGTTCTCGCCATCAAGCAGACCCTGTACCGCACCTCGGGGGACTCCCCCATCGTCGAGGCGCTCATCGACGCTGCCGAGGCCGGAAAGCAGGTTCTCGCGCTCGTCGAAATCAAGGCGCGCTTCGATGAACAGGCCAACATCTCCTGGGCCCGGAAGCTCGAGAAGGCTGGCGTGCACGTGGTCTATGGCCTCGTCGGACTCAAGACGCACTGCAAACTCGCCCTCGTCATCCGTGAAGAAAAGGGAACGCTCAAGCACTACAGCCACATCGGCACGGGAAACTACAACCCGAAGACGAGCCGGATCTATGAGGACCTCGGTCTGTTCACCGCCGACGCGCAGGTCGGCAAGGACCTCACCCGCCTGTTCAACGAGTTGTCGGGCTACGCGATCGAGAAGAAGTTCAAGAGGCTGCTCGTCGCTCCCCTTCACCTGCGCAAGGGACTGCTCAAGCACATCGAAGCCGAGCGAAGGAACGCCGAGGCCGGCAAACCGAGCGGCATCAGGATCAAGGTCAACTCGATAGTGGACGAGGCCATCATCGATGGTCTTTACCGGGCTAGCCAGGCGGGTGTTCCCGTCGACATCTGGGTGCGCGGCATTTGCAGCCTCCGGCCGGGGTACCCGGGCATGAGCGAGAACATGCGTGTTCGCTCCATCCTGGGCCGGTTCCTCGAGCACTCCCGCATCTTCTCGTTCGTCAACGACGGCGATCCCCACGTCTTCATCGGCAGCGCCGACATGATGCACCGCAACCTCGACCGTCGCGTCGAGGCACTGGTGCGCCTCACGTCTCCGGCACACCTCGCGGAGATCGAGGGACTGTTCGACGTCGCCATGGACGACAAGACCTCATCGTGGCACCTCGACTCCGACGGTCAGTGGGAGCGTCACAGTGTCGGCGAAAATGGCGAGGCACTCGTCGACCTGCAGGACAGACTGATGCTGAAGACCAGCCTGCGCCGTCGGCAGAGGAGCCGCAGGTGACGAGCGCCGTCTACGCCGCCGGCGCCGTGTGCTGGCGGCTCATCGACGGCAGGATCCACATTCTCGTCATTCACCGCACGAAGTACGCCGACGTGACCCTGCCCAAGGGCAAGGTCGACCCTGGCGAGTCACTGCCCCAGACGGCGGTGCGGGAAATCCGCGAGGAGACCGGCCTCGCCGTCACTCTCGGCGTCCCGCTCGGAGTCTCCGCTTACACGCTCGCGAGCGGCAAGGAGAAAGTCGTCCACTACTGGGCGAGCGAGGTGACGGATGCCGCGGTGCTCGCGTCGACCTTCGTCCCGAACGGGGAGGTCGCTGCACTCGAGTGGGTCACGATCAGGCGGGCCAGGAACTACCTGAGTTACGACCGCGATGTGGAGATCATCGACACCTTCGCGACACTCGTCGACGAGGGCGTGACCTCAACCTTCGCGCTGATCGCACTGAGGCACGGCAAAGCTGTGTCGCCATCGTCCTGGGACGGACCGGATGCCAGCCGCCCGCTCACCCCACGTGGCGTCGAGCAGGCGAACGAGATCGTCGGCACGCTTCGTGCTTTCGGGGTACGGCGCATCGTGTCGAGCACTGCGGTGCGCTGCGCAACAACGGTCGCTCCCCTCGCGGCGGCAACCGGGATCGAGGTGCGGCGCACCGACCTGATCAGCCAGGATGCCTATGAATCGGGAGAGTCTGACGTCCGCAAGGTCGTCGGCAAGCGGGTCCGTTCGGGCAAGACCGCTGTGCTCTGCAGTCACGGCCCCGTGCTCCCGGACATCCTCCGCGAAATCGCGCTGGCGACCGGAAGCGTCACCGGTTCATACCTCTCGAGCGCTGCCGGCCTGTCCACCGGGGCTTTCAGCGTCGTGCATCTCTCGGCGAGTAACCCGAGCTCGGGAATCATCTCGATCGAAACACACGAACCCCGCGCATGAGCGCCGGGTTGGAAAGCGGTCGTTAACCTTCCGTTCACCGCGATGAGGGACGCTCGTAAGGCCACACACCTAACGTCACCTGTGGGCCCGACGGGCCCGTCCCGTAATCACTATGAATGGACACATCTCCGTGAAGTTCTCGAAGGTCGGCCGCATCGCGGTCATCGCAGCAGTGGCAACTCTCACCCTTTCATCCTGTGCGGCCAATGAAAGGGCTGACAGCGCAGGCAGCTCAGACAGCACACTTTCCGGCGAACTCGTCGGTATCGGCGCCTCCAGCCAGGGAAGCGCACAGGAAGCGTGGATCGCGGGTTTCCAGACGGCTCACCCCGAGGTCACGGTCAACTACGACCCGCAGGGCTCCGGCGCCGGCCGGGAGAACTTCATCTCTGGCGCAGCCGCCTTCGCCGGGTCTGACTCGCTCCTGAGCGATGAGGAGCTTGAGGGAGACTTCGAGAGTTGCGAACCGGGAACCAAGGCAATCGACCTTCCCGTGTACATCTCACCCATCGCCGTGATCTTCAACGTCGACGGAGTGGATGAGCTCAACCTCGATTCAGACACACTCGCGAAAATCTTCTCCGGAGAGATCACCAGCTGGGATGACCCGGCAATCGCCGCGCTGAACCCCGACGCAACGCTTCCGTCCGCGCCGATCACAGCGGTGCACCGTTCGGATGACTCTGGCACGACAAAGAACTTCGCCGACTACCTCAACAAGACGGCGCCAGAGGCATGGACCGCCGAGCCGAGCGACACCTTCCCGTTCAAGACCGGTGAGGGTGCCCAGGGCACATCGGGTGTAGTCGACGCCGTCTCAAACGGATCGAACACCATCGGGTACGCGGACGCGTCGAAGGCGGGCGACCTGGACACCGCGAAGATCAAGGTCGGCGACGAATTCGTTGAGTACACAGCGGATGCCGCTGCAGCGGTCGTCGAGGGATCCCCGATGGTCGAGGGCCGTGAGGCGAACGACATCGCGATCGAGCTCGACCGCGAGACGACGGACCCGAGCCACTACCCGCTCGTCCTCGTCAGCTACGCGATCGCCTGCCAGGAGTACGCTGACCCCGACGACGCTGAGCTCGTCAAGGAGTACCTCACGTACATCGCCGGAGAAGACGGCCAGCAGGTCGCCGTCGAGGCCGCCGGTGCTGCGCCGCTCTCGAGCGAACTGAGCGACAAGGTCAAGACGGCCATCGAATCCATCAAGTAAACAGCTCTCTGATCTGTCCGCCATGCCCGCCCGGGCATGGCGGACAGGCCGGGCAAGGTAAAGACGAAGGCACATGACCACTACAGCGCAGCCACCGACAACACCGGTGAAGCCAGCCAGTCCCGGTGAGCCCGAAGCCCCGGCCCGTCCGCCGAAGCCCGTCCAGCGGCGGGGCGACCGGATCTTCAGCGGCTCAACACTCACGGCAGGAATTGTCATTCTTGTCACGCTCGCGGCCGTCGCGATCTTCCTCGTCGCGCAGAGCCTCCCCGCGTTCACCGCAGGCGAAGACGACATCAAGGGCGACGCCACCAACTTCCTGTCCTACGTCTGGCCGCTCGTCTTCGGCACCGTCTGGGCCGCGTTCCTCGCGCTCGTCATCGCGGTGCCGCTGTCGATCATGGTCGCGTTGTTCATTACCCATTACGCTCCTCGCCGGCTCGCGCAGAGCCTCGGTTACGTCATCGACCTGCTCGCCGCGGTGCCGAGCGTCGTCTACGGCCTGTGGGGCATCGGGGTTCTCGCCCCGGCGGTGCAACCGGTGTACAGCTGGCTCGTGACCAACATGGGCTGGTTCCCGCTCTTCGCCGGGCCCGTTTCCGGCACAGGTCGCACGATCCTCACTGTCGGGATCGTCCTCGCCGTCATGATCCTCCCGATCATCACGTCGCTGTCCCGGGAAATCTTCCTTCAGACGCCGAAACTCCACGAGGAAGCCGCACTCGCGCTGGGTGCGACGCGCTGGGAGATGATCACCATCGCCGTCCTCCCCTTCGGGCGGCCCGGCATCGTCTCGGCGTCCATGCTCGGCCTCGGGCGAGCGCTCGGCGAGACCATGGCCGTTGCGATGGTCCTCTCCCCCAGCCTCATCATCAGTCTCGTCCTTCTGCAGTCGCAGAACCCGACAACGATCGCCGCGAACATTGCCCTCAACTTCCCCGAAGCCCACGGCGTCGGCGTGAATATCCTCATCGCGAGTGGCCTGATCCTCTTCGCGATCACCTTCGTCGTCAACTTCATCTCGCGTGCGATCGTTGATCGTCGCAAGGCATTCTCCGGAGCGAACTGATGGCCATCACACAGGCGCCGATGTCGAGCGCTCTCAAGGCGGGCAAGCTCAACCGGTTCACGCCGCTGTACGTCATCCTGGGCGCGCTCGGGATCTCCGTCGCTGTCTTCGCGATCCTTGGCGCGCCGAACATCGCCGGCATCCTCATTGTCACCGCGGTGATCTTCGTCGTGACCTACTGGCTGCTCTCGCTGTTCGTCGAAGGCTCCAGGAAGGCAACGGACCGGCTGATGACGAGCCTCGTCGTCATCGCCTTCCTGATCGCGCTCATCCCCCTGATTTCCGTCGCCGTCACAACGGTGACCAACGGTTCGGCACGGTTCGACCTCGATTTCTTCACGATGTCGATGCGGAACGTCGTCGGCGAAGGCGGCGGCGCGCTCCACGCGATCGTCGGCACCCTTCTCATCACGCTCGCGACGAGCATCATCTCGGTGCCGATCGGCATCCTCACCGCCATCTACCTCGTCGAGTACGGCCGCGGAAAACTCGCCAAATGGATCACTTTCCTGGTCGACGTGATGACCGGCATCCCGTCGATCGTTGCCGGCCTCTTCGCCTACGCCCTTCTGGTCATCTTCTTCGGTGAGGGCGTGCGCCTCGGCATCGGCGGCGCCATCGCGCTGAGCGTGCTGATGATCCCCGTCATCGTGCGATCCACCGAAGAAATGCTGAAGCTCGTTCCCAACGAACTCCGTGAGGCGTCGTACGCACTCGGGGTGCCCAAGTACCTGACGATCCTCAAGGTGGTCCTCCCCACGTCGCTCGCCGGCATCGTCACCGGCGTCATGCTCTCGGTCGCCCGCGTGATCGGTGAGACCGCGCCACTGCTCATCATCGCCGGGTACACGCAGAGCATGAACTACAACCTCTTCGACGGCCGGATGATGGCGCTCCCGACATTCGTCTACAACTCGTACGCCCAGCAGGGCACCGACGCGCAGGCCTACATCGACAGGGCCTGGACCGGGGCGCTCACTCTCATCCTGATCGTGATGGCGCTCAACCTCATCGCCAGGCTCGTCGCGAACATCTTCTCGCCCAAACTGGGCCGCTAGCCTCAACCCGAAGGAATACCGTGTCAAAGCGCATCGAGGTCAAAGACCTCAAGGTCTACTACTCCAGCTTCCTGGCGGTCGAAGACATCTCACTGACGATCGAACCGCGCACCGTGACCGCGTTCATCGGGCCGAGCGGTTGCGGGAAGTCGACCTTCCTGCGCACCCTCAACCGGATGCACGAGGTGATCCCCGGCGCTCGCGTCGAGGGCGAGGTCCTCATCGACGGCGACAACCTCTATGCACCGGGCGTCGATCCCGTGCTGGTCCGCCGTCAGGTGGGCATGGTCTTCCAGCGCCCAAACCCGTTCCCGACGATGTCGATTCGCGACAACGTCCTCGCCGGTGTGAAGCTCAACAACAGGAAGATCTCGAAGTCGGATGCCGACGACCTCGTTGAGAAGTCGCTTCGGGGTGCGAACCTCTGGAACGAGGTCAAGGACCGGCTGGAGAAGCCGGGGTCGAGCATCTCTGGCGGCCAGCAGCAGCGGTTGTGCATCGCCCGCGCCATCGCTGTGTCACCGGACGTGCTGCTGATGGACGAGCCATGCTCGGCGCTCGACCCGATCTCGACCCTCGCCATCGAGGACCTGATCGAGGAACTCAAGAACGAGTACACGATCGTCATCGTCACCCACAACATGCAGCAAGCGTCGCGGGTGTCCGACCGGACCGCGTTCTTCAACATCGCGGGTACCGGCAAGCCGGGCAAGCTCATCGAGTACGACGACACCAACACGATCTTCACCCAGCCGAGCGTCCAGGCCACCGAGGACTACGTCTCCGGCCGGTTCGGCTAGGCGGCTTTCGGCCGCCAGGCCGCGACAGCTGCACTTCCATGCCCGCGCTGCAGAAGTATCTGCAGCGCGGGCATGGATGTGTAGCGCGCGGGCGCGGGAGCGCGCCCGGATCAGGTCGTGTGGATGACGATGAGCGGGTCGGTGGTCGGCTGCTCAGAGCCGCCCGCCGGTTCTACCGTCACGCCGACGGCATCCCCCGCGGCCATGGACCCCTCAAGCACACGCCAGCTCTCACCGGCACGATGGGTGTTGAAGACACCTGCTGAGACCGGGCCGTCTTCGCCGATGTACCAGAGCTCGTAGGTTTTGTCCTCCGGCAGGCTCGCGAGTCCGTCGACGATGAACACCGACTGGGCGAGGGCGCCAGACCACACGAGCGTCGCCGTGACCTGTTTTTCGTCGGTAATGTTCGTGAGCCTGATCGTTTCGCGCGCCACGTCGGGTTGCGCTTCGATGTGCGCGAGCCTGAGCGCTTCGGGCAGCCCGTTGCCGTTATTGAGGGCGCTCGTGAGTGCGTTGGCGCCGAGGAAGACCGCGACGAGGGCAACGGCAGCTGCGAGAGCGGCAGCGGGTCGTGAGTACCATCGGGACCGTGCTTTCTGCTCGGCCTTCGAGGGTCGCGCGGACTGACCCGCCGACGGGGTGGTGCTCGTCGCCGGAGTCACAGGAGTCGACGCCGGTCGCTGAACCGGCTGGTCAGCATCGACCGCGCGCCCAGGCGCTGTCGTCACCGCTGGGGCCTGGTCATCCGCCGGCAGCTGCGGCAAAGTCGCGATACTCGCCATGATGCTTGCCTTGAGCGAGGCGGGGGGTTCGACTCCCGTCGCGAGGAGGTCAACTGTCGCTTCGAAACCGACGACATCGGCCTGCGTCTCGGCCGAAGAGGCAAGGTGCTCCTCGAACCGTGCGGTGTCGTCGACGTCGAGCGCACCAAGGGCGTAGAGCGCTGCGAGCGAGGAGTCGTCGGACGGCTCGTCGACGGTGAGGTCGTCGTTGTTACTCGTGTCGTCGTTCACAGTGCCACCCCCAATTCCTCTCGCAGTCTGATCATCCCATCCCGTATCCGCGTTTTGACCGTTCCCAGCGGAACGCCGAGCCGCTCAGCCACTTCGGCCTGCGACAGGCCTCCGTGGTACGCCAGGCTGATCGCCTGGCGCTGAATGTCGCTCAGCGTCTGCAATGCACGATCGACCCGCTCGGATTCGAGTTTCAGTTCAACATCCTCTGAGACGCTGTCGTAGTCAACCTTCTGATCCCGGATGCCGATTCGGACATCCCGGTCCCGACCAGCCTGCGACGCACGCACACGGTCGACAGCCCTGCGGTGCGCCATGGTCAGGATCCAACCGCGTGCTCCACCCTTATTCGGAGCGAAACGGGTAGCGGTTTGCCAGATCTCGAGAAAGATCTCCTGGGTGACTTCCTCGGCCTGGGCGCGATCAACCAGGATCCGCTGGACGAGGCCGAATACGCGAGGCGCGTACAGATCGTAAAGCTGGGAGAACGCGTCCTGGCTCCCGCCGGCGACGCGGGTGAGCAGAAGCGTCGACCGATCATCGCCGGAGATCTCCGTCGATACCACTTCCGCTTCTTCTGGCACGTTTCCAAGCTTCTCACACGGGCTGTCACATGACAGCGACCGGGCCGCAGAACGCCTCTCGGCGTGAGGCCGCTCAGAGCGGCGAATATTGGAGCCCGGGGTTACTGCGGCCCGGCCATGCACCAGTCTACCCAAAGGTAAACGAAAAGGCTTCGATCCCGGCGCCCACCTTGACATCGAGGGTGCCGGTCTCTACGTCGCTGGTCTCGACCAGGAGATATGAGGTCGGCGTTCCGGTGACCTCGATGACTTTCGTCTTCCCGTTCACGTCGAGCGTCACACTGCCTTCACCCGCGAGAACCATCCGCACCTCACTCGCCGTGTAGTTCAGCCGCACCGAGGCGTCAGCGCCGATGGGGGTGACACTCTGTGTTCCGACATCCCACGCACCGGATAACGCGAAGGCGTCCTTCGGGAGCTCGTCCGGGAACCGATACTCCCGCTGCCCCTTCGTGTACTTCTCCTCACCGGCGAAGTTCACTTTCTTGGTCGACCCCAGGTACGTCTCCGGCGTCGTCGCACCGCTGTCCGGGGTGTCATCGGCGACGTCCGTTGCCGCCGGCAGTGTGACATCCGCGTTGGCACTCGTCAGGAGCTCCCTGATGTGCTTTTCCGTCGTTTCATAGCCGCCCTCGCCCAGTTTGATGTGGCGCACTGTGCCGTCCGCATCGATGAGATAGGAGGCTGGCCAATAGCGGTTGCGGTAGTTCGTCCACGTCGACAGGTTGTTGTCGATGGCGACCGGGTAGTCGATGCCGAAGTTCTTCGCCCCAGCCTGAACGTTGTTGACCTCTTTTTCGAAGGCGTACTCGGGCGCGTGGACGCCGATGACCTCGAGCCCGGCCTCGCGGTACGCGTCGTACCAGGACGTGACGTGGGGCAGGGAACGCTGGCAGTTGATGCAGGAGTATGCCCAGAAGTCGACGAGGACCACCTTGCCCCTCAACTGCTCGAGTGAAACGGCCGCGTTGTCTTTGGTGTTGAACCACTCGGAGATTCCGGTGAGCTCGGGGGCTGTGCCGCAGCTCTCGAGTTCAGCGCCGCCGTTCGAGCACTTATCCAGGTCGCGGTTCTCGTCGGTCACAATGCCGCCGAGGTTGAGGGCCTCCTGGACCTCATCCGACTCGTTGATCTGATTCTGGATGGCGCTCGTGTAGTCGGGAACGAGACGTTGCAGCAGCTGCGGAACGTTGAACACGAGCCCGATCGCCAGGGCGATCATGACGATGCCGCCGGTGAGACGGATGGCCGACTGGTGCTTGCGGAAGGTTTTGACCCGCTCGCCGACCCGACGGCCAGCGAGCGCGAAGACGAGGAGCGGGATCGCTGCACCGATCGCGAACGAGAGGGTCAGGACGACGGTGTCCGCACCGATTTGTCCGGTTGACCCTGCGACGGTGATGGCGGCGAGCACGGGGCCGGCGCACGGCACGTAAACGGCACCAAGGGCGATGCCGAGGCCGAACCCCGACCGGTCCGTTCCCACGTTCTTCTGCGGGATCTTCGAGAACGGCTTCTCGAGAATGTGCTGGAACTTCGGCACGATGAGGCCGACGCCGATGAGCACGAGGACGACGATGCCCGCCCAGCGAAGGAAGTCCTGCGGGAGGTTGAGGAGCGCGAGCAGGAGCGATCCGAGCAGTGTGAAGAGGCTGAAACTGACAACGAGTCCCGCGATGACCAGGTAGGGACGGAGGGACTGTGCCCGCGCGAGCACCTTTCCTTTCTCGTCGGTCGGTCTGGCGCCCTGGACGCCGCCAGACAGGAAGATGACCGGCAGGACGGGAAGGATGCAGGGCGAAATACCCGTGATCAATCCGCCGAGCAGGCCGATGAGGGCGAGCGTGAACATGGTGCCTCCGTAAGTGGTTGAAGGCTCTTCGGAGCGGGGGTCGAATCCGATTGGAGTGGCCGGTGACACCGGCGCTGATCGGGCCGAATCAGTGCGGCCCGGAACTTTTTTGGGAATCTTCCAAACCCTTTGGGCATCCGGCTCCGAATGAACCTTCACAGCCGCACAGCACGTGGCATGGGGGTCGGGACACTCGGCCACAACTGAAGGAGAACCAACTCATGAAAACCAAGCGCAACACACTCGCAGCACTGTCACTGTTGGCCATCACGGCCTTCGGACTGACCGCCTGTTCCTCGAGCATGGAGCAGGAGCCGGCCACCGACTCTGGCGGATCAGAGTCGAGCGAGTCGGCCGAGCCGATGGAGGAAATGGATCCAGCGGCGAACCTCGTCGGCGCCGGCTGTGCCGACTACGCGGAAATGGTTCCCGAGGGCGCAGGTTCGGTCGTCGGCATGAGCCAGGACCCCGTCGCCGTCGCAGCCGGCAACAACCCGCTCCTCACCACGCTGACCGCGGCTGTTTCCGGCCAGCTCAACCCCGATGTGAACCTCGTCGACACGCTCAACGGCGACGAGTTCACGGTGTTCGCTCCGGTCGATGACGCCTTTGCGATGATCGACCCGGCAACCATCGAGACACTCAAGACCGACTCGGCGATGCTCACCTCCATCCTGACCTACCACGTCGTTCCCGGCCAGGTCGCTCCCGACGAGATCGCGGGCGAGTGGGAGACCGTGCAGGGCGGAATGGTTGAGGTCACCGGCGAGGGCGACGAGCTCATGGTCAATGACGCATCGGTGATTTGCGGTGGAGTTCAGACCGCCAACGCGACCGTGTACCTCATCGACACGGTCCTGATGCCGCCGGCCGAGTAGGCGAATCCGCGGTCTTCTGACCGCACCCACAGACGAAAGACCCGCTGCTCACCCGAGGCAGCGGGTCTTTCCTGTGCTCGGCAGCACACCGGCGCCTGCCTGTGCCGGATGCCGGTTGGCCCGGTAGGTCGGGATGGCTCGGTTGGTCAGGCTGCCGGCGGGCAGTACACGTCGAGTGCCCCCTCAACCAGCCTGACCGTCGACCGGAACTCACGAGTCGCGGCATCCGGATCCACTTCCTCCGCTTCGCCGTCGTGTGCAAAGCCCGCGGCCTGGCCGCGTTTGGGCCACACGGTCACCGAGAGCGATTCCGTGGTGAACGACTCCACCCCGCCAGACCGAATCACGCCGACCGCCCGAAGAACCGCGCTCGACCTGCGACCGAATGCCAGCGATGCCACGGCCTGCACGCGAGACCCGGCGGGCAGGATTCGAACGTCGAGCACCCCATCGTCCAGGCGTTTACGGGACAGCGGAGCGGGGACAGCGGGCTCGTTGCGATTGACGCCGGCGAACACCGACCAGACGTCGCGTCGCTCGCCGTTGATCTCCAGAGTGACGGGTTCCTCCCGGCGAATGACCTTGACAGCGGCGACAACGGCCGAGAGCCACTTGCCGAGTCGGCGCTCGAGTCCTTCCCGCTCCAGCACGAACTCGGGATAAATCCCGATCGATGCCACGTTGAGCACGGTGATCGGTGCGTCATCGTCGAGCCGTAGGTCGGCCACGTCGACGCGGGCGCCCGCCCCGGATGCGAGCGCGTCGAGAGCGTCGTCGACCGAGTCGTTTCCCACCGCGCGGGCAAAGTGGTTGAACGTGCCGCCGGGGATCACCACGAGCGGAAGTCCGGCCTTCCTTGCACTGTCAGCGGTCGCCGAGACAGTCCCGTCGCCTCCGCAGACCCCGAGGATGCGTGGCGGATCCGCGGATGCCAGTGCCTCGGTGATCACCGCATCCGGCATTTCGTCGTCGGCCAGGATGTGTACGCGCGCGTGCGGCATCCGTTCGCCGATGCGCGTGAGGGGATCGGTCCTGCCCACGACGTCTTTGCCCGACGACGGATTCGCGACGATGAAAACGCCGTCACCCGACGGTGCGGCGGGAAGCGCAATGTCGATGCCGCCTTCGCGCACTGCCGTGGGAACCTGCGCGGGGACGAGCACTTTGCCCGCCGCTGCGACGGCCATACCGATCGCCAGGCCGCCGAGCACGTCGGAGAGCCAGTGCGCACCGGTGTGGACCCGCGAATACGCGACGGCACCGGCGACCGGTGCGACGGCGAGGCCGAGCGCCGGCTGTTCGAGGGCGATTCCCGTGGCGAACGCGGCCGCGCTGGCTGCGTGACCCGAGGGGAACGACGGAGATTCGGGCGACCGGTGAAGGCGACGGCCGATCGGGATGTCCTTTGTCAGCGGGCGGTCTCCGCCGAACAGCTTCTTGCCGATGAGGTTGGCCACCGCACTCGCGACGGCCAGCGACGCAAGCCCCCTGAGCGCCGCCCGGCGTTGACCCATAACCAGGAGCCCTCCCCCGATGGCGAACCAGAGGACGCTCCGATCGGCGGATCGGGACAGATGGCGGAGGGCAGAGTCGACAGCCTGCGGCGCACTGCGGGAGTTGATGTGTCGCCCCGCCCTGGCATCTCCCCGGCGAACCCATGCCGGAAAGAGCATCATTCGCCGCCACCGCGCCGCTGGAGTTGGCCTCATTCGTCCAGAGTAATGAGTCGAGCGCGTTTTCAACCGCGATCGGGGGTTCTTTTCGCCCGGTCAGTCGAGAGATTCCTGGCGCCACAGGCGGGCGCAGCTCGTCAGGTCCTGGGCGAGTGTCGAGAGCCGGAGAGCGCGCGTCGTGAGGTCAAGCGACCTGATCGGTTCGGCTGCGTCGGCGTCATCGGCGACGCTCGCACATCCGGCAGCCGACACCCGGCAGAATGCCGCAGCGCGTTCGAGCGCAACGGCGAAGTCGCCCTCGAATAAGCCGCGAAGAATCTGATCGGCGAGGGTGACGATCTCGGTAGGACCCGTCGGGATGGATGCCCCGGCGACGACCGGGTCGATGGTCTGCATCACTTCGGTCCCCCGCGTGAAGAGGAAACTGGCCGAGTGCGGGTCCTCGCGGATCATGAGCTGCAGCAGGTAGATGCGCCAGAGCGCGCCAGGCAGGCTGCGGGGCGTGGCGTGCGACCACAGCTCGGCTATGGCGTCGATTCCGTTTTCCTCCGTGTACGCGACGAGACGGTCAATGACGCCCGGATCGGGATCGTCCCGCACCCGGGACAACAGTGCCACCGCGGTTTCGTGCGCGATCCGGCTCGACTCGGCAGGATCGATGCCACCCACGAACGATTCGAAAACCCGCCCGGGAAACTTGGTTGGCTTGTGGAAATCTTCAGCCATCTGCATCCGCCTCTCTCATCGCAAGGTTCAACGTTACTCCGCGGAAAGTATGCCCAAGTGGTCAAATCACTCAGCGGGAACCGGTAGATTAGAGGGGTTGTTGGGGCCTCTAGCTCAGTTGGTAGAGCATCGGACTTTTAATCCGCGGGTCGCCGGTTCGAGCCCGGCGGGGCCCACCCTCGCGAAATGCTCGTGGCATTGCCGCGACCCGTCGCTGGCGTCGCCCAGGTGCCCGCGGCCGAACGCATCGCAGCCCGGCGGTTCCCGGTAAAGACGACGCCCGGTTAACAGGAGATCGCACGCCTTTCAGGGCGACATCGGCGATGTCATCCTGACAATCGCACTATTTCCTGCGTTGCAGTCGAGATCTCCTGCGTTGCAGGCGAGCGGATGCCACGGCGCACGTTGTCGATAACGCAACAAAGCCGCTGGACTGTCGCCCGCGCCACTCCCCGCCACACCGTGGCGACGGTCGGGGGAAAGTCTTATCGCTTGGCGAGTACGTGGGCCGGGATCGCGAACGCGATTGAGACAACGATGATGCCGGCGAAGAAGATGATGGCCTGGAAGCTCGTCACCGTGAACGCCAGAGCGAAGAGGTAGATGCCGACGAGGAACAGCACGATAGAGAACGCGAAAGCCATGTGCCCAGTGTAGCCAAGTTCCTGCCGGTCGCTGGTCGCGCTCGCGCTTGTTCTCGGGTACGAGTCCGAGGACCATGGAGACCGTGACCCTCAAGCACAGCCTGCTCGCCCTGCTCGTCGCCCTGATCTGGGGACTCAACTTCGTCGTCATCGATGAAGGACTCGACGGGATGCCTCCGCTGCTGTTCGTCGCGCTGCGCTTCGTGCTCGTCGCCATTCCCGCCGTGTTCTTCATCCGGCCGCCTCAGATCGGCTGGCGGAACATCCTCGCCATCGGCTCCTTCCTGAGCTTCGGGCAGTTCGCGCTGCTCTACCTGGCGCTTCACCTCGGCATGCCAGCGGGCCTCGCCTCGCTGCTCCTCCAGACCCAGGTCATCCTCACCGTCCTGATCGCGGCCGGTGTCCTCGGCGAGCGCCCGACCCCACGCCAGCTGATCGGCGTGGTGGTCGGAACTCTCGGGCTCGGGATCGTTGTCGTCGGGCACAGCATCGTCGCTCCCTGGGTGCCTCTCGTCATCACGATGGGCGCCGCTCTGTCGTGGGCGATCGGTAACGTGCTGAGCCGCCGCGCGAAGGTGGCATCCGGGCTCTCGCTCGTCGTCTGGTCAGCGCTGGTCGTCCCGCTGCCGAGCGCCGCGCTCGCGGTTCTGCTCGATGGTCCGGATGCCGTCGGGTACGCACTCACTCACCTGTCGCTGGTCTCCATACTGAGCACGCTGTACACGGCGGTCGCCGCATCGCTGGTCGGGTACGGCATCTGGAATTCGCTGATGGCACGGTATCCGACCAGCGCCGTTGTTCCGTTCACTCTTCTCGTGCCCGTCATCGGTATCGTCGCGGCATGGCTGGTGCAGGGTGAAGTGCCCACGGTGACCGAGATCCTCGGCGGTGCTGTCATGCTCGCCGGGCTCGCCACCGCGGTGATCACCACAGGCACGGGCTCCGGGTCACTGAAAGTCCCGCGACCGGGTGCTCGCGCTGAGCGGAAGCGGTTCAATCCGGTCGGCAAGCAGGTTGACGATGCCCTCGGGTGAGCGTTCGAGGATTCCGCGCACAATCATCGCCGGCGCCTCGCGCGCCGTTCGCCGGTAGCGCCCCCAGACGCCGACACTGCAGATCACGTTGACGAGGCCCGTCTCGTCTTCGAGGTTCATGAAGGTGATGCCGCTCGCCGTCGCCGGTCGCTGCCGATGGGTGACGACACCGCCGACCTCGATCCTGCGTCCGGATTCCGCCGTCTGCAACTGGGCGGCACTCAACACACCCCGCTCGGCGAGCGCTGATCGAACGTGCCGGATCGGGTGATCATCGGGAGTGACCCCGGTCGACCAGAGGTCATTGACCACCTGCTCCTCATCGGTGAGCATGGCGAACAGCGGAGGCTGGACGGCAATGTGGCTGCCGTTCAGCTGGTCGGGTCGTTCCTGCGAGGCCTGCGCGGAGTCCCACAGCGCTCCGCGTCGGGAGAGCCCCATGCTGTCGAACGCTCCGGCTGCTGAGAGCGCCTCGAGCTGGGCCGAGTTGAGCCCCACCCGCCGTGCAAGGTCACGCATGTCCCGGTATGGCCCGCCTCGTTCGCGTTCGGTGACGATCTGCTTCGCCTTGCGCTTTCCGATCGAGGTGACCTCGGCGAGTCCGAGGCGCACGACGTATGCGCCGTCACGGCGGTGATCCCCCGGGTCGAACGGCGCATCCCTGTCGAACGGCTGCACAGTGGGCTGTTCGGTCTCGATGCACGGATCGAGACCGGTGGTCCGAACGACGCCGCGAACACCGTCGAGGGGTTCGAGTTCCGCCTCGACACCGGAAAGCTGGATATCGGGCCGTCGGGTCTCGACACCGTGACGGCGAGCATCCGCAACGAGGGACTGGGGTGAATAGAACCCCATCGGCTGCGCGCGGAGCAGCGCGGCGAGAAACGCCGCCGGGTAGTGCAGGCGCATCCACGCGCTCGCGTAGACGAGCAGCGCAAAACTGATCGAGTGGCTCTCGGCGAAACCGAAGCTCGCGAAAGCCTGGATCTTTGAATAGATCGTGTCTGCGTCAGCGCCCGTGATGTTGTTCTCTGCCATTCCCGCGTATAACTTCTCCTTGAGTGAACCGATCTTTTCCTGCCCACGCTTCGACCCCATGGCCCGCCGAAGCAGGTCGGCATCTTCGCCAGTGCACCCGCCGACGACCATGGCCATCTGCATCAGCTGCTCCTGGAAGAGCGGAACTCCGAGGGTGCGCTCGAGCACAGGCTCGAGGTCGGGGTGAAGGTAGGTGACCTCTTCCACTCCCGTCCGCCTCCGGATGTACGGGTGCACAGCCCCACCCTGAATCGGGCCGGGCCTGACCATCGCGATCTGGATCACGAGGTCGTAGAAGCTCCTCGGCTTGAGCCGCGGCAGCATGCCCATCTGCGCGCGGCTCTCCACCTGGAACACCCCGACACTGTCTGCACGGCAGAGCTGGTCATAGACACCCTGCTCTTCCTTCGGCATCGACTGGAGGTCCCACCGCTCACCGCAGTGTTCATCGACGAGGTCGAAGGAGTACTGCAACGCGGCAAGCATGCCGAGACCGAGCAGGTCGAACTTGACCAGCCCCATCCAGGCGCAGTCGTCTTTGTCCCACTGCAGAACGGTCCTGCCGTCCATCCGCGCGTGCTCGATCGGGCAGACCTCTCCGACGGGCCGGTCGGTGAGCACCATTCCCCCCGAGTGGATGCCGAGATGGCGGGGGAAGGTCAGCACCTGTGAGGCCAGGTCGATGACGGGCGCCGGAATGTCGTGGTCGTCGCTCGACGTGAGCGCGCCCCACCGTTCCACCTGTTTCGACCAGGCATCCTGCTGACCAGGGCTGTGGCCGAGCGCCTTGGCCATGTCGCGCACGGCGAACTTCGGCCGGTAGGTGATCACGTTCGCCACCTGGGCGGCGTTGAACCTGCCGTATTTCTCGTAGACGTGCTGGATCACCTCCTCACGGCGGTCGGAATCGAAGTCGACGTCGATGTCGGGTTCTTCCTCGCGCATGCTGGAGAGGAACCGCTCGAACGGCAGGCCGTACTTGATCGAGTCGACGGCGGTGATGTCGAGCAGGTAGCAGACAGCGGAGTTCGCGGCAGATCCGCGCCCCTGGCACAGGATGCCGCGACCGCGGGCGAACTGAACGATCTCGTAGACGATGAGAAAGTAACCGGGAAAGTCCTTCTGCTCGATCACGTCGAGCTCACGTGCGATCCGTTCGGTGACCGCGGCGTCGGCGTTCGGGTACCGCCTGGCCGCCCCCTGCCAGGTCAGCTCGCGCAGCCAGCTCATCGGCGTGTGACCGTCGGGAACCTCCTGGAGCGGAAGCCCCGGCTTGACGCTCCGCAGCCGGAACGCGAGCTGGTCGGCGATCTCAACGGTGCGCGCAACCGCGCCCGGGTACCTCGCGAACCGCCGGGCCATCTCGGCACCGCTCCGCAGATGATGTGAACCGGATGCCGGCAGCCAGCCGTCGAGGTCGTCAAGGCTTCTGCGGGCGCGAACGGCGGCGAGCGCTGAGGCGAGGTGATGCTGACCGGGGGTGGCGTAGTGCGCGGCCATCGTCGCGACCACGGGCAGCTCGAGTTGCTCAGCGAGCGCGGCGAGGGTGTCGTTGTGCGCGGTATCGAGCGGGTTGCCATGGTCGAAGAGCTCAACGACGACGTTCCCCGCACCGAACAGCCTGACCAGTTCGTCGAGTTCGCGTCGCGCGCCGGCTTCGCCCTCGGCAACGAGAGCCTGCCGAACGGCGCCCTTGCGGCATCCGCTCAGCACAACCCACGTGCCGTCTGCCGCTGAGGCGAGGTCCTCGATGTCGTAGCTCGGCTTGCCCTTCTCGGCGCCCGCGGCGAGCTGCGCCGAGGTGATCGCGCCGGCGAGCCGGTGGTAGCCCTCTTCCTTCCGTGCGAGGACGACGAGGTGGGTACCCTCCGGGTCTGCTTCGCCGTTCTGCGGCTTGCTCAGGCCGAGCGAGAGTTCGGCACCGAAGATCGTCTTGAGCTCGGGGTGTGCCTCGGCCGCTTCGGCGAGGTGCACGATGCCGTAGAGGCCGTCATGGTCGGTGAGGGCGAGTCCGTGCAGACCCAGTCGAACGGCTTCCTCGACCAGGTGCTCAGGCGAGGAAGCCCCGTCGAGAAAACTGAAGTTGGAGTGGGTGTGCAACTCGGCGTAGCCGACGATCGTCTCAGCGGGCGGTGCCTCAACGGGAACAGGGACGTATGGCAACCGTTTCCGTGACCAGGCAGGACTGTCACCGCCGTCGGCACCAACCGGCGGTGTATTCGGCGGTGTGTCAGGCCCTGACAGGTCACTCAGCGAGCGTTCGAACTCCGACCAGGAGATCGGGGGGTTATGCCAGCCCATGACAACCGCCCTCCCTGGGTTGTTCAGTCATAGCGGGCCTCCGCCCACCAGCCGGAGTCGTCGAGAACGAGCAGCCACGCCGCCCCCGTATCGTCGACGAGCTGGAAGCGGTTGAGCCGGGTTCCGCCACCATCCCACCAGCGTTCAGCCACCGGCCACGGCCCAGCCCACGCACTGACAGCGACCGCGGCCTGTCCGTGCGGAGCAAAGCCAGCGGGGACGGCAGACAGCTCGCCACGTTCATCGACAACGATGTCGTGCCCATCTGCGGCGTGCACGACAACCCGCTGCCGTTCCGGAAATACTGTGGCGGGCGGCGGGCCTGGCAGCTTGCCAGGCCACGGCAGCTCCTGTGACGCCCGCACCAATGCTTCGCCCCCTGGTGGAAGATCACCCCACGGAACGAGGACCCGGCGATCGGACGGCTGGCGACCACCAATGATCCGAGCGGTGAGCACACCAGCGTGCCCGACCATGCCCTGCACACGGGACAGCCCCGAGTGGATGCGTTCATCTGTTGCGCCGCCATACAGGCCGGCTTCGTGGTTGCCAGCCGGATCGACACTCTCCGGTTCGACCCGGAGCGACGAGATCGCGCTGCTCAGCCCGCTGTCGGCCATCCCCGCACCCTGCAGCTGCCAGCGGACGCGGTCGAGCACATCACCGGCGGTGAACCACCGAGGGTGCAACCAGGTACGCGAACGCACGTCGCCTCCCTCGGTGCGCACCTCGATACGGATGGCCGTCGCCACGAGCGAGGACACCTGCAGTCGTGCCACGAACTCCTCAGCTGCTGCACGAAATGCGAAGGCGACCTGGTCGACCCGGTCAAGCGGCGGCTCGAATTCGACGACGCTCGAGTGATCGGCCGGTGGCACCCTGGCGTCGACGTCGCTCGGGTCGAGCCCTGACGCGAGCCGGTGGGCAAGAACCCCGTCCGGTCCGAAGCGGTCACGCACCTGCATGGCGTCGAGTGCGGCGAAGTCGCCGAGGGTGCGAATGCCCAGCCGCTGTAGCAGGACGGCAAGCTCGGGCCGTTCGAGAATGTCGACACCGAACGCGGCAAGGAACTCGGGCGAGCGTCCTGCGGGAACGATGCGGATGGCATCCGTTTCTCTCGATGGCGGGAGCTTCGCTGCCTGCGCCGCGGCGAAGGGCCCGTCGGCGATGCCGACCCGCGCGTCACGCACTCCGACGGCGCCGAGGGTGTCGAGCAGTGCCTGTGCCGCCTGTCGTTCGCCGCCGTAGTAGCGGCTCGGCCCGCGCGCACGCATGACGCAGGTACCGGGGCGGGAGAGCTGGACGCCTGGCACGATCTGTTCGACGGCGGCGATGACCGGCTCGAACGCCCGGTGATCGAGCACGGGATCGTACGGCAGCGCGATCAGCCCCGTGCTCCGCGACTGGGCTTCGCGCACCCGCAGGCCGCGACGGACCCCTTCGCTGCGAGCCGCCGCTGAACAGGCAAAAACTACGCCACGATCGATGAGGGCGATCGGTGCGTCCGGGCCGAACCCATGTTCGACAGCTGCAGCGTTTGTCGGCCAGTCCGGGCACCACAGCAGGATGGTGCGGATGGGAGCTTCGGTCACGATGCCGCCGCTTCGTGGTGCGGCTGACGGACCGATGGAACCCCGGCGAGACCCGCCGACCGGATCGACTGCTGGGTGTCTGGCAGCCACATCTGCTTGCGACGCGGTTTGCCGGCGAGCGTGCGCCCGGTCACAGCGACGGTCACCCTGCGAGCGGCGAGATAACCGTGGCCGTCGCCGAGCCCCGTCCAGCGATCGTCGGTCACCCGCAGCGTCGCCTCGCTCTGTGGCCAGTCGCCGAGCGCGACGAGCGTCGATCCACGCTGGCGCAGCCTCGAACCCAGGCGCGACACTTCTGCGGCAGAGACGGATGCCGGTGGGCGCGCGAGGACGACGGTGACAACGTCTGCGAGCGCAGCCGTGACCTGCAGCCACTGGTCTCCCGGCTCAGGCACGAGAACGAGCCGGTCAAGATCGATGCCCGCTGCCGCCGCTGCTTCGACACCGAGCGACGGCACACCGACGACACCACACCACGCGCCGGCAGCACTGGGACCGGCGAGCAGAGCAAGCGCGAGCGTCGTCGATTCGAGCACCGAGTATGCCGTGCCGGCGCGAAGCACTCCGCCGGGCAGAAGTTCGGCGACACCGGGCGATGTCGGGAGTCCGTGCGAATCTATCCGGGTAGTTTGCATCCCCCGGATGCGCGCCTGCAGTTCGGCAACCTGGCTCGCCACAGCGTTCGATCCCGCGGCGAATGCCGGGGGTCGAGCAGGAGCAACAGCGAGGGACATGGGTTAATAGTCGAACAGATATTCGATAAAGTCAATCGGGGAATCCAGCCCGGGAGAGTCGGAATTCCAGGGCACACACGCCCGCTGAGCGACGCACAAAAACGGCGAAGTAGAAGCCTTCGACGAGCGCTTCCAGCCGCGTCGAGAGGCCCGGCTCCTCGTCCCGTCCGCTTCCCCACAGCTCCCCCTGTCATACTGAAATTCAAGCTCCGACAGGCATGACGCCGCGAATTGAGACAGATGCCCGAACGGACGAACGACCCAATGACCGGTGACGGCGTCGAACCCCCACATCTCGTGTGGCTCGATGACGGCATCGAACATTCAGCTCTCTGGCGCTCCGAGAGCGGCTGGCCGGCACCGGCATCCGTCGTGACCGGAGACGACTCAATGACGGCCGAGACCGCCCTGCGGCTCGCATCCACCGGCACGGCCGTCCTCTGGACCGGCGACTTCCACAACGCCAAACAGTTGCTCGCCGCAATGGGCAAGCGCCTGGGCACACCCGCCCCACCCAAGAACGACGACATCACCGCCGCGTTCCAGCGCTCACGCGTCGACGCACTGCGGCGTTCGACACTGCTCGGGATGCTGCTCGTTCCGGTGTCAGCGGACGGCACGATTCCGCTGCGCCGCTCCCCCGACATCCGCCAGGCCATCGCTCATGCCTGGGGTCCCGCCATCGAGGCATCCGTCGTCTCCCTCCGCGAACTGCTCGGCGTCATCGGCGCCGAGGAATGGCGCACCCGTGGCGTTGACGTTCCAGCGCTCGGCGCGAAGATCCACCCGCACTACGGGGTCTTCTCCCCCGTGCGTGGCGAGTACCTCGACCTGGTCGCGAACGCACCCCTCCCGCCGAACGCGACGACAGCCTTCGATATCGGAACAGGCACCGGCGTACTCGCGGCGCTGCTCGCGCACCGAGGCATCCGTCACATCGTCGCCACCGACCAGGACCAGCGGGCTCTCGCCTGCGCGACAGCCAACCTCGACCGGCTCGGTTTCGGGCCGGCCGTCACCGTCGAGAAGACCGATCTCTTTCCCGACGGCCGCGCCGACATCGTCGTCTGCAACCCACCGTGGATCCCGGCCACCCCGAAGGTCGCAACGGACTATGCCGTCTACGACGAGGGCGGGCGGATGCTGGCCGGCTTCCTTTCCGGTCTTGCCGAGTACCTGACCCCGGATGGCGAGGGCTGGCTCGTGATCTCGGACATCGCCGAACGCCTCGGCCTGCGCTCGCGCGGAGACCTGCTCGATGCCATCGAGGACGCCGGCCTCGCCGTGATTGCCCGGATGGACACCCGTCCGACACACTCACGCGCAACCGACAGGACCGACCCGCTCAACGCCGCGCGTGCCGCCGAGGTCACGTCGCTCTGGCGACTCAGGGCGAACCCGGCGTAGCGCGCGCTAAACTTACCGAATGCATTTTTCTCTCGCAACGCCCCTGGGGCGACTGGAGGTTACCGGCGCATACTGCGCCGGCTCGAGGTAACGCTTCTTCGCTGACCCTCCTCGTTCTTCCGCGAGTATGCGTTCTCCCTGAGCTTGTGCATCAATGCACGCCGGGACACGCCAATCTTCCTGCGCCGGCCCATAACCCCGGCACACTCTCGAGCCTCCGGCTCTCTCACCCCAGGACAGAAATATGCTTCCCCTCACCCACAAAGACATCACCACCTCATTCATCAACGCGTCACGCAGCCAGGTCAGTGACCTCACCCTGCCCGAAGATTTCGAGTCGCTCGACTGGGACAACCTCGACTTCCTCGGCTGGCGCGACCGCAAACTGCCGCGCCGCGGCTATGTGATCGTGCAGCGCGACAACGGACCGGTCGGGATCCTGCTGCAGCGGGCAGAGGCCACACCGCGGGCGCGGGCGCAGTGCTCGTGGTGCCAGGACATCACCCTCGAGGACGACGTCGTGTTTTACGCAGCACGTCGCGCGGGCAAGGCCGGGCGCAACGGAAACACGATAGGCACACTCGTCTGTGCCGACTTCGGGTGCTCCCGCAACGCGCGCAAGCTGCCGGCCGTCGCCTACCTGGGTTTTGACGTCGAGGCGGCGCGCGACAAACAGATCAACACGCTGCGCGAGCGGGTGCAGGGTTTCGTCGCCGAGGTCGGCGCCGACGAGTAACCGGCACGCACTGGCCGCGCAGGTGGTGAGCATATTATGGCGAGGACAGTCATTGAGAGGGCGCCGCATGATCGAGATTCTGAATCCCACCGAACTGACCAGGGCGAAGGTCACGGGCACCCTGGTCGCTGACATCCTGTACGGGCTGAAAGACCGGGTAACGGTCGGGACGAATCTTCTCGACATCGACCGCTGGGCCCAGAAGATGATCATCGAGGCGGGAGCAGAATCCTGCTACGTCGACTACGCGCCGTCCTTTGGACGCGGCCCGTTCGGCCACTACATCTGCACCGCCGTCAACGACGCAGTGCTGCACGGACTCCCCCACGATTACCGGCTCGCCGACGGCGACCTGCTGACCCTCGACCTCGCCGTCCTGAAGGACGGCGTCGCTGCGGACTCCGCCATCAGCTTTATCGTGGGCGACTCGAAGCCCGCGGACAGCGTCGCGTTGATCACCGCGACCGAACGGGCGCTCGTCGCGGGAATCGCGGCGGCAGGCCCCGGAGTACGGATCGGAGACATCTCCGCCGCGATCGGCGCGGTGCTCACCGAGGCCGGTTACCCGGTCAACACCGAGTTCGGCGGCCACGGCATCGGCTCGACCATGCACCAGGACCCGCACGTGCCCAACATGGGCCGAGCCGGCCGCGGCTACACGTTGCGGCCTGGGCTGCTGCTCGCTCTCGAGCCCTGGGTGATGGCGGACACCGACAAGCTCGTCACGGACGCCGACGGGTGGACGCTCAAGAGTGCGACCGGATGCCGGACGGCACACAGCGAGCACACGATCGCCATCACCGACGACGGGGCCGAAATTCTCACCCTGCCGACGGCGCGACGGTAGCGAGAAGCGGGCGCCCGAGGTCTCGCTAGACCGGCGCGAACCCGTCGGCGCGGATTCCCCAGCTGGCTTCCCAGGTTTCACCCGGCGCGAGCCAGCGGATGCCACGACCCGAGTTGAAAGCATCGGCCGGCGCCGTCATCGGTTCGATTGCAACGGCCTTCGACTGACCGGGGTAGAGCTCTGTGCTGAACGCCTGCCAGTACCGGAAGTTCTCGTCGCCCCACACCGTGACCGAGCGACCATCGGGTGCCGTGATCGAGTGCTCGGATATGCCGTCGGTGATCACCGGGTCCGCAAACCCCGCGTCGAGGTCCAGGTCGCCAACGCGAACGCCATCGCGGAGGTCAAACGGCGTTCCTTCAACGGGCGTCTCTCCCGTCGGCAGGGACCGGTCATCGACGTCGATGTGGGTCGCTGCGCGAACGGTGACCGTGAGGTCCTCCGGTTCGATGTCGCCGATCGTGACGAACGGGTGGGCACCGACCGCGACGGGAGCCGCGGCATCCGTCCGGTTGGTGATCGTGTGGGTGACCTCGATGCCGGCGTCGACCAGCCGGTAGGTGACAGCGGTGTCGAGCAGGAACGGATAGCCGCTCTGCGGGAAAACCCTCGCCTCGAGCCTCAGCGTCGATTCGGTGCGCGCCGCAACCGAATACGGGCTGAATCGCAGCAGACCATGACTCGCGTTGTGCTTCTTCGGCTCGGTCAGGGCGAGCTGCTGCTCGACGCCGTCGAGGAGCCAGCGACCGTCACGAATGCGGTTGGGCCAGGGCACGAGGACGATCCCGCTGGCCAGCGGACGCTGCACGCCGGCGTCGTACGGCGGCACGATATCGATTCCGTACACGTTCAGTCGACGGATGCCTGCAGCCACCTGGGTGATCGTCGCTGTGACGTTTCCCCCCGACCCAGTGTCAAGACTCAGGTCGAACTGCTCACCGGTGACTGCGGTCATGGACCCACGCTCCTCGTTGTTGTGTGCAAAAAAGCGTAGCGCCAGACCGCCGAAGGGTCACGCGGTGAGGACCTCGACACCGGCAGCGGTGAGGTCCGCCAGCACAGCGGCATCCGCACCGTTGTTGGTCACGAGCACGTCGACGGCGCCGATGCCGGCAACCGCGCCGAGGCTGACCTGCCCGAGCTTGGACGCGTCGGCCAGCACGACGACACGATCAGCGGACGACACCATCAACTGCTTGACCTCGGCCTCCGGGAGGTTGACGTTCGTCACGCCCGCGACGGGATCGACCCCGTTGCAGCCGATGAAGGCGATGTCGGCGTGCACCTGCTCGAGCACTGTGCGTGCGAGCGGGTGCACGAGGGAATGCTGCAGCGGGCGCAGCGCTCCCCCGGTGACGATGACGGTGAACCGGGGAATCTCGGCTTCGAGCTCGAGCGCGATGTTGAGCCCGTTGGTGATCACCACGAGGTCCTCGAGGTCGTCGCGTTCGGCGAGCGCCTTCGCCGTGGCGAGCGCCGTCGTGCCCACATCGAGAAGGACGCTCTGTCCACTCGAGACGAGTGCAGCGGCACGGCGGCCGATGCTCTGTTTGGCGAGGGCGGATGCCTCGAGCGACGTTTCGAAACTCGCTTCGCGTGCCCGCTGTCCGCGTGGAACAGCACCACCATGCACCCGTCGGACCGCGTTGCCATCGTCGAGGGCGGCGAGGTCGCTGCGCACGGTGACCTCGCTCACCCCGAAGGCTTCACTGAGGTCGGAGACCCGGAGGAAGCCGCTTGCGGCGATCAACTCGGCCATCCGTTCGCGCCGAACGACTGCTGGGACGGTGTCGCCCGGAGCGCGAGGGGTCGAATCGGTCATGCGCTCATCTTCAGTTAGTTTCGTTTAGTTGTCAATGATGGGCCTGAAGCTTAGAATTACTTCCACTTGTGAAAGCCCGGCGTGCGGAAGGCAGCCAGAACCATGACCTCGATTACCTCCACCTCCGACGTCCTTGCAGACGGGCGCGAGATCATCTACTTCGATGACGCCGACACCACCCTCGGCCCTGATCGCTCCCCCGATTCGCGCGACCTGCCTGATCGACCTGCCACCGCGAGCATGCGGCAGGATCCGCTGACCGGCGAATGGGTGTCGATCGCGTCAGCACGCCAGAGCAGGGTTTTCCTGCCGCCGGCGCACCTCGACCCGCTTGCACCGCAGACGGAGACGAACCCGTCCGAGGTTCCGAGCAACTACGATGTTGCCGTGTTCGAGAACCGCTCGCCGTCGTTCGGCCCGCTGGTCGAGGACGAGAACGCCCCGCGTGGGCTCGATGACCTCACCGAGATCGGCATCGGCCGCATCCGCACGTCAGTGGGCCGGTGCGAGGTTGTCTGCTTCAGCCCGGAGCACGAGGGATCGTTCGGTTCGCTCAGCCGGTCACGCGCCCGCACCGTGATCGAGGCGTGGGCATCGCGTACCGCGGCGCTCAGCGCCCTGCCCGGCATCGAGCAGGTGTTCCCGTTCGAGAACCGGGGAATCGAGATCGGCGTGACGCTCCGTCACCCGCACGGCCAGATCTATTCGTACCCCTACGTGACCCCGCGCACCCAGCGGCTGATGGCATCCGTCGAGAAATACGGCCCGACGCTGTTCGCCGACATCCTCGCGAGTGAGCAGGCCGGTGAGCGCGTTGTCCTCCAGGGCGAGCACTGGACGGCGTTCGTTCCGTTCGCCGCACGGTGGCCGATCGAGGTGCACATGCTGCCGCACCGCCACGTCGCCGACTTCGCGGGCACCACCGATGAGGAGCGCGATGAGCTCGCCGTGCTCTACCTGCGGCTCCTGCGCGGCATCGACGCCCTCTACGAGACCCAGACGCCGTACATCGCCGCGTGGCACCAGGCGCCGGTGAACGTCGGCCGCGACGACATCCGCCTGATGCTGCAGCTGACGTCGCCGCGTCGTGCCGCCGACAAACTCAAGTACCTCGCCGGGTCAGAAGCTGCCATGGGAGCCTGGATCGGCGATATCCCGCCCGAGCAGACAGCACAACGAGTGCGTGAGGCGATCGCTCTCGCCGACAAGGAGACCCCCGTATGACGAACATCACCGAACTGGCCGAACGCGCGAGGGCCGGGTTCGCCTCGCGCTTCGATGGCGCGGCTCCCGCCGGCATCTGGCAGGCTCCCGGCCGGGTGAACCTCATCGGTGAGCACACCGACTACAACGACGGCTTCGTCTTCCCGTTCGCGATCGACCGGTCGACGGTCGTCGCCCTCGCCCCGCGCGCTGACCGCACAGTGCGGGTCACGTCGGCGTTCAGCGACGAGGTCGTGACCGTCGAGCTCGACGCGATCACCCCCGATGCCCTCTCAGACTGGTCGGCGTACCCGCTCGGCGTCGTCTGGGCGCTCGGCGAATTCGGTGCCAACCTCGCCGGGGTCACCGGTTTCGACGCGTTCATCGACTCGGACGTGCCGATCGGTGCCGGCCTCTCGTCGTCAGCGGCGATCGAGTGCGCCATCGCCGTTGCCCTCAACGACACCTGGCAGCTCGAGCTTCCCCGCGAGACCCTCGCGAAGGTCGGCCAGCTCGCCGAGAACAAGGCCGTCGGGGCACCGACCGGCATCATGGACCAGTCAGCCTCCCTGCTCGGCAAGGAGGACGCCGCGGTGTTCCTCGACTGCCGCAGCCTCGATGCCGAGGTGATCGACCTCGGTTTCGAAACCGCCGACCTCGTGCTGCTCGTCATGAACACCCGGGTGTCGCACGCGCACGCGACCGGCGGTTACGCCGCTCGCCGCGCTTCGTGCGAACGCGGGGCCGCCGAGATGGGCGTCTCCTCGCTGCGCGACCTCGACGTCGACGACCTGCCACGGGCGACCGAGGTGCTCGATGACGAGACGCTCCGCCGGGTGCGCCACATCCTCACCGAGAACCGTCGCGTGCTCGATACGGTGCGCACGCTGCGCCTCGAGGGGCCGACCGCGATCGGTGACCTGCTCGTGGCATCCCACGCCTCGATGCGCGACGACTTCGAGATCTCGGTGCCCGAACTCGACCTCGCCGTCGAGACAGCCCTCGCGGCGGGCGCGATCGGCGCTCGCATGACCGGCGGCGGCTTCGGCGGCGCGGCCATCGCGCTCGTTCAGAGCGCTGACCTTGCGTCGGTGTCGGATGCCGTGACGCGCGCGTTCGCGGACGCCGCCTTCACAGAACCGGAACTCTTCACCGTCACCGCGGCGGATGGCGCGAGCCGGGTCGAGTAGGAACCGAACGGACGGGCCAGGCGCAGCACGCGCCTGGCCCGTCGTGCTGTCCAGGGTCGGCGGTTAAGCCCCGGTCGCGTCGACGGCGGTCGCGAGGACCCGTGTGAGCTTGACGTTCACTCTCTGCCGGTCCGGCGGGACGGTAGCGTGAGTCATGGTCTTCTCGCCGCTCGGTCTGATTATCGGCCTGATGGTGCTCTCACCCAACCTCATCGTGCTGTGGTTCCCGCCACGAGTTCCCCTGCCAAATATCCGAGTGCCCCTGCTGCTGCACTGGGTCGAACGCGCGGGTCAAGCGCTGTGTCTGGTCGTTCCTGCAATCACGGCACCCGGACTCATCGCCGGCTGGTGGTCGCTGCCAACCCTGGCCGCGCTCGTCGGGTACTACGCACTGTGGGCCCGATATCTGTTGACGGGGCGTGACGGGACGACGCTGTATCGGCCATGGCTAGGGGTACCGGTGCCGATGGCGATCCTGCCGGTTATCGTGTTCCTGTCAGCCGCGGGCTGGCTGAATAACATCTGGCTGGCCGGCTCCGCCGTACTTCTCGGCGTCGGGCATATTCCCGCCTCCCTCATCATCGCGCGCCCGATCAGCGCGCGCCCGTGACGCGTCCTGCACCGGAACTCTTCACCGTCGTTAGCGCGCCGAGCGCGGTAGTTGCATGCCCGCGCTGCAGAAACATCTGCAGCGCGGGCATGGAACTGTAGCGCTCGCGGGTCTGCCGCGAACATCGAGGCGCGCTTTGGTGGCTACGGGTTGAGGCGCTCAGCGGTGTCGACAACGTTGGTGAGCAACTGCACGCGCGTCATCGGGCCGATGCCACCGGGATTCGGTGAGATCCAGGACGCGACCTCAGCTGCGGCCGGGTCGACGTCGCCGACGACACGGCTCTTGCCGGTCTCCGGGTCGACCTCACGACTCACGCCGACGTCGAGGACGATGGCGCCCGGCTTGACGGCCGAGGCCTTCACGATCCCGGGGACCCCAGCGGCGGCGACGATGATGTCCGCCGTACGCAGCAGGTCGTCGAGACCGACGGTGCCGGTGTGGGTGAGGGTGACCGTCGCGTTGTACTCCCGACGGGTGAGCAGCGGCCCGATGGCACGGCCAACGGTGACACCGCGGCCGACGACCACGACGTGCTTGCCTGCCAGCTCGATGCCGTGCCGCTGCATGAGCTCAATCGCCCCACGCGGCGTGCACGGCAGCGGTGTCAGTATCGGCCGGTTGACGTTGAGGACGAGCCGCCCGAGGTTGGTCGGGTGCAGCCCGTCCGCATCCTTCTCCGGGTCGACCCGTTCGAGGATCGCGTCGGTGTCGAGGTGGGCGGGCAACGGCAACTGCACGATGTAGCCGGTGCAGCTCGGGTCGGCATTGAGCTCGTCGAGCACAGCCTCGAGCTCTTCCTGGCTGATCGACTCGGGCAGGTCGCGTCGGATCGACTCGATGCCGACCTCGGCGCAGTCGCGGTGCTTGCCTGCGACGTACCACTCAGACCCCGGGTCGGAACCGACGAGGACGGTGCCGAGGCCGGGCACAATACCGCGTTCCCGAAGCGCTGTGACGCGCTCCTTCAGCTCGGACTTGATGACTGATGCGACGGCCTTACCGTCGAGGATCTGCGCCGTCATCGACTACTGAACCAGGCCGGGGTAGAGCGGGAAAGCCTCGGTCAGAGTCGCAACGCGAGCGCGGAGCGACTCGATGTCGGCGCCGGGCTGAAGCGCCGTCGCGATGACGTCGGCAACCTCGGTGAACTCGGCATCACCGAAGCCACGCGTGGCCAGCGCGGGCGTTCCGATGCGAAGTCCCGATGTGACCATCGGCGGGCGCGGGTCGAACGGAACAGAGTTGCGGTTGACGGTGATGCCGACCTCGTGGAGGGCGTCTTCCGCCTGCTGGCCGTTGATCTCCGAGTTGCGGAGGTCGGCGAGCACGAGGTGCACATCGGTGCCGCCGGTGAGGACGTCGAGGCCCGAGGCCCGCGAGTCATCAGCCGTGAGGCGCTCGGCGAGAATCCGTGCACCACTGAGGGTGCGCTGCTGGCGGTCCTTGAACTCGGGCTGCGATGCGAGGAGGAAGGCCGTCGCTTTGGCGGCGATGACGTGCATGAGCGGTCCACCCTGCTGGCCAGGGAAGACGTTCGAGTTGAGCTTCTTGGCGAGCTCCATGTCACGGCTGAGGATGAAGCCCGAGCGGGGACCAGCGAGTGTCTTGTGCACGGTCGACGACACGACATCAGCGAACGGAACCGGCGACGGGTGGAGACCTGCGGCGACAAGTCCCGCGAAGTGGGCCATGTCGACCCAGAGCTTCGCGCCGACCTCGTCAGCGATGGCGCGGAAGGCGGCGAAGTCCAGCTGACGCGGGTACGCCGACCAGCCGGCGATGATGACCTGGGGCTTGTGCTCGAGTGCCTTCTCGCGAACGACGTTCATGTCGACGAGGAAGGTCTCCGGGTCGACACCGTACGACACCGCGTTGTAGAGCTTGCCGGAGAAGTTGAGCTTCATGCCGTGGGTGAGGTGTCCACCGTGAGCGAGCTCAAGGCCAAGAATGGTGTCGCCGGGGGTCGCGATCGCCGAGAGCACTGCCGCGTTGGCGCTCGCACCCGAGTGCGGCTGGACGTTGGCGAACTCGGCACCGAAGAGGCTCTTCGCGCGCTCGATGGCGAGCGACTCGGCGACGTCGACGTATTCGCAGCCGCCGTAGTAGCGGCGGCCCGGGTATCCCTCGGCGTACTTGTTGGTGAGGACGCTGCCCTGCGACTGCAGGATCGAGACGGGAACGAAGTTCTCGCTCGCGATCATCTCGAGGTAGTTGCGCTGGCGGCCGAGCTCGTTGTCGAGAACGGCGGCGATTTCGGGATCGACCTCGGAGAGAGGTGCGTTGAACGTTGAAGACAAAACTGGCTCCTTAAGACAGCGGCGGACAAGAGAGGTAATCCGTATCGACCCAGGCGTTCGGCCGAATCCGTGTCAGTCGCTCCCCGATGGTAACCATCCGGATGCTGAGCCATTCCCGCTGATTAAGAGTCAGTCGGTCAGGTCAGCACCTTTACGCCAGTTGCGACACGGCAATGGTATCAGGATGCCATCACCACACTCCCCGAGCGCTGGCTACAGTGGACAGACGCCCGAATCGGCAGCTCGGACACCGCAGTTCAAGAAACGGATCACAGATGAGACACCTCCCCGGCAGCATCGTTCCCCAGCCTGTTACGCAGGTCACACCACCCGGGGCTGCACCCTTCGTTCTGACGACCGCGTCCCGGATCCTCGCGACGACCGCCGCGGCATCCGTCGCCTCGTACCTCGCCGGGCTGCTGCGACGATCGACGGGGTTTCTCGTTCCGATCATCGAACCGTTCGAGGCAGGCCCGGACGGCGGTGAGCCGGCGCCAGCACATGACATTGCACTGCACCTCGACGTCGCCGACACCAGGAACCTTGGCGAGGAGGGCTACGCACTCGAGACGTCTGCACTCGGTGTGCAGCTGACCGCCGCCACCGCGGCCGGGCTGTTCTATGGCGTCCAGTCGCTGCGTCAGCTCTTCCCGAGCGACGTCGAAGACCGCACGGTGCAGTCCGTCGCGTGGGAGGCCCCCGCGACCACCATCACGGACCGGCCGCGCTATTCCTACCGGGGCGCCATGCTCGATGTGGCCAGGCACTTCTTCGGCGTAGACGAGGTGTGCCGGTTCATCGACATGATCACCCTGTTCAAGATCAATGTGTTGCACCTCCACCTCACCGATGACCAGGGCTGGCGCATCAGCATCGACTCTCGGCCGGAACTCACCGAGATCGGCGGTTCCACCGCTGTGGACGGCGACCCCGGCGGTTTCTACACCAAGACCGACTTCACTCGCATCGTCGAGTATGCGAGCGCCCGCTTCGTGACGATCGTGCCCGAGATCGACGTCCCCGGCCACACCAACGCGGCACTGTCAGCACTGCCCGAACTCAACCCGGGCGGCACAGCGGCGCCGGCATACCTCGGCACAGAGGTGGGCTTCTCGACCCTCGACACGACGAGCGACGCCACCTGGGCGTTCCTCGACGACGTCTTCCGTGAGGTCGCAGAGCAGTCCCCTGGCCCGTGGCTCCACTTCGGCGGCGATGAGTCCCACGCCACACCGACCGACGAGTACCGGGAGTTCGTCGCCCGCGCGAGCCGGCTGGTCGCATCGCACGGCAAGGTCCCGATCGCATGGCACGAGGCCGGAATCAGCACCGACCTCGCCCCAGGGACCGTCGGGCAGTACTGGAGCTTCCTCACGCCGCAGAACGACGCGGCCGATCGGGCACTCTCGTTCGTGCGCCAGGGCGGTTCGCTGATCCTCTCCCCCGCGGATGTCGCCTACCTCGATATCTCCTACGACGAGTCGAGCCCGATCGGGCTGTCCTGGGCGGACGGGTTCACGACAGTGCGTGAATCGTACGAGTGGGAGCCGACCGCGATCCTTCCCGACGTCGCCGGGAACATCCTCGGCATCGAAGCGCCACTCTGGACCGAGACCGTTCGATCGAGGGCCGACATCGACTACCTCGCGTTCCCCCGGCTCGTCGCGCTCGCCGAGATCGCCTGGTCGGTGCGACCGGATGAGTCAGACCGGCGGGTCTGGGCTGACTTCGCCGCTCGGCTCGAGGCACTTCAGCCACGGTTTGAGGCACTGGGCATCAGAGCTGGGGCTCGCGTGAGCGCCACGGACACCGAGCCGGGGCTGGCCACTTAGGTTGCATCCGCGGTCGCGGCGATTGATAATGATTGTAAAGCGATAAATCAATCACTACCAATCATCGATACACGGAAACGGACGAATCGTGAACACTCAGACCGCCGGCGCGCACATGGCCGAAGAACTCCAAAGCCAGCCAGCGGTATGGGCACAGGCCGTCGACCTGGTCGCTGAGCCGAAGCTTCTTCCCCAGGCGGGTGCGAAGGTCGCGGTCGTCGGTTGCGGCACCTCCTGGTTCATGGCTCAGTCCTACGCCGCCCTGCGCGAGAACGCCGGCCTCGGAGTGACCGACGCCTTCGCCGCGTCCGAAGCGTTCGTCGACCGTGACTATGACGCCGTCGTCGCAATCACTCGCTCGGGAACCACGTCGGAAGTCCTCGAACTGCTCGGCGGCATCCGCGGCAAGGTCCGCACCATCGGCATCGTCGGTGACACCTCGAGCCCCCTCGTCGACGCGGCCGATGACATCATCGCCCTGCCGTTCGCCGACGAGAAGAGCGTCGTCCAGACCCGCTTCGCGACAACGGCGCTGACCTTCCTCCGCGCATCGACCGGGGCCGATGTCTCACAGTCCATTGCCGACGCAGAAACCGCCCTCACCGAAGAACTGCCGGAACAGCTCATCGGAGCAGAGCAGGTCACGTACCTCGGTCGTGGCTGGACGGTTGGCCTCGCCCACGAGGCCGCACTCAAGATGCGCGAGTCATCGCAGGCCTGGACCGAGTCATACCCGGCGATGGAATACCGCCACGGACCGCTCGCCATCGCCGCCCCCGGACGCGCTGTCTGGCTGTTCGGCGAGATGCCAGCTGGCCTCGACGCCGACGTCGCTGTGACCGGCGCGCACTTCGAGCACTCGGCGCTCGATCCCGTCGCCGACCTGGTCCGCGCCCACCGTGTCGCCCTCGAGCGCTCACTCCGCGCGGGACTCAACCCCGACCTCCCGCGGAACCTCACCCGATCCGTCATTCTCGGCGCATGATCGAAACCGCCCCACCCGGCCAGCTGGGCACCGGCCCCGCTGTCCTCGCGTTCGATGTGGGCGGGACCGATACCAAGGCAACACTGGTTGGCACTGATGGCCGCCTGATCGACACGGTCCGGGTACCGACACCGCACTCCGTCGACGGCACAGGGGATGCCGTGCTGGCGCAGGTCGAAACCCTGGCCCTCCGGTTCCGTGCCGCGCACCCCGACACCGACATCCGCGCGGCTGGACTCATCGTGCCCGGCCTCGTCGACGACGAACTCGGCATCGGCGTGTTCTCCGAGAACATCGGCTGGCGGGATGTGCCGTTCCGCGCGCTCGCCGCCGAACGACTCGGCGTTCCCGTGTACTTCACCCACGACGTCAGGGCAGCGGGGGCCGCTGAGTACCAGCTCGGGAGCGCTGGCCAGTACTCGAACGTGCTCGTCGTCGTGATCGGGACCGGCATCGCCGGCGCGGTCTTCATCGACGGGAAACCGTACTCAGCTCACGGGTACGCCGGCGAAATCGGGCACTCGGTGGTCAGCCCCGGCGGGACCCTGTGCGCCTGCGGCGGTCGCGGCTGCCTCGAGGCGATCGGGTCGGCGGGCGCGATCAGCCGGCTGTACCGCGCTGGCCTGCCAGCCGGCGACCACGTCGACGGCCCTCTCGGCGCCCGTGAGGTGCTCGAGCGGGCCCGGTCCGGTGACCCGCTCGCGCAGCGGGTGTGGTCGGATGCGACGGATGCCATCGGCCTGGCGCTCGCCCAGAGCGTCGCATTGCTCGCCCCGGAGGCCATCGTGCTCGGCGGCGGACTCGCCCAGGCGGGCGACGCCCTGTTCGAACCGGTCGCCGAGCGGATGAACTCCTTCCTCACCTTCCACAGGCGGCCGGTCCTCCTCCCGGCGACGGTCGGCGAAAATGCGGGACTTGTCGGTGCCGCCCTCGGCGCCCGCGGCATCCTCGACCCATCGGCCGGTGCCCCGTGATCGTCACGGTCACGCCGAACCCGGCCGTGGACATCACCCTCACCCTCGACCGCCTGGACCTTGGGCACACCCACCGGGTCGCACCGGGCATCCGCCGGGCAGGAGGCAAGGGGCTCAACGTCGCGAGGGTTTTGACGAAGATGGGTGAAGACGCGCTCGTCGTTGCGCCGGTCGGGCGAAACGACCTGGACTGGTTCGGCTCGGATCTCGGACGCATTCCATCGAGCCTCGTCGAGGTTCCCGGCAGCGTGAGGCAGTCGACCGCCATCGTCGAACCGGACAGGACGACGATCATCAACGAGACGGGCGTGGCCATCGACGCAGGGGCCTGGGCCGAGCTTCTCGCTGCCGTCACCGGTCGACTGGCCGACGCGACCTGCCTCGTCATCTCCGGAAGCGTCCCGCCCGGATGCCCTGACACCCTCTACGGTGATCTCGTCGCCGCCGGTCGCGCTGCGGGCATTCCCGTCATAGCGGATGCCACGGGCATGCAACTGCGAAACGCTGCTGTTGCCGGTGCGACGGTTCTCAAACCCAACGCGAGTGAACTCCTCGACACCACGGGCGAATCAGATCCGGTCGCCGGCGCTCGCGCGCTCCAGTCGATGGGCGCCGGCCTCGTGCTCGTGTCGCTCGGCGAAGCGGGCATGATCGCTGTTCCCGCCGACCCGGCGGAACCCGTGCTCGCGGCTCGGCTCGGCCGCGTCCTCGCCGGCAACCCGACGGGTGCCGGCGACGCCGGCGTCGCCGGAGTGGCAGCACTCCTGGCGCGGGACACCCGCGCACACCTCGACACACGGGCGATCCTCACCAGGGCGACAGCCTGGTCGGCCGCGGCCGTACTCGAACCCATCGCCGGCGACGTCGACCCGGGACGAATCACCGACCTCGAACGCGAGATCACCACCTCCCGTTACCAGGGCCACCCCACGACAACCACGGACGAGAGAAAGTCATGACGCTCGAGACGACGAGAACCCTGATCGACCACGCGTACAGGAACGGGACGGGAATCGGCGCTTTCAACGTGGTGTCGCTCGAGACGGCCGAGGGTCTCGTTTCGGCGAGCGAGCGCGCGGGTCTCGGCGTCATCCTGCAGATCTCTGAGAACTGCGCCCGCTACCACGGCTCGCTCGGTCCGATCGCGCGCGCGACGCTCGCCCTCGCCGAGGGCGCGTCAACGCCGGTCTCCGTCCACCTCGACCACGCGGAGGATGAGTCGCTCGCACGGGAGGCCATCGACCTCGGTTTCAGTTCGGTGATGTACGACGGGGCGAAGCTCGAGTACGCCGACAATGTCGCGGCGACCCGGAGGGTGGTCGAGGCCGCCCACGACGCCGGCGTGTATGTCGAGGCGGAGCTGGGCAAGGTCGGCGGCAAGGACGGCGCCCACGCTCCCGGCGTCCGCACCGATCCCGTCGAAGCCGTCGCCTTTGTCTCCGACACCGGGGTCGACGCGCTCGCCGTCGCCGTCGGCTCCTCACACGCGATGACAAACCGCGTGGCATCCGTCGATCTCGACCTGATCGCAGCGCTGCGGTCGGCGCTGACCGTGCCCCTCGTGCTGCACGGCTCCTCGGGTGTCGCCGACGCCAACATCGTTGCGGCCATCGGCTCCGGGATGACCAAGATCAACGTGTCGACCCACCTCAACGGCTTCTACACCCGCGCCGCGCGCGCGGTACTCGACAATGACGACGCGATCGTCGATCCGCGCAAGTACCTCACCCCCGCTCGGGAAAGCCTGAGCCGGGAGGCACAACGACTCCTGACACTCTTCGCGCGCGGGATGACAACGACGGAAGCACTCGATGAATCGCGATGAGCGACTGCGCGCCGTACTCGACCTGCTCGCTGAAAACGGGCAGGTCGAGGTCGACGACCTGACCGCGTCACTCGGAGTCTCCCCTGCGACCGCTCGCCGTGACCTCGACACTCTCGCGAGGCAGCAGTTGCTGACCCGCACCAGGGGCGGCGCCGTCGGTAATTCAGTCGCATACGACCTGCCGATCAGGTACCGGCACGAATCGAACGCCGAAGCGAAGCAACTGATCGCGCAGGCGGCGAGCGCCCTGGTTCACCGCGGCAGTGTCGTCGGCTTGTGCGGGGGCACAACGGCGACCGCGATCGCGACGGTACTGTCGACGCGATCCGACCTCTCGGAACCGTCCCCGGAGCCGAGCCTCACGATCGTGACCAACGCCGTGAACATCGCCGCCCAGCTCGCCATGCGCCCGCAGTTCAAGGTGGTCGTCACCGGCGGAGTGGTGCACCCGCGATCGTACGAACTCGTCGGACCGTACAGCGACATGGTTCTCGAGGGGGTGGCGCTCGACCTGGCCTTCATCGGGGTCAACGGCGTCGTGCCTGAGCACGGCGCTTCGGTCAACGACGAGTCGGAAGCGCACGTCAACCGGCTGATGGCGTCGAGGGCCGCCCGCGCGTTCATGGTTGCGGACTCCACCAAGATCGGTGTTCGGTCGTTCGCGACGGTCGGCGGGGCCGAACTCTTCGGCAGTTTCATCACCGACGACGGGATCACCGCCGAGCAGAAAAGCGCGTTCGCCGCCGACGGCATCGACGTTATCGTTGCATCGTGACTGAACTCGCTCCAGCGCCCATCGACCTCGTCATTCACTCGGTCACGCTCGTCACGGGCGGGCACGTCACGCCCGATGCGTTCGTGGCCCTGTCCGGCGACGTCATCGCTGCGGTCGGCACCGGGCCGGAGTGGACACAGCTTGGCGCGGCAGAGACCGTGAACGGGGAAGGCCTCACCCTCACTCCCGGCTTCATCGACATCCACGGGCACGGGGGCAACGCGCGATCATTCGATGACGGTGCCGACAGCATCCGCTCGGCCCTCGAGGTACACCGCAGCCACGGCACGACCCGGTCCGTGCTCTCGCTCGTCACCGCAACCGTCGACGACCTCGTCGATCGGGTCGGCACCATCGCCGACCTCGCCGAGGCGGACCCGACGATCCTCGGTTCTCACCTCGAGGGACCCTTCCTCGACATTGGCAGGCAGGGTGCCCACAACCCTGAGCTGCTGCGCGCTCCTGACCCCGAGAGCATCGACCGCCTCGTCACAGCGGCTCGCTGCACGCTCAGGCAGGTCACTCTCGCCCCCGAACTGCCGGGAGGCCTCGACGCCATCCGTCAGTTTGCCGACGCGGGCGTCACAGTGGCGGTCGGGCACACCAGCGTCGACTTCGACGGCGCCCTCGAGGCGTTCGAGGCGGGGGCAAGCATCCTCACCCACGCGTTCAACGCGATGAACGGCATCCACCACCGCGAACCGGGACCGGTCGCAGCCGCGACCTCCTCACCATCGGTGACCCTCGAGATCATCAACGACGGTGTCCACGTTCACCCCGAGGTCGTTCGGATGGCATTCGCTTCCGCACCGGGCCGAATCGCCCTGATCACGGATGCCATGGCTGCAGCCGGTTCGGACGACGGCGTCTACCAGCTTGGTTCGCTGTCGGTCACGGTGACGGACGGTGTCGCCCGGCTCACCGACGGCGACTCGATCGCCGGATCGACGCTCCTGCTCGACGAGGCGCTTCGGCGTGCGGTGTTCGACGTCGGCATCGAACTCACGGATGCCGTCACGGCGCTCACGACGACGCCTGCCCGCGCGATCGGGCGCGCTGGCGACCTCGGGCAGCTCGCGCCCGGTTTCGCTGCCGATGCCGTGCTTCTCGACGACGACCTCACCGTCGTCGGCGTGTGGGCAGCGGGCGACCGGGTCACTTAGCGCCGAGACCATCAGTTCCGGTCGAAAACACCCCGCGCAACTGATGCGCTCGACCGCACGTGATGCGCTCGCCTGCCGGACCATTCACCCGTGCGGTAACGATGCCCTCTGTGCAAGGCTGTCGTCATGCCGCTCACCGACCCCAGGGACGACCTCGCCATCTACCTGCAGCGCGCCAGAGAGGCGCTCCTGTGGAAGCTCGACGGGGTGTCGGAGTACGACGTTCGCCGCCCGCTCGTTCCGACGGGCACGAACCTGCTCGGCCTGATCAAGCACATTGCCGGCGTCGAGGCTGGATACCTCGGCGAGACCTTTGGCCGGCCGTTCCCCGAACCGCTGCCGTGGATGGACGACGATGCCGAGCCGAACGCCGACATGTGGGCAACGGAAGACGAATCGCGAGAGTCGATCATCGCGTTGTACCGACGCGTGTGGAAACACTCGGATGCCACTGTCGCCGCCCTCGATCTGAGCGCCGTCGGGCGGGTGCCCTGGTGGCCGCGGGAGAAGAGCGAGACCACCCTGCACCGGATCCTCGTGCACCTCGTCGAGGAAACCAACCGGCACGCGGGCCACGCGGATATCGTCCGTGAACTCATCGACGGTTCCGTCGGGCTCAGGGCCGGCACGTCGAACCTGCCAGCGGAAGACGAGAGCTGGTGGGCGAGCTACGTCAACCGGCTCGAGCAAACCGCGGTGGCCGCAGCCGATCGCGCGGCGACCTGACGCGCCAACCCGGCCCCGGCTCGGCAGTGCGCACTCGTCCGCAGCTGGCACCCGGTAGCGTACCGGGAACGGAGGTGAATATGCAGGCTCCTGAACCGGTTCTCCCGACAGAGGACATTCCGGACGCGCCCGTCATCGTGCTGCTGGCGAGCGCCCTCCTCGGCCCTGCCGCCTGGGAACCGGTCCAGCGCGAATTACGCCGTCGGGGACACGAGGTGGTCATCGCTCCGCCCGCCGACGAGCCGGACCCCGTAACCCCGATCGATGCGGCCCTGGGCTACGCGACCGCGGTTCCCGCCGACCGCACGGTCATCCTCGTGCCGCATTCCAATGCGGGCAACTTTGTCCCGACGCTGATCGACATCCGCACGGTGGCCTGCGTGGTGTTCGTCGACGCGGTCGTTCCTGTCTCGTCGGGTATCCAAAAGCTCGCGGTAGCCGCTGTGCTCGACCGGGTCGAACCCCTCGCCGACGAGGATGGCCTGCTCCCCGTCTGGACTGACTGGTTCGACGAGGAAGACATCGCCAGACTCTTCCCTGACCCGGCGACGAGGTTCCACATCGAAGCGCAGCAACCCCAGCTTCCCCTCGATTTCCTCCGCGGCGCGCTCAGGATCGACGCGGGCTGGGACACGACGCCAGCCGGTTACCTCGCCTTCGGCTCGACCTACGCCGATGAGGCTTCCCGGGCCCGATCACGCGGGTGGCCTGTCATCGAACTGGACGGCCGCCACCTCCACATGCTCGTCGACCCTGCCGGCGTCGCCAACGCGATCCTCGACCTCGTCAGTCGTGCAGCGCCACAACCCTGAAACCACCCGACAGACGGATGCCGTCAGTACGTCGCGTTGAGCTGTCCGTCCCGGCTATTTGTCGGGTTCGCCCGCGGTTCGTTGTTCGTAGGCGGCCCCGGTATCGGCGTCGGGACCCGTTGCTGCTGCCGCCCTCTCCCGCTCGATCCGCTCGACCCGGTCGGCGAGCTCATCCCGGATCAACAGGTCACGACGCAGGTGATTCGACCGGTAGGCGGCTCGCGCGACCATGTGCGCGGTGATCGGAGCTGTCAGCCCCTGGAAGATGATGATGGCCGTGAGGAGCGCGAAGGTCGCTATCCGCGGGTCGTTCACGGCGACACCGGCAGAGGCGCACATGAGGCCGAGGATCTGCGGCTTCGTTGCGGCGTGGAGCCGGGACAGCACGTCGGGGAACCGGAAGAGACCGATACCCGCTGCAGCGCACATCAGCGCGGCAACCATGACGAGGGTGATGGTGATGATTTCGCGAACGCTGTCCCAGATCATGTCTCATCCTGTTTCGCCATGAAGCGGGCAAAGCTCACCGAGCCGAGGAATGCGAATGCCGCGAGAACGAGGATGACGGGCAGCGTCTCGGTGTGCTGGTTGAAAGCCATTTCACTTCCGAGCACACACATCACCGTGGCAACGAAGACGTCGGAGGCGATGACGCGGTCGAGCAGGCTCGGCCCCTTGATCACCCGGTAGAGCGCGGCGACAGCCCCGATACTGAAGAGCACACCGGCGATAATGATCGCAATCTGCATCAGGAGCCTCCTCCCGTGTCGGATCTGGTCAGGTGGTTGGGCTGGCGCACCCGCCAGACGTCGTCGTTCGAACCGATGGCCATGACCAGTCGTTTCTCCGTGGCGAAAACCTCGTCGCGGAACTCCTCAAGGTCCTGCTCGGTGCGGACGTTGATGACGTGGACGTAGAGCACGGACTCCTGACGGTCGACGTCGACCACAATCGAGCCGGGAACGAGCGAGATGGCTTCGGCGGTGAAGGTCATGATGAGGTCGGACCGGGTGTCGAGCGGAATCGCGATAACAGCGCTCGACGGCTTGTACCTCGGGTTGATGACCAGCCAGGCCACGTCGATTGACGCCCGCGCGATGTCGACGATGAGCCGGACGAAGAACACCAGGAGGTACCAGACGTTGACGCGGCCGCTCAGATCGATCGCCGGCAGGTAGAACATCAGCGAGATCACCACGGCGAGAATCACTCCGGTCAGGACCGTAAGCACCGTCACCTGGCCCCACACCAGGCACCAGAGCACAACGAGGCCGCCAAGCAGCGCGAACTGGCTGACCGCCCTGATGTGGTGTCCCGAGTCTGAACTCATCGCACACCCCCCGGAAACACGGCCTCGACGTAGGTGGAAGAGACTTCGAAATCGGATGCCGTGCGCTCGGCGAAGGCGAAGAGCGGCCCGGCGAAGAGAGTGAGGCAGACGGTCAGCGCAACCATTCCTGTGGTTGCACTGAGCATCAGGGCGGGGACGCGCTTGGACATCACGGTGACGCCCCGGTCCTCCGGGCCCTCCGCAAGCGACTTGAGCAACGGGGATGAATAACCCTCGACCTCGCTCTCCGACCGCCAGAAAGCCATGTTCCAGACTCGCGCAAGCGCGTACAGCGTGAGCAGGGAGGTGAGTGCTCCCGCGGCGATCAGCAGGTAGGACAACGGCGTTCCCAGCTCGACGCCGGCCTCGAACAGGCCGATCTTGCCGAGGAATCCGGAGAACGGCGGGATGCCCCCGAGGTTCATCGCGCCGATAAAGAACAGCACTGACACGAACGGGGACGCCTTGAGGATGCCGCCGAGCCGGTTGATCGAGGTCGTGCCGCCAATCCGTTCCACGAGTCCCGTCGCGAGGAACAGGGTCGTCTGCACGATGATGTGGTGGATGATGTAGAAGATCGTCGCCGCCAGTGCGGCCTGACTCCCGATGGCGATACCGAAGATCATGTAGCCGATGTGGCTGACGAGGGTGAACGACAACAGCCGTTTGATGTCGGCCTGCGCCAGGGCCCCGAGGATCCCGATGAGCAGCGTGAGCAGGGCGATGATCATGAGCGGAACGTCGATATCGACGTCGGTGAACATCACGGTGTCTGTCCGGATGATGGCATAGACGCCGACCTTGGTCAGCAAACCGGCGAACACCGCCGTCACGGGTGCCGGTGCCGTTGGGTACGAGTCGGGGAGCCAGAACGACATCGGGAACACAGCAGCCTTGACGCAGAACGCGACGAGGAGCGAGATGCACAGGATGAGCTGCACATCCATGGGAAGGTCCCTGACCCGCTCGGCGATGAGTGCGATGGTGACCGTGCCGGTGGCCGCGTAGATGAAAGCGATCGAGGCCAGGAAGATGATCGACGACGTGAGACTGATGATGATGTAGGTCACGCCGGCGCGGATGCGCGCACCTGTTCCACCGAGCGTCAGGAGCACATAGCTCGCCGAGAGCAGCATCTCGAACCCGACATACATGTTGAACAGGTCGCCGGCGACGAAGGCATCGAACAACCCGGCCGACAGCACGAGGTAGGTGGGGTGGAAGATCGTGACCGGTGTATCCCGGTCGCCGTCGGCGATACCCTGGCCGGCGGCGAAGATGAGCACACCGAGGAGCATCAGCGCGGAGATCAGCACCATGATGACCGCGAGCCGGTCGGCAACGAGGACGATACCGAACGGGGCATCCCACGCACCGACATCGACGACGACAGCTCCGTGCCTGTCGACGTGGACGAGCAGGATGGTCGCCAGCACTGAGACCGCGCTGAGCGCGAGAATACTGACCGCGACCTGCGCACGGCGGTAAGCGCTGAGAACCAGCGCGAGGGCGGCGGCGAAGAGCGGGATCAGGACGATGAGCGGCAGAATCGCGGTCATGTGCGTCTCCCCTTCTCGTTCCTGCCTGTGTCGTCCGAACGGTCCGGGCCGGAAGAATCGTCCCGGCCCTCTGCGTCGCCCGGGTCGTCCGGATGCTCGTCGCTCGCCGCAAGCAATTGCTGGATTGCCGCGTCGTCGAGGTCGACGGCATCGAACGTTGCCTCGGTCAGCGCCTGGGTGTCTTCGGTGTGCTGGTCGGGTACAACGTCGCCCTGGTCGCCGAGCTGCGCGAGCCACCACGACCGGTAGATGAGCGCGAGGACGAAGGCCGTGATCCCGAAGTTGATCACGATGGCGGTGAGCATGAGAACCTGCGGCACCGGGTCGACCATCGACTCGTCGGATGCCGTGCCCGTGACGATCGGCGCGCTGCCGCTCGGTCCGCTGACGAGCAGGATGAGGAGGTTGGTGGCGTTACCGACGAGCATGAAGCCGATGAGCACGCGGGTCAGCGAGCGCTCCAGCATGACGGTAATCCCGACCGCGTAGAGAATGGCCATGAGGATGATGAGTGTCAGTGACGCGGTCATCGCACTGCCTCGCTCTCGGAGAAGTCGTCCTGCGCTTCGCCCGACAGGTCTGCGTCCTCCTGCTGGCGGTCGATCTCAGCCCCGAGGCTGCGAAGGATATCGAGCGTGAGGCCGACCACGACGAGGTACACCCCGAAGTCGAAGATGGTCGACGAGCCGAACGACAGGTGTCCGAGGATCGGCACGTCCGCCTCAAGGTAGACCGACTGCAGTGCAGCGCCGCCGAAGAACATCGAGGCGATGGCGGTGCCAACGGCGAGGGCGAGGCCGAGTCCGAGGATCTTGCCGGCGTCGACGGGGATCGCCTCGGCTAGCTCGTAGCGGCCGCCGGCAAGGTAACGGGCGACGAGCGCGAGCCCCGCGAGCAGTCCGCCGGCGAACCCTCCTCCCGGTGCGTTGTGCCCGGCAAAGAGCAGGTACACCGACACCACGATTGCCGGGTGGAAGAGCAAACGCACCAGGACCTCGAGCAGGACTGACCTGTGGTCGCGGGCGAGCGTCCGGCCGGCGAGCAGCCAGCTCATCCGGTTCGAGCTGGCCTCGGGGCCCGGTGCGAGCGGGTCGACGACAACGCGGCGGCGATTGCGGCCGCGGCGCTGCTGCTTGGATCCGGAGAGCCGCGGAATCGGCCCCGTCCTCCCAGTGACGAACAGGAGGCTCGCGATTCCCGTTGCGACAACAACGAGGACGGAGATCTCCCCCATGGTGTCCCACGCGCGAATGTCGACGAGGACGACGTTGATGATGTTGAGGCCGTGCGCACCTTCAACAGCGAGCCTCGGCCATTCGGCGCCGATGCTCTCGGCCTGCCGCGCACCGAGCGCGATGATCGCAACGACAGCCATCGTGAACCCGACGGCGACGCCGATCGCGGCTCGAAGAATCCTCCGCACCGGCTTGTTCCGCTGCGCGATTCTGGTCGGCAGCCTCCGCAGCACCAGAACGAAGACGACGAGCGTCACCATTTCGACGAGGGCCTGTGTGAGCGCGAGGTCGGGTGCGCCGTGCAGGGCAAAGAGGGCGACCATTCCGAAACCTGTGGTTCCGACGAGCAGCACCGCGCTCATCCGCTGCTTCGCCTTGCCCGCCATGACCGCAGCCGTCGCGACGGCAACGGCGATGAGGACCTGCTCCGGGTAATCCCACAAGCGGATGCTGTCCGGCCAGCTTCGGTTCATGGCGGACGCAACCCCGAGTGTCAGCACGTAGACGACGAGGATCGTGCCGAGGTACTGGGGCAGTCCGCCGCGCTGGGCGAAGATCGTCGTGCGAGCGGACAGCCGGTCGATGAACTGGATGATGAGCCAGTAGCCGCGTGAGCTATCGAACATGGGCGACACGGCATCCTGGACCCTGGCCACCCATTTGCGCCGGATGAACAGGACGACACCGAGCAGCACCACGACCGCCGACACCGCGAGTGCGGGTTCGAAGCCGTGCCACAGCGCCAGGTGGTACTCCCCGTGACCTGGCATGGTGTCCGCGTACGGCTGGAAGAAGGGGTCGACGGCGGACGCACCAACGCCGAGTGCGATCGTGGCAGCCGCGAGGATCGCGGGAGCGGTGAGAATGCCCCAGCCGTCGGAGTGCAGGGCCGTCGGCGCGCGATCAGGCCGAGTCGCGAACGCGCCCCAGAAGAAGCGGATGCTGTACGCCACGGTCAGCACGGAGCCGACGGCTGTGCCGACAAGCGCCACCCAGCCCCAGACGTCGCCGGCCCGCCCTGCTTCGAGGAACGCGGTGAAGACGGCTTCCTTCGCCACGAAACCGAAGAGGGGCGGGATTCCGGCCATCGATGCAACAGCGATGAGGCTGATCGCCGCGAGCATCTTCGACTGCCTGCCGATGCCCGAGAGTTTGCGCCAGTCGCGGGTGCCTGCCCTGTGATCGATGATGCCGACGACGAGGAAAAGCGCTGCCTTGTAGATGGCGTGGGCGACGAGCAGCGCGGCGCCGGCGATTGCCGCGTCGTATCCACCGAAGCCGACGATCACCATGAGGAAGCCCAGCTGGCTCACTGTGCCATAGGCGAGGACGAGCTTGAGGTCGTACTGGCGCAGCGACCGCCAGGCGCCGACGAGCATCGCCAGCACTCCGAGCGACACGAGTACCTCAACCCAGCCAGGCGTATCCGAGTACCCGGGGGCCAGGCGCGCCACCAGGTAGATACCCGCCTTCACCATCGCGGCGGCGTGGAGATACGCGCTCACCGGCGTTGGCGCAGCCATCGCGGCTGGGAGCCAGAAGTGGAACGGGACGATCGCAGACTTGGACAGCGCGCCGACGAGGATCAGGAGGATCGCGACGGTGGTTGCCGGTGAGCTGAGGCCCTGGTCGACGATCGAGGCGATGAATGTCGTTCCGGCCTGAACGCTGATCATCACAACGCCGATGAGCATCACGAGCCCGCCGAACGTTGTGACGAGGAGCGCCTGGAGCGCGGCACCCCTGCTCTCCTTGCGATCGACGTAGTGCCCGATGAGCAGGTAGCTCAGCACGCTCGTGATCTCCCAGAACATGAACATCACGATGATGTCGTCGGCGGTCACGAGTCCGTACATCGTGCCGGCGAAGGCGAGCAGGAGAGCCGCGAACCGGCCGAGGCCCGGTTCATCGCTGGAGAAATATCTGGCGCAATAGACGAGGACGAGCCCGCCGACACCGGTCACGATGAGAGCGAGCAGCCAGGCGAGAGTATCGACCCGGAACGACAGCGCAATACCGAGCTGAGGGATCCACGGGATGGTCTCGACGATGGAACCGCCCGCGAGAACGGTTCCTGTCTGCGTCAGGGTGTAGACGAACGCGCCGAACGGAAGCACCGAGATGACGTAGAAGACCCGCGTCGACAACCAGCTGGTGAGGATGTTCGTGGCGCACGAAACCACGAGGAAGGCCAGCAGGAGAAGCGCCATGGAGGTCTCTCGGGTTTGGATCGATTGGTCTTCAGTTTAACCGACGGAGGAGGAGTCCCTGACCGGTCGTTCATCCCGCGACCGTGACCGGCGCTCGGTGACGTGGATGGTCAGGACAATAATCACGAGTCCGAGCAGGGTCAGCGTGACGTTCGCGACCGGAAGGAATCCGACACCCTGCCAGTCCAGGAGGACCGCGCCGACCAGCGCTCCCCCGCCGATCCCGGCGTTGAACGCGGTGGTGTAGAAGGCGCTCGCGGTGTCCCGGATCCTCGGGCTTGCGGTGTGCAGCATCCTCGTCTGCAGGAGCGGGGCGATCAGGCCGAACGCGAGCCCCCAGACGATGAGGGCGAGGCCGGAAAGCCACAGCGTCGACGTCGACATGGCCATCACAGTGACGGCGACAGCTGTCGTTGCGAGCGCAGCGATGAGACCCATCGACGTTCTCCGTGCGAACACCGTGCTCGTGAGCACGAGGCCGACCGCGCCCGCTCCCCCGTAGATGAAGAGAGCTGCACTGAGGTGCTCCGGCGCGAGGCCCATGCTGTCGGTGACGAACGGCGCGATAAAGGTGTAGAGCGCGTAGTGGCCGATCATGACAATGGCGACGGTGACACAGATCGCCGCGACGGGAAGAACCGTCGGGTCTCGCCGCGGTTCCGACTCAAGCCGGGAAGGGATGGGTTCCCGTTCCACCTTCGGCAGCCAGCGCAGCACCGCGAGGGCACCGAGGCCGAGGGCGATGGCAATCGCCGCAAACGCCCAGCGCCACCCGATCGACTGACCAAGAACCGTCCCGAGCGGAACCCCGAGCACGAACGCGAGGGTTCCGCCGCCGAGCGTGATCGATACGGCACGCGCGATCTGGTCCTTGGGCACCAGGTGTGCGGCGTACGCGGGGACGAGCGCCCAAAACAGGCCGTGCGCAAGGCCACCGAGCACCCGCGACGCGACGACGAGTTCGTAGGTGGGCGAAATCGCCGTGAGCAGGTTACTGAGACCGAGCACGATGAGGATGCCGACCATGAGTGCGTGTCGCGGCAGGCGAACGGTCGCCGCGGTGAGCGGCGCGCTCGAGACGACGACGGTGAATGCGAAGAAGGTCACGAGCAGGCCCACCTGCGACGGCGTGACGCCGAGGGAGCGGCTCATCTCGGGCAGGAGCCCGGTCGGGATCATCTCGCTCGAGACGGAGAGGAAAACTGTCGCGGCGAGCGCGATCAGGCCGACCCAGGGGAACGGACCGGCGGCGGGCGCGGCGGCGCGCGGGTGTGAAACGGAAGATGTGGTCATCGGGGATATCCAACGATGGCGTTCACTCGATCGGCCGTACGGCAGGATCCGAGTTCGTCTACGCGCTGGTGTGCGCGCCCAGGGCCGACGGAACGCGCCGACCAGAATCGAGTCTACCCGACGCTTCCCGAGGCGACCCGGACGCCCAACGCTCGGAAGAGCATCCGTCACCGGTTAACCTTGAACAGTGATCACAGCTTCCGCACACCACGAACCTCAGAACCACTGGGTCCTCACCTTCGTCTGCAGCGACCAGCCCGGCATCGTCCACGCGATCAGCGGGGCCGTCGTCGCCGCGCGCGGCAACATCACCGAGAGCCAGCAGTTCTCGAGCGCGGATACCGGACGGTTCTTCATGCGCCTGCAGGTCGAGTCACCGGGCAGCCGTGAGGACTTCGAGGCAGCGATAGCCCCCGTTACCGAGAACTACGACATGACCTGGCGCCTCGACGTGGTCGGACGCCCCCTGCGCACGCTCGTACTCGCGTCGACAGCGGCGCACTGTGTCAACGACCTGCTGTTCCGGCAGCGGGCTGGACAGCTCCCCGTCGAGATTCCGCTCGTGCTCTCAAATCACGGCACCCTGCGCGACCTCGCGTCGTTCTACGGCGTTCCGTTTGAATCGATCCCGGTGACGGATGCCGCGTCGAAGGCGGCGTTCGAACGGCGCATTCTCGACGCGGTCGACGAGTTCGACATCGAGCTCGTTGTGCTGGCCAGGTACATGCAGATCATCTCCCCCGAACTCTGCGAGCGCCTCGCCGGCCGGGCCATCAACATCCACCACTCCTTCCTCCCCGGATTCAAGGGAGCGAACCCGTACCGCCAGGCACACGCCCGTGGTGTGAAGCTCATCGGCGCAACGGCGCACTTCGTGACGAGTGACCTCGACGAGGGACCGATCATCGAGCAGAACGTGGTTCGGGTCGATCACTCGCGCAGCGCGTCTGAGCTCGTCGCGATCGGCCAGGACGAAGAGAGCCGCACCCTTACCCAGGCGGTCAAGTGGTTCGCTGAAGACCGGGTCCTGCTCGACGGTGCGCGCACCATCATCTTCAAGTAATCCACACGACCGCCCTGCGGCCCGGCGCGCTGGCCCCACCTAAACTGGAGGGGTGTCAGATACCTCGCAGCCCTCAGTAACACCCAACGACATCCTCAGGCTCTTCCTCGAGCTCTTCGCGATAGTGTCTCTCGGCATCTGGGGCTTCCTGGCCTGGTCGCTGCCATGGAACTTCGTCATCGGCATCGGCGCTCCGGTGATCGCCATCCTGCTGTGGGGGCTCTTCCGCTCGCCCAAGGCGGTCTTCCACATCGACCCGTACGGCAAGGCACTCATCGAACTCGCCGTCATGGGCGCTGCCGCACTCGCGTGGTGGGACCTCGGCGTCCCGTTCGTTGCCCTCGTCTTCGGCGTCGTCGCCGTCATCAGCGGCGTGGTGAACGGCCGACGCGAGTTCAGCCGATGAACGTCGTCGGCCAGCTGGTCGCCGAGCTTGGCACCGCCGTTGTGACGGATGCCGCTTCGCTGGCGCTCATGCAGGCCGACAAGTCCGGCCACGTGTCGGCATCCGCCCCTCTCGCCGTGGTCACCGCGACGTCGGTGGCCGACATCGCCACAACGCTGCGCATCGCCAACGCGACGGGAACGCCCGTCGTGACTCGCGGCGCGGGCACCGGTCTTGCCGGTGGCGCCATCGCGTCTGGCGGTGAGATCGTGTTGTCAACGCTCGCCATGGACCGCGTGCTCGAGATTAATCCGGCCGACCAGCTCGCGGTGATCGAACCGGGCATCCTCAATGGTCGTTTCAACGAGATCCTCGCCGAGCATGGATTCTGGTTCGCACCGGACCCCGCCTCAAAGGCGATCTCCACCGTCGGCGGGAACATCGCGACCAACGCTGGCGGGCTGCTCTGCGCCAAGTACGGCGTCACGCGCGATGCGGTGCTCGGCCTTACCGTCGTGCTCGCGAGCGGCGAGGTACTCGAGCTCGGTCACCGCAGTGTCAAGGGTGTCACCGGGCTCGACCTGACCGCGCTCTTCGTCGGTTCGGAGGGACTGCTCGGTGTGATTGCCGGCGCGACAGTGCGCATCCGGCCGCTCGTCGCCGGTGCCGTAGCGACGATCGCCGCCTATTTCCCGACGGTGACGGATGCCGCCGCAGCGTCCGCTGGGATCACCGCCGCCGGCATCCAGCCGGCGGTGATGGAGATCATGGACGCGGCGTCGCTCGAGGCCACCGCGACCCTGCTTGCCCTCCCCTCCGTCTCCACCGGCGAGGCGCACCTCGTCGTGCAGACCGACGGACCGGCCGCAGCGGCAGAAGCGGAGGCGGCGCTCGGCATCATTCTCGCGATGGGCGGGCGGGCGGAACTGTCGACGGACCCCGTCGCCGGCGAGCAGCTCCTGGCCGTTCGTCGGGCCATGCACCCCGCGATGGCCCGCCTGGGAACCACCCTGATCGAAGACGTCTCTGTTCCCCGGAGCGCACTGCCGGCGATGTTCGCGGAGATCGTCCGGATCGAGCAGGCATACGGCATCCGGATTCCCACCGTCGCCCACGCCGGCGACGGCAACCTCCACCCCAACTTCATCTTCGATGGCCCTGAGGTTCCCGACCTGATCTGGCGCGCGGCCGACGAGCTGTTCGGAGCGGCGTTGAAGCTCGGCGGCACCCTGACCGGTGAACACGGCATCGGGATCCTCAAGAAACGCTGGCTGGGCGATGAACTGGGCGAGACCCAGCTCGAGCTCCAGCGCAGCATCAAGGCGGTTTTCGACCCGAACGGCATCCTCAACCCGGGCAAGGTCTTCTAGCCCGCCGCATCCCCTGCCACGAGCTGCGCCACACTTGGCCCGCACTCGAAAACATCAGTTCCGGTCGAGCGCATCAGTTGCGCCGGGTGTTTTCGACCGGAACTGATGGTTTCGACCCTCGGCCGCCCCGACGGGCACCGGCTCCGGCTCCGCGCGAGTCGGCTACCGCGCCACGTCCCAGGCCACGAGCTGCGCGACGCTCTCGGGGGTTGTGTCACCGATGAGGATTCCTCCGGGCGCCGACAACGGTGCGAACCCCGCTGCTGTGGCGATTTTCGGGTGGGCGTCGAGGATCACAAAGCGCCCCTCTGACGCCGTGTTGAGCGCGGCAGCGACGATCCCAAGCAGGTGGGCGTCGAGCTCTTCCCACATCAGCGCTTCACCCGGCTGAGCCAGTTGTCCGTCTGGCCCGACCGCGTTGTCCTGCATCGCCCAGGTGAGCACGCCATGAATCGGACCGCTGATGGTCGCGGTCACCGGCTCGTCGCCGTCGATATCCCAGATAACACCCGACTCCCGGCCGGATTCGTACCGCGTGAGGTAGCGGATCATCTGGGGGTCGAGAACGCCGCGCTCGACGCTGAACGGCAGGATCACCAGCTGGTCGATGACGCGAGGGTCTCCTGCCATCGCGAGCTCGAGAAGGGAGACCTCACCGCGCTGGTAACGCTCAGCGGTGCGCTGGCCATCGATATCGCCGGGCTCAAGCGCGAAGACGCGGGAGTCGGTGAACAGGACAACCGTGTCGACGTTGAGGGCAGAGCGCGCCACCAGGAGCGGCCCGGCGAGAGCGTCGAGGGTGGGCAGCGCGAAAGCGAAGACCTGGCGGCCACCGCTCCAGCCCTCGATGACCATCGACCAGTCCGACTGGGCGTCGCCGATCGCTCGTTCACGGCGCATCCGGGCGCGAGCAGCCAGTTGCCCAGGCGAGAGCAGGTCGACCACCCTGTCGCTCAAATCCCCTGCCACTCGGGCTTGTTGTCGTACGTGTACCGGTAGTAGTCGGCGAGCCTGAGTTTCGACGCGGCCGCTTCGTCGACGACGACCGTCGTGTGCGGGTGCAGCTGGATCGCCGAACCGGGAAGCATCGAACTCAGCGGTCCCTCCACAGCCGCGGCGACAGCATCCGCTTTGCCTTCACCGAACGCGAGCAGCACGAGGTGACGTGCCCGCAGGATGGTGCCGAGGCCCTGTGTGATGCAGTGCATGGGGACCTGGTCGGGTGAGTCGAAGAACCTGGCGTTGTCTGAACGGGTGCGCTCGGTGAGTGTCTTCACACGGGTGAGGGAGGCGAACGACGATCCTGGCTCGTTGAAACCGATGTGACCGTCGGAACCGATGCCGAGGATCTGCAGGTCGACCCCGCCAGCCTCGTGGATCGCTCGCTCGTAGTCCGCACCGGCCGACCGGATGGTTTCAGTCGCTCCGTTGGGAACGTGAATCCGCTCCGGCACCAGTCCGAGCGGTTCGACGACCTCGCGGTTGATGACTGATGTGTAGCTTTCGGGGTGGGACGCCGGCAGCCCGACGTACTCGTCAAGGGCGAAGGCTGACACCTTGCCGAGGTCGATATCTCCCACTCGCGCCGCAAGTGCCTCGTACACCGGCAATGGCGTCGACCCTGTGGCGAGGCCAAGAACCGCATCGGGCTTCGACGCGATCAGCGACAGGATGGCGTCAGCCACCAGGTCACCGGCGGCACGGGAGTTTTCGACGATCACAACTTCAGCCATGGACTCACATTCTTCTTTGGTGCGGGGGTAATAACTGCTCACAGTCTGCCATGCGGCGCGGCCCCGCTTCTTCGGCGATGCCAGCAGCGGCAGGGGTTCCCCATCTTCACGCTGATACAGTCAATTCGATTACTCATCGCTCTCACCCAGCACTTTCTTTCAGGGGGAACTTGTGTCCAGGAACCGAACAACCAGCGCGGCAACGATCGGCATCATTGCCGTTCTTGGCCTTTTCCTCACCGGGTGCGCCAGTGGGCAGTCGCAGGCGGAGGCCTGCTCCATCGTGCAGTCAACACTCGAGGATGCACAGACCGAACTCAGCGAGAGCGTTTCATCGTTCGGGAACGACCCGGTCGCCGGCGCTGAAGCCGTGACCGAGCTCTCGGAGACCTTCTCGGAGGCGAACGACAAGATCACCAACGACGACGTCAAGCCGGAAAGCACGAAGGCCACAGAGGCGCTCAGCGGTTTCGCGGAACAAATGGAAATCGCGGCCGCTGACCCCGATAACGCGGACCAGACGGCGCTCACCGATGCCATTACCGAGGTCCAGACCACCTTCGGCGACCTGCAGGCGGTCTGCCAGGGCTAACCCCCGCAGCACAACGAAAACGCTCCCCGATCCACAGGATCGGGGAGCGTTTTGTTGTTGCTGGCTTTAGCCCAGGCGAGCCTTGAGGTTCGCCGTGATCTCGGCGAGGAACTCTTCGGTGGTCTGGTACGGCTGCTCGGGTCCGACGAGGAGCGCGAGGTCCTTCGTCATCTTGCCCGACTCGACGGTCTTGATGACGACGTCCTCGAGGGTCGACGCGAACTCGATGAGAGCGTCGTTGCCGTCCAGCTTGCCGCGGTGCGAGAGCCCGCGGGTCCAGGCGAAGATCGACGCGATCGGGTTGGTCGACGTCGGCTTGCCCTGCTGGTGCATGCGGTAGTGGCGCGTCACAGTTCCGTGTGCGGCCTCAGCCTCGACAACCTTGCCGTCCGGTGTTGCGAGAACACTGGTCATGAGACCGAGCGAACCGAAGCCCTGCGCGACGGTGTCAGACTGCACGTCTCCGTCGTAGTTCTTGCAGGCCCAGACGTATCCGCCCTCCCACTTCATGGCGGATGCCACCATGTCGTCGATGAGGCGGTGCTCGTAGGTCAGTCCAGCGGAATCGAACTGCTCTTTGAACTCAGCGTCGAAGATCTCCTGGAAGATGTCCTTGAACCGGCCGTCGTATGCCTTGAGGATCGTGTTCTTCGTGGAGAGGTACACCGGGTAGTTACGGGTGAGGCCGTAGTTGAGGCTCGCACGCGCGAAGTCGCGGATTGACGCGTCAAGGTTGTACTGAACCTGGGCGATGCCGTCGCTCGGGGCCTGGTAGACCTCGAACTTCTGCGGCTCGGAACCGTCCTCCGGCGTGAACTCGACCGTGAGTGTTCCCTTGCCCTTGAAGAGGAAGTCGGTGGCGCGGTACTGGTCACCGAAAGCGTGACGACCGATGATGATCGGCTTGTTCCAGCCCGGTACGAGACGCGGGATGTTGGAGATGATGATCGGCTCGCGGAAGATCACGCCGCCGAGGATGTTACGGATTGTTCCGTTGGGGCTCTTCCACATCTTCTTGAGGCCGAATTCCTCAACGCGGGCCTCATCGGGGGTGATCGTCGCGCACTTGACGCCGACGCCGTGCTTCTGGATGGCGTGAGCAGCATCGATGGTGATCTGGTCATCCGTCTCGTCACGCTTCTGGATGCCGAGGTCGTAGTACTCGAGGTTCACGTCGAGGTACGGGTGAATCAGGGTGTCCTTGATGGACTGCCAGATGATGCGGGTCATCTCGTCGCCATCGAGCTCGACGACTGTGCCTTCAACCTTAATTTTTGACAATAGAAAGCTCCTAGCTTGTGGGGCCTTACCGACCGTCGTCAAGCTTACCTGAGAGCCGCAACTACCTTGATATCGAGAGATTTCAGGTTGTTGGCGATCAGCTCGCGAGTCGCAGCGCGCACTGCACGGTGAACGCGTTCCGTGGGGCGGTGACGTCGAAGCCCAGCACCTCGGACACCCGGGCCAGCCGGTACCTGATCGTGTTGGCGTGCACGTCGAGCGCTCGCGCACAGCCCTCGATCGAGCGGCCACTGTCGAGGTAGATGGCGATGGTTTCGAGCCAGTCGCTCGCGCCGTCCTGCAGCGGAACCAGGACGCGTTGCAGGAGCGCCGTTCGGGCGTCGGCATCACCGTTGAGTACGCGCTCAGGCAAGAGCTGATCGGCGCTGACAATCGTCGGCACCTGCAGCCAGGTGTGAGCGACCCGCGCACCGAATACCGCGGCCCGGGCACTCGTGGCCGCATCGGCCATCGAAACGACCACATCCCCGAGAACGGTGGTTTCCGACAGCGTCGCCGCGACGATGTCCCGTGCTATCTGCTCGACCCGAGCCAGCGCGACGGCCACGTCGTTCGACGCGGCCTGGGCCGCGTGCTCGCCCGCATCCGCCACCGGTAACGACAGAACGAGGATGAAGCGCCCGTTGCGCACACCGGCGAGCGCATCGGCGCCCGCGGCCCAGACCGCGCGGCGCAGCCGGTCTTCGTCGACGGTATCGCCGACGGCACCGACGACGACAACGCTCGCTCCTCCCCCGCGCCAGCCGACAGCACCGAGGCGATCGGCCAGATCGGCGACCCCTCGGCCGGCGAGAACCGAATCGATGGCCAGCTGCTCGAGTCGCGGGTCCCACAGCCCTGGCGACGCGCGGGAGACCGCGTAGATCTCGGCCGCTTCGAACGCCAGCTGACGGGAGAAGTCGAGGCTGGCTTCGCGGTACGCAGCGGCCTCGGGACCGATGAGGCTGTCTTCGACGGCGGCGACGGACACCCGGATCAGCTGCAGCGTCTGCTCGAGGCTGATCGAACGAACAAGCTCGGCGGGCGCTTCGCCAAACACGCGCGGGACAGCCGACGGGTCCGGGTGCGAGCAGTATGAGACGAACGCCTCGATGAGCGACCTCGTGATCTCTTCGATGGCCGCCCGCCTCGCGGCGGGGAGCACCTGAAACCAGGGCAGTTCGCCGTCCATCCGCGCCAAAACCCGAACAAGCAGTTCACGACCGGTGAGCGTTTGCCCCTCGGCCTCCGATCGGCTCGAGTGCGGTGACACTGACGACATTTCCCACCTCCGCACTCGATGGTACGCGTCGGACAGGCCTCGGAGGCACTCCGATCGGCGCTCGGCTGCCGCTCGGGGCGTTGCGGAATCCCCGGGTTAACGGTTCCTGAACTTAACCGTCAGTGACGCTCCCGGCTACCGGAGACCGGACGGTTCCGGCTAGCCTTGCAGCATGCCTGAACTGAGACTCGTCGAACTGTCCGCCTCTACGATCGTCGCTGTCAACACGCTGACTCTCAAGCCGGGACAGGAACAGTTTGTTGCTCCGGTCTCCTATTCCGTCGCTGCCGCCGTGCTCGACCCGGCCACAACCTGGCAGCGGGTGATCCTCGACGGTGACGAGGTCGTGGGTTTCGTCCAGGCCAATTTCGACCCCGACGGCGAAGACGAATTCCGCTCCATCCTGTGGCGAATCAACGTCGATGCTGACGACCAGGGTCGCGGCGTCGGTACTTTCGCTGTTGAGGCGCTCAGCTCCGAGGCCGCGAAGCGCGGATTCGATCACGTCAACGTCATCTACGAACCCGGAGAGCTCGGCCCGGAGGCGTTCTTCCGCCACGTCGGATTCGAGCCGGTCAGCGAGACGCAGTACGGCGAGACGGTCGGCGTCCGCAAGCTCTAGAAAGATGGCGGGAGCCCAGCCGGAAGCACGGGACGAGGTCGCGATAGTCCTCGACATCGTCGAGTCGATCCCGCCCGGTCGCGTCATGAGTTACGGGCAGGTCGCCGCGACATTCGGTTCGCGATCCGCTCGCGGCGTCGGTCGCATCATGGCCTTGTACGGCAGCGATGTCCCGTGGTGGCGTGTCGTGCGGGCCGGCGGCCTGCCGCCTCAGTCCCACGAGGAAGAGGCACTCGTTCACTACGAGGCCGAGGGGACCCCGCTGCAGACGCGCGCAGACGGCGGCTACCGCGTCGCGGCATCCGCCTTCGTCTGAGAACAGCGGATGCTGTCACCCGGTTCACAGGACATCGCACGGTTTACAGGCGAGAAAGCGGGCTTTCTTCCTGTCAGCCGTGCGATGTCCTGTTAAACCAGCGAGTCCCGCCACGCCGCGTGCAACTGGGCAAACCTGCCGGTGCCCGAGATCAGCTCAGAGGGACTGCCGTCCTCCACGATTTTGCCGTGCTCCATCACGAGCACCCGGTCGGCGATCGCCACCGTCGACAACCGGTGCGCGATGATCACCGCCGTGCGATCGGCGAGCAGGGTCTGCAGCGCCTCCTGCACGAGCCGCTCGCTCGGGATGTCGAGGGATGCCGTCGCCTCGTCGAGGATGAGCACCGCAGGGTCGGCGAGGAACGCCCTGGCGAACGAAATCAACTGGCGCTGGCCCGCCGACACCCGGCCGCCGCGCTTGTTGACGTCGGTGTCGTACCCGTTCGGAAGCGACTCGATGAAGGTGTCAGCGCCGACAGCGCGGGCGGCAGCCATGATCTCGTCGCGGCTGGCCTCTGGCTTCCCGATCGCGATGTTGTCGGCGACGGAACCCGAGAACAGGTACGCCTCCTGGGTGACCATGACGATCGCCCGGCGCAGGTCCTTGGGGTGCAGCATCCGCAAATCGATGCCGTCCAGGGTCACGGTTCCCTCTGTCGGATCGTAGAACCGCGAGATCAGCTTGGCGAGCGTCGACTTTCCCGCCCCGGTTGACCCGACGAGCGCGATCGTTTGGCCAGCGGGCAGATCGAGGGTGAAGTCGGGCAGCACGACGTTGTCGTCCTTGTACGCGAACCGCACACCGTCGAAGTGCACGTGTCCGCGCGCCGTCCACAGGTCGACGGGATGCACCGGGTCAGGAACCGTCGGCTTCTCCTCGAGCACACCCGAAATCTTCTCGAGCGCGGCCGCGGCTGACTGGTAGGAGTTGTAGAACATCGCCATCTCCTCCATCGGGTCGTAGAAACGACGCGTGTACAGCACAACGGCGAGCAGGGCACCGATCGCCAGCGAGCCGTCGATGACACGGAACCCGCCAACGAGCAGCACGATCGCGACGGTGACGTTTCCGATGAAGACGAGACCGGGGTCGAAGACGCCGAACAGCTGGATGACCCTCGCGTTGACGCTCCGGTAGTCCTCGACGAGTTCACCGAAGTGCTCGGCGTTGCGCTTCTCCTTGCGAAACGCCTTCACAGCACGGATGCCGGTCATGGTCTCGACGAACTGCACGATGACCTTCGCGGATGCCACGCGCGACTGGCGGAACAGCGCCTGCGACCGCTTCTGGAACCAGCGGGTGAGGAAGTAGAGCGGCACGAGCGAGCCAAGCAGAACCAGTCCGCTGATGCCGTCGAGCAGGAACAGCGCCACTCCGGTGAAGAGCATGTACAGGATGCCGGAGACAAGCTGGTTGATACCCGAATCGAGGAGTTCGCGAATCGCGTCGAGGTCACTGGTCTGCCTGGAGATGATGCGCCCGGACGTGTAGCTCTCGTGGAACTCGAGGCTGAGTTTCTGGGTCTGGAGGAACACCCGTTTGCGCAGGTCGATGAGGATCGCCTGCCCGACCCGCGCACTCAGCACGGTGTACCAGGCCATCAGGATCGCGCCGATCACACCGGTGAACAGGTACAGCCCGACAATGACGAACGCCGGCATCCAGTCGTTCGACTCGAGAACGGCCGGCAGGCCCCTGTCAATGCCGAATGCGATGAGCGCGGGGCCGGCGACCTGGGCCGCGACCGAGACGGTTACAACGAGCATCGTCAGGACAAGGCGCAGCTTGAGCGGCGCAAGCAGCGAGCCGAGCAGTCTCAGCGACCTGCGCCGGATCTGCGCGCTCTCCTTCTTCGTGAAGTCGTCGCGTTCTTCACCCTCGACGCCGTCCACCGTTGCGGTGCTCACTTGCTCACCTCTTCCTGTTCCCGAATTTCCTCTGCGAGGGCACGGTCGATCTGTTCGGCGGCCTCGCGTTTCTCTTCGTCCTCGAGGCTCGAGATCACGAACTTGTAGTGCTCGTTGGTCCTGATCAGCTCGCTGTGTCGTCCAACGGCGGTGATCCTGCCATTCTCGAGCAGGGCCACCCGGTCGGCCAGCATGACCGTCGACGGCCGGTGCGCGACGACAAGCGCCGTCGTCGAGGCGAGCACGCGCCGGAGGGCCGCCTCCACGAGGGCCTCGGTGTCCACGTCGAGCGCTGAGAGCGGGTCATCGAGGACGAGGACCGCGGGGTTCGCCGCGACCGCCCTGGCGAGAGCCAGCCGCTGTCGCTGTCCGCCGGAGAGGCTGAGTCCCTCTTCACCGACCTTCGTGTCAACACCGTCGGGCAGGTCGCGCACAAAGCCGGCCTGCGCGATGTCGAGAGCCTCGTTCATGACGGCATCCGCTTCACGGCTTGTCGGATCGAGGTCAGCTCGTCCGAGCAGAACGTTATCGCGAACGGATGCCGAGAACAGCGTCGCATCTTCGAAGGCCATCGCGATGTGGGTGCGGAGTTCCTCGCGCCTGAGGTCCCTCACGTCGATTCCATCCAGCGTCACCCGCCCACCGGTCACGTCGTACAGGCGTGCCGGCAACGCCGTCAGTGTCGACTTTCCCGAGCCGGTCAGGCCGACGAGGGCCATGGTCTCCCCCGGCTCGAGACTGAGGTCGACGCCGTCGATCAGGTCGGGGACACCGGCGGGCGAATCCGGGTACCGGAAGTGGACATCCTCAAACACGAGGCGTCCCTCCGGCGCAAGGATGGTCTTCGGGTTCTCCGGGTCGGTGATCGTATTCGCGGTATCGAGCACCTCGAAGAACCTGTCGGTTGCCGTCCTGGTGTCGAACGTCATCGACAGCAGGAACCCGATCGATTCGATCGGGAACCGCAGCACCGTCGCGGTCGCGAAGAACGCGAACACCTGGCCGACGGTGATTTCTCCGGTCGACGCCAGCCAGATCCCGGTGAACAGGCACAGCGCAAATGCGATGTCTGGCAAGAGAAGCAGCCACAGCCAGATGCCAGCGATGGCCTTGGCTTTCTCGATCTCCGTCCCCCGCAGGCTCTCCGCCTGCGACTCGAAGTTGCGCAGCGCGTACTTTCCCCTGCCAAACGCCTTGAGCACTCGGATGCCGTGCACGGACTCCTCGACGGCCGTTGCGAGGTCACCGGCCTGGTCCTGGCTCCTCCTCGCGATGATCGAGTACTTCTTCTCGAATACGAAGCCGTAGATCCATACCGGGATCGCGAGGGTGAGGAAGATCGTGCCGAGAAGCCAGTGCCAGTAGAAGAGAACGGCGGCCCCGATCACGATCGTGACCATGTTGACCACGAGCAGCACGAGCCCGAACGACAGCCAGCGGCGGATGAGGTTGAGGTCGCTGATCGCGCGGGAGAGCAACTGTCCGGACTGCCAGCGGTCGTGGAAGGCGACCGGCAGGTCCTGAAGCCGGGCATACAGCGAATTGCGCATTGCGGCCTCGACGTGGGTGCCGGGGGTCAGCACGAACCAGCGCCGCAAGGCGATGAAGACAGCCTCGAGGATGCCCAGTCCGAGCACACCCGCAGCCGCCCACCAGATCTGCGACGTGCCCTTCGTCGCGAGCGGGCCGTCGACGAGAGCCTCGAGCACCAGGGGGATGCCGAGGGCAACGAGACCGGCGCCGAGCGCAGCGCCCATGCCGAGGTAGATCCGCGGCAGCGCGGACTTCGCGTACGGGTAGATCCGCAGGAGTGAGCGGAATGTACTCAGTGTCGAGGTGTGGTTCGATACTGGCTGGGTTGTACTGGCGTCGGTGTGACGAGCCATAGCGAGAGACTTCTCTTCCATGAAAGAGCCCGACGGGCGGGCAGAGGGAAAGCGTTATGTTCCCGGAGAAACGAAGGTGTGAGACGGCAGATTCCCTGGCGGGACAGCTGCGACGGAACCGTCGACCGCGACGGAAGGCTCCTCGGCGGTGTCAGGACGCGGGATACGAAATCCGGGCCAGGAGGTGCGATCGGGAGGGGCGGACTCGCGAAAGGCGCACCCCCGAGGCCGCTGGGCTCTGAGCCAGTGTCTTCATCGGGTACATCATCACGTCCTCCTTGCCGCAGTACAGCCCTTCAGCCTAGAACGTGGTGCTCAGCGTCGCAAGAAGTTTTTTGCCGGGTTTAGCCGACCCGCACCGAGAGGCAGGTCACCGAACCCTCGAGCTTCTCGAACTCGCTGATGTCGACGCTGACAACCGTGTAACCCAGGTCCTCAACAAGCTTCGCCGTCTTCGGCGCTGACGCTGACATCATCACTGTGTCCTCGGACAGCGCGATCACGTTGGCGCCCGCTCTCTCCGGCGCCGCAAGGAAGTGGGGGAAGAACGCAGCGTTATCGACGAGGTCGGGGTGACCGATGATGGTCCCGTCGGGGAGTGCCGTCATCGCGGTCTTGAGGTGGAGCGCCCTCGTGACGCGGACCGCTGTGACGTTGTAGCCTTCGCGCGTCGCGATCTCGCGCAACTGGCGGACCCCTTCCGCGTTGGTCCGTCCACCGCGACCGACGTAGATCCTGTTGCCGACGATCAGCACGTCACCGCCGTCGAGGGTGCCTGGGCTCATGATCCGTTCGATCCGAAGACCGAGCGACTCAGCAGTCTCCTCGGCGGCCTCCGCCTCGTCACGGCGGCTGCTGACCCCGGATCGTGTCACGATCGCCACCGGGCCGACAACAACCAGGGTGTCCTCTACGAAGACTGAGTCGGCGAGCTTGTCGGCGAAGGTGACCTCGCGGGTAGTCCAGCCGTTGCTCTCCAGGGCCTTCGTGTATGCGTCCCACTGCGTGTCGGCGAGTTCGGTGTCGACGGGCGTGCGATCGATGTGGGTGACGGTCCCCTTGGCGAGGTTCGACGCCGGCATCCTCACCAGTGCGACCCGCGCGCCAGCCTTGGCCGCTGCCGCCTTCCACTCGATGGCCCTCGTGTAGACGGCCCGGCCGATGGTCGGGGCGATGATCGTGGCAACCACAACGTAGACGCCGTTGATGCTGACCAGCGTGCCGAAAAGGTACTCGATCACCTCGCCGTTGAGGCCGAACCCACCGGCGAGTGTCGTGATGCCTGTACCGATCAGCGCACCGACGAGCCCGGCGAACAGGCCGACCAGAAGTGCCGTCCACCACTGCCTCAGGGCGCCGACGATGGCGAAGACAAAGACGAGCAGGAAGGCGAAGAGACTGCCGAGGAAGTAATAGTCGCTGACCTGCGTGAGCACAGCCGACTGGTACTGCTGCGAAACGAAGAACACGAACACGCTGGCAGCGTGGGTCACGAGAACCGTCGTCAGTGCGGCGAGGAAGGACGAAACGAGCCTGCGGCCCCACGAAACAGTCATGGCTTGAGCCTAGTGGCTGACTCGGAGCGCCAACGTTCCAGCTGGAGGGCCGGTCTTCTAGTGGAAGAAGTGGCGCTCCCCCGTGAAGTACATCGTGATCCCAGCGGCCCTCGCGGCCTGGATGACCTCTTCGTCCCGAACCGAACCGCCCGGCTGCACGACGGCACGAACGCCCGCGTCGAGAAGCACCTGGAGTCCGTCGGCGAACGGGAAGAAGGCGTCGGATGCCGCAACCGAACCAGCGGCCCTGTCGCCGGCGCGCGTGACCGCGAGGTGGCACGAGTCGACACGGTTGACCTGGCCCATCCCCACACCGACAGACGCACCATTCTTCGCGAGGAGAATCGCGTTCGACTTCACCGAACGGCACGCTGTCCACGCGAACGCGAGATCAGCGAGGGTCTCATCGTCGGCGGGATCGCCGGCGGCGAGGCTCCAGGTGTCCGTCACGCTTCCCTCGGTCGGGAACCGGTCTGCCTGCTGCACGAGGATGCCGCCAGAGACCTGCTTCGCCTCGAGAGGTTCCGGCGCGAAGTCCGCTGGCAACTCGAGAATGCGGAGGTTCTTCTTGGTGCGAAGCACGTCGAGTGCGTCGTCGTCGAACCCGGGCGCGACGATGACCTCGGTGAAGATCTCCTTGATGGTCTCCGCCATCTTGAGGGTCACCATCCGGTTGGCCGCAATGACACCGCCGAACGCTGAGACCGGGTCGCACGCGTGAGCACGAGCGTGTGCAGACGCGATGGCATCCGGTGCTTTCGGAGACGCCACGGCGATTCCGCACGGGTTGGCGTGCTTGATGATGGCCACGGCGGGAGCAGTGAAATCGTACGCGGCGCGCACCGCGGCATCCGCGTCAACGAAGTTGTTGTAGCTCATCTCCTTGCCGCCGAGCTGCGTCGCCTGGGCGATGCCGTGACCGCCGGCGCGCAGGTACAGCGCCGCTTCCTGGTGCGAATTCTCGCCGTAGCGGAGGACGTGGGCCAGCTCGGCCTGGATCGTCAGTGATGCACCGAAGCCCTCGGCCGTGTCTGTGAACCAGCCTGCGACCGCGGTGTCATACGCCGCGGTGTGCGAGAAGGCGCGCGCGGCGAGTTCGCGACGCTGGGCGAGGGTCGTACCGCCCTGCGCGACGGCCTCAATGATCTCGCCGTAGCTGGCGGGCGACACAACGATCGCGACGTTCGGGTGGTTCTTTGCCGCGGCTCGCACCATCGCGGGGCCGCCGATGTCGATCTGCTCGACGACATCGTCGCCGACGGCGCCGCTCGCAACGGTCTCAACGAACGGGTAGAGATTCACGACGACGAGTTCGAACGGTTCGACACCGAGGTCGCCGAGCTGCTGCTCGTGCGACTCGAGGCGGAGGTCGGCGAGGAGACCGGCGTGCACCGATGGGTGAAGCGTCTTCACCCGTCCGTCGAGCGACTCGGGGAACCCGGTGACACTCGCGACGTCGGTCACCTCGTAGCCGGCGTCCCTGATGGCCTGGGCTGTCGATCCTGTCGACACCATCTCGACGCCGGCCTCCGCGAGCGCGCGGGCCAGGTCGATGAGGCCGGTCTTGTCGCTCACCGAGATCAGGGCGCGTGTGATGGGCACGACGTCACGGTCGCGGTACAGGCTCTTGTCGTGTGTTGGGCCGGCCATTGTGTGCTCCTTGGGAATGCCGAGTGAACGGGGTTGAGAGGCCGGTCGCGCTAAAGGGAAGCGAGATCGAGACCGTTGGCGATGTCGAGAACCGTCTGCACGAGCAGGCGGCGTTCGACCGGTTTGATTCTTTCGTGGAGTTCCTGCTCGGTGTCGCCCGGCAGGACGGGAACGCGTTCCTGAACGATGACCGGGCCCTGGTCGACGCCGTTGTCGACAACGATGATGGATGCGCCTGTCTCGTCGACTCCGGCGGCGAGGGCGTCGCGCACCCCGTGTGCCCCCGGAAACTCGGGGAGATAGGCGGGATGTGTGTTGATGAGGTGGGGTGCGAGCGCGTCGACCACGGTCCGCGGCAGAAGTCGCATGAACCCGCTCAGCACGACGAGGTCAGGGTTCCATACCCGGATCTGCTCGAGGAGGGCGACGCCCCATTCCTCGCGGCTGGCGAAGGAACTGAACGGAACGGTGAACGTCGGGATCCCGAATTCCTCGGCGTGGGCGAGTCCGTCGGCCTCGCGGTCTGCTCCGACGGCGACCACACGAGCGGGGAACTCAGCGTCGGCTGACGCCTCGAGCAGCGCACGGAGGTTGGATCCCGTACCCGAGATCAGCACGACGATATTCAGCACGGGGCAATCCTACAGTCGCGTCGCTTCCCGGCGGAGTCGATCAGCGCGAGGCGGCACCTGTTCGCCCGGAGGGAACGTCGAGCTGACCTGAGTCGGTCTTGCCCGACGCCATACCGATGAGGGCAGCGAGCGTGACCTCCGCGAAGGTGAAGACGCCGACCAGCCACGGGTTCGGGCCGACGGTCTCGAACCTGCCTGGGCCGATCGCTCCCCCGGAGAACCAGGCGAGCAGGCCGAGACCCAGGCCGGCGACCGCTCCGATCCCGACGGCGGCAATGGCGAGCCTCGCGGCCAGCGGGCCGCCGCGGAGTTCACGGACGAGTTGCGGGCGAACGAGAGCCGCCGCGACGAAGCCAATGATGAAGGGAACGAGGAGCCCGAGGAAGCCGAGCGGGAGATCGCCGTTCGGAACGGCACCGAAGATGGGGAATGCCGGGATCGGGCCGACCAGCGTGTTCACCGGTGAGATCGAGCTTCCGGCGCCGAGAGCAAACCCTGGACCGATCAGCCAGGACGCGACCCAGATGACGATATTTCCCAGGAAGCCCAACTGCGCGATCGTCGCCATGATCCCGCCGGAGACGCCGAGCTGGGCGCTCTGGTACAGGCTGGTGATGAGTCCGAAATTACCGAGGATGGCGACAGCGAGCAGGAGCCCAGACACGGCGAGGACACCGAGTACCGCGGCGAATCCACCACGGAGGGCTGCGGAGAGCACCGCGGGCGCCGTGTCGTCGAACCTGTCCACAATGCCGGTGACCCAGGTTTTCACCCGTCCGTTGCCCATGGCATCCGCCCGGAACAGCACGCGTCGTGCGCCGACGATCAGGCCGAGGGCGTAGATGGCACCGGGTACGAGGAAGCTCTGCAGAAGCGACGGGTTCACCGTGGAATCCACGGCGGTGAGGGCGAGCAGCCCCGTGATCACAACGAAGGTGACGATGGCCGAGACCAGTGCGATCGGCCAGAGCCTGCTTGCCGCGGCGCGTGAACCCGTACGGGCACCCATGACCACGGTGAACAGGGCGACCGCGAGGGGAACGAAACTGACCACGAACGGTGCCGATGCCTCGGGGATGCCGATGGCTGCGACGAGCGCGCTCGGGAGGGTGACGGTGAGATCCACCCCGTTTCCGAGCAACCAGATGTCGACCGACGCTCGCCAGAAGACCAGCCAGTCGACCGAGAATCCGTAGTCGGTGGCCCAGAGCACGCTCAGCGGGACGAGGGTGACCCCAATTCCGATAGCGACGGTGATGAGCGCCTCGAGCGCGGCGAGCATGGCAAGTGTTGTGCGGTTCATTCGACTTGGAGTTTAGCCGTCGTCGGGCGGCGGGCCGTCCTCCCACGCCAGATACGACGAAGGGCGGCAGTTTCCTGCCGCCCTTCGGTTCGTGCTTCTGTTCGGTTTACAGTCCGGCGATGATCTCGCGCATGAGGCGTGCTGCCTCTGACGGGGTCTTGCCCACCTTGACGCCGGCGGCTTCGAGAGCCTCCTGCTTCGCGGCAGCGGTTCCGGCCGAACCGGAGACGATGGCGCCAGCGTGGCCCATGGTCTTGCCCTCGGGAGCGGTGAACCCGGCAACGTATCCGACGACGGGCTTCGTGACGTTCGCCTTGATGTAGTCAGCGGCGCGCTCTTCGGCGTCTCCGCCGATCTCACCGATCATGACGATGGCCTTGGTCTCCGGGTCGGCCTCAAACGCCGCGAGTGCGTCGATGTGGGTGGTGCCGATGATCGGGTCTCCACCGATGCCGATGGCGGTCGAGAAGCCAATCTCGCGCAGCTCGTACATCATCTGGTAGGTCAGCGTGCCCGACTTCGAGACGAGGCCGATCGGTCCCTTGCCGGTGATGTTCGCCGGCGTGATTCCGACGAGAGCTTCTCCCGGCGTGATGATGCCCGGGCAGTTCGGGCCGATGATCCTGGTCGTGTTGCCCTTCTTCTGCGCGTACGCCCAGAACTCGGCGGAGTCACCGACGGGGACACCCTCCGTGATGATGACGAGCAGCGGGATCTCAGCGTCGATGGCTTCGATGACGGCGTCCTTGGTGAACGCCGGCGGCACGAAGGCGATCGACACGTCAGCGCCGGTCTTCTCCATTGCCTCAGCGACGGTGGCGAAGACGGGCAGTTCGACGTCACCGTGAACGACGGTGGTGCCGGCCTTGCGGGCGTTGACGCCGCCGACGACGTTGGTGCCTGCCTTGAGCATCAGTGCGGTGTGCTTGGTGCCTTCGCCGCCGGTGATGCCCTGGACGATGACCTTGGAATCCTTATTGAGGAAAATTGACATTGTTTCGTTCGTCCTTTTACTTCGAAGCCAGCTCGGCGGCCTTGTCGGCGCCTTCGTCCATGGTTGCGGCGAGGGTGACCAGCGGGTGGTTGGCCTCGTTGAGGATGCGGCGGCCTTCCTCGACGTTGTTGCCGTCGAGGCGAACGACGAGGGGCTTGTTCGCGGCGGAGCCCAGTTCGGCGAGAGCGCCGACGATACCCTTCGCGACAGCGTCACACGCGGTGATGCCACCAAAGACGTTGACGAAGACGCTCTTGACCTGCGGGTCACCGAGGATGACGTCGAGGCCTGCTGCCATAACCTCGGCGGATGCTCCGCCTCCGATGTCGAGGAAGTTGGCCGGCTTCACGCCGCCGTGGTTCTCACCGGCGTACGCGACGACGTCAAGTGTGGACATGACGAGCCCGGCACCGTTTCCGATGACACCGACTTCACCGTCGAGCTTGACGTAGTTGAGGTCGCTGGCCTTGGCCTTCGCTTCGAGCGGATCAGCGGCATCCTTGTCTTCGAGCGCCTCGTGCGACGGGTGACGGAAACCGGCGTTCTCGTCGAGCGTGACCTTGCCGTCGAGGGCGACGATGTCGCCTTCCTCGGTGAGCACGAGCGGGTTGACCTCGACGAGCGTGGCATCCTCACCCTTGTAGACGTCGTACAGCTTGACGAAGACGTCGGCGACCTTGTCGACGAGCTCTGCGGGGAAGTTCGCGGCTACCGCGATCTCGCGGGCCTTGGCGGCGTCGATTCCGTCGAGCGGGTCGACCTCGATGCGCGCGAGGGCTTCGGGCTTCTCGACGGCGAGAATCTCAATCTCCATTCCACCCTCGACGCTCGTGAGCGACAGGTAGGAGCGGTTGGCGCGGTCGAGCAGCACCGAGAAGTAGAACTCCTGGGCGATACGGGCACCTGCGGCGACCATGACGCGCTTGACGACGTGGCCCTTGATGTCGAGACCGAGGATGGACTGAGCCGCTTCGAATGCCTCGTCAGGGGTCTTGGCGACCTTGACGCCGCCGGCCTTTCCTCGCCCGCCCACCTTGACCTGAGCCTTGACCACGACGACACCGCCCAGCTTCTCGGCCGCAGCGCGTACCTCCTCTGGCGTCTCAGCGACGATCCCCGGCAGGACCGGGACGTCGTATTTTTCGAACAGGTCTCGTGCCTGGTATTCGTAAAGATCCACGTGGATTTCCGTTCTGCTTAATGCGTTGCTGATGTGCGCAGTTGTTGGCCGTCCCGCGTCAGGTATCTCGACGCCGAGAGAAATGCCGTTACCACTCTACTTCGTCTCATTGGAGCGTACCGGCTCACCGTTATCGGCGGCGAGCGTGGGCTACGGTTGGCGCGTGACGACTCTTGACGACATCGGCGGGGACGCGGTGCTCGTGGCGGGCGGCGGTCGCGCGATCCTGCTCCAGATCGCCAACCCCGGTGTCGGCCTCGGAGTTGCGTCCCACAGCGACTTCGCGTCGCGCCCGCTCGACCGGCTGCACGCAACGTTGACCTTCGCCTATGCCCAGGTGTACGGAACCGATGCCGACAAGCGCGCAGTGACCAGGCGAGTCAATGCGGCGCACGGGCCGGTCTCGGCCGGGCCAACACCGGAATCACCCGGCTACTCGGCGTTCGACCCTGCCCTTCAGCTCTGGGTCGCCGCGACGCTCTATGACACTGCGATCACCGTTCGAGAACTGGTTTACGGGCCGCTCGACGCCGAGTCCGCCGAGCGGATCTACCGCGAGTACGCGGTGCTCGGCACCGCGCTTCAGATGTCGCCGGAGCTGTGGCCGCCGACCCGGGCCGACTTTGACCGCTACTTCGCCGAGGAGACCGCGAAACTCGAGGTCAGCCCCGAAGCTCGGGCCGTCAGCAGGGAGCTGCTCTCGGCGAGGTCCCTGCCACTCCCCCTCCGCGCCGCGATGCCACTCGCGCGGTTGATGACGGCCGGGTTGCTCGACGAGAGACTTCGCGCGGACTACGGATTCCGGTGGTCGCCGAAGCAGCAGCGGCGGTTCGACCGCGTCATTCGCGTGACGCGTATGGTCTGGCCGAGGCTGCCGCGCGGCATCCGTTTCTCCGTGTGCTCCTTCTACCTGCGGAGACTGCGCGCGTCGACGCGGTAGGCGCGCCTCGCTCGATGGCCAGACCGACGGTTCTGGGTCCTGCAGTGGGCACAACCGTTCCTCCCCAGTGAATCGGATGGGCGGCGCTGCCCACAGCTGTCGTCGTCCGGTTCACGGGGACGCCCGGCGTCAACACACTTCTGGGTATGACCCCGACATCCCTCTTTCGTACACGGGCCGCGGCGCTTCCCGCCCAGGCCGCCCCGGCACCGGGCCGCCGTCGCCGTCGCCGTCGCCCCAGCATCATGGTGCTGATCCTCACCGTCGTCGCCGCCGTGCTTGCTCCGCTGTTCTTCTCCGCACCCCCGGCATCCGCCATACCGGTCACCGGTCGGGCTTTCGGCTACTACTCGGCCCAGAACGGTGGATTCTGGCTCGGGTCGTGGCGCCTCGCCGACGGAACCCTCGCCTTTTGCGTCAACACCGAACGCCCGACTCCGAACGGGGCTGAGTTCTCCTACGCCGACGGAGCTGCGCTCGGGTGGTACAGCCCCGACGACGCCGCACGGCTGGCCTACATCTCCCGGACCTGGGCGGGGACACAGGACCCGACAACCGCTGCTGCCGGGCAGATCGCGACCTGGACGATCACCGGGCTGGGTCGCCATAGCCAGGAGGAACTTGCCGCGAACGCCGGTGCGAACGCGGCAGCCGTCCTCGAGCTCGCCCGCCGCATGCTCGACGAGACACAGCGCTCGGCCTCCCGCTCGGTCGGTGCGGTCCTTGAGTTCAGCCGTGACGGCGATGGTTCACAGGTGTCGGCGGCGCTCACCGCCGACAGCATCGCAGCCGGTCCCGTTGCCGTGCCCGCTGGCGCCCACGAGGGAACTCTCACGCTCAGCGGGGCGACCTTCGACGACGGATCAACGAGTTCCCCTGTGCGCAACGGTGTTCCGGTTCGGGTGCGGGTGCCTGCCTCCGCCGCGGTTGCCGATGTGGCAGCCTCGGTCCACTTCGACGGGCTCCCCTACGGGAACGCGCTCACGATGGCGGTGTCCTCCGGTGCGGCGCAGAATCTGCTTACGGCTGGCTCCGCCTCGGCGAGCGCCACGGCCAGCGCGACCACTCCCCTGCCGTCCGACCTGCCGTTCCAGCCGGTGGTATCCACCCGGACGAGCGCGGCCGTCGCGGATGAGGGCGCCGAGATTTCCGACACCGTGCTCATCGCGGTCGAGCGGACGGCGTCGACACTCGCCGAGTGGCCGGTGGCGGGGCCGTCTGGCGGGCCATTCGTGCCGGTGCCGGTGACCGTTCGGAGCAGGCTGCTGGGGCCGTTCGCCGACCAGGTCGTGCCGGCTGAGCATCCCCCGGCCGATGCCCCGGTTGCGTGCGAGGTGACCCTCGTCGTTACGACGGGGCCGGGCGAGTACGTCACCCCCTCGTGCACGCTGGCCGGGCCAGGGCACTACGTCTGGGTTGAGAGCATTTCTCCATCGGATACCACACCGACCGAGGGTGGCGAACGAATCCTGCCGTGGACGTCACCCTTCGGCGTCGCAACAGAAATCACCACGGTGAATGCGCCTCCGGCTCCCCCTCCGCCCGCCGACCAGCCCCACGTTGCCCCCGTAGCACCGGCGCCGGAAGCACCGACGCTGCCCGAGACAGGAAGTGGCGACCTCTCGCGCCTGCACGCCGCCGTCATCGCCCTCGCGCTCGTTGCAACGGGAGCTGCGTGCCTGAGGCCGCGGTACTCGTCTCTCGCAGAGCGCGGCTAACCCGCGCCACGCGCGACGGAAGACCCGTATCGCTGCCCCGCCGCGCACGCTCATCCGTCACAGATGTCGACACAAGCACGCCACACCCGACACACGCGACGGACGACCCGCATCGCTGCCCCGCAGCGCACGCTCATCCGTCACAGATGTCGACACAAGCACGCCACACCTGACACACGCGACGGACGACCCGAATCGCTGCCCCGCCACGCACGCTCATCCGTCGCAGAATGCGTTTCCCGATGGACCGGAACCGCGTTCTGTGGCAAACCAACGCGGGTCACGCCGCGAGGGCGCGCGGCTCAGCGAAGCAGTGCGTGCGGCGGGGTCTCGACGTCGCCGACGATCGCCTCCGCCGGGTCGCTGCCAATCGCGACAATACGATTCGCGGAGTCGACGTGCACAACGTTCGGCACAAACTGTCGCGCCTCTTCGGTCGTCATCTGCCCATAGGCGATGAGGATGACGGTGTCTCCCGGGAAGACGAGGCGTGCGGCCGCGCCGTTGATACCGATCACGCCGCTGCCGCGCTCACCGGCAATCGTGTATGTCTCCAACCGGGCGCCGTTCGTCACGTCGACGATCGAGACGAGCTCACCCGGCAGGATGTCTGCGGCGTCGAGCAGGTCGAGGTCGACGGTCACCGAGCCGACGTAGTGCAGGTCGGCCTGGGTGACTGTCGCGCGGTGAATCTTCGCGGTGAACATGGTGCGCAGCATGGGTATTACAACTTCTCAATCGGTGCGATTTTGATCAGGAGCTTCTTGAAGCCCGCAGATTCGAACTGGACGTGTGCGATTCGCTTGGCGCCTTCGCCGGTGACGGTCTGGACCCGACCCTCGCCGAAATCACTGTGACGGATGCGGTCACCGGCGGCGAGTTCCAGCGAGCCGTTGTCACGAACCTGGTTTGTGATGCGGTTGGGCCAGTCACGCTTCTCGGTGAGCGGCTTGGTCGCGAGGTCTGTGCCGTTCCACTTGGTCCGGTTGGCGTTGAGCGCACGGGGCTGCGTTCCACCCCGCGAGTTCGCCATTCCGGGCGACTGGCGCCACTCGATGAGCTCACCGGGGATCTCCTGGAGGTAACGGCTTGGCATGGCGACGGCGGTCTCACCGTACTGGGCACGGGTCATGGCCAGCGAGAGGAACAACCGTTTCTTCGCCCGGGTGATTCCCACATAGAACAAGCGGCGTTCCTCGGCGGGACCGCCGGGCTCCGACGCGCTCATCCGGTGCGGCAGCAGGTCTTCCTCGATGCCGGTGAGGAAGACGGCGTCGTACTCGAGCCCCTTCGCCGTGTGGAGAGTCATGAGCGAGACGGTACCGCTCGAGTCGTCGAGGTCATCGGCAGCTGCGACGAGCGAAACCTCGGTGAGGAAGTCGACGAGTTCTCCATCGGGGTTGTTGCGCTCGAACTCCCTGGCGACGGCAATGAGTTCTTCGATGTTCTCTGCGCGCGCTTCGTCTTGCGGGTCGTGGCTTCTGCGCAGAGACTCGATCAGCCCGCTCTTGGTCACGAGCGTCGAGAGCACATCGGCGACCTTGCCCTCGGCAACGAGCGCGGCCCCCTCGTCGAGCAGTGCCGAGAGCGACAGGATCGCGTTCGTCACCTTCGGTCCGAGCCCGAGAGCCGCTGCCTCACGCATCGCCTCACGGAACGTCAGCCCGTTGTCTTCGGCGAACCGGAACAGCTGAGTCTCGGTAGCGGGACCGATCCCCCGCTTCGGGGTGTTGAGGATGCGGCGGAGCGCGAGGGTGTCCTGAGGGTTCGCGACCGAAACGAGGTAGCCCATGGCATCCTTGATTTCCGCCCGCTCGTAGAACTTGGTGCCACCCATGATGCGGTACGGCAGCGCCGACCGGATGAAGATTTCTTCGAGTGCACGGGTCTGCGCGTTGGTGCGGTAGAACACGGCGATCGAGCTGTACGGCATCCCCTCGCGGTGCAGCTTCTCGATCTCGTCGGCGACGAACTGCGCCTCATCGTGACCCGAGTAGCCCGTGTAACCCACGATCTTCTCGCCGTCACCGACCGCGGTCCACAGCTTCTTGTCTTTGCGGTCGAAGTTGTTGGCGATGACCGAGTTCGCCGCGGTGAGAATGTTCTGTGTCGACCGGTAGTTCTGCTCGAGCAGGATGACCTTCGCACCCGGGAAGTCACGCTCGAATTCGACGATGTTCCGGATGTCTGCGCCGCGGAACGCATAGATCGACTGGTCAGAGTCACCGACGACGGTGAGCGATGCCCCTGGCGACGTGGTGATGAGCGCGTTGTCGTCGAGTGCCGGCGGGCGCGTCAGCTCGCGGATGAGCGAGTACTGCGCGTGGTTGGTGTCCTGGTACTCGTCGACGAGCACGTGCTTGAACCGGTTCTGGTAGGTCGCGGCGACATGGGGGAACGCCCGGAACAGGTACACGGTCTGGCCGATGAGGTCATCGAAGTCGAATGCATTCGCCGCGGTGAGCGCCCGGGTGTATGCACGGAAGATCTGGACGAACGCTGCCTCGTTGGGGTCGTCCATGTTGGCGTTTCGCGCGTAGCTGTCGACGTCGGCGAGTTCGTTCTTGAGCTTCGAGATCTTCGCGGAGACGTTGGCGGGCGTGAAGCCGAGCACGTCTGCACCCTGCTCCTTGATGATGCGCTTGATGAGCACCCGGGAGTCGGACGAGTCGTAGATGGTGAAGTTTCTGGTGAAGCCGAAGTTCTCGGCCTCGCGGCGGAGGATACGGACGCACGCGGAGTGGAAGGTCGAGATCCACATGCCCTCGGCGACCTGGCCGACCAGGGCGCCGACCCTCTCGCGCATTTCGGCGGCGGCCTTGTTCGTAAAGGTGATCGCGAGGATCTGGCTCGGCCAGGCCTCACGATTCTCGAGCAGGCTCGCGATGCGCCGGGTGAGAACGCTGGTCTTGCCGGATCCGGCACCGGCAACGATGAGCAGCGCCTGCCCGCGGTACAGGACCGCCTCACGCTGCTGCGGGTTGAGACCCTCGAGCAGCCGACTTTCACCGCTCTGCCCACTCGGATCACTCGACGGGATGCTGGCGGTGTGCCAGCCGTCGACTATCACGGGAGTCGCAGACTGCTGGTTGGGTTCCGGGGTGCTCGCCATATCACTGTCAAGCTTAGGCCGGGCGTCTGACAACCGGCTCCAGTTCTCTCAGCCGTCGGCGCGAGTGACGGTCCTCCGCCGCGCATCTCGCGCGGCGACACCGAGGTCGGGGTGGTCGCAGAACACGCCGTCGATGCCTGTGGCAAGGATCGCGTCGAACTCGCCCTCCCAGTTTCCGAATGCCGACGGCCCACCGCGCGACCGGAATGCCCGCGACAGGAACTTGTTCTCCGGTCGAAGTGTCCAGGTGAACACGTCGAGCCCTCGCCGGTGGGCGCGTTCGACGAGGTCGTTGGTATGCCCCGCGGGTGCCCCGGCGAAGAGCATCGCCTTGTCGACGCTGATGCCGTCGACCGTAAACCCGCCGGAGCCCTCCGCGAGTGCATCAAGACCGACGTCGGTGATGACATCCGCATATGTCGGAGCTTTCGTCCCGAGCAGGGTGATGTCGTCGAACGGGCTGCCCTGTTTTTCGAGCAGGTAGATGTAACGGGCCCTGAGTCCGCGACCGTGCATCCTGGCGAGCACCGACTTCTCGAAGGCCTCGACGACGAGACCGGTCCCCTCCGCAAACGAGGTGTCGGAGAGAGCGGATGCCACCAGCTCGTCGAGTGGAAGGCCGACGCTGTCGAAGTAGGTCGCGTGCTTGATCTCGGCAACGAGCCCGAGCGCACGACCCTGGGCCTCGGAGGCCTCGTCGATGATCTCGAGCAGATCCGAGAACCGGAGGATGCCGGAGGATCCGTCAAAACTCGCGCTCGCCGGCCGAAGCCCCGGAATGCGCTCGCGGCTTCGAAGCGTCGACAGCTCCGCCCAGGTGAAATCCTCGGTGAACCAGCCGGTGAGCTCGACCCCGTCGATGTGCTTCGTGACACGGCGGTCGGCGAACTCAGGCCGGGTCGCGACATCCGTTGTCCCTGAGATTTCGTTTTCGTGCCGCAGAACGAGAATTCCGTCTTTCGTAGCGACGATGTCGGGCTCGACCGCGTCGGCGCCGAGCGCGAAGGCCAGCTCATAGGAAGAACGGGTGTGCTCGGGGCGGTAACCGGGAGCACCGCGGTGGCCGATGATGAGCGGACCTGCCGAATCTGACGCTGTCATGCTTCGAGCCTAGGCGGCCCGTATCACAGGGGCAGCATCGGAATACCCCCGGAAACCTCTGTGTTTCACAGCAAAGACCACTAGATTGGACAGACGTTCCGCTTCGCGGAGCGACCACATTCCAGCCGTTTCGACTGAGAAGGAAATACTTTAGACATGGCAACGAACAATCCGGCGTTCAAGAACCCGGCATTCACGCGGTCGAACGCAATGGCCGTGCAGACGGCAAGCGCGTCCGAACTGCAGGACATGTACAACCGTCCGACCGCTGGCGCAGCATCCGCTGACCGGATGACGGTCGAAGACACGATCACCAAGAGCGCTATCGCGTTCGGCGTTCTCCTCGTCGGCGCTGTCCTCGGCTGGGCCGCTGGCATGCCCCTCCTGACCATCGGCGCAGCCATCGTCGGCTTCGTTCTCGCCCTGGTCAACACCTTCAAGAAGGAGCCGTCCGCTCCGCTGATCCTCGCCTACGCCGGCGTTCAGGGCATCTTCGTTGGTGGCATCTCCGGCATGTTCGACGCACGCTACTCGGGAATCGTCGCCCAGGCCGTCATCGCGACGCTCGTCGTCGTCGGTGTGACCCTCGCCCTCTTCGCGAGCGGCAAGATCCGCGCGTCGAAGAAGGCGACGAAGATCTTCCTCATCGCCATGGTCGGTTACCTCGTCTTCTCGCTCGTCAACGTCGGAATGCAGATGTTCGGCCTGACCGACAACGCATTCGGCCTTCGCGGAGCTGAGATCGCTGGCATCCCCCTCGGCCTCATCCTCGGTGTGCTGTGCGTGATCATGGGTGCATACTCCCTCGTTCTCGACTTCGACTTCATCCAGAGGGGCGTGCAGAACCGCGCACCGCGCAAGTACGGCTGGTCCGGCGCATTCGGAATCATGGTCACGGTCATCTGGCTGTACATGGAAATCCTCCGCATGCTCGCCATCACCCGCGAATAACAGCATCAAGAATGCCCCTGGGTCGCCGCCGGATGTGCGACCCAGGGGCTTTCTCATGCCCGGTTCCACAGTTTCACCTTCACTCTGCGAGGCATCAATGGCACGTCGCCCATCCACTCATCCCCCACGCCTCGACACACTGCGCGTCGTGGAGCGGACGCCAGGTGATGCCGACTCGCTCGACACCGACGACGACCGCGAGCTCGAGGAGTTCAGCGGCGGTGACCTCTCCGACCGCGACCTCTCCGGCCTCACGCTCCGGGAATGTTCGCTCGACGACGTCACCCTCACCGATGCGAACCTCCGCGGGTCCCGCCTGATCGAGTCGGTGCTCACCGGCGTCAACGCCCCAATTCTGCGTTCGAGCCGGTCGACCTGGCGCGACGTCACCCTCACCCGGTCACGGATCGGCTCCGGCGAGCTGTTCGACGCGACCTGGCAGTCCGTCCGCATCTCGGGCAGCAAGCTGGGCTACGTCAACCTGCGCGGCTCGTCGCTCACCGACGTCCTGTTCGAGGATTGCACCATCGACGAGCTCGACCTCGGCGGCGCCACCGCCACCCGGGTCGCGTTTTCCGGCACCCGGGTGCAAACCCTCGACCTCACGCGATCGACGCTCACCCATGTCGATCTGCGCGGACTCGAGTTCCAGGCCATCCACGGCCTCGAAGGCTTGAAGGGTGCGACGGTCAGCGAGTACCAGCTCAGCGAGCTCGCGCCGCTCTTCGCCACCCAGCTGGGAATTCTGGTCGAGGGATAGCCTCGGCCGACAGCATCCGCCTGATCACTACGGATGCCGTCAGTCACGACGCGCTTCGCTGCCTCGCGCGATACGCGGCGACGTGCACCCGATTCCCGCAGTTGCCGACGTCACAGTAGCGACGCGAGCGGTTGCGTGACAGGTCGACGACGACCGCGCTGCAGTCGTCGGAGGCGCACTCGTGGAGCCGGGAGAGCTCCTGGGCACGAACGAGATCGACAACCGCCATCGCAGCCTCGACCTGCGCGCGTCTGGCCACCGGGGCCGATGACTCTGTCGCGTGGATGTGCCATTCCCAGTTGTCGTGCCGGACAAGCTGCGGCAGCGCGTTCGCCTCACGGAGCAGCTCGTTGACGAGCGCGACGACACCGTCCTCATCACGCGTCCAGAGCTCCCGCAACCGCCCGCGGAGAGCGCACATCTCCTCGAGTTCCGGGGCATCCCCTGCGCGGTAACCGGTGAACTCGAACCGATCGAGGAAGCCGGCGAGTTGCTCGGTGGTCGCCAGCTCGTCATCTCCACTGTGTGAAGCACCGGGAAGGGTATTGATCAGCGCGGCGGTGGTCACCAGGGAGACTTCGGTGTCATGTGCAAAAAGCATGTTGACTCCTGACGAGGTGCGGGTCTAGTGTCATGACCATAGCCCAGATTACTCCTGACAGAAAGCAGAGCGGCTTCCGGGCCGCGCGAACCAGATGACAACTACCCAAACCGAGACCCCGAGGACGGATGCCGTTCGCACCGCGCCACGCGGTCAAGCGTCGGGGATCGTCATCGCCCTTGCGAGCGCACTGATGTTCGCGCTCAGCGGCCCGGTGGCCAAGTCCCTTATGGACTCGGGATGGTCGCCCGGTGCTGCGGTTCTCGCGAGGATCGGCGGGGCCGCGCTCGTGCTGCTTGTCCCGACCCTCGTCCTCATGCGGGGCCGCTGGAAGACCCTCCGCCGCAGCGGGAGAACCATCGCCATCTACGGCACCGTGGCGATCGCGGGGGCCCAGGTCGGGTTCTTCAACGCTGTCTCGTACCTGTCGGTTGGCGTTGCGCTCCTCATCGAGTATCTCGCTCCCGTTCTCCTTGTCCTGCTCGTCTGGGCGCAGACCCGTCGCCGTCCCGGTGTCCGCACCATCGCCGGCACCGTGATCGCCATCCTCGGCATGGTGCTCGTTCTCGACCTCACCGGTGCAGAGACCGTCCATCCAATCGGTGTCGCGTGGGCGCTCCTCGCGGCGGTGTCGCTCGCCACCTACTTCGTGCTCGGCACGAAGATCAGCGATGACCTGTCCCCGCTCGTGCTCGCCGGTGGTGGACTCATTGTCGGAACCGTGGTCGTCGGGATCTGTGGCGTGATCGGGCTGCTGCCGCTCGCGTTCTCGACGGCGAACGTCACGCTGCTCGATCACGAGCTGCCCTGGTACGTGCCTCTCCTCTCGCTCGCGCTGATTTCGACAGCGGCCGCCTACCTCACCGGCATCATTGCGACCGCTCGCCTCGGCACGCGGATCGCCTCCTTCGTCGGCCTGAGCGAGGTCGTGCTCGCGGTGCTCGTGTCGTGGCTCCTGCTCGCCGAACTGCCCAGCCTCCTGCAACTCCTCGGCGGGCTCGGTATCCTCGCCGGTGTCGTCCTGGTGCGCATGGACACCTACACCCCGCCACCCCGCAGAGGCCGAGTCACTCCGACATAAGGGACCCGAGCCCCTCCGACATAAGGAGATAGCGGTCACACAAGGACGCGAGCCCCGCAACCGTCCTTGCCTCGGCGCTTTGTCCTTCCCTCGCCCGCGCCCGCGACCGCGAAACAGGAGATCGCACGCCAATCAGGACGAACGCCCAGATTCGGGCCTGACAACCGTGCGATCTCCTGTAAGTCCCCGCCTTCGCCCTCGCACGCATCCCGCCCCTCCCGCAGGCGGAAGGCCGATCGTTTTCGGGGTGCGAGTTATGGCGATTTCAGGACCGGCTCGTCTCTCGGCTGGTCGGCGCGGTCAAAACGAAACAGGACCGCTCAGCGAGCCGGTCCTGTAATCGTCATTGTTTGAGCTGAGGAGAAAATGATCGGCTTTCCGCCGACACGGCGGAAACGCAAAAGGCCGACTCAAACGAGCCGACCCTTCACGTCATTGTCTGAGCTGAGGAGCAAAATGTTCGCTCCTCACCCGACAGTTACTCCCACTCAATAGTTCCCGGTGGCTTCGACGTGACGTCGAGAACGACGCGGTTCACGCCGTCCACCTCGTTCGTGATCCGGTTCGAGATCTTCGCGAGCACGTCGTACGGCAGTCGCGTCCAGTCCGCCGTCATGGCGTCCTCTGAGCTGACCGGGCGAAGCACGATCGGATGCCCATACGTGCGTCCGTCTCCCTGCACGCCGACCGAGCGAACATCGGCGAGAAGCACAACAGGGCACTGCCAGATTTCGCTGTCCAGACCGGCGGCCGACAGTTCGAACCGGGCGATGGCATCCGCCTTGCGCAGCAGCTCAAGCCGCTCGGCGGTGACCTCACCGACGATGCGGATGCCGAGGCCTGGGCCGGGGAACGGCTGGCGGCCGACGATGACCTCGGGAAGCCCGAGTTCGCGGCCGATCGCGCGGACCTCGTCCTTGAACAGGGTGCGAAGCGGTTCGACCAGTTCGAAGGTCAGGTCGTCCGGCAGTCCGCCGACATTGTGGTGGCTCTTGATGTTCGCCGTTCCGGTTCCGCCGCCGGACTCGACGACATCCGGGTACAGGGTGCCCTGGACGAGGAAGGCAATGGGGTCACCGTCGTCCTCGAGCGACTCAGCAATGAGGTCTGCCTGTGCCTTCTCGAAGGTGCGGATGAACTCACGGCCGATGATCTTGCGCTTCGTCTCCGGGTCGCTGACACCGGCGAGGGCGTTGAGGAACTGCTCACGAGCGTCGATGGTGATGAGACGAACGCCGGTTGCCGCGACGTAGTCCTCTTCGACCTGTTTGCGCTCGTCCTGGCGGAGAAGACCGTGGTCGACGAAGACGCAGACGAGCTGGTCGCCGACGGCCTTGTGCACGAGGGCAGCGGCAACAGCGGAGTCGACTCCCCCGGAGAGGCCGCAGATGACCTTGCCGGTGCCGATCTGGGCGCGAATGCGCTCGACCTGCTCGGCGATGACGTTGCCGGGGTTCCAGTCGGAGGGGATGCCGGCGGCACGGTGCAGGAAGTTCTCGAGCACGTTCTGGCCATACGCCGAGTGCTTCACCTCGGGGTGCCACTGCACACCGTAGAGCTTGCGCTCGTCGTTACCGAACGCGGCGACAGGGGTCGACGCCGTCGACGCGAGGACGGTGAAGCCCTCCGGCGCCTTCGCGACCGAGTCGCCGTGGCTCATCCACACGGTCTGGTCGGCGGGCTGCCCGTCGAGCAGGACGCCACCGTCGGTCGAGAGCGATGCGTCGGTCGATCCGTACTCGCGCAGGCCGGTGTTCGCCACCTCGCCGCCGAGTGCACGGGCCATGACCTGGAAGCCGTAGCAAATACCGAGCGTCGGCACGTCGAGGTCGAAGATTTGCGAGTCGAGAGCGGGGGCGCCGTCTTCGTACACGCTCGACGGTCCACCGGACAGGACGATGCCGACGGGGTTTTTCTCGGCCACCTCAGCTGCGGTGATCGAGTGAGGCACGATTTCGGAATAGACCCCCGCTTCACGCACGCGGCGTGCGATGAGTTGGGCGTACTGGGCGCCGAAGTCGACGACGAGAACGGGGCGGGCGTTGGTTGCCTGCTCGCTAATGAGATGCCTCCACAGGGTTGGAATTTGGTGCAGCAGATGAAACGGATGCCGTGCGCTCGGCACGTGAGGCGAGGTACGTGCGCACCTCGCGGGCAATCCGTGATTCGAGGAAGAACGACAGGAACGGGATCACTCCGCCGAGGGCGAGGATGATCAGCCGGGGGAATTCCCAGCGCATCAGGCTCCACAGCCGGAAGTTGCTGAACAGGTACAGGACGTAGAACCAGCCGTGCGCGATCAGGATCCCGGTCGAGAGGTTGATGGCCTGTGCGGATCCGCTCGGCACGAAGGCCAGGAATCCGTATGCGCCGCCGAGTTCGAGTTCGAGCCCGAATGCGTACTTCATCAGCATCTCGGCGCAGAGCGCGAGCAGCATGATTCCCGTGATGATCGATGCGATCTGGTAGAACTTCAGTGCGCCGGCGATCCGCGGCAAAGCGCTCTCGCGAGGTTCAAGTGGCATATCTCTAGTCTACGTGTCCGATTCTGAGCGTTCGAGCTCAGCCTCTTCCTCACGACGCGTCCAGGCATCCTTCACCAGGTGGTACCAGACGAAGACCGCGAAACCGGCGAAGACGATCCATTCTGCGGCGTAGAAGATGTTCAGCCAGTTGAGCGTGCCGCCCTCTTCAACGGGCGGCGCATCGATGACGGTGAGCCCCTCCGGCGCCTCGTCCGCAACGACGTATCCGTTGTAGACGGGCCTGTCCCCCAGGTCGCTCCAGATGTTGACGAACGCGGCCATCGACATCGTCGTGATTTCGAACGGGTCGGCGTCATCCTCCGGCAGCTCAGGAGCCTGCGACGCGTTCAGTCGTCCGGTGACGGTAACGACGGATGCCTCGGCGCGAGCGTTCAGGGCAGCCACGGTTTCGTCCGCAACCTCCCGGTCGGGTGTCCAGCCGAGCGCGACGGCGATGGAGGCCTGTGGCTCGGCGTCCGCCCGGAGGTGCCCGGTGACCCAGTATCCCGTCTCACCGAGGTTCAGGCGCTCGCTCACGACGAGGTAATCACCGGGCACCAGGACCCCGTCGACCTCGACCAGCTGGCCGATGACGCTGTCGCGGAGAGGACCGCCGGTCTCGGCGACGTCCGCGAGGGGCCGGACCCGTTCGGTGGGCTGGTCCACGGTTTCTGTGGAGGTAACCGCGCGTTCGAGTTGCCACTGGCCGAGCCACGCGAACGCACCTGACACGAGCAGTGCGAGCAGGAGCATCGCGATCCAGCGTGGCTCGAGCATTGTGCGGAACAGGGTCTTGCGGGGTTCGGCCGGGCCAGCCGGTGCCGGGGTGTTGCTAGTAATCGTCGTCTCGCTTCGTCTTTTCGGGTGGGATGTCGCGCTGGTTCATCGCCTGCTCGACGATTCGGTCGATGGCCCGCGCCGTCGCGGTCGATTCGGGCGCGGAGTCGCCCGCCGTCGCGGCGTCAACGAGTGCGATCTCCTCGGCGAGCATCGGATCGCGGGGCCGAACCGGGGTTTTGCGCTTGGTACGGAGCACAGCAGCGCCGATGCGCTCGGAGTTGGATGCGAGGAGCGGGCCCATCACGCTGACGACGAGCACGTAGAGCCCGGCGAACGGTTGCAGCCTGGGGTCGAGCCCGGCAGTGAGCGCGAGAATGGCCAGGATGAGGGCGAACTCACCACGGTTCATCAGAATTGCTGCCGCGTTGATTCCGGCCTGCGCGCTGAAGCCGTAGAGCCTCGCCATGAACTGACCGGCGACGACGTTGAGCACGAGCGTGAGGACGACGGCGATGATTACCGGCCCGATGACGAGCGGGAACTCGGTCGGGTCGAGGCCGAGGCCGAAGTTGAGGAAGAAGAACGCCCCGAAGACGTCACGCAGCGGCACCGACACATGCTCGATCTTGGCGCTGTACCGCGTCGCGCCGAGCACGAGACCGATGAGGAAGGCGCCGATCGCGTCGCTGACACCGAGCACCTCTCCGAGCCCGCCGAACATTACGGCGAGCCCGAAGAACAGAATGGTAAACAGCTCATCGTCCTTCGTGCGGAACAACCGCCCGACGAACGCTCCTCCCCACCGCGCGATGCTGAACATCACGACGAGGAAGGTGAACGCAATGGCGAGTTTTCCGACGACGAGCCATGGCTCGTTTTCACCGCTCAGCACGACAGAGACAATCGCAAGGTAAATCGCGAGGAAGATGTCCTGCACCACGGTGACGCCGAGGATCATCGGCGTCTCGCGGTTCGCGAGGCGATTGAGCTCGATGAGCAGTTTGGTGACGATCGCGCTCGACGACGTCCCGATGATCCCGGCGATGATGAGGGCTTCCTTGGTACCCCAGCCGAGCGCGAAGCCGAAGGCAAGGCCGGCTCCCATCAGCAGAACCAGGTAGGAGCCACCTGAGATCAGCAGCTTCCCGGCGTTGCCGAAGAACTCATCCTGATCGAACTCGAGCCCGAGGTTGAACAGAAGCAGAATCAGTCCGAACACGGCGATGAGTTCGATGTACCCGCTCTCAAAGTTGAGCGGGAACCATCCGTTGTTCGGACTCGCGAGAAAGCCGACGATCATGTAGATCGGGATGGCGGGAAGCCCGATGGTTTTGCCGAGCCGTCCCAGAATGTACGCGGCAACGAGCAGAGTCCCGAGAACGACGAGATCGGTTCCCAGGTGGGAGGCTTCTCCTGCTGCGGTTGCGATCATCCGCGTCACACTCCCGGCGGACCGTCTTGAGAACCGGAGAGGCGTGATGCCCCCGTGCGGAAGAACGCGAACGCCTTCGCCACCTTCTCAGGGCTTCCGGCGACAACGAGCGTGTCACCGGGGAACACCCGGAAGTCCTCGCTCGGCGCCGGGTTCGCCGACTCTCCACGAACAACGGCGACGACGGTCAGGCCGACGATACCGCGGTCTGCCGGGTCGCCGAGTGGTTGCCCGGCGATGTGGTCGTCGTAGTCGACGGTGAACCAGTCGATGCTGAGGCCGGGAATGCGATCGAGAGCACTCAGCGATTCGGTGATCTGGGTTCCGCCGAGCAGCTCGGCGAGAGTGTGCGCCTCGTCTTCCCGAAGCCTCAGTGACACCTTGCTGGCGTCGGATCCGTCTTCGTCGTCGGCGAAGGTGATGAGATCGCTGTGCCCGGAACGGTGTGCGATCACGCCGACCTTGCCTCCGTCAGCGGTGATGAAGGTGTGCAACACTCCCACACCGGGGAGCTTCACCCGACGAACGTCAACCATGGCCGGACTCCTAGGGTATGTGGGAAGTCCTCCCAGTCTATCCGAGCGTTACCGGCAATCCGGAGTCAGCGCGCGACCGCCGCCCGTCCCCGGGCGGCGGTCGACCGAACTGCGGGATGAGCTACGGAGCGACGATCTCGGGAGCTTCGAGCCGGATTCGGTCGGCTGATTCGTCATCAGGTTGTTCCTGCGACGCCCGCTCCGCGGCCACCCGCGCGAGGTAGACGGCAACCTCGTGGTCCGTGCGCTCCTGGTCCCAGTCGAGCACCTCGGCCATCAGCTGAGCGGCAACGGGGGCCGCAGACACGCCGCGGTCCCAGGACTCGATCGAGATCCGGGTGCGGCGAGCGAGGACGTCGTCCAGGTGGAGCGCGCCCTCGTGCGATGCGGCGTAGACAACCTCGGCGCCGATGTAGTCGTCAGCTCCCGGCAGTGGATCGGCCAGCTCCGGCCTCGTCCTGATCAAATCGAGCAACTCGTCGGTGAGCACACCGTACCGGTTGAGCAGGTGCTCGATCCGCGCGGTGTGCACGCCGAACGCCCTCGCGATCTTGGCACGCTTATTCCATGCCGCCTGGTAGCCCTCCGCGCCGAGAAGCGCGATGTTGTCCGTTGTGGATGCCGGGACCTTTCCGTCGAGGGCGTCAGCGGCCGCGTCAATCGCGTCCTTCGCCATGACCCGGTATGTCGTCCACTTGCCACCGGCGATCACAACGAGGCCGGGCACCGAGTGAGCGACGAGGTGCTCGCGGGACAGCTTTGATGTCTGGTCACTCTCGCCGGCGAGCAACGGCCTGAGCCCCGCGTACACACCCTCGACATCGTCACGAGTCAGGGGAACGGCAAGGATCTTGTTCACGTGCTCGAGGAGGTAATCGATGTCGGCAGCGGTAGCCGCTGGGTGCGCCTTGTCGAGGTTCCAGTCCGTGTCCGTCGTGCCGATGATCCAGTGCCTGCCCCACGGAATGACGAACAGAACGCTCTTCTCGGTGCGGAGCAGAAGGCCCATGGTCGACTGGAACCTGTCACGCGGAACGAGGAGATGGATGCCCTTCGACGCGCGGACCTTGAACTGGCCACGCTCACCAACCATGGCCTGGGTGTCGTCGGTCCACACGCCGGTTGCGTTGACCACCTGCTTTGCACGAACGTCGAAGCGCTCACCGGTCTGAAGATCGTGTGCCTTCACCCCGACGACCCGCTGGCCCACCTTGAGGAAACCCTCGACCCGAACCCGACTCGCCGCGTGAGCCCCGTACGAGGACGCGGTGCGGACGACCGACATGTTGTAGCGCGCGTCGTCGACCTGGGCGTCGTAGTAAGTGATCCCGCCGACGAACGCGTTGTTGCGGAGCGAAGGAATCGCCCGCTGCACCTGACGCTTGAGGAGGTGGCGGTGGTGCGGCACACCGGGCGGGCGGCCGCCCGTGTAGCTGAACACGTCGTACAGGAGCATGCCGGCACCGATATACAGGCGCTCGAACAGCGGTCGGTTGAGCGGGTAAAGGAACCGCACGGGCTTCACGAGGTGAGGCGCGATCCGCTGCAGCAGCAACCCTCGCTCGATGAGCGCCTCGCGGACCAGCCGGAAGTCGAGTTGCTCGAGGTAACGGATGCCGCCGTGGACAAGCTTCGATGACCGGCTGGATGTCCCGCTCGACCAGTCGCGTGCCTCCAGGATGCCGGTGGACAGGCCGCGCGTGACGGCATCCAGTGCGCTTCCCGCCCCGACGATGCCGCCGCCGACGACGAGCACATCGAGTTCCTTGGATTTCAGCGCTTCAATGGCCGCCGCACGCTCGACCGGGCCGAGCTTCGTCGAGTGACTCACTGTGTTGGAATTGGCCATGACTGCCTCTCCTGGCAACCGAGCCTGCCACGGTCGCCGGACGCTCATTGGTGATGGCACCGACAGGCTACGCCACCCCTCTTCCACTCGACGCTAATGCACGCCTCTGACCCTGACAACAGGCTCAAGCAGGGAATGGCCTGTGGGCTGCGTACGCGAGCCCTGTGCGCTCCGGCCCTTAACAATCACGGCCGCGTGTGCTGGACTCGACGAGCACGCACCACACGAGAACGCACCGGCCTGAGAACGTACGAGTCTGAAGAACCGAGGGATCATGGCAACGATCGCAGCGAACATCGTCGACACGCTTGTGGCGAGCGGGATAAAGCGGGTGTACGGCATCCCAGGAGACTCGGTCAACGGATTCACGGAGGCTCTCCGCGCTGACGGCTCGATCGACTGGGTGCTTGTCCGGCACGAAGAAGCCGCGGCTCTCGCCGCGTCCGCTGAGGCGGGACTCACCGGGCAGCTGGCGGTGTGTGCCGCCAGTGCCGGCCCGGGAAACCTGCATCTCATCAACGGGCTGTTCGACGCCCAACGGTCGCGGGTTCCCGTGCTCGCTCTTGCCACCCACCTCCCGAGCACCGAGATCGGCAGCTCGTACTTCCAGGAGACCCACCCCGAGGAACTCTTCCGGGAGTGCAGCGTGTACTGCGAGCTCGTGAGTTCAGCGGCGCAGATGCCCCGCATCCTCGAGATCGCGATGCGGACGGCGATCGAGAAGAGGGGTGTTGCCGTTGTCGTCATTCCCGGTGACATCCTCCAGCAGAAGGCTGAAGCGCCGAGAACCGTATCGATCCGGCCGACCCACAGCACGGTTCTCCCGGACGCGGACGGACTCGCTGAGGCTGTTCGACTGCTGGATGCCGCGCCACGCGTGACCATTCTCGCCGGCGCGGGCGTGGCAGGAGCACACGTCGAGGTCGTTGCGCTCGCCCGCGCGCTCGGAGCACCGATCGTGCATGCCCTGAGGGGCAAGGAACACATCGAGTACGACAACCCATTCGATGTCGGCATGACCGGACTGCTCGGGTTCAGTTCGGGATACCGTGCGATGGAGAGCTGCGATGCCTTGCTCATGCTCGGCACCGACTTTCCGTACCAGCAGTTCTACCCCGAGAAGGCCGTGAAAATTCAGGTCGACGTGCGGGGCGAGCAGCTCGGCAGGCGAACTCCGCTGGATCTCGGCCTCGTCGGCACGGTGCGCGAGACGGCTCGCGCCCTGGAGAGTCTTGTCCAGTACAAGACGAACCGCGACCACCTCGAGTCGTCGCTCAAGCACTACCGGAAGGCGCGAAAGGGCCTGGATGACCTCGCGACCAACGACAGCAATCGTGCACCGATTCATCCGCAGTACCTCGCCAGACTGGTCGACGAGACGGCGAACGACGACGCTGTGTTCATCCCGGATGTTGGTTCACCCGTGGTCTGGGCCTGCCGCTACCTCACCATGAACGGCAGGCGCCGCCTGATCGGTTCGTTTACCCACGGCACGATGGCCAACGCTCTCTCGCAGTCGATCGGCGCACAGGCGTCCCATCCCGGGCGCCAGGTCGTCGCGCTCGCGGGCGACGGCGGCCTCACGATGCTGCTCGGGGAACTCGTGAGCCTCGCCCAGAATCGATTGCCCGTCAAGATCGTCGTCTTCAACAACTCGTCGCTCAATTTCGTCGAGCTCGAAATGAAAGCGGCGGGCCTCGTGAATTACGGCACGGGACTCGTGAACCCGAACTTCGCCGACGTCGCGAACGCGATGGGCATCCACGGCCAGCGCGTCGAGAGGCCGAATGACCTGGCCGCCGCGCTCAGCGACGCGTTCGCGCACGACGGACCGGCACTGATCGACGTGGTGACCGCGCGGCAGGAACTCTCCCTGCCGCCATCGATCACCGCCGAGCAGGCGAAGGGCTTCACGCTCTACGCGATCCGCACAGTACTGTCCGGCCGTGGTGAGGAACTCATCGACCTCGCGAACACCAACGTGGTCCGCAGGATCCGCGGCTGACGCCCCACTCTACGCGGGCGGTGCGGGGCCTTAGTTCGTGCGATACGGGGCGAGAACGACCTCGACCCGCTGGAACTCCTTGAGGTCGGAGTACCCGGTGGTCGCCATCGACCGGCGAAGCGCGCCGACGAGGTTGGCCTTGCCGTCTGCGACGGATGCCGGTCCGTAGAGGACTTGCTCGAGGGTGCCGATCTGGCCGACTTCGACGCGTCGGCCGCGAGGGAGCTCGGAGTGGTACGCCTCGGTGCCCCAGTGGTAACCGCCGCCGGGTGCATCGGTTGCCCGAGCGAGGGTGGTACCGAGCATGACGGCGTCCGCACCACACGCGACAGCCTTGACGATGTCGCCGGCGGTGCCAAGACCGCCGTCGGCGATGACGTGCACGTAGCGGCCACCGGACTCGTCCATGTAGTCACGCCGGGCGCCGGCGATGTCCGCAACGGCTGTCGCCATGGGAGCGTGGATGCCGAGGGTCGCGCGGGTGGTTGACGCGGCTCCCCCGCCGAATCCGACGAGGACACCGGCCGCACCGGTGCGCATGAGGTGAAGCGCAGCCGTGTAGGTCGCAGCGCCACCGACGATCACGGGGACGTCGAGTTCGTAGATGAACTCCTTGAGGTTGAGCGGTTCCTGGTTGCGGGAGACGTGCTCGGCAGACACGGTTGTGCCGCGGATGACGAAGAGGTCGACGCCAGCGGCGACCACCGTCTGGTAGAGCTCCTGCGTGCGCTGCGGCGACAACGCGCCGGCAACGGTGACGCCTGCCGCACGGATCTCGGCAAGCCGGGCCGTGACGAGTTCGGGCTTGATCGGCTCGGAGTAGATCTCCTGCATGCGCGCCGTCGAAAGCTCGTCGCTCAACCCGCGGATTTCAGCGAGCAGCGGCTCGGGGTCCTCGTATCGGGTCCACAGGCCCTCGAGGTCGAGTACGCCGACTCCGCCGAGCTTGCCCATCATGATCGCGGTCGCGGGTGAGACGACCGAGTCCATGGGCGCGGCGAGGAACGGAATGTCGAAGGAGTATGCGTCGATCGACCAGCCGACGGAGACGTCTTCGGGGTCTCTCGTTCGACGCGACGGTACCACCGCGATGTCGTCGAAGGCATATGCACGGCGTGCGCGCTTGGAAGCGCCGATCTCAGTTTCCATACTCACGCCCTCCAGCCTACCGTCCATGACTTCGGGGTCGCTCGCGGCAGCCGGGCTGGCAACTGCGGTGGGAGTCTTTGGGTCGACAGAGCATTTTCTCCTCGGCGCGCGGAACCGAGAAGCAGAGCGAACTCGGGGGCCGACCGAGTGATTTCGGGGTGCCGAGTTATGAGGGCAAGCGGGAGGGCAGGAAGACACAGCCGATGATCCGCACAACCCGGCGCCCTCCCGCTTGCCGGCATTGTTTGAGCTGAGGAGAAAATACTCGGTCGGCCCCTCCACCCATGCCTGGACGAAGCGGCTGACTTAACTCAAAAACCCGCACGAGCTGTGTGCTCGTGCGGGTTTTCGGAGGATTGGTCTAGCGGCTGTAGTTCGGGGCCTCGACCACGATCTGCACGTCGTGCGGGTGCGACTCCTTGAGTCCGGCCGGGGTGATGCGAACGAACTTGCCCTTCGCCTTGAGCTCTTCGATGGTGCGAGCACCGACGTAGAACATCGACTGGCGCAGGCCGCCGATGAGCTGGTAGGCGACGGACGAGAGCGGCCCGCGATACGGAACCTGACCCTCGATGCCCTCTGGGATGAGCTTGTCGTCGCTCGGAACGTCGGACTGGAAGTACCGGTCCTTGGAGTACGAGGTCTTCTCGCCGCGGGTCTGGAGCGCACCGAGCGATCCCATTCCGCGGTACATCTTGAACTGCTTGCCGTTGACGAACACGAGTTCGCCGGGGCTCTCGTCGCAGCCGGCGAGAAGCGAGCCGAGCATGACGGTGTCTGCACCGGCGACGAGCGCCTTGGCGATGTCGCCGGAGTACTGCAGGCCTCCATCGGCGATGACCGGCACATCGTATTCGCGGGCGGCGAGCGATGCCTGGTACACCGCGGTGATCTGGGGCACGCCGACACCTGCGACGACGCGAGTGGTGCAGATCGACCCGGGTCCGACACCGACCTTCACTGCGTCAGCTCCTGCTTCGGCGATCGCCTTTGCTCCGTCGCGCGTCGCGACGTTTCCGCCGATCACGTCGACGCCGTCGAACGCCTTGTCTGACTTCAGTTTGCGGATGATGTCGAGAACGCCGGCCGAATCGCCGTTGGCGGTGTCGACGACGAGTACATCGACACCGGCGTCGAGCAGTGCACCGGCACGCTGCCAGGCGTCACCGAAGAAGCCGATGGCTGCACCGACGCGGAGGCGCCCGGAGTCGTCCTTCGTCGCGAGCGGGTACTTCTCCCGCTTGTCGAAGTCCTTGACCGTGATGAGGCCCTTGAGCTTGCCGGCGGCGTCGACGAGTGGAAGCTTTTCGATGCGGTGCTCGGCAAGGATCGAAATCGCGTCTTCGGGGCTGATGCCGACGGGCGCTGTGATAAGCGGCATCTTCGACATGACGGCGCTGACCGGTGTCGTTGCCTTCTCCTGCGCACCGACGAATCGCATGTCGCGGTTGGTGATGATTCCGACGAGCACTCCGTCGGTGTCGATCACCGGGAGGCCCGATACCCGGAAGTTACGGCACAGGGCGTCGACCTCAGCGACGGTGGCCGTCGGCGTCGTCGTGACGGGGTTGGTGATCATGCCGGACTCACTGCGCTTGACGAGGTCAACCTGCGCGGCCTGGTCGCCGATCGACAGGTTGCGGTGCAGGATCCCGATTCCGCCCTGCCTCGCCATGGCGACGGCCATCCGGGACTCGGTGACCGTGTCCATCGCGCTCGAGAGCAGCGGCGTAGCGACAGTGATGCGTTTGGTCAGTCGAGAAAACGTCTCGGCCTCACTTGGAATGACGTCGGTGTGTCCGGGGAGAAGAAGGACATCATCATAGGTGAGACCGACGAAGCCAAATGGGTCTGAGTTTTCCATTGCATCCCTTCACAGAAGCGCTGTTTTCCGGTGTCGTGAGGTAACGGATGCCGCGTACAAGCGCACATCTCACCGGTACTTAATGCTAACCGCTGGAAGGTAACGATTATGCCCGGCACTTCCGACATTGATGTGAGGAATACCCATGTACGAAACATGTAGGTCATAATCGGGTCGTATCGTCAAACCGAGCCGTTCGGCGAAGAACCACAAGAGATCTGGCGGTCTCTTCACTCGAGGGACCTGGCGGTCCCGTTCTGGAGGTGCAGTGAGTCTCACTCATTCAGCCCACGCCCCGCGCCACAAGCGCACCCTGTTGCTGTTCCTCGGATTTCTTTTTGCGACGCTTGCGTTTCAATCGTTTTCTGCGGCGCCGGCGCAGGCCGATGAGGTCGGAACGGAGTATGACTTCTACTTCGCGGGCAACGTCAAGTACGACAGCGAACCGCTCGAGGGCGTGACAATCACTGTCGAAGGCAATGGCTATGACGCAGAGGTTGACACCGCCGCGGACGGCAAGTGGAAGATCGGGGTGCCGGAGAAAGGCACCTACACGGTGACCCTGGTCGAGGAGACACTCCCGGAGGGCGTGATCGTCGCCGAAGGCTCCGCAGCCGTCGACGCCGAGATCGCGCTCACAAACTCCAAGATCGTGAACTACTTCCTCGGCGAGGGAGTCCGCGTCACAGTGAGCTTCTGGGACCAGTTGGCGGAACGAATCGTCAACGGACTCAACTTCGGGCTCCTGCTCGCACTCGCTGCCGTTGGGGCATCCCTGGTCTTCGGAACGACCGGACTGTCGAACTTCGCGCACGGTGAAATGGTGACGTTCGGGGCGGTGATGGCCTATGTCTTCGCCAACGTCCTCCAGTGGCCGCTCTGGGGCGCTCTCGCAGCTGCGGTCCTGATGAGCGCACTCTTCGGGTTCACCCTCGACGCCGGGCTCTGGAGACCGCTGAGGCGAAAGGGCATCGGCATCGTCCAGGTGATGATCGTCTCCATCGGCCTCTCGCTGCTCATCAGGTACGTCTTCCTCTACTTCATCGGCGGAAGCACCTACCAGCTGCCCGGTTCCGGTGAGGAGCGGATCACACTGTTCGGCAGTGTCGCACTCTCCGTCACCGACATGGTGAGCATGGCCGTTTCGGCGGTCGTTCTCCTCGCTGTCGCCTGGTGGTTGCTGCGGACCCGAACCGGTAAGGCAACTCGGGCGATCTCGGACAACCCCTCCCTCGCCGCAGCGAGCGGCATCGATGTCGACAGGGTGATCCGGATCGTCTGGATCCTCGCGGCGGCCCTCGCCGGCCTCGCCGGTATCCTCTGGGCCTATTTCCGCCCGGGCATCAAGTGGGACATGGGTACGCAGATCCTGCTGCTTGTCTTCGGCGCGATAGTCCTCGGTGGGCTCGGTACAGCGTTCGGCGCACTCATCGGTGCGATCATCGTCGGCCTCCTCGTCGAAGTCTCGACGCTGTGGATCCCGTCTGACATCAAGTACGTCGGTGCACTGGTCGTGCTCATCGCCGTCCTGCTCGTGAAACCCCAGGGACTTCTGGGCCGCAAAGAGAGAATTGGATAGGAGGACGCCATGGACTGGGGATCAATTCTTTCAAACACCGCCTCCTGGCTGATTAGCCCCGAGACGATCGCGTACGCGCTTGCCGCCCTCGGCCTCGCCGTCCACTTTGGATACGGCGGACTGCTCAACTTCGGTATGGCCGCCTTCATGGCGCTCGGCGCATATGGGTACGCCATTTCCATCCTGACCTTCGGGCTGCCGTGGTGGGCCGGAATTCTCGTCGGCTGTGGGGCATCCGTCGTCTTCGCCCTCATTCTCGGTATCCCGACACTGAGACTGCGCGCCGACTACCTCGCGATCACCACGATCGCGGCGGCGGAGATCGTTCGGCTGCTCTTCACCACCCAGGTCTTCGACGACATCACCAACTCGGCAGACGGGCTCGGCAACTACCACGCGGGCTTCCGTGCCGCGAACCCCTTCCCCGAGGGCACCTACGGCTTCGGCCCGTGGACTTACAACGAGAACGGCTGGTGGGTCCGTGTCTTCGGCATCTGCCTCCTGGCCGTCGCCGTGCTCCTCGTCTGGCTGCTCATGCGCAGCCCGTGGGGACGGGTGCTCAAGGGCATCCGTGAAGACGAGGATGCCGTGCGCGCGCTCGGTAAGAACGTCTTCGCCTACAAGATGCAGGCGCTCATCGTCGGTGGCATGTTCGGCGCCCTCGGCGGGGTGGTGTTCGCACTTCCCTCCGCCGTCGTGCCGAGTGTCTACGTGACGAGCCTGACGTTCTTCATCTGGACCATCCTCCTGCTGGGCGGTGCCGCGACGGTCTTCGGGCCGTTGCTGGGTGCCGTGATCTTCTGGGTCATCATGGGCTTCCTGTCGAATGTCCTCCCCGAGCTCGCGTCGAGCGGCATCCTGCCGTTCATGTCGACGACTCAGGCGGCAACAGTCCGCTACATCCTCGTCGGACTCGCCCTGATGCTGATCGTTATTTATCGACCACAGGGCATCCTCGGAAATAAGAAGGAGCTGACCTTTGTCAAGTAGTGACGCAGCATCCGTCAAACCGGTGAAATCCACGGGACTTCACATCGGCGACGCCGTCCCCGGCGTCGCGAAGGTCGACCCGATCATCATCGCCGACAACGTGACCAGGCAGTTCGGCGGGCTCAAGGCCGTCGACGTCGAACACCTCGAAATCCCCCGGAACGCCATCACGGCGCTGATCGGACCGAACGGGGCGGGAAAGACGACACTGTTCAACCTGCTCACCGGCTTCGACAAGCCGGACACCGGGACCTGGGTGTTCGACGGAACACAGCTCAACGGTGTTCCAGCGTTCAAGGTCGCACGAATGGGCCAGGTCCGTACGTTCCAGCTCACCAAGGCCCTCGGCCTGCTGACCGTGCTCGAGAACATGAAACTCGGCTCGCAGAAGCAGAAGGGCGAGGGGATCTTCTCGAGCCTCATCAAACCGCTGTGGCAGAAGCAGGAAGAGGAAATCGAGGAGCGAGCGCTCGACATCCTCGCCCGGTTCAAGCTCGACACCAAGAAGGACGATTTCGCCGCGAGCCTCTCCGGCGGGCAGCGAAAGCTTCTCGAGATGGCCCGCGCACTCATGAGCGAGCCCAAGCTCGTCATGCTCGACGAGCCGATGGCCGGCGTGAACCCCGCGCTGACCCAGTCGCTGCTCGAACACATCCTCGACCTCAAGGTCCAGGGAATGAGTGTGCTGTTCGTCGAACACGACATGCAGATGGTTCGCCACATCGCCGACTGGGTCGTGGTGATGGCGGAGGGCAGGGTCGTCGCTGAAGGTCCACCAGACCTCGTGATGCAAAACCCCGCTGTCATCGACGCCTACCTCGGTTCACACCAGGACGTCGACCTCGGAGTTGTCACGGGGAGGATCGCCGGTGAGATTACACCGGAGGTCGAAGAACTGCTCGAGGAGATCGACGCCGAAACCGGCGTCGAGCACGACATCGAACATCCGCGCGCCGCTGGGCCGACGAGGGACGAGGACACCAAGTGACAGCAACAATGGCTCCGGAGATCGTCGTCAGCGTGGAAAACGTGACGGCGGGCTACCTGCCGGGCGTCAACATCCTCAACAGCGCCAACCTCACGGCGTCCAAGGGTGAGCTCATCGGCATCATCGGACCCAATGGTGCCGGAAAGTCGACCCTCCTCAAGGCCATCTTCGGCCAGGTCAAGGTGCGTGAGGGATCGATCCGCCTCAACGGCGACGACATCACCGGGCTCAAGGCCGACAAGCTCGTCGCCCGTGGCGTCGGCTTCGTGCCGCAGACGAACAACGTGTTCCAGAGCCTCACCATCGAAGAGAACCTGCAGATGGGCCTGTTCCAGAAGCCCAAAATCTACGCAGAGCGACTCGAGTTCGTCACCGGGATTTTCGGTGAGCTCGGCAAGCGGCTCAAGCAGCGGGCCGGCTCGCTGTCCGGTGGTGAGCGCCAGATGGTGGCCATGTCGCGGGCGTTGATGATGGACCCCGCGGTGCTTCTTCTCGACGAGCCGAGCGCCGGCCTCTCCCCCGTCCGGCAGGACGATGCGTTCATCCGTGTTTCCGACATCAACAAGGCCGGTGTGACCACCATCATGGTCGAGCAGAACGCCCGCCGCTGCCTGCAGATCTGTGACCGCGGTTACGTTCTCGACCAGGGAACCGACGCATACACCGGGACCGGTCGCGAGCTGCTGAACGATGACAAGGTGATCGGCCTCTACCTGGGTACGCTCGGCCAGGACGACTGAGCTGCGCCACCCGTACGACCGAAACGCCCCGCAGTCCTGCGGGGCGTTTCGTCGATCAGAGGGTGAGGGGGCGCTGCGCTACTCGATGGCTGTGAACCGCAGGGTGATCGTCCGCGCCTCTGGCCGCAGGATGAAGTCCGGCCAGACATCGGGCCCACACGCCCGCGATCCGAGCCCGTGCTGCGCAGCGTCGAGGTAGAGGTAGCTGGCCTCGCTCTCGGGTAGCTCGTACCGGTGGTTCGCGGCGTCCACCTGCTGCGCGGTGTGAGCGGCAAGAGTGAAGCCGATCCGCCGGCCCCTGGCATCCGGCACCGTATCGACCCGCAGCCAGTCCCCGCCGTCGCGTCCGAGCGTCAGCGCACGAAGATCACTCCGGTGTCCACTCTCCTGCGGCATCGCGTACGGAACAGTGAGCTCGTCGAGTGTCGCCGAGTATCGGCCAACGAGGGCCGCTCGCGTCGAGTCCGGGTACGACTCGCGCGGTCCAGCGCCGAACCAGGACGCCCGGTCAACGCTCGCGGGCAGGTCGAACCTCAGTCCGATGCGCGGCAGCACCATGTTCCAGCCGGCGCTCGGCACGATGTCGGCCCGCAGGGCGAGCTGGCCGTCCACGACGCGCCAGTCCTCCTCGACGATCACGGCGTTCCGCTGCTCGGCCGCGGAATACCGGGTCCGAATCCGGATGCCGTCGGCTCCCACGTCGACCCGCTCAACCCGTGCGGTGAGCCGGTCGAGGCCCGCCGCACGCCAGACCTCGGCGGACGACGGTGCGGGTGCCCCGTTTCCGTTCGCCAGTGTCGGGTCGGCGAGATCGTACGAGCCCCGTCCGTCGCCACGATCGTTGTCGGTCGGTGCCCGCCACAGTTCGAGGCGCGGGCCCGACACCGGAACGCCGGCGAGCGAGGCCAGTCGTCCATTCTCGAAGACCGCCGGCCCCAGGGCCAGGGAAGCCGGGATCAGGGAAGCCGGGATGCCGTCGGCACCGGCACCGGCACCGGCACCGGCATCGGCAGAGACGGAGGCCAGCGGTCGCACGCTGGTGCCGACGGAACCGTGCGGGGTGAGGTCGAGCTGTGCCGCCGAGATCCGGTGACCGGCCTCCGCCCAGGCTGTCGCCTCACGGAGCACCGCCTCGACCGTGAACCAGGTTTCGCCGGTCCCCAGCTCGACCGAGGGCAACGCGACGGTGGCCGACTCCCCCGCGGCGAGCGCCAGCCCTGTCGCACCAGCGACCTTGAGCTCCCCGGTCGAGACAGTCGTGCCGTCGTGCTCAGCGGTCCACCGGAACAGAACGTCGGCGGCATCCGTCGTGTGGCGCAGATTCGACACCACCACGACCCTGTCGCCGTTCCCGTCCACGTCGAAGCCCAGCCGGATCGGCGCGACGACCTGCTTGTATTCATAGAGCCCCGGGGTGGGCGTCGAGTCGGAGAGCACCATGCCGTCCATGACGAAGTTGCCGTCGTGGACCACCTCGCCGAAGTCACCGCCGTAGCCGAAGTACTCGGTGCCGTCGGCGGTGTGCGTGCGGATTCCGTGGTCTCGCCACTCCCAGACGAAGCCGCCGTGGAGCCTCGGGTACCGATCGACGAGATCCTCGTACTGGTCGATCGCGCCTGGTCCGTTCCCCATGGCGTGCACGTACTCACAGAGCAGGAACGGTTTCGTACGCTGTCTCGCGGATTCGGCGGCCGAGCACCCGAGCAACAGGTTGAACGAATCGTCCCGACCGATGGTTTCGGTCTCGGGCACCGAGGAATACATCCGGGAGTAAACGTCGGTGTATGACCCGGTGTAGTCGCCCTCGTAGTGGACCGGTCGGCTGGTGTCCCGCGCGTGGGTCCAGGCTGCCATCGCGGCGAGGTTCTGTCCGGTGCCCGCCTCGTTGCCGAGCGACCACATCACGATCGACGGGTGGTTCTTGTCCCGCTCGACAGTGCGTTCCATCCGATCGAGGTAAGCCTCTCGCCAGGTCGGGTCGTCGCTCGGGTTGTCGACCCAGCCGTGTGCCTCGAACCCGTGGGTCTCCAGGTCGCACTCGAGCACGACCCAGAACCCGAGCTCGTCGGCGAGGTCGAGCAGGCGCGGGTGGGGCGGATAGTGGCTCGTTCGGATGGCATTGACGTTGAACCGCTTCATGAGCGAGAGATCTTCGCGGGCGGAGTCCTCGTCGAACACCCGCCCGCGGTCGGGGTTGGTTTCGTGCCGGTTCATGCCGTGGAACACGACACGGCGCCCGTTCACGAGGAAGCGGTCGCCGACGATCTCAACGGTGCGGAAGCCGACGCGCAGCGACACCGTCTCGGCCGAATTGGACACTGTTGCGTCGTAGAGCGTTGGGCTCTCCGCCGACCACGGTTCGACGGCGTCGATGGAAACGGATGCCACGGCGTCGGCCGACGGCCAGGTCACGTCGACGTCGAGGGCGGGGATTCTCAGCGTCACCGGATACGCGTCGGGTGACGCGGTGATCTCCGCGGAAACGGTCCCGGCGCCAGTGCCGGCGGCATCACCGTCGTACGCGGCGCGCAGCCAGACGTCGTCGATGCCTCCGGCCGGACGCGCCTGAAGAGTCACGTCCCGGAAGATCCCGGGCAGCCACCACTGGTCCTGGTCTTCGAGGTAGCTCGCGGCCGACCACTGGGAGACCCTGACCACAATGAGGTTGGTGCCCGTTCGTACGACCGGGGTGACGTCGAACTCCTGGGCCAGCCTCGAACCGACGCCGACCCCGACCTCGGCCCCGTTGACCCAGACGCGGTAGTGCGACTCCACGCCGTCGAAGCGCAGCACCACCCGGGCGGCGTCGCTCCAGGACTCGGCGAGCTCAAAGGTGCGACGGTAGTCCCCCGTCGGGTTGTCATCCGGCACGTGCGGGGGCTCCACCGGGAACGGGTACTGCACGTTCGTGTAGATCGGCAGCCCGTACTTACCGTCGCCCTGCAGGACCCAGTGTGACGGCACCGTGAGGGTGTCCCAGCCCGAGTCGTCGAACTCCTCGGTCGCAACGTCGGTGTCCGCTTCGCCATCGGGCAGCACTCCAGCGGCGCCCGGTGTTCCCGGAGTGCCTGCCAGCAGGCGGAACCGCCACTGTCCGTTCAGCGACTGCGACGCGGCATCCGAATTCAACCAGGACCGTGCTGGCAATCGTCGTCCGGATCCCGGGCCTTTCGAGGTGAGTGTGAAATTGTCTGCTGTGGAGCTGGATGTCACGACTTGACTGATCCTTCGGTGAGGCCGCCGCGCCAGAAGCGCTGCAACACGATCATGGCGATGCCGAGCGGAATGATCGACAACAGAACTCCGCCGGTGGTGAGTTCATAGAACTCTGGCAGCCTATCGACCTGGCTCAACCAACTGTTGAGTCCGAGGGTGATCGGGTAGAGATCGGAGTCAGAAAGCATCACAAGGGGCAGGAAGTAGTTGTTCCAGATGCCGACCAGCTGGAACAGAAATACCGTGACGAGCGCCGGGGTGAGGATTCTCAGTCCGATGGTGTGGAAGATCCGGATCTCGCCGGCCCCGTCGATGCGGGCGGCCTCGACGAGTGATGAATCGACGGTGGCCTGGGCGTAGATGCGGCACAGGAACAGCCCGAACGGTGAAACGAGTGACGGAAGCAGCACGCTCCAGTAGGTGTTGGCGATGCCCATCTGGCTGAACAGCAGAAAGAGCGGGAGTGCCGTCGCCGTCCCGGGCACGAGCACGCCTCCGAGGATGGTGCCGAAGATGAGGTCACGGCCCTTGAACTCGTATTTCGCGAGCGCATACCCTCCCGCGGCCGCAAAGTAGGTCGCGAGGAGCGCGCCGACCCCGGCGTAGAGCACCGAGTTGCCGAACCAGCGCACGAAGATACCGCCGTCGTAGCTCAGCACCTGGCCGAGGTTCTCCCACAGGGCGAACGTCGGGGCGAACCAGAACCCGTAGGTGGAGAACAGGTCCTCCGTCGACTTCGTGGCAGCGACGACGACCCAGTACACCGGAATGAGGAAGTACAGCGCGACGACAGTGAGGATCCCCGTGACGATGATCGACGATGATCGCCTCGAACGCGTCCGTCGCTTTTTCGCCGCGGTGTTCGCGTCGGTTGCTGACGATGAAACGGATGCCTGTCCGGTCTGACGTGTCGTCGTTGTGGTCATGATGATTTCCGATTCGTCAGCTTCAGGAAAGCAAAGGAGAGTGCGAATGCCACGACGGCGATGAGCACAGCCTGGGCAGCGGCGACGTTGTAGTCGTTGTAGGCGAACGCCGTCGTGTACGCGCTGAGGTTCGGCGTGTACTGGCTGTCGATGGCCGGCGAGACCGACTGCAGCACCTGGGCTTCCGCGAACAGCTGCAGGGTGCCGATGATGGAGAACACGGCGGTGAGCAGCAGCGCCGGCCGAATGAGCGGGAGCTGGATGCTCGTTGCGACCCGGAGCGTCGACGCGCCGTCCACTTTTGCCGCTTCATACAGTTCGACCGGGATCGCTTTGAGCTGAGCCACGATGATGAGCATGTTGTATCCGGTGTAGCTCCAGGTCACGATATTCGCGATCGACCAGAGCACGGTGCTGGCACCGAGGAAGTTGGGCGTCAGGCCGAACAGTCCGGCGATGTCGAACAGCGGAGAGAGCCCCGGGACGTAGAGGAACGACCACAGGATGGTCGCGATCACACCGGGAACGCCATACGGCAGGAAATAGGCGGCGCGGAAGAACCCGGGCCACTTCGCTGAGGCCGACTCGAGCATGAGCGCAAGAATGGTGCACAGGGCGATCATGATGGGAACCTGCACAATGCCGAAGAGCAGCATCCGCCCGATCGATGCGACGAAGTTGCCGTCGGCGAGCGCCTGCGCGTAGTTGCTGAACCAGGCGAACTCGGTGGTCACCCCCTCTTCACCGAACAGCCCCCTGCGCGTGACCCTCGTAAAGCTCGACCCGATCGCCACCAGGATCGGGAGAATGAAGGTGAGCAGGAAAAGCGCCAGGAACGGCGCCAGGAGCAGCCATGGGGCCCGGGTCGTTGCCGCGACCCTCGCCCTCTGCTTTGCCGGTGCACTGCGGGTTGCCGGTCGAGCGGTTGTCGACGTCACGACTCCTCCTTGCGGATACGGAGGCCCTTGTTCTCGAAGGACTTCATCACGAGCCTCTCGGATGTCGCGAGAGAGTCGACGAGCGTGGTTCCCGATGCTTTCTTCCGGAAGCCGTCGCTCAGGATGTTGAAGGTCTGCTGCGTTGTGGGCCACCACGACCAGTCGGCGTTCTGCTGGAGGGTCGCGGGGACGAAGACTTCCTCGTTGTAGCGCTGGCCGCTGAAGAATTCGGATGGCTGTTCCCGTTTCGCGCCGATCACGTCTGGCGCCGGCGACCAGCCGATGCCGCTGTTGTCGATCATGGCGTCGATGCCCTCCTGCGAGGTGGTCATCCACACCGCAAACTCGAGGGCTTCCTTCGGGTGGGCGCTGTTGGCAAAGACGGCCGCGGTGGAGCCGCCCAGGTAGCTCGACCCGAAGCCTGAGTCGCCCCAGGTCGGCATGGGTGCCGCCATCCATTTCCCCGCGCCGTTGCTCACGCCCTCGATGATGGCGTCGCCCCAGCTGCCGGTGACGACGGATGCCATCTCGCCGTTGGCCGCTGCGGCGAACCAGGCGGGCGAGTACGCCGCATAGCCGCTCTCAACGAGGTCCTCGTCGATCGCGCCGTCGAAGAACCGCGCGACCTGCAGGGTGGATTCGTCGGTCATGTTGATCACCCACCCGTCGTCCTCGGCCCTCAGCCAGCTCGCACCGGCCTGGGTGGCCAGCGCCGCAAAGAAGGATGCGTCAGCGAGTGGGAAGCAGTCGATGTACGCGCCAGCGCCGCGAAGCTCTCGCGCGAGCCCGAGCCAGTCGTCCCAGGTCGACGGCGGAGATCCACCTACCCTGGCAAACACCTCGGGCTGGTAGAACATCGCCATGGGACCTGAGTCCTGCGGGATGCCATAGACACCGTCCACGTAACTCACCTGGCTCCAGAGCGTCTTGTCATAGAGATCCGCGTGGTCGTCGGCTCCGTACCGTGACAGGTCCACCAGCCCGTTCACGAGCATGAACTCGGGAATGGATCGGAGTTCCACCTGTCCGATGTCCGGCCCGCCGCCCGCGGCGAGCGCCGCGTAGAGCTGCTGGTATCCGCCGTCGTTTCCGCCGGGGATCCAGACGGCCTCGACCTGCACGTCGGGGTGCGAGGCGTTCCACACGTCGGCAACCTTCTGGAGGTCCTTGAGCCAGGCCCAGTAGGTCAGGGTGATCTTTTCGCCGCCGCCGGCAGCGGCAATCACCGGTTGGGAGTTGACCGACGTGGTCCCGGGTGTGGCGCACCCGGTGAGCATGGCGAGCGCTGCTGAGCTGAGTCCAGCGCCGAGCAATTGGCGCCTTGAGAGTGGTGTCATGTGCATTCACTTCGTTGTGATGGCCGGTACACGCGGCTGGTCGCCTCCCCGCAAATGGGTGACATGACGCTAACACAGCACCGGCCGGATGACGAGAGTCTGCCGAACGTGAATGGACGAGACGCGCTCCAGCGCAGCGCGGTGGGAGGCTGTAGCGCCGGGCTTAACGAACGGCAGGGCCACGGTTTCCCGTGGCCCTGCGGTTGTGTTTCGGTTACGAACTACTCGGAGATGCGCTCGTAGGTGTTGTCTTCGAGGTACTGGAAGACGCCGATCGTTGCCTCGGTCGGGTCACCGTTCTCGTCGAACGTGACCGGGCCGGAGTTTCCGTCGTAGTCGATCGTCTCGCCATCGTTGAGCAGCTCAGCACACTCGCTGAACGACGTGCACGTGGTACCGTCACCGGAACCACCAGAGACCTCCTGGAGTTTCCCTGCGATGTCCTCGCCGTCGGTGGAGCCCGCCGCCATCGCGGCCAGCGCCAGAAGGACGACGGCGTCGTAGGATTCAGCCGCGTAGCTGTAGTCCTTCAGCTCCTCGTTGCCCTCGCCCTGCCAGAACTCCTGCAGGCGGTCGGTGAAGTCACCGAGGGACTCGGTGTCGAGACCCGGCAGCGTACCCTTGGCGCCCGTGAGGGTACCTGCAGGGAAATCGGCTGAGTAGTCGGCGAGGTTGCCGTCGACGAAGTACAGCTTGTCGGACGGGAACCCGGCGAGCGCGGGAACGATCGTCTTGGTCTCCTCGAACGCGATCAGGGCGATTGCGTCGGGGTTTGCCGCCTTCAGTGCGCTGACCTGAGCGTCGAAGGAGGTGTCGCCCGTGTTGTACGACTGCTGTTCGACGACTTCGCCGCCCGCGTTCTCGAACGCCTCTGTCGTGAATTCGGCGAGGCCGGTCCCGTACGAGTCGTTGAGGTAGAGAATGCCGAGGGTTTCGTTGCCGTCTTCAGCGATCAGGTTTCCGAGGACCTCACCCTGCAGCACGTCACTCGGGGCAGTTCGCCAGAACAGCCCGTTGTCGTCCCACGTTGTGAAGTCCGCAGAGGTGTTGGCCGGCGAGAACTGAATCACGCCTTCGCCCGTCACCTGGTCGATGAAGAGCTTGGTCACACCACTGGCGGCTGCGCCAATGATCGCCGAGACGCCCTCCTGAAGAAGTCGCGGCACCTCGGTTGCGTATGCCTTGTTGTCGGTGTCTCCGGAGTCACCGTAGACAACGTCGATCTCGATCCCGAGGTCGGCGTCGTTGATCTCCTTGGCCGCGAGGCCGACTCCTGCTTCCTCGGGCGGGCCGAGGAAGGCGAGGTTGCCTGTCTGCGGCAGCTGCGTTCCGATCTTGAGTGTCAGGTCGCCTGCTGGCTGGTCTGAGTCACCTTCGCCGCCACCTGGGCTGCTGCAACCGGTGAGGACCAGCGCGCTGGCTCCGAGGATTGCGAGAGAACCCAGTGTGATCGTGCGGGTGCGTGAGCGGGAGGCCGTAGCCCGGGTGAAGACGCCCATGTTGCTCCTATGCTGTGTCGTGTATCCAACCGACAGCGCTAAATACTGTCGTGATGCCAACATATTCGAGCAATCGTCACCGAACAATACGTGGGCGTTACATACGTGTAACGGCGACGCAATCGTTACAGTTCAGCGGCATCAGAGCTGTTCTGGCGCTTCAGACGCAGCTTTATTGCGCCGCCGGAGCGATCCGCGCGCACTGATGACCGTGTCCGCCGTCAGGACGACGAGAGCAATCCAGACCAGAATGAACCCGATCCACCGCTCCACCGGCATGGCCTCGTGGAGTACGAGCACCCCGACGAGGAACTGAATCACGGGGGCGAAGAACTGGATGAAGCCCATGTAGATGAGCGGAAGCCGACGCGACGCAGCGGCGAAGAAGAGCAGGGGCACCGCCGTGATCACACCGGTACCGACGAGCAGCACCGTATGAAAGACACTGACCTGTCCGATGGTCAGTCCGGCGGTGGAGCCGACGACGATGAGTTGGACGACGGCGAGGGGCGTGAGCCACGCTGTCTCGAGGGTGAGCCCCGAGACGGCGTCGACGGTCCCCCCGACCCGCTTCTTGATGTAGCCGTAGAGCCCGAAGGAAAAGGCGAGGATCAGGGCAATCCACGGAACGCCGTGCGCGCCGATCGCGAGCACGAGCACCGCGGCAATGCTGATGCCGACCGAGATCCACTGCACGACGCGAAGCTTCTCGCGCAGAAAGAACACGCCGAGAAAAACAGTGACGATGGGATTGATGAAGTAACCGAGCGCCGTCTCGACGACCTGCCCGTTCAGCACTCCGTAGACGTACGTCTGCCAGTTGACGAAGATGAGGACGCCAGCGAGACCGAGGGTGAAAGACACCCGGGGATTCCTGGCGAGCTGGAGAAAGGGAGCCCACCCGCGCGTCACCGTCAGGAGGAACATGCAGAACACCAGCGAGAAGATCACGCGGGCCGCGACAAGCTCGAACGGGCCCGTCGGCGCGAGCAGGAGGAAGTACAGCGGAAGAACGCCCCACAGCGTGTATGCGGTCACGGCGAAAATGAGGCCGGGGCGGCTCAGCGGGGCGTCGGGAGAAGCCACTGCGCCGGTGGCCGCCGCTTCGGGGCCCGCACCGCCTGTCGGACCTGCATTGCCTGTCGGAGCTGCATTGCCTGTCGGGCCTGCACTATTGGCCGGAACCGGCTCTGGGGTCATCTGCACCCATCGATGCTACTCCGCACCTGCGGGGCAACCGCCTGTTAAGACGAAGAAGCCCGGACAGTGAGTCACCGTCCGGGCTTCAGTTCGTTTGAGTTATCGAACCACAACCGCGAGCACGTCGCGAGCCGAGAGGACCAGGTAGTCCTGGCCGTCGAACTTGACCTCGGTTCCGCCGTACTTGGAGTAGATCACCTTGTCGCCGACGGCGACGTCGAGCGGTACTCGGTTGCCGTTGTCGTCGATGCGGCCGGGGCCGACAGCCTCGACGACGCCTTCCTGCGGCTTCTCCTTGGCGGTGTCAGGAATGACGAGACCTGAAGCAGTGGTCTGCTCTGCCTCGACCTGCTTGATGACGATGCGATCCTCGAGCGGCTTGATGCTGACCGACACGGTTGACCTCTTTCTAAACTAAGACTTGAGTTAGCACCCTCACATCGAGAGTGCTAATGCCAGTGTAGGGATACGTTGGCACTCTCGCAACGTGAGTGCCAACGTAGGGCGAGCGCACAGCATCCGGGTTGATAAGTTTGCACGATGGAGAGAGCCGAACTCGTTGAACTACTGACGCCGGATGGGCTCACCCTCATCGACCAGGTCGGGGGGTCGGATGCCGACACCGACCCGGTTGGGACCGTGTCACGACTGCGCGCGGAAGGCCACTCGCCCGCGCTCGTCGCGGCCGTGCTGACGCAGGTCAGGCTCCGGCGGAAGGCTGTTGGGAAGTTCGGCGAGTTCGCGTCGCGGATGCTCTTCACCGAGGCTGGCCTCGAACAGGCCACCCGGTTGCGCGTCGCCGCACTCCACGCCGGCCGATTCAGCTCGGCGGGACTCACCCGGATTGCTGACCTCGGCTGCGGGATCGGGGGCGACGCCATGGCGATGGCCGCGATGGACCTCGAGGTTACCGCCGTCGACGCCGACGAAGTGACCGCGACAGTCGCCAGCTACAACCTCGCCCCCTTCCCCACCGCCGATGTGAGGCACGCGAAGGCGGAGGACATCGACACGAGCGCATTCGACGGGCTCTATTTCGATCCGGCCAGACGCACCGCCGGGCACTCGAACACCACTCGGCTGACCCGGCCGGAGGATTACAGCCCGTCGCTCGATTTGGTCTTCGGGCGTGCCGCAACGCAGCCCGTCGGTGTCAAACTCGGCCCAGGGTTCGACAGATCACTCATTCCCGACGACGCTGAAGCCCAATGGGTCAGCGTCGATGGGCAGGTCGTCGAGCTCGGCCTGTGGTTCGGCGCCCTCGCCCGCGATGGGGTGCGCCGGTCAGCGCTCGTCCTCGACTCGGCGGGAACCCACGAACTGACCGCTCCCGCCGACAGTGAGGATGTCGCCGTGCGTGAGCCCGGCGAATTTCTCTTCGAACCGGACGGCGCGGTCATCCGGGCGAGGCTTATCGGCGACGTTGCGCGCGAGATCGGTGCGGGGATGCTCAGCCCCGGCATTGCCTATCTCACGGGCGACACCGAGGCCCGGACCCCGTTCGCCACGGCGTTCCGCGTGATCGAGAGGTTCCCGCTCGATGAGCGGACACTGAAGCGGGAGCTCGCGAGGCGCGATATCGGGACGCTCGAGGTGAAAAAGCGAGGCGCAGACATCGATCCGGCGGTCTTCCGCAAGCGGATGGCGCTCCGCGGCAGCAAGAGCGCGACGATTGTGCTCACCCGCGTGAACGGCAAGCACGCCGCGCTCCTCTGCGAGCGGATCCCCCGGAACTGACCTGCGGCACAGTCGCTCCAGAAAGTTGACGAAGACCCGCCCGACCCGCAACCCCTCGACACTGTGAGGCGTCCCGTGGTTCTCTGGGATCACACAATGGATCTCACCCAGAAGGAGCGCTCATGACAACTGTCAACGCCGATATCGACGTTCACGTCCCCGTGTCAACCGCATACAACCAGTGGACTCAGTTTGAATCTTTCCCGCAGTTCCTGAGCGGCGTCGACGACGTGACTCAGACGAGCGACACCCAGACCCACTGGAAAGTGTCGATTGCCGGCATCAAACGCGAATTCGACGCTGAGATCACCGAGCAGATCCCCGACACCCGCATCGCGTGGACGAGCACAGACGGCGAAGATCACGCCGGTGTCGTTTCGTTCCACCGCTTGAGCGCGGATGAGACGCGAATCTCGCTGCGGCTCGACTGGTCACCGCAGGGCATCCTCGAGCACGCCGGAGCGCTGCTCCAGGTCGACGACATCCAGATCGGTCACGACCTCAAGAAGTTCAAGAAGCTCATCGAGTCGAACGGCTTCGAGACCGGAGCCTGGCGCGGCGAGGTCGACCGCTCCCCCGACGCAACCGGTCGCTGATGTAGCGCACCCGTCGGCGGTTGACCGCCCGTCGGGCCGACGCCGCAGGCCGGCTGGGCTACCCGTGTGAAACGGGAGTGTCCCAGCCGGTCTGTGGCGTTTTGCATGTCCCGCGGAACACGTACTGCGACGGCAGCTTGCGTTCGTGGCTCGTCCAGTCGATAGCGGGGCGGCGCTGTTCCGTCGGCACATAGCCGAGGCGGTAGACAGCCATGAGTTCGAGGGAATCGGGCACCTCGAGCAGGTTCTCGATCTTCGCCCACATGCCCGGGACTTCCATCGGGAACGAGACGAACTGGATCCCCATGCCGAGTTCGACAGTGGTCAGCCAGACGTTTTCCATCGCAGCACCCATGCTGAACACTGAATAGAACGAGCTCAGCTCGCCAGGGCGATACTCCGAGCGGTCAAGCATCACGCCGATGAGCAACGGTGAGCCGGCAACGAGCTTGCGGTTCTCTTCACCGAGCTTCTGCGGAACACGCATCGCATTCATGAGCTTCTGGCCACGCTTGGTGAACACCTGTGTGGTGAACGGCCGCAACGCAGCGGGAAGCTTGTCGAACAGCATCCCGTCGCGTCTTTCGGCCATTTCGCTCGCGCTGAAGCGGAAATACGGCTTGTAGCGCTCGAAGAAAGTGCCGTTCGACATCGCCTCGGTCATGCTGTCGCCACTGATTCTCGCAATGGTGTCGATCGTGTCCGGGTCATCGACAATCACGAATCGCCACGGCTGGCTGTTCAACTGCGAGGGGGCGCGACCGGCCACTTCCATCAGCAGACGCTGGTGTTCCTCACTGACCCTGTCCGGCAGGAACGGGCCGTTCGTTGTCTTCCGCCGGCGAACCACATCGAGAAACTCCACGCCTACCTCCAGGCCTTGATCACACTGAGTACGAAAAACGGTGCTGCAGAAAGCGCTGTCCGCACGTGCCTGGGCGACCGTGCGCTCGCCCGCGGTATCACCGCAAGGGGGATCGCCGCTGGCAGGAGAAACAGTCCTGCCCGGTTGCGGCTCCACAGCAGGGAACTGACCGCGATCACGCTCGTTGTCACTGTCGTGATGTAGAGAGCGTGATGAATCCAGCGAAAGTTGCCCGTGTGCACACGGCCTGCCGCAACGCCGGCACCGAGCGCACAGTTGGCCGCGTAGCTGGACGCGGCGACGGTGAAAAGCACCGGTGGAACCCGTTGGGACATGAACCTATCCCGCTGTCGTGGCCGCAATGGTGATCACGCTGTACGCAAGCCAGCCCAGGGAAAGAAGAAGCCCGACCACGCCCGTCACTATGGCGGCGAGGGATCGGCCAGGGGTGTCGACTTCCTTCTTCCGCGCGACGAGGCCGAGGACTATCGCGGCTATCGACAGGGGAAGCGTCCAGCCGAAAATGATGCCGCCGATAACGCCGATGATTCCGAGGATGAGACCGATCAGGCCCATCTTGGGCTTGGGCGGCGCTGCGGGCTTCGGGGACGTGGGGTACTGCGGCTGACCGGAATAACCGGGCGCACCCGCGTACCCCTGCTGACCGGGATACGGCGCAGTCGGTGACCCGTATGCCTGCTGTACCGGCGCCTGCCCCTGAGGGGACGGGACGAATGGCGGCGCATAGCCCGCTGGCGTGAACGCCTGAGGATTGCCGGGCTGAGGGTTGCCAGGCTGAGGCGGCCAGGGAGCCTGCGGCTGACCGGGATTGTGAGGCTGAACGGGATACTGCGCCTGACCGGGGTACTGGGCGGACGCGGGGTACTGGGCCTGACCGGGGTACTGGGCGGATGCCGGGTACTGGGGCGACGCGGGGTACTGGGCGGATGCCGGGTGCTGCTGCTGCTGCTGCTGCTGCTGCTGCTGCTGGCCAGAATACTGCTGACCGTGCGGAGCCTGTGGCTGTAGACCCTGCGGTTGCTGGGCCTGTGACTGTTGGGCCTGCGGCTGTTGGGCCTGAGACTGCTGGCCCTGCGCGTGCTGGGGCTGCTGCTGACCCGGATATGGAACCCCGTACGGTGCCGGGGCACCGGCAGCCGGTGCCGCAACGGGCTGCACCTGCGGGAACGGGTTGACCGGTGGCGCTCCCGCGGAACGGTACGGCGTGGCTGGCGAGGACGGGTGCTGGACCCCACCCGGCTCCGACGTCCGCGGTCGCTCCTGGGGAGCAGCGGTAGCGAGCGGGAAGGGCGAGGATGGCGCGCCCGGCCCCGGTTTTTCGGGTTCGGTCGGCAGTGGCGGCCCCGGCTCGACGGGAGCCGGCACCGTGGGCTCCACGGGTGTCGGCACAGCCGGTTCGGCGGGTCGGGGGGCGACCGGCTCGGAGGGAGTCGGTGCAGCCGGTTCGGTGGGCGACGGCGTCGGTTCACTCGGCGACGGCGGAGTCGGTTGAGCCGGGATCGATGGCACGTTCGGCTCCGGAGTTGTCGGCGGCACCGGTGGCGCCGGGGGAACTCCGTCGGGGCCGTGAGGATCTGACATGGGCGTCTCCTTCGTCGCGCGGTGCTAGTGCACCTGGATATCCGTCACAGGAAGTGTTGAATCTGCCGAGAAGTCGAGTGTAGAGGGTGCGTGGCCCGCCATGATGAGCTGCGCGCCCAGTTCGGCGATCATCGCGCCGTTGTCCGTGCACAGGGACAGCGGTGGGATGCGGAGAGCCACTCCCGCCGCGGCAGACCGTTCCGCGGCGAGCGCCCGGACCCGGGCGTTCGCGACGACTCCGCCACCGAGCAGCAACCGCGGCACACCATAGTCGGCGCAGGCAGCGAGCGCCTTGGTGATGAGCACATCCGCGACCGCCTCCCGGAAGCCGGCGGCGACATCCGCTACTGGCACCTCGAGTCCGGCATCCTGCTTCTGCTCCACCCAGCGCGCAACCGCGGTTTTGAGACCGGAGAACGAGAAGTCGTACCGATGCTTCTCCATGTCTTTGGGCCGGCTGAGTCCGCGCGGGAACCTGATGGCGTTCGGGTCTCCGGCCGCTGCGACCCTGTCGATCTGGGGGCCACCGGGGTACGGGAGCCCAAGAATACGAGCAACCTTGTCGAAAGCTTCTCCTGCGGCATCATCGATCGTCTCACCGAGCAGCTCGACGTCGCTCACGAGATCGCGCACGAGAAGAAGGGAGGTGTGCCCACCGGAAACCAGCAGGGCGATCGTCGGATACTCGAATGGAGTTCCGGAATCGTCCAGGATGTCGGCACCGACGTGCCCGACGAGGTGGTTGACCGCGTAGAGAGGTTTGTCCAGCGCGACCGCGAGCGCCTTGGCCGCGCCGACGCCGACCATGAGGGCACCCGACAGCCCTGGGCCGCTCGTTACGGCGATGGCGTCGAGGTCATCGAGGGAGATAGTGGCCTCGGCGACAGCGTGGCGGATGGCGGGAACGAGTTCCTCGAGGTGCGCCCGTGCCGCTACCTCGGGAACGACGCCGCCGTACCTCGCGTGCTCGTCCATCGAGGACGCTATGGTGTTGCTCAGCAGCCTCGTCCCCCGCACGATACCGATTCCGGTTTCGTCGCAGGACGTCTCGATCCCCAGAACGAGCGGGTTGGTGCGGTTCATCAGGTCCTCGTTCACTGCGCGCCCACCGCGAGCCCTGGAACGCGGGGCTGAAGGACGAGCTTCATCACAATGGCGTCGACATTGTCCGGCTGGTAGTAGCCGGGCCGCACGGCGATCGCCTCAAACCCGAGGTCGAGGTACAGCGCTTGGGCCGCCGGGTTGTCCTCCCGCACCTCGAGGAACACCTGCCGCGCGCCGCGCTTTCGCGCCTCGCTGAGCAGGGCGCGAACGAGGATGCGGCCGAGTCCCATGCGGCGGACCTCTGCGGCAACAGCGATCGTCTGGATATCGGCGTCGGCGGCGCCCGGTGGGACCATCAGTCCCGCGTAGCCCTCGACGATCTCGGGGGCGCCGACCGGTGTCGCGACGATGTAGTACGTGTTTGCGCTCGCGAGTTCCGAGCGGAGAAGTTCGGCCGACCAGGCATCGGACCCGAAGGTCGACTGCTCGATCGCCAGGATATGCGCGAGGTCCGCGACGGTGGCGCGCCGAATCTGCCAGGTCATGCCGTCACCCGTTTTCCGCCGAGCGACGGTTTCGCGTCCGGCGAGCGCAGGTAGAGCGCCTCGTCCGCGGCGAACGAGCCACCTGTCGAGTAGAGCAGTTCCCCGAGCATGCCGAGTGAACCTGCAGACACCGTCGTTGCGTCGAGCCGCTGAAGATCGCTGTGGCCCAGGTCGTCGGGTTTGGCCAGCCCTGGACCATCCACCCGGGCAGGCGCTCCGTGTTCGTCGACGCCGGAGTATGCCGACCAGTACAGCTCGCGTCTCCTGGCATCGGTGACCACGAGCAACCCGCCGGTGTTGCCGGAGCGGTACCAGTCGAAGGCTATGGCGTCGTGGCTGACGAGAGGGACGAGCGGCTTATCTGCCGCGAGTGCGAACACGCGGGCCGCAGCGATGCCGATTCGAAGCCCGGTGAACGGGCCTGGGCCCATCCCGCAGACGACACCGGAGAGAGCGGATGCGTCGACACCGGCCTCCTGCATGACCTCACGGAGCAGCGAACCCACCACTTCGGCGTGGCTCATCGTGTCGCCTGTGGTCCGCTCGGCGAGAACACCGCCGTCGCGATCGACCACAGCGACGCTGGTTCCCGTGGATGAATCTATGGCGAGGAGCACGGATCAAGCCTACGCGGTCACCGGCGGCTCAGAGATCGTGATGCGGACCCGGCGAGGCTCGTCGGTCTCGTCCACGTCGGCACCGTCGGCGTCGGCCTCGTTCACGCCAGCCTCGTGCTCGAGAGCTGACACGTCTTTGCCGCCACCGGAATCCGCCTGTATTCCATTCGAAGAATGCACCTGCTGGCCCGCCCCCGTCGGACGCTCGATCTCCACGTCGAGCCACCGTGAGGCGATGCCGTCGAGCATGCCGCGCCCCCACTCGACGATGACGACGCTGCCCGCGAAGTCGATGTCGAGGTCGTCGAGTTCAACGGCGCTTGACAGCCGGTAGGCATCCACGTGAACGAGCGGTGGACCATCCGACAGGCTCGGGTGGGTGCGCGCCAGCACGAACGTGGGACTCGTCACCGGTCCTCGAACGCCGAGTCCCTCACCGATCCCGCGGGTGAGCGTCGTCTTTCCAGCGCCGAGCGGGCCGGTGAGCACGAGGAGATCCCCCGCTCGGAGGGACCGGCCGAGGCTGATCCCCAGTTCGTGCATGTCGTCGGCCGTCGCGACGACGGAGTCGAACGGGAGCTCGATCATGATCCGGCACCGTAGACGCGGTGCACCCTGGCTCCGATGCGCGTGACGATTTCGTAGTTGATCGTCCCCGCTACCGTCGCCCAGTCCGTCGCGCTCGGCGCGCCGGTGGCGGGGTCACCAAAGATCACCACATCGTCTCCGGTCGACACAGCGGCGTCACCAACGGCGACAACGAACTGATCCATAGCGATCCTGCCCGCGATCTGGTGCACTCCCCCGCCGATCAGAACACGACCGGCGTTGGATGCCTGGCGAGGGATGCCGTCGCCGTAGCCGAGCGGGACAAGGGCGAGGGTCGTCTCTTCCGGAGCGCGGTAGGTATAGCTGTACGAGACGCCCTTTCCCGCCGGTACCCGCCGGATGGCGGCAACCGACGCTCGAAGGGTCATCGCGGGGATGAGTCCGAGGTCGCTGGATTCGGCATCGTCGAATGGCGAGAGTCCGTAGAGCCCGAGACCGATGCGCACCGTGTTGAAGCGCGTCTCCGGCAGCCGGATCGCCGCAGCGGTGGCAGCGAGGTGCACGAGCTCCGGACGGAGTCCGTGTTGTGTTGCCAGCCGGACACCCGCGTCGAATTCCCTGGCCGCCTGGCGATCGTCATCGTCGGAGGCGTTGGAGAGGTGCGAGAAAATGCCGCGCACGTGAATCCGTCCGCTGCGCTCGAGTTCGGCGGCGCGGGAGAATGCGCGCGCCCAGTCGGAAGCGTCGAGTCCATTGCGGGACAGACCGGTGTCCAGCTTGAGGTGGATTTCGATGGGCGCGTCGCCAGCGGCATCCGCTACCTTCTCCAACTGGTCGATCGAGGAGACGCCGACGTCGATGCCGCGGTGCCCTGCAGCCGTGAATTCAGTGTCGGGGCCGTGCAGCCAGCACAGGACCGGCGCCGTGATTCCGGCGTCCCTGAGTTCGAGCGCCTCGACGAGGTCTGCCGTTCCCAGCCAGTCTGCGCCGCCGGCGAGGGCGGCGCGCGCCGCTTGCACCGCGCCGTGGCCGTAGCCGTCCGCCTTGACGACCGCGATGATGTGGTCCGTCCCGACGACACCAGCCAGGTGACGGATGTTGTGCGTCATGGCATCCGTGTCGATCACTGCTTCACGGAACCCGATCATGCCTTCTCTTCTTTCTGCGGGGCCTGTGCCTCGGTACCCGACTGCGACCGGTCTGGGTCGTTTCGCTCGGCAATGACGAATGCAATCGCCGCTCCGGCATCGTGGCTCATCGAGAGGTGAAGCCGATCGATGCCGCGGGCTTCGATCACCTTCGCTGTCTCGCCGGTGATCTCGAAGCCGGGGTCGCCCTCATCACTGTTCGACACAACGATGTCGAGCCAGCGCACGCCGTCGGAACTGCCCAGCGCCTTGATCAGTGCTTCCTTCGCGGCAAACCGGCCGGCGAGTGAGCGCAACGGTCGCGACCGTTCGCTCTCAGCGAACAGGCGCTCACGCAGGCGAGGCGTGCGGTCGACAGCACGTTCGAAGCGGGCAAGGTCGACCAGGTCGACCCCGATACCGACGATCACGCTGCTCCCTTCGCTTGCCTTCCGTCGTGCACCCGCGGAGGGGTGCGGCGGCTGCTACTCGACGGTCACCGACTTGGCGAGGTTGCGCGGCTGGTCGACGTCGAGTCCCTTCGCGATCGCCAGTTCCATCGCGAAGATCTGCAGCGGGATGACGGCGAGCAACGGCTCGAAGAGTGGCGCGGCCAGCGGAATCCGGATGACCGTGTCGGCAAAGGGAAGAACCGCTGCGTCGCCCTCTTCAGCGATCGCGATGATCCGCGCTCCGCGGGCCCGGATCTCCTGGATGTTGGAAACCACTTTGGAGTGCAGCATCGCGGAGCCACGGGGGCTCGGCACAACGACGAACACGGGCTGGCCCGGTTCGATCAGGGCGATGGGACCGTGCTTGAGCTCACCGGCGGCGAACCCTTCGGCGTGGATGTAGGCGAGCTCCTTGAGCTTGAGGGCGCCCTCGAGAGCGATCGGGTACCCGACGTGGCGGCCCAGGAACAGCACTGCCCGGGAGTCACTCATCCAGTGCGCCAGCTGCTCGACGACACTGCTCTCGTCGAGGATCGTGGCGATCTTCGCCGGAACGGCGAGGAGCTCTGCCGACTGCTCGGCGAGAACGTCTGCGGGCTGAGCGCCACGGACGCGGGCGAGGTGGAGTGCAAAGAGGTAAAGCGCGGTGATCTGGGCGACGAACGCCTTGGTCGACGCGACAGCAACCTCGGGGCCGGCGTGGGTGTACACGACGGCGTCGGACTCGCGAGGGATCGTTGCTCCCTGCGTGTTGCAGATCGAGAGCGTCTTGGCGCCCTTCTCGCTGGCGTACTTCACGGCCATGAGGGTGTCCATGGTCTCACCGGACTGGCTGATCGAGACGACCAGTGTCTGCGGGGTGATGACCGGCTCGCGGTAGCGGAACTCGTGGCTGAGCTCGACATCGACCGGGATTCCGGCCCACTTCTCGAGCGCGTATTTGGCGGTCTGGCCCGCGTAAGCGGCGGTTCCGCAGGCGATGACGACGATGCGGTTGATGTCGACGAAGAGTTCATCGAGACCGTTGAGCTCGGGGATGACGACCTGGCCGTCTGCATCGATGCGGCCGCGCAGGGTGTTGGCGACGGCATCCGGTTCTTCGGAAATCTCCTTGGCCATGAAGCTCGGCCAGCCGCCCTTGTCTGCTGCGCTGGCGTCCCACTGGATCTCGAAGGGCTCGACCTCGACGGGAGCACCGAAGAAGTCGGTGACCTCGACCTTGTCCGGCGTGATGGAGACGATCTGGTCCTGGCCGATGGCGAGGGCGTTCCTGGTGTATTCAACGAATGCGGCGACGTCCGAAGCGAGGAAGTTCTCACCATCGCCGAGCCCGATCACGAGCGGCGAGTTGCGGCGTGCGCCGACGACGATGCCCGGCTCGTTTTCGTGCACAGCGAGGAGCGTGAAAGCGCCATCGAGCCGTGCCACGACGTTCTGGAATGCCTCGCGGAGGTCCTGCGTCTTGCGGTACTCACGACCGAGCAGCACAGCGGCGACCTCGGAGTCCGTGTCGCTCTCGAAAGTGAAGCCTTCGTCGAGCAGTTCCTGCTTGAGCGGGGAGAAGTTTTCGATGATGCCGTTGTGGATGAGCGCGAGCTTGCCGTCGTCACCGAGGTGCGGGTGCGCGTTCTGGTCGGTCGGTGCCCCGTGCGTCGCCCAGCGGGTGTGGCCGATGCCTGTACGGCTGACTTCGATGGCTCCCGACTTGAGGTCGTCTGCGAGAACAGCAAGCTTGCCCGCCCGCTTCCGCGTGCGGAGAACACCGTTCTCGTCGATGACGGCGACGCCTGCGGAGTCGTAACCGCGATACTCGAGCCGACTCAGTCCTCCGACAAGTACATCGATGCTGTCATTTCCGCCTACGTATCCCACGATTCCACACATGGGGTCAAGAATAGCCGCAATAGACTGGGAGCCTTATGTCTGACCACGGAGACGGCCATCACAATGGCACCCAGAGCACGCCGTTCGTTGAAATCGACAGGTCGGACTGGGCACGACTCGCCCCGAACACACCGTCGCCACTGACCGACGCGGAGGTTGTGCAGCTTCGGGGCCTCGGCGACCGACTGGACATGACCGAGGTGGCGGAGGTGTATCTGCCGATCAGCCGGCTGCTGAGCCTGTACGTCGCCGCGGCGAAGCGGTTGCACGATTCGACCATGTCGTTCCTCGGCGAAACCACTGACCGCACCCCGTTCGTGATCGGTGTGGCCGGGTCTGTCGCGGTCGGCAAGTCCACCGTCGCCCGGCTCCTGCGGGAACTCATGGCCCGCTGGCCGGACACCCCGCGTGTCGAACTCATCACGACCGACGGGTTTCTCTACCCGAACTCCGAACTCGAACGTCGCGGCATCATGGGCCGCAAGGGGTTTCCAGAGGCGTACGACCGCCGGGCGCTGCTCCGCTTCGTGAGCGCGGTCAAGAGCGGGGCGCCGGAGGTGCGTGCGCCGTTCTACTCCCACCTTAAGTACGACATAGTTCCTGACGCGCAGGTTGTGGTTAGACGCCCGGATGTGCTCATCGTCGAGGGCCTCAATGTCCTTCAGCCCGCGGGGAACGGGCACCGGCTGACGGTTGCTGACCTCTTCGACTTCAGTATCTTCGTCGACGCCCGCACGAGCGATATCGCCACCTGGTACGAGGAACGCTTCATGGCACTGCAGCGCGGCGCCTTCACCAACCCCAACTCGTACTTCAACGTGTACGCGGATCTTACCGAGGATGAAGCGCGCGAACGGGCACGCTACTTCTGGCGTGAGGTCAACGAGCCAAACCTCATTGACAACATCCGCCCGACCAAAGCACGAGCCAAACTCGTCCTGCGAAAGGCGTCAGACCACAAGGTCAGCTCGGTTCTCCTCCGCAAGGTGTGAGAGCGCTGCGGCAGGCAGGACGCCGGCATAACCAGGCGCGCTGAACGCGGAGCCTGAGGGGTCGCACACTCGCGTCCTGGTGAACGGTGGGTAAGGGGCGACCCTAGACCGCGAGCCGTACCCGGACCACGTCCGCGATCTGGTGAGCCAGGCGGTCGGCGGTCAGCTGGTCAGCAGCCTCGACCATCACGCGAACCAGCTGTTCGGTTCCGCTTGGACGCAACAGCACCCGACCGGTATCACCCAGCTCGGTTTCGGCGGCGCGGACGACGTCAGCGAGCACCTCATCCTTGTGGATGCCCTCGCGATCCACGTCCCGCACGTTCACGAGAATCTGTGGGTAGACGGTCATCACGCTCGCGAGCTCTGCAGCGGTCTTGCCGGTTCGGGCCATCTCAGCCGCCAGGTGAAGTCCGGTGAGGATGCCGTCGCCTGTCGTCGCGAACTCACTCATGATGACGTGCCCGGACTGTTCACCACCGAGCGCGAATTTGCCGCCGTCCATCGCCTCGAGGACGTAACGGTCGCCGACCTTGGTGTGCACCATCGAGATACCGTGCTGCTCCATGGCCATGCGCAGCCCGAGGTTGCTCATCACCGTGGCGACGAGCGTGTTGTCGGTCAGCCGGCCGCGTTCCTTCATGGAAACGGCCAGGATCGCCATGATCTGGTCTCCGTCGATGACCTTGCCGTTCGCGTCGACGGCGAGGCAGCGGTCAGCATCGCCGTCGTGGGCGATACCGATGTCGGCACCGTGCTCGAGCACAGCTTCGGCCAGCAGGTCGAGGTGAGTCGAGCCGACGCCATCGTTGATGTTCATACCGTCGGGATCGTTTCCGATGACGGTGACCCGGGCGCCCGCATCGCGGAACACCTCGGGTGACACTCCGGCAGCTGCGCCGTGCGCACAGTCGAGGACCACGTGGATCCCATCGAGCCTGTGGGGCAAACTGCCGAGCAGGTGCAGGACGTAACGGTCTTCCGCGTCGGCGAAGCGGCGGATGCGACCGACGTCGGCGCCGGTGGGAGCCCAGTTGGGTTCGTCGAGGTGCTCTTCAATGCGCGTCTCGACGGCGTCGGGAAGCTTGGTGCCTCCGCGAGCGAAGATTTTGATTCCGTTGTCTGGCGCCGGGTTGTGGCTCGCCGAGATCATGACGCCGAAGTCGGCGTCGATGTCTGCGATCAGGAACGCGGCGGCTGGGGTCGGAATAACCCCGGCGTCGAGGACGTCGACGCCGCTCGAAGCCAATCCTGCGGCAACGGCCGCCGACAGGAACTCTCCGGAGATACGGGGGTCGCGTGCGAGCACGGCGACGGGCCTTTTACCTTCAGCACGACGGGCCTCAGCACTTCGGCCCTGCCCAAGCACCACAGCGGTGGCTTGGGCAAGGCCGAGAGCGAGGTCTGCCGTCAGGTCCTTGTTCGCGAGGCCGCGAACACCATCAGTACCAAACAGGCGAGGCATAGAAAGCAGTCCTGATCCGAGGCGCGGTTAGCGCTTCGAGAACTGGGGAGCCTTACGAGCCTTCTTGAGACCGGCCTTCTTGCGCTCCTTGACGCGAGCGTCACGCGAGAGGAATCCGGCCTTCTTCAGGGTTGCGCGGTTGTTCTCTTCGTCGATCTGGTTGAGCGCACGGGCGATGCCGAGGCGCAGCGCGCCGGCCTGGCCTGAAGGGCCACCGCCGGAGATGCGAGCGATGACGTCGTAGCCGCCAGCCAGGTCGAGGATGGTGAACGGGTCGTTGATGAGCTGCTGGTGCAGCTTGTTCGGGAAGTACTCGGCAAGCTCACGGCCGTTGACCGTGATGGTGCCGGTTCCCGGGATGAGCCGAACGCGGGCAATAGCCTGCTTACGACGGCCAACTGCTGCTCCGGGCACGCTCAGTGCGGGACGGGCTGCCTTGGGAGCTGCCTCGACCGGCGTTTCGGTGGAGAAGCTCTCCGGGGTCTCTGCGATGGAATCTGCGATCTTCGCCACTGTAGGAATCCTTATTTCTATTCCGGGCGCTTACTGGGCGACCTGGTCGAGGGTGAACGTCTTGGGCTGCTGCGCAGCGTGGGGGTGCTCGTTACCGGTGTATACCTTCAGCTTGCGCAGCTGCGCAGCACCGAGGGAGTTCTTGGGGAGCATGCCGCGAACAGCCTTCTCCACCGCGCGGGTCGGGTTCTTCTCGAGCAGCTCGGCGTAGGTGACAGCCTTGATGCCGCCCGGGTAACCCGAGTGGCGGTAAGCCTTCTTCTGCAGGAGCTTCTGGCCGGTAAGAGCGACCTTCTCGGCGTTGATGATGATGACGAAGTCACCGGTGTCCATGTGGTTCACAAAGGTAGCCTTGTGCTTTCCACGGAGGAGAATGGCGACCTGGCTGGCCAGACGGCCAAGCACGATGTCGGTGGCGTCAATGATGAACCAGTCACGCTGGATCTCAGAGACCTTGGGGGAATAAGTGCGCGTCACAGTAGTGCTGCTTTCTTGTCGTAAGTTGGTTGGTCGTGAATCCCGCTCCGTTGGGAGTTCTGACGAGAACGCCGCAGGTGGAGGGCTCAACTTCGGGTGCCGCACTGCAGGGAGTATGGACACCAAGGAGCAACCTTACCCGGCCTCATCATCGTCGTCAAACTCGGCAAAGGGGTCGCGGCCGTCGTCGAGGCTCCGTCGCTGGCGCGTCAGCGCGGCACGCTGCCCCAGCAGGGCATCGCTTGGATACCCCACCTCGGCGAGGGTGAGGCCGCGGGCGGGCATCACAGCGAACTCGTTCGACCTCGTCACCTCGCTCCGCAGCCGCTCAGCGTCAGCCACTTCCAGCTTCCCCTCACCCACAGCAACGCAGACACCGACGAGCGCGCGAACCATGCTGTGGCAGAAGGCATCCGCTCGCACATCAGCCACGAGCACTCCCTCAGCATCCCTGATCCAGCCGAAACGCTGAAGCGTGCGGATCGTGGTCCTGCCCTCGCGGGGCCGGCAATACGTCGCAAAGTCATGGAGGCCGACGAGCGATTGGGCTGCCGCGTTCATCCGGTCGACATCGAGCGGCGACGGATGCCATACCGTCTGGGCGCGCTCCAGCGGATTGCGGAAGGAAATGCTGTCGGCGATCCGGTACTCGTAGCGGCGCCAGATCGCGGAGAAGCGTGCATCGAAGCCCGGCGCGGCCGGGCGGGCGTTGGTGATGAGAACGTCGGGGTACTGGCCGAGGACGCCGTTGACCTTGCGGCGCAGTGCGCTTCCCGTCGGATGCAAGCCGTCTTTGGCCGGTCTCCCCCGGCGAACGCGAGCAGCGCGTTCCTCGTCGAGATCGAGGTGTGCCACCTGGCCCGTCGCGTGCACGCCGGTGTCGGTGCGTCCGGCGACCGCGACCAGGATCCTGTCACCGTGCTTGCCCAGGATGGTGGTGATGGCTTCCTCGAGCACGCCCTGCACGGTGCGGAGCCCCGGCTGCTTCGCCCAGCCCGCGAAGTGCGTGCCGTCATAGGCGATGTCGAGCCGGAATCTGGTGCTGGTCGGGGCGGGGTCCACCTCGGAAGTTTATCGGCATCACCGGTGGCATCCGCCCGCGCACATCCGCACGCCATCACCCACGCGCTCGCACCTCCGCGCGAGCGCATCACTTCCGGTCGAGAACATCCCGCGCAACTGATGCGCTCGACCGCAACTGATGTTCTCGTCCGCGCGGCACCCGCGCCGGGTGAGCTCGCCGCCCGGCGAGAGCACCAGTTCCGGTCGAGAACATCCCGCGCAACTGATGCGCTCGACCGCAACTGATGGTCTCGCGCAGTTTGCACGTCCCGGCGCTGAGCCCGCCCGCAGGTGCCTCTCCCCCGGTGTCGGCACGCACCCACGCGGACGGCGACGGATGTCGGCGGGCACGCGGCAACGCGGCATCCGGTCGCCCCGCACACGGCACCCGTGCCGAGTGAGCTCGCCGCCCAGCGAGAGCACCACTTCCGGTCGAGAACATCCCGCGCAACTGATGCGCTCGACCGCAACTGATGTTCTCGCGCAGTTTGCACGTCCCGGGTGCCATACGCACCAGCGCGACGCCGCCAACGGCAAAGCCCCCGCCATCCAAAAGGATGACGGGGGCTTCGAGTGAAACGAGTGCTACTTGGTGTCGTCGGCCTTCTCAGCCTCGACGACCTCAGCTTCGGTTTCAGTAACCTCAGCCTCGGGAGCTGCCTCGGCTGCGGGCTCTTCAGCCTCAACCTCGGGAGCAGTCTCTTCGGCGACAACAGGCGTCTCAGCCTGTGCGGCAGCCGGCTTCGACTTCTTCACCTTGGGGGTGACGGGCTCGAGAACGAGCTCAATCTGAACCATCGAGGCGTTGTCGCCCTTACGGAAGCCGAGCTTCGTGATGCGGGTGTATCCACCCTCGCGCTCTGCAACGAGCGGCGCGATCTCGGTGAAGAGCTCGTGAACGACCGAGGTGTCACCGATCGTGCGCATAACGCGACGGCGGGAGTGCAGGTCGCCCCGCTTTGCGAACGTGATGAGGCGCTCGGCGACCGGGCGGAGGCGCTTGGCCTTCGTCTCGGTGGTCTTGATGCTCTTGTGGGTGAACAGGGCAGCGGCCAGGTTGGCGAGCATCAAACGCTCGTGCGCTGGTCCGCCTCCGAGGCGGGGGCCTTTAGTGGGCGTAGGCATGTTGTATCTCCAGTATCAAAAAATGAAAGGGCGTCCGGGGACGAGCCTTAGTTGCTTGTCTCGTCGTCGTAGCCCGAGTAGAAGTGAGCGCCATCGAACCCGGGAACCGAGTCCTTGAGCGAAAGGCCCATTTCCACGAGCTTGTCGCGAACCTCATCGACCGACTTCTGTCCGAAGTTGCGGATGTTCATCAGCTGGGTCTCGCTCAGAGCGACAAGCTCGGAGACCGTGTTGATGCCCTCGCGCTTGAGGCAGTTGTATGAACGGACCGAAAGGTCGAGGTCTTCGATCGGAATCGAGAGCTCGCCGGGCAGAACGGCGTCAACCGGTGCCGGGCCGATCTCGATGCCCTCTGCCGCGTTGTTCAGCTCGCGAGCGAGGCCGAACAGTTCGACGAGGGTCTTGCCCGCTGATGCGATGGCGTCGCGCGGCGTGATGGCCGGCTTCGTCTCGACATCGACGACCAGGCGGTCGAAGTCAGTGCGCTCACCGGCACGAGTTGCCTCGACGCGGTAGGTGACCTTGAGCACTGGCGAGTAGATCGAGTCGATCGGGATCTGGCCGGCTTCGGAGAACTCGTTGCGGTTCTGCGTTGCTGACACGTAGCCACGGCCACGCTCGATGGTCAGTTCGAGTTCGAACTTCGCCTTGTCATTGAGGGTCGCGATGACGAGGTCCGGGTTGTGGACCTCGACGCCGGCCGGTGCCGAAATGTCAGCGGCGGTGACCTGCCCAGCACCGGTCTTACGAAGGTAAGCGGTGATCGGCTCGTCGTGCTCGCTCGAAACGACGAGACCCTTGATGTTCAGGATGATCTCGGTCGCGTCTTCCTTGACACCGGGGATGGTGCTGAACTCGTGCAGCACGCCGTCGATGCGGATGCTGGTTACTGCAGCGCCGGGGATGGAAGACAGAAGGGTACGGCGAAGTGAATTGCCGAGGGTGTATCCGAAGCCAGGCTCCAGGGGCTCAATCACGAACCGGCTGCGGAACTCTGAAATGTTCTCTTCGGTGAGCGTTGGGCGCTGTGCAATAAGCACTATGTGTTCCTTTCGGCTAAGTGTCCGCTATATGACACTTGCAATGACGAGGTATGAAGTTGTATCCGAGCCGACGATTGAGCAGCGCCAGAACTGGCGCCGCTCAATCGTCGAGAATCGAAGTGTGCTTAAACGCGGCGGCGCTTCGGCGGGCGGCAACCGTTGTGCGCCTGCGGGGTAACGTCGTTGATCGATCCGACCTCGAGGCCAGCGGCCTGAAGTGAACGGATCGCGGTCTCGCGGCCTGAACCGGGTCCCTTGACGAAGACGTCAACCTTCTTCATGCCGTGTTCCTGTGCCTGGCGGGCAGCAGACTCTGCAGCGAGCTGAGCGGCGAACGGGGTCGACTTACGTGAACCCTTGAAGCCGACTCCACCAGAGGATGCCCAGCTGATGACAGCACCAGTCGGGTCGGTGATCGAGACGATCGTGTTGTTGAAGGTCGACTTGATGTGGGCCTGGCCCACAGCAATGTTCTTCTTCTCTTTTTTACGCGGCTTGCGGGCAGCGGTTTTGGGTGCAGCCATGAATATCTCCTAAATCTTTCGGCAAAGAGCTCGAAGGCCGGGGCCTAGCGAGCCTTCTTCTTGCCGGCAACTGTGCGCTTCGGGCCCTTACGGGTACGAGCGTTGGTCTTGGTGCGCTGTCCACGAACGGGCAGGCCACGACGGTGACGAATTCCCTCGTAGCTGCCAATCTCAACCTTGCGGCGGATGTCGGCCTGAACTTCACGGCGGAGGTCACCCTCTACCTTGTAGTTGCCTTCGATGTAGTCACGCAGCAGGACCAACTGGTCGTCGCTGAGATCCTTCACACGGATGTCTCCGCTGATGCCGGTGTCGACGAGGGTCTTCAGAGCCCTCGTGCGTCCAACACCGTAAATGTACGTCAGTGCGATTTCCACGCGCTTATCGCGGGGAATGTCTACGCCGGCGAGACGTGCCATGGTGGCTTCTCCTAGGAGTTAGTGGAGGTGTGGAGCAGTTCCTGTGCCCGGGCCTCCGACCCGAGGTGTCCCTCGAATGAGTTCTGGAACTGCCGATATTGTGCAGCTTGCGCTGCGATTGGTGTACTGCTGTTCTTCGTCAGACGAAGAATTTAGCCCTGGCGCTGCTTGTGGCGCGGGTTCTCGCAGATGACCATGACGCGTCCATTGCGACGGATGACCTTGCACTTTTCGCAGATCTTCTTAACGCTGGGCTTGACCTTCATGAGTTTCTCTCTCTCGCTGTCGTCGTACCGCTCCCTCAGGTCCGAACACAGATGTGCCGAACCAGCCTGAGCGGCCGTTACTTACAGTGCGTGTTACTTGTAGCGGTAAACGATCCGGCCGCGGGTCAGATCGTAGGGGCTGAGCTCCACGATCACGCGGTCCTCGGGGAGGATGCGGATGTAGTGCTGACGCATCTTGCCGCTAATCGTGGCAAGAACGCGGTGACCGTTGGTCAGCTCAACACGAAACATCGCGTTGGGCAAAGCTTCAACGATCGAGCCTTCGATCTCAATGACACCGTCTTTTTTGGCCATAGCCTCACTGTCGCTAAAAATAGTTGCACTGGTCGTGCGGTGGATTTCGATGCTGCTGAGTCCTTGTGGATGACACGCCAGAAACGTGCGCAAAGCACCAACAGACAATCTTATGGTATTTATTGCCTTTTCGCCAACTGGCGACGCTGCTACTTCTGGTGCTCCCGCACGACCGTGACGAGGCCGGCATAGAGCGGATGCTCCGGCGCAAGTCCCGAGACACGCTCGACGAATTCGTCGGCGCTGAGCTCCGAGAGCAGGCCCTGCATTTCGGTGCTTTGCTCGTCGTCGGCCACCTGGAACTCGAGTGCTTTCCCGATGGCGTCGAGCAGCGCGGTGTGACTCAAGCCACGCTCGGCCAGTTCCGCTGCCGGGCTGATGAATCGCTCGTTGCGGCTGAGCTTGCGCAGCGGCTGTCTGCCAACGCGCTGCACGGTGTCCGGCAGGTGCGGATTGGCGAAGCGGGTGAGGATCTTCTCCCGGTACTCGCGCTGCACCTCAGCGTCGATCCCGTGCTTGACCACGAGAAGCGCGCTGGTTTCCTCGAGGACGCGGCGCACGGCATCCGCAACGTCACTGTTCGCCAGCACGTCGGAGATCTTCTCGATGCCGGCGGCGAAACCGTAGTAGGCCGCGGTGGCGTGGCCGGTGTTGACGGTGAACAGCTTGCGCTCGATGTACGGTCCGAGAGCGTCGACGAACGTCGCACCGGGGATCTCAGGCAAAGCGTCCCCGAACGGGCCAGACTCGATGACCCACTCGTAGAAGGCCTCGACCGTGACGTCGATGCCCGCTGCCGGGTCCTGGCCTGGCACGATCCGGTCGACGGCTGTGTTCGCAAAGACCGCACGCGGCGAGAGCGCCTCCCACTGCTCGGGAGCGACGCTCGACTGGATCTCGGTCCTGAGCAGATCTGTCGCGTTGATGGCGTTCTCGCAGGCCATCACGGCGAGCGGAGGAAGACCCGAGTCCCGAAGGGCAAGGGCACGCGCGATCACCGGAGCGACGAACTTCAGGATGTTCGGTCCGACCGCCGTCGTGACGACATCGGCCGTCTGAATCTCGGCGATGAGCTCGTTTTCGTTCGTGGCACTGTTGACGGCACGGTAGCCGGTGACGGTGCGATCAGAGCCACCGTCACCGACCTCGTGCACCTCGTAGCTCGGCGCCGCGTTCAACGCGTCGATGAGCTCAGCGTTCACGTCGGCGAAGACAACTTCATAGCCGGCGTCGTGGAGCAACAGGCCGACGAATCCTCGTCCGATGTTGCCCGCGCCGAAGTGAACAGCTTTCATTCTGCGTTGACCTCCTCGAGCAGCGCGAACAGTTCGTTCGCGTCTGCGGCGTTGATGAGCTTCGAAACCTCGTCCTCGTCCGAGAACACAATGGCGATCTTCGAGAGGATCTCGAGGTGCTCATTGTTGAGCCCGGCGATGCCGACGGCGAAACGCACCTCATCCCCATCCCAGTCGATCGGGTTCGTGTACCGGACGAGCGACAGCGCCGAACGCACGATCGCATCCTTGGCGTCGTTCGTTCCGTGGGGAATCGCGAGGAAGTTGCCCATGTAGGTCGAGACGGATGCCTCGCGCTCCAGCATCGCGTCGACGTACTCCGGCTTCACCGCGCCGGCGGCGACCAGGAGCGCGCCGGCCTCGCGGATCGCTTCTTCCTTCGTCGTAGCCGATCCCTCGGCGACGATGTTTCCCGGTGTCAGGATGGATTCGGTCATTCGGCGGCTCCCTGGCTGTTGTTGCGCTTGACGAGTTCGACGACCTCATCGTATTTCGGGCTGTTCATGAAGTTGTCGACCGAGATGTGCTGTGAGTTCGGCGACTTCTCCCGTGCCCGGTCCGTGAGGTCCTGGTGGGTGATGACGAGATCGGCGTCACCCTTGAGGTTCGCGATCGACTGGTTGGTCACAGTGACGTCGGTAACGCCGGCCTTCTTGATCTTGTTGCGGAGAACGGATGCTCCCATGGCGCTTGAGCCCATACCGGCGTCGCACGCGAAGACGATGTTCTTCACGAGCGTCGTGGTTCCGGTTCCTGTTGCCGAACCGGTGTCCGTGGTTCCCTCGGTGACGAGGCCGCCGAGGACCGAGCTCTGCTTGCCCTTGTTGGCCTGGGTTGCAGCAACGGCCGCTCCCATGTCACCGGCGTTGCCGGACGCGAGGTCGCGCTTGCGCGATGCCCGCAGGATGACGGCTGCCACGACGAACGACACAGCTGCCGCGATCAGGACCGAGAGGATGACACCGACGAAGCTGTTGCGTTCGGTCACGGCGAGAATTGCGAAGATGCTGCCGGGAGACGCGACACTGACGAGACCGGATCCGAAGATCGCGTTGGTCGCGACACCACTGGCTCCACCCGCGATGACGGCGAGGAGAAGAATCGGCTTCGAGAGAACGTACGGGAAGTAGATCTCGTGGATTCCACCGAAGAACTGGATGATGATCGCACCGGGTGCGGTCGCCTTCGCAGCGCCGAGGCCGAAGATGCTGAACGCCAGGAGCAGTCCGAGTCCTGGACCAGGGTTTGCCTCGAGCAGGAAGAGGATGCTCTTTCCGGTTTCCTCAGACTGCTGAAGTGCCAGCGGGGTGAGGACGCCGTGGTTGATGGCGTTGTTGAGGAACAGAACCTTTGCTGGCTCGATGAGGATGCTCGCGAGCGGCAGGAGTCCGGCTTCGATCAGCCAGTTGACAGCTGTACCCAGCGCGGTTGTGATCGCCTGGATGATCGGGGCGAGCCCGAAGTAGGCGATGATCGCGAGGATCGCGCCGAGGATGCCGGCCGAGAAGTTGTTCACCAGCATCTCGAAGCCGGCCTTGATCTTGCCTTCCCAGAGGCTGTCGACCTTCTTCATGATCCACGCGGCGAGCGGGCCGGCGATCATGGCGCCGAGGAACATCGGCGAACCGCTGAAGACCGGGTCTCCCATGGTCGCCGTGATGATTCCCATGGTCGCGATCGTCGCGACGACGCCACCGCGCTGGTCGTAGATCATCCGGCCGCCGGTGTTGGCGATCAGAAGTGGAAGCAGGAAGTAGAGGATGGGAGCAACGAGGGTTGCGAGCTGCGCGTTCGGCGTCCAACCGGTGTCAATGAAGAGTGCGGTGATCAGCCCCCACGCGATGAACGCGGGGATGTTCGGCATGACCATGCCGGACAGGAAGGTGCCGAATCGCTGAACGCGAACCCGTGCACCCCCTGCCTTCTTGGTCTGTGTCGACGACGTCGTCGTTGTCATGATTGTTCCTCTTTCAGGGTGAGTGCAGCGGCGGCAACCGCTGCACGGGCTTCGGCCGCGCCTTCGGCGGCCAGGGCGATCTCGGCGAGTTTTCGGGCCTCGTCGATGGTGTATTTCAGGAGGGACGCTCGTACGTCGACGAGCGCCGGGGTGGACATGGACAGGGTGGTCGCGCCGAGTCCGACGAGCACGACGGCGAGGAGCGGGTCAGCCGCGGCCTCACCGCAGATTCCGACCGGCTTGCCGGTCGAGGCGCCGGCAGCGCCGACCTCCCCGACGAGACGGAGCACAGCGGGGTGCCACGGGTCCTGGAGCGCTGCGACCGAGCCGAGCATGCGGTCGGCAGCGAGCGTGTACTGGGTCAGGTCGTTGGTGCCGATCGACGCGAAGTCACTTGCTGCGAGGACCTGGGGGGCGAGGAGCGCGAGCGACGGCACTTCCACCATCACACCGGCGGTTTTGATGCCGTACTCACGGGCGATGGCGACGAAGTACTTCGTCTCTTCGACCGTCGACACCATGGGTGCCATGACCCACAGGTCGGCTTCGGTTGCCTTGTCGGCTTCGGCGAGAGCGGTGAGCTGCTCGCGAAGGATGTCCTCGCTGGCCCGAAGGGCGCGCAGCCCGCGCAGGCCGAGTGCCGGGTTCTCCTCGTGCACATCGTTGAGGAAGGGCAACGGCTTGTCAGCTCCGGCGTCAAGCACGCGGACGACGACCTTCTTGCCGGGGAATGCCTGCAGCAGTCGCGTGTAGTGCTCACGCTGCTGGGCGACTGTCGGCGCGGAACCGCCGGCGTCGAGGAAGAGGAATTCGGTGCGGAACAGTCCGACACCCTCCGCTCCCGCGTTCGCTGCGCCCTGCGCGCCCTCGGACGAACCGAGGTTGGCGAGCAGAGGGACCAGGGTCCCGTCCTTGAGCGCACCGGGGGTCACCGGGGCGACCGCTGCAGCCTGGCGCTCGGCGATACGTCGTTCGGCCGAGGCAACCTCGTCTTCGCTCGGCGAGGCCGTTACAGTTCCTGCCGCAGCGTCGACGATGACCGTCGTCCCGTCGGCCAGCGCCGAGACATCCGCCGTGCCGACGACCGCGACGATTGACTTCTCGCGGGCGAGAATTGCCGTGTGTGATGTCGGTCCGCCATCGCTCGTAATGAGGCCGAGGACCTTGTCGAGGTCGAGAAGCGCGGTGTCAGCCGGCGCGAGGTCGCGCGCAACGAGCACGAACGGGTGGTCGGGGTTCGGTACGCCAGGAGCGGGCACACCGGAGAGGTCGGCGATCACGCGCTGGGAGACATCGTCAAGGTCTGCGGCGCGCTCCCCCAGGTAACCGCCCATGGCGGCGAGCTGGTCGCGGAAGCTGGCGAACGCCTCGAACACGGCGCGCTCGGCGGTGATCCCCCGCGCCAGGCTCTCATCGATGATGTCGGAGAGTGTCGGGTCCTCTGCCATCATCGCCTGTGCTTCGAGCACGTCGCGGGCGGTGCCACCGGCGGACTTTCCCCGTTCCTCCAGGTCGCGCGCGACAACGCTGAGCGATGCCCTCGCGCGTCCGGCTTCGTCCTCAACGGACTTCGTGCTCGGCGTGTCCTGCGGCTCAGGCAATGGCTCAGACATACGGGCGACGACACCGACGACCACACCCTGTCCGATCCCGGTGCCCTGCAGTGTTGTGTGTGTTCCTGTCACAGTCATGACTGCTCTCCTCGGCTCGTTGATCGTTTATTCGTCATGGTCGGTCACAAGTAGCTCCACGAGTTGATCGAGCACAGCATCGGCGTTGGTACCGTCTGCGGTGAGCGTGACGTAGTCACCGAAGTCGACACCGAGCGAGATCACACCGAGGATGCTCGAAGCGTTGACCGGTTTGCCGCTTCCCTTGGCGATGGTGACGTTTGCCCCAGACGCCGCCGCCGCCTGTGTGAACAGTTTCGCGGGACGGGCGTGGAGACCGTGAGATGAACCGATTCGAACGGTGCGTTCAGCCATGAAGTGTTTCCTCCGTCGCTTGCCTGTGTGTTCCCTCGCGTGTGGACCGTGCTCCGGCAGCTGAAAGAGCAAGGTCGAGGGCTTCGTCGCCAGCCGGCGACGAGAAGACTGAGGCGGGCATGACCGCGACGGCCACTCCTCGTGAGTGAGCGGTCGAGCGGATGCTGTCGACATACGGGGTCAGGTGGGGTCCGAGGAGGACGACATCAGCGCCCGCGCTCTGAGCGTCGAGGGCGTTGAGGGGGCACGCTGTCGCTGACACGTCGATCTTTCTCGCCATGGCCGCTTTCCTCACGCGCTGGGCGACAAAGGTACTGGACGCTCCCGCGCCGCACACTACGAGGATCTTCATTGATCCGCCTCCGTCGACCTGTTGCTATGGAAATCTGCGCCGAAAAATGGCCAGCTTGTCAAGCATTACGAGTTCCGAAGGTGATTGCCACCATGTTCTCTTCCGCAGGGTAGGAAACCCCGAGCGGCTTTCGGGCGTGAAATCGACGAACGAGGCCCACTCGAGGGTAACGTTGACTGGAGTCGGGACCGGCCATCGCGGACTCGGGTTCGACAGGAGTTGCACGTGACACGCGAGAAACAAGACCGCATCGCCTGGTATCTCGCGCGCGCCGACACCTGGGTCACCGCCGCCGAACTGGCAGACGCGCTCGGCGTGACCACGCGCAGCGTGCGGAATTACGTGACCGCGCTCAAGGACCGGGCTGCCGGGCTCGACCTCATCACGGGAGGGCCGCAGGGCTACCGGATTTCCCTCGACGCCTGGGCGGCGTTCAGGCAGGGTGCGCTCGAGTCGCAGACTGAGACGCCCCGTGCCCGGCTGTACTCCATCGTGCGGCGTCTCGTCGACAGCCCTGACGGACTCGATGTCTTTGAACTCGCATCAGCGCTGTTCGTGTCGGAGTCCACCATCGAAGCCGACCTGTCGCGCGTCCGTCTGCTGCTCTCCGAAGCGGAGCTGACGCTCGTCCGGTCCGGAAGCACGGTGATGCTCCGTGGCAGCGAACTGGCGAGGCGCCGGTTACTCAGCCGCATGTTCCGCGACGAGACCGAACGCGGGCTGATTGAACTCGAGGCGATCCAGCGTGAATTCTCGGCACACAATCTCAGCGAGTTCAAGACCGACCTGCTCGCCATGCTCACCGACCTCGGTTATCTCCTCAACGACTACGGCATCGACAATGTTCTCCTGCACATCGCGATCGCCGTCGACAGGGTGTCGAAGGACCAGCGGGTCCAGGAGGGGGCACCTCAGCCCGCCGAGGCATCCACCGAACTGACCGAGAGACTTGGCGCCCTCATCGAGGCATCCCTCGGCACCAGGCTCGGCGCTACCGATGTCGAGTACCTCGCGTATCTCCTCGCGACGAGGGGCGTCCAGGCCACAGACGCGGTCGACGGCACCGACGCGCACCCCGGATACCTGGATTCGTCCGACCTCGAGACCGTGCGCTCGATCGTGCTCTCCGCCGGAAACGAGTATCTCGTCGACCTCAGCGATGAGGATTTCATCACCAGGCTGACCCTGCACGTCCAGAACCTGCTTCGCCGTGCGCAGGAGCACTCCTACTCCCGCAACCCGCTCGCTCGGAGCATCAAGACCTCGTACCCGATGATCTACGAACTGGCGGTGTTCATCGCGAGCCGGCTCCAGCGCCAGGGATCCATCGAAATCAACGACGACGAGATCGCCTACATCGCCATGCACGTTGGCGCCCACCTTCAGCAGCAGGTCAGGCGGGACGAGTTGATGCGCTGCGTCATCGTCTGCCCGAACTACTACGACATGCACCTCATGCTTCGCGATCGGGTCATGATCCTCCTCGGCGACACGCTCGAGGTGGTCAAGGTCATCACCCGGAGTGACGTCGCGTGGAACGAACTCGACGCAGACATCGTGCTCACGACCATCGAGCCCCCTGTGCCGTCCGACTCGATCCTCACCGTTCAGCCGTTCTTCACCGATGCCGATGCCGACCGGGTGCGCCAGGCGATCGCGAGGCTCAAGCGGGTCCGCCGCAGGGCGCTGATCAAGGACGACGTGCTGCGGTACTTCGACGGCGCACTCTTTCTCCGCAACGTCCAGGCCAGTGACGAAGAGTCCATGATCCGCACCCTCGGCGGGCTCATGCGCGACCGCGGCATCATCGACGACAGCTACATCGAAGGCGCCATCGAGCGAGAACGGATGTCATCGACCGCCTTCACCGATTCGCTGGCCGTTCCGCACGCCATGGCGATGACGGCAACCACGACGTCGATAGCTATTGCCGTGAACGAGTCCAGCATGCCGTGGGGCGACAGCCGGGTGAACGTCGTCGCGCTCATCGCGTTCAGCGAGGCAGGACGCGCGAGCTTCCAGACGGTGTTCGATCAGTTCGTCGAGGTCTTCTCCGACCGGGAGGACGTCCAGCGCATCATCCGCAAATCCACGGACTTCGCCGCGTTCATCGACGAACTCGTCCGCACCATGGATTCCTAGCCTCAGGCAAGCAACGCTGAGTTCAGCCGTCTGGTCAACTCGCGATCGGTGGGGATCGGCGTGCCGTCCACCTCGGTGACCGGCACAGCGAGGCGGACGCTCGACACCAGCCAGACAGCATCCGACCGAAGCAATTCGGCTACGTCGACTGTTCGGTACACGCACTCGAAGCCCTGACCCGTGAGGTGATCGAAAAGCTCGGCCTGCGTGGTCCCCGCCAGGATGCCGAATTGGATCGTCGGGGTGACTATGGTGTTTCCCTGCCGGACGAGCAACGTCGACGTCGGTCCTTCCAGCGCGAAGCCGTCTGTTGACGTAAACACGACATCGTCTGCACCACGACGCTGTGCTTCGCGAATGGCAGCCATGTTGATGGCGTACGACAGGGTCTTGGCCCCCACCAGCAGCCACGGGCTGGTCTCGCCAACGTCGTTGGCGTAGCCGCGGCTGAGGGTGACAATCCTGACCCCGTTCTCGCGCTCGGGAAAGTCACGGGTGATGGCGGTCGCTGTGGCCCAGCACGTCGGACCGGCCGACTCCGTCCCGCGGGTGATGGTGAGTCGGATGGACGCCTGTCCCCCGGCGGGGAGCGCGTCCAGCAGCTCGGCGATGGCCCGGCGCCACTGGTCGTGGTTCGGCTCGGGCAAGTCGAGCTTCTGAGCGGATGCCGTCAGCCTGGCGAGGTGGGCGTCGATACCGCGCCCGCGACCGTCGTGCGCTCCGAGCGTCTCGAACACCCCGTCGCCGCGCGCAGCGGCGGCGTCGAATGCGGTGAGAATCGGCTCGTCTTCCGCCGCAAACGTCAGCGAGGCGCTGAGTTCAGCGGCCGTGGCAACCCGGTCCTCCGGGAGCGGATCGATCAGCAGCACGAGTCGAGTCATGCCATCGACACTAGCCGCAGAACCGGTCTCAGGCGATGGGAGTTGGAGTCACGCCGAACGGAGCGAGGCCGGCCGCTCCCCCGTCCTCCGCGGTCAGCACCCAGATTCCGTCCTTGTGGACCGCGACGCTGTGCTCCCAGTGGGCAGCGGCGAGGCCATCATCGGTGGCGACGGTCCAGTCGTCATCGCGCGTGTGGGTGTCAATGCTCCCGAGTACGACCATCGGCTCGATGGCAACCACCAGTCCCGGTTTCACCTCTGGGCCCTTCTGACGAACCCGGTAGTTGAAGACGGGGGGCGCTTCGTGCATCGAGCGTCCGATTCCGTGCCCGACATAGTCGGTGAGGATGCCGTAGCTTCCGTGCTTCTCGACGTACTCCTGGACCGCTTCACCCACCTCGTTGAGGTGACGCGCGCGGGCAAGCCGCGCGATGCCGGCCCAGAGCGAACCTTCGGTGACGTCGGAGAGCTTCTGACGCTCTGCGACGAGCTCAGGACGCGACGGGTCCGGCAGGACGACGGTGATCGCCGCGTCACCATTCCAGCCGCCCAGGATGGCACCGCTGTCCACCGAGAGGATGTCTCCCGGCTCCAGGCGACGCCCGCCCGGGATTCCGTGCACTACTTCCTCGTTGACCGAGGCACAGATCGTGTGGTTGTAGCCCGGCTCGAGCTTGAAGTTCGGCTGACCGCCAAGGGCGATGATCGCGGCTTCCGCAGCCGCGTCGACCTCGAGTGTGGTTCGACCGACAGCGATCGCCTGCCGCGCTGCGGCGAGCGATGCGGCGGTCGCGAGTCCCGGCTCCACCATGAGGCGAAGCTGGGCAGGGGTTTTGTAGATGGACTTGCGCAGCATGGTGTGTCTGGGATTTCTGGTTGGTGCTCGGGCGAGCAGGGTCAGACGGTAACCGCGATGCCACGCGCAGCGAGGGCATCCCGGACGCGCCTGGCGACCTCGTCGACAGGTCCGAGGCCGTCGACATCGATCACGAGGCCGCGGTCCGCGTATGCGGCGATCACGGGCTCGGTCTGGTCGTGGTAGACATCCTGGCGGTGCCGGATGACGTCTTCGGTGTCATCGGCGCGTCCCTGCTCTGTCGCCCGCTTGAGCAGCCGGGCGACGACCTCGTCCGGGTCGGCGACCAGGCGCACGACGGCGTCGAGCTCTGAACCGGTTTCGGCGAGGATCGAGTCGAGCTCGTGAACCTGGTCGACGGTACGTGGGTAGCCGTCGAGCAGGAATCCCTCGTTCGCGTCGTCCTGGTGAAGCCGATCACGGACGATCTCGTTGGTGAGCGAGTCTGGCACGTACGAACCGCTCGACACGATCTCCTGGATTTTCATCCCGAGCTCGGTCCCGTCCTTGATGTTCGCGCGGAAGATATCGCCGGTCGAGATCGCCGGGATCCCGAACGTCTCGGCGATGATGGCGGCCTGGGTTCCTTTTCCTGCGCCGGGAGGACCGACGATCAAGAGGCGGGTCATCGGAGAAGTCCTTCGTAGTGACGCTGTTGCAGCTGTGAATCGATTTGTTTGACGGTTTCGAGCCCGACACCGACGATGATGAGGATCGACGCGCCACCGAACGGGAAGTTGGCGTTTGCGCCAACCAGCGCGAGGGCGACCAGCGGGATGAGTGCCACGAGGCCGAGGTACACCGACCCTGGCAGCGTCACGCGGGTGAGCACGTAGTCGAGGTACTCGGCGGTGGGACGTCCCGCGCGGATACCGGGGATGAAGCCGCCGTACTTCTTCATGTTGTCTGCCACTTCCTCCGGGTTGAAGGTAATAGCGACGTAGAAATAGGTGAAGCCGACGATGAGCAGGAAGTACAGGGCCATGTACAGCGGGTGGTCGCCCTGCACGAGGTAGTTCGTCACCCAGGTGACCCACGCGGCCGGCTCTTCGCCAGCGGCCGGCGTGTTGAACTGGGCGATCAGTGCGGGCAGGTACAGGAGCGACGATGCAAAGATCACCGGCACGACACCGGCCATGTTGACCTTGATCGGGATGTAGGTGTTGTTGCCACCGTAGGTGCGGCGTCCCACCATCCGCTTCGCGTACTGAACAGGGATGCGTCTCTGCGACTGTTCAACGAACACGACGAGCATCATGATCACGATTCCGACGGCGAGGACGAGCAGGAACGTCTCGAATCCCTTCGCAGCCCAGATCGACCCGAGCGAGCTGGGGAAGGTTGCAGCGATGGAGGTGAAGATCAGCAGCGACATTCCGTTGCCGATCCCGCGCTCGGTGATCATTTCACCGAACCACATGATGAGCCCCGTACCAGCCGTCATGGTGATGACCATGAGAAGAACGGCGTACCAGGTGTCGTTGGTCAGCAGCTGGCTGCACTCGGCGCTCGCGTTCGTGCCGAACAGCGCGCCTGACCTCGCAACAGTGATGAGCGTCGTCGACTGCAGGATGCCGAGGAAGATGGTGAGGTACCTGGTGTACTGGGTCAGCTTGCCCTGGCCGGACTGGCCCTCTTTGTGGAGCGTCTCGAAGTGCGGGATCACAACGCGCAGCAACTGCACGATGATCGACGCCGTAATGTACGGCATGATCCCGAGCGCGAAGATCGAGAGCTGGAGCAGGGCTCCACCGGAGAAGAGATTGACGAGTTCGTAGAGGCCGGAGGTCCCCTGGTTCTGCGCCAGGCAGGCCTGGACGTTGCCGAAGTCGACGAACGGTGCTGGAACGAATGAACCAAGGCGATACAGGGCGATGATGCCCAGTGTGAACCCGATCTTCCGTCGAAGGTCTGGAGTGCGGAAGATCCGCGCAACGGCGCTAAACAAAAAAGGCCTCCTGGTTTTCGAGCCGAAGAATTCGGCTCTTAGTGCCGGTTGATGGCCCCGTATCGAACAGGCCCGGCAATCGAATCTACTCGATTACCGGGCCTGTCGAACAATCGGTGACCTGCTCATTAGTGTGAGCGCTCGACCGGCGTCTTTTGTTTTACTTTACAGAGCCGCCAGCAGCAACGATCTTCTGCTCAGCTGATCCGGAGACCTTGTCTACCGAAATGTTCAGCTTCACGTCGATGTCGCCGTTTCCGAGGACCTTGACCTTCTCGTTCTTGCGAACGGCGCCCTTGGCGACGAGGTCGGCAACTGTGACGTCGCCGCCCTTCGGGTAGAGCTCAGCGAGACGCTCAAGGTTGACAACCTGGTACTCGACGCGGAACGGGTTCTTGAACCCGCGCAGCTTCGGAGCACGCATGTGCAGTGGCAGCTGGCCACCGGCAAAGCCGGGACGAACCGAGTAACGAGCCTTCGTACCCTTGGTTCCACGACCAGCAGTCTTACCCTTGGAGCCTTCACCACGGCCAACGCGCTGGCGGTCCTTCTTCGATCCCTCAGCGGGACGAAGGTGGTGGACCTTGAGCACCTGCGGGCGAGGAGCGGACTCCTCCGCCTTCTTCGCGGGGGCCTTCCGAGCAGGAGCCTTCGCCACGGGGGCGTCAGCAGCTACGGTCTCGGCCTTGGCGGAAGCCGCCTTGGCAGGCGCCTTCTTCGCTGGAGCCTTCTTGGCAGCGGGCGCCTTTGCGTCAGCCGTCTTTACAGCGGCCTTCTTCGCGGGAGCCTTCTTGGCGGTCTCCTCGGTGACATCTTTCTTGTCAGCCATTAGTCGATCTCCTCAACCTTGACGAGGTGAGCAACAGTGTTGACGTAGCCACGGTTCTGCGAGTTGTCCTCACGGACAACAACAGCACCGATGCGCTTCAGTCCCAGGCTGCGCAGTGTGTCGCGCTGGTTCTGCTTCTCACTAATTTTGGATTTGATCTGCGTGATTCGCAATGAAGCCATTACGCACCTACCTTTGCGGCTGCCTTGGCAGCGGCCTGGGCCTCGACCTGCAGCAGCTTGGCAGGAGCAATCTCGGAGTACTCCTTGCCACGGCGTGCGGCAACGGCGCGAGGCTCTTCGAGCATCTTCAACGCGGTAACTGTCGCGTGAACGATGTTGATGGTGTTCGACGAACCGAGCGACTTGCTGAGAACGTCGTGGATGCCTGCGCACTCGAGGACGGCGCGGACGGGACCACCGGCGATAACACCGGTACCCGCAGCGGCCGGACGCAGGAGAACAACACCTGCGGCTGCCTCACCCTGGACGGGGTGCGGGATGGTCGAGCCGACGCGGGGAACGCGGAAGAAGTTCTTCTTCGCTTCCTCGACGCCCTTGGAGATGGCGAGAGGCACTTCGCGAGCCTTGCCGTAGCCGACGCCGACCATTCCGTTGCCGTCTCCGACGACGACGAGAGCGGTGAAGCTGAAGCGACGACCACCCTTGACGACCTTGGAGACACGGTTGATGGTGACGACGCGCTCGAGGAACTGGTTCTTGTCAGCGTCGCGGCTGTTACGCTCGCGGCCCTGGTTACGCTCGCCACGACCGCCACGGCGGCTGTCGCGAGCATCGGTGCGACCCGAGCTCTCGGTACCAGCTGCGGTTTCGACCGGCTTTTCGACGGCTGGCAGCTCAGCAGCAGCTGCAACCTCGGTCTTCTGTACATCACTCACAGGTTCAACCCACCCTCTCGAGCACCCTCGGCGATAGCCGCGACGCGACCCGCGTAACGGTTGCCACCGCGGTCAAAAACGACTTCTTCGATGCCGGCGCTCTTCGCACGCTCTGCAACGAGCTCGCCGACCTTCTTGGCCTTTGCGGTCTTGTCACCGTCAAAGGTACGGAGGTCAGTTTCGAGGGTCGATGCCGACGCGAGGGTGAAGCCCTTGCTGTCGTCGACGACCTGCACGAATACGTGACGAGCCGAACGGGTCACAACGAGACGCGGTCGAGCCGCTGTTCCCGCGATCTTCTTACGGAGGCGCGCGTGACGACGGTCACGCGCAGCCGACTTGGACTTTACGGCCATGGTTACTTACCAGCCTTTCCGGCCTTGCGGCGAACAATCTCGCCGGCGTAACGCACACCCTTGCCCTTGTACGGCTCAGGCTTGCGAATCTTACGAATGTTGGCAGCAGCCTCGCCGACGGCCTGCTTGTCGATACCAGACACCGTGAGCTTGTTGTTGCCCTCAACGGTGAGCGTGATGCCGGCAGGCGGGTCGATCAGGACCGGGTGCGAGAAGCCGAGAGCGAACTCAACAGAGCCGCCCTTCTGTGCAACGCGGTAACCGGTTCCGACAACCTCAAGGCCCTTGGTGTAGCCCTGGGTGACGCCGACGATCTGGTTGCTGATGAGTGTGCGGGTGAGTCCGTGGAGCGAACGTGATTCACGCTCGTCGTCGGGGCGAGTGACCAGAACCTGGCCATCCTCAACCTTGACCTCGATGGGGCTGGCGACGTTCAGCGCGAGCTCACCCTTCGGGCCCTGGACGGTGACGGCTGAGCCGTCGACCGATACGGTGACCCCTGCGGGGATCTCAATGGGAAGTCTTCCAATACGCGACATATCTGGCTACCACACGTAAGCGAGAATTTCTCCGCCTACGCCCTTCTTCTCAGCCTGACGGTCTGTAAGCAGACCAGAGGAGGTGGACAGGATGGCGACGCCGAGGCCGCCGAGAACCTTGGGGATCTCCGTCGACTTTGCGTACACGCGGAGGCCTGGCTTCGAGACACGCTTGATGCCCACAATGGAGCGCTCGCGGTTCGGGCCGAACTTGAGGTTCAGCGTCAGGGTCTGTCCGACGCGTGCGTCAGAAACTTCCCATCCGGAGATGTAGCCCTCAGAGGTGAGGATCTCCGCGATGTGGCTCTTGAGCTTCGAGTGCGGCATGGACACGGTGTCGTGGTGCGCCGAGTTCGCGTTGCGCAGTCTGGTCAGCATGTCTGCGACCGGATCTGTCATTGTCATGTGTTATTTCCTTCGGTTCACCAGGTTTCGTTCACCCGTTACACGAATGACGACCTGTGGTGGTTAGGGGAGAAACGGATGCTCCGCCCCCCTGATCTCCACGCTCGAGTGCGCCGAACACCGATTTGTCGAACAAATTGGTGCCGGCGCAACCGTGCGAGAGAAATCTTCAGTTGTGAGCAACCGCAGTGCGGGCCGGCTGCAAGCAACCGACCCACTCTACAGTTACTTTGCGCTGTCTGTTGACGTGAAGGGGAATCCGAGCGCCTTGAGGAGCGCGCGACCCTGCTCGTCGGACTTCGCCGTTGTAACAACGGTGATGTCCATTCCGCGTACGCGGTCGATCTTGTCCTGGTCGATTTCGTGGAACATCGACTGCTCGGTCAGACCGAACGTGTAGTTGCCGGTGCCATCGAACTGCTTCGGGCTGAGGCCGCGGAAGTCGCGGATACGCGGGAGAGCGAGGCTCAGCAGGCGGTCCAGGAACTCCCACATGCGGTCCCCACGAAGCGTGACGTGGGCGCCGATGGGCTGACCTTCGCGCAGCTTGAACTGTGCGATGGACTTGCGGGCCTTGGTGACCTGTGGCTTCTGACCGGTGATCTTGGTCAGGTCGGCAACAGCGCCATCGATGATCTTTCCATCGCGGGCTGCCTCACCGACACCCATGTTCACGACGATCTTGGTGAGCGTCGGAATCTGGTGCACGTTGGTCAGGCCGAGTTCCTTGAGCAGCTGCTCCTGGATCTCTGCCTTGTACTTTTCCTTGAGGCGGGGCTGGATTTTGCCAGCCGCCACTGCCGTGTCAGTCATTAGAGGTCCTTACCTGACTTCTTGGCGTAACGAACACGGACCGTCTTGGTGACGCCGTTCTTCGTTACTTGCTCGTTGCGGTGTCCGACTCGCGTCGGCTTCTTGGTCTCGGGGTCAACGAGAGCCACATTCGAGATGTGGATCGGAGCCTCGTGGGTCTCGACGCCACCGGTCTTCGTTCCGCGCTGGGTCTGACCCTGGCGGACGTGCTTGGTGACGTAGTTGACGCCCTCAACGATGACGCGGTTCTTCTCGACCAGGACCTGGATGACACGACCCTGCTTGCCGCGTGAACCGCCGCGAGCCTGGGTTGCGCCAGAGATGACCTGGACGAGGTCGCCCTTTTTGATCTTCGCCATGACTAAATAACCTCCGGTGCCAGCGAGACGATCTTCATGAACTTCTTGTCGCGAAGCTCGCGACCGACCGGTCCGAAGATACGGGTACCGCGGGGGTCGCCGTCGTTCTTCAAAATCACTGCTGCGTTCTCATCGAACTTGATGTAGGAGCCGTCCTGACGACGGACTTCCTTCTTGGTGCGAACGATGACCGCCTTGACGACGTCACCCTTCTTGACGTTTCCGCCGGGGATTGCGTCCTTGACGGTCGCAACGATGGTGTCGCCGAGGCTGGCGTAACGCCGACCGGATCCGCCGAGAACACGAATGGTGAGAAGCTCCTTGGCGCCGGTGTTGTCGGCAACCTTGACTCTGGATTCCTGCTGAAGCATTTTCTAACTCCTTCTGACAAGTAAAGCCCGGGGGCTTACTTGGCCTTCTCGAGGATCTCGACCAGGCGCCAGCGCTTTGTGGCGCTGAGCGGACGGGTCTCGCTGATCAGAACGAGGTCACCGATGCCGGCGCCGTTGAGCTCGTCGTGCACCTTCCTCTTGGAGGTGCGGCGGATGACCTTGCCGTAAAGCGGGTGCTTTACGCGGTCTTCGACCTCAACCGTGATGGTCTTGTCCATGCGGTCGCTGATGACGTATCCACGTGCCGTCTTGCGGTAGCCACGAACAACGGCCTCAGCCTCAGTCGAGGGTGCTGCGCCCTTAGCGTCAGACTTAGCCATTACTTGGCCTCCTCAGTCTCGGTTTCGGGTGCCGCTTCAACGGCATCCTTCTTCTTGGTCTTCTTCGCAGCCTTGACCGGAGCCTCGACTTCAACCGGAACCGGGGTGGCCCGAATTCCGAGCTCGCGCTCACGGATGACCGTGTAGATGCGAGCGATGTCGCGCTTCACGGCGCGCAGGCGGCCGTGGGTTTCGAGCTGGCCGGTGGCCGACTGGAAGCGCAGGTTGAACAGCTCTTCCTTGGCCTTGCGCAGCTCGTCGACAAGACGTTCGTCTTCAAATGTGTCGAGCTCAACGGGGGTGAGCTCCTTGGAACCGATCGCCATTATGCGTCGCCCTCCTCGCGCTTGATGATGCGTGCCTTGAGAGGCAGCTTGTGGATTGCACGGGTCAGTGCCTCGCGGGCGAGTGTCTCGGGGACACCAGCAACCTCGAAGAGCACACGGCCGGGCTTGACGTTCGCGACCCACCACTCGGGCGAACCCTTACCGGAACCCATGCGGGTTTCAGCAGGCTTCTTGGTGAGCGGACGGTCGGGGTAGATGTTGATCCAGACCTTTCCACCACGCTTGATGTGACGCGTCATCGCGATTCGAGCGGACTCGATCTGACGGTTGGTCACATAAGCGGGGGTGAGGGCCTGAATGCCGTACTCGCCGAAGCTGACAACGGTTCCACCGGTGGCCTGGCCAGTGCGGTGGGGACGGTGCTGCTTGCGGTGCTTGACACGACGTGGAATAAGCATGATTAAGCCGTAGCCCCTTCTGCAACCGGAGCGTCCGCACGAGGTGCACGACGCGGACGGTCACTGCGCTCCGGGCGGCTCGACTTAGCGTTTGCCTGCTCGCGAGCGAGTTCCTTGTTGGTGATGTCGCCCTTGTAGATCCAGACCTTCACGCCGATGCGGCCGAAGGTGGTCTTTGCCTCGTAGAAGCCGTAGTCGATGTTCGCGCGGAGCGTGTGCAGTGGCACACGGCCTTCGCGGTAGAACTCCGAACGGCTCATCTCGGCGCCGCCGAGGCGGCCGGAGACCTGGATGCGAACACCCTTGACAGTCGAGACGCGCTGGGCGCCCTGCAGTCCCTTACGCATTGCGCGGCGGAATGCCACACGTGCGGAGAGCTGCTCGGCGATGCCCTGTGCGACCAGCTGAGCGTCAGCCTCGGGGTTCTTGACCTCGAGGATGTTCAGCTGGATCTGCTTGCCAGTGAGCTTCTCGAGGTCTGTGCGAATCCGCTCAGCCTCGGCGCCACGGCGACCGATCACAATGCCCGGACGGGCGGTGTGGATGTCGACGCGGACACGGTCACGGGTGCGCTCGATCTCGATGCGCGAAACACCGGCGCGGTCAAGCGAGGTGCCGAGCAGTCGACGGATCTTGACGTCTTCAGCAACGTAGTCGCTGTAACGCTGGCCAGGCTTGGTGCTGTCGGAAAACCAGCGCGACACGTGGTCGGTGGTGATGCCGAGGCGGAAGCCGTATGGATTTACTTTCTGACCCATTACTTCGTACCCTCCTCAGGAGTGGCGAGCACAACAGTGATGTGGCTGGTGCGCTTCAGAATCTGGAATGCCCGGCCCTGTGCACGCGGCTGGAAGCGCTTGAGGGTCGTACCCTCATCAACGAATGCCTTGGCAATGTACAGGTCCTGCTCGTCGAGGAACTGGTTGTCCTTGTCTGCCTTGACGCGAGCGTTCGCGATGGCAGAAGCAACCAGCTTGTAGACGGGCTCTGATGCACCCTGCGGTGCGAACTTCAGAATGGCCAAGGCCTCAGTGGCCTGCTTTCCGCGGATCATGTTGACGACGCGGCGGGCCTTCATGGGGGTGACGCGGATGTGACGCACTCGTGCGACTGACTCCACCATTTCTCTCCTCCTTTTCGTCACCGCGTTAGCGGCGACGACCCTTCTTGTCATCCTTCACGTGTCCACGGAAGGTGCGGGTGGGTGCAAACTCGCCGAGCTTGTGCCCGACCATCGACTCGGTGATGAACACCGGGATGTGCTTGCGACCGTCGTGCACCGCGATGGTGTGCCCAAGCATGTTGGGGACAATCATCGAACGGCGCGACCAGGTCTTGATGACGTTTTTACTGTTGGCCTCGTTCGCGCGAACCACCTTGCGGAGCAGGTGGTCATCAACGAAGGGGCCCTTCTTAAGACTGCGTGGCATCTTCTACAACTCCTACTTACGCTTCTTGGTGGCGGTACGGCGACGAACGATGAGCTTGTCGCTTTCCTTGTTCGGGTGGCGGGTGCGGCCTTCTTTCTGACCCCACGGGCTGACCGGGTGACGTCCACCGGAGGTCTTGCCCTCACCACCACCGTGCGGGTGGTCGACCGGGTTCATGGCGACACCACGCACTGTCGGGCGGATGCCCTTCCAGCGGCTACGGCCGGCCTTACCCCAGTTGATGTTCGACTGCTCGGCATTGCCGACCTCGCCGATGGTTGCGCGGCAGCGCGCGTCGACGTTGCGGATTTCACCGGACGGCAGGCGGAGCTGCGCGTACGGGCCATCCTTGGCGACGAGTCGAACCGATGCGCCTGCTGAGCGAGCCATCTTGGCGCCTCCACCCGGACGCAATTCGATTGCGTGGATGACGGTACCCGTTGGGATGTTCTTCAGCGGCAGGTTGTTGCCCGGCTTGATGTCAGCGCTTGCGCCCGACTCAACAACGTCGCCCTGTGCGAGCTTGTTGGGAGCGAGAATGTAGCGCTTGGTGCCGTCAACGTAGTGCAGGAGCGCGATGCGCGCCGTGCGGTTGGGGTCGTACTCGATGTGAGCGACGCGGGCGTTGACGCCGTCTTTGTCGTTACGACGGAAGTCGATAACGCGGTACTGGCGCTTGTGGCCACCACCGATGTGACGGGTCGTGATGCGGCCCTGGTTGTTGCGACCACCGGTCTTGGAGAGGGGACGCAGAAGCGACTTCTCCGGGGTCGAGCGGGTGATTTCAGCGAAATCAGCAACGCTCGATCCGCGACGACCAGGTGTCGTGGGCTTGTATTTGCGAATAGCCATAGTTTTTCCTTACGCCCCTTAGCCGACAGCCGTGAAGATGTCGATGGAACCGGACTTGAGCGTCACGATCGCGCGCTTGGTGTCCTTGCGCTTGCCCATACCGAACTTGGTACGACGAGTCTTGCCGGTGCGGTTCAGTGTGTTGACACTTGCGACCTCGACCTTGAAGATCTTCTCGATCGCGAGCTTGATCTCGGTCTTGTTCGAACGCGGGTCGACAACGAAGGTGTACTTACCCTCGTCGATCAGGCCGTAGCTCTTCTCGGAGACCACCGGCGAGATGATGATGTCGCGCGGGTCCTTGTGAATGTTGGACATGACTAGGCCTCCTCAGTGACGTCAGCAGACGAAGCAACAGCCTTGACCGACTTGCCCTTGACCGGACCGGCGACGAAAGCGTCGAACGCGGCCTTGGTGAAGATGATGTCGTCCGAGACGAGAACGTCGTACGCGTTCAGCTGGTCGTAGTTGATGACGTGAACGGTTGGGATGTTGCGGACAGCCTTGTAGCTGAGCACGTCGTCACGCTCGAGAACGATGAGGACGTTCTCCGAGTTCGCAACCTGTGCCAGGTACTCGGTGGTTGCCTTGGTGACACGTTCCTCGGCGACGATGAAGCTCTCCACGACGTGGATACGCTCCCCGCGTGCGCGGTCGGACAGTGCGCCACGGAGGGCAGCAGCAATCATCTTCTTGGGGGTGCGCTGCGAGTAGTCGCGGGGCACTGGTCCGTGAACGATTCCACCACCACGCATCTGAGGGGCGCGGATCGAGCCCTGACGAGCGCGACCTGTTCCCTTCTGCTTGAACGGCTTACGGCCTGCACCGGAAACTTCACCACGACGCTTGGTCTTGTGGGTTCCCTGGCGGGCTGCAGCAAGCTGTGCCACAACGACCTGGTGGATGAGCGGGATGTTGGTCTGGACGTCGAACACCTCTGCGGGAAGATCGACCGTTCCGGTCTTCTTGCCCTTGGTGTCGAGAACGTCGACCGTAGCGATCCGAGTTGCGTCAGTCATAGGACTACGCTCCCTTCACTGCGTTGCGGACGAAAACGATGCGGCCACGAGCGCCGGGAACGGCACCCTTGACGAGCAGCAGGCCCTTCTCGGTGTCGACCGAGTGGACGTGGAGGTTCAGCACGGTGACGCGCTCTCCACCCATGCGACCCGCCATGCGCATGCCCTTGAAGACACGGCTCGGGGTCGACGAAGCACCGATTGAACCGGGCTTGCGGTGGTTGCGGTGTGCACCGTGAGATGCGGAAACACCCTTGAAGTTGTGGCGCTTCATGACACCGGCGAAGCCCTTACCCTTGCTGGTTCCGACGACGTCGACCTTCTGGCCGGCCTCGAAGGTGCCTTCAACGGTGAGTTCCTGGCCGAGCGCGTAGTCGGATGCGTCAGCGGTGCGGACCTCGGTGACGTGACGGCGAGGCGTGACGCCTGCCTTGTCGAAGTGTCCGGCGTCCGGCTTGTTCACCTTGCGCGGGTCGATCTGGCCGTAGGCGATCTGAACCGCGTTGTAGCCGTCAACCTCTGGCGTGCGAATCTGCGTCACAACGTTTGGGGTGATCTCGATAACGGTCACGGGAACGAGCTTGTTGTTCTCGTCCCAGACCTGAGTCATGCCAAGCTTCTTGCCGAGCAGACCCTTGCTGGTCTTGTTCTGCGTAGACATGCGTTCCCTTAGAGCTTGATCTCGATGTTGACGTCGGCAGGCAGGTCGAGTCGCATAAGCGAGTCGACGGCCTTCGGCGTCGGGTCAATGATGTCGATCAGACGCTTGTGGGTGCGCATTTCGAAGTGCTCCCGGCTGTCCTTGTACTTGTGAGGAGAACGGATGACAGCCACCACGTTCTTCTCGGTCGGAAGCGGCACTGGGCCGACAACCGTCGCACCCGCGCGGGTTACTGTGTCGACGATCTTGCGCGCCGAGGTGTCAATGACCTCGTGGTCGTATGACTTAAGTCGAATGCGGATCTTCTGTCCCGCCATGTTTGACTCACTCTCTGTCTTGCGTCTTACGAATTGCTTCGCATTGGACGCGCTTCTTAGCGTTTTGCAACGCTGGGCACCACTTGCTGTCGCACCACTATTTTTCTGTCAAGTCTTTGCCGGCCCCCGCCCCTGGCTCAAGCCGAACGCACAGGTGTACTGACGTTCTGGCCGATGCCAATGTTGGGGGTTGTCGACCAAGTCGATGTTCTGCTGCCCGCGGCCTAGCTCTACTCTCAAAGTGAGGGTGATCTATGCACTACCTGGCAGTGATTCCGGCGCAAAGCACGGAAATGTTGAACTAGACGAGTCTGACAGATTCGATCCCGTTATGCAACCCGGGCGTGTCGCGTTGGGCGTGGCGGAATTCCAGCGCCCGCGCCTCCCTGCGATGCGCAACCGTCAGCTGCACTCCCCAGCCGACGGCCCCTTGAGGGGGGTGGGGCCGCCGGTGGACGTGACCGAGGGGATTCTGTCACGGTTGGGTCCACTTTAGCCAAACATGATGAATCGTCATATACCCCACGCGGCAATGGCTCACCCCAGTACGGGTGACCAGACGGCCATCCGGATCCACCGGGCAGTGCACGCGGACCGGCCATTCGCGGCGACACAAAAGGGGGCCGGGCCCGAGGGGCCCGACCCCCTTCAGGGAATCGTCAGTAGTGAAAAACTACTTGATGATCTTGGTGACGGTACCAGCACCGACGGTGCGGCCACCCTCACGGATTGCGTAGCCGAGGCCCTCTTCCATGGCGATGGGCTGGATCAGCTCAACGGTCATTTCGGTGGTGTCGCCAGGCATGACCATCTCGGTGCCCTCTGGCAGCGTGATGACGCCGGTGACGTCCGTGGTGCGGAAGTAGAACTGCGGGCGGTAGTTCGCGTAGAACGGGTTGTGACGTCCACCCTCTTCCTTGGAAAGGATGTAGGCGGTGCCCTCGAAGTTGGTGTGAGGGGTAACCGAACCCGGCTTCACAACAACCTGTCCACGCTCAACGTCTTCGCGCTTGGTGCCACGAAGAAGAAGACCACAGTTCTCGCCGGCCCATGCCTCGTCGAGCTGCTTGTGGAACATTTCGATACCCGTGACGATGGTCTTCTGCGTCGGGCGGATGCCAACGATTTCGACCTCGGAGTTCAGGGCAAGGGTTCCACGCTCGGCGCGGCCCGTGACAACGGTTCCACGACCGGTGATCGTGAAGACGTCCTCGATCGGCATCAGGAACGGCTTGTCCTTGTCGCGCACCGGGTCAGGAATGTGCGAGTCAGCAGCTTCCATGAGCTCGAGAACCGAGTTGACCCACTTCTCGTCACCCTCGAGAGCCTTGAGGCCCGAAACGCGGATAACGGGAGCGTCGTCGCCGGGGAAGCCCTGGCTCGAGAGAAGCTCACGGACCTCGAGCTCGACGAGCTCAAGGATTTCTTCGTCGTCAACCATGTCGGACTTGTTCAGTGCGACCATGAGGTACGGAACGCCGACCTGCTTCGCGAGCAGAACGTGCTCACGCGTCTGGGCCATCGGGCCGTCGGTTGCTGCAACCACGAGGATTGCGCCGTCCATCTGGGCAGCACCGGTGATCATGTTCTTGATGTAGTCGGCGTGGCCGGGTGCATCAACGTGAGCGTAGTGACGGTTGGGCGTCTCGTACTCGACGTGCGAAATGTTGATCGTGATACCGCGCTGGCGCTCTTCGGGAGCGGAGTCGATCGACGCGAAGTCGCGCTGAACGTTCGTTGCCGAAGGGAACTTGTCAGCAAGCACCTTGGAGATGGCAGCGGTAAGCGTGGTCTTGCCGTGGTCGACGTGACCGATCGTACCGATGTTTACGTGCGGCTTGGTCCGCTCGAACTTGGCCTTAGCCACTATGGTCCTCCTCAGGACTGATGTAGCGACGCCGGGCACTGGATTGCAACCGGTTTACTACGGGGGTTTGTGTTTTTTATGTTACTAGGTCGCGGCTGGGGATATGCCTCCCCAGCCGCAGGGCGATTACTCGCCCTTGCTCTTCTGGATGATCTCCTCGGCGACAGCCTTCGGGACCTCCGCGTAGCTCTCGAATGCCATCGAGTACACGGCACGACCGGAGGTTTTGCTCCTCAGGTCACCGATGTAGCCGAACATTTCAGAGAGCGGGACTTTGGCGGTGATGACCTTCACGCCTGCTGCGTCTTCCATTGCCTGGATCTGGCCGCGGCGTGAGTTGATGTCACCGATGACGTCGCCCATGTACTCCTCGGGAGTGCGCACCTCGACGGCCATGAGCGGCTCAAGAAGAACCGGGTCAGCCTTGCGTGCGGCTTCCTTGAAGCCCATGGAACCCGCGATCTTGAACGCCATTTCTGACGAGTCAACATCGTGAGCCGCGCCGTCAAGCAGGATTGCCTTGACGCCGACGAGCGGGTACCCGGCAAGGATACCGACCTGAAGCGCATCCTGGAAACCAGCATCGATGGAAGGGATGTATTCGCGCGGGATACGTCCACCGGTGACCTTGTTGTCGAACTCGTAGGTCTGGTCAGCGGTGATCTCGAGCGGCTCGAGGCCGAACTGGATCTTCGCGAACTGGCCGGAGCCACCGGTCTGCTTCTTGTGCGTGTAGTCGTGCTTCGGAACCGCGCGGCGGATCGTCTCGCGGTAGGCGACCTGGGGCTTGCCCACGTTTGCCTCAACCTTGAATTCACGCTTCATGCGGTCAACAAGGATGTCGAGGTGAAGCTCGCCCATTCCGTGAATAACGGTCTGGCCGGTCTCCTGGTTCTGCTCAACGCGGAACGTCGGGTCTTCCTCGGCAAGCTTCTGGATAGCTGTTCCCAGCTTCTCCTGGTCCTGCTTCGTCTTCGGCTCGATTGCGACCGAGATGACGGGCTCAGGGAAGGTCATCGACTCGAGCACGACCTGGTTGTTCGGGTCGCACAGGGTGTCACCGGTTGTGGTGTCCTTGAGGCCGATAACCGCGTAGATGTGACCTGCGGTCACGAAGTCCACGGGGTTTTCCTTGTTGGCGTGCATCTGGAAGATCTTGCCGATGCGCTCCTTCTTGCCCTTGGTCGAGTTGATGACCTGGGCACCGGAGTCCAGGCGACCCGAGTACACGCGAATGTACGTGAGGCGACCGAAGAACGGGTGAACAGCAACCTTGAAGGCGAGAGCAGCGAACGGCTCAGCAGCGTCCGGGTGGCGAAGGATGATCTTCTCTTCGTCGCGCGGGTCGCGAGCCTCGGTTGCCGGCACGTCGAGCGGGTTCGGCAGGTAGTCGATGACAGCGTCGAGCATCGGCTGGACGCCGCGGTTCTTGAACGCCGAGCCACAGAGGACCGGGTAGATCTCGCTGTTGACGGTGAGCTTGCGGATCGCGCCCTTGATCTCGGCAACGGTCAGCTCTTCGCCACCGAAGTACTTCTCGAGCAGCGCGTCATCGGTCTCGGCAACGGTCTCGAGGAGGAGCTTGCGGTACTCAGCAGCCTTCTCAACGAGGTCAGCGGGGATCTCTTCGATGGCGTACTTGGCGCCCATCTCGACGTCACCCTTGCTGTCGCCACGCCACGTGAGCGCGCGCATTTCAACGAGGTCGACGACGCCCTCGAAGTCGCTCTCAGCGCCGATGGGCAGCTGGATCACGAGGGGCTTCGCGCCGAGGCGCTTGATGATGGTGTCTACCGTGAAGTAGAAGTCTGCACCGAGCTTGTCCATCTTGTTGACGAAGCAAATGCGCGGAACGTCGTACTTGTCGGCCTGGCGCCAGACGGTCTCGGACTGGGGCTCAACGCCCTCCTTGCCGTCGAACACCGCGACAGCACCGTCGAGGACGCGGAGCGAACGCTCCACCTCGACCGTGAAGTCGACGTGGCCGGGGGTGTCGATGATGTTGATCTGGTTGTCACCCCAGAAACAGGTGGTAGCTGCAGAGGTGATCGTGATGCCACGCTCCTGCTCCTGCTCCATCCAGTCCATCGTGGATGCACCGTCGTGCGTCTCACCGATCTTGTGGTTGACGCCCGTGTAGAACAGGATGCGCTCAGTAGTTGTGGTTTTACCAGCATCAATGTGGGCCATGATGCCAATGTTGCGGACCTTGTTCAGGTCGGTGAGCACGTCAAGTGCCACTGGGTTCCTCCAGGAAGTTTGGTGAGATGAGGGTGAACAGGCGGGCGGATGCCCCGGCACAGGTGCCGGGGCATCCTGCCGCTACTACCAGCGGTAGTGAGCGAATGCCTTGTTCGACTCGGCCATCTTGTGCGTGTCTTCGCGGCGCTTGACCGCGGCACCGAGGCCGTTTGATGCGTCGAGAATCTCGTTCATGAGACGCTCTGTCATTGTCTTTTCGCGACGACCCTTTGCGTAGCTGGTGAGCCAGCGGAGAGCGAGGGTGTTTGCGCGGTGCGGCTTGACTTCGATCGGCACCTGATAGGTCGATCCACCGACACGGCGTGACCGGACCTCGAGGGTCGGACGAACGTTGTCGAGCGCCTTCTTCAGTGTGACGACGGCGTCCTGGCCGTTCTTTGCCGAAACGCCTTCGAGCGCGGTGTAAACAATGCGCTCTGCGAGGCCCTTCTTGCCGTCAACAAGAATCTTGTTGACGAGCTGGCTGACGATCGGTGCGCCGTAGACGGGGTCTGCGACGACGGGGCGCTTTGGTGCTGGTCCCTTACGAGGCATTACTTCTTCTCCATCTTTGCGCCGTAGCGGCTGCGAGCCTGCTTGCGGTTCTTCACGGCCTGCGTGTCAAGTGCGCCACGGATGATCTTGTAACGGACACCAGGAAGGTCCTTCACACGTCCACCACGAACCAGGACCATCGAGTGCTCCTGGAGGTTGTGGCCTTCACCTGGGATGTAGGCGGTGACCTCGGTGCCGTTGGAGAGCTTCACACGAGCGACCTTGCGCATCGCCGAGTTCGGCTTCTTCGGGGTTGTGGTGTACACACGGGTGCAAACGCCACGCTGCTGGGGGTTGGCCTTAAGAGCGGGAGCCTTGGTCTTGGTGACCTTCGGCGTGCGACCCTTACGGACCAACTGCTGAATAGTTGGCACTACTTCTCCTTGTTTGTGCTGCACGGTGACAGCGGCAATGTTGCTAGCATTCGCGCGAGGCGAGTTCAATGGACCCACCGGCAGCGCAGAGGAGCGCTGCTTTTGGTGTGGTGGGTATGCCGTGGGAGCCGGCGCTTATGGCAATCCGACCCAGTGTGTGAGAGTTGCCTGACCTCAAGCGGACCGTTTCGGGCTCGAGTTAAGAGCGCGACAAAGCGCACACCCCTAAATACTACCCGGGGGTAGCTCCCCGGTCAAGCGAACGGCCTCCCCCGCCGGGGCCTCGAGCGCGCCGGCGGCGCGCCACGCACGAACCGGCCACGGCCACAGTTCGGCAACTGCGGTCGTGGCCGATTCGGGGGCGCAGCGGGCTGCGCGGGATGCACTCAGGCAGGCAGATCTAGGGCACGTAGACGAATGTGGGTCCGTCCTCGCCGAACGCCTCGACGTAGCCGTCGACGTCGAAGGGGAAGGTCTCGGTTGCGATCCGCCCGGTTGCGCCGGACAACGGGTCCCTCGCGTCAGCGCCGGCCTGGGCACTGCCGTCGGTGTCGGTGGAGACAGGCCAGGTGCCATCGGCGAATTCACCAATGGAGAACGCTGGCCTGGTCACCGTCCACGTGAAGTTCGAGAGTTCGTATCCCTCCGAATTCGTCGCCCAGAACGGGCACCCGGTCGGGGCAAGCTCCTTCGAGGCGACGCATGCGTCAAGCCACGCGTTGACAGCGTCCGTGGCTGCTGTCGTCCCCTCTTCGGTCAGCGCGATCTCGAGCGTCGGCGCCTCGGCGGCGTCTGCTTCAACGCCGAACCCGACGACGGATGCCTGCAGGTCCTCTGCGCTGTACCAGGCGTTGTCCCCGCCCAGAGCGACCGGGTACGTGCCGGGGAGCGCGCGAAGCGTGTAGACACCGTCATCCTTTTTCAGTTCGGAGACGTCGACCCCTGCGACCTCGACGACCGCGTCGTCCGGTGCGTTGATACCGACCGCGATGCTCGAGAGCGGCGGGGACTCGAGCTGCCAGTTGTCGAAGAAAACGGCGTCCTTGCCCTGCTTGACCAGCGTGAATTCCTGGTCGTACTTCTCGCCGGCCTGGGTGATGCTCGCCGTCACAGTGGCGGTGTCGCCCTCGACAGCGACCTCGCCGAGCGTGTACCTGGTGATGCGGTCGTCGGCTTCGGCGTACGCCTTCTTGGTGAGCAGAAGATCGGTCTTCTCGACCTTGGTGTCTGACACCTCGAACGCACCAGCCACGTCGCCCGTCTTGAGCGCGTCGAGATAGGCCTTCACCTCGAGTTCGGGTGCGTGGGCCGATGCCCCGACATTGAATGCCACGATGCCGCCGACCCCGAGGAGGACGACAGCCGTGCCTCCCGCGATCCACGGCACGAGGCTCTTCTTTTTCCTCGGAACCGCTGGATTTGACGGGGCGCCGGCGGGGTATGCAGCGGTCGGGGGCTGTGGGGGGTACCCCGCTCCGCCGGCTGGCTGACCGGTCGGGCCACCAGTGATCGGTGCCTGCTGAGGGTAAGCCGCCGGGCCTCGGTCATCGATGCGCGGCGTGGGCTGGCCCTGCTGGCCAAACTGCGGAGAGCCAGGCTGCGGAGTTGGCTGCTGCGGAGCTGGCTGCTGCGGAGAGGCAGGCTGCGGAGCTGGCTGCTGCACCGGCAGTGCGGGAGCGGCCGGGGTCGAGAACTGCTGCGAGAACTGCTGCGGGGGCTGCTGGGCCGGGTACGGCTGCTGCTGCCCTGCGTGCGGCGGGTACGACGACTGCTGCCCTGCGTGCGGCTGGGTCGGCTGCTCCCCATGGGGCTGGGCTGGCTGCTGACCGGGCTGCGGGGCCTGCGGCTGTCCCCACGGGTTCGGCTCAGCGGGCTGGCCCCACGGATTCTGCTGTCCTGTGTTGTCGTTTGTCATGTCTCCCCGATTGATGGCGTGCGACTGCAGCGCAAGCCTATCGACGGGGCGTGCTCGGTACGTTGGGCACAAGTCCCCATCTTCAGGGGGGTCACGCACAGAGTTCGCGGGGCGGATGCCACGGGAGCGTTGAGAGAACCGCAACGGCGCGCGTCCGGCCGTGTCACCAGGAGGGCGGCGAGTCCAACTCGAGCGTCAGGTCGGCGAGGAGAGCCTCGATCTGGGGCTCGACATAGAGCGCGACAGCCGCCAGAATCCGCTCGCGATGGGGCTCGATCGCCAGACAGACGAGCTTGCCGGCGTGGATCGCACACTCGTCTGCGAGCCGGATTTCTGTGCGAAGCGCAGCCTTCTCTTCCTCAGACAGGGGCGCGGGGAGCGCTTCAGGTTCCGGCACTTCCTGCCCGGCGAGACCAGCGAGGGTGAACAGGTATGGCTCCCCCGGTACCGGGTCGGGGTCGACGGGAAGGCCGTCGTACTCCGGCTCGAGTCCGCGGTCCGGCCGGTACGACCGCGCCTTGCTCTCTTCAGCGGCCTTCAGTTCCCGCTGGAGGAGCGGGAGATTACGCTCCGTGTACTCATCGACGACCTCGTCGACGATGGCCTTGATCCTGGTCGACAGGCCGTGCTGGACGGTGTGCGGAACGTCACGGTCGAGTCCGACGGCCGCCATGACCGGAGAGCCGAAGCAGCGACGGCACAGTCGTGTCCGCCCGCGGTGGGTCGACGGTCGCCATCGTGGCAGCCACTCGAGCCACGCGTCGACCGCCTGACTCACCCTCGTGTCGAGCGACCGATCCATGATTCAGAGGTTACCGCCCTACTTCTCCCACGGCCACAGGGGGCGCGCCGGATGAGCACCACCGGCAGCCAGGATGAGGGCAAAGGCGACGTAGACGACAGCCGCGAGGACGCCGACCGCCACTCCGTAAAGCCGCAGGATCGCATCCGCAGCAAACAGCATCCCGGCGAACAGCTGATCGGCCGCTGCCGCGTAGAGCATCGAGCCAACGAGCACGTATGCCGCCCAGGCAAAGATCCCGGTCGAGACGGCGCGCCCCAGCGGAACCCGCACAGGGTCACCGACTGACGCTTCGGCCGAGCGCCGCACGGCGGCCTCGTACTGCCGGGCAGCACCGAGAAGGGCGACGAGGACAACAGCGACGGCCGCCGCGGTCGCCGCAGGCCCGACCAGGGGTCCGGCGTCGGGCCTGGCGACGACCTCGGTGTCAGTCAGCAGGCTGATGAATCCGAAAGCGCAGACGACGAGCGCGAAGTACGTGAACGTTGCGAAGACGGACAATACGTACGAATACGGCGTCGGTCTGCTGTCTTCGGGTGGCTCTGGAACTGGCATCACCGGTCAGCCCAGTCTCACCCGGACCCGGTACTCGCCGAACCTGATGTCGACGCCGGGCGCCAGTGGAGTGGGAACCTCCGGAATGCACGGAGTGAGGCTGCCGTCCGCCGCGACGAGGAATGTCCCGTTTGTTGAGTTCAGGTCGACGACCCAGGCACCGTCCGCTGAGAGCCCGAGCGCCGCATGCGTCTTCGACACGCTTCGCTCGACGTCGTGGAGCCGGGCGAGGACGCTGGCCGGGTACCAAGCCTGGTGCAGCGGATCACGGCCAACGACGAGGCCACCGGCGAGCGGAAGGACTGTACCGTCGGGGAGCACCAGACTCGGGGAAGTTCCAGCTTCTTCGTCGTGGTTGGGTCCGGGAGCGGCAGCCTGTGGTGTCGGTGCTGGAGGGAACTCCGGCTTGGCGACGGGAACGACGGCCGGGAAGTCGGAGGACGGCACTGTGTCAGGGTCGAAGTTCATGCCGGGGGGCATGCCGATCTTGAACTTGGCCGGCTCAGGTTCTGCCCCAACGCTCGCACCGGGGGCGACGTTCCTGGCGTCGGGCGCTGGCACTGCCGGCACCACTGGCACGGGCACCCCGGGCGCGGGAGGCGCCGGAGGCGCCGGAGGCGCGACAGGGATACCGGCTTCGGACACGGGAGGGGCGTCGATCGGCGGAAGAGGAGGCCTCGGCGGAATGGGATTGCCGTTCCACCGGTCGGGGAGTTCCGAACCGTTCGTCATTTCTGGTTCTCCCCCTTCGCGCGTCTGCCCGGCCTGCCCTGAACTGCCGCCGGTCGCACTGAGCCCGTTTTCCTCGAACTCACGCGGAACCTGCTGAGTTGACGGCGCCACCAGCCTACAGCGGCAGCGGCGGCGAGCGACGACTGGCCAGACGCCTGCCACAGTTCGTCCACATGCTCGTCGGTCGCGTCAACTCCCGCGAAGACGGCCTCGTCGGCGCCGTCCGCGAGACGGGTCAGAACGCTGCCGGCGTCCTCACCCTGGCTCGCCGCGACATCCGTAGCGTCGCCCTGGGTCGTGGTCGCAGAGGCGACCTGTGCGGTCAGGTCCCTGGCAAGCATGCCGCGGGTCCCCACGGCCGGAACGCTGAAGCCCAGCTCAGTGAAGCTGTCGAGTGCTTCGTCCCACGCGCCCGCAGCACGCGCGTCGGCCGTCGCGGCCTCACGCCGCCTCTTCCTGCGCCTCGATTTGATCAGGGCGATCAGAAGGAGGGGAACCAGGTAGAGCACGAGCGGGATGCCGACGATCCACAGGATGGCGACGAGCCAGCCGGGAAGCTCGAACGCGTCATCGTCCTTCTTCTCGTCGTCGCTGTCGTTGATGTCGACGTTGGTGAGGAGGTCCTCGGCCTGCTTCTCGGCCCGGGGCGGTTGCCGCACCTGCGGCTGCGGTTCGGTCTTGGGCTTGGGGTTCTGGTCCTGTGGGATTTCCTTCTCGTCCGGTGTCGGCTGGAATGAGATCCAGCCAACGCCGTCGAACGGCACCTCAACCCACGCCGTGATGTCTTCACCGGTGATCGTGACCTCGGCACCGTCCTCGACGTTCTCGGGCGCGAAGCCCATCACCACGCGCGCGGGATAGCCGAGCGACCGCGCCATGAGCGCGAATGCCGCCGCGAACTGTTCCTCGTCGCCGATCATCTGGTTGCGGGTGAACAGCTCCTCGATGCGGTCAGCACCGTGCCCGGCGCGGGAGGGGACGGCGTCGGATGCCAGGCCGTGGCTGAGGAACCCGTTGACCTTGAGCTGGCGCTCAACCTCGCGCAGCTGGCCGATCGGGCCCGTCGCCGTTCCGACGTACTCCGCCGCCTTCGCTGCAACGACGTCGGGGACGCGGTCGACCGCCGGCAGTGTGACGTTCGCGGTCGGCACGTTTTCCAGCGCCTCGTCTGAGTAGGCATCCTGAATGTCGGCGTCGAAGCTGTAGCTGTAGCCCTTGTCGACCCCCGAGGTCAGCACCGTCGTGGCTGTGGAGGCGTTGTAGCGGAGATCCTGTGTCTTGTCTTCAGGCTCGGTCGGGAGCGTCAGCCGGGTGGGGTATCCCACCATCGGCAGCCAGACTCCGGAGTAGGCCTCGACCGACACCGTGACCGTTCGCGAGGACTCCGAGACGAGCAGGGGCGCCTCGGGCATGCTCTCGCCGACCAGACTGAACGAGCCGGAGCCGCCGGTCTGGGCTTCGGGGCCGGCCACGTCCCAGAGCCTGCCGTCGTAGGTGTCCATGACGGCGAGACGGACCTTGTCCGCGGCAGTGAGCCCCGTGACCTTGAGCAGCTCGGACTCGCCGAGGTCCTTCGTGTACTTGCGGAATCCGGCCAGCGGGCTCGGGTAATCCTGCGGGTCGAACGGCGGCACGACCTTCTCGCGCAGCACGAACCGCGCTTCGGGAGCGGGAACGAGCGCCGATCCGGCGAGGCCGGTGACGAGTGTCGCTGCGACGACGATGATCGCCGTGCCAATGAGCTTGTTCTTGTTCAGTCCCTTGCGTTCGGAGAGGCTTGCGTTGTGTGCTGCGCCCTTTCGCCAGCCGAGCCAGACGAGGGCGATCACGGCGAACGCGATGCCGCGAACGTTCGCGAGGAACGGTGTCTGGGTGCCGATGAGCGTGCCCATGACGTACAGCACGATCGGGCCGGTCAGGAGGACGGCGAGCCTGCCGGGACTGCGGTCGTGCCGCGGCATCCACCGCAGCACGAGCACGGCGGACACCAGTCCGACGAGCCAGCCCGCGACATAGGGCAGAACTGTGATGTAGTCGGGTGCGCCGACGGGTGCGGCGAGGGTGACGATGTCAGCCCAGCCGAAGACGGCGCCGAGCGCGAGCCCGCGGAGCGTTGTGAGGGTGGGGATCACGCCGAACAACGCGTATCCCGGCATCGCGAGGGCACTGCCGAGGACGAAGTAGGCGACGATGGCGGCGAGTGCCGTGACGAAGGCGTTGAGCCGGAATCGGTGGGCGAGGTAGCCGGCGCCCGTTCCGACCAGCACACCGCCGAAGCCGGCGAGGAGATAACCGGGTTCACCGAACGCCGGGGCGAATCCCCAGATGCCGATCAGTGACAGCACGGTGACGACGGCCAGGTCGCGCCACGTCGCATTCGTCACGGTTCCCCGGGGAAGCGGTGGACGGGGGGCGCGAGGTGGCCTGGGTTCGCGGGGAGCTGTCGCGGCCTTGCCAGCCTTGGGCGTTTTGCCTGTCTTGGGCGTTTTGCCCGGCTTGGACGCTTTGGGCGCCTTGGCGGGCCTGCCACCCGTGTCCCCGGCAGGAGCAGGCGGCGGCGTCACCGGCCGGGACGTCCTGTCGTCGATGGGCTCGCTCATACTGCCCTCGCCATCACTCGGGGCAGGTCGGAGAGCGCGCCGATGGTAATGATCGCGAGGCCAGCGACATCCTGGATCCTTGCCCGTGCGCCGGTTTCAATCCGAAGCGCCAGAACGTTGGTCTCGCCGCCGAACAGTCGCTGGATCGCACGATAGTCAGTCGCGTCCATGAGCGACCCGGCGACGATGACGACGACGCTCGGTGGTGGGAGCCGCTTGGTCGCTTCCCTGGCGAAGTCCCTCGCGGATGCCGTCGAACCGGCGATCGACTCGATCCGGCACGTGTCGTCGAGCAGCGACGTCACGGAGTGCGTCTTCAGGATCCGGTCTTCCGTCACAACGCTGATCTGCGTGCCGTCGCGGATCACCTGTGAGCCAATGGATGCCGTCACCGACACCGCGAGTTCGAACTCGTCGTCGCTCGCGTAATAGCGCGTGTCACTCGACGTGATGATGGTCAGCTGGCTGCGCCGCGATTCTTCGAATTGCCGCACCATAAGCTGCCCCGTGCGGGCGGAGGTACGCCAGTGCACGTAGCGGACGTCGTCGCCGGTGACGTAGGCGCGCAGCGCGTGGAACGAAATGTCGTTGTTCGTGATCTTCTTGGTGACCTGGCCCTCGAGGTCGCGGACCAATCCGGCTGCTGTCGGGTGCAGCCGTGTGGTCACCGGGTGCACGAACAACTCGATCTGATCGGTCCACCGAACAGCCCTGCGGAAAAGTCCGAGTTGGTCGCCGCGCACCGAGATCGCGGGACCGGCGAGAATCACGGCGCGGCGGTTCGTCGGCACCGCGAAGAGTTCCTCGGTGTCCTCGCCGGGCTGGAGACCGCCGATGGCGAATTCGGCGAGTCCCTCCCCCACCGGCACTTCGAGCGTTGTCGCGGTCGACGGACGTTTGCCAACGTTGGTCACGAGCACACGGCCGATGGCACGGTCACCAACGGTCACGCGGCGCGGGTTGAGTTCGATGTCGATGGAGTAGCTGGATCGCCCAATGAGGAAGAACAGGGCGACGACAACGGCGACCAGAAGGGTGAGTCCGATGAACGTCAGCTCCGGCCAGCCGAGCAGGATTCCCGCGACGAGTGCAGCGACACCAGAGAGAAGCACGAGCGCGCCGAGGCCCGAGACGACCTCGAGGTACGGTGCGATCAGCCGCCAGCTCGCGCGCCCGAGTCGCACGATCAAACGCCCGACGGCGCCGGCGCCCGCTCGGAAGGATTCCGCGACCGGTGCGAGGGCGCTGAGCCGTTTCTTCTTCTGCGGAGGCAGCACGAATTCCGGGGTCGCCTCGACACCGGCCACGTCAGGTGCCGGTGCGTGCGCCGGTGCGACCGGAGGTGCGTCGAGGCTCGTCGTCATGGGGAGAAGTGCGCCTACGCTGCGCGGTAGGCGGGAACAGGCAGGTCGACGAGGATGCCGGAGACGATGTCCTCGGCCTTCACGCCGGCGAACTCGCTCTCAGCATCGACGATGAGGCGGTGTGCGAGCACAGGCACCGCGAGCGTGTGAACGTCGTCTGGTGTTGCGTACATGCGACCGTGCGCGAGCGCCCAGGTCTTGATCATGCGGGCGAGCGCGAGTCCTCCGCGCATGCTTGAACCGAGTGCCACGTCCTTGTGCGACCGCGTCGCGTGGACGATGTCTGTGACATATTCCATCACCGAACGGTCGACATGCACTTCGGATGCCAGCTGCGCCATCGCGATCAGTGACGGCGCACCGATGATCGGGGCAATCGACGATGAGCGCGATCGGTTGGCAGAGTCGAGCAGGAGGTTCACGGCGGTGTCACGGTCCGGGTAGCCGAGCGAGGTTTTAACGAGGAACCGGTCGAGCTGTGCCTCAGGCAGCTTGTAGGTTCCTGCCTGCTCCACCGGGTTCTGGGTAGCGATCACCATGAAGGGCTTGCCGACGGGGTAGCTCTCACCGTCGACGGTGACAACGCCCTCCTCCATGACCTCGAGCAGTGCCGACTGGGTCTTCGGAGACGCGCGGTTGATCTCGTCGGCGAGGACGACCGAGGCGAAGATCGGGCCCTTGTGGAACTCGAACTTGTTGGATGCCTGGTTGTAGATGGTGACGCCGGTGACGTCCGACGGGAGCAGGTCAGGGGTGAACTGGATACGAGAGTTCGTGCCCTCGAGGGTGTTCGCCAACGCCTTCGCGAGCACAGTCTTTCCCGTGCCGGGGAAGTCCTCGAGCAGCACGTGTCCACCGCTCAGCATCGAGGCGATGACCAGCTTGATCGTCTCCTCCTTGCCGAGAATCGCCTGCCCTACGTTGTCGACGAGGGAGTCAAAGGCGCCCTGGAACCATACGGCCTGTTCTGAAGTGACACTCACTGTTTCTGCTTTCCTGTCTGTGCTCACGGACGGAAGTCCACGTAGCCCGATTCTTTGTCGCCGACCTTGACCTTGGTGTCCTCGAAGCCCGAGTAACACAACTGCGGCGCCTCGTCGAAGCCACCGTTACCGTTCGTGGTCAACTCGTAAGTCCGGAAATAGCTGCCGCCCGCGTAACAGCTCCAGCTGTACGTGGTATTCGGTGCCCAGTTCCTCATGGTGATGTGATAGAAGAACTTGCCACCGCCCGCGGACGGACCCTTCTTGAGCGAGAGGGTGCGCTTGTCCTCCGGCTCCGCTGGTGGTGGTGGCGGGGGCGGTGGTGGCGGATCGGAAACGTGAACAGCACCCGACTTCGCCCATGGGCCACACTCGAACTGACCGCAGGCCTGAACTTCTACCGAGTAGTCACCCGCACCGACGCCAGTGATTGACGCGGACCTCGACGTGGTCGAACCGGCCGCCCCGTTTGAGAATCTCCAGTTGTAGCCCGTGATACTGCCGCCGTCATCGTCCGGCACACCCCAGTTCGCCCTCAGGGAGGTCGTCGCTGGCTCGCCGCTCGGATTGCTGATCGTCACATTGGTCGGAGCCGTCGGTGTGCCGTATGAGGTCGCCGATCGCGTCGGTGATGCCGCACTCTCCCCGACCTTATTGGTCGCGCGCACGCTGAATTCGTATGGCGTCCCGTTCTCACCCGCGAAGCTGAGCCGAGCGCCGGCCTTTCCCGTCTGGACAACGGAGCCGCCGCCGCCGGTGCGCGTGACCGTGTACGACGTGATCTCCGCACCGTTGTTCGAGGGCGATGGCTCAATCGTCACGGTGATTTTCCTGGGGCTCGCCGCGAGCGTCGGCGCGGCCGGCGCATCCGGGGCGCTCGTGACTATGACGTCTGCGCGCCCCTGGGCCTGCCTCGAGGCATCCTTCGTCGCATCCTGGATCGTGTAGATCACGCTGATCTGCTGGCTCTTCTCCGGACCGGGCGTGATGATCAGGTTGGAGCCAGAGATGGTCACTGTCGCGTTGCCTGAATTGAGCTGCGTCGACGTGATGGTGAGCGCCTGGCCCGGGAACGGGTTGTAGTCGTTGGCCAGGACGTTGAGGGTGACGGCCTTGCTGCTGCGTCCGTTCGGTTCGGAGTCGTCGACCGTGGACGGCATGGGTCGACTCGAGGCCACGACCCGGACGTTCATCGAGCCATCGATGACGAACTCGCGGTATTTCACCTGGAACGTCAGGGTGGTGGCCGTTCCAGTGGGCGTGCCGAACGGTGCGGACACGGTGACGGTGGAACCGCTCAGTGACGCCTGGATTCCGCCAGCAGCGCCCCCGAGGCCTGAGTACGTCAGGGCAGCGAGAACCTCAGGATTCTGGTGGAAGCTCGCCGCGCGGAGGTCGAAGGTCTCCGGTTCGCCGTTGGCTTCGATCGTCATGTCTGGCGGGGTGAATGTGGGCGGCTCGTCCTTCATCTCGGGGTCGCCAACGACGATGGGGAGAACCAGCGTCGCGACGCCGGTCGACGAGCCGTCCGTGGCCTCGAATGTGATGTTCGCGGGCCCGCGGTAGTCGAGCGCCGGGGTGAAGGTCAGGGTCTGGTCGTCAACGAAGTTCGGGGCGCCGTTGCTCTTCGCGCTCGAGACCGCTTTCGCTCCCGTGATGCGGATCTTCTTGCCGGTGGGCGACTCAGCGATGTCGCTGAGCTTCCAGGTGCGGGTCGCGTTCTTGTCGACGTACTGGGTCGGGAGATCCTTCATCCGTGGCGGCAGGCCGTCGGAGAACGGAGGCACAACGATGAACGCGGCGGAGCTGAGGGCGTCGACGGTGTTCGTCAGGCGGTAGGTGATCGCCATCCGGTTGTCGACGAGGGTGACGCGAACCATCCCGTCGCCGAGGTTCTCCGCGTTTGCAGCGTTCGGTCCCTCGAGTGACACCTCGAGGTCCTCGGTGCGACCGCCGGAGTTGTTGGCGTTCTTCAGCACATCGATATCGACGGTCTTCTGACCGACGACGTCGGCCGCCTCAACGATGTGGTCGATGAGCGTCGGCGGTTCGATCGTGGCATCCTTCGTCACCCGCACCTGAACGAACGCCGTATCGAACCCTCCGTTGTTGTTGGTGATCTCGTAACGGATGGAGAGCGTCGTCTCCTCCTCCGGTGCCTCGATCTCGACGAACTGCTTCTTCGACACGGTCGCGGTCACGCCCTCGGGGACCTCTTTGAGCTTCTTGACCACTTCGATCTCGTACCCGTTGGGGTCCGAGTCATTGGCGAGCACCGGAACGGTCGCGACCCGGCCCGGCTGCACCTCGATGGTGTCGTCGACGGCGATGGGTGGAGAGTCCTGCACAGGCCGCTGGATGACGCCGATGCGCACGGTCCCGATCGCGGTCGCCCCGTAGGTGTCCTTGAGCGTGTAGGAGAAGACGTCGGTGCCGCTCGAGCCTGGCGCTGCGGTGTAGACGAACGTCGTGCTGGTGGAGTCGGTCACACTTCCGAGCGCTGGCGAACTGGCCAGCCCGTCGAAGACGAGCGAGTCACCATTCGGGTCGAGTCCATCCAGCGGCACGTTGACCTCGACGGACGAGTCGGCAAAGACCCGGGCGGTCAGTGTCTTGGGCGCTGGTGAGTCATTGTCGTCCTTGTTCTCAGCGACGACATTGAAGGTGACCCTCGCGACCGCGTGCTGCTTGAAGGCATCCGTCACCGTGTACACCGCCGAGTACACACCGGGCTCGCGCGGGGCCTGGTAGCGCACGTTGCCGTCGGCGACAAAGGCGAGGCCGGCCGTTGCGGGCTCGACGAGGTCGGGAGCGAGCGTCATCACCGCGTTGTCGGGGTGAACGTCGTTGTCGAGCACGGGAACGCTCGCGATGTCACCGGCGCGGACCGTGACCGTGTCATCGGCGGCGATCGGCGCCTGGTGTTTGGTCAGGGGCGGGACGGGCACGACCGACACCGTCGTTGATGCCTCGTGACTCCCGTCGGACAACGTGTAGCTGAACTGCAGCTGGTCGGTGACGGCGCTCGACGAGGTCACCCGGATCACCGAGGAGTTGAGCACCTCGATGGAGAGCACCCGCGACTCGTCGGGAATATCGAGCGAACGGATGGCGAGGACATTGCCGCTCGGCGATACGTCGTTGGTCAGCACGTTGAGGGACGTGGGCTCATTGGGGCGAAGGTAGCCCGTATCGTGTACCGCGATCGGCTTCTGCACCTCTGTGGGTGCGTCCCGGACATCGACGCGGAGCATACCGATGCTCGTCGCTGCGCCGGCACCAAGCGTGTACTGAACGTAGTAGACACCGGCGTTGCCCGCCGCGAGTTGCATCGAGTTGGAGTCGGGCTTGACGGTGACGGTCAACCCGCCGCTCTGCGCCTCAGCACCGAGGAGAGCGAGCTGGGAGCCGTTCGTCGAGAGGTCGTTGTCGAGCGGGTACGCCTCGACCGGTTCGCCGACGAAGGTCTGCACGTGGTCGGGCGTGCCGATCGGCCCGAGGGTGCCCGCCGGTTTCACGTCGACGGTGAAGGTTCCGGATGCCGTCTCGTAGCCGTCAGAGACGACGTAGACGATGTCTCGCGGGCCCTCCTGCGCTGAGGTGTGGGTGACGGTGACGAAGCCCTCGTGGGAGAACCGAACGAGATCACCGTTGTTGGACACCGCTGACTGGAGGAAGATGTCGTCGCCGTCCGGGTCGCGCCAGTCGATGAGCGGGTTGTAAGAGATGGACTGCCCGACCTCGACGCTTACCGCTCCCTTGCGCTGTTCGACGGGAGGCGAGTTGGTCTCCATCGGCATGATGGTGACACTGACCGTTGCTTCGGCGACGCCGCCGGTGCGGCCGTCAGACACCGAATAGCGGAACGAGATCGTGCCAGCGGACTGCTCGGCGTTGGGGGTGAACTGAAGTGCGCGACCGCCGTCGATGAACTCGACGAGCCCTGACTCCGGTGCGAGCCCCTGGAGATTTGCGCCGATGGTCAGGACATCGCCGTCGGGGTCGGTGTCGTTGTCGAGTACGGGGAGGATCGTGCTCTTGCCAGGACGCGCCCCGAGGACGTCATCCCGCGCGATCGGTGGGCGGTTCTGCTCGGTCCGGTCGGCGAGTGTGTCTTCGAACGACTGGGTGGATGCTTTCTCGTCGCCCTCCTCGCCGTCGTCCTCCTGTGGCGGGGTGACCTCTTCCCAGTTCTTCACGAGCCGCATGTTGGCGTCGACGAGCCAGACATCGCCGGTCTGCAGATTGTTCAAGGCGACGACGTTCTTGTTCACGCGGAACTCGAGGGTCGCGCCCTCGGCGAGCGGCTCGATCGCCTGACGGGAGGGTGAGGCGTCTCCACACACCGCGAGGTACTTGCTCGCGCCTGACCATGCACCGTGCGCGCACCCGTTGAGGTTGACCGGCGAGGAGATCTCATTGGCCTTCTTCACCGGGTTGGTGATCTCGGCCTTGATGGTCTGCGGCTTGTCGTTGTTGAGGCGCACACGGAGCAGGGACGATCCGGTCGCGACGATGACCTCACCGCCGGTCGCGCTCACCTGCTGCAGCTTGACGCCCTTGTCGGGAAGCGAAATGGAGCTGTCGGCATCCGTCAGTATTCGGTTCTTGTCACGATCGAGGATGACGGCCTGCTCACCGGCAGCGGTCAGGAGGTAGTCATCGAGCTTCGGCAGCGCGGTGACCGTCGGCTCTCCCCCGCCCTTGGAGTAGGTGTAGAGCTTCTTCTTCTCGGGCGACACGGCGAAGACCGTGCCATCGCTCGACACGACCGACTTTGCGTTCTTGCCGAGCTTGGCGATCGGCTTGGTGTCGACGGTCGAGAACCGCAGTTCGCCCGCCGTGTTCGTGACCCACAGCTCACCGGACTTCGGGTCGACGATGGAGAGCTTCGTGTCGCCGAGGGACAGCTCGGCCCCCGGCGGCATATCCGCGCGCTGGACGAGGGTGGTGAAGGCGGAGTCAATGCGCTCGACGGTGGAGCCCGAGCGGTCGTGAAGCAGAACGTTCTCGCCGTTCTGGAGCACGTCGATGTCGTTGGAAACAGTGGCGACCGAGGCGTTGAGCTCTTCAATCTGACGGTTGAGCCGACCGGCCATGAGCTCGGTGCCGTTGGTCACCCAGACATCCCGTGCACTCAGATCGACGTCGGTGACCGGGAATCCCTCGTGCAGGACGGCGACGGTGACGGGGACGGCAACAAGGATGGAGAGTGCGACGACGGAGGCCGTGACCTTCCGCCCCTTGAGCCACTTCAACAAGCTCTCGTCCCCCCAGATTTGACACAGTCGAGCGGCTCCTCGCCGACGCGAAGAAATCGTCGTGCTGAGAAAACTCACGCAACGCTAACACGCAGCGTGAGCGCTCCGATCATGCTTTCGCATGAACGCGGGGCAGCTACGCCCGAGTGAGCGCGCGGGGACTGTCCCCGTCGGGCTCGAGAGGGTCATCGCCCCCCAGTTTTGGGGTAGCACTGGTTCCGCTCGCTTCGGCAAGAACTGCGGCGCGTTCGAGTTTTTCCCTGTCGAGGAGCACGAGGTCACTCGCGTCGACGAGCCGCGACGACACGGCGTACTCGACGAGGCGGGCACGACGCCCGGTGGCGAGCTTGCCCCGACCACCGCGGAGTCCCCTCACGCCGATGCGGTCGAGCTTGTCGCAGACGTTGTCGAGTTTTCGGTTGAATGCCGTCTGGGTCCAGCCGAGTCGGGCGGCGGCGTCGACGGATGCCGGGATCTCACCGCGGCCGGGGAAGTCCTGTCGCAAGACATTTTCGGCCAGCGCGACGATCAGAAGGCGCTGGCTGCTGGTCAGGTGCACCGGCCCGACCGTCGTTGTGCCCGCCGCCATGGCGGTCATCGCTGACGTGCCGAAGTACTCGACCTCGGAGTAAACGGTGAACTCGTATGTCGTCGATCCGGCGCTGAACATCACTGTCAGCTCGGGGAAGACGATCGGCAGCCTCGCGCCGGGGGCGAGCCAGGCCTGCACCTGACCCGTCGTGTCCGTGACCGTCGCGGAGAGCAGGTTGCCGACGTTGGCCAGCCACCACAGTCCGTTCTCATCGCTGATCGACAGGAACCTGCGGTGCAGGAACGGGTTCTCGTCGATGATCAGGTCGGACTCCCTCCCGACGAAGAACGGTTGTCCGGGGGTGATGTCGTACCACTCGCCGCAGAACTCGATACGTGGAGCTTTCACTGTGTGCACATCTCCAATGGGTCGCCGGACACTTTTCCGGAGCTTCGCCTGGTGACGATCTCGATGCAGACCTGGCTTCCCGGGGTGATCGAGTCGATGGTCACTGTCGGCTCCTTCGCCGTTTTGGGTTGCTCGTCCGCTGCGCCACCGATCCGGCGCCAGATGAAGGTGTCACCGTCTTCCGGTTCGGGGTTCGACCAGGCGAAGGTCACCGAACTGCCGTCACCGACCGGCGACACCGAGACGGGTTGCGGCTGGGGAACCCCCGCCGTGACGATGTCGGATGTCGCCGTCGGGGTGGGGGCGGCATTGGGGTTCTCAGCGCCAGGGCCGAACACCACGGCCGCGAGAATGCCACCGGCGACGACGACGAGCGCGCCGGCGCCGGCGAGGATCGGAAGGAGGCGACGTGGTTTCGGTGCGGGCGCCGGCGCCTCTTCGACTGTTGGCGTGACGCGCTCACGGACGACCGTGTGCTCGGGTGCTGCGTCGCCCGCAGCCGGAGCAGCTGCGCCCGGCGCGTGGGGCTGGACCGACGGCATCCGCCTGATGACCGTGGGATCTGCACCGGTCGGAACCGGCGACGACACGGGCGGGCGGGCGGGCGGCGATACCGACGGGCGGGCCGGTGCCACCGGCTGCGCGTGCACTGTCGCGACGCCGCGGATCCTCGTCTTGTCTTCGGAGTCCTCGGGCCGGTCGCCGGGACGGTCGAGAATCGTGAGGTTGGGGACATCGATGGCGGTCGGCGCGTACGAGAGTTCCATCTCGACGCGCTGCAGCGCCCGTGCGAAGTCGACGGCGGTGGAGAAACGGTCGTCGGCCTGGACCGACATCCCCTTCGCGAGGATGGAGGTCAGGGAGCGCGGGATGTCGTCACGGTCCATCGGTGTGACGGTGCCGCGTTCGATCCGGCCGATGAGATCGACGGTGCCGTTCGGCCGCCCTGGCACTTCGAACGGCGTGTGGCCGGCGAGCAGGGTGTACAGCGTTGCGGCGAGCGAGAACACGTCGCTGCGCACGTCCGGCTGCGGGTTGTCATCGAACATCTCTGGCGGTGACCACGGGATCGACATGCCGATGGAACCGGCGGCCGTCGCTCCGGGCTCGGCGTTCATCGCTGCCCGTGTCGTCGAATTGACGGGCAGTTCGGTGTCGACGGCGCTCGAAATGCCGAAGTCGGTGAGGGCCGGCCAGCCGTAGTTGTTGGTCAGCACGTTCGCTGGTTTGATGTCCCGGTGGAGGATGCCGGCGGCGTGCGCCGTCGCGACGGCACTCGACAGTCGAACTCCGGTGCGCAACGCATCGGCGACGCTGAACCGTGCCCGCTTGTACTGCTCCGCGAGGCTCGGTCCTGAGCAGTACTCCATGACGAAGTACGGGCGTCCGTCCGGCGCAAGCGCCGCGTGGTAGATCGTGACGATGTACGGGTGCGCCGAGAGCTGGGCCATGAGGTTCGCTTCGGCGATGAAAGCGGCCCGAAGCGCGTCGGTGAGTTCGTCGGACGCGAGCACCTTGACGGCCACCTGGCGCTTGGGAAGTTCCTGCTCGTAGAGGTAGACGTCGCTGAATCCGCCGGCGCCGAGCGGCCGGACATATCGGAGGCCGGGCAGTTCCGGAGGAGTGGCGACCTGGCGAGGGGCCACCCTATGCCTCCGAGATGCGCAGCACGATGTCGCTGCCGAGGTCGATGACCGTCCCCATGATGACCGGGGTCGGCTCTCCCCCGCGAAGCAACTGCGGCGGCTTGCCAGGGGCGATGACGTGGGTGCCGTTGCTCGAGTGCAGGTCGGTCACCACGACGGTTCCACCCTCGACGGCAACGCGGAGGTGGCTGCGCGAGATGTCGTCGCCGGTGAGGGTGACGAGGTGCGGGAGAACGGATGCCGGCACGTTCGAAACGCTCGGCGCCCGGCCCAGAATCACGGGTGCCGTCAGCGGCTGCCTTCCGCCGCCGGGCAGTTCGAGGACGTACGCGTGTGTCGGTTGTGGCGGCTGCGGAGAGCTGGCCGAGACCGGTGTCCCCTGCGGTGCCCCCTGAGCCTGCGTGCGCTTGCGAGCCTCGAGGATGTCCGCGGCCAGCATGGTGTTGCCGTCGTGGTCGCCGAGTGTCGTGGAGGAAGCTGCCGCCGGGAAAGCCGATCCCCGGGATGCCGATGCCGGGGATGCCGATGCCGCTGCGGGCTGTTGCTCGGCGGGTGCTGCGGCGGGACGGTCGGGACCCTCGTCCTCATCGCCGGGCTGCTCGACCGCAGCGGAACCGACAGTGCGGAAGACAGTTGCCCCGAAGAGGTAGTCGTAGCCGTCAGGTTCGTCCTGGCTTGCCGGGGCGGCGGGGGCCTCAGTGTCGGGCTTCACCCCGGTCGTGGTGTGGAACACGCGCGTCTCTTCCGTGCTCTCGGGGAGTGACCGCGATTCGGGTTCTGGTGTGCGTTCCGGTTCGCGTGCTGGTTGTGCGTGCTGGGGGGTCCGTGACGGCGTGGCGGTCGCAACATCCGTTTTCTGCTCATCACCGAGTTCGCTCGCGTCGCTGTCGAGCCGAATCGACGACACCCACGCCGCACCCTGCGTCAGTGGGAGCAGTGGCGCGTCGGACGAGCCGGCACCGGTGTCGACGGTGAAGGTGACGGCGTTCTCCACGACCTGCTCGGTCCACGTGGTGACTCCACGTGACGAGACGACGACCGTGCCGTCGTCGGTGACGACGCTGACCGTCGCTCCCCCGCGCACGATGACGCCGAGACCTTTGCTGCGCATTGCGCCGTCTACCCAGAACACGAGGGCGAACGGACCGACGTTGGACAGTCCCTTGGCGGTGAGCATTTCCAGGACGTTCTGGACGGATGCAGCGGGGTCGATCGCCGACGCGACCTCGGCGATCCGCTCTGCATCCTGGGCGACCTGGGCCACGAGGACGCGCCCGGTCGTCGCGACGGCGAGCCAGTCGTGCTCCGGCGCGTCGGCGTAGAGATACCCTGTCATGTCACCCTCAGATCCTCGGCAGGGTCTGCTCGAGGAATCCGAGCGACCGATTTTCATGATAGCCCGGGCGCGGTGGCGTCGTGTCGACGCTGCGCGAGTCGACGATCAGGATTGTCACGTTGTCGTGTGCACCGGCGTCGAGGGCAAGTTGGAGCAGGCGGTCAGCGGGATCGTCGACACCGGAACGCAGCACAGCTTCGATCTGCTCGGTGGACACCTCGCGAGTGAGGCCGTCAGAGCAGATCAGGAACGTCTGGTGGTCGGATGCCGGGAGCAGCCAGACATCGGGGTCGGCATCCGTTTCGACGCCGACAGCTCGGGTGACGACATTGCGTTCGGGGTGAGTCAGCGCCTCAACCGGTGTGATGTCTCCCGCGTCGATGAGTTCCTGGATCGCTGAATGATCGACGGTGACCTGGCGCAGCTGGTGGTCGTCCCACAGGTACACCCGGGAGTCGCCGATGTTGAACGCCATCCAGTGGCAGTCCGCCTGGCTCGAGAGCGACACGAGCGCGAGTCCCGCCACGGTGGTTCCCGCGATTCCCGAACTCTCGGCCCACGATGAAATGAGGGAATTTGCGGCGGTGATCGCCGTGAAGACGGCCTCGGGCGATGTCGGTTCCCCGCGGCGGATGCTGTGCGACAGCTGGTGCACCATCGCCTGGCTCGCAAGATCCCCGCGGGTGTGTCCCCCCATCCCGTCGGCGACGGCGAAGATCGGCGCTTCCGCGATCAGGCTGTCTTCGTTGTGCTCCCGGACGTGTCCGGTTTCACTCCGGCCGGTGACGGTCACCGTCACAATCGAGCGCGGAGTGGTGATGGTTTCAACGTGGGCAGACATATTCATGCAATTCTATGGACTGGACAGGGCCTGATCGATGGGGAGTTGTCCCCGTCTGTCACCAGCGGAACGGCGCCGCTGCGGCAGCCGAAAGGCATCATCCACCCGACCCGGTGAGGGAGGCCGGCGCCGACGGAACAGGCCCAGGCCACTTACCGTATACGGACGCAACGTCCTCGATCTGGATGTGCACGCTCGTGTCGTACGTGTTGTCCGGGTCGACGAACCCGGTAAGCCCGACGTCCTTTGCGAGAGCTTCGAGGTCCAGGTCCTGCCCCTCGATGCTCAGCTCGACCCGAAGCGTGGTTGTGGGTTTCCTTTCCGTCGCAGACCAGGCCTGCCTGACCACGTGATCGAAAAGCTCTGAGGGGCTGGCGGGGTAACCGGTTTCTGCCGACACCCTCGCTAGCAGCAGCACCTGGTTCGGGGTACCGTCGGTCGATGTGGCGATCTCGGCCGACGTGATTCCCGGCAGCTCAGACACGGCCTGGGTGGCATCACTGGCGGATCGCCCGGGACGCGACGGATCGGATGCCTGTGCCCCACCGTCCCCCAACGAGCATGCGCTGAGCAGGCCAGCAACGCTCAATGCTGTGATGCCCTTGAGGACGCTGCGGGCCGGACGAGATCGAGGGGTCATGGACGTTGCGCTCCGTAATCGGTGACAGTGCCGTCAGGGTTCAGGAACTGCGACGCGGAGTCGACGAAGTGGTCGTAGCTGGGATCGCCCTGTTCGCCGGCGGCGGCGGCTGTCTCAGCGTAGCGAGCGGCGTTGTGTGCGGCAGCGATTCCGGGATCAGCGTCCTCGCCGTTCAGCCGTGGCGCATCGGTTTGTACGGTTGTCCAGTTTGAGCCAACGGGGTTGCCGCGCCCGTCGAGCCGCGCAACGGGGTCTTCGGAATGCTCGAGCGACAGCACCTGGATGTCGGAATCAATCGGGAACCGGGCGATCGGAGACCCCGCGGTCACCACGTGGGTCACGTTGTACCCGAGGGAGTCGTCTGCCGCCATCATTCCCGCCGTGATGCCGCCGAGGCTGAATCCTTCGAGCATTACCGGGTCGTTCGGGGCGATCCCCGCTTCGGCCATGGCGTTCTTCACGGCTTCGGCGAGCGCCGTCGGGTTGCCCGCCATCGCGTGCAGATCGCTCGTCACATCATTGGGAGTAGACCCGGCTTCTGGCGACCAGGCCTGGGTGCTCGGAATTTGCACGATCCAGTGCGGAGGTTCGCCGCCCGCGTCCACAATGCGGATTCGCGCGTAGGTGTCGCCGCCATCCCGTGTATCGATGTCGTCGGACGAGTGCATGAGATCCTGGATGCTCGTGGGAGCGGTGGCCGAGCCCGGGGTTCCCGGGTCGAACATGGTCACTGTGCCGTCGTCGAACTGTCCGAACTTCTGCCCGCCGCCGAGGATGGCGCGAACGGCTTCCTCGTACGATTGAGGCGGCCACGGACCTCCGGTGAGCGACGACAGCAGGCGATTCGCCCGAGCCGGACCCATCGTGGCCGCGAGAGGGAACGTGAGTCCGATCAGTAGTCCTGGCGCGCCGTTTGCGATCACATCGACGAACCAGCTCTGATCTCCCGCGAGCTCGTTGAGGTCCTGCAGTGCGTCGGTCATGGTGTCGGCGAAATCGGCCGCGACGTCGTCACCGGAGAAATTCGCTGCACTCTGCAGGGCCAGCGCGCGCAGAAGCGCTGACGGGTCAGCCGCAAGCCAGGGGTTCTTCCGAAGAAGTGCAGCCGTACCCGCAAGCCCCGCGACGAGGGCACTGGCTGATTCGTCGAGGAACGCGTCAACGCCTGCCGCCCCGGCGAAGATCACGGCTCCGGCCGCGGTGATGATCACGAGCGGAACGGCGAACACCCCGGCGGTGAAGGTCGCGGCGTTCGCGAGATCCTCGGCGAGCGCTGCCAGTGTGGAGTCGACGAGTTCGTAGGCGATCACAGCACCATCGAGGAAGATTCCGATAACGGTGATCTCTGTCGCGAGAAGAGCGATTCCTCCCGTGACGACTCCCACCTTCGTGACGACCGTCGCCGCTGTGATCGGTGAAAGGATCACTGACTCCAGGTAGTCACCGTCGAGCAGAACCCGGCCTGAATCGATGCCCTGATCGACCAGGAGGCCGCCAAGCTGCCGGAGCTTCGCGGCTTGCGTCCGCATATCTTCGAGGTTGGCGCCGACACCGCCGACACCGCCGGAGACCGTGATGTCGCCCATCTCAGTACCCCAACCGCGTCAGGAGTGTCGCGGTCACGTCGGCGGTGATCGCCGTTCGCGACACCGGTCGACAGCTCACCCGCCCGTTCTCGGTGAGCACCTGGGCGGTTGCTTCCTCGCTGCCGGTATCGATACCGAGCCGGATCCAGCCGGAGTCGGAGTGGAACCAGGCGGGCGCCCACGATTCCCCGGTGTGGGTGTCGTGCATTCTCAGCAGGAGGCCACCGGTGATGGTGGCAGCCATCGCCGCGAATCCCGTGTTGTGTTCATCCAGTCCGACCCGGCGAAAAGCTTCGTCGATGACGGCGGTGTCACCGGTCCGGATCGCGAGCACAAGGGCGGACGCGTCCGAGAGCGATACCGAGCTCACTGGCGCTGACCCGGTTGAGGATCGATCATCGGCGAGATCGAGCGACCGAAGAGCCTCGTCGATGAGGTCGACTGTTCCGCAGGCGGTGATCTCGACGGAATTCTCGTCACGCACCCGGTTCGCGGCATCCGTTGTCTCGTCCTGGTCCTGAACCCGCTGGGTTCGCGCGAGGCCGAGGCAGAAGGTACCCGCGACCGACAGCGACTGCAGAACACTTCGGGATGGGCCCCACGCGGCGATGTCGATCACGGTTGACGCAACCTGCGGGAGGGAGAGCACTGCTCCGAGGGCGGGGTGCAGGAATTCGGTGAGGTCGGTGTCCTTCACGTCCGCCTGAGGCGCGACGAGCTTTCGTTGCTGTAGTGCGTGAAGCGCTGCCGCTTCACGGCTCTCTTGTTCAGCCGGCGACACAGTCTCGTCCCATTCCGACAGGAACTCGACCGGTACCTGAACCGCATCGAGGCGGGAGGTGAGCAGGTGCCATTCATCGGCGGAGAGGAGGATGCGGGTGCGTCGCGCCTCGGTTGCAGGTGCGCTCATTCTGCCCATCCGTTTCGTCTGGTGAGGGCGGCGGCGTCGAGCCACTCGACCGAACCGGGTTCCGGTAGCCGCGGAACACCGCTGACGAGGTCCCTGGCTTTGCCGACCAGAGCGTCCGGCACCTCGCGGCCGAAGAATTCGAACACTTTGCCCGCTCCGTCCTTGAGCGTCTCCACGGCGTTGCTCACGAGGTTGCTCGCGTCGTTCCAGCGGTCGGTGAGCCAATCGGCGGCTTCGCTGATGGACTTCTTGATCGCGTCAACGGATGCTGCATGGTCCTCGAGCGCCTGGGCTGCAGCGTCCGCGTCATCGGCGAGGGTGCCCAGCTTCACGGCTTTCTGTCGAGCCTCTTCGGCGTACTTCGCGGCGGCCGTGGACACCCAGTCGGCGTCGGCGGCACTGAGCATCATCGTCGCCTGGTCCCTCAGGCTGGTGGCGACACCGCGCAGGTCACTGGCGCGGTGTCGAATCTGCTCAGTGTTGCCGTACACGGTGGCGCCGGAGGTCACGCGGGGAGTTGGTCACGTGACTCACCCTAGGAGCGCCAGTGAAGGCAGGCAATGGGCAGCGCTCCCCATGGGCGGGACCGGGCGGTATATCGCCTAGGTGTAGGACTCGACCCGTTCCACGGGCAAGCCCGATCGCCATGAGTTGAGCGCGAGTATGACGGCAGCGATAAGCAATACAACGCCGACGGCGGCGAACGAGAGCCCGTATACCGCGCTGTCGAGGTGGATACCGAGCGGCGCGAGGCCGAGTGCACCGCCGGCCACAGCGGCGACCATCAGCTCACCGCGCCAGATGTGGGAGAGCCGGCGCCAGGCGACCTGCGACGGCGATCCATCGACGATCGACGTGCGTCCACGCTCCAGGCTGCGGTTGTACGTGAGCTTCTTCAGGAGCGAGACACCGACGATGGCGGCCACTGCTCCCGAAACCACCGCATAGACGACAACGGTGAACCAGAATTGTTCCGCGGCAGAGGAGCCGGGCGACGGGGAGACAGCCCCGGATGCCTCCAGAGTGACTGGCGCGGGAACCACGAGCACCCACACAAAGACTGCCAGCAGAAACAGAACGAGATGCAGCGCGGGGGTTATTGGCTGGAGGTCGACGCGGAATGACCCCGCACTCATGGCGGTCGGGGTGTCTCCGGTGCCCCAACGCCCGCGGGTAGCGAATTGGCCGAAGAAGAACCCAATCATCGACAGCATCGCCATCAGAAACGGAAACGATATAGTCGTCGTTCCCGCGCGGTCATCTTCGAACACCGACCCAATGGAGACGTTCTGGTTGGTGAACCACAGAATGGCGGCGACGGAGGCGAGCGCGACGAGAAGGGCGAGTGCCCCGATCGCATTTCCGATTATCGCAACACCACGACGGAGCTTCGCAGCCCGCTCATCGAGATCGGCGCGGGGAGGGCGTGTCGTCGTCGACGAATCCTGGTCAACCACGAATAGCCTCCTCCTCGATCGCGTCCTTCCGGTTGAGCCATCCAACCGACCCAATGATGGTGTCAAAGAGTTCCAGCCATAGCGGTGGCGTGTGAGCCATCGGCGCTTTGACGTACACGCGAACGATGCGGCTGCCGTCACCAACGGGGAGCCAGTAGTTGATCTTGAGGTCCTGCGATGACTCCGTCTCGTACGTCGTCGTGACCAACTCGTGCCGACGGACTATCGGCCTCTCGGTTCCTTCTTCCAGGAGGACCGAACCGGGGTAGGCGGCGAGAAGACGCTGCTCGGCAGATGCTTCGGCCTCGTTGGGCGACGCAGGCCAGTCGAGCGGCAGGATCAGAAGCGAGGCCGGAAATGGGATACCGGGCAGGATCTCGAGCGAAATTGCCAGCCCGACTGCGCCCAGGTCAATCGCCTCGCGCACAGACTCGTTGATGCCCTCACGGAGTTCACGTCGAAGTCCTGCCAGCCTGTCGTTTCGCCCCAGCTGCTTCTTGATCAGCGCTGATGCACGACGCTCCGCAGTCTCGGCGGACGAAAGCGGAATTACGGCCCAGGAACCGGGAAAGACCATCGAGAGGTCAGCTGCAGTGAGCGTCACCTGGCGCGTCATGACGCCAACTCAAGCGTCATGCCCTCGACGACCGCACTGGTTTCGGTCGCCATATCCCTGAACGCGCCGAGGCGCGCAGTGCGAAAGGTGACCCGCGCCATTTGTGAAGCGCCCGGCGGGAAAATGGCGAAGACCGAGCGCTCCTCGAGGCTGCTCTCCATATCCGGTTCGGGCGTCACGAGGGCGAGATGTGAGTAGCCGATAAGTTCTCCGCTCTGGTGTGCCGAACGCCAGGACGACAGGTTTGAGATGTCGAGGTGTGGGCTCCGGAAATCCCGGTGCGACTCGACGAATTTCAGATAGCTCTCCGGTGAGTCCTCAGTGCCAAGTCCACAGATGTCGACGGTCATGGCGGCGGCGATCACACCGTTATTCGGCTGGGGCAGGAAAAGCGCAGCCAGATCAACAGCGTCATCGACGAAGACATCCCGAATCGACTGCATCGCGCGGACCATCGCTGCCCGATCGGCGGTCGCCGTGAAATTGAGCGAGAGGCGGTCAATCCACCCTGTGGATTGCTCGGCACCGAGATCAACCTCAAACCAGTCAGTGGGAAGGTTCAGTGACACCCGTGAGATGTCCGACGTGTAAGCCATAGAGGTCTAACCTATCGACTCAGTTGGCGTTGACGGTTCCGTCAACCGTGTCGCCGATTCGGCCAGCCACCGGTTCGGTGACCTTCGCTATCAGCGATTCGGGGGTAAACGGTATTTCGCCGATCGTCGGGGCGGCGATGGTCTCGAACGCTTCGCCGAAGACCTTCGAGCCCTCATAAATGAGCTCAACCTTGAGGCTCAACGGCAAATCCTCGAACGAAATGGAATTGCTTGTCGAGTCCGCAAGCAACTTGAGATAGTCGGGTAGCTCGCCGCGGGACATAGCGGCGGGCAGGAGACCCTCGTTGCCCCGAATAAGCGACCTGATGAAGTCAGAAGCTTCGCCCGGTTTGGTGAGCGCGTCGCGCAGATCCGTGAACGGGCTCACGAATGTCCCTTTGAGCTCCTCGGTAATGTCGTTCAGTTTCGGCTTGAAAGCGTCCTTGAAGTCCTTGACGGCCTGGTCTTTGTCGCCCTGGGCCTTGTTTTGGGCCTGTCGGGCGGATCGTGACCTTGTATTGGCATCGGCTTTTCGAGTCGCTCGTGCCAGTTTGTTTCCGGCCTGCAGCGACTTCAACCCCTTGATCCCCACCATGATCGCCTTGCCACCGATAATGCTGAGAATCACTCCGACGGCCGCGGCAACTACCTCACCGAGTGTCATCTCTCCCTTGGCGAATTTGATGAGCGAGTCGATGAGTTTGATGATGCTGATGATGGCCGCAACTGCCAGAAGAATCTGGCCAAGGACCGGGACCCACGACAACAGCAAGGCGGCAATAGCGACCCAGTCACCGATCTTCTCGCACCAGTCGACGAGCTTGTCCCACCAGCTGTCGCGGATACCATCGTTTGCGATGACATTCTGGATGGCGTCGGCCGCGGTATTACCCGCCTTTTCCTTGTCGGCAACCGCCTGGTTGTACTTGGTCTGCGCCGAGCTCATCGCTGACGCAAAGCCTGACGCTTCATTCCCCCACGTTGAGGCTGACTTAGCGTCTGCGGCCTGCTCGGCCCCCGGCACCAGCGCCTTGTCATTGAATTCATCGGCTTTCGCCTGGGCTGTGGCATGACTGCCCTGAGCACTTTCGTACTCGTCGCGCGCTTCCTTGGCCTTGGTCTGTGCATCTTCGAGAGCGTCGGCGTAGGTCAGGAGCGCCTGAGCAGTCGTCCGGTAGCGGCTTTCAGCCTGGCCAATGTCCTCGCCGCCCTTTTTTGCTTTGCCTCGCACCTCATTCACGGCAGCTGAAATCATGCTGTCACTGCCCTCACCCACCGCTTTGAGGGCGCTGGCTGCACTTTGAATTGCGTTCGCAAGATTGAGGTACCGGGTCGCGTAGGTCTTCAGCGACGCGGGCTCTCCGGACAGGTCAGAGAAGTCAGACATGATGTTGGTGCCTATCTGTCGGCGGGACGGATGCGGTGTTTAGGAAGCGGCGGGGAGGCCGGCTGGAATCGCAGAGACGTCCCCGGCTGTATCGGACAGCGCCTTTGCGAGATCGGCGTCAAGGTTGTTGAAAGCGTCGTTGATGGCACCGATCGAATCCTTGAGCGCGGTCACCGCTTCGATGACCTCGGCGCGTTTCAGGTTCCAATTGGACGCGAACGCTTGAACCTCGTGCTCGAGACGGGAGTGACCGGTGAGCGAAGCCACGAATTCGCTGAACGTCTCGGCGCCTTCAAACTCGGTCAGAATCGACTGCAGGTTGGTCTGTGTCTGTTCGAGCAGAGCGCCCTCGACAACCAGTTTGTCGCCCATTGTGTCTCCTTAGAGATGAAAGCCGTTCGGTGGGTATCAGGTGTCGGGGAGGGCCGGCCGAAGCCGACCCTCCCCGAGAAGCTGTGCGAGCTTAGCCGCGGATGGCGTTGGCCAGCTCGGTGTCTGCGCTCTGCAGCGAGTCAGCAGCCTTGGTCAGGTAGTCAGCCATGCCCTGTGCGCCGCCGACCGCCTGGGTGGCGCCCTGCGTGAACGTGGTGAAGGACTCCTGGAACGCTCCTGAGGCCTGGTCGGTGACGAACCCGCTGGACACGAGGTCGGTCACGAGGCGCTGCAGCTCGTTGATCTTGTCTTCAAGTGCGCCCTTGCCCGTGATGATCTGGCCAGAAGCGGTCTTGAGGTCCTGGAAGGTTACGTTGATGTTTGCCATGGTGATTATCCAATCCTTGGTTCGGAGATCCCTTCTGGATCGTCCCCACGTGAACAACCTAATGGAGGACAAACGAGAACGTCGATGGGGACCACTCCCCATGCTCGATTGCTACTCCCCCAGCACGAGGGGCAACTGGACCCGGGCAAACTTGCCGCCTGAAACAAGCACGCCCCTGCCCTGCGGGAACTCGGCACGCTGCATCCGCGGCAGGCTCGTTTTGAGGACGATGTCGCCGTCGATGGTCTCCGGCTGCAACAACAGACCTCTCCGTGCGTTCTTGAATTCGCCGAGCAGCGGCCAGGAACTCGACCAGGAGCTCGACTCTGCCTCGGCGAGGATGAAGTGGTCGCTGCGCTTGATGGCCCGGATCATATCCACGATCGGGTTGTCGGCAGGGGTCTGGAGGAAATCACCGATTTGCTCGACGAAGACAGCGATGGTCCCCTCGGTGTCCGGGTCGACAATGGCGGCGAGGAGTTCCTTGGCGAGGGTTGCGGCGTCCTCGATGGTCACTGCTGCCGAAACAAACCGCGGATCCTTCGACACGATCGATCGCTTGTTCCCGATGTAGTACATCCGCACCTCGGGGTCGAAGCGCGCGATGGAGCGCACGAAACCGCGAAGCGCTGTCGTGCGGCCACTCGCCGGGGGTCCAGAGATGAGGAACGTTCCGGCCAACTCGATGCCCGTCGGTCCGAGGTCTTCGTCGCTGATGCCGATGGCGGGGAACGAGCCGACCCGCGTGGGCAGCTCGTCCACCGGGTATTCCTTCGGCAGCGAACGAACCGGCTGGGCGGGCACCACTCCGGCACGGGTCATCGCTGCGGCAAGCCCCTTCGTGGCGACGGATTGGTCGGACAGCGAGGCCGAGCCACCGAGAACGGCGATCTGGGTCTCCTCGCCATCGACGATCGCGCGGCCGGCAGGCGAGCTGGTTGACAGGATGTCGCCGGGCACGTCGACCATCGCGTACGCCGTTTCATCGGCGAGGCGAAGCACGACGCGTCGCTGAACGCTCGAGCTGATCGAGCTGGGGACCGAACCGGTGCGGTCGGCGGTGAACGCGACGTGCATTCCGACCTGGCGCCCACCGGAGATGATGTCAGCGAAGACGCCGTACCACTGGGACCGTCCGGCCGGGATTTCGAACTCCTGACGGAAGTTCTGGAATCCGTCGATGAGAAGAAGAATGCGTCGTTCATTGGGCCGGTCGGCGAGGCGTCGATAGTCGACGATCGACGACGCGTTCGCTTCCGCGTATCGCGGGCCCCGCGACTCGAGCTCCTGTTTGAGCTGGCGCATCAGGCGGATGACCCGCTCGGTGTCATCACCGTGAATGATCGACCCGACGTGCGGCAGGTCCTGCAGCATCCTCAGGCTTCCACCGCCGAAGTCAAGGCCGTACACCTCGACGGGGCCACCACGCGGGGTGATCGCCGCAGCGGTCGCGAGCGTCCGGAGAACTGTGCTCTTTCCGGAACCGCCGGTGCCGTAGATGACCAGGTGACCATCGACATCCGGGTTGAAGTAAACGGGAAGCTGCAATTGCTTCTCGGGCAGGTCACTGACTCCGAGCAAGAGCTGCGCGTCTGTCCGCTGCCGCAACTTGCCCAGGTCGTACACGGGCGCAAGTTCGTCCTGCCACGGTCGCCGGGGGGCAGGGATGTGGGCGGCGTCTGACGCCTGAATGATGGATGCCACGAGCCGCTGCTGGTCCGTCGGCCCGAGGTCACGGGACTCATCGATGTCACCGCGACCGGGTTCCTCCCAGCGCGCCTGTGCCCCGAACCGGAGCTCGGTCACGTCAATACCGGGACGGTCGGGCTCTCGGGAGGTCCAGCCGCCGGCGTACGCGGACTGGAAGGTCTGCAGGCGGCCGGGGCCGGTCTTGGCGAGGCCACGACCGGGGATCGCAGGGTCGAAATGGGCTGCGTCCTTCACACCGACGACGTCGGTGCTGTCGGACTCGTCCGCCATCCGGAGCGCGATGCGCAGGTTGGTGTTCGCGCGGAGGTTGTCCTTGATGACGCCGGCGGGCCGCTGTGTGGCCATGATGAGATGGATACCGAGCGAACGGCCACGCTGGGCGATGTCGACGACACCATCGACGAACTCAGGGACCTCGCCGGCCAGGGCCGCGAACTCATCGATCACGAGCACGAGGGCAGGCGGACTGTCCGGGTCGCCTCGCTTCTCGAGCTCGAGCAGGTCCTTGGCCTTCTTGCGGTTGAGGAGGTGCTCACGGAAGTGCAATTCGGCCCGGAGACTGGTCAGCGCACGGCGCACGAGGTGCGGGCTGAGGTCGGTGACGAGGCCAACGCAGTGCGGCAGGCTCACGCAGTCGGCGAAGGCCGAGCCGCCCTTGTAATCGACGAAGAGGAAGGTCACTCGGTCGGGGCTGTATTCGGCGGCCATTCCGAGCACCCAGGCCTGGAGGAACTCGCTCTTCCCGGAACCGGTGGTACCTCCAACGAGTGCGTGCGGGCCCTGCGTGCGGAGATCAAGGTGCATGGCGTCGACACCCGCCGAACCGATGGTCGCGCGCAGCTTGCCCGCACGGCGCTTCTTCGGCTCGATACCGGGCGTGCGGTCGTGAATCGAGGTGTTCTGGCGCCAGCGGTCAACGACAGCGTCGCTGTGCTCGACGAGGTCGTGGCCGAGCAGGGCAACCATCGACACCGACCGGGGCAGGTCGCTCGAGTCGGAGACGAGGGCGCCAGCGTCGATCATCGGCGCCATCCGGCGTGCGTAGTCGAGCGCGGTCTGCGGGTCGATGAGTTCGGTCACGACGTCGGTGATGGTCTCGCCGATGCGCACGTATCCGACGGTGGCGAAGCCGTCATCGTCTGGGACTGACAGGTAGGTGCGGCAGACCGCCGGGAGCGCCGTGACGTCGCGGGCCATCCAGATCGGGTAGACGCCGGCATCCGCAGCGAGCTCAGCAAGTTGCACGAGCCGCGCGCGGTCGACGGACACGTCGTCAGCGATGAGCACGACGATCGCAGGAAGTGGAGCCTGGAACCCTTCGTCGCTCGATTCGCCGACCTCGGCACCGCGTTCGAGCGCTGCAGCTTTCTGGGCCATCGCGCCGCGGCGCTGCAGTTTCGCCTTCCGCTCGGCAACGCGCGAGTGGATGATCTCTTCGAGGGCAGACATGAGGTTGGCCGCGCTTGCCGCGCTGTCGGCGAGGTGGATGCCCTCGATCGGCGAGTGCGGGGACGACGTGTGCGGAATCCACTTGAGCCAGGCCAGCTGGTCGGACCACTGCGGGGTCACCATGGCGGCAACGGTGAGTTCAGCCGGGGAGTGGAGGGCGGTGAGCTGCACGAGGATTGAGTTGAGCGAACCGATCGCTGCCGACGGGGATCCCGCAATACCGAGCGCCCCCGAGTCGTGGAGGTTGTCGATAAGCGGAACACCGGCAACGTACTTGTTCTTCTCGATGAGCAGCTCGAGCCGTTCCTGGAACTTGGGCAGCAGGTCGCCGTGTTCGCTCGACTTGATTGTGTTGCGGGACGTCATCGATCCCACACCGAGGCGGACGTTGAGGAACGACCAGTGCTCGGGGCGTCGGGTCCACAGCATCGGCCCACGGCGCATTGCGCCGTCGAGCGTTTCAGCGGTGGAGGGAGCTTCGGCGAGGCGGAGGATGCGCTCGGTGACGCTCTCCTTCTGCAGCCGCTCGTCCAGGTCGGCGAGTCGGCTGTCGAACTTCGCGATGGCCTTCTTGAGCGCCTTCTTGTCCCGACGCTTGCCCGTGATGTAGTTACCGATGAGCATCATCGGAGTCATCGCGATGAAGAGAAGCGACATCGGGTTCTTCGTGAGCATGAACAGGGCGCCACCCATGAGCATGGGTGTCAGCATCGCGAGAAGCGGGAACGGCTGCGGTTCCTTCTCGGCGGGGACCTCGGGAGCCGTGAACTCCTGGCCGGCGTAGCGCTGCTCGACCTTGGGCGAACGGTTGAAGAAGATCGGGCCGGCCTTGGGGGCGACGCCGGCTTCGGCGACGGACTCGTGCAATGCGATTCTCAACTCGGTGTCGCCGAGGCGCACCGTCTCGGTCTCGGTGACGTGGAGGCGGGCAACGATTCCGCCGTCCACCTCTACACCGTTCGCCGAGCCCAGGTCCACGACGTCGACGGCGTCGCCGACCTCGATTCGCGCGTGCTTCTTCGACACCATCTTGTCGTCGAGCGTGATCTCGCAGGACTCATCGCGACCAACGGTGTAGCTTCCGGCGGTGAGAGGGATGCTGCGACCCACCTCCGGCCCAGAGAGGACTGTGATCGTCGCGAGCGTTGGTGCGTGACCGGTCTTCGCCTGCGAGAAGTACTTGCCGGCATCCGAAATGTGCACTGTGGCCCCGGAACCGATCCACGACTCGCCCACCGGCGCGTCCGGAGGAAGCGCGAGCCACTCGGAGTGCCCTGGCAACGCTGCCTGAAGCGTGTAGTTACCGTCCCGCGGCAGAGACTCCGCCGGATCGACCCGCGCAATTGTCGAGGCGACCTCGGCGATCGTGGCACCGGCATCCGTTGTGACAATGATGTCGTCGCGGGCACCCGACGGTCGGGCAAGGGTCAGTTTGAGGCGCATTTTCGTCCTTACTCACACAGGTCGGTCCCGGCGACGAATCGCCAGGACCGATGAGATTCCTTACCCTACCGGCTGTCGGGGCCGGTGCGAGGTGGAGGAGTGCCCATGCGAAAAGCAGCTGCGGCGCAGGCCGCGAGTGCCGTGACGAGGTATAAGCCGGGGGCCGAGAACTGGCCGAGCGCGAAGGCGGGGCCGCGGAAAGGGTCGCCCGTTCCAAGCCCATACAGGACTCCCCCGGCGATCAGGAACGCCGCGACCGCGCCAAGCGTCGGGTAGACGATGGTCGCCACAAGACCCGATGCGGTGCTGAGCCGCAACAGGACGCCGAGATAGCCGGCAACCGACGCGATGAGCATCACGACCGAAAGCCAGCCCGCGGCATCCGTGTTCGTCAGGGAAATACGGGAACCGACCAGCGAGGCGCCGATCGCGAGGGCTACGGTCAGCCCGCCTGCGGACATGAGAGCTGCGCGAAGACGCGTCGGATCGGATGCCACAGAACCCTCGGATGACGAGCGATCCGCCTCACGATCAGGCGACAACGGGCCCCTGCTCAAGGATGCGCTCGTACTCGGCCTGAGCCTCAGCGTTGCGCTCTCTCACCTTGCGTCCGCGCGACGCGATCCACGCACCGAACCAGATCGGCACCTCTCGTGCGACGAGGAACGAGATGATGGCGGCGGGCGAAAGCAGGGCCTGGCCGACTGTCTCTGACACCTGATTTGGGGTGATGTTGTTTGCCTGGTCGATGAGCACTCCACCGAGGTACGACGCGTAGACGATCACAGCGACGGCGAAACCGCCGAGCACGTACGCCCACCATCCGCCACGGTTGACGACCGCCACCAGCAGGACCATCGCGAGGAAGAAGAAGATGACGGGAACCCAGTACGGCGCCTTGGCCAGAACCTCGCCGAGGATGTCGACGGAACCGTTGTTGGCAATGAGGATCAGGGCGAGGATGCCCGCGTAAAGGGCGGCAAACACGGCGGTCGCGAGGAGTGAGACCGCGATCCCGAAGCCGCGGTTGCTCTTGGGCTTCGGTTTCGACGGCGCCTGCACGTAGATCGGCTGGCGAACGCTGGCGGCCGGAGCGGTGGCGGTCGATGTGTGTCGCTCGTCGCCGTCGTTGGAGCCCCGATCGGAGCGGTCGTCGCGGTCGGCCTGCGCTTTACGCTCGGCTTCAGCCTCTGCACGAGCGGCGGAAGCGCGTTCTGCGGCGCGTTCTGCTTCGGCGCGCGCGGCCTCTGCGCGTTCTGCTTCTGCACGTGCGGCTTCACGCTCGGCGGCGAGGCGCTGCGCGACGGTCTGCTCGGCGGGGACGGCACCGGTTCCCGCCTCGGCGGCACGGATTTCGTCCTCGCGAAGGTCGGCCTGGGTCAGCACGCTCGGTTCGGTCGACGACGCGACCCGCGCGTCGGACTCTGCCGGGCTGGCGGCGTCGACGTGAGCGGCGTCAACATACGCAGGCTCAACGTGCTCAGGCTCTGCGTGTTCGCGCTCAACATATTCAGGCTCAACGTAGTCGGGGTCGACGGCGGAACCGTAGTCGATCACGATCTCGCGGTCGTCGGCCGGGTCGACCGTGGGCGCAACAGCCGTGTCACCCTCGCGAGGCGACTCGTCGGCAGCGTGCGACTCCGGGGTCGATCCGTCGTGGATCTCGTGGCCAGGTTCCGGGGTGGTGTTGCTCATGTGACGCTCCTCGTTGCTCGGGGCGTACAGTGCCCCCTTTGTGGTCACTGTAGCGCGAGGAGGCTCGCGCCAAGCCCTAACGCGCGGGGGTTAGTCGTCATCCAGCGGGTGGAGAACCCGGTGCAGGAACTGCTTGGTTCGCTCTTCCCTCGGCGCCGAGAACATCTGGCTCGGCGCGCCACGCTCAATGATGACGCCCTCGTCCATGAAGAGGACCTCGTCCGCGACCTGTCGCGCGAAAGCGAGTTCGTGGGTGACGACGAGCATCGTCCAGCCCTCGTCGGCGAGTTCCTTCATGACCACGAGTACGTCTCCGACGAGTTCGGGGTCGAGGGCGCTCGTCGGCTCATCGAACAGGAGCAGGTCAGGTTTGAGAGCCAGAGCACGGACGATACCAACACGTTGCGCCTGGCCCCCAGACAGCTGGAACGGGTACACGTCACGCTTCTCCGCCATGCCGACGCGTTCGAGCAGTGCTTCAGCCTCGCTGATCGCCTGCGCCTTCCTGACACCCTTGACCTGAACCGGGCCTTCGATGATGTTCTCGAGCACCGTCATGTGCGGGAACAGGTTGTAGTGCTGGAACACCATGGCTGTGCGGTCGCGGAGCGCGAGAATGTCTTTCTTCGCCGGCTTTGCTGCATAGTCCACGCGGATGCCGCCTGCCGCGGTGACGACACCGGCCTCCGGGATCTCCAGGCCGTTGATCGAGCGGAGCACTGTGGTCTTGCCGGAGCCGGATGGCCCGATGAGCACGAGAACCTTGCCGCGGTCGACGGACAGGTCGATGCCCCGAAGCACCTCATGTGCGCCGAATTTCTTGCAGAGGCCGGTCACCTCGAGGAGAGGGGCGTCCTGGCCGGTGTTAGTGGGCGACATAGCGGTCCAACCTCTTTTCAAGCAGGCTCTGGCCCGACGAGAGCACAAGGCAGATCAGCCAGTAGATGAGAGCCGCTTCGAGGTACAGCAGCATAAATTCTGAGGTGAACGCCGCGATCTTCTGTGCCTGGCGGAACAGTTCGGTGACGAGAATGAGCGACGCCAGCGAGGTGTCCTTCACCAGGCTGATGAATGTGTTCGACAGCGGTGGCACGGACACCCGGGCTGCCTGTGGCAGGATCACTCGGCGCAGCGCGCGTCCGCGTGACATACCGATTGTGTACGCGGCTTCCCACTGGCCTTGGTGCACCGAAAGAATCGCTGCCCGAATTACTTCGGCCGCATACCCGCCGACGTTGAGCGAGAAGGCGATGATCGCGCTCGGCCACGGGTCGATAGTGAGGCCGATTGATGGCAGTCCGTAGAAAATCACGAACAACTGGACGAGCAGTGGCGTCCCTCGGATGATCGAGATGTAGATCCGCGCGATGCTCGACGCGATGCGGTTGCGCGAGAGCCGCATGATCGCGACGAACAGCGCGAGGACAAGCCCGATCGCGAAGGAGATCAGCGCGAGTGGGATCGTGCCAGTTATCGCGCCAGACACCAGGGGCCAGAACGAGCTGACGAATAGGTCCCAGCTCGACTCTGTGACCACGTCACTCGTCGCCGTCGGCGCGGCGGCCGACAGCGACGGGCTCAAGAAATGCCACTCGGTCATGGGGGCAGTATCGCAGCCGCGGCGGCTACTTGCTGACGTCCTCGCCGAAGTACTTCTCGGAGAGCTCGGTCAGGGTGCCATCCTCGCTCAGTTCAACGAGCGCCTCGTTGATGGCGTCCGCGAGGTCATCGCTGCCCTTCTTGAGCGCGAAAGCGCTGCGTGAAGCCTCATCGGTCTCCGCGACAACCTTGATAGCGGCGTCCGGGTGCTCACCGACGTAGTCGATGTAGGTGAGCTTGTCGTTCACCGTCGCGTCGATGCGGCCCTGCTCAAGCAGTTCGACAGCCTGCGCCCAGCCCTCAACAGCTTCGACGTTCGCGCCCGCTTCGTCAGCGATGGTGTACCAGTTGCTCGTGAGCGACTGCGCAGTGGTCTTGCCGTTGAGGTCCGCGACCGAGGTGATGTCAGTGTTGTCCTTCGCGACGATAACGACTCCGGGCGAGACCGTGTACGGCTCGGTGAGTGTGTACTGCTCTTCGCGCTCCGGGCTAATCGACACCTGGTTGGCGATGATGTCAAAACGGCCAGCCTCGAGACCGGCGAAAATGCCGTCGAACTGGGTCTCCTCGAAGCTCACCTCGAGGTCGAGCTTGTCGGCGACAGCAGTTACAACCTCCACGTCGTACCCGGTGAGCTCACCCGCTCCACCCTCGTGGTAGCTGTACGGCTTGTACGTTCCCTCGGTTCCGACCACGAGAGTCCCGGCTTCGGTCACGCGCTCGAGTGCACTTCCGCTGGGTTCCTTGGCGGATCCTCCACCTGCATCTGCGGAGCATCCCGAAAGGGCGAGACCGGCAATGATGGTTGCTGCGAAGACAGTGGTGAGACGGCGTGAGTTCATGACGTGGGTGTTACCTTTCAACTTTGTGGAGGCATCGCGATCAATCAATCCAGCGGATGCCCCGACTTACGACCCTAGATGGCCTCGGTCGGCAGGCAAATTCGCGTGACGGACAATTACTCTGACGTGACGGACTGTTTATTACTTTGAATAGAACCGACGACTGCTCGCATTTATGCCGGTGCCAGCTGTTTTATTTGATATTCGCGCCTCGAACTCCGGTTCCCGCTCGAATTCCGCAACTGCACTCAACTGAAAAGGGGCGATGCAATGCTGATGCTTCGGCATGATGCGAGCCTTCAGACTCCCGATTGTTAATGGGACGTGGCGCCCTTTCCGAGCGGGCTCTACGCGGCCCGGGTCTGTCGGTTCGTGGGAGGACTGAGGTCTCCACTAACCCCCGACTACGCGGTCCGGCTCTGTTCGGCCGAGGGAGAACGGAGTTCCCCTCGCCCCCGACTACGCGGTCCGGGTCTGTTGGGCCGACGGGAAGGCGGAGTTCTCCCGTGGCCCCCGACTACGCGGTCCTGGTCTGTTGGGCCGATGGGTGGGCCGAGTTCTCCCCTGGACCCTGTCCGCCTCGTCTGCCTGACCGGTCACCGCCGCCATCGGCACTGTCGGCCCCGGCACCGTTGTTCCCGGCGGCTGCGGCTCGTGCGGCGGCGTCCGCGGCGTCGGTTGCGGCCTTGATCCCGGCCAGGCGGAGTCGTTCCTTCTCCAACGGTGACTTCGATGGCATCCGGATCGGGATCCGTTCCCCGTTCTCCCCCGGTGGTGGGATCAGGTAATACTCACCCTCGATCCGGACCACCCGATAGCCAAACGTATGCACCAGAGTGTGGTGATACGGACACAACAGGATCCCGTCCGCGAGATCAGTGCAGCCTTCGTGGGCGGCCCATTCGTTGATGTGGTGCGCCTCCGTCATCGACGGTGGACACTCACACCCCTCGATCCGACAGCCACCGTCACGAACCGCCATCGCCACCCGCTGCTTCCGGGTGTGCAAGCGTTGTTCCCGGCCCACGTCGAGAATCGTGCCGGAGGTGTCCATCAGGATCGGGGAGATCCCGGAGATACAGATCTGCTTCTCGATCACACTGCCCGGCACCGCGTCTTTACTGTCTTCGAGATACCCGGTACCGACCAGGTGCTCCGCACCCTCGCTGTCGGTGGCACGGTTGTCGAGGTTGGTTTCGGTCATCACCACCCGGATCCCGGGTTGGCGTGACCCATACGTCGTTGTCGGGTCGGCCTGCACCCCGGTCCGCATCGCACCCATCAGAATGTCGTACACGATCTGGTCGTTACTGCGCTCATCCACCCGGAGTTTCTCGGCCCGTTCCGCTTCGACCGGGTCCACCATCCGCGGCCCACCGCGGCGCGGCCGCAACGCCGCCCCCACGATCGACTCCACCCACGCAGCGCCTTCCTCATCGAAGGCCACATACGCTGTCTTCGTGCCGTCTTCATTGCGGCCGAACCGCCACTTCCGGTTCGCATACCGCTCATCCCACCTCAACTGCACCCCAGCCGGATCGATCCGGTCCCGCAAATGCCGCGCCCGAACCCCGAGTTCGTCAGCGTTCACCCCGGCAGCGTCCGCGATGATCTCCACCGCCGCGGCCCGCAGCATCTCCACATCCACCCGGTCGTTCGGTTGCCCGAGCCCGCGCATGATGATCGTCACCGCCTCGGACCGGATCACCCCCTCCCGCGCCGCCCGAGAGATGGGTTCATGCCACGGCACCACCGGCACCGGACGCAACACCGACACCCGCGCATCAGGGTCAGCGTCAGGGTCGACCAGAATCTTGCCGTCAAGATCGATCAGCGGGTCGTCACCGCCATCGCCACCCGGTTCATCAGGGCCATCGGCGCCCGGTGCGAACCCGGTCGGGTGGGTAGCGGCGTCCGCCTCACCCATCGCTTCACCGAGCCGCACCTGACGGAACGCCTCGGATTTGGTCGACCCGGTCAACCGCTGCACCAGGTTCACCGCCGTGCGGTCTCCGGTCGACTGAGCCCACCCCGAGTAACCCAGGTCACGCGCCGACCGTTTCGCCGCCACACCCGCCCCCGCAGCGATCACCGCGTCCAACTCGGACTTTGCTCGCGCCGCGTTGCGGAGCAATTCCTCCAGCTCGACGTTCGCCGCCCGCTCCAACACCATCGACAACGGCAGACCAGTGTCCACGGCGGAACCTGCAGGTGTTGCCCCCGTGCCCGCGCCCGTACTCGGGCTCGTACCAGCGGCCCCAACATCCGCACCAGCACCACGCCCAGTGCTCAACGGCTCCGGCTCCGGCTCCGGCTCCGGCTCCACCGGCACGAATCGCGGCCGCTTAAACGACGAACCGGCACCACCGAACTTGGTGATGCCGGTCGAAACCGCTGCAGGCGAAGACACTGCAGACGAAGAGCCTCCCTTGCCCGAAACCTGCAGGCCCGATACCGGTTCAGGGCCCGACGCAGGTTCGGGACCAGACGCTGGCTCCGGCCCCGCGGCATCCCCCGCCGCACGACCAACGGCCTCGATGGCGTCCTCATACCGAGCGATCTGGTCGCACACCCGAAGGGCGACCTCTCGAATCTGCTCGGACACCTTTGCCATACTTCATGATACCAAGAGATTCGATATTAGAAAAGAGTTTTACGCAAGAAATTCGAACATATTTACGCCATCAAAGCCCGCAGCCCTACTTCTCCAACAACGTGTAGATATACCCGGTCACCGTCGCGTCGAATTGCCCGGGCACTTCCTCATTCGGCATCTTCGTCATCTGCGTCGCCATGAACAGCCGGGACCCGTGCTGCAGCTTGTCGACAAACGACCACACCCCGTCGTGATCCCCCTGCACGTTCACCGTGATCGGGATCACGACAAAATTCTCAGCCGAAATGCGAGCGTCGGTGATGACCGTGGGAGTTTCAGGGCCCTCCGGTTCGGATGCCGCGGCATCCGTTTCAGCAGCATCGTCACCTTCGGTCGGTTCCTCACCGGATTCCTCAGCCGGTGCCTCCACCGGGGGCGCGACAACCGACGTTTCCGGAGCCGTATATTCGATGGCCTCGGCCACGGTCAGCGCCGTGATCGTCGTGCCGCTCTCGCTCGCCAGGGTGTCGAGCTGGGTCAGGAAGGCGGGCAGGTCTCCGTTCGCGGGGATCGAGCTGCGCAGCCCCGCAAGCTCGGCTCGCAGCGCGTCGATGCTCTCGAAGTCACCCTTGAGCTTGGCGATCGCCAGAACTGTCGCGTCGTTCTGCGCTTCCACAGAAATCCGCTGCTCGTCGGCCGCGGCCTTCGCCTGCAGTTGCGGGTCCACGCCGACGAACCAGCCCATCGCGAGGATGCCGACCATAACGACGGCGAGGCCGAGGACCCAGAGCTTGTACTTATCCATGACTACTCGCCTCCCTCTCCGTTAGCCGCATCGGTGCCATCAGCATCCGCATCAACCGAGCCATCGGCATCCGCGTTCGGATCCACCTTCTGGTCCTCCGGCACGAAACGCTGCGACCAGGCGCCCTCACCGATATGCATGGTCACGACCGTCGTGTACTGACCGGTGTCCTCCTCGAGGGTGATCGAGTCGGGATTCGCGTCCGCATACCCGGGCAGTTTCGCCAGCGCAACGAGCCACGCATCAGTATCGGGCAGCGCAGAAGTCTTCGCCCCGAAGGTCAGTGTCGCGACCCGCATACCCTGAAGAGGCGCACTCGGCTGGTTGTAATCGACGAGCGGCGACGCTCCGTCGATGGTGACCTCGGTGATTTCGACGTTCTCCGGCAGGCTCGCTTGGACCTGATCGAGGTACGCCTTCCAGTCGACCTCCGTCGCCGACCCGACCATCTGGCCTGCCTTCACCGTGGCGAGCGCGTCCTGCACGACGCGTACATCCGCGTACTTCTGCTGCTCGAGCAGCAACTCACTCGTGCGGTTCTGCTCCGCAACCAGTGCAATCTGCGCGGTGAGTGCGTAATAGAAGGACGCCCCGGTCGCGACAAAGACGAGCAGTACAACGCCGAGCGTCGCGTAGATCATCGATCGCAGGTTGCGCTTGCCCCGGTGCACCGCACGGATCTCGAGCGGAAGCAGATCCGCCCGCGGAACCCCGCCGATGACCAGCGTCTCCGTACTCTTGCTCATGCTTTGCTCCCCAGCGCGAGTCCGAGAGCCACGAGGATCGCAGACTGGCGAGCGCGCAGGTCATCGGTGTTGAACGATTTGGCGACCGCGATGCTGGCATATGGGTCGGCCTGCACCACGGGCCTGCGCGTCAATTCGGTGAGCGCGTCAGGCAGCCCGCTGAGGCTGGCTCCCCCGCCGGTGAGCAGGATGCGGTCGACGGATGCCTCCGGCCGCGACTCCCTGTAATACTCCAGCGTGTTGCGAGCACTGATGAGCAGCTCGCTCGTCACCTCGTTGATGATTTCCATCGGGTACTGGTATTTCGGGTCATCGACCCTCGTTCGAAGCCCAAGCGCTCGCTTGAGCCCGTCTGCCTGCTCGGGGGCGATCTCCAGCCGCTGCGCGAGCGCCGTCGTCAGGTCATCGCCGCCCGCCGGGATGATGCGCAAAAACTGCGGCACCCCGTTCGTTGCGATCACGATCGTGGTGGCGGATGCCCCGATGTCGACGATTGCGACGGTCCCGTTCGCCTGGTCCCCTCGAAGCAGCGCCCTGGCAAGGGCGAACGGAATGAGGTCGACTTCCTTCGTCGTCAGTCCCGACTTCTCCACGGCGCGGACGTTGCCCATCACCGCTTCCTTGATCGACGCGATGAGGAGCCCATGCACAACCGGGCCCGTGTCTGACTGGCCTTCGGAGACGGGATAGAAGTCGAGCATGGCGTCGCCCACCGGAACAGGAAGCAGTTCCTGCACCTGGTACGGGAGGGCTTCGCGGATACGTTCCTGTGACATCCGCGGAAGGGTCAGGTCGCGCGCGAGCACCCGCTGGTTGCCCATGCCGATAACCACATTCTTGCTCTTAAACCCGCCGGTCGACCACAGCCGTTTGAGCACGGATGACACGGTGCTCGGCTCGATCACCTCACCACGGTTCACCGCACCTGTGGGCAGCGGAAGCTCGTGAAAGCGCAGGAGAGTTGGGCGTGCCTTGTCGGCGTCCTTCAGCTCGACGGCGCGGATGGCGACGCTACCGATGTCGATACCCACGATTGTTGCTGACATGCTTCTCCTCTTACTTTCTGCCTACGCCACACCGAGCAGCGAGAGGTAGGAATTCCATAGCGCGGTGCCAACGAAAATGCCGGTCCAGGCGCCGATGAGCATCCAGGGTCCGAACGGGATACCGCTCTTGCGGCCCGCCTTGCGTGCGAGCATGAGCCCGATCGCATACAGCCCGCCAAGAAAGAAAGCAGCGAATGCGCCGACGAGGAGCGCACCCCAGCCGACGAAACCGAGGTACAGGCCCAGAACGCCGGCGAGCTTGACGTCGCCGAACCCCATGCCGCCGGGGTACAGCATCGCCATCAGGAAGTACGCCAGCCACATTGCTGCCATACCGACACCAGCGCGAATCATTGCGTCAAGATCCGAATTCAGGATGCCGGCAGCGGCCAGCAGAATTCCACCAACGAGGTAGCTCGGCAAGACGATCGCGTTCGGAAGCTTGTGCGTATCCAGGTCAATCAGTGCGAGAGCGACGCTGACCCCGGCGAGCCACAGGAATGCGACGAGCACGAGCAGGTTGGCAACAATGCCGGTGGTGGCCGTGGCGAACTCGCTGAAAACCAGCCACCACCACACCCCGACCACGGCGAAGAACACGCCGACACCCGCTTCGACGAGTGGGTAGCGCGCTGAGATCGGCTCTTTGCAGCTGCGGCACTTGCCGCGGAGCGCGAGCCAGGACAGCACCGGGACGTTGTCGTACGGCTTGATCTGCTCACCACACCCGGGGCATGCGCTCGGTGGAGCGATGACGGAAATGCCGTTCGGCACCCTGTAAATAACGACGTTGAGGAAGGACCCGACGAGGAGGCCGAGGACGCCGATCAACGTTGCGACGATCGGTAGCCACTCAAGCTCAGTCATCGCTCGGTCCCGTTCGGGCCGAATGCAGCCTGAACCTCGACGAGTTGGCTAATTCCGTAGGTCGTCGACACCGGCGACAAGAACTTCGGCGGCGCAAGATAACGAAAACGGTCATCGTACTTATAGTTTTTCTCGTATCCGGTACCGTCTGACGTCGCGACGGCTCCACGGAAGTTCTGCGCGATGGCACCAGTAACGGTGAGGGTTCCGCGGCCTTTGCTGCCGCTTCGTTCCGCGGTTATGTAGTTCTGCACGGTGAACGTATGGCCGACAGACAGAATGGCCGCATCGATTGTGCGGTTATCGTCCTGAAAGAAATTGCCCTCAATGCATTCGTCGTCGCCGTTTTCGCGCGTGCAGTCGACGGGATTCCACACCCAGACAGCACTTTGTCCCACGAGACCCAGAACATCCTTCAGCTTGTCCACATATTTGATGTCACCGGTGATGTAGACATAGTTCTCGGCGTATACAGTCACCTGCCCCTTGAGGATGCCCTTAATGAACACGTCCCCTTTTCTGCACTGATAATGCGCCGGGCTGGCCCAGGGCACCGTTTCATCCGCACGAGGAAAGGAGTTACCGCCAAAGGACCACCCGGTTCCGCTGCTCTTGCAGGAGTAGCTCCCGGTCGTCGGTTTCGCACTACTCGCCCAATAGTTGGGGTCATCCCGATCGGTCGGCACGTCCTGAACGAAGATGAGGTTCTCCTCGATCACATCGACCGTCGCCCCCGCTGCGGATTTCAAGGCGGCTTCGCGACCACATTCCGCAGCTTCCCGACCCGCTCGCGCGGGATTTCCGGCGACCTGCGTGCGGTTTGAGTACGGCGATTTCACGTTCATCTTGCCGTCGTTGGTCAAGGTGATGACCGTTGGACCCGTGTAAAGGCAGCCGGGTCGCGGCACGGAATCTTCGAGGTCGTACCTGGTCTCTTTCTTCTGCTCCAGGTTGGTCGCGGGCATACCAATCTTTGGGGTTTGCACGGGCACTCCCCCGTTGAAGAGCGGGTCCTCACACGAGGTCGAGTCCTCGCGCCAATAGGGGGCGTTGGGGTTCGCGGTCGTGATCTTTCCGTTGAACACCGCACCACAAATCAGCAGCGAGTCGTTCGAGTGCAGTGGACCGCTGATTGTGTCTTTGTCGGCGAAGCGAATATTGCAATTGCTCGGGTGCGCCTTCGTAGATCGGTTCCACGCATATTCCACGGTGCAGCGCTTAGATGCCTTCTTGACCTGAGCCGGATCGGTCATTTCATATTCGGTGAAGTAGAGGAAATCTATGAACCCCTGCTGCTTGACGTTGACCACGAGGCTGCGTACTGACGACCCGACGCGGCCTGTCGACCGCAAACGCAAGAGGCCGGACTTGCTGTACGCCGAGCTGTCTACCTCATACCGATAGGTCGCCTTGCCGCCGCTGCCCTGGACGGCAGCCCACTTGCCGCTGGCGCCGACCTCGAACGCCGGATTGGCCAGAGCGCCCAGCGGCAAGACCACCGCACTGCCGGCGCTGAACTTCGCATTGGGGTTCCCGTACTTGATATAAGAGTTGTCGTTGGAGAGCTTCGACTGATAGTCCTCAATGCCCGCATAGGCGGCGGCCATCGCTGCGTTCCAATCCGCGTCCGTCCCTGACTTCCTCGTGCTGCTCAATGCCACTGTGGTGGCGGTCGCGATCATGACCATCAGAACGAAGCCGATGACTACGACGAGCACGAGTGCCGCGCCCTCTTCCTCGTGCACCTGGAACTTACGAATGCGCCTCATGTGACCAACCTGCCGATTCCGAGGTTAGGAATACCGACGGTGTTCTCGAGGGTCACCCGGTGTTCGGCACTCGAACTCACCTCTTCTTGAATGGTCAAGGTAACTTTCACGGCCGCAACCAGCCGCCGGCTCTCTTCAGGGAGCCCAGCGGTCGGCACGCATGCGGCGCCCGCGGGGGTCACGCACAACGATCGCCCGTTGGCATCGGTATAAGTGAAGAGCGGCTCGGTGCCGGCGGGAGCGACCGTTGAGGCAATGATTCTGGTTTCCGCGGGCGGGTCCCGATCGGGGTCAGGGAAGGACCAGTAACCGTCTCCAGCGGCTCGTGCGTTCCACCGCTTCTCGACAAGGCGTCGTTCGCTGTCCAGCGACAGCTTGACCATGATGGGGCGGAACACGTCGTCAGTTGTCACAACCGGCGCGAGATTGACATACGCATACATCACGAGCGAGTCGCTCTTCGCCTGCAGAAACGCGGGCTGCGGCTTCGGGGCCGGGTTGGCGGCGGTCGGCTTCACCGGATTGTCCGTCCCTGCCCGAATGATGCGTGCCGTCTCGTTCATTCCGTTGGAGGCCTGGCTCGTGTTGGTGCTGAGCGCCTGCACCTGGGCCATGGTCTTGGTTGTTGATGCGAACAGACCGACGACCATCGTCGAGAGAACACCGAACACCACCATCGCGACGAGAAGCTCAACCATCGTGATGCCATCGTCATTGCGAAACGAGTGACGGCTGCGCGGCCGTCCGCCGACTGTCACGCCCTTCATCAAACGGCACGTCGCGGATCGAGCAGAAGACGGTTCGGTCCTTGAACGCCGGAGAGAGCGCCGCTCCACGCGGAGAATGCAGTGGACGGAACGGTCTGAGTTGATCCGTCCTTGGTGATCGAGACAGTCCAGGCCCCATACGGAAGCGCGATCGTTACCGAGGCGTTCCGAGCAATGGTTGTGGTGAAGGTGAGCGTCGTGGCTTCCTCACAGGTTGGCACGGGGTGTGAACTCGTTGGATCAGCGCTTTTCGCAACGATTTTGGTACCCGCCAGGCTTGTGGAGTTCTTGATGGTAACGACACCGGTCGGGACATCGACGCTCGAGGTCGTCCCCGAAACAGATTCCACGCTGGGGGGCGTGAAACCCTCATAGGTGACGCCACCAACCACCGTCGGCTCCCACAGCGACGGGTTGACGGCGTCACAGGTCGATTCACCGCTGTCGGTGCTGCCGTGGCGGCCGGCAATCACGGAATAACCGCCAAGCGGGAAGAGGTTGAAGGTCGCTGAGCTGGCTGCCTTGGACGCGAGGTCAGGAACCACAATCCCGTACGTCCCGACAAAACTCGTCGGCATCGTGTCCGGAAGGAGCACACCAGCGGCAGACGCATCCGGCTTGAAGGTGGCTTTCACCGCACCGCGCTTGTCGAAAGTAAACCGCGCGGAGGACGTGCCCCCAGCGATGACGGGAACAAGCTGGCTGGGTTTGGTGAGGCTTTTCTCGTTCACATATCCGGTCTCGGATATCTCGACCGAGTAGGTGCCGGGCTTCACTCGAAGGAGGTATGAACACCCTTGGGCGTCAGTTGGCAGCTTCGGCTCCGTCAGAGACTCCGCACCGTCACCGGACGCTTTGGCATCGACATCAATGCCACTCACCCCGCCTGCTGCGTTGGTGACCTGGACCAGTATCGTGCCGAGGTTTGGATCGTTGATCTTCGACTCTGGCGCGAGGAGTGTGTCTGCTGTCACCGCATTGTCTGGATCGGTCATGTTCGGCCAGGTCACGGCGACGTGGATCTGCTTGTACTGGAGCGCACCGCCGACGCCGCTGTCAGTTGCCCCACAGGCCCCGCCATCCTGCGTGGCATTCACCCACGATGCCTTGCGACTAATCGTGTAGACGGTTCCGTTCACTGTCTCGGTTTCTGAGTCATCGAGAAGGTCGAGAATCTTTCCCGCCGATCGTGCGCGGTCGATCTCCTGGGCCGCGAGGTTCGTGGCCACCTGGCGGTGACGAGAGTCACGGGTCGCGGTCATTATCGCGATCGACGAGTAGGCGACACTGAGCGTCACGAGAGAGAACACCATCATGGCGACGATGACCTCGATGAGGGTCATGCCGTCGCTGTCGTAATCCAGCGGAGCGGAGCAACGACGTCCAATCACCCTGCATCACCTCCGTCTGGGTCGAACACCGAAGGTGGGGTGGCGCCTCAGGCGTCACCCCACCTTCGACATCTTGCTTACTTAGGACTAGCGGCGTAGCACTTACCGTCTTGGACTCCGCCTTCGGATGTGACGTGGAAGCTGCTTTTCGTCTCGCTGCTCGTTGCGTCAATGCAGAAATCGGAACCCGTGGCTGTCCCGGCGGCCTTTGCCGTCCCCTTAACTTCGAACGCGCCGTTGGTCGCCGTGCCATACGCACCACTCGCCGTGGCGCCCAACGCCCCAAGCGTTGTGGCGCTGTCGCCAGTTCCCACGGACGTCGCAGTGGTTAAGGTGCCCTTCACCTCGAACTTCGAATCATTCGTATACGCAGCGACGACAGCAATCTTCACGTTCGACAGGTCGGACTGCACCGCGCTGTCTTTTGCGTTGTTCTGCACGCCCAGGTAGATCGGGATCGCGATCGCGGCGAGAACGCCGATGATGATGACGACGACGAGGAGCTCGATCAGGGTGAAGCCCTTTTCCTTCTCCTGAATGGCCTTGTAGCGTGCGGCGAGCGCAGCGGTGATGCGAGAAACCATGAAATTTTCCTTTGACTGAGCGTGACTAATTTGTGGGTCGGAAATCCCGGTGGCCCCCCGTCTCTGACCATATGGGAAAGACACGTTCAACCTGCACACGCGAACAGGGGTGAATTGAGCAGATTGCCACCCCAGCTCGGGGGCAGTAACGCATTAAGGTGAGCAAACCTCGGTTACTGCATCAATGTGGCGATGTTGAAGACAGGCAGGTATAGGGCAACGATCATGCCGCCGACGACGACGCCAAGGAAGGCGATGAGGAGCGGCTCGATCAGCGACGTGAGGCTATCAGTCATGGTCTGCACCTCTTGGTCGTAGAACTCGGCGATCTTCTCGAGCATCTGCTGCATCGCTCCAGAGTCCTCGCCGACAGCTACCATCTGCACAACCATCGGCGGAAAGACATCCTCCTCCGCCATAGGGCCGGCGATCGATTTCCCCTGACGCACCGAATCTGCGACCTTCTTGAGCGCCTCTTGAATGACGTAGTTGCCGGATGTCTCCCCGACGATCTGAAGCGCCTGCAGGATCGGCACACCGGCGCCGATCATGTCCGCAAAGTTGCGGGAAAACCTCGCGACAGCGAGCTTCTTCATAAGCAGGCCGAACACGGGCATCTTGAGCTTGAGCGGGTCGAGGAACTTGCGTACGTTCTCGTCATTCTTGTGCGACTTCCACCAGACGCCACCGACGATAGAGAGCACCAGGATGAGCGGCCCAAGCCAGATCATCTGCTCCGACAGCGTGACGAGGATCTGGGTCGGCAGCGGCAGGCTGCCGCCCATGCCCTCGAACATGTCCTTGAACACCGGCACGATGAAGATGAGCATTCCAGCGACCGCAAGGACTACCATTCCGACCACGACCACGGGGTAGGTCATGGCGCTCTTGATGCTGTTCTTGAGCGCCGCTTCCTTCTCGAAGTTCGTCGCGACCGTGTCGAGCGCTTTGTCGAGGAACCCGCCGGTCTCCCCCGCCTTGACCATGTTGATCATGATCGGGGGGAAGTCCTTGTGGTGCTTCCGCATGGAATCCGACAGTGACGAACCAGTCTCAACGTCGTCACGTACGGTTCCGAGGATCTTCGCGAGAGGCTTGGACTCGGTCTGATCCGCCAGGATCGTCAGGGTCTTCATGAGCGACAGACCCGCACTGGCCATCGTCGACATCTGCCGGCTCATGATCGCGAGGTCTTTGAGCCCGACGCCCTTCGAGAACCCGGGGATCGTGATCTCTTTACTCAGCCCCGTGCCATCTGGAGCCGCCTCTATCGAAACCGGTGAGAGCCCCATCGATCGGAGACGGGTAGCAACGGCCGACTCGCTCGAAGCCTCGACTTTGCCCTTGACGATCTTGCCCGCTGCGTCTCGTCCCTTGTAGGCATAGGCGAGGGTGGTTGGCACTTACCGCTCCAGCCTGTTCGAGAACGAATCGCCGAAGTCGATTCCCGACGCCTGCATCGCACGAGTCGAAGCCTCGGTCGGCGACTGAACACCGCTCAGCATCCGCGAGAAGCCCTCTGGGTCGTGCGCTTTCGCCTCCGCGGCCTGGCGGGTCACCCTGCCCGCGTTGACGAGCTCAGCGAGGTGCTGGTCCATCGTGTGCATGCCGAGTTCCCTACCCGCCTGCATCGCCGAGAGGATCTGGTATGTCTTGCCCTCACGGATCAGGTTCGACAGCGCCGGCGTGATCACCATCACCTCGGTGGCAACCACTCGCCCTGACCCGCTGGCCTTCGGCACAAGGGTCTGGCAGACGACGCCCTGCAGCACACCGGACAGCTGCGTGCGCACCTGATCCTGCTGATGCGACGGGAAGACGTCGATCACACGGTCGATCGTCTGCGCAGCATCCTGCGTGTGCAGCGTCGCGAAGACGAGGTGACCGGTTTCAGCTGCGGTCAGCGCCACCGAGATCGTCTCAAGGTCACGGAGCTCACCAATGAGGATGACGTCGGGGTCCTGACGCAGTACATGCTTGAGTGCGTTCGCGAAGCTGTGCGTGTCTGCACCGACCTCACGCTGGTTGACGATCGACTTCTGGTTCTTGTGCATGAACTCGATCGGGTCTTCGACAGTCACGATATGGTCGGCGCGGGTACGGTTCACGAGGTCGATGAGGCCAGCAAGCGTGGTCGACTTTCCCGAACCGGTCGGACCGGTCACGAGCACCAGGCCGCGTGGCAGGGCAGCAAATCGACTCACAGAGTCGGGCACTCCAAGGTCGCTGAGCCGCTTGATCTCGGTCGGGATCAACCGGAACGCCGCCCCGATCGCCCCGCGCTGCATGTAGTAGTTCACCCGGAACCGGCTATCCGCGGTGAGGGTGTGCGCGAAGTCGAGCTCGAGATGGTCATAGAACATCTCGCGCTGCTTGTCGGTCACGATGGCTGCGAGCTCCGCCGTTACCTTGTCGCGGCTCCAGGGGGCTGCACCGTCGATCGGCTTCAGTCCACCATTGACGCGGATCATCGGCGGAGCGTCGGCCGTGACGTGCAGGTCGGATGCCCCGAGGGCGACCACAGCGGAGAGAGCCTCGGCGAGGGAGATCTCAGCTTCTGCCTGCGGCGCGACTTGGTCACCCCCGTTTCGCTCAGCGCGTGCTGCAGCAGCGGCCTGGGCCATACGGTTGGCCTCGCTGCGGGTCATCGGCGGGGCTGCCTGCGGAACCGGCGTCGTCAGGGACGGCGACGCAGCCACCGACGGCGACGCAGCCATCGACGGGGACGCATCGCTGAACTGCAACCCCGCACGCGGCGCGAACGGGGGCGCGAGTTCGTCGAACACATCGATGCCCCTTGACTCAGAGTCCGAGGTCGCGCTGGTGACCAAAGGATCCGGTGCAGCCGCCGCAGGAACGCCGGGGCCGGCATCCGTTCGCGGCTTGATTCCCGGCGTCCAGCCGCCAACGTTCGCGCCGGGCGGCAGGATCGGAATCTCATAGATTGGATCGCTCAAGCGTCACTCCCTCAAATGTGCTTTCTGCTGTGTGAATGTCCGGGTCCGGCACCTGCCGTCTCCGCCGCGAGCGCCGTTAGACGACGACCCGCAGAATCTCCTCGAGGCTCGTGAGCCCCATGGTTGCTTTGGTATACCCGTCTTCGCGGAGCGTGAGCATCCCCTGCTCACGAGCCACCCTCCCGATGTCCGCACTCGATGCGCGGGCAACGGCCATCCGCTCGATCTCCTCAGAGATACTCATGACCTCGTGAATCGCGAGCCGGCCGCGGTACCCGGTGTTCGAGCACTGGTTGCAGCCGACCGGACGGAAGATGCCGGGCATCCGGCGGCTAACCGGGACCTGCGGAAACTTCATCCGGAGCAGGTCATCGGCCGTGTGCTCGGCCGGCGCCTTGCACCGGTCACAGAGGCGCCGCGCGAGACGCTGTGCGACGACGCAGTCGAGTGCCGACCCGACGAGGAAGGGTTCGATGTCCATCTCCGTCAGCCGGACCACAGCGCTCGGCGCATCGTTCGTGTGCAGGGTCGACAGCACGAGGTGGCCGGTGAGCGACGCTTCGATCGCGATCTGCGCGGTCTCGTGGTCACGGATCTCGCCGAGCAGAACGACGTCGGGGTCCGACCGCAGGATCGACCTCAGCGCACTCGCAAAGGTGAGCCCGGCTTTGGGATTGACCTGCACCTGGTTGATGCCCGCCATCCGATACTCGACGGGATCTTCGACCGTGATGACGTTGATCTCGGGACGCGCCACGGTGTTGAGCGTCGTGTAGAGGGTGGTCGACTTGCCCGAACCGGTCGGGCCAGTAACGAGGATCATGCCGTACGGCTTCGTATATGACTTCTTGTACGCCTCAAAGTTGCGATCGAGCAACTGCAGGTCGCGCAGGTCGAGGCTCGTGTTCGAGTTGTCGAGAATTCGCATGACGACCTTCTCGCCCCACACGGTCGGCAGTGTCGCCACGCGCAGGTCGATCTTGCGCCCGCCGTGGCTCACCGACATCCGGCCGTCCTGCGGCTTACGTCGCTCGGCGATGTCGATATCGCTCATGATCTTGAGCCTCGAGATCACACCGTTCTGGATGCTCTTGGGCGCGCTCTGCATCTCATGGAGCACACCGTCAATGCGGTATCGCACCCGGAGTTCGTGTTCGCCAGGTTCGATATGGATGTCGGATGCGCTGTCCTGGATCGCCTGCGACACGAGCAGGTTCACGAACCGCACGATCGGCGCATCGTCATCGCTGTTGTCCGCGATGCCGAGTCCGGCATCCTGCGGAGCTGACTCTTCTTCGAGCGTGCTGGTCAGGTCGTTGAGCTCGTCATCGGCACGCAGGTACCGATCGATGGCGGCGAGGAGGTCGCCCTGCTCCGCCTGCACCTTCTCAACCCTCAGGTGGGTTGCCGCGCGCACATCGTCGATCGCGAACACATCACCCGGGGTGACCATGGCGAGCTGAAGCACGCCGTCGACGAGCCCGATCGGCAGTACCGAGTGCCGCCGGCAGAGCGTGGCGGGCACGAGCGCGACAGCCGTGCGGTCCACCGGATACTCGAGCAACTCGACGAAGCCGATCCTGGCCTGCGTTGCCCGCGCTCGCGCGAGCTGGACCGGGGTGACCATCTTCTGCTCGAGCAGCGCGCCGAGTGCGACCTCGTCATCGGCCTGGTTGCGGCTAACCCGCTCGAGCTGGTCGAACGGGAGGATCCCCTGGAGGATCAGCGTCTCCATAATGGATGGCACGAAGATCACCCCCCGGATCGTGTCAGTGCTTGGCAGCCTTGTCACGCTACAGTCCAGGGGCCCGATGGCCACAGTCCCCCGTTGGGGATTCGGCGCCCCCATTCACGTGACGCGTCGTTGCCTCCCCGCTCCGTGACGGCATCCGCCCGGCACGCTATCCCCAGAGCGTTGCGACGATTTCCTCCGTGTACCCGGCGAAGGGCACCTGGGTCCAGTGCGTCGATACCCAGCCGTTGCTCCGGAAGTAATGGGACTCCCCGGCGGGCCCGTACTCACCGGACTCGTCTTCCCACAGGATTGTGCAGTGCGTGCCGCTCATCCACTCAACACAACTGTGACCGTCGGCGGTGAGGGCTTCGATCGCTGCAGCCGTCTGTCCCTCATCGACGATATTCACCGCGGTCCCGATCCCGACCTCGCTCGCCACTCCCCAGTCGCAGTCGATGGACGGCAGCGTTGCACGGATCGCTTCCGCGCCCTCAGAGTTGGTCGGAGGAGTACCCGCGACGGTTTCGTGGTTGAGCGGCAAACCGGAATTGCTGAGACCCTCGAAGTAGGTCGCGCTGTAGATCTCTGAGCACTCCGACGGCAGAGAGATCGCTGCGGGGTCCGCGGGTGTCGGTGTCGGTGTCGGCGTTGGCGTTGGCGTTGGCGTTGGCGTAACGCTGGGGCTCGGCGTGGCTGTCGGCGTCACAGTCGATGTCGGCGTCGGCTCGCCGCCGGTCTCCGCACCATCACGGACCGCCCAGAACACCACCAGGGCAATCACGACGGCAACCACGAGCCCGACCGAGATCCACAGGATGAGGCGCCGACGTCGCTGACCGTCGTCCGCCGGAACGGGGGTTTCTTCACCGGGGATTCCGAACTGGTCCGACATGGCTGTCCTTTCGCGAGGCAGGCCCCCAAGCTACCGCGCTGCCGACCACACATCCCGCAACATCCGGTCACGATTCAGACACGTCTCCGAACGGATGCTGTCGAGCGCGTCGCGAACACGGCCGCAGGCATCCGTTAACGACGAAAGGCCCCGACTCGAGAGTCGGGGCCTTTCGTGTCAGCCGCCGAAGCGACTGTGCCTGTTACCTAGTTGTAGGTACCGGGGGTGAAATCGTCACTCGAGAAGGTGTCGAAGTCAACGAAGCCGAGGTCGGCCTCATCGAATGCACCATCCGTTGCGAAGATACGGTTCGGGTAACGCTCGGCCTTGGCCTCGTCAGTTGCCTCAACGGTGACGTTGCGGTACTTTCCGAGTCCGGTTCCGGCCGGGATGAGCTTACCGATGATGACGTTCTCCTTGAGGCCAAGAAGCGGGTCGCTCTTGCCCTCCATGGCGGCCTGCGTGAGAACGCGGGTCGTCTCCTGGAACGATGCGGCAGAGAGCCACGACTCGGTCGCGAGAGAAGCCTTGGTGATACCCATGACTTCCTGACGAGCGGATGCCGTCTTCTTGCCTTCGGTCAGCGCAGCACGGTTCAGCTCGTTGTACTTCATCCGGTCGACGAGCTCACCAGGCAGGAGGCCTGTGTCACCGTGGTCAACCACTGTCACCTTGCGGAGCATCTGGCGGACGATGACTTCGATGTGCTTGTCGTGGATGGGTACACCCTGCGAGCGGTAAACGCCCTGGACGCCACCAACGAGGTGCTTCTGAACTTCGCGAACACCGAGAACCCGGAGAACTTCCTTCGGGTCGACGGCACCGAGGTGCAGAGGCTGACCGAGCTCAACGTGCTGACCATCTTCAATGAGGAGGGTCGCGCGCTTGAGAACCGGGTAGATCACTGGCTCGTCGCCGTTGTCCGGCGTGAGGATGATCTTGCGGCTACGGTCAGTGTCTTCGATGTTGACGCGACCTGCAGCTTCAGCGATCGGCGTCGCACCCTTGGGGGTACGGGCCTCGAAGAGCTCCTGGACGCGGGGAAGACCCTGCGTGATGTCGTCTGCTGATGCCGAACCACCGGTGTGGAACGTACGCATCGTCAGCTGGGTACCGGGCTCACCGATCGACTGTGCCGCGATGATGCCGACGGCCTCTCCGATGTCGACGAGCTTTCCGGTTGCGAGCGAACGGCCGTAGCAGGCTGCACAAACACCGACAGCGGACTCACAAGTCAGGACCGAGCGCACCTTGATGCTCTCGACACCTGCCTCGACGAGCTTGTCGATGAGAACGTCTCCGACGTCCGAACCGGCCTCCGCAACAACGGTGCCCTTCGGGTCGATGGCGTCTGCAGCGAGCGAACGAGCGAACACGGAGTTCTCAACGTTGGCGTCACGGACGAGGGTTCCGGTGGAGTCAACAGCGGCGATCGCGAGCTCGAGGCCCTTGGTCGTTCCACAGTCTTCTTCACGGATGATGACATCCTGCGACACGTCGACGAGTCGACGCGTGAGGTAACCCGAGTCGGCCGTACGAAGCGCCGTGTCAGCAAGTCCCTTACGAGCACCGTGGGTTGCGATGAAGTACTCGGCAACCGACAGTCCCTCGCGGTAGGACGAGATGATCGGGCGAGGGATGATCTCACCCTTCGGGTTGTTCACCAGGCCTCGCATACCCGCAATGTTGCGGATCTGCAGCCAGTTACCACGAGCACCAGACGACACCATGCGGTTGATCGTGTTGTCCTCGGGGAAGTTGGCGCGCATCGCCTCAGCAACCTTTTCGGTCGCCTCGGTCCAGATCTTGATGAGCTCCTGACGACGCTCGGCGTCGGTGGTCAGACCCTTGTCGAACTGGCCCTGCACCTTGGCGGCGAGCTTCTCGTAGCCCATGACGATCTCGCGCTTGTTCGGCGGGGTGAGAACGTCGCTGAGCGCAACGGTGACGCCCGAGCGGGTTGCCCAGTGGAAACCGGCGTCCTTGATGTTGTCAAGGGTCGCGGCCACAACTGTCTTCGGGTAACGCTCTGCGAGGTCATTGACGATCGCGGAGAGCTGGCCCTTGTCGGCAACTGCTTCGACGTACGGGTAGTCGTCGGGAAGGGCTTCGTTGAACAGCGCGCGACCGAGTGTGGTCTCGACGAGTACAACTCCGGAACCTTCGTAGCCCTCTGGGCCCTCGCCCTTGGCAAAGGTGATGTCGTGAAGACGAATGCGCACCTTGGCGTTGAGGTCGAGTGACTTCTGGTCGAACGCGAGAATTGCTTCCGCGATCGACGAGAACGCGCGACCTTCACCGGCGACACCCTCCTTGAGGGTGGTCAGGTGGTGCAGGCCGATGATCATGTCCTGCGTAGGCAGGGTGACCGGGCGTCCGTCAGACGGCTTGAGGATGTTGTTCGATGCGAGCATCAGGATGCGAGCTTCAGCCTGCGCCTCAACCGAGAGCGGCAGGTGAACAGCCATCTGGTCACCGTCGAAGTCAGCGTTGAATGCAGCACAGACGAGGGGGTGAAGCTGGATGGCCTTACCCTCAACGAGCTGAGGTTCGAACGCCTGGATTCCGAGGCGGTGGAGCGTAGGTGCACGGTTCAGCATGACCGGACGCTCGCGGATGATCTCTTCGAGAACGTCCCAGACCTCGGGACGGCTGCGCTCGACCATGCGCTTTGCTGCCTTGATGTTCTGAGCGTGGCTCAGGTCGATCAGGCGCTTGATCACGAACGGCTTGAACAGCTCGAGAGCCATCTGCTTCGGCAGACCACACTGGTGCAGCTTGAGCTGCGGTCCAACGATGATGACCGAACGACCCGAGTAGTCAACGCGCTTTCCGAGCAGGTTCTGACGGAAACGACCCTGCTTACCCTTGAGCATGTCGCTCAGGGACTTGAGGGCACGGTTTCCCGTTCCTGTAACCGGACGACCACGGCGACCGTTGTCGAACAGAGCGTCAACAGCCTCCTGAAGCATGCGCTTCTCGTTGTTGACGATGATCTCGGGGGCACCGAGGTCAAGCAGTCGACGCAGACGGTTGTTGCGGTTGATCACACGACGGTAGAGGTCGTTGAGGTCGGATGTCGCGAAGCGGCCACCGTCGAGCTGCACCATCGGGCGCAGTTCCGGCGGGATGACCGGGACAACCTCGAGCACCATCGCGGCCGGCGAGTTGCCGGTCGAGAGGAACGAGTTGACAACACGGAGGCGCTTGATGGCGCGGATCTTCTTCTGACCCTTGCCTTCGGCGATCTGCGTGTGCAGCAGCTCGGACTCAGCCGCGAGGTCGAAGCTCAGCAGTCGCTTCTGGATCGCTTCTGCGCCCATGAACGCCTCGAAGTACAGGCCGAAACGGTCCTGCAGTTCGTGGAAGACGGCATCCTCAGGCTTCAGGTCTCCGACCTTCAGGCTGCGGAAGTCGTCCCAGACACGCTCGAGGTGAGCGATCTGCTCGTCGTACGACTTGCGGGCCTGGCTCATCTCCTTCTCAGCGGCGTCCTTGGTGCGACGCTTCTGGTCAGCCTTGGCGCCTTCTGCCTCGAGGGCAGCGAGGTCGTCTTCGAGCTTCTTCAGACGGTCAGCAATGCGGGTGTCGCGCTGGTCGCCGAGGGTCTTGATCTCGAGACGGATCTCGTTCTCAAGGCCTGGCATGTCTTCGTGGCGAGCTTCCTCGTCAACGGAGATGACCATGTATGCCGCGAAGTAGATGACCTTTTCGAGGTCCTTCGGTGCCATGTCGAGCAGGTAACCCAAGCGCGACGGAACGCCCTTGAAGTACCAGATGTGGGTGACGGGGGCAGCCAGCTCAATGTGACCCATGCGCTCACGGCGCACGGACGACTTGGTGACTTCCACTCCACAGCGCTCACAAACGATGCCCTTGAAGCGGACACGCTTGTACTTGCCACAGGAGCATTCCCAGTCACGGCTCGGGCCGAAGATCTGTTCACCGAACAGACCATCCTTCTCGGGCTTCAGGGTGCGGTAGTTGATTGTTTCAGGCTTCTTGACCTCGCCGTACGACCAACGACGAATGTCGTCGGCTGTAGCCAGGCCAATGCGAAGCGCATCAAAAGTTGTTACGTCGAGCAATTTCTCTCCTAAAGAAAGTTCTCTGAGGTCTTCAGTTGGCCAGGCTTAGATCTCGTCGATTGACGAGGACTCGAACCTGGAGGAAATGTTGATGCCGAGTTCTTCCGCAGCGCGGAAGGCGTCGTCGTCGGTGTCTTTAAGGCTGACGACAGTTCCGTCAGCTGACAGGACCTCAACGTTCAGGCAGAGAGACTGCATTTCCTTGATCAGAACCTTGAAGGACTCGGGGATGCCGGGCTCCTGGATGTTCTCACCCTTGACGATGGCCTCGTACACCTTGACGCGGCCAAGGATGTCATCGGACTTGATCGTCAGCAGCTCCTGGAGCGCGTAAGCGGCTCCATAAGCTTCGAGCGCCCACACTTCCATCTCACCGAAGCGCTGTCCACCGAACTGTGCCTTACCACCGAGCGGCTGCTGGGTGATCATCGAGTACGGTCCGGTCGAACGAGCGTGGATCTTGTCGTCGACGAGGTGGTGCAGCTTGAGGATGTACATGTAGCCAACCGAGATCGGCATCGGGAACGGCTCACCGGAGCGACCATCGAACAGGCGGGCCTTACCGCTTGATCCGATGAGGCGGTCGCCATCGCGGGTGACCGTCGTCGAGTCGAGGAGACCTGCGATCTCTTCCTCGGAAGCACCGTCGAACACGGGGGTCGCAACCTTGGTTCCGGCGGGAGCACTGTGTGCCTCTGCCGGCAGGTTCTTCGCCCACGTCGGCTTGCCTTCAACCTTCCAGCCCTGCTGAGCGATCCAGCCGAGGTGAAGCTCGAGGACCTGGCCGAAGTTCATTCGACCCGGGATACCGAGCGGGTTGAGGATGATGTCGACGGGGGTTCCGTCTTCGAGGAACGGCATGTCTTCGACAGGCAGAATCTTCGAGATGACACCCTTGTTGCCGTGACGACCGGAGAGCTTGTCACCCTCGGTGATCTTGCGCTTCTGGGCGATGTAGACGACCACGCGGCGGTTGACACCCGAGCCGAGCTCGTCGTCGCCATCTTCGGAGTTGAACTCCTTGACGGCGATGATCGTGCCGCGCTCACCGTGGGGAACCTTGAGCGAGGTGTCGCGAACTTCGCGGCTCTTCTCGTTGAAGATCGCACGGAGCAGACGCTCTTCGGCGGAAAGCTCGGTCTCGCCCTTCGGCGTGACCTTTCCGACGAGGATGTCGCCGGGGCGAACTTCGGCGCCGATGCGGATGATGCCGCGCTCGTCGAGGTCCTTCAGCAGCTCCGGGCTGACGTTCGGAAGGTCACGGGTGATCTCTTCCTTACCCAGCTTGGTGTCGCGAGAGTCGACCTCGTACTCCTCGATGTGAATCGAGGAGAGGGTGTCGTCCTTCACCAGGTTCTGGCTCAGGATGATCGCGTCCTCGAAGTTGTGACCCTCCCATGACATGAATGCCACGAGGAGGTTCTTTCCGAGTGCGAGCTCGCCGTTCTCCGTTGCGGGACCATCAGCGATGACCTCGCCGGCCTCGATGCGGTCGCCCGCTGAGACGATGACGCGGTTGTTGAAGCTGGTGCCCTGGTTGGAGCGGTCGAACTTGCGGAGGTAGTACTCCTGGGTTCCACCCTCGTCGAGCTGGATGGTGACGACCTCGGCGGAAACCTCGGCGACAACACCCGACTTCTCGGCGGTGATCACGTCACCGGCGTCGATGGCTGCGTAGCCCTCCATACCGGTTCCGACGATCGGCGACTCCGAGCGAAGCAGCGGAACTGCCTGGCGCTGCATGTTGGCACCCATGAGTGCGCGGTTTGCATCGTCGTGCTCGAGGAAAGGGATGAGGCTCGTCGCGACGGAAACCATCTGGCGAGGCGAAACATCCATGTAGCCGATTTCCGACGCGGGGAAGAGGTCAACCTCTCCGCCCTTGCGGCGGGCGAGGACGCGGTCCTCGGTGAAGCGGCCATCGTCGTTCAACGGTGCGTTGGCCTGGGCGACGATGTAGTCGTCCTCTTCCATCGCCGTGAGGTAGTCGATGTCCTTCGTGACGAGTCCGTCGACGACGCGACGGTACGGGGTCTCGATGAAACCGAACGCGTTGATGCGTGCGAACGATGCGAGCGAGCCGATCAGACCGATGTTCGGGCCTTCAGGCGTCTCAATCGGGCACATACGGCCGTAGTGGGACGGGTGAACGTCTCGAACCTCGACACCTGCACGCTCACGCGACAGACCACCGGGGCCAAGCGCCGAAAGGCGACGCTTGTGGGTGAGGCCAGCGAGCGGGTTGTTCTGGTCCATGAACTGCGAGAGCTGCGATGTACCGAAGAACTCCTTGATCGCGGCGACGACGGGGCGCACGTTGATCAGGGTCTGCGGGGTGATCGCTTCGATGTCCTGCGTGGTCATGCGCTCGCGAACGACGCGCTCCATGCGGGACAGACCGGTGCGGACCTGGTTCTGGATGAGCTCGCCGACGGCGCGGATACGACGGTTACCGAAGTTGTCGATGTCGTCGATGTCCAGGCGGATCTCCGCCTTCTTGCCATCGCGGAGACCGGTGAAGGTGGTCTCACCCGAGTGCAGGCGAACGAGGTACTTGATCGTCTCGACGATGTCGTCGACGGTCAGGACGCTGTCGCTGAGCGGTGCTTCAAGACCGAGCTTCTTGTTGATCTTGTAACGACCGACCTTGGCGAGGTCGTAACGCTTGGAGTTGAAGTAGAAGTTGTCGAGGAGGGCGCGGGCAGCCTCAGCGGCGACCTGCTCTCCCGGACGGAGCTTCCGGTAGATGTCGCGGAGCGCATCTTCCTTCGTGAGGATGGTGTCCTTCTCGAGGGTCAGCTCGATCGACTCGAAGCCCTTGAACTGCTCGAGGATGTCTTCGCTGGTCAGGCCGAGGGCCTTGAGGAACACGGTGACCGACTGCTTGCGCTTGCGGTCGATGCGAACGCCGACCTGGTCGCGCTTGTCGATCTCGAACTCGAGCCATGCACCGCGGCTCGGGATGATGCGAGCGGAGAAGATGTCCTTGTCGGATGTCTTTTCCTGGTTGCGGTCGAAGTACACACCCGGGCTGCGGACGAGCTGCGACACAACGACACGCTCGGTGCCGTTGATGATGAACGTGCCCTTTTCGGTCATGAGCGGGAAGTCGCCCATGAACACGGTCTGAGTCTTGATCTCACCGGTGAGGTGGTTCATGAACTCGGCCTCGACGTAGAGCGGAGCAGCGTAGGTCTTGCCACGCTCCTTGCACTCATCGATCGAGTACTTCTCCGGCTCCAGGAAGGGGCTGGTGAAGCTCAGCTGCATCGTCTCGCCGAGGTCCTCGATCGGTGAGATCTCCTCGAAGATCTCGTCGAGGCCGGAGTGAGTCGGCAGATCCTGACGGCCGGCCTTGGTGGCTTCATCGACGCGTGCTTTCCACACGTCGTTGCCCACGAGCCAGTCGAAGCTCTCGGTCTGCAAAGCAAGCAGATCCGGAACCGTCAGGGTGTCGGTGATCTTCGCGAACGACAGACGCGATGCGTCGCGGCCGTTCTTGGGTGAGTTGGTGGATGCGTTGCGCGCAACAGCCAAGGAAATAACCTCCGTGGGCCCTCGTACAGGCTCTAGTTACTGGTAGTAATGGAGAACTCGTCAGACGCCATCAAAAATGGTGCGTCTTTCTTGAGAAAGAAACACTTGGGCCGACCGCAATATGAAGGCATGGAAACGTCTGGGAGCGCAAAGGTCTACTATATGTCTTCTTAACTCCCCTGTCCAGTGCTTCGCCTTGACTGGCATCCGCTGCTGCGGTATAAAGACCGCCCGCCGCCGCTCCCCCATCTCAGGAACCCCGGAAAGCCGTGCCCTGAGGGGACGAAACAGTCCTCAACCGGCCACAGAGGCGGTTCACTGATTCACAGAACTTGCTCAGCCCGGCCGCCGAAAACGCTCCAACCCATGCTGGGCGGATGACCGCGCGCAAACCTCTTCCCCACGAGCTCACCGGTCGCCCATTCACCGTGGCCCAGGCGCGGGCGCTTGGAGTCAGCCGGGCACGGCTGGCCGCAGGCGACCTCGCGCACCCGTTCTCCGGCATCCGCACACCTGCCCCGAACGGACGTGGTGCGACCTCGCCCGCTACCTCCCGCTCGCCGAACTCGTTGCCGCTGGCGATTACCTCGTCCGCCGCACCCGCCCGCTGACCTCGACCGATCGGCTCGGCGCCGCCGTCGCTGCGTGCACGGGACAGCGCGGCGTCAAGATTCTTCGGCGAGCGCTGGAGCTGCTCAACGATCGGGCCGAACCCGTGCAAACCCAGCAACTCGCGTGAGGGAGCAAAGGTAGGCTCGAACCATGGCATCGCGCGAGACCGACAACCCCAGCATCAAACTGGCCCTGAGCGGTTTCCAGGCTGTGATCGAGGCCGACCGCTTCAACCCGGGGAGCTTCCAGCTCGTCGTCGACGGCACCCCGCAGTCGCACGTCAACCTCGATGACCCGAGCCAGCTGTTCTTCGAGTACATCCAGCGCATCGGCCACGTCATCGACGAGTTCCGGGATCCCGGCAAGCCGATCACCGCGGTTCACCTCGGCGCTGGCGCACTCACCCTTCCCCGCTACATCGAGGCCACCCGCCCGGGCAGCCGCCAGCAGGTCATCGAGATCGAGCAGGATCTCGTCGACTTCGTCCGCGAACACCTGCCCTGGCCCAAGCGGGCCGCGATCCGGGTCAGGTACGGCGATGCCCGCGAGGTGCTCGGCCGGCTGCCGGGTGGGCTCGCCGGCACCGTCGACCTCGTCGTTGTCGACATCTTCTCCGGTGCCCGCACCCCGGCCCACGTGACGAGCCTCGAGTTCTATCGCGCAGCATCCGCCCTTCTCGCCCCAGATGGCATCATCGTGGTCAACGTCGCCGACGGCCCCGGGCTGGCCTTTGCCCGCAACCAGGTGGCGACGCTGAACGCCGCGGTCTCCTCCGTCGCCGTGCTCGCCGAGACGCAGATCCTCAAGGGCAGGCGCTTCGGCAACCTCGTCCTCGTCGGTTCGAACGCCGAGTTGCCGATGGACTTCATCCCCCGGCTTCTCGCCGGCGGACCGCACCCTGCCAAGGCCGTCTACGGCAGCGAACTCAAGCAGTTCGTCGCGGGCGCCCCGGTGATGACCGACGCGACAGCGATCCCTTCTCCCCCGCCCGCTAAGAGCATTTTCCAGGTGAAGTCCGGGAGCTGACATGGCACGTCGCACGCAGCTGGGCACCGCCATCGCGCTGGTCGCGACGGCTTTTCTCACAGGATGCACGGCGAGCGCCCCCGAGGCGCCCGGCGCGCCATCCGGTTCGCCAGCGACCACCCCGGCTCCCGCTCCGACGAGCACAGGTCCCGTCGGCCCGACCGGCGAGACGACGGTACTCGCCACCGGCCTCGAGGCACCGTGGTCGATCCTGCCCCTCGGCGACAGCACCCTGATCAGCTACCGCGACACAGGCCAGATCATGGAGTTGACGATCGCCGGAGACCTCCGCGAGGCCGTCGTCCTTCCCGACGTCGAAGCCCAGGGAGAGGGCGGCTTGCTCGGGCTCGCCTCCCGCACGGTCGGCGACACCAGGTGGATCTACGCCTACCTCACGACGGCTTCTGACAACCGCGTCATACGGATGCCTCTGGACGGCTCGCCCGGCTCCCTCGCGCTCGGCACCGCTGAAGTCGTCATCTCCGGGCTCGAGAAAGCGGGGAACCACAATGGCGGCCGCATCGCTTTCGGACCCGACGGGATGCTGTACGTCACGGTCGGCGACGCGGGCGACCCGGACAACGCGCAGGACCAGGCCTCGCTCAACGGCAAGATCCTCCGACTCACGCCGGTCGGCGAGGTCCCGCAGGACAACCCGTTCCCCGGCTCTCCGGTGTACTCGCTCGGTCACCGCAACCCGCAGGGCATCGCGTGGAGCGAAGACGGACGCCTGTGGGCCAGCGAGTTCGGGCAGAACACCTGGGACGAACTCAATCTGATCGAACCAGGTTCGAACTACGGCTGGCCGGCCGTCGAGGGCGCCGCAGCCAACGCAGACTACGTCGACCCCGTCTTCCAGTGGTCGACCAGCGATGCGAGCCCGAGCGGGCTCACCGTTGTCGACAACACTCTGTTCATGGCGGCCCTTCGCGGCGAGAAGCTGTGGTCGATCCTCGACGGCGTCCACGTCCCCGAGGGCAGTGTCGGGCTTGAGGGCGTTATTTCGGCCCACCCGTTCTTCGACGGCGAGTTTGGGCGCATCCGCGATGTGGCGCCCGCCCCCGACGGCTCACTCTGGATGATCACGAACAACACTGACGGCAGAGGAAATCCGACCCCGGATGACGACAGGCTGGTCGAGGTCACGCTCTCCCCGCTCGTCGAGGGTTAAAGTCGACAGTAGCCCCGGGGAAATCGGCGACACCGGGCAGCACCACCCTTGGAGTACACCCTGAGCATCATTCTTGGCTATGACGCCAAAACACTGCGCGAAAAAGTCGACCTCAAGGCCGTTGGAGAACGCCTTGAGGAACTCGGCGACATGCGCAGCCTCAGCGCCCTCTGCGAGAAGGCGTGGCTGTACAAGGTCGCCGGGCAACTCGACGACGCACTCGACGTCGCCAACCAGTGCGTGCGGCTCGCGCGCTTCACGGGCGACCGTAAAGGGCTGATGCAGCCACGGATGCTTCGCGCACAGGTACTGCAGTTCCGTGGCGCTTTCGACGAGGCAATTCACGAATTGTCCTCCCTCATCGACGAAGCACACACTCACGAGTGGAAGCTGCACGAGGCGCTCGCGCTCCAGCACCGCGGCAAGGTGTACTTCGACCAGCGCGAGTTCAAGCCTGCTCTTGCGGACTTCAGGGCCGCGGTTGCCCTGCGGACCGAACTCGGAGCATCCGATGACCAGATCGAGTCGGCGCTCATCGCTGTCGCCGTCACCGAGTCCTTTGTCGGTCAGCGGGCTTGACCGAAAGTGCCTGAATGTCGGAGGCTGCCGCTAACGTGATGACATGTCAGATTTGGTAAAGGTTCGGCTGTGGGCCGATTCTCTGATCAGGTTGCATCTCGACCCCTCCGTCTGGTCGTTCGGCTTCGACAACGCCAAGCGCCGCGCAGGCCTCTGCAACTTCACAACGCACCGGATCACCGTGTCGCGTTACCTCGCTGCTCGATACGACGACGATGATGTCCACCAGATCCTGCTGCACGAGGTTGCCCACGCGCTGGCCGGCCAGCGGGCCGGGCATGGTCCTGCCTGGCGGCGGGTTGCCGAAGACCTGGGCTACGTCGGCTCGAGGCTTCACAACGGCGAGACCGCCGATGAGCTCGCACCCTGGGTGGGGGCATGCCCGAGCGGGCACACCCTTTATCGCCACCGTAAGCCCAGGCATGTGACGAGCTGCGGTGTGTGCTCGCGGACCTTCGATCCGAAGTTCACCATCACGTGGCAACATCGCGAGATCACGCCGTCGATGCGGCGGCGCGCGGCTGCGGCGACCCCGTAACCCACGAACCCACGAACCCACGAACCCACGAACAGTGACGGGACCAGTGATGACCTCCGGCACTCCAAAGGACGCCCCGCGACGCTGGGTCGCTCTCCTGCGTGGCGTCAATGTCGGCGGCATCACCGTGAAGTCTGCGCCTCTCGCCGAAGTTTTCCGTGCGCTCGGCTTCGACGACGTGAAGACGGTGCTCGCGTCGGGCAACGTGCTCTTCACGACGCCCGAGACGGACGCTGCGGCGCTGGCAGTTCGAATCGAGAAGGCCCTGACCGATGAGTTCGGTTATGCAGCACGGGTCATTGTCGTCGCGCAGGACACACTTGAGAAAGTCGCTTCTGCCTATCCGTTCGATGAGGTCGACGACAAACACCCCTACGTCATTTTCGCCAGTGATCCCGCGGTGTTCGACGGCCTTGATCGTCACGGACTCGACGAGTCCGTGGAGCGCGTCGCCCGCGGGGACGGCGTGCTGTACTGGGAGGTACGCCGGGGCCAGTCCACCGACAGCGCCTTCGCGAAGCGGACTGCCAAAGTGAAGAGTACGGCCGTGACGACAACCCGCAATCTGCGGACGCTGCGCAAGCTGCTCTGAGCGCCCTCGCGCGCGGTCAGCGGCGACGCCCAGCTACGCCAGAATGAACTGTGGACATCCGCTGGTTAACCGCATCCGACGCTGACGTTGGTGCCGCCGTAGCGGCCCTCCGTCGTGATTCCCGCCCCGCCTGGGTACCGAACAAACGGCAGGTTCTCGTTCATGTGAACAACTGCCTCCTGCTCTGGTACCTCTGCATCGTCTTCATGACGTTCGGCATCCGTGTGGATGGGTATCAGGGCGGTCAGGTCACGGGCACGGACGTTCTCGACATCGTGGGCAGCATGGTCGTTTTTGCGGCCTGGCTCGCGGGAACGGTATGGCTGGCGCGGTGGGCGGCCAGACCGCCCACGCCGCGAGCACAACTGCGGCAGTGGCGGCAGGACCTGACCGCCCTCGCCAACGGCTTTGAGCCACGACCCCGATCGGTCGCTCAGTTCTCCTCCCTCCTCGGCGCCGACGGGCGTCCGATGGAACAGTTTCCGCGCTTCGAAGCGCCCGGGGTCGAGTTCGGCAACGCCACTCCATATGGCCCGCGGGCCGGCGAGTGGCGGTACCTGCGCGTGGCACTTCCCGCGCCGCTGCCCCACCTCGTCCTTGACGCGACAGTCAACGACGGGCTCACGAGCGACCTGCCCGAGGGTATTGATCAGCAGCAGAGGCTGTCGATTGGTGGGGAATTCGACAACTGGTTCCGCGTCTACTCACCGACGGAGTACGGTACGGAGGCCCTCTATGTCCTGACGCCCGATGTGATGGCCGACCTCATCGACCACGCATGGGGCTTCAACGTGGAGATCCGCGACACGTCAATAATTTTCTTCACCAGGCCGGGGGCCGACTTCGCTGACCCCGCCTCGTGGCACAGCTTCGGCGCCATTCTCACCACCGTCGTGCCCCGCATCACCGCAAAAGCCGCCCGGTATCTCGACGAACGCGTTCCCGGGCAGGACACGTCTCGCCTCGTCACGCGCATTCGCGCCGAGCTTGATGCGCCGGACGTGACCTACGTCGCCCAGGAGCCGCGCATCGGACCCGATGGGCGCCGCCTCGCTCTGCGCGATCGGGCCAACAGCGCCCGGTGGGGTCTGCGTGCTGCCGGCTGGCTGGCCCTTCTCACCTTCCTCTATGTTGTGCCGGGGGTTTTCGCGTTCGCCGGGTTCATGTCGATCGTCGACGGCTGGTAGTCCGCGCCCACGTTCACGCATCGGTGCCTCACAGCAGCGTTTCGGGAGGAAAAACCCGATGCCGAGGCACGCAGAGGCCCTGGCCCCCACGATCGTCCGCCCGAGACGACGGGCACGACCACAGCCCCGCCCGGCGACCCCAACCAACCGACACCCGAGCAAAGCCCGGCCACACACGGGCGACGGGCACCACCGGGCAGAGTTTCGGGAGGACAAACCCGGGGCCGAGGCACGCAGAGGCCCTGGCCCCCACGATCCAACGCCCGAGACGACGGGCACGACCAGAGTCCCGCCCGGCGGCGCCAACCAACCGACACCCGAGCAAAGCCCGGCCACGCACGGGCGAGGGGCACCACCGGGCAGAGTTTCGGGAGGGAAAACCAGGGACCCGAGCACACACGGCTGCCACCCGGCAGCGTTTCGGGAGGGAAAACCCGGGGCCGAGGCATGCAGAGGCCCTGGCCCCCACGATCCTCCGCCCGAAACGACGAGCCGTCAGCGCGCCGAGGACGCGCCCGTCGAGGGGCGGGCGCGGAGGTGGATGCGCTTACCCTCTTTGCTGAAAATCGACAGCATCTCGACGGGCCCGGCGCCGGTCGCCGACAGCCAGTGCGGAATGCGCGTGTCGAACTCCGCAGCCTCTCCAGGCCCGAGGGTCACGTCCTGTTCACCGAGCACGAGGCGCAGATGCCCCGAGAGCACGTAGAGCCACTCGTGTCCCTCGTGCACTCGTGGCTCAGGCACGGCGGCGACACCCGCCGGGTTGGCGGGAAATGTGACCTTATAGGTCTGCACAGGACTCGACTCCGGCGAGAGCGTTTCGAACTGCACCTCACCGACCCGCTTCGTTGTTCGCTTTACCAGGGGGCTGGGTGCGGCACGCGGAACTATGTCATCGAGCTCCAGTCTCAGTGCGCGCGCGATTGGCACCACAAGCTCCAGGTTCGGAGCGCGCTTGCCCGCCTCGAGTCGCGAGAGTGTGCTCGACGAGATTCCGGTGGTCTCCGAAAGCTCGGCGAGCGTCATACTGCGCTTTTCGCGCCAGCTCTTGAGTCGTGGGCCGATGAGGGCGAGAGAGTCGTCGGGCACGGGAACTCCGTTCTTGCCAAATTGGCACCGATAGTTGCCAACACGTTAGCACGGAGACACGCTGGGGGCATGACGAACAACGACCACCTCTCCGCCCCAGCCACCCCCGACTCCTCGAGCCCCTCGATTTCGAACGAGCACTGGGACGTCATCATCATCGGTGGCGGCGCCGCCGGACTCAGCGCCGCTCTCATCCTGGCTCGCGCCCGCCGCCGCGTACTCGTCTTCGACGCGCAGGAGCCCCGCAATCGATTTGCACCCCACATGCACGGCGTGTTGAGTCGAGACGGGTACTCACCGCTCGATCTCGTTGCCGACGGCTACCGCGAAGTGCGCGCTGTCGACGGGGTGATCGAGAACGCCCGTGTCACCCAGAGTCGTGCGACGCCCGAAGGATTCGAACTCGTCACCGACGCCGGTGTCCGTGCGACCGCGCGCCGCCTCATCGTCGCGACCGGGACGCGGGACGAACTTCCGGACATCCCCGGCCTCTCGGAACACTGGGGGCGCGGCGTGGTGGCCTGCCCGTATTGCGACGGCTACGAGGCGACCGGTCGGGCCATCGGAGTGCTCGCCGGCTCCGTGTTGGGCCTGCACAAGGCGCACATGTTGCGGTCGTACTCGAGCGATATCACCGTGTTCACTGCACTCGTCGGCCCCATCCCCGACATCGACCGGCGCGTACTCCACCAGCGCGGCATTCGACTGGAGGATCGCCCCGTCACACACGTTGTCGCTGAGGGACAGACGATGACCGGGCTCGCCCTCGCGGACGGCACCGTCGCGCCCATTGATGTCGTGTTCGCTGAACCGACACCCATCGCACTGGACGAGCCGCTGAGGCAGCTCGGCGCCGACCGCAGCGACACTCCCTTCGGCCCGTGGACAGCGGTCGACGCGTTCGGCAAGACCAGCGTCCAGGGCGTGTGGGCGGTCGGCAACTCTGCCAACCCGGGTGCGCTGGTTCCCATCGCTGCCGGGGCAGGCGCGACCGCCGCCCTCGCCATCAACGGTGAACTCGTGGCCGAGGACGTCGTTGCAGCCACAGAACGCGTCACCACACTCACTTCTCACCCCTCGAATGATTTCCCAGTCGGCCGAGAGTTCGCGTCCATCTCCGACGCGGTCGGAAAGTGACGGCGATGAGTTCCGAGAAACCGATCACCGATCCGGCCGCTTTCTGGGAGGCTCGCTATGTCTCCAATCGCGGCCACGACGGAGGGATGTGGAGCGGTCGCGTCAACGCGACGGTCGAACACGAGGTGTCTGGCCTGACCCCTGGCACTGCACTCGAACTCGGGAGCGGCGAGGGTGGCGACGCGCTGTGGCTCGCCGCACACGGCTGGGACGTGACCGCCGTCGACATCTCGGCGACCGCGCTGACCGTCGGAGCAGCCAGAGCTGCCGACAGCGGCCTGGCCGACCGCATCAGCTGGGTACAGGCTGACCTCGCCACGTGGCATCCGTCAACCGAGTTCGACCTAGTGACTGCGGCGTTCCTCCACTCGCCCGTCGAACTCCCCCGCGAGGACATCCTGCGTCGCGCGGCCTCCGCGGTTGCGTCTGGCGGTCGGCTCCTTGTTGTCGGGCACGCGGCCTTTCCACCGGGGGCGAGCCACGACCACGCCGACAACCACGACGCCCCACCGTTGCCGACACCGGACGCCGTATTGGCGTCGCTCGAGCTGCCTGGCGGCTGGGTGGTCGAAACCAATGCGCTCTTCGACAGACCGGTCACGGGGAGGGACGGAACAAGCCTCACGCTGGTCGACTCCGTGTTGCGGGTGCGGCGGAGCTAGCCGGGCTGCCCGCTGACCAGCCCCGCTCGCCGGCAGGCCCCGGGGCTGGCTCAACCGGGTGCTCAGTACCATGGTCACATGCACCCCATGCCGCAGAATCCCTCTGCACTCAGCACGCCACCCGGACCCCGGACCAACGCAATGCACGATGCTCGGGGCCACGGAGCTGTGGCGGGCATGACCGGCCAGTGGCTCGTCTCCGAGGGCACCCGCTGGTGGTTTGACACGGGTTCGCTCGCCCTGGACTTCGCATACACCGGTCACGTCGGCGTGGATGCTGCAGCTGAGAGCGCGGAGGACGAGGAGACTCTCCTCCGTCCGGACGACCTCACATCCTGGCTCGAGACCAGGCTGCCCAGTGCCCCGGCCACCGACCGCGATCTGCAGGACGCGCTCATGCTCCGCGGGGCCATCGCGAGGCTCGCGCTTGCGGCGAGCGCCGGTCGCGATCCGGGGGCCCGGGACATCGACCTTCTCAACCTGTACGCGGCAACCCCGGATATCCCGCCGCGCCTTGCCGGCGGCACCGTGCAGGCCGGGCGCACAGAGCCGCGGACCGGTCAGGCGCTCTCCACTGTGGCCCGCGACGCCGTCGCGCTCTTCTCCGGCGAGACGCTCGGTCGCATCCGCGAGTGCGACGCCGAGGACTGCCCGCTCATCTACCTCGACACCTCGCGCGCCGGCAACCGCCGCTGGTGCTCGATGCAGCGCTGCGGAAACCGGCACAAGGTTCGCGCCCACCGGGCGCGGGAGGCGGCTACTCGCTGATCGTCACCGAGCGGTCGAACGCCACGTACCCGGAGAAGTCCTTGCCGACCCTGTCAAACGCGGTCGGGTACGGCTCCGGGTAACTCCAGGCCAGGTCCTTCTTCTCCGTGCCGTCGACCGTGACGTTCCAGTACTGGCACGCTCCCTTCCACGGGCAGGTGTAGGGAGTGGGACTCTCGGAGAACAGGTCCTCGGCGATGCTCGACGGCGGGAAATACCAGTTCCCCTCGATCTTGACGAGGTCTTCGGTCGGAGAATCGGCGATTACTGTGTCCTGATACGTAGCCTTCATGGGGCCGACGATACGCCCGGCATCCGCCCGAAACCATCGCTTGCGAGAGTTCGCAGAGAGCTATCAGGATGCCTGCACGTTCCCGTGCCGGCTCAGACCAGACGCAGCACGTCGACCGAGTCCGTCGAGTCCAGCCGGGCGGCGGCGACAACCCGGTCGCGGTGGCCGTCCGCGATCAGTTCCTGGCCGGCGACGGATGCCGTGAACAGGTGTCCGACCGCGTTCCTCAGTCCACCGAATGCCGCACAGGCGACAGCGGCCTCGGGCGAGGTGAAGTCGATTCCGATCGTGGTGAGCGCATCGATGACAGCGCCGGCCGCGAGCAGGTCGTTGCTCGCGAAGCCGCAATCCCGCCCCGCAGCAACCACAGCGATCGAGACCCGGCGCCCCCGCTGGACCTGCTGCTCGAGCAGCCACGCGGCGACCGCGCTGCGGTTGGTGAGGTTCGCCGCGACGGCGCTGGTCGAGTCCCCCAGCGACTTGAGCGCAGCGTCCGCCCCGGCGAGCGCGAGCGAGTCGACCCACACGACGATGTCGGCGTCGCCGATTCGCGAGAGGCCGTCAATACCGACGTCGAACCGCACCTGATACTTCGACTGGGTGGTCGGCAGGTTTCGGGTGGCAAGTTCAGGCATGCATCAAGGCTAGCCGCGGCATCCGGGTGCCGGCTCTACTGTTACGCCGTCTAACGGCGGTGCTCGGGGTAGCGGCGATCGTCGGCACTCGGCCGCTGCATGGCCTCCCTGATGAGATGGAAGTCATACCGTGAGATCTCAAGCAGCCCGCGTCGCAGCTGGTAGCCCCACTGCGGCTGGTCGCGAGTGAAGTCGAGCATGCCGAGCATCGGACGGATCGGTGCCGGCTCGGCATCCCGCTCGTAATCCACGCGCCGACGCCACGGCCGCCGGTCAAGCGACAGCGCCTGGTACGGCATCCCCGAGGCGATTCGACCGATCGCCGTGAACTCCCGCAACGGCTCCCCGTCGGGATACTCGGTCTTCGGCGAATACCAGACGATGCCGTCCGCCTCGCCCATCGCGTCGAGTCCGCCGCGTTGCCCGTGGTTCACCTGGGCGATCCCCAGATCGACGGCATTCCGGACGTGGTCACGCGACGCCACAGCCAGCCAGTACCGAATCGCCATCCCCCCTGTTTAGCGCATTCCGCCGACTCCACCGGTCGCGCGCGGCGTCCGGGCGCGTAAACACCTCCATACTGGGCATATGCGAGTTCAACTGAAGCTCATCCTCGACTGCGAGCCCGACGACGCGTGGCGAGCGCTGCGCTCGCCCACCGTGCTGCAGGAGCTCTACGGGCCACTGCTCACCCTCGCCCCTGACTCGCCAATGCCGACGCTCTGGGAGCCCGGAGCGATGCAGGTAACCATGAAGGGTGTTGGCGTCGTGTCCGTCGGGCGTCAGCTGCTCGACCTTGACTTCGATCTCAAGCGGATGCCCGGCGTGCGGATTCTTGTCGACAACGGTCGACCGCTGAGCGGCCCCCTCGCCCTTCTCGACAGCTGGCACCACCGCATGGCCGTCGCGCCGGCCCCTGGCCAGCCCGGCAAGACCCTCTACCGCGACCGGCTCGACATCACGGGACCCGCTGCCGTCGCACTCTGGATGCCGCTATGGACGATGTGGCAGTGGCGCGGGCTGCGCCTCACGCAGATGGCACCGAACTGGGCGTTCGAACCGGTGCAGCCGGACGCTCCGGTGGACGCAGCGACCGGCACAGAAACCAACACAGAAACCGACACAGAAGCCGGCCAGGAGTAGGCGCTCACGGCGTCCTGCCAGACGTTACCTCGGAGCATCCGCTAGACTGAGGGAACTTGCGGGCCCATAATCGTGCCCCTTGCGTCGTAGAACGCTTCCTCTCTCCCCGAGAAACTCGGGTCGATGACTCTTCATACGGCGAACGGATGTGGCCTCTGCCACCTTCGCCACTTGCTCCCGCTCCAGCGATTTCGCCTGTCGAGATCCGTACGGGATGCTTTGCCCCGAAAGGCACCACTTTGTCAGAAACTGTCCCGGACACCACTTTCGCTGAACTCGGCGTCCCCGCCGCGCTCGTCTCGGCTCTCGCCGCAGACGGCAAGACCCTCGCCTTCCCGATCCAGGTCGACACGCTCCCCGATACCCTCGGTGGCCGCGACGTTCTCGGTCGCGGAAAGACCGGCTCGGGTAAGACCCTCGCGTTCAGCATCCCGATGGCCGCACGCCTCGGCGGCAAGCTCGCCGGTGGAAAGCGCCGCCCGGGCCGTCCCCTCGGTCTCGTGCTCGCACCGACCCGTGAACTCGCCACCCAGATCTCGGCTGTGCTCACCCCGCTCGCCGCTGCGTACGGCCTCAACACCACCACCATCTTCGGCGGAGTCAACCAGACCCGCCAGGTCACCGCGCTCAAGGCTGGCGTCGACATCGTCGTTGCCTGCCCCGGTCGCCTCGAAGACCTCATGAAGCAGGGCTTCGTCAACCTCGACGCCGTCGAGATCACCGTGCTCGACGAGGCCGACCACATGGCCGACCTCGGCTTCCTGCCGGTTGTCACACGCATCCTCGACAAGACGCCGTCCAACGGACAGCGCCTGCTCTTCTCGGCAACGCTCGACAACGGAGTGGACAAGCTCGTCCGACGCTTCCTGCACAACGAGGTCCTGCACAGTGTCGACGAGGCCACCAGCCACGTCTCCGCGATGACCCACCACGTGTTCGAGGTCTCCGGCCCCGACGCCAAGAAGGACCTCATCGAGACCCTCGCATCGGGCACCGGCCGCCGCATCCTCTTCATGCGCACCAAGCACCACGCGAAGAAGCTCGCCAAGCAGCTCACCGACTCGGGCATCCCGTCCGTCGACCTGCACGGTAACCTCTCGCAGCCGCAGCGTGACCGTAACCTCGCTGCGTTCAGTGATGGAACCGCCCGCGTTCTCGTGGCGACGGATGTCGCGGCTCGCGGCGTGCACGTCGATGACGTCGAACTCGTCATCCACGTCGACCCGCCCATGGAGCACAAGGCATACCTGCACCGTTCGGGCCGTACCGCCCGTGCCGGCAGCGCCGGTGACGTCGTCACCATCTGCCTCCCGACCCAGAAGAAGGACCTCGCCGTTCTTCTCCGCAAGGCCGAGATCAAGGTGACCCCGGTTGCCGTCACGTCGAAGAGCCCCGAGGTCACAGCCCTCGTCGGCGAGGTCGCCGCGTACGTCAAGCCGCTCCCCCGCGTCGTTCAGGCCCAGGGCGGTGGACGCTCACAGGGCGCCAACGCCCAGCGCAAGCGCGCCGGCCAGGGTGGACAGGGCGCTGGACGGTCACGTTCGGGCTCCGGTTCACGCGATTACTCCACGTCGTCGGCAGGAACAACGGGTCGCCGCCACGAGGGTGCAGCATCGGGCCGTCCGGCTCAGGCTCGCCCGGCCCAGGCTCGCCCCGAGCGTTCCGCCCGCCCGGCATCCTCCGGTGGCGCATCCTCCGGTGGACAGCGCACGAACCGCCGCGTTTCTAGCGGAAGCTAACTTCAAACGCTCAATACCGGCCGGTCCGCGCTCCAGGTTTCTGGAACGCAGGCCGGCCGGCTTTTTTCGGTTGCCCCGGCATCCGCCCTCGCCGACTTCTGACCTCCTGGCACCCGGATGCGCCGCTAACGAGGGGATGCCATCACTCGATTTCACGGCAGCGGGACCAGAGGGTATCGTCACGGTATGAGCAGCGAAGCCACCGTCACCCCGATCCGCGACGTTATTGTCCGCCCCGTCCGCGATGTCGACGCGGAGTCACTCGGTCGAGTCCACGCACAGTGCTGGCACGAGCAGTACGACGAGATCATCTCGAAAGCAGCGCTCGAGCACCTCTCCCCCCGCCGCATGGCCGAGCTCTGGACCCACTGGATGAACCAGGGGCCCGAGTACCTTCAGTTCGCCGCTGTGCTGGACGGAGACATCATCGGGTTCTCCGGTTCAGGCCCCGCCCGTGACGCCGACGCACCCCGCCATCGGGAGCTGTACTTCATCAACATGCTCGCCGAGTTCCGAAGCACGGGCACCGGCCAGAAGCTCTTCGACGCCGCGATCGGCGACGCTCCCGCGTACCTCTGGGTGTCATCGGCGAACACCCACGCGCGCCACTTCTACGAGAAGAACGGGTTCATCGCGGATGGCGCCGAGCACACGGAGCCATTCCTCGGCGAGGAGATCCACGAAGTCCGCTACGTCCGGTAGCGCTTCGAGCGCCGCGAGCGCTACCTCAGCTGTCCCACCGAGGCGAGCGCGACCCGAAGCAGGGTGCCACGTCCACCTTCCATCTCGTCGCTGACGGCATCCGATTGCGCTTCCTCAGGGGTCATCCAGGTGATCTCGAGTGCGTCCTGACGCGGGTCGCAGGTCCCGGTGACGGGAACGACGTAGGCCAGGGCGACCGCGTGCTGCCTGTCATCGGTGTACGCGGAGATCCCCGGCATCGGGAAGTATTCGGCCACGTGGAACGGGGTCGGCGACGCTGGAAGCAGCGGGAAAGCCATGGGTCCGAGGTCTTTCTCGAGGTGGCGGAACAGCGCGTCGCGCAGCGTCTCGCCGTAGAGCACACGCCCGGAGACCAGCGTGCGGGTCATCTGCCCCGTCGACGTCGCGCGGAGCAGCACTCCCACCTCGGTGACGATTCCGAGGCCGTCGACACGAACCGGCACCGCCTCGACGTACAGCAGCGGCAGCCGCTGACGAACCTCAGCAAGCTCAACGTCGCTGAGCCAGCCCGGGGTCGGGTTCGATGACGGTTCCTGCGGCTGGTCGGGGTCGGGAGTGCGAACGCTCATGATCCATTCTTACCAGCGTTCACCTCTGTAGGCTTGACCGAAGTCCCGAATGAGAGAGAACCGCCGGATGACAAAGCCCATGATTGACCACGACGCCGTCCTTTGGTCGGCAACCGGGGAGGATCAGGACGACAGGTCCCTCTTGATCGTGATGCACGGCTACGGCTCGAACGAAGCCGACCTTTTCGGACTGGCGCCGTACCTGCCGCTCGAACCGGTGATCGCATCCCTTCGCGCACCGCTCATCGCTCCCTGGCCCATCGACGGCTTCTCCTGGTACCCGATCGACTCGCCGGGCCAGCCGGACGAGTCCGGGGTCGACCTGGCCGCCGAGGCCGTACTCGAGTGGCTTGACTCCCTGCCGAACCAGCCATCGACGATCGGCCTGCTCGGATTCTCGCAGGGCGGAGCAATGGCGATGCAGCTGCTCAGGCACGCTCCCGAGCGCTTCGCCTACGCCGTCAATCTCTCCGGCTACGTGCCCCCTGGCGTCGTCCCCGGTGACGCGGTGCTCGCCGAGCGCCGTCCCCCGGTGTTCTGGGGCCGCGGTACCCACGACCAGGTCATCCCCCTCTCGGCCGTCACCCGAACCGTGGACTGGCTGCCCACACACTCCAAGCTCGCCGGGCGCATCTACGAGGGACTCGACCACTCGATCTCACAGCAGGAACTCGCCGACATCCGCGCGTTCATCGAACGCCAGTTGTAAATCCGACGGGCATTTAACCTGCGGGGGCGGATGCTGTCGGTAGCGTCAGGCAGGATGGAAACGTGCGAGATGTCCTCGACAGGTTCTCCCCCGCCACCCGTGAGTGGTTCAGCGGGGCGTTTGCCGAGCCCACCGGCGCCCAGATCGGTGCGTGGGATGCCATCTCGCGCGGTTCCCACGCCCTCGTCGTAGCCCCGACAGGGTCTGGCAAGACGCTGTCGGCATTTCTGTGGTCACTCGACCGGCTGATGGCAACGCCGCGGACCGACGACACAGGTACACGCGTCCTGTACATCTCTCCGCTCAAGGCGCTCGGTGTCGACGTCGAGCGCAACCTCCGCGCACCGCTCACCGGCATCACCCAGACCGCGCTGCGCCTCGGCGCAGAGCCACCCCACATCTCGGTCGGTGTCCGCTCCGGCGACACCCCCGCCGCCGACCGCCGGTCACTCGCGAAGAACCCGCCAGACATCCTCATCACGACGCCTGAATCGCTCTTCCTCATGCTCACGTCGGCCGCGCGAGACACCCTCCGCTCGGTCGAGACGGTGATCATCGACGAAGTCCACGCCGTTGCCGCGACCAAGCGCGGCGCGCATCTCGCGCTCTCCCTCGAACGCCTCGATGCACTGCTCGAGAAACCGGCACAGCGCATCGGCCTGTCGGCGACGGTTCGACCGCGCGAAGAAGTGGCTCGCTTCCTCGGCGGCTCCTCGCCGGTCGAAATCGTCGCGCCGCCCGCGTCAAAACGGTTCGACCTCAGCGTCATCGTCCCCGTCGACGACATGACCGACCTCGCATCGGGCGCCCCGTTCATTCCCGAGGGCTCGACCTCTGGCGCACTCGACGGCGAACGCACCGGATCGATCTGGCCGCACGTCGAAGAAGCCATTGTCGACCGCATCCTCGACCACCGATCCACCATCGTCTTCGCGAACTCGCGACGACTGGCGGAGCGGCTCACCGCCCGATTCAACGAGATCTACGAAGAGCGGCTCAATCCTGAGTCCCGCGTCGAAGAAGCCCAACCGGTCGGCACGGCCGTTGCCGTCGGCTCTCCTGCACGCCCGCCGGCCACCCTGATGGGCGGAAGCGGCCAGACCCAGGGCTCCGCGCCCGATGCACCACAGCTCGCCCGGGCACACCACGGGTCCGTGTCCAAAGAACAACGCGCGTTCATCGAGGACGACCTCAAATCGGGCCGACTCCGCTGCGTCGTCGCCACCTCGAGCCTCGAACTCGGCATCGACATGGGTGAGGTCGACCTGGTCGTGCAGGTCGAGTCGCCGCCCTCGGTCGCGAGCGGTCTTCAGCGCGTCGGCCGCGCCGGGCACCAGGTCGGTGAGATCTCGCGCGGCGTGCTGTTCCCGAAGCACCGATCCGATCTCGTCAACTCGGCCGTGGCAGCCGAACGCATGGTCGCCGGCCGCATCGAATCGCTCGCCGTCCCCACCAACCCACTCGACATCCTCGCCCAGCAAACCGTCGCCGCCACAGCACTTGAGCCCATCGGTGTCGAGGAATGGTTCGAGCAGGTGAAGCGCAGCGCCCCGTTCTCGAGACTGCCCAGGTCTGCCTACGAAGCAACCCTCGACCTGCTTGCGGGCCGCTACCCCAGCGACGAGTTCGCGGAGCTGCGCCCGCGCATCGTCTGGGACCGTGACGCCGGTACGCTCACCGGTCGCCCCGGTGCGCAGCGACTCGCGGTGACAAGCGGAGGCACCATCCCCGACCGGGGACTCTTCGCCGTGTACATGGTGTCGAGCGACGCGACGCCGGGGTCCCGCGTCGGCGAACTCGACGAGGAGATGGTCTACGAGTCCCGCGTCGGCGACGTCTTCGCGCTCGGCGCCACCAGCTGGAAGATCCAGGAGATCACCCACGATCGTGTGCTCGTCACGCCGGCGTTCGGCCAGCCGGGCCGACTCCCGTTCTGGAAGGGCGACAGCCTCGGCAGGCCAGCCGAACTCGGTGAAGCGGTCGGCGCGTTCCGCCGTGAGATCGACGGGGCGAGCGAAGCGGATGCCGCGGCACGGCTGAGCGGCGCCGGTCTCGATTCGCGCGCGGCAACGAACCTCGTGGCGTACCTCACCGAGCAGCGAACGGCCACCGGGCACATCCCGTCCGACAAGACGCTCGTCGTCGAACGCACGCGAGACGAACTCGGTGACTGGCGGGTCATCCTTCATTCCCCATACGGCATGCAAGTTCACGCGCCGTGGGCCCTCGCGGTGAGCGCGAGGGTGCAGGAGCGCTTCGGCCTCGACGGGGCGTCGGTCGCGAGCGATGACGGCATCATCGTGCGGATTCCCGACACCGAGGCAGAACCACCGGGTGCCGAACTGTTCGTCTTCGACGCCGACGAACTCGAGGCGCTCGTCACCGAGCAGGTCGGCGGCTCGGCGCTGTTCGCGTCACGGTTCCGCGAGTGCGCGGCCCGCGCACTGTTGCTGCCCAACTACTCGCCCGGAAAACGGGCACCGTTGTGGCAACAACGCCAGCGCTCGGCGCAGTTGCTCGACGTTGCGCGCAAGTACCCGAGCTTTCCGATCATCCTCGAAACCGTGAGGGAGTGCCTTCAGGACGCGTACGACCTTCCCGCACTCCTCGACATCACGAAAAAGCTCGCTGGCCGCGCCATCCGCATCGTGGAAACCACCACCGATCTGCCGTCACCCTTCGCAAAGTCGCTCCTCTTCGGCTACGTCGGTGCCTTCATGTACGAGGGCGACAGCCCGATCGCCGAGCGCAAGGCAGCGGCGCTGACGATCGACAGCGCTTTGCTTGCCGAGCTGCTCGGACAGGTCGAGCTCCGCGAGCTGCTCGACCCTGGCGTCATCGCACGCACCGAAGCCGAGCTTCAGCGACTGGCCGAGTCCCGCCGGGCTCGTGGCCTCGAGGGGGTCGCCGACCTGCTGCGGATGCTCGGTCCACTCACCGTCGAGGAGGTCGCGGAGCGGCTGGAGCCGGTCGGCATCGGAGACGCTGCCGGTACCGGAGACGTCCCTGGCGACGGCCACTCTGCCGACGCAGCAGACGACTCCGCCGCCGCTGACGGCGCGCCGGCATCCGCACCCGCTGACACACACTGCACGTCGGGGCCCATCGACGCGGAACGCCTCGACGCTGCCGCCGCCCACCTCGACACGCTCACCGCCACGAAACGGGCCATTGCCGTCTCGTTCGCCGGCAAGAGCTGGTTCGCGGCGATCGAGGATTCGGCACGGTTGCGCGATGCTCTCGGCGTGCCCCTGCCCATCGGCGTCCCGCTCGCGTTCATCGAGCCGGTGGCCGATCCCGTCGGCGACCTCGTCGCCCGTTTTGCACGCACCCACGGTCCGTTCACCACCCAGCAGGTGGCCGACAGGTTCGGGCTCGGCAGCGCCGTCGCGGCGCACACCCTCACCCGGCTTGCCGACGCTCGCCGAGTTGTCCGCGGTGAGTTCCTCGCCACGGGCAGGGAAGCGATCGGCGATAACACCGAGTGGTGCGACAGCGAGGTCCTCCGTCGCCTCCGTGTGCGTTCGCTGGCGGCTCTTCGGCACGAGGTCGAGCCGGTCGAGCAGGCCGCTTTCGCCCGGTTCCTCCCGGTCTGGCAGCAGGTCGGAAGCCGACTCCGGGGCGTCGACGGTGTTGCCGCGGTCATCGACCAGCTCGCCGGTGTCTCCCTTCCGGCATCCGCGTGGGAATCCCTCGTGTTGCCGCAACGAGTGTCCGACTATTCGCCGGCGATGCTCGACGAGCTGACTGCGACGGGTGAAGTCGTCTGGGCTGGCGCCGGCTCGCTCCCCGGAAACGATGGCTGGGTCACCCTGCATCTCGCGGAGACAGCGCCTCTTACCCTGCCGATCCCGGCTGACGCCGACACCGACGAACTCCAGCGCGAGGTACTCCTCGCCCTGGGTGGTGGTGGCGCGTACTTCTTCCCCCAGCTGGCGGAGGCGACCGGTGCTCGCGACGATGCGTCGCTCGTCACCGCGCTGTGGGAACTGGTCTGGGCTGGGCTGATCACCAACGACACCTTCGCGCCGCTTCGCACACTCACCGGCCACGGAAAGGGCGCACACCGGACCACCCGTGCTCAGCCCAGGTCACGCATGTACCGCGGGCGGCCGCTCCGCCCCGCGACGATGGCCACCAGGGTCGGCGCCCCGATCCTCGGCGGCCGCTGGTCGATCCTGCCGCTCGCCGAGCAGGATTCCACGGTGCGCGCTGCGGCCACCGCCGAGATACTGCTCGAGCGCTACGGCGTCGTGACCCGGGGATCCGTTATGGCCGAGGGTGTGCCGGGCGGATTCGCCCTGACCTACCGTGTGCTGAGCGGGTTCGAGGACTCCGGCCGCGCCCGGCGTGGTTACTTCATCGACGGACTGGGAGCCGCGCAGTTCTCCCTGGCGGGCACGGTCGACCGCCTCCGCTCCTTCACTCGGCCCGACGACGACGACAAGCGCGCACCGTCGGAGGTCGTCACCCTCGCCGCGAGTGACCCCGCCAACCCGTACGGCGCAGCACTTCCATGGCCGGCGCTCGAGACGAGCGGCACCAAGCACAGGCCGGGCAGGAAAGCGGGCGGGCTGGTCACGCTCGTCGATGGTGAGCTCGTCCTGTACTTCGAGCGTGGCGGCAAGACTCTTCTCGCGTTCTCTGACGACCAGGACACACTCACCGTGGCGGCGACATCCGTCGGAACCCTGGTGAAGCGCGGCGCGATCGACAAGCTCGCCATCGAGAAGGTGAACGGTGAGTTCCTCCTCGGCACGCCCGTCGCTGCCGCGCTGCGCGAGGCTGGCTTCAGCGAGACGCCACGGGGCCTCCGGATGCGACATGCCTGAGGGTGACACCGTCTACCGCGAAGCCTTCCATCTCAATCAGGCTTTGCAGGGCGCGACCGTGACCGGTTGGGACATCCGGGTCCCGGCCTTTGCGACATCCGACCTCACCGGTGAACGCATCGAGGGCGTCGCCAGCCGCGGCAAACACCTGCTCCACCGGGTCGGCGACTTCACCCTGCACAGCCACCTCAAAATGGAGGGGTCGTGGCACCTGTACCGCCCGGGCTCACCGTGGAAGCGCCCGGCGTTCCAGGCACGCGCGGTCGTCACGACAGCCGACTGGGTGAGTGTCGGCTTCGACCTGGGCGTAGTCGAGCTCGTTCCCCGGGCAGAGGAGGAGACCGTCGTCGGTTACCTCGGCCCCGACCTCCTTGGCGCCGACTGGAATTCGGACGACGCAATCGCGCGCCTCACGGCTGCACCCGAGGTACCGGCCGCAGTCGCACTCCTCGACCAGCGGAACCTCGCGGGCCTCGGAAACGTCTTCGCGAACGAACTGTGCTTCCTCCGCGGAATTCTGCCCAGCCGCCCCATCGGCGAGACGGATGTTCCGGCGATGGTCGCCCTCTCGTCCCGGCTCATTCTCGCCAACAGGGATCGCGTCGAACGAACCACGACGGGAGACACCCGTCCCGGCCGCAAGGTCTGGGTCTACGGCCGCGCCGGCAAAGCATGCTTGCGATGCGGCACCCGTATCCGAGCGGGCAAACTCGGCCAGGACGAACTGAGTCTGCGCGACACCTACTGGTGCCCCCGCTGCCAGTCCTGAGACTGGGTCAGACGCTGTCGACCTTCGCGAGGAACCCGTCCAGTCGGCTCAGCAGCCCCTCGATCTTCGAGGCGACGACTGCCGATGGATCGGGCTGGATCTCGGATACCGGTGGCTCGACCCGGACGTGCGCTGAGCAGTTCAGGCCAGCACAGAGATAGGTGCCTATCGTGTTTCCGTTCCGGCCTGCGTCGCCCGAGCGCGGAGCGACAAACAGGGCGACGTTGTCGGCCGGCTGAGGCGTCTGGCAGAGCGAGCACATCTGGAAACGGGCCCGGGAGGCCACCGGGTCGGCGCGGCGAAGCACGATGCCAACGGGCTCATCACCGCGCCAGGTCACGAGGTACGCGCGCTGCGGGGCCTTGGGGTCCTGCCAGCCCAGGTAGTCGCGGCGCTCCCAGTCGAGGTGTTCCAACCCGACAGGGACCATGATGCGAAACGCCTCGCCCTTCGAGCAATTCATGAAGGACGTACGGATGTCGATCTCGCTCAGCTCGCGCATGGATCCCCTTCCCAGTGTCGCCCCTCCAGCCTACGAGCCACTCCGCGTCACCCTCAAGCGACGGGCGGAGATCCCCGGCTCCCGAAGGCCGTGTTCTGTCGGTTAAATACGAAGAGCCCGCTGGTGGGCGGGCTCGTTGTGTGTCGTCGGAGGTGGGTTATAAAGATGGTGGGTTAAAGACGAAGAGCCCACCCCGAGGGGTGGGCTCTTCTAAGTTAAGTCCGGCGGTGTCCTACTCTCCCACAGGGTCCCCCCTGCAGTACCATCGGCGCAAAGAGTCTTA
>NZ_JCAIUC010000003.1:0-842629 GCF_059445325.1 Mycetocola sp. Y791 | reverse complement strand
GTTACAGAGCGGCGCGAGATTTTGCGCGCCCTGATTACTGGCATCGAGGTGTGGCCCGGTCGCCCGAAATCGCGGGTCGTTGTCCACCCTCGCGAGTAGGTGAGATCAGGGCCTATTCACCCTGATGACGGCCGGCCTGGTGATCGTCATCTGGGGACTCGCCGGGCCTGCCCTGAGCCAGATCTTCGAGCAGGCGATCAGCAAGGTCTCCGGGCTGTGACGTGACCAGGGGGCCTGACTGGCGAAGCGACGAGGGTTCCGCCGTCGTTGAGTTCACACTGGTCACGGTTCTGTTGACGCTGCTGACCGTTTCGGTGATGCAACTCGGCCTCGCGCTGCACGTCCGCAACACGGTTACCGATGCCGCGGCCGAGGGGGCGCGATTCGCGGCGCTCGCCGACAATGGCCTCGCCGAGGGGGTCCAAAGAACTCGGCAACTGATCGCGGCGGCGGTCGGTCCGGATTATGCGGGTGACGTGACCGCGAGCTATGGCACCTACCGTGGTCACCCGAGCGCCGAGGTGCGCGTGGTGACGACACTGCCGGTGATTGGTCTGCTCGGTCTGGGCAGCGGGTTGGAGGTGACCGCGCATGCTGCCGTGGAAACCCTTGACGAATCCCCGTAGGCGCTGGTGCCGGATGCTCGGGGCCGAGACAGGGACAGCATCTCTCGAATTCATCACCGCCGGTCTTATTCTTCTGGTCCCGCTCGTGTACCTCGTCCTTGCGCTCGCCGCGCTCCAGGCGGGGACCCTCGCGGTGGAGGGCGCCGCTCGACAGGCAGCCCGGGTGTACGTGCAGGCACCGAACTCGGAAGAGGCCGCGATTCGGGCAGGGCGCGCCGTTGAATTCGGCCTGTCTGACTACGGAGTCGACGCGTCCACCGCCACCGTCGCGGTGCAATGCACCGGCGCTCCTGCCTGTCCTGCCCGCAACGCGACCGTGACGGTCACCGTCCGCGCGACGATCCCGCTCCCGCTCGTGCCCGACGTGCTCGATCTGTCAACGGCGGCAAGCGTTCCCGTCGAGTCGTCCGCGACCCAGCGGGTGTCACGGTTCTGGACCGGGCAATGATCCCGCTCCATCGACGCATCGGCGAGGAGGAGCGGGGCTCAACACTGATCCTGGTGATCTTCTACGGGATGCTCGCGCTCATCCTGATCCTTGTGGTGACGGCGGCCACGTCGCTCTATCTGGAGCGTAAACGGCTGTTCAGCCTGGCGGACTCCGCCGCCCTCGTCGGTGCCGAGGCATTCGATCTTGCGACGGTGTCAGTCTCGGATGGGGTGCCACGCGTCGAGCTGTCGTCCCGTGATGTCGAGGCCGCGGTGGAAGAGTTCCTCCACGAGCACCCGAACGGGCGGTTCGAGGACCTGCGGCTGGAGCGGGCCGCGAGCGTTGACGGCAAGAGCGCAACTGTGACGCTCTCGTCGTACTGGCGACCGCCGGTTCTGACCGCGTTCGTGCCCGACGGCATCCGTCTCGACGTCACCAGTGTGGCGCGGAGCGTGTTCCGCTGATCCCTGCGCGGGTGTTTCGGGAGGAGGATCCGGGGGTCGGGCTGCCTATGGCGCCCGGACCCCACGTCTTTCCTCCCGAAGCACTGCACCCGGACCGCAGACGTTGTCAGCCAGATGCTGTGGGTGGTGCCGGGGTAGTGCGTGGCAGCATTCGGTTTGGTGTCACCCGTGTGGCACGGGGCGTGTTCCGGGAAGCTTCTCACGTGGTTTCGGGAGGAGGATCCGGGGGCCGGGGTGCCTATAGGGCCCGGACCCCACGTCCTTCCTCCCGAAACCGCGACTAGTGCGGGGGCGCGCTGGCCCACGATTTTCCTCCCGGAGCGCTGAGCCTTGCTTGACCCGGACCGCAGGCGTTGTCAGCCAGATGCTGCGGGTGGTGCCGGGGTGGTGCGTGGTGGCGGCATCCGCGTTGGTGTCACCCGTGTGGCGCGGAGCGTGTTCCGCTGAGCCCCGCGGGGTGGTTTCGGGAGGAGGATCCGGGGGTCGAGGTGCCTATGACGCCCGGACCCCACGTCTTTCCTCCCGGCGGCAACCTGCCCGCTGCGGATAGTCACCCCGCAGGCGTTGTCAGCCAGATGCTGTGGGTGGTGCCGGGGTAGTGCGCGGCGGCATCCGCGTTGGTGTCACCCGTGTGGCGCGGAGCGCGTTCCACTGAACCCTGCGCGGTGTTTCGGGAGGAGGATCCGGGGGTCGGGCTGTCTATAGGGCCCGGACCCCACGTCCTTCCTCCCGAAACCGCGACTAGTGCGGGGGCGCGCCGGCCCACGATTTTCGTCCCGGAGCGCTGAGCCTTGCCTGACCCGGACCGCAGGCGTTGTCAGCCAGATGCTGTGGGTGGTGCCGGGGTAGTGCGTGGCGGCATTCGGTTTGGTGTCACCAGTCTGGCGCGGAGCGTGTTCCGCTGAGCCCCGCGGGGTGGTTTCGGGAGGAGGATCCGGGGGTCGGGGTGCCTATGGCGCCCGGACCCCACGTCTTTCCTCCCGAAACCGCGACTAGTGCGGGGGCGCGCTGCGCGGTGTTTCGGGAGGAGGATCCGGGGGTCGGGCTGTCTATAGGGCCTTGACCCTACGTCTTTCCTCCCGGCGGCAACCTGCCCGCTGCGGCGAGTCGGGTCAAAGGCGTGTCAAGGGGTTGAGCGGGGAGCGCGGCCGGTGTTGCGTAGAAGTCGACCACGCACACCTCGCGTGCCTGACCGAAGGAGCAGTTCATGGGCTTTGAGCCACGATTCGCGATTGTTACAGGAGCAGACTCAGGGATTGGCCGGGCGACCGCCGTCGCGCTCGCCGAAGCAGGGATGGACGTGGGAGTCACCTGGCACAGCGACGAAGAAGGCGCGGAGGAGACCGCCCGCGAGGTTCGGAGCCTCGGACGCGAGGCCGTCACGGCCCGGTTGGACACCACCGACCTTGATGGAGTCGGCGACGCCGTCGACGCGCTCGCCGACAAACTCGGCGGACTCGACGTGTTCGTGAACAACGCCGGCACAGGCGACAACGGACCGTTCCTGGAGATGCCGCTCGAAGACTGGAGGCACACCATGGCCGCCGACCTCGACGGAGCGTTCGTCTGCATCCAGCGTGCAGCGCGGCGGATGGTCGCCGCTGGCAACGGTGGCCGGATCATCGGTGTGACGAGCGTGCACGAACACCAGCCGCGTGTCGGTTCCGCCGCGTACGACGCAGCGAAGCATGGGCTCGGCGGGTTGATCAAGACTGTTGCGCTCGAGCTGGGGCAGTACGGCATTACGGCCAACGCTGTCGCTCCGGGTGAGATCGCGACACCGATGACCGGACAAACCGACGAGGACCCACGGGGTACCTCCCGTCCGGGCATTCCACTCGGCCGGCCAGGCGACGCGCGTGAGGTCGCTTCGGTCATCGCTTTCCTCGCGTCTCCGGCATCCGCCTATGTCACCGGCGCGTCCTGGGTTGTCGACGGCGGCATGCTGCAGATGGGGCCGCAGGCCGGTTCGCATCTCGAAAACGACACGTGGCGGGACGCGGACTCACAGTGACAGATCCACGTAACCGACCGGAGGACGACCCGACGCGGGTCCGCAACCAGCCCGCTCTTCGAACCTCAACCGGTGCCATCTGGATTGTGACCGGCGCGATCATGAGCGCTGTCGTCATCGCCGTGCTCGTACCGATGCTCGCGCTCAACGCGATGATCGCCGGAGTGGGCATCGCACTCGTCGTCCTGTTGTTTCTCGGCCTCGTGCTCGCGCGATTCCGCATCGGAGCCGGGCGCGCACGGCTCGCCATGATGGCGTCACTCTTCGTGGGGATCGCCGTGGTCGGCCTGCTCGCGGTCTTCCTCGTGAGCAGCATCCAGGCCGACTCGCTCCGCTGAGGTCAGGGGAGTCGGCGTCCAGGGCGTGGCTTGAGGTACCGAGGCATGATCCTCGCCAGCCGGACCGCGCCCAGGATGCCGACCACCCCGATCAGGCCGGACGCGAATGACAGAGAGACCGCGGCGGTGAGTCCGCCGACCACGAGCGGCGCGGCGGCCGCGCCGACGTCGCCCGTGAAGCGCCAGGCACCGAGGAACGGCGCGGGTCGGCCGACGGGGGCCAGGTCAGCGCCGAGCGTCATGAGGATGCCGCTGCCGATGCCGTTCGCAACGGACAGGATGCCGGCCGCAGCGATGAACCACGCCACGGCGTGCGGTGCGTCGTGGGTGACCGCCAGTACGAGCATCCCCAGGCCGAGTCCGGTCATCGAGGGAATGGCGCTGAACATGCGGCCGAACCGGTCCATGATCTGCCCGCTCGCATAGAACAACGCGAAATCCACGGCGCCGGCGATGCCGATGATGAGCGCGGTGTTCACTTCGCTCACCCCGAGGCTCACCGCCCACAGCGGAAGAATGACCGTGCGGGCGGCACGCATCGCTGAGATCATGGCGGCACCGGATCCCATGCGGAGCAGAACCCCGCGGAAGGTCCAGATGGTGTGGAACAAGCCAGGATTCTGCGGTTCGGCCGTCTCATCAGCCACGGTCTCGTCGACCCCGTCGACCTCGGGGGAGCGGCGGGCGTGACCGAACATCGACTCGGGGTCGGGAAGCAGGATGAGGATCACGACGGCGGCGAGGCACGAGATCACCATGATCCAGAATGCGCCCTGTGTGCCGCCGGTGAAGTGAATCACGGGTGCAGCGAGAAGGGGGCCGATGAAGAGACCGGCCCTGAAGACACCGCCGAGGGTAGACAGGGCCCGAGCCCGGTACTGGATCGGGACATAGCTGGTCATGAAAGCATGTCGGGCAAGGGCGAACACCGCGGTGGAAAGCCCGAGGACGAAGATGGATGCCGCAAGGATCCAAGCGTTCGGCGCGAGGACAGCTCCGAGGACAGCGAGCACCGAGATGGCGGCCGCGCCGATCATGGCAACGCGTTCGCCGATCTTGTGAACGAGCCAGCCACTCGGAATGTCACCGACGAGTTCACCGATCATCACCATGCCCGAGATCACACCGGCTATCGCGAGGCTCGCGCCCAGATTGGTTGCCGCCGCGGGAATCAGCGGGATCAGCGCGCCCTCACCGATCGAAAACAGCAGGGTGGGGAGGAAGACGACGACAGCGACACCGCGGAACGAGAACTCGGCGGTCTTCTTCTCTGTCATCACTTTTCAGTGTATGCCCGCGAACGGATGCCGTGCCGAAGGTAGGCTGGGCTTGACATGTTAGATCTAGACCTGAGTGCCCAAATCGCCTCCATCCGCGCGACCTTCAACGACATCCGTGAGGTCGTCGACCTCGACGGATTGCGCGCCGAAATCGCTGACCTCAGCGCGCAGGCCGGAGTTCCCGACCTGTGGGACGACACCGAGAAGGCGCAGGAGATCACCAGCGCGCTCAGCCACCGCCAGTCCGAGCTCGCCAGGATCGTCGCCATCGAGCAGCAGCTCGACGACCTCGAGGTGCTCATCGAACTGGCCAACGCAGAGGGTGACGAGGACTCCGCTGCCGAGGCACGCACCGAACTCGCCGACCTGCAGAAGCAGATTGGCAGCCTGGAGGTGCAGACGCTGCTCAACGGTGAGTACGACCCGCTGCCCGCCGTTGTGACCATCCGCGCCGGAGCCGGTGGGGTCGACGCCGCCGACTTCGCCGACATGCTGTTCCGGATGTACCTGCGCTGGGCTGAGCAGCACAAGTACAAGGCGACGGTGCTCGACACGAGCTACGCCGAAGAAGCGGGAATCAAGAGCGCGACGTTCGAGATCGACGCACCGTACGCGTTCGGAACGCTGAGCGTCGAAGCGGGAACACACCGGCTCGTGCGGATGAGCCCGTTCAACTCTGCGGGCAAGCGCCAGACCAGCTTCGCTGCCGTCGAAGTCGTTCCGCTGATGGCCGAGACCGAAGAGGTCGACATCCCCGACAACGACATCCGCGTCGACGTGTTCCGATCGTCCGGACCCGGCGGCCAGTCCGTCAACACCACGGACTCCGCTGTGCGCATCACCCACCTGCCGACCGGCATCGTCGTCAGCTGCCAGAACGAGAAGAGCCAGATCCAGAACCGCGCCGCGGCCATGCGGGTGCTCAAGTCGCGCCTTCTCCTCGTGCAGCGCGAACAGGAGAACGCGAAGAAGAAGGAACTCGCCGGCAACATCACGGCGAGCTGGGGCGACCAGATGCGTTCGTACGTCCTCGCGCCGTACCAGATGGTCAAGGACCTGCGCACGGACTTCGAGGTCAACAATCCGCAGAACGTCTTCGACGGTGACCTCGACGGTTTCATCGCCGCCGGCATCCGCTGGCGTAAGCAGCCCGTCGACAGCTAGCCGGACCGGCCACAGGGCCGAGTCATGCCCGGCAGGCGTGTCATGCCGGCAATGCCCGGATCGCTGCCTAGGCTCAAGAGGTCATGATTCGGTTTGAGAACGTTACGAAGAAATACTCCGGTACCAAGCGTCCGGCAATCGACAGCATGGACCTCGAGATCGCGAGGGGGGAATTCGTCTTCCTCGTCGGCGCATCGGGTTCAGGAAAGTCGAGCTGTCTGAGGCTGATCCTCAAGGAGGAGAAGCCGACGGCCGGGTCGATCTTTGTCCTCGGCAACGACCTGGGGTCGATTTCAAGCCGGAAAATCCCGTACTTCCGGCGCAACCTCGGCGTTGTCTTCCAGGACTTCCGCCTGCTGCCGAACAAGACCGTGTTCCAGAACGTCGCGTTCACGCTTCAGGTGATCGGCAAGTCTCGTGGTTACGTGCAGGAAGCTGTCCCCGACGTGCTCAAGATGGTCGGGCTCGAGACCAAGGCTGACCGGCTGCCGCACGAACTCTCCGGTGGTGAGCAGCAGCGCGTGGCGATCGCGCGTGCTGTCGTCAACAAGCCGCAGATCCTGCTCGCCGATGAGCCGACCGGAAACCTCGACCCGGCAACGAGTGCCGGCATCATGCAGATTCTCGAGCGCATCAACGCCGGTGGAACGACGGTGCTCATGGCAACGCACGAGGCGGGAATCGTCGACAAGATGCAGCGCCGCGTGATCGAACTCGTCGACGGCGTCATCGTCCGCGACGAACGTGAGGGCGGGTACGGCACGACAGGGGTCGTGCCGGAGCTCAGGCCGGCCGTAGCCAAGGGACAGTCGGCCAAGAACGCCCGCCAGGAAGTGCGCGAAGCCGCTGCCGAGGCCGACGCAGAAACGAAAGCCCACCAGATTTTGATTTCAACACCGGATGCCGGCGCGACCGGCCCAGCTCCAACCCGTACCGCGCCGGCCAGTGACAGCGCCGACGCCGGGTCGGCGTCGAACGCGACAGGCGCCATCGCATTGCCACGCCAGGACACGACGAGCGACCTCACCGAGCACCTCTCCCTCGCGGAACGGCTGGGACTCCGGGGTACCGTCGACCCGGAGACGGGCGACGAGCAGAACGTGGGTCCGGTCAAATGAGGCTCTCGCTGATCTGGCAGGAGGCGACAACCGGCCTCCGCCGCAACGTCTCGATGGTGATCTCCGTCATCCTCGTCACTTTCATCTCGCTCACCTTCGTGGGCACCGCCGTGCTGCTGCAGATGCAGATCGGCCAGATGAAGAACTACTGGTACGACAGGGCGCAGGTCGCCATCTATCTCTGCACCGCCGATTCGCAGGCCGAGACCTGCACGGCAGGCGCGGCGAACGACGACCAGAAGGCGGGGGTGCTCGGCCAGCTCGAGTCGGAAACCCTCTCTCCGTTCATCGACAAGAACTACTTCGAAGACCACCAGCAGGCCTACGACAACTTCCAGAAGCAGTTCGAGGGCAACCAGCTGGCACAGCTCGTCTCGCCCGAGCAACTCAACGAGACCTACTGGGTCAACCTCAAGGACCCGTCGCAGTCCGAGGTGCTCGTCGAAGCGTTCTCCGGGACCCCCGGCGTTGAGGAAGTGACCGACCAGCGGCAGTACCTCGACGCCATCTTCCGGGTGCTCAACGTCGCCAGTTACACGGCGATCGGTATCGCGGCGCTCATGCTCGTCGCGGCTGTGTTGCTCATCGCCACCACGATCAGGCTCTCCGCATACTCCCGCCGCAAGGAGATCGGGATTATGCGCCTCGTTGGCGCATCGAACCGGTTCATCCAGACCCCGTTCATTCTCGAGGGTGTTTTCTCCGCGGTGATCGGTTCGGTGCTGGCCGGGGGAGCGGTCATCGCCATCGTGTACTTCTTCATCGATGGCTACCTCGCGCCCATGATGCCGTTCGTCAACTTCGTCGGTATCGCTGATGCCATCGTTGTTGTGCCCCTGTTGCTTATCGTCGGAATGGTGCTCGCGGCCCTCTCGGCCAACTTCGCGATCAAGCGGTATCTGAAGATCTAGCGCGCACGGCCAGACCGTGTTGTTAGACTGATGGGCTGCCGGGCAACGCGCCCGGCGCTTTCACGCAGGCGGACAGCATCCGCCCACACCAAACAACGGAGTAGCTCGTGCCCAGGGAACGTGGTCAAAACGTTGTGGCCACCAATCGCAAGGCGCGCCACGACTACATCATCGAAGACACCTTTGAAGCCGGAATGGTTCTCACCGGTACCGAGGTGAAGTCGCTCCGTGCGGGGCGCGCGTCGCTCGTCGACGGCTACGCCTTCATCGAGGGCGGAGAAGCCTGGCTCGACGCCGTGCATATCCCCGAGTACACCGGTGGCACCTGGAACAACCACCCGCCGCGGCGCAAGCGAAAGCTGCTGCTGCACAAGGCGCAGATCCTGAAGATCAGCCACAAGGTGGCGCCGGGCGGATACACGATCATCCCGCTCAAGCTGTACTTCAGCGACGGCAAGGCCAAGGTCGAAATCGCCATCGCCAAGGGTAAGAAGGAATACGACAAGCGCCAGACGCTGCGCGAGCGCGAAGCGACGCGCGAAGCTGCTCGCGCGATCGCGGCAAAGAACCACCTGGGGGAGTAGTGAGAATTGCGCCGAAGTTGACGGTGAACGGCACCTACAACTTTCGCGACGTCGGCGGGTATCCGACCCTCGACGGCCGGGTGAAATACGGTCGACTGCTTCGCTCCGACGGCCTCTACCGGCTCGGTGACGACGGCAAACAGGACATTCGCGATCTCGGTGTCGGCGTGGTCATCGATCTACGCGACGACTTCGAGGTCAGGGTCATGCCGGACGACCTCGACGGGCTCGATGTCCGCAGGGTGCATCTGCCGCTGTTCGAGGGCTCCGGTGCCTCGCAGGGCGAAGCTGCCGTGAGCCTGGCCACGCTCTACCGTCGGATTCTCACCCAGCACTCGGGTGTTGTAGCCCAGGCCCTCCGCGAGCTACTGGCGATGGAGGAGCATCCGGTTCTCATCCACTGCACTGCGGGCAAGGACCGCACGGGCGTCGTCGTCGCACTCGCTCTCGTCGCTGTCGGTGTCGACCGGCGTCTCGTGGTCGAGGACTACGCCCGATCGGAAGAAAACCTGAGCGGCGAGTGGCTCGAGAACATGATCTCGATCATCGTTGAGCACGGCGGCACGGAGACGCCGGAGCTCCGTGTTCTCATGGGCGGAAGCCCGGGAGAGGTGCTTGACGAGGTACTGGATGAGCTCGAGGCCGAGCACGGCTCGGTTCGCCAGTATCTGCTCGGTGCGGGGTTCACGCTCAGTGAACTCGGCCGGCTGCACGACGCTCTCGTCGAGCAGGGTTAATCCGCCGGTCGCGCTTCAAACCTGGCGTTGACCTCTGCTCCGATACGGATCGGTTCGGGTGTGAACCCGGTCGGAGTCGCCGGGGCAGACGTAAACGCCATCCTGCTCACGGCGCCGTACTCTGCGCCCGGGGTGCCCAGCACCACGGGTTCCGCGATCTCGGTCGGACGAACATGCCCGAGTCCGAGGGTCGAGGCATAAACGGATGCCTTTGACACGGCGTTCTGGACGGCGTCCCGCTGGCATCCCTCCGTGAGTTCCCGCCGGGTGCTGTCGGTGATGCTCCAGTCGATTCCCGCGAGAGCGACCGCGTCGTCGTGGGTTGCAGCATCGACCCAGGGGCCGACGGACTCGAGGTCGGAGAACGTGGCGGACACGGTGGATCGCGAATGGAACACCAGCGGGAGCTGGACGCCATCGGCGTTCCACGGCCGTGAACTCCAGACCTGCAGCTGGTCGGCAGTCCAGTCTGCGATCGGCCCACGTGCCGGGTCATGGCCAGACCGCGCAGCATCGATGCACCCGATTCGTGCGGCGGCCGCCCGCCGCTCGACATCCGTTTTGTCCGCTCCGTCCACCTCGATCACGATGTTCACCCTGGCGCGTTCCGGTGGTACCTCAACAAAGGCCTCCCCTCGAACGGCGATCACTGTCGGGCCTGCGGTGTCGTGCGCTTCTGAGCTCATGCTGCGAGAATACAAGGCAGCATCATTTCCGGCCTGCTCGTTCGCGAGGTATACTGGAGAGCTGCATCGGAAGATGCAGCAAGCGCCGGGTCACCCGGTTTCAAAATTCAACAGCGCGTGATAGTGATTCACTTCGAGGCTCGTCCTGCACGCAGGGCTTGCACACGATTCGCATGGGGATGATCGGTTTCGACACTGCCTGCGCAACTGTGAGAAGCGGGTCGAGGATCCAGGGTTATCTCGTGAACGATCTCTGGAAAACAATAAGTGCCAATTCAAAGCGCACTGACTTCGCCCTCGCTGCCTAAGCGAGCGCACTAAAGAAGTCCGTCAGACCGGGAATGCTCTCTACCCGGATCCTGGCGCCATTTAGAGAGATTGCTTCTACGTTTCGTCTCAGGGCGTAGAGGGACTCAAACTGAGGCTGGGCTTGTCGGAGTAGGTGCCAGTGGCAAATTCCGGAGCCGAGTAGAACGTCTTCACTGGATACACCCGTAGAAGGCACACGACCACAGCAGTGGACCGGGGTTCAATTCCCCGCATCTCCACTTCCGGGTTGCTATCACGCGTTGTTGAACACAAAAGGGCCGCCGTCCGGTGGCCCTTTTTTGTGCACCCGAATCGCCGGCGAGGCATTCGTGGTTAGCTGGGAGGATGGCCGAGACCCGACGACTTGAACTCACGCTCCACAAGCCCAGGATGGGCTTGTTTCCGAAGCCGACCGTGGTGTTCAACGGGCGGGGGCAGCCGGCGCAGTGGGGAACGGGGACCTGGCAGCTGTCAGAGGACGGCCCGACGGAGGTGACGGTCTTCCTGTTCAACCGGCTCTGGAAGTTCGGGTACGCCACTGCGGTTATCGATGCCGCTGCGCCCGAGCCGGTGCACTATTGGGCGCCGCCGGTGTTCTTCGGACCGGGCCGGCTGGCATCCGTTCGGCGCTGACGGTTCTCGCGCTGGCTGTCAGAGGCACTGGGCGTCCGAGGTACTGGGCGTCAGAGGCCCTGCGCGTCCCGCCAGGCCTGGAACTCTTCGGTGATGACCTGCCTGACGTCGGCGTCGTCGACAGCTGACTCTCCGTCGCCCGGCTGAACACCGTAGTCGCCGAAGTCCGCGTGGTTCGCACCGGGGAGTACCACGGTGACGGTGTCCGCGGGGAGCAAGCCAGCGGCATCCTCGATTTTCTGCGGTGTGCTGAGTCCGTCGTTTTGTGCCACGAAGCTGAGAACCGGGATGCCCGTGCCTGACAGGTCGGTCGCACAGTAACTGCCGAACAGTACGAGACCCGCGACGAAAGGGTCGGATGCGTACTGGCACGCCTTGACCCCGCCGAGGGAGTGTCCTCCGACGAACCACTCATCGATTCCGGGGGCAGTGGCGGTGAATGCGTCGAGGGGCCTGAGGTCGGCAAAGGCAAGGTTGAGGGTCGGTTTCGTGATCACGACGGTGGTGCCGTTCTCGACGATTCCCGACAGCTTGTAGAGGTACGCGTACGGATCGACCTTCGCGCCAGGCACGAAGACCAGTCCTGTGGACGTCGCCCCCGCCGTCGGCTCCATGACGATGCCCGTTTCAGTGTCGGTGATCTCGATCGAGTCGTTCTGCCACGCGTTGAGCGCCGCATCGCGGTCCCCGGCCATCACCTGGTGGAGCCACACCGCTCCGATCACGACGGCAAGCGCGAGGGCGCCCAGCGCCCAGAGTGCCGCCTGCCCCAGTCGCCTCGCCGACATCACTTCCGCGCGGCTTCGGCTGCCTTGCGTTTCTGGCGTTCGGCTTCGGCGATCGCGGCCTCTTCGGGGGTGGGTGCGGTTCCGCCCAGGTGGGCGGGCTGCCACCACGCCCCCTTGCCGTCGACCGGGTATGAGGCCTGAGCCTCGTCGAGCAGAGCCTGCATGGTTACCCGAAGCGCCAGCGTGCTTTCGCGGACGTCGGACGTGGCATCCATCTGGATGGGTTTACCGACGGTATATCTGATCGGGGTGCGGAACGCTTCGCGAAGCGTCGGCTTCCTGCCCTTGGTGAGAAGGCGGTGGCCACCCCAGACGGCGATGGGAATGACGGGCACCCCGGCCTCGGCGGCCATGCGGACCGTGCCCGTCTTCAACTCGCGCACGGTGAACGAAGTGTTGACACCGGCCTCGGGAAACACGCCGATCATCTCGCCGGCCTCCAGCGCGACGATTGCCTTGGAGTACGCCTCGGCGCCCGCGGACATGTCGACCGAGATGTGTTTCATGCCCCGCAGCAGCCAGCCGACCACGGGCTTATCGAAAGCGCCCTTCTTCGCCATGAAGCGGACGCGTCTCCGGGTGCGATCCCACACCATCCACTCGGTGAGTGCGAAATCCATGTACCCGAAGTGGGTGATCGCGAGAATCGCGCCCCCGGTCGCCGGAATGTTCTCGGCGCCGGTGACGATGCGCTTCAGCCCCAGCCCGCCGAAAATGGTTTTGCCCACTGCGACGGCTGTGCTGTAAACGGGTTCACTCGGGAGCGGTCTCATACAGGAATAGTAGGGGCAGCCGGTGCAAATCGGCCTGCTCAGTGTCCGAGGTTGCGGAGGACCTCGTTGTGCAGTATGCCGTTGGTCGCGAGCGCACTGCGTGCGGCGATCGAGTCCTCCCCGTCGATGGCGCTGAACCGACCGCCCGCCTCGCGGATCAGGATCACGAACGGGGCGATGTCGTACTCCTTGACGCCGAACTCGCCCACGATGTCGATGAGTCCTTCAGCGAGCAGCCCGTATGACCACATGTCGCCGTATGCCCGGTCCCGCCAGACCTGGCGGGTCAGCGAGACGAGCTGGTCAAGATAGCCCGCCTCATCCCACTGGGTGATGCTCTGGAAGCTCAGTGACGCGTCTTCGAGGCGTTCGACGCCGGAGACGGAGAGCCGCCGGGGTTCTGCGCCGTCCTCGGCGAGCCACGCCCCTCCGCCGGCATGTGCCCACCAGCGCTTCCGGAACGCCGGGGCACTCGCGACGCCGACCACCGGCACTGAATCGACGGCGAGGCTGATGAGCGTCGCCCAGTTGGGCACGCCGCGAAGAAAGTTCGCTGTGCCGTCGATGGGGTCGAGGATCCACTGCCGCGCGGTGGAGCCCGCTGTACCGTACTCCTCACCGAGGATGCCATCGCCCGGGCGTTCGGCCGCCAGGATGTCACGGAGGGCTCGCTCGACCGCCAGGTCGGCATCCGTCACGTGCGTGGCATCCGGTTTCGTCGAAATCTCGAGGTTGGCGGAACGGAAACGTGCGAGGGAGATGGCGTCGGCGGCATCCGCCAGTCGAAGAGCCAGGGAGAGGTCGTCCGCGAGGGACGGAGCCGGGGGAGTGGTCATGGCACCTACGATACCGGCGGCCGAAATGCTGAGGCGCCCTCGATTCGCTCGGGGGGCTCAACGCATGCTATTGTTTTCCACGGTTCGAAGCGCGAGTTTCGAACGAGAAACGCACCTCTAGCTCAATTGGCAGAGCAACTGACTCTTAATCAGTGGGTTCCGGGTTCAAGTCCCGGGGGGTGCACCAGATAGCCCCGATCATGACACATGGTCGGGGTTTTTTGTGCGCTCGATTGTGTCGGCGAACGGATGCCGTCAAGCTGGAGCGACGAAGTTTCCGTCACAGTCGAAGAGGAGAGCCGCGATGAAAAAAGATCTGACGTTCAAGAACCTCAGCGTGGGGCGGAAGATCGCTGTCGTTGTCGCCGGCTCGGTGCAGGTCGCACTGGCCGCAGCGGCGTGGGCAGACCTTGCCAAGCGTCCCGCGGCACAAATCAACGGACCGAGACCCCTCTGGGCGGCCGTGATCGCGGTGAACTGGATCGGACCCATCGCGTACTTTGTGCGGGGTCGTCGCGAGGACGGTTGAACGGCCGCCTTGACGCGTCACGCGCTCACAGGGCGCGTCGTGGTGCCTGGATCTGCGGTGTCGCGGAACTGCGGTGTCGCAGAACTACCGTGGCGCAGAACTACCGTGGCGCAGAACTACCGTGGCGCAGAACTACCGTGGCGCAGAACTACCGTGGCGCAGAACTACGTGGTCAGGAAACGTTCGCCTTTGAGCCCGAAGCGATGGGCGGCGTGACGAGATCCGGGTTGACGTGGCTCGGGTCGTGGCGCTGCGGGTCGGCCCACACGGCGATGGCATTGAGCTCGAACGTCACCTGTTCGGTGATCGGCGTGGTCACGAAGGCGTCGAGGTCAGCGGCGTCAGCGGGCGCGGAGTCGAGAACGGGTGCACCAAAGCCGACGAAGCCGGAGACTGTCACTTCGGGGGCGGGCTCGGGCTGTGTCTCGGCGCCCTGCCCGGCGCGAGCCGTGGCCAGGATCGATGTCGTGACATCGCGGGCAACAGAGAACGCGGTCATGCTCTGGAAGAACTCGTCGGTGTCGCTCTCGGAGCGCCGTACGAGCGTCCACTCACCCCGCGCGCCCAGGAATTCGTCGAGGCGTTCGCGCACGACATCGAACAGCTGCTCCTCGGAGAGCTGCGGGGCGGGAGTCGGCGCCTCAACGGGCGTCGGAAGGGCAACCTGTGCGCGAGCGCGGTGTCGGCGTCGACCAAACATGTGCGGTCTCCCTGGTACTGGTGCGAGTGGTAGCTCCAGTGTGGACCTGACGCCCCGAACGGGGCCGTCTGACACGCCGACACGCCTCGAATATCGCGGAAAGAGGGCCTTGGGTTCAGGCCTTGAGCTTCTTCTGCTCAGACTTCTCGTTCACGGTTGCCACAGCGTTGGCGACGGTCACGAGCCAGCCAACCCACAGCAAGACCAGACGCCAGTCGCGCGGGGCGGTCTTCGAGGTCTGGATGAGTGAAAACGCGCCGGCGATGGCGCTCAGGACACTGAAGTTCAAGACGTACTTACGCATATGGGATTCCCTCCGTTGCGATAACGGTAGCGACTATTCCTGTCCCGGGTGCACGGTTGACAACGTGCGGTCCTGTGCAATATCCACTCGGTCGGCTCTCTATCACAATTGGTCGATCCCTTCCTCCCCGAAGCCGTGATTTGGCCCGGCTGGTAGCGTTGGCCTCCACGAAACAGTGGCAATAAAGGGGAACAGCGTGGCATCGCAGACCGAAGACGGCCCGGATACTTACGATTTCATCGTGGTGGCGAACCGGCTGCCGGTCGACAGTGTCACCGACAGCGAGGGCAACCAGCAGTGGCGGATGTCGCCCGGTGGCCTGGTCGCGGCGCTTGAGCCGTTGATGAAGACCACGGATGGCGCGTGGGTCGGCTGGCCAGGTGCAGCCGACGTCGTCCTCGAGCCGTTTGAGCACGAGAACATCCGCATGGTGCCTGTCGCCCTGAACGCGGAAGAGATCGAGCGTTACTACGAGGGTTTCTCGAACGACACGCTCTGGCCGCTCTATCACGACGTCATTGCGCAGCCCAGTTATCACCGCGAGTGGTGGGAAGCCTACGTTGCGGTGAACCGTCGTTTTGCCGAGGCCACCGCACGCATTGCGGATGCCGGCGCGACGGTCTGGGTTCACGACTACCAGCTCCAGCTCGTTCCTGGCATGCTCCGTGAGTTGCGTCCTGACCTCACAATCGGTTTCTTCAACCACATACCGTTCCCCGCGTATGGGATTTTCTCCCAGCTCCCGTGGCGGCAGCAGATCATCTCGGGACTCCTCGGCGCCGACGTCATCGGATTCCAGCGTGTGGCCGATGCCGGCAACTTCACGCGAGCGGTTCGCCGTCTCTTCGGGTACGAGACCAAGGGCACGCGCGTGTGGGTTCCCGTCGGCGACTCATCAGACGCGACGACGGGCGACAGGTCGCACGTCAGTGGTGCACCGATGCGCCGGGTCATCGCCAGGGCGTACCCGATTTCCATTGACGCTACGAGCTACGTCGAGCTGGCACAGCACCCCGACGTGCAGGCGAGGGCACGGCAGATCCGCGAAGAGCTCGGTAACCCCAAGACGATCATGCTCGGCGTCGACAGGCTCGACTACACCAAGGGAATCGGCCACCGGCTGAAGGCATACGGCGAGCTGCTCGCCGAGGGGCGCCTCGACGCTCACGACGTGACGCTGGTACAGGTCGCCAGCCCCAGCCGCGAGCGCGTCGCAAGCTACATGCAGCTGCGCGATGAGATCGAACTCACCGTGGGGCGCATCAACGGTGACTACGGTTCCATCGGGCACACGGCGATCAACTACCTCCACCAGGGCTACCCCCGCGAAGAGATGGTTGCCCTCTATCTCGCTGCTGACGTCATGCTCGTCACCGCGCTCAGGGACGGCATGAACCTCGTCGCCAAGGAGTACGTCGCGACCCGCGCCGACCTCGGTGGTGTCCTCGTCCTGAGCGAATTCGCCGGGGCATCCGACGACCTCCGACAGGCCCTCCTGATCAACCCCCATGACATCGAGGGGGTCAAGGAAGCGATTTTGAAGGCGGTCGACATGCCGGTCGCTGAGCGGAGGAGGCGAATGCGCGCGCTCCGCAAGCGTGTTCTCGAGAACGACGTCGTGAAGTGGTCGCGGGTGTTCCTCGAGGAACTCACGCAGTCCGCCACTGAACACCCCGTATCGCACGAGCACCCGGACGACAGGCGATGACCGGGAACCTGCCCGCAGAGCTCGAGGGGGCGCTGACACGGCTGGCCGACACCGAGCACCTGCTCGTTGCCCTTGATTTCGACGGAACACTCGCCCCGTTCGTCGACAATCCCGACGATTCTCGCGCCATCCCCGAAGCCGCTGAGGCAGTGGCGAGACTCCTCGACGTGTCACACACCACGGTGGCGTTCGTGTCCGGTCGCGCGGTCGACAGCCTGCAGCGTGCCTCCCGCGCCTCAGACGGCATCCTGCTGGTCGGGTCCCACGGTGCTGAATACCGTTTCGACGGCGTCGACACCCACCCGCCGCTCAGCGACGCCGACCTGGCCCACGTCGCGACCCTCTCCGTCGCACTCGAACAGGTCAGCGAAGCCCACCCCGGAACCTGGATCGAAACGAAGCCGGCCGGGTTCGCGCTGCACACCAGGCACCTCGATGGTCACGCCGAAAACGCGGCCAATGACGCAGCGCGAGCAGCCGCTGATGCGGCCGGGGTTCCAGCCAAGGTCCGCGACGGCAAGAACGTCATCGAGTTCTCCGTACTGAGCGTCACCAAGGGGGATGCGGTGCGTCACCTGCGCGACTACACGGGGGCGACCGCCGTGCTCTACGCCGGCGACGACGTGACGGACGAAGATGCGTTCGCCGTGCTCGGCGAGGGCGACCTCTCGCTCAAGTGCGGCGAGGGGGATACGCTCGCGCGATACCGGGTTGGCAGTCCGGTCGAGGTCGCGGATGCACTGGCCCGTCTCGCCGAGCTCCGCGCAGCCACCGGCCGATGACTCTCCGGGCATGTTCGAGGTTCTAGACTCGAGGCATGTCAGAGATCGACCTGAAACCTCGCAGTAGAGCAGTCACAGACGGAATCGAAGCAACAACATCGCGCGGAATGCTCCGCGCCGTCGGCATGGGCGACGCAGACTGGGATAAGCCCCAGATCGGCATCGCGTCGAGCTGGAACGAAATCACACCGTGCAACCTGTCACTTGACCGGCTTGCGCAGGGCGCCAAGGAAGGCGTGCACTCCGGCGGGGGATATCCGCTGCAGTTCGGAACGATCTCCGTTTCCGACGGTATCTCGATGGGCCACGAGGGAATGCACTTCTCGCTCGTCTCCCGTGAGGTCATCGCTGATTCCGTCGAGACAGTCGTCATGGCCGAGCGCCTCGACGGCACAGTGCTGCTCGCCGGCTGCGACAAGTCGCTGCCGGGAATGCTCATGGCTGCGGCCAGGCTCGACCTCGCGAGCGTCTTCCTCTACGCAGGATCCATCGCTCCAGGCTGGGTGAAGCTCAGCGACGGAACCGAGAAGGACGTCACGATCATCGACGCCTTCGAAGCGGTCGGTGCCTGCAAAGCAGGCACCATGAGCGAGGAAGACCTCAAGCGCATCGAGTGCGCCATCGCTCCGGGTGAGGGTGCCTGCGGCGGAATGTACACGGCGAACACGATGGCATCCGTCGCTGAGGCACTCGGCATGAGCCTTCCGGGTTCTGCCGCGCCGCCATCGGCGGACCGCCGCCGCGACTACTTCGCGCACCGTTCGGGCGAGGCCGTCGTCAACATGCTCCGGCTCGGAATCACCGCCCGCGACATCCTGACCAAGAAGGCATTCGAGAACGCGATCGCCGTTGCCATGGCTTTCGGCGGATCGACCAACGTCGTCCTGCACCTGCTCGCCATTGCGCGTGAGGCCGAAGTGGACCTCACACTCGACGACTTCAACCGCATCGGCGACAAGGTGCCGCACATCGGTGACCTCAAGCCATTCGGCAAGTACGTCATGAACGATGTCGACCGTCACGGCGGAGTTCCCGTTGTGATGAAGGCACTGCTCGATGCCGGGCTGCTCCACGGCGACGCGCTCACGGTGACGGGCAAGACCCTCGCCGAGAACCTCGCTGAGCTCAACCCCATGCCGCTCGACGGTGAAGTCATCCGCACACTCGACAACCCGATCCACGCGACGGGTGGTATCACCGTGCTGCACGGTTCGTTCGCGCCGGAGGGAGCCGTTGTGAAGACCGCTGGCTTCGACGCCGACGTCTTCGAGGGTCCCGCTCGCGTCTTCGAACGTGAGCGCGGCGCGATGGACGCACTGACCAACGGGGAGATCTCCGCCGGGGACGTCATCGTCATCAGGTACGAGGGGCCGAAGGGTGGACCAGGCATGCGCGAGATGCTCGCCATCACCGCCGCCATCAAGGGCGCTGGGCTCGGAAAAGATGTACTACTATTGACGGACGGTCGATTCTCAGGCGGCACAACCGGCCTCTGCATCGGCCACATAGCACCCGAAGCAGTGGACGCTGGTCCCATTGCCTTCGTGCGCGATGGTGATCTGATACGGGTCGATATCGCAGCTCGGTCGCTCGACCTACTTGTCGACGAACAAGAGCTGGCAGCCCGCCGCAACGGCTGGGCACCGCTTCCCCCGCGCTATACCCGTGGCGTCCTCGCAAAGTACTCCAAGCTCGTGCACTCCGCCGCTGAAGGCGCGATCACCGGGTAACAGGACGTCCTCTTCAGATCTCCACTCTCACAAGGGAACCCATACGATGCCTGCGGATTCTTCTCCCGCCATATCGCCATCCAGCCTCAAGGCTGCCAAAACCACCGACGCCGCGGCGCCAGAGCTCCTGACCGGGGCCCAGGCCGTCGTCCGGACGCTCGAGCTGATCGGGATCACCGACGTCTTCGGGCTGCCCGGCGGCGCCATTCTTCCGGTCTATGACCCGCTCATGGACACGGAGAAGATCCGTCACATCCTCGTGCGTCACGAGCAGGGCGCCGGACACGCAGCCGAGGGTTACGCCGCGGCGAGCGGGAAAGTCGGCGTAGCCATCGCCACCTCCGGGCCAGGCGCGACCAACCTCGTCACCGCCATCATGGATGCCCACATGGACTCGGTGCCGCTTCTCGCGATCACCGGCCAGGTGTTCTCCACCCTGATGGGAACCGACGCGTTCCAGGAGGCCGACATCGTCGGCATCACCATGCCGATCACGAAGCACTCCTTCCTGGTCACGGATGCCGCCGACATCCCCGCGACAATCGCGGCGGCGTACCACATCGCGTCGACCGGACGCCCGGGACCGGTGCTCGTCGACATCACCAAGGACGCGCAACAGGACACCGTCCCGTTTATCTGGCCGCCGAAGATCGATCTCCCCGGTTACCGCCCGGTGACCAAGGCGCACGGCAAGCAGATCCTGGCCGCCGCCCAGCTGATGGTGGAGGCGAAGAAACCAGTTCTCTATGTCGGTGGCGGTGTCATCAGGGCACACGCTTCGGCCGAACTGCTCGAGCTGGCCGAGCTCAGCGGTGCTCCCGTTGTGACGACACTGATGGCGCGGGGCGCCTTCCCGGATTCCCACCCACAGCACCTCGGCATGCCGGGGATGCACGGCACGGTCCCTGCGGTGCTTGCGCTGCAGGAGTCAGACCTGATCGTCGCACTCGGCGCGAGGTTCGACGACCGGGTGACCGGCAAGACGGCGCTCTTCGCACCGAACGCCAAAGTTGTCCACGTCGACGTCGACCCCGCGGAGATCTCCAAGATCCGCACGGCAGACGTCCCGATCGTCGGCGATGCCAAGGATGTCATCGCCGATCTCACCGCGGCCATCACCTCGGCGCGTCGGGACACCGTCCCGGACATCGAGGTCTGGTGGACCTACCTCAATGGGCTCCGCGAGGAGTTCCCGCTCGGATTCACCACCCCGAGCGACGGCCTGCTCGCACCGCAGCACGTCATCTCGCGGATCGGCGAACTCACCGGACCCGAGGGAATCTTCGCCTCAGGCGTCGGCCAGCACCAGATGTGGGCAGCCCAGTTCATTAAGTACGAGCGGCCGAACTCCTGGCTCAACTCGGGTGGCGCGGGAACCATGGGCTACTCGGTCCCGGCGGCCATGGGCGCCAAGGTTGCCGAGCCTGACCGAACGGTCTGGGCGATCGACGGTGACGGATGCTTCCAGATGACCAATCAGGAACTTGCCACCTGTGCGATCAACAAGATCCCGATCAAGGTCGCGATCATCAACAACTCGTCGCTCGGCATGGTTCGCCAGTGGCAGACGCTGTTCTACGACGGCCGATACTCGAACACCGACCTCAACACGGGCCACGACACCATCCGGGTTCCGGATTTTGTGAAGCTCGCCGAGGCATACGGATGTCTCGGCATCCGCGTGACATCGATGGACGAGGTGGACGCCGCCATTCAGCTGGCGCTCGAGACCAACGACCGGCCCGTCGTCATCGACTTCGTCGTGAGCGCAGACGCTATGGTGTGGCCGATGGTTCCCCAGGGTGTCAGCAACAGCTATGTGCAGTACGCCAGGGACCACAGCCCGTCGTTCGATGAGGAGGTCTAGAGATGACTACCCACGTTCTGAGTCTGCTCGTCGAAGACAAGCCAGGTCTGCTCACCCGTGTCGCCGGCCTCTTTGCTCGCCGCGGATTCAACATCGAGTCACTCGCCGTCGGAAAGAGTGAAGTTCCCGGCCTGAGCCGCATCACCGTCGTCGTCACTGTCGAAGGCCTGCCGCTCGAGCAGATCACCAAACAGCTCAACAAGCTCGTCAACGTGATCAAGATCGTCGAACTCGATCCGGCGCAGTCTGTACAGCGCGAGCACCTCCTCATCAAGGTGCGCGTCGACAACACGACCCGCTCGCAGGTGCTCGAGGCCGTCAACCTGTTCCGCGCCCGCGTCGTCGACGTTGCAACGGACGCCCTCGTCATCGAGGTCACGGGAGACTCGGGCAAGACCAACGCGCTGCTGAGGGTCCTCGAACCTTTCGGCATCAAGGAACTCGCGCAGTCCGGGCAGCTCGCGATCGGCCGCGGGTCCAAGTCGATCACCGAACGCGTATTCAAGAACTAACGAGCGTGACGTCGCACTCTGCGACACAACGCACCGCACCAACCTCAACAACAAGGAGATAAACAAGTGGCTGAGATTTTCTACGACGCTGACGCCGACCTCTCGATCATCCAGGGCAAGAAGGTTGCCGTCGTCGGATACGGCTCACAGGGGCACGCACACGCGCTGAACCTCCGTGACTCGGGTGTCGACGTCGTCATCGGGCTCAAGGAAGGGTCGAAGTCGATCGCAAAGGCCGAGGAGCAGGGCTTCGTCGTCAAGAGCGTTTCGGATGCTGCCGCCTGGGCAGACGTCATCGTCATCCTCGCTCCCGACCAGTTCCAGCGCACGATCTACGCTGAGTCCATCAAGGACCAGCTCGCCGAGGGCAAGGCTCTCGTCTTCGGTCACGGCTTCAACATCCGTTTCGGATACATCGAAGCACCCGAGGGTGTTGACGTGATCATGGTCGCCCCGAAGGGACCAGGACACACCGTCCGCCGCGAGTACGAGGCAGGCCGTGGCGTTCCCGTCATCGTCGCCGTTGAAAAGGACGCGACGGGCAATGCCTGGCCGCTCACCCTGAGCTACGCCAAGGCGATCGGCGGCCTCCGCGCCGGCGGCATCAAGACCACGTTCACCGAAGAGACCGAGACCGACCTGTTCGGTGAGCAGGCTGTCCTCTGCGGTGGCGCGTCGCAGCTCGTCCAGTACGGCTTCGAGGTCCTTACCGAGGCTGGCTACCAGCCGCAGGTTGCGTACTTCGAGGTTCTGCACGAGCTCAAGCTCATCGTCGACCTCATGTGGGAGGGCGGCATCGCCAAGCAGCGCTGGAGCGTCTCAGACACCGCTGAGTACGGCGACTACGTTTCAGGCCCCCGCGTCATCGACCCGAGCGTCAAGGAGAACATGAAGGCCGTTCTCGCCGACATCCAGTCCGGAGCGTTCGCGAAGCGCTTCATCGACGACCAGGACGCAGGAGCCCCCGAGTTCCTCGAACTGCGTGCCAAGGGTGAGGCGCACCCGATCGAGGAGACCGGCCGCGAGCTGCGCAAGCTCTTCGCGTGGAACGCCTCGAACGACGACGACTACACCGACGGTTCGGTCGCCCGCTAGTCACCCTCACAGATCACCCGGTCCGTGCCCTGTCCGCTTCGGCGGCAGGGCGGGGACCGGGTGTTTGTTTGTGCAGCGGTATTCTGGATGCCATGCCCCGAGACAGTGATGATGAGGCCCTGAGCTGGGCCGGTGACGATGAGCCGGCCCTGAGTGAGCGGGCCGTGAGCGTACCCACCGACGCTCCCGCGGCAACAACGCCGGCGGACCGGGCCGTAGCGCCGGGCTGGAAGGTTGTCGGCAACCCGGGCACAACAGCCGCGTCCAGGAACGACCAGCCGCGGGGCCAGATGGGTTCTGTCGCTCTCGTCGCGCACGGGGTCATCGCCGGAATCTACCTGCTCTACAGCATCGGCTGGCTCATCGTCGTGCAGCGCGACACTGCGTCACCCTCCGACATCATCGGGGGTGCGATGTACAGCCTCGGCCTGTGGCTCGCCGTACTGGCTCCAGCTCTCTGGTTCGGCGCCACGCTCTGGCTCACGCGGATGTCGGTCACGTCACGGGCGCGCCTGATCGTGCTCGCCGTCGGCGTCGTCGTGCTCGCCCCGGTGCCGTTCCTCCTGGGAGGCGCATCATGAGCGCCGAACCGACCCAGGCTGCGCCAGCGCGCAGGGCGCTTCCTCGCTGGCTGGCCACGACGCTCGCCGTTCTCTTCGGGCTCTTCTACGCCTACGACGTGTGGGAGGCCGTCGGCAACGTTGTCGGCATCAGCACACTGGCATCCGGTCTCGACACGTCGATCTCCGTGCTCGGCTGGGCAGTGCTCAGCATCGGCATCGCTGTGCCGATTGTCGTCTTCCTCATCGCGCTTCGGCTCGGTCGGGGGCGGGACATTCTGGCTCAGGTCCTCGTCTATCTCGCCGGGCTCGGCGTGGTCGCCGTGGTGTCGCTCGGGATCATCGCTCTCTTCGGCGCAGGTGAATTGCTGACGTAACGCCGCTGGCTCGTGACGTAATACCGCTGACTCGTCCAGTACAACCGCTGGCTCGTCCAGTAAAGTCGAGAGAACGAGCGCTCCGACGGCTGCAGCGCCCGACATCCCCGTTGCAAACAAAGGATTTCACCTGTGTCAAAACCGGTCGTGTTGATCGCCGAAGAACTCTCCCCAGCAACTGTTGATGCCCTCGGGCCCGACTTTGACGTTCGCACCGTCGACGGCACCGACCGCCAGGCGCTTCTCGCGGCACTTGCCGACGCCAACGCTGTGCTCGTGCGCTCGGCGACGAAAGTCGACGAGGAGGCCATCGCTGCGGCTCCGAACCTCAAGGTGATCGCCCGCGCAGGCGTCGGGCTCGACAATGTCGACATCAAGGCGGCGACCACCGTCGGCGTCATGGTCGTGAACGCGCCCACCTCGAACATCATCTCGGCGGCCGAACTCACCGTCGGTCACATCCTCAGCCTCGCCCGTCACATCCCGCAGGCTCACAATGCCCTCGCCGGTTCACAGTGGAAGCGCTCGAAGTACACCGGCACCGAACTGTACGAGAAGACCATCGGCATCATCGGCCTCGGCCGAATCGGCGCCCTGATCACCGCTCGCATGCAGGCGTTCGGTACCAACGTCATCGCATACGACCCCTACGTGACGAGCGCACGGGCGCAGCAGCTCGGCGTCCAGCTCGTCACCCTCGACGAGCTGCTCGCACAGTCGGACTTCATCACGATCCACATGCCCAAGACCCCCGAAACCACCGGCATGATCGGCGCCGAGCAGTTCGCCCTGATGAAGCCGACGGCGTACATCGTCAACGTCGCCCGCGGCGGGCTCATCGACGAAGACGCGCTGTACGACGCGCTGCTCGACGGAAAGATCGCCGGCGCCGGCCTCGACGTGTTCGTCTCCGAGCCGCCGACGAACGACAAGCTCCTCTCCCTCCCGAACATCATCGTCACACCGCACCTCGGTGCGTCGACGGGCGAAGCACAGGAGAAGGCCGGTGTTTCCGTCGCCAAGTCGGTGCGCCTCGCCCTCGGCGGCGAGCTGGTGCCGGACGCCGTGAACGTCGCCGGCGGTGTCATCGACCCCTACGTCCGCCCCGGCATCCCGCTGGTTGAGAAGCTCGGGCAGATCTTTGCCGCCCTCACCACGTCGCCGCTCACGAGCATTGACGTCGAGGTGCACGGTGAGCTCAGCGAATACGACGTGAGCGTTCTCAAGCTCGCGGCTCTCAAGGGCATCTTCACCAACATCGTCAGCGAGACCGTGTCGTACGTCAACGCTCCGTTGCTGGCCGAGCAGCGTGGCATCGTTGTTCGGTTGATCACGGATGACGAGAGCAACGAATATCGCAACGTCATCACCCTGCGCGGTGCGCTGAGCGACGGTTCCCAGGTATCGGTGTCCGGTACGCTCACGGGCACGAAGCAGATCGAGAAGCTCGTCGAGATCAACGGCTACGACGTCGAGGTCCCCATCTCGAGCCACCACATCGTCATGCTCTACACCGACCGGCCCGGGATCGTCGCCGTCTACGGCCAGCGTTTCGGCGAGGCAGCCATCAATATTGCGGGCATGCAGGTCGCACGCCGCGAGGCCGGGGGACAGGCGCTCAGCGTGCTCACCGTTGACTCGCCGGTGCCGGACGAAATCCTCGAGGCCGTTCGCGCGGATATTGACGCAACAGTGCTTCGCGAGATCGACATCACGGAGTAGCGGCGCACGCACGTGGCATAAAGAAGAGGGAGGGCAACGAGTGTTGCCCTCCCTCTTCTGTGCGCCTGTCGCTTAGAGCGAGTCGTTGCGCTCCGCGGTCTCGACGCGGGTTCCGGTGGTCGGGTCAACCGCTGTGCGGTTGGTCACGACGGAACGACGCTTGCGTGTCATGAGCGCGAGGCCGACGATGAAGACCACGAGGCCGGCACCCATGAGGATGTACCCGATCAGGTCGAGGTCCACCCATGCCACCGAAACGTTCACGGCGAATGTCAGGATCGCTCCGACCGCAAACAGGAAAATTCCCAGGCCAATACTCATCGTGTGTTTCTCCTCATAATTCGGTGGATCGTGCGGTGAGATCGAGTTCGATCCGAGGTCACACTACTGGCATGTCAATCGCGGGCGCTAGGGGGAGCGAGCCGCGCCAGAACTGTGAGAAGGCCGTCGATCGCCCCGGGCGAGACGTCGGCGGGGTCCGGCGTGCCCATGCCGAGCATGGCCGAATTGAAATACAGGCCGTCGCTGACGAGCATGATGGCTCGAGCCACGGCCGGGTCGCCAATGGACTCAGTGATCACCGCGAGCCACTCGCCACGAATGGCGGTGAGCGCCTCGCTCGCGCGGGGATCGTCGGCCTGGGCAAGCCGTGACGTCGCAACGAGCGACCGGTCGAGGGCGCTTCCCGAATCGATCGATGTGCGAATGAGGTAATCGACGGGTCCGGCCGGCGCTGCCCTCATCTTTCTCACGTCGAGGCCTGTGAGCTGCTGCAGTCGCTCGACGAGGCCAGCTGAGAGAGCGTCCTTTGAACCGAAGTGGTAGAGCAAGCCGCCCTTGGACACCGCGGCCCGCGCGGCGACGGCGTCGAGCGTCGCGCCCCGTTCGCCTGCCTCGATGAGCAGGTCTTCATAGGCGACGAGAATTCGGTCGCGCGTGGAAGCAGGCTCCGGCATCCGTTTCTGCTGTCCGTTGCTGGTCATGCGATTACTGTACCGTCCAGCCGGTACACTAGTCGAGCTCCGTTTTGAGCACCCGAAGGGAAGTGACCCCATGAGCACCACAGTTCCGGCAGTTACCGAACCGACTGACGTACGCGTCGGCATCCGTGGCTGGGTCGCCCTCGCCGTGCTGATGCTTCCCGTGCTCCTGGTCTCCGTGGACAACACGGTGCTGAACTTTGCGCTGCCCGCGGTGTCGGAGGACCTCACGCCAACGGGGGCCCAGCTGCTGTGGATGATCGACATCTACCCGCTCGTCCTCGCGAGCCTGCTCGTCTCGATGGGCAGCCTGGGCGACAGGATCGGCCGACGGAAGCTCCTCCTCATCGGCTCGGCCGGGTTCGGCGTCGTCTCGGTCATCGCCGCGTTCGCGCCGTCCATCGAGTTGCTCATCACCGCCCGCGCCATCCTCGGGTTCTTCGGTGCAATGCTCATGCCGTCGACGCTCTCGCTGCTCCGCAACATCTTTCAGGACCGTAACCAGCGTCGGCTCGCGGTGGCCGTCTGGGCGAGTGGTTTTGCCGCCGGCAGCGCCCTCGGTCCGATCATCGGCGGTTTTCTGTTGGAACACCTCTGGTGGGGGTCCGTCTTCCTCATCGCGGTTCCTGTCCTCGCGCCGCTGCTGATTCTCTCTCCCTTCCTCGTCCCCGAGTCGCGCGACCCCAACCCTGGCCGGCTTGACGTCGTGAGTATCGGGCTCTCGCTCGCCACGATGTTTCCCCTCGTCTACGGGATCAAGCACGCTGCGACCGAGGGAATCGACCTCCTTGCTGTTCTCTGCATTCTGATCGCCGTGGCATCCGGACTCGCCTTCGTCCGCCGTCAGTTCCGGGTCCAGACCCCGATGATCGACATGGCCCTGTTCCGCATCCCGCAGTTCAGCGGTGCCATCGTGGTGAACCTGTTCAGCGTCATCGCGCTTGTCGGCGGACTGTTCTTCGTCACCCAGCACCTGCAGCTCGTGCTTGCGCTGTCGCCGCTTGCGGCAGGCTTCACTCTCGTGCCGGGACTCGTGACGATGATCGTCGCCGGACTCGTCGTCGTGCCCATCGCTGCGCGGGTGCGGCCGTCGATCGTCGTCCCCGTTGCGCTTCTCTTCTCCGCTGCCGGTTACGGCGCGATCGCGGTGACAGGGGGAGATGTCTCGGCGTTCGGGATCGGAGCGTGCTTCGTCGCCCTTGGCCTCGGCATCGGTGCAGCGGAAACGGTGTCGAACGAGCTGGTTCTCGCTCACGCGCCCGCTGCCAAGGCCGGTGCAGCGTCAGCGGTGTCCGAGACCGCGTACGAACTCGGTGCCGTTCTCGGCACCGCGATCCTCGGGACAATCCTCACCGCCAGCTACCGGAACGCTGTTGTCGTACCTGACGGGCTCACCGCCGAACAGTCGCACGCCGCGTCGGAGACCCTCGGGGGAGCCGTGTCTGTGGCGGGCGAACTGCCCGCTTCGGTCGGTGACGCGTTGCTCGAATCGGCGCGGGTCGCCTTCGACAGCGGTGTCGGCCTCACAGCCTGGGTCGGCTTCGGGCTCATCGTCGCTGCGGGAATCGTCGCACTGGTGTCGCTTCGACACGTGCCGGAGGGCGTCAAGACGGCGCAGTAGGCTGGATGGCAGTCACACCCGCCTTCTCGCACACATGGAGCGTTCATGCCAGGTCCCGTCAAGCTTGCTGTCATTCCTGGCGACGGGATCGGCCCTGAGGTCGTCGCTGAGGCGATCAAGGTACTGGATGCCGTGACGGCGGCGAGCGGGACGACGTTCGAGAAGACGTGGTTCTCGCTTGGTGCGGCCCGCTTCCTTGAGACGGGTGATGTGCTCACCGACGCAGACCTCGCGAGCATCTCAGCGCACGACGCCATCCTTCTCGGCGCCGTCGGTGGAGTGCCGGGAGACCCGCGGCTGAAGGACGCGAATATTGAACGAGGACTTCTCCTCGGGCTGCGCTTCGCCCTCGATCACTACGTCAACCTGCGGCCGACGCGCGTCTATCCCGGCGTGCCCAGCCCGCTCTCGAACCCCGGCGACGTCGACTTCATCGTCGTGAGGGAGGGAACAGAGGGGCCATACGTCGGAAACGGCGGGGCGATTCGCCGCGGTACCCCGCACGAGGTGGCCAATGAGGTATCCGTCAACACAGCGTTCGGGGTCGAGCGCGTCGTGCGCTTCGCCTTCGCGCAGGCCGCCCAGCGCCGCAACAAGCTCACCCTCGTGCACAAGACCAACGTGCTCACGTTTGCCGGCGGAATGTGGCAGCGCATCGTCAACGAGGTGGCCGCGGAGTTCCCCGGTGTGAGCGTCGATTACCTCCACGTGGATGCCGCAACGATCTTCCTCGTCACCGACCCTGCTAGATTTGACGTCATCGTCACGGACAACCTCTTCGGCGACATTCTCACCGACCTGGCCGGCGCAATCAGCGGCGGTATCGGGCTGGCGGCCTCGGGAAACATCAACCCGGATGGCGCCTTCCCGAGCATGTTCGAGCCGGTCCACGGTTCTGCCCCCGACATCGCCGGGCAGCAGAAAGCGGACCCGACCGCGGCAATCCTCAGCGTCGCGCTCCTGCTCGAGCACCTCGGCCTCACCGAAGAAGCAGCGGCGGTCACATCGGCCGTCACCGCGGATATCGCCGGCCGTGGCTCAGGGGCGAGAACAACCTCCGAGATCGGGGATGCCATCGCGCACGCTCTCGGCGCACACTAGACACATCGCGAAACGAGCATTCGCTCACTGAAGGATTGAAGATCATGGCACTGGCATCAGAGATCGAAACCGAGTACTTCCCGCTGTCGTACGAGCAGCGGCCGAATGACAGCGTCGTTGCCGAGGTCGAGCGCGAGGTCATCCTCGCCAACCCTGGGTTCGGAAAACACTTCACCGACCACATGGTCGCCATCGACTGGACGCTCGATGAGGGCTGGCATGACGCCCGCGTCCAGCCGTACGGTCCGCTCCTGCTCGACCCAGCGGCATCCGTCCTGCACTACGCGCAGGAGATCTTCGAGGGACTCAAGGCCTACCGTCACGCCGATGGTTCGGTCTGGACCTTCCGGCCGGAGAAGAACGCCGAGCGGTTCCAGCGCTCAGCGCACCGGCTCGCGCTTCCCGAGCTTTCGACCGAGGACTTCCTCGAGTCGCTCAAGCAGTTGGTCCGTGCCGACATCAGCTGGGTGCCCGACGGTGAAGACACGAGCCTCTACCTCCGTCCGTTCATGATCGCCAACGAGTCATTCCTCGGCGTTCGGGCCGCGCAGAAGGTCAGCTACTACGTCATTGCCAGTCCGGCGGGAGCGTACTTCCCCGGCGGGGTGAAGCCGGTGTCGATCTGGCTGTCCACCACGTACAGCCGCGCCAGCCGTGGTGGAACGGGTGCCGCCAAGTGCGGCGGCAACTACGCAGCGTCGCTGCTCCCGCAGCAGGAAGCCGCGGAGAACGGCTGCGCCCAGGTGCTCTTCCTCGATTCCGAGTCGGGAAACCGCATCGAGGAACTCGGCGGCATGAACATCTTCTTCGTCCACAAGGACAAGAAAGTGGTCACGCCGGAGCTGACCGGAAGCATCCTCGAGGGTGTCACCCGCGACAGCATCATCCAGCTGGCACGTGACAGGGGCTTCGAGGTCGAGGAGCGGGCGGTGACGATCGACGAGTGGCGTGACGGCGTCGAGTCCGGTGACATCACCGAGGTGTTCGCCTGCGGCACGGCAGCCGTCATCACCCCGATCGGTGAGCTCAAGGGTCCCGACTTCTCCATCGGCAGCCCCGACGCCGAACCGGGCGAACTGACCATGAGCATCCGTGACGAACTGACCGACATCCAGCACGGGCGCCGCGAAGACGTTCACGGCTGGCTGTACCGGCTCGACGCTTAACCCAACCTAAGGACCTCTGTGAAAATCGCACGCTTCAGCCACGACGGCGCCATCAGCTTCGGAATCCTCGACGAGAGTGACTTCGTCGTTCTCGCCGGTGACCCGATGTTCCAGGGCTTCGAGACCACGGGGGAGCGGGTGCCGCTCGCCGACGCCGTGCTGCTGGCACCGGTCATCCCTCGGTCAAAGGTGGTGTGCGTCGGGAAGAACTATGCCGACCACGCGAAGGAGATGGGTGGGGATGCTCCTGCTGAGCCGCTGCTCTTCCTCAAGCCGAACACCTCGGTGATCGGGCCAGGCGACCGCATTATTCTTCCGTCGCTGTCGCAGCAGGTGGAGCACGAGGGCGAGCTCGCCGTGATCATCGGTTCTGTGGCGAAGAACGTTCGTGCCGAAGACGCCGACAGTGTGATCTTCGGGTACACCATCGGCAACGACGTCACGGCCCGTGACCTCCAGCGCACCGACGGCCAGTGGACGCGGGCCAAGGGCTTTGACACCTTCTGCCCGCTCGGTCCGATCGTCGAGACCGAGTTTGATCTCAAAAGCGCGACGCTCGAGACCCGGGTGAACGGCGACGTTCGCCAGCACGCGCCGCTGTCAGACATGATCCACTCGGTCGCCGAGATCATCGCGTACGCTTCTGCGGTGTTCACGCTGCTGCCGGGTGACGTCATCCTCACCGGAACACCGGCCGGGGTCGGACCCATCGTCTCGGGCGACGTCGTCGAGGTCGAGGTCAGCGGACTTGGCATCCTGAGGAACTCCGCCGTCTAAGCCGCCTCGGGGTGTGAGAGCGCGAGCGGCTAGGATTGTGCTCGATGTCAAGCGCAACTACACCCCAGTTTTCCACCGCCACCGGCACCGACGTTCGCGTCCGGTTCTGCCCCTCTCCGACGGGGACGCCCCACGTGGGCCTCATCCGTACTGCCCTCTTCAACTGGGCATACGCGAGGCACACCGGCGGCAAGCTCATCTTCCGGATCGAAGACACGGATGCCGCGAGGGACAGCGAAGAGAGCTACCAGCAGATTATCGACGCCCTCACCTGGCTGAAGCTCGACTGGGACGAGGGTGAGGGTGTCGGCGGAGACCAGGGACCATACCGCCAGTCGCAGCGCGCCGACATCTACAGCGGCGTCATCGAGCGGCTCAAGGAAGCCGGTCACGTCTACGAGAGCTTCTCGAACGCTGAGGAGATCGACGAGCGCAACGCTGCCGCCGGCCGGCCGAAGCAGTTCGGCTACGACAACTTCGACCGCGACCTGACCGAGGAGCAGAAGGCGGCCTTCCGGGCCGAGGGCCGTTCACCGGCGCTGCGCCTGAAGGTGCCGGACACCGACCTCAGCTTCGACGACCTCGTCCGCGGTGAGATCACCTTCCCTGCCGGATCGTTCACCGACTTCGTCGTGGTGCGGCCCAACGGGCAGCCGCTGTACCCGTTCGTGAACCCCGTCGATGACGCGCTCATGGGCATCACCCACGTACTCCGCGGCGAAGACCTGCTGCCGTCGACACCGCGGCAGATCGCGCTGTACCACGCACTCATCGACATTGGGCTGACCACGTTCGTTCCCCGTTTCGGCCACCTGCCCTACGTCATGGGCGATGGCAACAAGAAGCTCTCGAAGCGTGACCCAGAGTCGAACCTGTTCCACCACCGGGACCGCGGCTTCATCCCCGAGGGACTCGTCAACTACCTCGCCCTCCTCGGCTGGGGCCTGTCGGCCGACCGCGACGTCTTCTCGCTCGACGAGATGGTTGCGGCCTTCGACGTGGTCAACGTCAACCCGAGCCCGGCCCGGTTCGACCTCAAGAAGGCCGAGTCGATCAACGGCGACCACATCCGCCTCCTTGCCGCCGATGACTTTGCGGAGCGCACGATCCCGTACCTCGTTCGTGACGGCATCCTGAGCGAACCGCTCACTGAGAGGCAGCGTGCGATCCTCGCTGAGGCCGCGCCGCTCGTCCAGGAGCGCATCGCGCTGCTCGGCGAGGCACCAGGCATGCTCGGATTCCTCTTCACGGATGCCACGGGCATCGAGTATCAGGATGACGCGCTGAAGAGCCTTCCGAAGAATGCCGTCGAGGTGCTCGACGCTGCTCTCGCAGCCCTGGGCGACGTCGATGATGCCGTCTGGAAGGCGGAAAGCATTCAGGGTGCGCTTGCCGCGTCGCTCATCGACGGACTCGGGCTCAAGCCACGGATCGCGTACGGGCCGCTTCGCGTCGCGGTGTCCGGCCGCCGGGTCTCCCCGCCGCTGTTTGAATCCATGGAGATCCTCGGAAAGGCCGACTCTCTGGCGCGCCTGGAGCGGCTGAAAGCGTTCCTCGAGTCGTGAGCGACACGTTCGACGTCGTCGTGATCGGGGGAGGGCCCGCCGGGCTCTCCGCCGCGCTGAACCTCGTGCGGGCCAGGCAGCGAGTGCTGCTGCTCGATGGCAACCGGCCGAGAAACGCCGCGACGTTGAACTCGCACGGCTTCCTGACCCGCGACGGTGTCTCGCCGCTTGAGCTGCGGAAGCTCGGTCGTGAGGAAGTGGCCGGGTACGACAACGCCGAGGTGCAATTCGGCACCGTCACCGAGGTCAGCGCCGACGACGCGGGATTCCGGGTGAAGGCAGACGGCATCCGCGGGTCGGCGGATCGCGATGTGCGGGCCCGGCGGGTCCTCGTCGCGACCGGGCTCACCGAAACGCTGCCGTCGATCGGCAACATCCGTGCGTACTACGGGACTGCGCTGCACAGCTGCTACGAGTGCGACGGTTTCGAGAAGGCGGGGGAGCCGCTGGCCATTGTCGGCGAGAGTGATGACCTGGCCCAGCAGGCGCTGCTCGCTACAGTGTGGTCACGCGACGTCATGGTCTTCACGAACGGGGTCGGAGCTGTAACGGATGCCGATGAGCGCATGCTGGCGGAACGGAACATTCCCGTCGAGCGTCGTGAGGTTGCCGAGTTCGTGGGCGAGCGCGGTGTCCTCACCGGACTGAGGCTGACCGACGGAACCGTCGTCGAACGAACCGCAGGATTTATTCGTCCGCTCTGGCACGCGACCCACTCATACCTGAGCGGCCTCCAGCCGCTCACTGACGAGCTCGGGCTGCTGCTCGTGGACGCGGGTGGGCGAACGAGTGTTACTGGCTTATATGCCGCTGGAGACATCACCCCGCCGGGGCCGGAGCAACTTATCGTTGCCGCTGGTGCCGGTGCGCAGGTCTCGGCGGCCATTGTTCGCGACTCAATTTGAGAGTGGGTCGCGGTTAGGCTACAGTTGACTCTCGGCCGGGGGTAACACTTTTGGCCATTGGGGTATGGTGTAATTGGCAACACGGATGATTCTGGTTCATTTGTTCTTGGTTCGAGTCCAGGTACCCCAGCAGTAAAAACCCTCGCTTCGGCGGGGGTTTTTTGTTGCCGCGATGGCGTCATTTCAGTCCGATTCGCGCTGGCTAGCGGTTGCGCGGTACTCAGCGCCCCGCGATAAGGCGGAGTGCGACCCCAGGTTCTGGGCTCATGGTCAAGGTCAGCGCAAAAATCGCCCCGGTTCGTACACGCGAGGATGACGCACCTGTGTGCGAGCATGGATGCGTGGTCGTACGGTATGTGAGTGATCTTGCGAGAGCCAACTGGAGCACGCTGATTTCCAGCGCCGCGGGACTCGCATCGGCGGCATTTTTCGTGAGCACTCGTGGTGGCAGCGATGAGCTCGAGACGTCGACGGTGCTGATGGCGGCTTACCTTGCGGCATGGCCGGTTTTCGTCGCGATTTATCTCGTGTGGACGCATGTTGTCTATGCCCAACGCGGCCCCCGCGCTCTTGCCGTGGTGGCACGACAGGAGTCACGGTCCCTGCGACGCGTATGGGTGCGGATCTTCGGCTACGGCGGTGCGTCAAACTGGGCACTCCTGGGCGCTCTGGTCGCCGTTGCGCTGACGATCGTCGTCGCACAGAACCCGGCGTTCCAGGGCGATTGGGTTTTCATTCTGCTCGGACTGCTCACGGTGGCGAGTTCGTGGGCTCTCATGGTGTACTCCTTTGCGCTGGAGTACCTGCGTCTGGCATCGGTGAAAGACGAGGACGGGGCCCTCATCGAGGTGAACGTCGACGGCGATCCGCAGTTCACCGATTACCTGACACTAGCCATTCTTCTTTCCACCATGGCAGCGACGGTATCAGCGAACATCCGCTCGCGACGCGCATGGACGCTCGTCCGAGTGAACGTCCTCTTCGCTTTCACCTTCAACACGGTGATTGTCGCGATGATGGTGTCATTGCTGTTCGGCGGCGCTCTCGGCTAATTCTCCGCACTCGCGAGACAAAAGGTCCACCGGCTCACCGCGATGGGTGGAGAATCGTCGCTCGTGGGTCATCGTATCCAGAGCCGGCTTGTGTGATCGGATCGACGACGTCGCGCTGAACAGGCGTGCCAAATCGCAGCTCGGCAACGAACGAGAGCCCCGGGGCGGTCAGCTCGAATATTGCGCCCGCTGACCACCTCAGGGCACCGCCCGGGGTGTCCCACAACGCAACCGACCTGGGACCCGACACCGGTCGGATGCTCTCTACCTAAATCGTGGAAAAGGGTCAGCCCATCGCCACGCTCGAAACCTGATCAAGTTCAACGGGCTGGCCATTGCGCCCTCTGTTGCCGCTGTGCCGTCCGTAGGGTCCGGCTTCAGCTAGCCGACAGGATCCATTGGTTCCGTGTCGTTTCCGCTCGCCAGCTCCTCCACGGAGTCCGGGGTCAGCGTACGGACTACGCGGGCCGGCGACCCGACCACGACGGCGTTGGCCGGGACGTCTTTGGTCACAACTGAAGCCGCCGCGACGACGGAGTTGTCACCTATCGTCACGCCGGGAAGGATGGTTGCGTTCGATCCAATCCACACGTTGCGGCCGATGGTTATGGGCGCGGGATGGACGTCAGCGCGCCGGGAGGGGCTCATATCGTGGTTCAGCGTTGCGAGAACCACGTTGTGCCCGATTAAGCTGTCGTCGCCGATCGTCACGCCACCCTGGTCCTGGAACTTGCACCCCGAGTTGATGAAGATCCGTTTTCCGAGAACGATGTTCTTTCCGAAGTCCGCGTACAGCGGCGGAAACACCGTCACCGAGTCGTCGACGTCGTGTCCGGTCAATTGCGCGAGGAGTTGTCGCACCCGCCCGGGGTCGTGATACCCGTTGTTCATCTCTGCGGTGATCTTCAGGGCCTCCTGGCTGACCTCGAGCATGACGCTGTGCAGCGGCGACCCTCCTTCGATCGTGCGTGCCGCGTTGAGCGCTGCGAGCAGATCGTTCAGTTGCATATTTGTTCTCTCCTTCAAAAAATGTTCCGGCTCGGCGTCGACGCTTCCGGGATTCCCCAGCTGGCCAGTACCTGCAGCCTTTCGGCGCTGGGGGAGCCAGGCTCAGCGGTGTAGACCATGAGGACAAGCCCAGGGTCTGCGGTAATCATGAGCTCTTCGTAGGCGAGTGTAAGTTCGCCGACCACGGGGTGGTGAAAACGTTTGGTTCCAGAGCCGTGAGTCCGCACATTATGTGCTCCCCAGAGCTGACGGAAGGTGTCGCTGCGAGTGGAGAGCTCGCCGACGAGATCCTGCAGGGCCGTATCGTTCGGGTCACGGCCCGCGTCGGTGCGCATGATCGAGACGCACATCTCAGCGAACAGGTCCCAGTCCGGGTAGAAGTCGCGTGATGAAGGGTCCAGGAACTGGAATCGAGCGAGGTTCGGAGTGCGGCCGCCGTCGCCGATGAGGGGCGAGTAGAACGCGCGGCCGAGGTCGTTCGTGGCCAAGAGGTCCTGGTGCTGGTTCCGGACGAAGGCAACCCCGCTGGTAATGGTGCTGAGCACCCAGTGCAGACTGGGCCGATTCACCGTGTTCTTGTGAGACCGGCCGCGTGGGCGCCCGGACAGTGGGATGCCGTCAGCCGCGCGGGCGAGGTCGAACAGGTGTGTTCGTTCCGTGTCATCGAGGCTGAGGGCTCGGGCGATGGCCTCGAGTACCGACGATGAGGCTCCGCTGATGGCACCGCGTTCGAGCTTGGCGTAGTACTCGACGCTGACGCCGGCGAGCGTTGCAACCTCGGTGCGGCGAAGCCCGGTAACACGCCTATTGGGCCCGGCGGGCAGCCCCGCCTGCTCCGGAGTGATTCTGGCGCGGCGCGACATAAGGAACTCTCGAACCTCAGCGTGATTGTCCATGCCCCGAGACTACGTCGCCGCGCCAACGCAAGGGGTTCTCTGTTGATACACCCTTCCACAGGGACTCCCTCACGGACAGGTTGTCGCGTTCACTGGATGTCGGGCATCGACGCTGTGCCCGACGCGTACCGGGCAATGGATGACCGCGAAGCTCTCAAGGTTATGATCGCCCTCTAACCGCCGAAGCGACGGCACGGATCAGGAAAGAAGCAGCCCGATGAACATTGAGCCGACTCAGCCGACGATCAAAAACCCGCCGGAGCAGTTCGCCGGCGACGTTTGGTTCGACCCCATCACGGTCCCGCACGACGACGACCAGCGCATGGTTGTCGGCATCGTTCGGTTCGCTCCTGGTGCTCGCACCGCCTGGCATTCCCATGCCCGCGGGCAGTACCTCCGGGTCACCAGCGGCATTGGCCGGTTCGGTACCCGCGACGGCGAAATCGTCGAAGTGCACCCCGGGCAGACAATCTACACCCCGCCGGGCCAGGAACACTGGCACGCTTCCGCCGCAGGTACCTTCATGGAGCACCTGGCCATGTTCGAAAATGCGGACGATCCCGCGGAAACGACAACGTGGTTCGAGCACATCACGGACGACGACTTCCGGGGTTCGACCTCGACCTCGGCGTGACTTGGCTCGGGAGCCGTGCAGGTACTTCGGTTCGAAATGCCAAGGGCATAACGCGAAGTTCGCCCATTGCGGCTTCGTCTCAATCTCCGGCGAGAAACCGATCGCTGGCGTCGCGTAGTCCAGCCTGTGCGATCAGGTCATACGAAATGGGCGGTGTGCGGGTCTCGGCACCATGAACGAAGTAACGCCCGGTCACTCCCTTCAACCCGGCGGTGGTAGCCAGGTGCAGCGTCGCAGCCGCCCCCTGTGCCGGGGTGAGCATGGACCGTCGGATCAGGCCCCCCACCGGACGGAGCACGGCAGGAATGAGGTCATTGATGATCTCGGTTGCCACGATTCCGGGGTGCAGCGCGTTCAGAGTTACACCGTCTGACGCAACCGTGCGGGCGAGGTCGTAACCGGCCATCACCGTGAGCAGCTTCGCCCGTGCGTACGCCTCGAACGGCACGAACCCTGGCGCGGGGTTGAGCCTCGTGAGGTCGCCCAGGTGACTGGGGTCGAGCGTCGCTGGTCGAGGTTTGCCGAGCAGCTTCACCTGTCGGGTGTCCCGGAGGCTGTCGGATGCCACGTTGACCACTCGCGCCCGTCCCCGCCGAAGGGCGGGTAGAAGGAGTGTGGTCAAACCGTAAGCGGCCAGATAATCCACGGCGACATGCATTTCCAGCCCATCGGGGGAGATGCGGCGCTCGCGGAAATGGGCACCGGCGTTGTTCACCAGGAGATGGATGGATGTGTGATGCGCGAGGATGGCGCGACTGGCACCGATTATTCCGTCGCGCCTGGACAGATCGCCGATGACGACCTCGAAGCCGCCGGGGCCCTCTTCACTCTGGATCAGCGAAGCGAGAGTATCGGCAGTCCGCGGGTTTCTGGCGATGGCGATCACGAGAGCGCCGGCCCGGGCCAGCTCGAGGGCGATGACCTGCCCTATGCCTCCGGTTGCCCCCGTAACCACCGCGACCTTCCCCTCGAGCTCGTATGGGGCCGTCATCGGTGGATCCTCGGGTATTGACGGACAAACCGGGCCACCTCTGCCTCGTGAATCAGGAATGCTGCGAGGTCTGCCCGGCCGATGGCGTGCCACAAGCGAATGGGAAGATCCTCGCCGACCTTATAGTTACCGGCCGGGGGAGAGTTCTTCAGCGTCGGCGGGCGAACGATTGTCCACTCCAGTCCGGAAGACGTGATCAGCGGTTCCATCGTCTCCTTGTCCTTGAGCTTTTCGCCCACTCCCGTCCACGCCAGAATCGAATAAAGCGACCGATCGTGGCTCTCGAGAACGCCATGAGCGCTGACCACGATCAGGCGCGACACTCCCGCTTCGACCATTGCCGGCACGGCCGCATCAATCGCGTCGGTGCACACCGTGGTCGGCCCCCTGGCTGGTCCGCCGATGGTGCTGATAACGGCGTCCACACCCATAAACGCATCCGCCAGCGGACCGGGATCCGTGACGTCGGGCCACGCGAACTCCGTGAGCCCCCGTGAAGGCTCGAAAGAGCGTGGCCTGCGCGTGAGGGCGACCACGTCGTGGCCGGAACGAAGACCAGCGGCAACGACGTGGCGACCAGTGGCGCCGGTCGCCCCGAGAACCGCCACTCGCAGCGCTCGTGAGACCTTGTGCGTCATAAGACAAATCCTCATGGGATATCGTGTATAAGTCAAGATGTCTCATAGACTTTGAGCATGAAGAAGGAAACGGACCCGAGGTTCCAGCGGAGCAGCGAAGCGATACTGGACGCGGCGCGACACTTGCTTGTGACTGCGGGGCCGAGCGCGGTGACTCATGCGCGAATCGCTGAACACGCGGGGATCGGACGCGCGACGGTCTATCGTCACTGGCCAACCAGCGCTGAGCTGCTCGCGGAGGCGATGGCCACCGTTCCCATGCCCTTCTTCGATAGCCCCGCGATTCCCACACGGGAGTGGCTCCGTGCGCAACTCGTCTCGCTGGCCCGTCAACTCGATCACCATGATGTGCGCGTCGTCGCGGCGACGCTTGCCAGCACCGCACTCTGGGACGATGGCATGGACGCTCGCCGAAGCCGATTCGCCCAAACGCTGTCCGAGCGCCTGGCCGCGTGCCTCGTCGATGCGCAGAACCGCGGCGAGATTATCCTTCTCCGTGATCCCTTGCTTGCAGCCGCCCAGGCAATCGGCCCCATTTACTACCGCAGCACCATCGAGCACAAAGCCACGGACTACGACATGATTGACGCCTCGATCGCCAGCCTCGGTGCGTGGCAGTAGAACCGGCGGGCGCCGCCGCAGCGGAAGCTCATCGGACCCCGTGAGGCGCATAAGCTCGGGGTGACCGGTGGGTCAGTAGGTGAGAAATCGGAACGGAGGGGCGAGCTGATGGTCGTGCACAGCGCCGGCATCCTGCTGTATCGGCTGACGGCTGCAGGTGAGCCGGAAGTGTGGATCGCCCACATGGGCGGACCGTTCTGGGCGGGCAGGCAGGCTGCGGCCTGGTCCATTCCGAAGGGAGAGTACGAGCCGGACGAGGATCCCTTTGCGGCCGCACGGCGCGAGTTCGCGGAGGAGATCGGCGCGCCCGCGCCTGATGTGCGGTATACCAGCCTGGGGGAATTCCGCCAGCCATCGGGAAAGGTGGTGACCGTCTTCGCCGCAGAAACAGACTTCGCCGTCGATCGGGTGGTGAGTAATACGTTCGAGCTGGAGTGGCCCAGGGGGTCAGGGGTCGTGAAAGAGTTCCCCGAAATCGACGATGCGCAGTGGGTGGGGCTGGCAGAAGCACGAGCGAAGCTGGTCAAGGGACAGTTGCCTGTCCTGGATGTTCTCACGGAGAGGCTCCGCGCAGAGAGTCGTTTCGGTACCTAGCGCGGGCATCCGGCGTGCATTTTCCGTCCACGAGAGAAAACACGTCGGCGTTCCATTGTTCGCGGCGTCGCGGATAGAGTCGGGGCATGGCTCGAACAATCGCTACCTCAACCACCGTCGACCGCGACGAAGTCCTCGACTTCATCTGACTTCGCTGTCAACGCAACAGCGTAAAGGAACACGATGACCATCCGCGACGAAGCCCGGCGAGAACGTGAGATTGTCCATCCCACTGCACGAGTATCCTCGGGACCGCCGCTCTCGGAGACCGATCCCGAGTTCTTTGCGCTCTACCAGGATTTTGCTTTCGGCGAGACCCTCCGACACGTCGATCTGGCCCGCACGGACCGACTCATCTATCAACTCGCGGCAGCGATCGCCGTTGGCGCCGTGCGCGAGTTCCGGCTTCTTCTCGGCGCAGCGCTCGACGTTGGCGTCACAGCGATCCAGGTGAAGGAGCTGACTTATCAGTCCGTCGCGTACGTCGGGATTGCGCGCGCCCTCAACGCCATTGTGGCCACCAACGAGATTTTCGCCGAGCGGGGCATCCCGCTTCCCGTTGACGGCCAGGCGACGACGACTCCCGATACACGGATGGCCGCCGGGCTGGCACTGCAGAAGGAGATCTTTGGGTCGGAGACCATCGATGGACTCTACGCCCGTTCATCAGCCGACACTCTCCATTTCCAGCACTTCCTCTCGGGGAACTGCTTCGGTGATTACTGCACCCGCACCGGCTTCGACCTGAAACAGCGGGAACTCATCACCTTCGCTCTGCTCGCTGCGCTCGGCGGGGCCGACAGCCAGGTGAAGAGCCACGTGACGGCCAACCTCAACGTTGGTAACAGTCGCACCGACTTGATTGGCGTACTCACCGCCCTGGTCGCGTACATCGGCTACCCCCGCACGCTCAACGCGCTGGCACAAATCGAGGCGGTCGCCCCGGCGCCTCGCTAACGCTGCACCGCGAACGACGGCAAGCGAGGCGCCGGGGTGGAGGTGGCCGACGCGGCACACCGCGCCCGGGTTGCCCGCCAGAAAACAGGTTTGGTGCGCAAGCCCTGATCATGGTTCCGTTCTCACGGGCGCCGGGTGGACGAGCCTCATGTACACGACCGTGGCGGTTGTGGCGGTTCCCAGGACGACCAGTGCCATGGGCACCATGCTCTGAGGGCCAGCGAGGCCAACGAACGGTGCTGCAATTCCTCCCGCTGCGAATCGCGCGAGCCCGAGGATGGCCGCAGCGGTGCCTGCGTATTGGGGATAGTCGACGAGTGCGAGGGTCGTCGCAGGGGGTGACACCGTTGCCGCCCCGGCGGCGACCAGGAAGAGCGCAACGAGCGTCAGCGGAAGCGGTAGTCCAGTCAGAACGGTGGTTGTGAGGATCGCGCCACCGAGAATCATCAGCACAAGTCCGATCACGAAGACTCGGCGTTCGCTCCATCGCTCGGCCGCGCGTCCGGCAAGGAAGCCGAAAGTGGCAAATCCTGCCGCGTTTGCCCCAAAGACGAGGGCGAACTGCGCGGGTGCCAGCCCGTAGATGTTTTCGAGCACGAACGGGGAGCCAGCGAGATAGGCGAAGTAGGCGGCCGACGTGAGTGAGCTGGAGATGGTCGCACCAACGAACAGTCTGTCCCGCAGCAGCACACCGACGTGGCCCGACATCTGACGCATCCCGCCAGCGAGCCGCGCATTCATGGGAAGCGTCTCGCCGAACCCTGCTGCGACGGCTGCGGTGACAAGTACGCCCAGCACCGTGAGGATGACGAAGAAACCGCGCCAGTCGATGATCAAGGCGATCAGCCCACCGATCACGGGAGCGACGATTGCTGCAAGGCCGGAAAGGACGATGATGCGACTGTAGTAACGCGTCAGCTTGTGCCCGTGATAAATGTCCCTGCCGACAGCTTGCGCGATCACCAGTCCGACGCCTCCGGCGAGTCCCTGCACGAGTCGAAAAGCGACGAGCGCAGCAATGGACGGGCTGAGTGCGCACAACAGAGACGCGATCGTGTAAATGACCAGGCCGGCGACGAGGGGCCGTCGACGGCCATAGCGGTCGGAAAGCGGACCAGCGATGATTTGCCCAAAAGCGAGGCCAAACAAGCAGGTCGTCATGGTCAGTTGCGCCGCGGAAACCGTGGTGCTGAGGTCGTCCGCAAGGCTCGGGAGAACCGGGAGGTAGAGATCCATCGACAACGGACCAAACACCGTCAAGGTTGCGAGAATCGTCGCGATCCAGACAGGTGCGGATCGGAGGCGAAGCAGGTAGTTACCTCGACTTGTCGAGGGGGCGGTGTTATCCATCGGTGTCCTCCACCCCGGCGCGTCCGTCCGGTGAATGGTCAACGAACACGAGACAGTTCCGATTGCATCCGGCCAACCCGCTCAGGCCATCCGAGACGTGCCCCACGAGTACAACGCTGTCGTGCGGGATGCCCGCGCCATCGGCGACGAAGATGACGATAGTGTGCTCAGCCGCCCAATACCCGACGTCACCGGCCTGGTAATCGCTGATGGGATCGACAGCCGAAGTTGCCGGCGGATCGGCCAGATAGGCGACCTGGGCGGTGCCCATACGGTCGCCGAACAGCAGCGACCGTGGGAGCCGCTCCGCGAGTTGCATGGCGGCTCTGGAATCGTTCAGTTGAATCCGAGGACTTGTGGCGGTGCTCGCGTCGCTGGCGGTGTGCGCGTCGCTGGCAGTGGTCGCGTTGCTCGCAAACGCTGCAACGCTCGTGAGCAGCAGAACCGCCACTGTTGCGGCAAGGAATCGAACGGGCATGACCTCAGGAAACCGTGTGATTCGTGCGCGGGGGAGTCCCCGTCTTAACGTGCCCCGACAGGGCATCCCACTCGCGATCCGTGTCGACCTAAACTTCAGTGATGGAGCACCAAGCGGAGGTTCGCGACTTCCTCATGACGCGGAGGGCCCGGGTCGAGCCCGAGCAGGTCGGACTGCCTCGTGGCAGCGACCGTCGGGTACCGGGTTTGCGTCGGGGCGAGGCGGCTGCGCTGGCAGGCGTCAGTGTGGAGTATTACGCGCGCCTGGAACGCGGCGCTATTGGTGGCGCGTCTGACGCGGTACTTGACGGTTTAGCGAAGGCGCTGCTCATGGACATCGCTGAACGCGAGCATCTGTACCGACTCGCGCGCCCAACGGAAAGCGCCGCCGCGGCCCCTCGGGCAAGGGCGAAGGTCGCGGGATACTGGCGGCCATCGCAGAGCATTCAGTGGTTCCTCGACTCGATGCACTCTGCGGCCGCCCTGATCGGGAACGGTCGGACAGATCTGCTGGCGTGGAACCCGCTCGGAGGTGCGCTGATGAACGAAATGATCGCGAGTTCGACCACATCGCCGCCGAACTTTGCCAGGTTTATCTTCCTTGAGCCGGTTGCCCGACGCTTTTACCCCGACTGGGAAACCGTGGCCGGGACGAACGTCGCGCAGCTGCGCACCGAAGCCGGCCGCGACCCGCACAGCAAGGAACTCCACGACCTCGTCGGTGAGCTTTCGACCCGTAGCGATCACTTCCGGCAGCTCTGGAGTCGTCACGACGTGTGGCAACACGCTACGGGACTGAAACGGATCAATCACCCCGTGGTCGGCGAACTGACGTTGCACTACAACGGCCTCGATCTTGTGGGAGATTTACCCGCGCAACTCACGGTGCTCACGGCGGAACCCGGGTCGCGCGACTACGAGGGCCTTCAGCTCCTCGGCACCACAGTGACGCCTGTCCCGACCATGCCGGCGGAGATATAGTCGGGGCATGGCTCGAACGATCGCAACCTCAACCACCGTCGACCGCGACGAAGTCCTCGATTTCATCCGCCCCCGTCACCGGATGCTTCTCGCAACGACGCGTGCGGACGGCCGGCCCCAGATGTCTCCCGTGACCGGGGGAGTCGACGCCGAAGGTCGCATTGTGATCTCTACCTATCCGGCTCGCAGCAAGACCCGCAACGCTGCCAGGGAGCCGCACACCTCAGTCGTGGTCTTCTCAGACGAGTGGGACGGCCCCTGGGTGCAGATCGATGGCGATGCGGAGGTCCTGAACATGCCGGAGGCCGCCGACGGACTGGTTGACTACTTCCGGTGCATCGCGGGAGAGCATCCGGACTGGGACGAGTACCGTGCGGCAATGGCCGTTCAGGACAAGTCGTTGATCCGCATCACGCCCACCCGGTGGGGTCCGATTGCCACCGGTGGTTTCCCGCCCGAGGTTGCTGAGCGGCTCGACGCCCAGTAACTCGCGGGCCACACCGATTTTTTTCAAAGTCCCAGCGCCCGTGGGTCAGAACTGCCGGGCCGCGACGTCGGGTCGGTGTGATGCGGCGATCAGCTCACGCAGACGCTCCGCAGGGACCGGAGCTCCTCGGTCGGCGAGGAAGTCCTTCCTGAACCAGTCCTCGTCCGCGGCGTAGACCGCCGTATACGCGCCCGACTCGGGCTCGAATCGCCATGACTCGGCCAGGGTCCCGGCGTCGACGGTGTCGAAGCCCAGCGCATGCACGACGCTCGAGACCTCCGTCTTCGCGGCAACGTCGTCACCGGCGACCGGGAGGGCTGTACGCGGCTCCGAGTGGGCGAGGAGTGGGATGTGGTGGGCGACGATGTTGTTGAAAGCCTTGACGATGTGCGTGTGGGGGAGGAGTGACTGCTCGTACTCCGCCGTCGTGGTCTCAAGGGCGTCCAGCTGAGCGATACGCCCGTCGCGGTACGGATAATAGTTCCCGGTCGAGAGAATCGTTCTGCCTGCGAGGCTGGCCACCGGCAGGTTGGAGTATGAGCTCAGCGGGATGGCCAGGACGACGAGTTCGCCAAAGGTCGCCGCATCCTGGACCAAGCCGGCCCGAGCATTGGGTCCGAGTTCGTCGACGAGGTCTGTGAGTGATTCTGGCCCACGCGAGTTCGCGATCATGACGGTGAAGTCGGCCTTGACGGCGAGGCGAGCGATAGCGGATCCGATCGCTCCGCTGCCGATGATTCCGATGTCTGTCATGTCGTTCTCCCTGGTATTGATCGGTCAGTGTTGTGTTGTGTTGTGTTGTGTTGTGTTCAGTCTGGGGCACGGCGAACTCGAGGCGGCCGGGCAACGGCAATCGAGCTCTTTGCGTCCTAACCAGTTGCGGCGACCATGCATTCCAATTTCTGTCCGACGAGTCCTGACGCGAAGAACAAACGCAGGCTGCGTCAACGTGAGGCGACCGGAGCGGAGAGTAAGAATGTCTAGCCCTGCCCGCCCCAGTGTGACTATATTGTTTTTCGATAGATAGAAATCGATAATCGATAGGAGCCACATGGACCGGACAGCGATCGTCGCCCTGAAAGCGCTCATCGTCGTGATGATCGCGCTGTTGCTGGTGTGCCAGGTGTTCGTGGTTCCCGCCGTCGCTGATCAGATGGCGGAGAGGTCGCCCGAACTGAGCTATCTAGAAGGGCCGGGCATCTTCATCACAGTGGCGTTCCTGCTCTGCGTGCAGGTCGCGCTCGTCTGCGTGTGGCGACTCGTGTCTCTGGTCCGCGGCTCGAGCATCTTCAGCCTCGACGCGTTCAAGTGGGTCGATATCATCCTGGGCGCCGTCGCCGTTGCGACCCTCCTCATCGCAGGATCCTTCATCACCCTTGCTTTGGCCGGTGTTGCCTCGCCGTCCGTCACCATCCTGTGTGCGCTCGGGATCGTCCTCGGTTCCGGATTTGGCTTGCTAATCGTCGTCATGCGCGGGCTTCTGCGCAAAGCATCGCAGCTCGAACAAGACCTGGCGGAAGTGGTCTGATGCCCATCGTGATCAACCTCGACGTCGAACTGGCGAAAAAGAAAATGTCGGTCGCTGACTTCGCCGCCGCCATCGACATCACCCCCGCCAATGTTTCGGTTTTGAAGAACGGGCGCGCGAAGGCCGTGCGTTTCTCGACTCTCGACGCAATTTGTCGCGTGCTCGAGTGCCAGCCGGGCGACATCTTCGTGTGGGTTCCTGACGAAGAGGGCGGTGCGGATGCCGGTACCGGCGCCAGCACGGAAGGCGCGGACGCGTGACCACGCTGCGCACCCTGCGCCCGTGGAGCACTGTCGCTGTCAACCATCTCCTCGACGGCACGTCGTGCCCGGTCTGCGAGGTCGACGCGCTGGTGGATCGACGGTGCCGCAACTGTGGAGCTGAACTGTCAGACGACATGGCAGCCGAGCTGTGGACCGCCTCGAAAGAGGCCGCTGAGGCGCTCATGGCGCGCCAGGAGGTTCTCGAACGCGTGCTGCGCCCAGCCCCTGCAGGCAGGACGGCGACAGTGCCGGGGATGCAGGCACACCCGCGCGTGCCCGTACCACCTCAGCCGAAAACCGAAGCAGTCGTTAGCCCCGAAGCGCGCTCCAGTGCCACAGTGCAGTCGGTGCTCGCGGTGGCAGGTGCCGGACTTTTCGCCGTCTCCGCATTTGTCTTCACTTTCGTCAACCCCGACCTCACAGATCGCGCCCTGCGGAGCGTGATTGTCGGCCTGATCACGATTCTCTTCCTCGGCGGAGCATGGCTGCTTGCGCGCCGCAAGCTCCAGTTCTCGGCCGAAGCCGTCGGAGGGCTGGGGATGCTCTTCCTCGCCCTCGATATCTCCGCTTTCTCGGAACTTGCGCCGACCGGAACAAGTCCGTGGGTGTTCGCCGCCACCGGGACCCTGATCGGCGGCACCGTGATGGTCATCGCGTCGGTTCGCGCGCGCATCCGCAGCTGGCTCTGGATCTCTCTCTCGGGTCTCGCACTGGTTCCCGCGATGCTGGGATACGCGGGTGGAACCTCGCTGTCGTCGACGCTCGGACACCTTGGAGTTGCGTTTGCCGCCCTCGCCCTGATGAGGCTGATACCAGGCGTCGAGCAATCGTTTGGCGAGCGGATCGCGTCGGAGCGCACAGCGCTTGAGATACTCCAGATCCTCGCGACAGTGATCGTGCTCGCGCAGGTGTGGTTCGTCGGGTCTCGCTCGACCACGGCGTATTGGCTGACGATATCTGCTGTCCTGGCCGTCGTCGCCGTGCTGGCTGTCCTCACGACACGGCAGTTCGCCAGGACCTTCTGGAGTGCGACGGCCGGAGCCGCCGGTGTGGGTGCCGCCATCAGTCTCCCGCTCGCCCTTGCGCTCGGCAGCCACGGGGTCGGCGAGTGGGATCAGGCGCTGTTGCCCGCAGCGGGAGTCGCCGCGGTGCTCGTGCTGAACGCGCTCACGCGAACAGTGCCTTCGCTGGGGCGGCGGTCGTTTCTGGGCGGTGCACTCGTTGTTGCCTTCGTGAGCGTGCTCTCACCGGTTCTGCTCGCGATGCAGATCGGGACGTCTACGGTCCTCAAGGCTCTCGTGGATCCCGCCGAGGGGCGGATCCTGACCGTGCCGCCGGGCAGCATTGTCGCCGTTGTGGTCGGCCTCGCGGCCGCGGCGGCGGGGCTTGGAGCGTTCTCGGCGATTACGGGGCGTGGTGCTGGCACCTGGGCTGATGACACGCTGTCCAAAGCCGCCTCCGTTCGACTGGCGTCGGTCATCGGCACCCTCGCCCTCTGGCTCATCGCGCTCGCCGGGCTCACCTTCGCCTGTCTGAGTGTCTTTCCGGTGTGGGTGCGCATCGCGCTCGCCCTGGGCCTGGCGGCGACGGTGAGTATGGCGATCGTGGCTGTGCCACGGATCAGGGATGCCGCGATGAGAACGCGGCTGCCGCTCATCGTCGGCAGCCATTTTGCTGTGCTGCTTGCGATCGTATATTCGCGGACCGACGACAGCGGCACAGTCGCGGCGGGCATCGCGGTCGTTGTGACCATCGGTGTTCTCAGCCGGACAGTGCCGACCCGGGCGCGGTTTCTCCATGTCGGCGCAGGCTACGCATATGCGCTGGTCATCGTCGCCACGGCGCTCGCCGAACAGGGCGTCGAAACCATCCCGTTGCTCTGTCTGACCACATCCGTTGCCTCGATCGGCGCCATCGCCGCAACCTTCATCCGCAGGGTAACGCCGCCGTCGTGGCACGCGATCCTCGTTGTGACGAGTGTGCCGTTCCTGATCGGGATCCTGCAGGTGGTCTTTGAGCGCAGCGGTTGGACAGCGCTCTCCACCTCCCTGATCTTCCTGCTCGCGCTCACCCTCCTGGTTTCGCGTCGTCCCGGTCTCAGCGTGGTGCTGCGTGCGATTGCTGCCGGCCTGCTCGTTCCGTCACTCGCGGTAGTGGTGGTGTGCCTCGGCGCCCAGGTGCTCCTCGGCAGCGCGTCCCCCGTGACGCTGCCGGTCATCGCCGCGATCGCGGCTATCGTGTTACCCAGCACGAGTCTCATCGGCTCGGTTCTCCGTAGGCGTGGCATTGGGGCAGCGGATGCCACGGCGGCGCGCATCGCGATCGAAGCGTCCACCGCTCTCACCGCCGTCATCGCGGTTGTACTGGCTCTCGTGCGTGATGCGGCGGGATTGCCGACGACGTTTATCGTTCTGGTGATCCTGGGATTCGGCGCAGCGGCCACATCGGTCTGGGCGAACCGTCGCTACGGCTGGTGGGTCGCCGGGGCGTCGTTCACTGGTGCGCTCTGGTGCCTGTGGGCCATCGCCGGTATCGATGTGCTGGAGCCGTACCTGCTTCCGCCGAGCCTCGCAGCCGCAACGATCGGCATGATCCTCACTGCGCGCGGTCACCGGGCCAGCCCTCTCTACGCGACGGGCCTGGTCATGGGCGTCGCACCCGTTTTGGTTGTACTGGCGGGTTTGGGCACAGGCCAGTTCGCCCTGGCGCCGTGGCGGGGCTACGGCCTTGTCGCTGCGTCCTGGGTGCTGCTCGCGCTCGGCGCGGTGCTCGGGCGCGGCTCTTCACCCCGTGGGCGGTTGTTACGCACCCTCCGCACTCCGACCCTGTGTGTTGCGATAGCGGCCGGTGCGGCCGGTGCGATCCAGGGCGTGAGGTTCGGACTCGGCGCTGACCCGATCATCACCGGAGGGATACCGCTCGTCCTGCTGTGTTTCGGAATCGGACTGGCGGGTGCTTTGCCGGCGGCCGCTGCCGCGAGGTCACTTCGGTCGGCGGCGGTTGAGAAATCGCTGCTGGCTCGCACCCGCTGGCTGTATGCGCCCGCGGCGCTTTACGTCGCCGTCGCAACCTGGACCGCGATCGAGCGCGACTGGTTCACGATCTGGGCGATGTGGTTGCTCATGCTCGCGTACCTGATGACCGTTGTCATCATCGCGTGGCGGTTGCGCACGCGGCCGTCGAGCCTGCCTCCGGTCTGGTTCATCTTCGGGATCGCCTTTATCACCGCTATCGTCGGCTGGAGCCCACGTGATCTGCGGGTCGAGTGGTTCTCGGTACCTCTCGGGGTCTTTCTGCTCGCAGCCGGAGCGATCATCCTGGCTGCTCGCCAGCATCCCGATGCCGATCGAAGGGCCGACGCCACGGTTAGCAGCTGGCCCTCAGGCTGGGGCGGCTCGTGGGCGCTGCTTGCTCCGGGCCTCGTGACGCTGCTGTCGGCATCCGTCACCGCTACCTTCACCGACCCACAAACGTGGCGCGCGATTTTTGTGATCGTCGTCGCGCTCGTTGCCATCCTCGTCGGTTCGAGTCTGAAGCTCGCGGCTCCCTTCCTGCTCGGAATCGTCGTGCTTCCGATCGAGAATGTGGTCGTCTTCCTGGTGCAGATCGGCCGGGGGATCGAGTCAATGCCGTGGTGGATAACACTTGCCGTCGTCGGCACAGTGCTCCTGATCATTGCGGTCACCTATGAGCGTCGAGCCGGCGACGGGAACACGGTCACCGACCGGCTCCGTGACCTGGCTTAAGCCACGGGCAACGGCGCCAGGGCGGAAGGGACCTAGGGCCTTACGTTCCAGTGACCGAAGCTGAAAGAGTGATCACAAACGTCATCGCCGATGACGTTTTCGTGCACCTCTTCAACGACATCTGGCGAAAGGACTGCCATGACCGACTTCGAATCAGAGTCATTCATCGCTGACGCTCGGAAATACGCGAACGCGGCCACCTTCGCGGTTCAACAACTGCGTGAGGACTCCATAGAACGCCAGGCGCTCCACGAGTTGCTGAACGCGGTCGACGCCCTCATCTCGGCGGTCGATCATTCGACTGAGACCTCGTGAGTGCGCGGACGTAGTCGCCAGCAGTCCCACCCGCAACCGGCTCGAACATCGACCAGTTGCGGGTGTGCCCGGCGACATCTCGTCAAAAAGGCTTGATGTAGATCGCCCAATGTGATCGGCTAGGTGTCCGACGAAGGGGCACAAAAATGAGTGATCCGTCCTGGACGCAAGTCGTCAAGACTGTCGAGCCCGAGAAGCACGAACTCAAAAGGGTGCTTGGGCCTGGCCTGTTGCTCCTGTTCATCGTCGGGGACATCCTCGGTACCGGCATTTACGCTCTCACGGGGCAGGTCGCAGCCGAAGTCGGAGGGGCCGCCTGGCTGCCGTTCCTCCTCGCCTTCGCAGTGGCAACAGTGACGGCGTTCTCCTACCTGGAACTCGTGACGAAGTTCCCGCAGGCTGCCGGCGCCGCGTTGTACACGCACAAGGCCTTCGGCATCCACTTCCTCACCTTCATCGTGTGCTTCATCGTGATGAGCTCTGGCATCACCTCCGCTTCGACCGCCTCGCGTGCGTTTGCGGCGAACCTGGCTGTGGCCTTCAACCTCCCCGACGAGACCGTGATGACCATGGTCATCGCGCTCGCGTTCATCCTGCTGATCATGCTGGTCAATCTCCGCGGCGTTACCGAGAGCGTGTGGCTCAACGTCGTCCTGACCCTCGTTGAGCTGTCGGGTCTGCTTCTCGTCATCCTCATCGGTATGTGGGCGATCGCCGGCGGGAACGCCGACTGGTCACGGGTCGTTGCTTTTGAAACCCCCGAGGACAAGAACGTGCTGCTCGCCGTGAGTACCGCCACATCCCTGGCGTTCTTTGCGATGGTTGGTTTTGAGGATTCCGTCAACATGGCCGAGGAGACCAAAGACCCGAGTCGGATCTTCCCGAAGATGATGCTGGGCGGACTCGGTATCGCCGCGGTCATCTACGTTCTCGTATCGATCACCGTCGTCGCGCTTGTGCCCATCGGGCAGCTGGTCGGGAGTGAGACACCGCTTGTGACGGCCGTCGAAGCTGCAGCGCCCGGCTTCCCGATCAACAACCTGCTGCCGTTCATCTCTATGTTCGCTGTCGCCAACACCGCCCTCATCAACATGATGATGGCTAGCCGGTTGCTCTACGGCATGAGCAGGCAGAACGTCCTGCCGCCCTTCCTGGCGAAAGTGGCACCGAAACGACGCACGCCGTGGGCGGCGATCCTCTTCACGAGCGTGCTCGCGGCTGGCCTCATCGTCTATGTTTCGCTCGATGCCGAGGGCTCCATCGTCGCCCTCCTTGGCGGCACGACTTCACTCCTGCTGCTCACCGTGTTCGCTGTCGTCAATGTGACGGTTCTGGTGCTGCGGCGACAGCCCGTCGAGCACAAGACCTTCCGTACACCCGTCGTTCTGCCGGTCATCGGTGCGATCACGTGCCTCTACCTGGTGCTTCCGTGGACCTCGGGCCGACCCGGCGGGCAGTACGGGATCGCGCTCGCGCTCCTCGCCATCGGTGTTGTGCTGTGGGTAGTCGAGCGGATTTACACGGCACGGCAGCGCAGCCGCACCCGAGCTGAGTCGTAGCGCAAACCTTGGAACGCTCCTGCTGGTAGGTTGTGCGCCATGCCGGTCTCCTTTGAATGCACCACGGAGTCGGTGCTGCCCGTTGACCGGCTCTTCGACCTCTCCCGCGACATCACAGCCCACACTGCCTCAATGTCGAGGTCACGGGAGACGGCGGTCGGAGGCGTGACGGAGGGACTCATCGGCCTCGATGAGGAGGTGACGTGGCGGGCATGGCACTTCGGGCTGCCGCTCCGCATGACGAGTCGCATCACCGCGATGAACGCACCGCACTCGTTCACCGACGAGCAGGTTCGCGGTCCGTTCCGGTGCTTCCGGCACGAGCACCTGTTCCGCCGGCACGGAACGGGATCTGTCATGGTCGACCGGGTCTCGTTCGCCGCGCCTCTCGGGGTTATCGGCCGCCTGGCCGAGCGGCTCGTGCTCGCCCGATACATGCGAAAGCTGATCGAGCAGCGCAATGCGTTTCTCACGGACGCCGACCATGAGCATCGATCGGCCTGAACGGCGCAACAGTGCGCCCCGGTTAACGGCTCAGGGCGCCCCGGCGGTGTCTGCCGGGGCGCCCTGAGGCTGGAGTAGAGAGCTACTCGTCGAGCTCGCTGAGGTCGACCTGCTCCTCGTCGGGGGCCCGGCCGAGGAGGCAGAGGCCCGCATACGGCTCGAGGCGCACGGTGAAGCTCTGGAGATCGTCGACGTGACCGATGTCCTCCCTCGACTGTGCGTCGTACACAACGTGACGCGGCGTGAAGGCCTCGGAGCGCACGGTGCCCTCGATCGTCTCGCCGGTGAAGTTGAGCACTGTCACCTGGAGAGGCGCATCCTCGAGTGTCGCGTCACCACCGTCGAGACGGTGGACCATCACGAGCATTCCCGGGTGGGCAACGTCGGGAATGTCGAGCTGGGTGCCGACGTCGATTCCGAGCGATGACCTGACGGAGAGGATTCGTGACACCTGGCTGGCGAAGGAGTTCTCGTCCTCGAGCTGTGTCGGCAGTGAGCCGTACAGCGAACGACCGCGGGGCATCCCCGAACTCGACGCCGTGGCATCCGGCTCGACGTCCATGAGGTCGTGTGCACCGCGGTGCACCCAGCGGGTGTCCCCCTCGGCGATGAGGTCCTTGACCTCGCTCGACGGCAGGGGGAGCATTCCGAGCAGGTCCCACGCGGAGAGCGCGAAGACGCCGGGCTGCCAGGCGTTGAACATGACGAGGACGAGGTGCGCGCGCCGGATGTCGTCGATGTGGTCATCGGTGATCGCGTCGAGCGTGGTCAGGCCCTGTGCCGCAGCGATGACGGATGCCGTGGTGCAGGCGATTCCGTTGGTCGTGAACACGAGGTTGTAGTCGGCAGCCTCACCGGTGAGCTTCTCCAGGAGGTCGGCCCTGATGGTTTCGGCGAGCTGCGCGCCCGTCATCTCCTCGTCACGGAACGGGTACAGGTCTGCGCGGTGCAGGGTTGCCCAGTGGACGAGTTCATAGGTCAGCTCGTCGTGGTTCTGCATGGCGTGGACGAGGCTCACCGGCTCGACCCCGGTGGACAGTGACGTCCGGAGGGTCAGGCGGAGGAACTCGGTGTCGCCCATCGCGAGAGCGTGCTGGTAGGCAGGCCTGTTGATGAAGTCGTACGACAGGTCAGCGCCAACCCGGCCGGTGTCGCGGATGTCTTCCATGGTGAGGTTGAGCTCCTGGAAGGAGAACCCGCCGACCTTGCGGACCATGCTCGCGATGACGTGGTTGGCCGCTTCGGAGAGCGGGTGTCCCTCTGACCACGCGGGGGAGCCCTCGGCGCTCTTCTCCACGCCGAGGAATCCGTTCGCGTCGAGGCGGAGCGCACTCGAACCCAGGTCGCCGAGCGAGTGAAGGGCGTCGCCGATCACGAGTCGCATTCCGGCGAACGTTGGGTCGAGCCAGTTGATCGACGGCTGACCCTGCTTGAAGTAGTGCAGGTACACCCAGCGACGGGTCCGGCCGTCCGGCCCGAGCACGGGAGCGGTGACGCTCCAGTTCGTCTCCTTGGTTCCCGGCGAGTAGAAGATGACCCGCTGCAGCTGGCCGATGATGTAGCCGAGCTCCGCGAGCCGGGCTTCTGTAGCCGGGTCGAGGTTCACTGAATCGCGGTGGTCGGGTACCTCGGGAAGTTCGTGCCAGTCTTCCTCCGGGATCTCGATCATGTGGTAGATCCCGGGGTAGTCCTTGTAGCCCATCTCGGCGAGACGGAAGTCCGCACCCTTGCCGGTGTGCCCGGGAACGATGTCGTCGATGACACTTCCACCGTGGTGCTCGGCGACGTCGGAAAGCTGCCTGAACTCGTCGTCCGAGCCGAAGGCGGGGTCGATCTGCGTGCTGATCCGGTCGAAGTGGCCGTCGACGCTGGCCGTTGACGTCCAGCCGGTGATTCCACCGGCCTGCTTCACGGGACCGGTGTGGACCGCTGTGATGCCGATCTTCTCGAAGGCATCCCACAGGGCGTCATCTCCGAGGGCAGCGAGGTAGGACTGGTGTCCGGTGATGAGCGAAATGGGGTATGCAGTGAACCAGACGGATGCCGTCTGGATCGCCCGCCGCGCGTCGGGACGCGCATACGGGTTACGCCACATGCTGGGCTGGCCGGACAGTCCTCGCCCGAGCACCTCTGCGTCACGCAGCATGGACTGCCGGATGAGCCACTCCACGTACGACGGGTTCGATGCGTCGGCGGAACGGGGGTCGGAGAACGAGCGGCGGATGCTGCTGGTCCTCATGTTGGACCGTGGACGGAGCCGTTGAGGGCGAGCCGGGTAGCGATCCTCGTCGTAGGTGATCTCGATCGGCTCGATCTCTGGTTCGTCTGTCATCGTTGCGTGCTCCTCTAGCCCTGTGCGTGCGGAGCGGCGCTCGACCGTTCCGCGTATGCACGAGTATGCCCGCATTCAGAGCCGAGTGGTAACGCACGCGTCACCGTGGCGTTGCGAACGGCTGTGGTGTATGGAGAGCGAGTACCCGTCCCGATGCCGCCCCGACCGTCAGATATCCAGGGTGTCGCCCGGGCCCAGGGGGAAGAACACCCCTCCGTTTTGGGTGGTGGCCCATTCGATCCGGGCGTTGGCCATGTCCTTGCCCGCTTTCGCGAGAACCATCTCGTGGGTCGGGAACGTCCTCCGGGGTTTCACCGCGAGAACGAAGTCCATGACTTCGCCGATCTTGAGCCACGGGGCGCCAGCGGGAACGGCCATCACGTCGACATCGACGCCCGCGGGGATCGTGTACGAATCGCCGGCGTAATAGACCCTGTCGTTGACGAGTACGCCGACGTTGTCGACGATCGGGATCGACCGGTGAATCTCGTTGTGCCTGGCGCCAAAGAACTCGAGTGAAAACGGCCCGACCTCGACCCTGTCACCCTCTTTCACCACCCGAACACCGAACCCGGATGCCGCGAGGGCGAACCCGGCGGGGCCGAAGATCTGTACGTCTGGACTCTTCGATCTGATGCGCTCCAGCTGCTCCGGCGTCCAGTGGTCGGCGTGCTCGTGCGTGACGACAATGGCATCCGCCTGGGCGCCGTCCGTGATCGGAGTCGTGAATGATCCGGGATCGATAAAAAGTTTCCTCCCTGACTCTTCGAGAACGAGGGCGGCGTGTTCGAGCTTGGTCAGTTTCATACTCAGAGCTAATACCGTTGGCGTCCCGCGGGGCAAGAGGCTGGCTGAGCTTGAAATATTCTCCGTAGTGCATAGAATCCGGCCCGGCAATTCGGCCCCTGCGCACGTGGGGGAGCGGGAAAAGACTCTGAGCGTGCCCGCGCTGGGCGCCGGCGCCCCGCTCAATTTGAAAGTGTGTGATTCGTGTGCCATACTCGAACACGTTGTTTCCGGCCCCATCGTTTAGCGGCCTAGGACACCGCCCTCTCACGGCGGCAGCACGGGTTCAAATCCCGTTGGGGTCACAACTCACCAAACCCTCGTAACAGGTAACTGTTGCGGGGGTTTTGTGTTTAACCGCTCGAACTGATGAACGGATGAATTACGAACGGATCGCCCTCGGCCGGGTATCCGTCGCAGGATCTTCATCCCAATGTTGCGACTGTGTAAATCCATCGTGCTGAAGAGGACATAGCCTCACCTCCTGCATCGTCCTGTGCTAGTAAAGGATCACACCAAAACACTGCGGCGCTGCAGACACCCGTCTGCGCTGTCGTGTCCGCACATTCACAGAAGGGGAGACGGATATGGCATCCGCATCCACCAACGGCAAGCGAATCGCGACAGCCACAGCAGCGTTCGCTGTCACTGCCCTCGCGATCTCCGGCTGCGCAGGAACCTCGGGCAACAACTCGTCGGGCTCCGGGGGAGACTCGATCACCGTCGGCACGACCGACAAGGTAACCACCCTCGACCCGGCAGGCTCGTACGACAACGGATCATTCGCCGTCATGAACCAGGTGTTCCCGTTCCTCATGAACACCCCGTACGGCAGCCCGGATGTCGAACCGGACATCGCGGAGTCGGCCGAGTTCACGTCGCCGGCGCAGTACACGGTGACGCTCAAGGAGGGACTCACCTGGGCGAACGGCAACGAGCTCACGTCGTCCGACGTCAAATTCTCGTTCGACCGTCAGCTCGCGATCGCCGATGACAACGGTCCGTCGTCGCTTCTCTACAACCTCGACAGTGTCGAGACCCCCGACGAGCTCACCGTGGTGTTCAACCTCAAGCAGGAGAACGACCAGGTCTTCGCACAGATCCTCTCAAGCCCCGCCGGGCCGATCGTCGACGAGGAGGTGTTCGCCGCTGATGCCCTGACGCCCGACGACGAGATTGTGGACGGTGAGGCGTTCGCCGGGCAGTACACGATCGCGAGTTACGACTTCAACAACCTGATCTCCTACAAGGCGAACCCCGACTACCAGGGTCTCCTGGGCGAGGCAGAGACGGAGACCGTCAACGTCAAGTACTACGCGGAGTCCTCGAACCTCAAACTCGCCGTCCAGGAGGGCGACATCGACGTGGCGTTCCGCAGCCTGAGCGCAACGGACACGGCAGACCTCGAGGGCAACGACGACGTTACGGTGCACCAGGGACCGGGTGGTGAGATCCGCTACATCGTCTTCAATTTCAACACCCAGCCGTTCGGCGCAACGACCGCTGAGGCCGACCCGGCCAAGGCGCTCGCCGTCCGCCAGGCTGTCGCCGACCTCATCGACAGGGAAGAGATCGCGGAAGAGGTTTACAAGGGCACCTACACGCCGCTGTACTCGTTCATGCCCGAGGGCCTGACCGGAGCAACGACGATCCTCAAGGATCTCTATGGCGACGGCAACGGCGCTCCCTCTGAGGAGAAGGCGACCGAGCGGCTCGAAGCGGCGGGCATCACAACGCCGGTCGAACTGAACCTGCAGTACTCGAACGACCACTACGGACCGTCGTCCGGTGACGAGTACGCGCTGATCAAGTCGCAGCTCGAAGCGTCAGGCCTGTTCACGGTCAACCTGCAGACCACCGAGTGGGTGCAGTACTCGGAGGACCGCACGACCGACGTGTACCCGGCATACCAGCTCGGCTGGTTCCCGGACTACTCCGACGGTGACAACTACCTGACACCGTTCTTCCTGCAGGAGAACTTCCTCGCAAACCACTACGACAACCAGGAAGTCAACGACCTGATCCTCGCTCAGGCCTCAACGGTCGACCCGGACGAGCGGGCGGCGATCTTCGAGGAGATCCAGGCCAAGGTAGGCGCCGAGCTGTCGACAGTGCCCTACCTCCAGGGTGCCCAGGTGGCTGTAGCCGGATCTGACGTCGACGGGGTCACCCTCGACGCGTCGTTCAAGTTCCGTTACGCACCACTGAGCAAGTAAGCACACCGCCGAAGCGTCTTCGGCACACGCTGCAGGGCGACCGGTTCCGTCCGGTCGCCCTGCACCATTTCGATTGGCAGGTCGACCCCTGAGTTCCCTCACCCTCCCGGCGACGAACGGACAACCCACCCCCGTTCCGAAGCCGGAACCCAAGTCCTCCAGGACATCCTCGAGCGGCGGTTTCTGGCGTTACCTCGTCGTGCGCTTCCTCCTCATCATCCCGACGGTGTTCATCCTCGTCACGCTGGTCTTCATCCTGATGAGGACGACGGGTGACCCCATCACGGCGGCCCTCGGTGACCGCCTCACGGCCGACCAGCTCGCCGAACGCGTCGCTGCCGCCGGATACGACCGGCCCATCTTTGTGCAGTACCTCGAATACCTCGGCCAGATCTTCACCGGCAACTTCGGCACGACGCTGAGCGATAACCGGCCGGTTCTCGAAGTCCTCCTCACCTACGGTGCCGCCACGCTCGAGCTCGCGTTCTACGCACTCATCGTCGCGTTCATCGTCGGCATCCCGCTCGGCATGGTCGCCGCGTACTTCCGTGACAAGACTCCGGATGCCATCCTGCGAGTGCTCGCGATCCTCGCGTACGCCACCCCCGTGTTCTTCGCGGGAATGCTCCTCAAACTGATCTTCTCGGTCTGGCTGAAGGTGCTCCCGGTCTCGGGCAGGGGGACAACGAACACCGAACTCGAGATGCAGCTCCTCGAGGGCAAGACGGGAATCTACCTGTGGGACGCGCTCCGCATCGGGGACCCCGGGATCATCGGAGATGTGCTAGCCCACGCCGTTCTCCCCGGGCTGACCCTCGGACTCCTTACAGCGGGAATCTTCCTTCGGCTCGTCCGAACCAACGTCATCGGAACGCTGTCGACCGACTACGTCGACGCCGGCCGCTCCCGCGGAGTCAGCGAGTTCAGGCTCGTGACGAAGCACGCCTACCGTCCAGCCCTCATCCCGATCATCACCGTCATCGGCCTGCAGATCGCCCTTCTGCTCGGCGGTGCGGTCCTCACCGAGACCACGTTCGAGTGGAAAGGCCTCGGCTTCCAGCTCAGCGAATACCTGCAGGCCCGTGACTTCGTGGCCGTGCAGGGCATCGTCGTGTTGCTCGCCGTCATCGTGGCCCTCACCAACTTCATCGTCGACGTGATCGCGGCACTCATCGACCCGCGAGTGAGGTACTGATATGGCTACCGAAACACCCACGTCCAGGAACGGCCGCTGGCGCCGCCTGCCCGTCGTGCACCAACTCTTTCAGAGCGTTGGAATTCAGCGAGGGATGCTCGTTGCCGGCCTCGTCCTGACGGCGATCTTCGTGCTGACAGCGATTTTCGCGCCCATCCTGGCGCCGTACGGCTACAACCAGCTGCGCGACGACGCGGGCGCATTCGGGGCTCAGCGCCCGCCGAGCCCTGAGCACCTGCTCGGCACGACGGTCGGCGGGTACGACGTGCTGTCCCGGGTCATCTGGGGTGCACAGACCGGGCTCAGCGTTGTGGTCGTTGCCGTGCTGCTGTCGATCTTCGCCGGGGTGGCCCTCGGGCTGGTCTCGGGTTACTTCGGGGGATGGCTCGACCGCGTCCTCGTCGTCGTCTGCGACGCAATTTACGCCTTCCCGACGCTGCTGCTCGCGATCGTCATGTCGATCGCCATCTCCGGCGGACAGTCGAGCCTGTGGGGCGGCATCTTCGCCGCCGCCATCTCGATCACCGTTGTCTTCATTCCCCAGTACTTCCGCGTCATCCGTGCCGAGACGGTTCGGATCAAGAGCGAGGCATACGTGGAGAGCGCCAAGGTCGTCGGTACCGGCAACGTGCGCATCATGTTCAGGCACGTCCTCAGGAATGCCACCCGCACGCTCCCGCTGATCTTCACGCTCAACGCCTCCGAGGCCATCCTCACCCTCGCCGGGCTCGGGTTCCTCGGCTTCGGCATCGAGCCGACCTCGGCGAGCGAGTGGGGCTTCGACCTCAACAAGGCGCTCTCGGACGTGTCGAGTGGTATCTGGTGGACGTCGGTTCCGCCCGGACTCGCCATTGTGCTGACCGTGCTCGGCGTGACCCTCGTCGGCGAGAGCCTCAACGACCTCGCAGACCCGAGGCTTCGCGGCCGCAGGGCGGTCAGTGCCGCGTCCGGCACGGTCGCTGAGACGTCGGTGGTACCCGGCGGAACGCTCACAGCCGGGCCGGGCGGACTCGCCGGACTCGAGAACAAAGGACGATCATGACCGACGTACTGCAGATCAGGAACCTGGACGTCTCATTTGCGACGGATGCCGGTGCGGTCAAGGCCGTCGACAATGTCAGCCTCAGCGTCGGTCCACGTGAGGTCGTCGCGATAGTGGGGGAGTCCGGCAGCGGCAAGACCGTGACCGCGAAGACGATTCTCGGGCTCCTGCCCGAGACGGCGACACGGGCGGGCGCCGTCATCCTGAGGCACAAGGACGGAACAGGGGAGAACGACGTTGTTTCCGTGTCGAAGGACCAGCTGCGTCGCATCCGCGGCAGTGACGTCTCCATGGTCTTCCAGGAGCCGTCGACCGCTCTCAACCCCGTGTACACGGTCGGCTGGCAGATCGCGGAGGGGCTCCGCGCCCACGACGCCAAACTCAGCCGAAAGGTGGCGCGGTCCCGCGCGGTCGAGATCCTGACAAAGGTCGGGATCCCCGATCCCGAGACCCGGGTGGACTATTACCCGCACCAGTTCTCGGGTGGGCAGAAGCAGCGCGTCGTTATCGCCATGGCGCTCGTCCTCAATCCGGGACTCATCGTGGCCGACGAGCCGACGACGGCGCTCGACGTGACGGTCCAGGCCGAGATCCTCGATCTGCTCAGGCGTTGCCGAGACGAGTTCGGCTCGAGCATCGTTCTCATCACCCACAACATGGGCGTCGTGGCTGATCTCGCCGACCGGGTCGTCGTCATGTACCAGGGCGCGGTGGTCGAAGAGGCCGACGTGCACAGCCTTTTCACTAACCCGCAGAAGGAGTACACGAAAAAGCTCCTTGGGGCTGTGCCGCGAATCGGCCAGAAAATCGAGGCTGCCGAACGCAAAGCGCCGATCGACCGCGAAACTGCTCCGGTGGTCGCCGCAGACAACCTGCGGATCGAATACCCCGGTCGGCTCGGGCAACCGGGTTTCCTCGCCGTCGACGGCGTCAGTTTCACCATCGCGCCGGGCGAGGTGCTCGGACTGGTGGGGGAGTCGGGGTCGGGGAAGACGACGATCGGGCGAGCCATCGCCGGGCTCACGAAAGTGACGGGCGGGTCGCTCAGCGTGCTCGGCTCCGAAATGAACGGAATGAAGGAGCGGTCGTTCCGCAAGAAGCGAAGCTCGATCGGCTTCGTCTTCCAGGATCCCGCATCGAGCTTCAACCCGCTGCTGACCATTAGCGAGTGCGTTGCAGAGCCGCTGAGGGTGCACCGCAGGGATCTCGACTCCCGCGCCGTGGCGCAGAGGGTCGGTGAACTGCTCGAGGCTGTCCAGCTTCCGAAGTCGTACGGTGGGCGATACCCGCATGAGCTGAGCGGAGGACAACGACAGCGTGCAAGTCTCGCGAGGGCCCTCGCGTTGAACCCGAAACTGCTGATTGCCGATGAACCGACGAGCGCGCTCGACGTTTCGGTACAGGCACGGGTGCTCGAGCTCTTCGCGGAGCTCCAGGCCGAACTCGGCTTCGCCGCGCTCTTCATCAGCCATGACCTCGCCGTCGTCGACATCCTGGCCGACCGGATTGCCGTGCTGTACCACGGCAGGCTCGTCGAAGAGGGGACGGGAGCCGAGGTCCTCGGCGCGCCTCGGGAGGCATACACGCAACGGTTGCTCGCTTCGCTCCCGGTGCCGGATCCCGTTGCCCAGGCGGAGCGCCGCCGCGTCCTGGCGGGGCTGACGCACACCACTCCGCCGGTGTAGGTCACACCCATGAGTGGCGATGTCCGCCTCGGCCGGTCCGGTTCTCCCCGGATCGTCGGGGTCGACATCGCCCGAGGGCTGGCGATCATCGGAATGTTCGTCGCCCACACCATGCCGAATCCCGGCGACAGGGAATTGCTCGTCGACGGCCGGTCCTCAATCCTGTTCGCCACCCTGGCCGGGGTGTCTCTCGGTATTCTGTCCGGGCAGGATTCGCCCACGCCGCGAGGATCACGCTCCGGCGTTTACCGGCGCATCCTGATCAGGGCACTCGCGATTTTTCTGCTCGGCGTGGTACTGACCTCGCTCGGCAGCGAAATCGCGATCATCCTCGACTACTACGCGATCATGTTCCTCGTCGCCCTGCCCGGGTTGTTCCTGCCGCGGATCTGGCTGGGCGTGCTCCTCCTGACCTTCGCATTCGTCGCCCCCGTTCTTGCCTCGATCGTCACCGATGACTCGAGCAGATCGCCGTCGATCTCTGAGATTCTCCGTGAGTACTTCCTCACCGGGTTCTATCCCGTGCTGATCTGGCTTCCCTTCGTCTTTGCCGGGTTGATCGCCGCCCGGTCGGGGCTCGCCCGGCCCCGCACCCAGGTGATCATGATCGGCTGCGGGACCGGGGCAGCGCTGGCCGGCTACGGTGCTGCCGCTGTCCTGCCGGGGGTGACGGCGGCGGCCCACTCGGGTACGACCGCGGAAGTGTTCGGCTCCGGGGGCGTCGCTCTCGCGGCAATTGGGATTCTGGTTGCCGCGACCACGACCGCCCCCGCGGCTGTTCGTCGAGTCGTCGGAACGGTGCTCGCTCCCGTCGGGGCCGCTGGAGCGATGGCGCTGAGCGTGTACACGGCTCAAATCGTGATCCTCGCGATCGCCGTGCAGATTCGTGACAGCTCGGGACTCGTCGACTACCCGGGCTGGCCTCTCCTCGGCGGTCTCGTGATCGGTTCCCTCATTGGCTCGTGGCTGTGGCAGCGTTACCTTGGCAAGGGCCCGCTCGAGCGGGCGATCGCGCTCGCTTCCGGCCCGGGCTGAGAGCGGAGATCACCCATGTTCGCGAGCCTCAGCGGCGCGGATGGCCCTCACCGCAAGCGCCAGGGCGAGGTGTGAGAACGCCTGTGGCGTGTTCCCGGCCTGTCTGCCGTGTCCGACGTCGTATTGCTCTGACATCAGGCCGACGTCGTTGGCCAGGCCGACGAGGCGATCCATCAGCGCCCTGGCCTCAGCAAGCCGTCCGCTCGCCGCATACTGCGAGACGAGCCAGAATGAGCAGGCGAGAAACGGATGCTCGTCGCCGGGCAGCCCGTCAACGCCTGCCTCTGTTCGGTAGCGGAGCAGTAACCCGTCACGCAGAAGATCGGCCTCGATGGCGGCGACGGTTCCAAGCATCCGCGGATCGCGGGCATGGCAGTACCCGACCTCGACGAGCTGAAGCAACGATGCGTCCACTTCGGTTGTTCCATAGAACTGGGTGTAGCTGTTGCGTTCGGTGTCGAAACCCTCTGTCTCGATCTCTTCGCGGATCAGCGCGCGCAGCTCGACCCACCTGTCCACCGGCCCGTCGAGGCCGAACTCGGTGACCGCGCGAATCGCCCGATCGAAGGCAGCCCACATCATCACGCGCGAGTGGGTGAATCGCTGGGGTGAGCCACGGGTCTCCCAGATGCCCTGGTCCGGCGCCTGCCAGTGGGTTTCGATGTAGCTCACCAGGGCGCGCTGCAACGCCCAGGAGTACGCGGTCTCTGCGACCCCGGCGATACGGGCGTCGTGGAGGGCGACCATCACCTCGCCGATGACATCCGACTGCACCTGCAGCGCTGCGGCGTTGCCGATACGCACCGGCCGGGACTCCAGATATCCGGGCAGGGCAGTGAGCTCACGTTCGGGCAGGTCACGTTCGCCGCTCAGTCCATACATGATCTGCACGTCTTTAGGATCACCGGCGATCGCCCGCAACAGCCAGAGCCGCCAGCGGTCGACGCCCTCGGTGACTCCGCAGGAGACGAGAGCTGTTACCGCGAGGGAGGCGTCACGGAGCCAGACGTACCGATAGTCCCAGTTGCGGCTGCCGCCAAAGTCCTCGGGAAGTGACGTGGTCGCCGCGGCGACGATTCCGCCCGTCTCCTCATGGGTCAACGCGCGCATGACGAGTAAGGACCTGGCCATCTCGGCGGCGTATGGGCCGTGCTGTTCGAGGATCGATGACCACTCGCGCCACCAGTCGCGCGTTCGCGCCAGGTGCTCGTCGACATCGAGCGGCGCCGGCGGTTCACGGTGCGAGGGATACCACGTCATTGTGAGGTCGACCGTCTCGCCGGCGCCAACGGTGAACCTGTTCGAGTGCTCCCTGTTGGACGCGAACAGCTCGGGGCCACGCACGACGACGGCGTCGGGGCCGGCGACAGCGATCAGCGCGGCTCCGTTGTCGTCCCTGACCTTGCGGACCCAGGGCATCGCCGTTGCGTAGCCGAAGCGGAAGCGCATCTCCTGGGCGAACTCGACGCGTCCGGAAACCCCCCGTACCCGGCGAATCACATCGGCGCGATGGTCGGATCTCGGCATGACGTCCGTGACTTCGGCTACACCGTCAGTGGAGGTCCAGGTGGTCACGAGGGTGAACGACTCTCCGTCGTATCGCCGACGACCCGTCGCCTCTTCGGCTGATGGTGCCAGTTTCCATCGACCGTGATCCTCGGTGCCGAGGAGCGCAGCAAACATCGACGCAGAGTCGTACCTCGGCATACACAACCAGTCGATGCTACCGTCGCGACCGACGAGCGCAGCCGTGTAGCAGTCGCTGATCAGTGCATAGTCTTCGATGCGGGATGCCATCGGTTCAGTCTGGCATCCTGACTTTGCCTTGGCACCACCTGATTTCGCGCCCCGGAAACCCCGACTGGCTGACCGCGACTAGATTCGCGAGATTTCGCGCTCTCCGGCGGCGCGCGACAGAGCGTCAGGGGCAACACGGGTATCGGTCAGGTGGTGCTCCGCCTGTGCGTCCCCCGCGGGGTCGGCTCCGGGCGCAGCACCAGGGGCACCGTGCCCGAGCGGGGGCGTGTACTTCGACATCCTGTCGATCGCAGCGAGGGCGAGGGCGGAAACGATGAACACCATGTGGATGACGACCTGCCAGAACACGCCGAGGGAGGTGTATGCCTCGTCGGTGACCTCCTGGCCGCTTCCGGCATCCGTCATGTTTCCCACCTCGATGAACGTCTTGAGCAGGTGGATCGACGAGATACCGATAATGGCCATCGCGAGCTTGACCTTGAGCACGTTGGCGTTGACGTGCGAAAGCCACTCGGGCTGGTCGGGATGCCCGTTGAGGTTGATCTTCGACACGAAGGTCTCGTAGCCACCGATGATGACCATGATGAGGAGGTTCGCGATCATCACGACGTCGATCAGACCGAGAACGGCGAGCATGACGCTCGCTTCTGTCACATCCGCAGAGTGGTTGATTACCTCGTCGCCGAGGTGCCACAACTCCTGGACGAAGACCCACACGTAGATCATCTGGGCGGCGATGAGCCCCAGGTACAGCGGGGCCTGCAGCCACCGGCTGAAGAAGATCATGTAACCGATGCTCGAGACAGCGAGGCTGCGGCCGGCGGGGGGAGGGACGGAAGACATGGGGCTCCTGGGCAGAGGGCGGAAGGCGGCGCGCGAGGGATACGCGGGATAAATCCTAGAGCGGGAAAGCTGCGAGTTCCCGGCGGAGAGCAGCTGACGCGCGAAGTCGACTAAAGTGGACACCGCGAAGGGGAGTATCCCTCTGCACGGCATCCGTCATCACGGGTCACATCGTTGAGACCCCGGGCGCCGTGGCACGGCCTGTTGTGGCCGATGCGGGAGAGACTTTCGGGCGTTTCTCGTACCCACCCCCCGTCACACCCTCCACCGAAAGGTCCCGGATGCACCCGGTATTGCCCCTCTGGTTTGAAATCGGCTCATACGTCGTACTCGGCCTGATCCTGATCGCTGACCTCGCCCTGGTGGTGAAACGTCCGCACATTCCATCGATGAAGGAATCGACCCTGTGGGTCGTCTTCTACGTCACGCTCGCGCTCGTCTTCGCCGGCCTGATGTTCCTCATCTCCGGCGGCGAGTTCGCCGGACAGTTCCTCGCGGGCTGGCTCACCGAGTACAGCCTGTCGATCGACAATCTCTTCGTCTTCGTCATCATCATGGCGAGGTTCTCGGTGCCCAAACGGCTCCAGCAGGAAGTGCTCATGGTGGGCATCATCATCGCCCTCATCTTCCGCGGAATCTTCATCCTCCTCGGTGCGCAGCTCATCGAGAGCTTCAGCTGGGTGTTCTACCTCTTCGGCGCCTTCCTGCTCTACACCGCGTGGAAGCAGGCGTTCGGCCACAACGACGACGCTGAAGACGGCGAAACTGCCCTTATCACCTACATGAAGCGCCACATCAGCGTTTCGCCCGACTTCCACGACTCGAAGCTCCGCACGGTCATCGACGGCAAGAAGGTGTGGACGCCGATGCTCATCGTCTTCATCGCCATCGGAACCACCGACGTGATGTTCGCGCTCGACTCGATCCCCGCGATCTTCGGAATCACGCAGAGCCCGTTCATCGTGTTCACCGCGAATATCTTCGCTCTGATGGGACTCCGCCAGCTGTACTTCATGCTCGGTGGCCTCCTCGAGCGCCTTCACTACCTCAAGTACGGCATCGCGTTCATCCTCGCGTTCATCGGAGTGAAGCTCGTGCTCCACGCCATGCACGAGAACGAACTTCCGTTCATCAACGGTGGACAGCACATCGAGTGGGCACCGGAAATCAACACCTGGACATCGCTCGGCGTGATCGTCGTATCGATGGCCGTCGCCACGATCGCGAGCCTCATCAAGTCGGGTCGCGACGCGCGGCGCGCTGAACCGAAGGAATCAGTTCCCAGCGAGTGATATTCTGAGCGCGTGCTGTTCGGGATGCTTCTTAGCTGCCGCGACGGGGCCTAGTCACCAGGCTGCCCCGTCGCGGGGTTCGTCGTTGCCTGAACCATCACTCTTCGCAAGGAATGCAGCATGCAGCAGACAACAGAGTCCACAGCACCGGCGCCGTTCACAGGCATCGGGCACCCGAAGCACGCGGCGCCGGCCGGACAGCCGCGCACTCTCGCCGAAAAGGTCTGGGATGACCACCTGGTTGCCAAGGGTGAAGACGGCAATCCCGACCTGATCTACATCGACCTGCACCTCGTGCACGAGGTCACCAGCCCACAGGCCTTCGACGGTCTCCGGCTGGCCGGTCGACCGGTACGGCGCCCGGACCTCACCATCGCCACAGAGGACCACAACACGCCGACGATCGGCATCGACAAGCCGATCGCCGACCTGACCAGCCGTACCCAGATCGAAACGCTGCGCAAGAACGCCGTCGAATTCGGCATCCGCCTGCACTCGCTCGGTGACATCGAGCAGGGCATCGTGCACGTCGTCGGGCCACAGCTTGGCCTCACCATGCCGGGCATCACCGTGGTCTGCGGCGACTCGCACACCTCTACCCACGGCGCATTCGGGGCCATGGCATTCGGCATCGGCACGAGCGAGGTCGAGCACGTCATGGCGACGCAGACCCTCCCGCTCAAGCCGTTCAAGACCATGGCGATCAACGTCGACGGGACACTGCGGCCCGGCGTGACCGCGAAGGACATCATCCTCGCGGTCATCGCGAAGATCGGGACGGGTGGCGGGCAGGGCTACGTGCTCGAGTACCGCGGTTCGGCCATCCGGGCGCTCTCGATGGAGGGCCGGATGACGATCTGCAACATGTCGATCGAGGCTGGCGCCCGCGCGGGCATGGTCGCCCCGGACGAGACGACCTACGAGTACCTCAAGGGCAGGCCGCACGCACCGAGCGGTGCGGACTGGGATGAGGCCGTCAGCTACTGGAACACCCTCTCGACCGATGAGGGTGCCACCTTCGACGCCGAGGTCTACCTCGACGCCGACACCCTCGATCCCTTCGTCACCTGGGGCACCAACCCGGGGCAGGGCGTCTCTCTCAGCGACACTGTGCCTCACCCGGAAGCCATCGTCGACCCCAACGAGCGCGCAGCCGCCGAGCGAGCGCTCGAATACATGGACCTCGTCGCCGGAACACCGATGAAGGAGATTCCCGTGGATGCCGTGTTCATGGGATCGTGCACCAACAGCCGGATCGAAGACCTCCGTGCCTTCGCGTCGGTGATCGCGGGCAAGAAAAAGGCTGATGGAGTCCGTGTGATGGTGGTTCCCGGATCGGCGCGCGTCCGGATCGAAGCGGAAGCCGAGGGGCTTGACCAGGTGATCAAGGACTTCGGCGCCGAGTGGCGGTTCGCCGGCTGCTCGATGTGCCTCGGCATGAACCCTGATCAGCTTGCGCCGGGGGAGCGCTGTGCCTCGACGAGTAACCGCAACTTCGAGGGTCGCCAGGGCAAGGGTGGGCGCACCCACCTCGTGTCGCCGCTCGTGGCAGCGGCAACAGCCATCCGCGGCACTCTGTCGAGCCCCGCAGACCTCGAAGGAGCGAACTGACAATGGACAAGTTCACCACGGTGACCGGTATCGCAGCGCCGCTGATGCGCTCGAATGTCGACACCGACCAGATCATCCCAGCCGTCTACCTCAAGCGAGTCACCAAGACCGGCTTCGAGGACGCGCTCTTCGCCGGCTGGCGCCAGGATGAGAACTTCGTGCTCAACCGCCCGGAGTTCCAGGGAGCGACGGTTCTCGTGGCGGGTCCCGACTTCGGGACGGGCTCCTCACGCGAGCACGCTGTATGGGCGCTGCGCGACTTCGGCTTCAAGGTGATCCTCAGCCCGCGCTTCGGCGATATCTTCCGTGGAAACTCCGGCAAGCAGGGACTCCTCGCCGCCGAGATCTCCGAAGACGACACGAAAAAAATCTGGGCAGAAATCGATCGCCAGCCGGGAATAGAAATTACAGTCGATCTGGTTGCGAAAGAAGTCGCTATCGGTGACCTCACGGTTTCGTTTGAGATCGATGATTACACTAGGTGGCGATTGATTGAAGGCCTGGACGACATAGGCCTGACCCTGCGTGACGAGGCGCGGATCACTGAATTTGAGGCTGCCAGGGAAACCTGGCGCCCCAAGACCCTTCCCATTAAGTAATCAGGCTGCGCAGGTAAAACATTTGACTTCACTTCTTCAGGACGCATCACGGGCAGGAGCCAGCGTGGGGCTCGCAGGTGACAAGATCACAATCCACGGTGGACGCCCGCTCAACGGACGAATCGAGCTGAAGGGGGCGAAGAACCTGGTCACCAAGGCCATGGTTGCTGCCATCCTCGGTGAGACACCGAGTGTGCTCCGCGATGTGCCGGATATCAGCGATGTCCGCGTGGTTCGTGGCTTGCTCGACGTCCACGGCGTCAAGGTCACAAGCGACGAAGACGGCGTGCTCACCCTCGACCCCTCGAACGTTGAGAGCGCCCACATGGCGGACATCGACGCTCACGCGGGATCAAGCCGCATTCCGATCCTGTTCTGCGGACCGTTGCTGCACCGCCTCGGCGAAGCGTTCATTCCCGACCTCGGTGGGTGCCGCATCGGTGACCGCCCGATCGATTACCACCTGGAAGTTCTTCGTCAGTTCGGTGCCGTCGTGGAGAAGCAGCCGAGTGGCATCCGGATGAGTGCACCGAACGGGCTCAAGGGCACCAAGGTCCACCTGCCGTACCCGAGCGTCGGCGCGACCGAGCAGGTCCTGCTCACCGCTGTGCGCGCGGAGGGCATCACCGAGCTGCGTGGCGCGGCGATCGAGCCCGAGATCATGGACCTCATCAACATCCTGCAGAAGATGGGCGCGATCATCGCTGTGGACACCGACCGTGTGATCCGCATCGAGGGCGTTGAACGACTCGAGGGCTACAGCCACACCGCCCTGTTCGACCGCAACGAGGCTGCAAGCTGGGCAGCGGCTGCACTCGCGACCGAGGGAGACATCTTCGTCGGTGGAGCACGCCAGGCCGAGATGCTCACCTTCCTCAACGTGTACCGCAAGGTCGGCGGCAAGTTCGACATCCACGATGACGGCATCCGTTTCTACCACCCGGGCACCGAGCTCAACCCGGTGATCATCGAGACGGACGTCCACCCCGGCTTCATGACCGACTGGCAGCAGCCGCTCGTCGTCGCGCTGACCAAGGCGAAGGGCGTCTCCATCGTGCACGAGACCGTGTACGAGCAGCGCTTCGGTTTCGTTGACGCGCTCGTCGAGATGGGCGCGACCATCCAGGTGCACAAGGAATGCCTCGGCGGACAGGCGTGCCGGTTCGGGCAGCGCAACTTCAACCACTCAGCGGTGATCTCGGGCCCGACCAAGCTGCGTGGAGCAGACATTGTGGTCCCAGACCTCCGTGGTGGATTCTCGCACCTCATTGCCGCGCTGAGCGCCGAGGGAACCTCGACGGTGTCGAACGTCGGCATCATCAGCAGGGGCTACGAGAAGTTCATCACCAAGCTCGAGCAACTGGGAGCCGACTTCGTTCTCGAAGGATAATGGGGCGGTGACCTCACCGAAACCAGTGCGCCTCAGGGCGAGCCCGGAAAAGACCCGACCGTCCATCTACTGGCTTCTGGCGTCGATTGCTTTGCCGCCGGCGAGCCTGATGATGCGGCTCCATGTCACCGGCGGTGAGAAGCTGCCTCGGAGCGGACCGTTCATCCTCGCGCCGAACCACTTCAGCGAGATCGACCCGATCGTTGTGGGCATGGCCGTGTGGAAGCTCGGCCGTGCGCCCCGGTTCATGGCAAAGGCGGGCCTGTTCAAAGTGCCGGTGATCGGTTACCTGCTGACGAAGTCGGGCCAGGTCCCTGTGGAACGGACCGGCTCGGTTCGCGGCCAGGACCCGGTCGCGGCCGGCGGGGAGCTCGTCGACAAGGGACAGGGCGTTGTTGTCTACCCGGAAGGGTCGCTCACCCGCGACCCGGACCTGTGGCCGATGCGCGGCAAGACCGGCGCCGTTCGGATCGCGCTGACCTACGGCATCCCGATCACGCCGATGGCGCACTGGGGCACCGACAAGGTCATGGCGAGGTACTCGCGCAAGATAAGCTTTTTCCCGCCCAAGCGTATTGACGTCAAGGTGGGCGATCCGGTCGATCTGTCGCGGTTCGCTGACCGACCGCTCGATGCCGCGACGCTGACCGAGGCGACCGCCGTCGTGATGGCGGCGATCACCGGGTTGCTCGCCGAGATCCGCGGCGAGACGCCCCCGGATGAGCCGTGGGACCCGAGTAAGCACAACCAGAAAGACACGGGCCGATTTTGAGCCGAAAGACAACCGCGCGCGTTGCCGTACTCGGGACGGGCAGCTGGGGCACAACCTTCGGCAAGATCCTGGCGGATGGCGGTTCCCACGTCACCATGTGGGCGCGCCGGCCGGAACTCGCCGCGGAGATCTCCCGCAGCCACCGCAACAGCGACTACCTGCCCGGCGTCGTGCTGCCCTCGAACCTCACGGCAACAGCGAACCTCGCGGACGCGCTCAAGGGCGCCCAGCAGGTCTTCATTGCGGTTCCCAGCCAGTCGCTGCGCGAGAACCTGGCGGCGATCCGCCCCCACATCGAACCGACGACGATCGTCGTCTCGCTGATGAAGGGTGTCGAACGGGGGACAGGACTCCGGATGAGCGAGGTCATCGCCGAGGGCCTCGGTATCGACCCGTCGAGAATCGCTGTGGCCTCTGGCCCGAACCTCGCGCTCGAGATCGCCAGGGAACAGCCGACCGCCGCGGTGATCTCCTCGCAGAGCCTCGAGACCGCCCAGGCCGTCGCGCTCCTCGCCCGCAACAAGTACTTCCGTACGTTTGTGAACACGGATGTCATCGGTACGGAATTCGGCGGCGTGCTGAAGAACCTCATCGCGGTTGCCATCGGCATCGTCGACGGGGTCGGGTACGGCGAGAACACCAAGGCGTCGATCATCACCCGCGGGCTCGTTGAGATGACGGACTTCGCCGTCGCGCAGGGCGCGAAAGCCGAGACGCTGTCCGGTCTTGCCGGGCTCGGCGACCTCATCGCCACCTGCCAGTCCCCGTTGTCCCGCAACAATACGGCGGGACGGCTGCTCGGCCAGGGCTACAGCTTTCCCGCCGTGGTCAAGCAAATGCAGCAGACCGCCGAGGGCCTCGCGAGCGTTGCCCCCGTTCTCGAGCTCGCACGATCCATCGGCGTAGAAATGCCGATCGTCGAGCAGGTCAAGCAGGTACTCGACGGTACCCTCGACCCCAAAGACATTGCACCTCACCTCACGACAGACAGCGACGAGCCCCAGGGCGAAAGGACGAACGATGACGCAGAAGCGCCTGGTGGTGGTGTTGTTTGGAGGTCGGTCAAGCGAGCATTCGATCAGTTGCGCTACGGCGGGCGGAGTGCTGCGGGCAATTGATCGCTCGCTGTTCGATGTCGTCCCCGTCGGGATCACCCGCGACGGCGTCTTCGTTCTCGAACAGGACGACCCCGACAGGTTCGCGCTCGACAGGTCGCACCTGCCAGAGGTCGTCGACAACGGCACCCGTGTGCACTGGCCCGACAGTGCGACCAGCCGCGAGCTGACCGTCACCGCCGACGGCGTCACGACGTCGCTCGGCAACGTCGACATGGTCTTTCCCATCCTGCACGGTCCGTTCGGCGAAGATGGCACGCTCCAGGGCATGCTCGAACTCATCGACATGCCGTACGTCGGCAGCGGAGTGCTCGCGTCAGCCCTCGGGATGGACAAGCACTTCACCAAGACCGTGCTCGAGCACGCGGGGATCACTGTCGCGCCGTGGCGGACCATCTCGCAGCGCGACTACCACGTTGACGACTCGGCAGCATTCGAGGCGCTCAGCACACTCGGTGCGCCCGTGTTCGTGAAACCGGCGAGGGCCGGCTCGAGCGTCGGCGTGAGCAAGGTCACCTCACCCGAACAGCTCGACAGTGCCATGCGCACGGCGTTCGCCGAGGACGACAAGCTGCTCATCGAAAAGGGCATGCCAGGGCGCGAGGTTGAAATCGCCGTGCTCGGAGGCCGTCCGGGTGAACCGGCGCGGGCATCCGTCGCCGGTGAGATCATGATCACCGGGCGGGACTTCTACGACTTCGACGCGAAGTACCTCGACGCCCCGGGAGTGGACCTGATCTGCCCGGCTGACATCGACGCGGACACGCTCGCGGCGCTGCAGTCAATTGCACTCCGTGCGTTCGACGCCATCGGTGCTGAGGGGCTCGCGCGCGTCGACTTCTTTCTCACCGAGGACGGAATCGTCGTCAATGAGGTCAACACGATGCCGGGATTCACGCCCATCTCGATGTTCCCGAGCTGCTGGATCGCGAGCGGCCTCAGCTACGCCGATCTCATCACCGAGCTCATCGACGTTGCCCACGCGCGCCGCGCAGGGGCGCTCTACAGCTAGTCGAGGACGTCTTCGGGGCCGACACAGGCCGTCGTCGCCGGTAGCGACGACACGGCGCTGGAGAGATCGATGAGCGCCGTCGTCCCCGAGACGCCGCCGGTAGCGGCATCCGCGTTGATAATGACCTCGACGGCTGGCTCACGCCCGTAGGTCGTGTATCGGTAGGTGTCGTTCGCCGCTTCGCTCTCGTCGGCGATCCAGTCGATGCCGTTGAGGGCGATGCACGGATCGGTAGTCGGGCCGGGAACGGCGACTCCGCAGCGGAGGATGACAGCGGCTGGTGACCCCCAGGCGGCCGTCGACTGGGCGTTGGTCTCGCGCTTCGGTTTGTCGGCGACCGTGTCTGGCAGCCGGACGATCACGTCGGCGCACGCCGGGTTGTTGGCGTCTGCCGCCGGCTCGAGGGTCACGGCCGAAGAGCACCCGGTGAGGCCGATGAGCGCGGCGAGGAGTACGCCACCGGCGAGGGAACGGAGGGGGAGAGCGCGAGGAGACATCAGGTTCAGGCTACCGTTGAACGCATGACGCAGCCTGACAACTCCCACCCGGATGCCGGGTCAGACACGGTCGGCAGCGTGCACGAGCTGGCCGTGCTGTCGCGCATCTTCCCGCTTCTGCCTGCGGCGAGTGCGGCAACAGTCGGTCCAGGCGATGACGCAGCGGTGATGGCGGCTCCCGACGGCAGGTTCGTGATCACGACAGACATGATGGTGCACGGACCGGACTTCCGCTTCGCGTGGTCGACCGGGCACGACCTCGGCTGGAAGGCAGCCGCGTCAAACCTCGCCGATGTTGCCGCAATGGGTGCACGGCCGACAGGGCTCGTCGTGGCCATCGCTGCAACACGCGACACCCCGGTCACGCTGCTCGAGGACATCGCGACAGGTCTTCGGGATGCCTGCGACGAGCTCGCTCCCGGCTGCGGTGTGGTCGGCGGGGACCTGTCGGTCTCCGACACCTTCACCCTCGCCATCACCGCATTCGGCGACCTCGAGGGCCGCGCGCCGGTTCTCCGCTCCGGGGCACGCCCCGGCGACACTCTTGCGCTGTGTGGCGACGCCGGGGTCTCAGCGGCCGGCCTGAAACTGCTCTTCACGGATGCCGTGACCCACGACGGGAGGCCTGACCACGCGAAAGCTCAACGGCTGAGGCAGGAGCACCCCCGCGTTGTCGGCGCACAGCTGGCACCTCGTCCTCCCATCGCGTCAGGCGTCGCCGCCGCACTCGCCGGCGCAACAGCGATGCTCGACGTGTCGGACGGGCTCGGCCTCGACGCGCGAAGAATTGCCGCAGCATCCGGTGTCGCCATCACCCTGGACCGAGCCAGCCTGGGAGACGACCCCGACACGGCACTGCGCGGAGGCGAGGACCACGCACTGCTCGCGACGTTCCCACCCGGCAGTGAGCTGCCGGAGGGATTCCGTGTCATCGGCAGCGTGACCGCCGGCGACGGTGTGACCGTTGGCGGCGAACCTATCGCTGGTGTCGACGGCTGGGATCCCTATGAGGGGTGGAACGGCGGCACGGGCTAGGGCCTATTCCGGCACTGCCCACCACACGGTGGTCTCGCCATACTTTTTGCGTCGCGCCTGCACGAGACCCGCAGGCCAGACCGGCTCGGGGGAGCGTGAGCTCCGTTCGACCACAACGAGCGAGTCGGGGCCGAGGATCCTGAGGACTGCCGCGAGGTTCGACGCCAGCTCTGCCTCGGGCAGGTCGTACGGCGGGTCGAGGAAGACGAGGTCGAACGGCCCGACCGCTGAGTCGAGGTAGCTCTGCACCGGCCGCGATGCCACGTCGATCTTCACCTTGTCCGGCGCTGCGTTCGACACGGCCTTTGCGTTGAGGCGGCACACTGCTGCTGCCTGTGACGAGCGTTCGACGAGAATGACCTCGCTCGCACCCCGGCTTGCCGCTTCAAGGCCGAGGGCGCCGGATCCGGCGTAGAGGTCGAGCACCTGCGCGCCGTCCAGAATGTCGCGTGCATCGAGTGCCGAGAACATGGCCTCCCGAACCTGGTCGCTCGTCGGCCTGGTGCCGGATTTGGGGACCTTCAGGGGCAGGGAACCGGCAAATCCGGAAACGATTCTTGTCACCAGCCCACAGTACGCTGAGCCGCGACGTCGGTGCGCCCGAATAGACTCGGAGCATGAACGCCCAGCCACTGGCCGCCAAGCTCGACAGCGTCATCGGCGGTCGAACGGCGTCCGCGTTCAAGCGTGCCTTCGGCGTCGTCACCGTCGGCGACCTGCTCGAGCACTACCCGAGACGATACGCGCGCAGGGGTGAGCTGACCGCCCTGAGTGAGCTGCCGGTAGGCGAACCGGTGACCATCGTCGCCGAGGTGATCGAGGTGCGAGAGCGCACCATGAAGGCCCGCAGGGGGTCGATCCTCGAGGTTCGCATCACCGACGGAAAAGGCATCCTGAGCCTGACGTTCTTCAACCAGGCGTGGCGGACGCGCGAGCTTCGCCCCGGTGCCCGCGGAATCTTCGCCGGCAAGGTCGGCGACTACAAAGGTGCACTCCAGCTGGCCCACCCCGACTACGAACTCTTCGAGTCAACCGACGCGGACACCAGCCCGGATGCGGCCAGGAAGTGGGCGGAGACTCCCATCCCGATCTACCCGGCAACGAGCACAGTGGCGAGCTGGCAGGTGCACAAGGCGATGGCGCTTGTGCTCGATTCGCTGCCAGAACTGCCCGACCCGGTCCCGGTTGAGGTCAGGACTCGCGAGAGCCTCCTGACCTACGGCCAGGCGATCGAGAAGATCCACCGGCCGACGACGGATGCCGACTGGCACGTCGCGCAGGAAACCCTGCGGTACCGCGAGGCGTTCCTTCTCCAGGCGGCGCTGCTCCAGCAGCGGCAGATCGCCCGACTGGAGGAAACGACACCACGCGTCGCCACCCCGGGCGGTCTGCTCGAACAGTTCGACAGGCAGCTCGCCTTCACCCTCACCGGCGATCAGACCCGCGTGGGCGCTGAGATCGCCAGGGACATGGCGGAGCCGGTGCCGATGAACCGGCTCGTGCAGGGCGAAGTGGGTTCAGGCAAGACTCTCGTCGCCCTCAGGGCAATGCTCGCCGCCGCAGACTCGGGCGGGCAGTCCGCGTTGCTCGCACCCACCGAGGTCCTCGCCGGCCAGCACCTCAGGTCCCTGGTGAAGTCGCTCGGGCCCGACCTGTCCGCGCAACTGTTCCCGACGCTGCTCACCGGGACGATGCCGACCGCGGAGAGACGCAAGGCGCTGCTGCGAATCGTGAGCGGCCAGGCGCGCATCGTCGTCGGAACCCACGCCCTGCTCGGAGAGAGCGTGACCTTCTACGACCTCGGACTCGTCGTCGTCGACGAGCAGCACCGATTTGGGGTGGAGCAGCGCGAAGCGCTTCGGCAGAAGGGCCATCATCCGCCCCACGTGCTCGTACTGACCGCAACTCCCATTCCGCGAACCGTTGCCATGACCGTCTTTGGCGACCTCGAGGTGAGCACGATTCGTGAGCTGCCGGCTGGCCGGGCCGGGATCGAGTCGTTCGTCGCCGGTCTCGCGGAACATCCCGGGTGGATCCACCGGGTGTGGGAGCGGGTCAGTGAGGAGGTGGCTGCCGGTCGACAGGCGTTCGTGGTCTGCTCAGCGATCGACGTCAACGAGCCCGACGACGTGGACTTCGACCCCACCGACCCCGATGCGCAGCTGCCGGACCTGAAGGACGTGAAAGACCAGGGCCCGCCGCGTTCAACCGTGGTCGGGACGCTCGCCGAACTGCGCCAGTTGCCCGCGACAAAGAATCTTCGCATCGAGGCGCTCCACGGTCGGATGCCAGGCGAGGAGAAAGACCGCATCATGCGCGCGTTCGCCGCCCACGAGATCGACATTCTCGTGGCCACAACGGTGATCGAGGTGGGTGTCGACGTGCCGAACGCATCGACGATGGTCGTGCTCGACGCCGACAGGTTCGGAGTATCCCAGTTACACCAGCTCCGTGGTCGCGTCGGCAGGGGGGAATGGGCCGGACTGTGCCTGCTGGTGACGAACGCAGCACCCGGGACCATCGCCAGGACCCGCGTCGACGCGGTCGCCAGCACCCTCGACGGCTTTGAACTCGCCCAGGCCGACCTCGAGCTGCGCCAGGAGGGAGATGTCCTCGGCAGTGCCCAGTCCGGCGGACGCTCCTCACTCAAGCTGCTGCGCGTGGCTTCGGACGGCGATCTCATCGCCAGGGCGAGGGAAGACGCGCAGGATGTCCTCGAACACGACCCAGGGCTCGACGACCACGTTGCGTTGCGTCACGCGCTCGAGCAGCGCGTCGACGCGTCGGCCCGCGCGGCGCTGTCCAAAAACTGAGAACCGCCGCGCGGCGAATCGACGAGGGGGCATCACTGCGGATTCTCTGGGGGACTGCCCGTGACTCTTGTGTGTGCCGGTAGGCTGAGGCCATGCAGAGGATCGCCGTCGTTCCAGGCTCGTTTGACCCCGTCACCCTGGGGCATCTTGACGTGATCGAGAGGGCGGCCGGCCTCTTCGACGAGCTCCACGTGCTCGTCGTGCACAACCCGTCGAAGGTTGCCCTTCTGCCGATCTCTGAGCGCGTCTCGCTCCTCGAGGAGTCGATTCGTGACGCGGGGATAGCGGGCAAGATCGTGGTGGCGTCCTGGAGTGTCGGGCTCCTCGTCGACTACGCGACCGACGTCGGCGCCTCTGTCCTGGTGAAAGGCATCCGTTCACAGGTCGACGTGGCCTATGAAACACCGATGGCGATCGTCAACCGGCACCTCGCCGGCGTCGAGACGGTGTTCATGCTGCCTGATCCCGCCCATGCCCACGTGTCGAGTTCTCTCGTGCGACAGGTGTCCTCCCTCGGCGGGGATGTCAGCCCGTACGTGCCAGCTGCAGTGACCCGGTTCCTCCAGCGATCATGACTTCGATCCCGGCGACGGACGGCAAGGCCACGGCGGTCGAAGAGACCGCGGGCTTCGACATCCGCGACGCGCATCGCCTCGCCTCGGACATCATCCGCAATGTGGAGTCGGTGATCGACGGGAAACACCGGGTGGTGCGCACGGCGCTCACGGTGCTCCTCGCCGAGGGACACCTGCTCATCGAGGATGTGCCGGGCGTCGGGAAGACGATGCTGGCGAAGGCGCTCGCCCGGTCCATCACGGCGACGGTCAGCCGCATCCAGTTCACGCCGGATCTCCTGCCGAGTGACGTCACCGGAATCTCCGTGTACAACCAGGCCGAGCGGCGGTTTGAGTTCAAGCCTGGCGCGGTCTTCGCGAACATCGTGATCGGCGACGAGATCAACAGGGCGTCACCCAAAACGCAATCCGCCCTGCTCGAGTGCATGGAGGAGCGTCAGGTCACCGTGGACGGGACCACCTACCATCTGGCCACGCCGTTCACCGTGATCGCAACCCAGAACCCGATCGAGATGGAGGGGACATACGCGCTCCCTGAGGCCCAGCGAGACAGGTTCATGGCGCGCATTTCGATGGGTTACCCCGATGAGTCCGCCGAACTCAGCATGCTCGCTTCGCGGGACGTCACGAATCCGCTCGCCGATCTTGCCCCCGTTGTCTCGGCATCCGCTGTGCAGCGCCTGATGGCGAGCGTTCGGGACGTTTACGTCTCTGATGCCGTCAAGGAGTATGCGGTCCGGATCCTGCGCGCGACCCGCGAACATCCCGACCTCAGGCTCGGAGGGAGCCCGCGCGCGACGCTCCAGCTCGTGCGGGCTGCGAAGAGCTTCGCGCTCGTCGAGGGCAGGGATTTCGTTCTTCCCGATGACATCGATGCGCTCGCGAACGCTGTCCTCGGCCATCGCCTGATGCCGACGAGCAGGGCGCTCGGCAACCACCAGCACACGGACGAACTCATCCGCGACATCATCGACGGCATCATCGACGAGACGGCAGTGCCGCCGTCACGCACAACAGGGACCTGAGATGCCGACGCCCAGCCGTGGGAGTTCGCGGGCCGTTCGGCCCACGAGGCGCGGCTGGAGTGTGCTTCTCACCGCTGGCGCTGTTCTCGTCGGCGCGACCCTCATCGACAGGAGGGAAGGCCTCTACCTGTCCGCGTTCTTGGTGCTGCTGTTCGTGGGCTGCGTTGTGTACATCCAGGCCCACAGGCCCAGGCTCGCCGCGGTTCGCTCGTTCTCGCCACCGAGCGTGATGGTCGGCCAGCCCGCGGTCGTGCACACCAGGGTGACGTCGAAGAGTGACCTGGAAACCGCGACCGTCTGGATCGAGCAGGTTCCGGCTGTCTTCGGGCGAACGCCGACCGGCGAACTGGCGCGAGGCAGGTGGCAGCGCGGGCGTGGTTACTCCACTGACATCGAATACGAGCTCAGGTCCTCCCACAGGGGGCGGTACCCGATCGGTCCGCTGTGGGTCACCCACGGTGACCCGTTCGGGCTCGTCGTTGCCGAGCGCGCGATCGCCGGCACCAGGGAGATCTCGATTACGCCGCGCGTCAGTGTGCTCGCCAATGCGGGGCTCGCGAATGCCAGCGGCGACGGCGTCCGTCACGAACTGAACCACTTCGCGGCCCAGCGTGCCGACGAACTCATCGCCAGGGAGTACCGCACCGGCGACTCGCTGCGTCGCGTGCACTGGAGTCAAACGGCCCGCAGGGGCGAACTCATGGTGAGGCAGGAAGAGCGCCAGGGCGACCCGGAAGCAGCAATCGTGCTCGACACCGCCCTCGCCGGCAGGGGGGAGGCGAACGGTGCCACCTCCGACGCTCACTTCGAACGCATGGTCGAGCTCGTTGCGTCGCTCGGCGTGCACCTTCTTGATGCGGGCTACCAGGTCTCCCTCGTCGAATCAGCGACGGATGCCATCCCGAGCACTGAGGGGACGTCGCCGTACCGCATCTCACGGTTCGAGCCCGGCGCTGCACCCGCCCTGCTCGATACCCTCGCCGAAACGCAGCGCTACCCGGTGCCGGACGGCTATGACGTGACCGCCGGACTTGCGACGGTGATCAGGAGAACGGGAAAGGTGATGCCCGTCTTCGCGGTTCTCGGACAGGTGTCTCCGACGGGAGCCCGGCGGCTGGCGGGGATGAAGATCAACGCAGCCCCCGCCGTCGCTTTCTTCGTCCCCGCCGAGAACCAGGCGAGCCGCGGCCACTCGACCGAGGCCCAGGTTCTTGGCGACGCCGGATGGCGAACCGCCGTGTTCACCGAACGCACGCCGGTGGTCGAGGCGTGGTCTCTCGTCGCGTTCGGGGCAACCGGCGGACAGTCCGCCCGGAGGGGCCGTGACCGTGTCGGGAACTAAAACAGCCCCAGAGCGCCCGGCAGCGGCGAAGGCCCCGCCGACAGCCGGGCCGGGAGACCGGCCGGGAAGTGATCATGTCACCAGGCAGAGGATGGGCGCGCGGCTGTGGCCGCTGAGCCTCGCGACCCTTCTGGTCTACACGGTGGCAATCTCGACACTTTCCCCGCTCCTTAGCGGTGCCTCGTGGTGGCTGGGAACCGCGATGCTCGGCGCCGTTGTCCTCTGCTCCGCGGCAACGGCCCGGGGCCTCGGCGCGAGGCCGGCTCTCGGGTCGCTCATCGGTGGTGTCGTCTGGGTCGCGATGCTCGTGCTGTTTTTCGCTCCCGACACCGCGCTGGCCCTCGTCGTCCCCACCTGGGACACCGCCGAAACCTTCCGCGAACTGATGTCGGACGGGTTCCGCTCGATCAGCCGTCAGGGCACGCCGGCGAACGCCGACGTCGGAATTCTCTTCGTCCTCGCGGTGGGGGCTGGCGCATTCGCCCTTCTCTGTGACCTGCTCGCGGTCGTCGTCCGGATGCCGGCGCTCGCCGGCATCCCGGTTGTCGCCATCGCACTGGTTCCCGGCTTCGTCATCGGTGAGGTCAACCTGGTCGCGCTCGCCCTGTGCGCCGCCGCGTATCTCGTGCTCCTCGCCGCCGACACGAGGGTGCGCCAGTCGGCAGCGCGGCACCCGAGGGGAATGCTCGGCATCGGCGCTTTCGCCGTCATCGGTGCACTGCTGGCGGCGGCGCTCGCCCCCGGTTACAACGGCGAGAGCCTCTTCCAGGCAACGGGTGGTTCGACATTCGGACGCGGCGTGAGCCCCCTCGTCGACCTCGGAAAAGACCTGAGGCGACCGGGAGGGGCCCGCCAGTTCACCTACACCACGACGACCGATGAGTCGCTGTATTTCCGTCTTCTGACCCTCGATCAGTTCGACGGGACCACCTGGTCTGCGAGCCGTTCGAACGATCGTGTCTTCAACGAACCAGACCTCATGGTCGACGTCCCCGGGCTGTCCGCTGAGGTGGCCACGGAGCCAACGACGACGACCGTCGAGGTCGCGGCCATGGTGGCGCCCTGGGTTCCGGTCCCGTTCCCGAGCGTGCGCGTCTTCGGGCTCTCCGGGCGCTGGTCGTGGGACGTCGACGGGCTCACTCTCTCGAGTCGCCTGTCGAGCGCAAGCGGGCAGTCGTACATCGCCGAGAGCGTGCTGATCAAGCCGACACGGGAGCAACTGATCGCCTCTCCCGGCGCGTATCCGGACTCCGTCAGCCGGTTCCTTGAACTTCCTGATGAGATCCCCTCGATCATCACTGATACAGCCGCCCAGCTCGTTGGGGAGTCGACGAACGGGTTCGACCGGGCGTTCGCGCTCCAGCAGTACCTGCGGAGCACCGACTTCACCTACTCCGTCGAGGCCCCTGTCGAGGACGGCTATGACGGTGACGGCTTCGACGTCATCGCCAAGTTCCTCGAGAAGAAGAGCGGGTACTGCGTCCACTACGCCTCAGCGATGGCCATCATGGCGAGGGTGCTTGGCATCCCGGCCAGGGTGGCACTCGGCTACCTCCCCGGTGACAGGCTGGGGAGCGCGGGGGACCGGCGCAACTATGCGGTTGCGACCGACGATCTTCACTCCTGGCCGGAACTGTATTTCTCCGGCGTCGGCTGGGTCCCGTTCGAACCAACACCGGGGCGAGGGTACGTTCCCGACTACGCGACATCGGTGTCTCAAGGCAGCCCGACGGCGAACCCGAATGACCTGGACTCCGCCAATCGGAATGCACAGGAGCGCACTCCGGTCGAGCAGGCGCCGACAACACAGACCGGTTCGTCGCAGGTCGACTCCGCACCTCCCGTCGGGATCATCGCCGCCTTCGGGGTAATCGTCCTCGCCATCGTCGCGTTCCCCTGGGTGAGGAGAAGCCTGCGGCGCCGCCGCCGGTTCCGCGCCCTCAGAACCGGACGCGCCGGCCCCGTCGACGCCTGGCAGGAGCTGAGCGAGGCGGCACTCGATTTCGGCGTCGGGATGAATGGCGCCGAAACCCCCCGCGGGTTCGCCGCGCAGCTCACCCGGGCGGTGGCGCTGTCCGGTCCCGACGCCGAGGCCCTGGATCGCCTGCTCGAGAGTGTCGAACGGCTCAGATTCGCGGCGCGAGCCGGGCCGAGTTCGGGCGAAGCGCTCGTCGCGGACGTCGAACGCCTCACGCGAGCGATGGCGACGGCGTCGACGCTGCCCGTTCGGTTGCGCGCGACGCTCGCACCGGCATCCGTTTTGCAAGGAACACCCAGCGGACGCTCAGCGGGCGTGCCAAGGTCACTGTAGAATTTCTCGGTGACCAAATACACCAAACTGCCATTCGCGGTGAACGTCCGCGACCTCGTGCGGCGACCGGGTGAAATGCAGGAACGCGACATCACCGTCGACGCTCCGGAGACCTGGGGCGCTGGCCTCATTGCCGTCACCCAGGGAACGCCCGTCTACGAACGGGTCCGCCTTGAGTCGGTCCACGAGGGGATCCTCGTTACCGCCGAAGCCGAAACTGTTGCGACCGGAGAGTGCGGAAGATGCCTGATTGACATCTCCCAGAGCGTCCAAGTCGAGTTTCAGGAGCTTTTCGCGTACTCTGGTGAAGAAGCTTCTGACCTAGAGGTTCACAATGACCATGTGGATCTTGAACCTCTGATCAGAGACGCAGTGGTTTTATCACTGCCGTTTCAGCCGGTATGCCGGCCAGATTGCCCCGGACTCGACCCAGAGACCGGCGAGCGACTGGCAGATAACCCGGATAGAAAACCCCAAGAGCACCTGGATCCTCGCTGGTCCGCGCTCGCCGGGTTCTCCCAAGACCCAAGCTCCGACAACTCGGATGCTCCAAGCAAAGAAGAGAGATAAGTCATGGCTGTTCCGAAGCGGAAAATGTCACGAGCCTCCACCCGTGCACGCCGTGCGCAGTGGAAGGCTGAAGCCCCCACCCTGGTGAAGACCGTTGAGAACGGCAAGGTTACATACAGCCTTCCGCACCGCGCCAAGGTCGTCGAAGACTCCGCCGGCACCGCGCTCTTCATGGAATACAAGGGCCGCAAGGTCGCCGACGTTTAGTCAGCGCTTCGCTCGCTGAGACCGAAGGCTGAGAAGTGTCGGTAACAGACAGCACGACAGACCGAGGGTCGCTACTGGCGGCCCTCGGTGTGTCGCTTAACGAAGCGGTGTTGGAGCATGCGCTCACACACCGCTCTTTTGCGTACGAAAACGGCGGCATCCCGCACAACGAACGCCTCGAGTTCCTCGGCGATTCGGTGCTGGGTTTGAGCGTTACCCAAAAGCTGTACCGGGAGAACCCGGATCTGCCAGAGGGTTCCCTCGCCAAAATGCGTGCGAGTGTCGTGTCGACGGCCGCCCTCGCCGAAATCGCGAGGACGATCGGCCTCGGCGCCCACCTGAAGCTCGGGCGGGGCGAAGAGCTCACCGGCGGACGCGATAAGGCGTCCATCCTCGCCGACACCATGGAAGCTCTCATCGGTGCCGTGTACCTGGACCAGGGCCTCGAGACAGCCTCTGCACTCGTGCTGCGACTGGTCGAACCGCTCCTCGAAGATCCCGCACGATTCGGTGCGGCAATGGACCCGAAGACGAGCCTGCAGGAAGTCGCCGCTCGCTTCAACGCTCCGGCTCCCGTCTACGAGATCGAAGCGTCAGGGCCAGACCACAACCGTGTGTTCGTCGCCACGGTGACCGTGGGCTCCCTCGTGACCGCCGTCGGTGAGGGTTCGAGCAAGAAACACGCCGAGATGGCGGCAGCGCTCACCGCATGGACCGAGCTGAGTGCCCGAGCTTCCTGAGGTCGAGGTGGTGCGAGCCGGCCTCGAGCCCGCCGTCACCCGTGCGCTGATCACGAGCGTCGACGTTCTCGACGCGAGGAGCCTCAAACGCCATCCGGCGGCATCCGGGGTCTTCGTGGACCTGCTCGAGGGGCGACGGATCCTCGCTGCAACGCGTCGTGGCAAGTTCCTGTGGTTTCCGCTCGATAACGACACGGCCCTCGTCACCCACCTCGGCATGAGCGGACAGATGCTGCTGCGTTCGCCGGGGACCGACGACCGGCTGACGCGCATCCGCATCGGCATCGAGTCACCAGAGCATGGCGAACTGCTCGTCAATTTCGTCGACCAGCGCATCTTCGGCGGGATGGCTGTCGACACCCTGCTGCGAACGCCGGACGGCCAACCGGGAGGTTTCTCCGGTGCGGTCCCAGGACCCGCACGCGTGCCGAGCCAGGTGGCCCACATAGCGCGGGATCCGCTCGACGAGGCCTTCGACGACGGCGGGTTCCTGGAGCGCCTTGGCCGCAAGGGCACAGGGGTTAAACGCGCACTTCTCGATCAGACCCTGGTCTCCGGCATTGGCAACATCTACGCCGATGAAGCGCTGTGGGCTGCGAAGATCCACTACGAGCAGCCGGCGTCCTCTCTGTCGAAGCGGAGAGCCGGCGTGCTGCTCACCGAGGTGCGTGCCGTGCTCGAGAAGGCCCTGGCCGAGGGCGGGACGAGTTTTGACGCGCAATACGTCAACGTGAACGGGGCGAGCGGGTATTTCGCGCACAGCCTCAATGCCTACGGGCGCCAGGGCCAGCCGTGCCCCCGCTGTGGGACACCGCTTCGGCGGGAGAAGTTCATGAACCGGTCGTCGCACTTCTGCCCGCGCTGCCAGCGTCGACGCTGAGCACCCCGCCTGCAACCGCGACCACCCTCTGGTCGCCCCGCCTGCACCGCGCCGTCCCGGCATCCGTGCGCCGTGGGCTTCAACTGTCGCAAATGCAGGCAAGAGCGCTCCGTAACGTGCATTTGCGACCACCGAACCGCCCACGACTGCGCTACCCCGCCCCGGCATCCGGGTGCCGTTGGGTTCAACTGTCGCAAATGCATGCCATAGCGCTCCGTCGCGTGCGTTTGCGACCACCGAACCGCCGGGGCTCCTCACCGTTGGCTTCAACAAACGAGCCGCTTTGTGGCGCTTTTGCCCCTGCTTCCTGTGTCTGCGCCGCCGACATATGACCTGTGCCCCGACCTGCCGGTTAGGGCGAACGCCCGGCCGCGGGGAAGATGGATGTATGACACTCGCTTTCATTCGCCACGGCCAGACCGACTGGAACTTCGAGAACCGACTCCAGGGTTCCACCGATATTCCCCTCAATGAGACTGGTCGGCAGCAGGCGCGTGACGCGATCGCGACGCTGGATGGAGTGAACTGGGAAGTCATCGTCAGCTCGCCTCTCCGCCGCGCTCGGGAGACCGCGTCGATCATCGCGGAGGGCCTCGGCATCGAACTCGGCCCCGCATACGACGAACTCGTCGAACGGAATTACGGCGAGGCCGAGGGCGCAACCGCCGAGGTCATCGCCGAGCGCTGGCCAGACAGGGACTTCCCCGGCCTCGAATCGCTCGAGTCGGTGGTCGAGCGCGGCACGGCGGCCATCGAGCGCGTGCACGCCGACTACGGCGATCGCAACACACTCATCGTCTGTCACGGCACGATCATCCGGTACACGCTGTCGTCGCTCGCCGGACGCCGGTTCGACCAGATCCGTAACGCGTCTGTCGCGACGTTCGACCGGTTGGGCGAGGGCTGGCGCGTGCTGAGCGTCAACGACGAACCGGTCGCAGAGCTTCCCGTCGGCTGAGCGACGGCCTCGCTGGCCCCGGAGCGACAGTGGACTGGCCCAGACAGGGAGCTCCGGTCACACCACCTTTTTCCACGACGCTTCATACGCCACGGGGACAAAGCCGACGGCTTCGTTCACACTCAGCATCGGACGGTTCTCCTCGGCGTTGAACGTGATGATGGCGGGTGTCGCGGGCGAGACACGCATGAGCTGCTCGAGGTTCGCGAGCTTCAGCAGCATTCCCAGCCGGTGTCCGCGGTGTTCGCGGAGCACGAGCGTGTCCTCCTGGGTGGCCGTCTTGCCGTTCGCTTCGGGGATCGCGATGTCGGTATAGCCGACGAGCCGATTCGTGGCGATATCCAGCGCAGCCGAGGTCAGGTTCATACGCCCTCCGGCCTCGTTGCGATCGTCGAGGTTGGCCACGCGGCCCTCATCCCATTGCTCTTCAGCGAATTCGAGCCCGGCGGCAGGGGCATCCGTCGACATTCTCTGGTGCAGCCGTGCCATGTCGGCGAGCCACTGTTCCGGGCACCGTCCCACCCACTGCACGACCCGGTAGCCCGACGCGTGTGATTCAGCGACACGTCGGTTATCCGCGAGCACCTCCGGATCGATCGGGAGTTCGATTCGTGACACCCGCGCCACCTGCTCGAGGTTGTACCCGTGAGCCTCGGCGAACCGGACGGCGGGTGAGTCCCGGTCGACGGTGCCAAAGCCGGTCGGTGGCACGACGACGTCGTTAGTCTCCGACGGCCGGTGCATGCTGAAGGACTGGAGCACCCGCAGGCCGTTGCTATCGGCAAGAGCCTCGAGCACGCGGAGCAGAGCTGTTCCGATACCTCTCCGGCGAACGTCGCTCTCCACCTCGATTTCGAGAAACGCGGCGGGGGCACCCTCCTCGGGCTGCCACTCATACACTCCGCGTCCGACGAGACGGCCGTTCAGGCGGGCGAGGAAGAGCCGCTTGGGAGCGAAGCTGTCATGCCAGTCCGGAAGGTACTCCTTCGACGTCCGCGTCAGGTCGTCCGTGCCGAGCGCTTCCTCCTCGACCCTGTTGCGGAGGTTCACCATCTCGACGAACGACCGGCCGTCGGGTGAATCGAGGGTGGCGGGAATGGCGAGTTCCTCGATCGACACCTCATCGATCAGCGGGTGCAAAGCCATGTTCCGTCCCTACCTGTCTGGTGCCGGCGTGCCGCGGGCAGCGGATCAGCCTAGCCACGGCCGATCGGGCTGTAAAGGGTGGCTATTTCGCGGGAATGCCCGGGTCTGTCGGGGTTCACGACGGTTCGTTGGGTACGGTAGTGCTGAGAATTCGCGTGGCAGAAGCGCGGAGAGACCGGAGACAGCGTGTATTTGAAGAGCCTCACCCTGAAGGGCTTCAAATCGTTCGCGCAGCCGACGACTTTTGCATTCGAACCCGGCGTGACCTGTGTGGTCGGTCCGAACGGATCCGGGAAGTCCAACGTCGTCGACGCCCTGGCCTGGGTGATGGGCGAACAGGGCGCAAAAACGCTCCGCGGCGGCAAGATGGACGACGTCATTTTCGCTGGCACGTCGACGCGCGGCCCGCTCGGTCGCGCACAGGTCATCCTCACCATCGACAACTCGGACGGTGCCCTCCCGATCGAATACACCGAGGTGACAATCAGTCGCACCCTGTTCAGGAACGGGGGCAGCGAGTACGCGATCAACGGCGACACGTGCAGGCTGCTCGACGTGCAGGAACTCTTGAGCGACTCAGGACTCGGGCGCGAGATGCACGTCATCGTCGGTCAGGGCCAGCTCGATGCGGTACTTCGGGCGAGCCCGGAGGAACGTCGCGGCTTTATCGAGGAAGCCGCAGGCATCCTGAAGCACCGACGCCGCAAGGAGAAGACGCTCCGCAAGCTCGAGGCCATGCAGACCAACCTCACCAGGCTGAGCGACCTGGCGGGGGAGATCCGCAGGCAGCTGAAGCCGCTCGGCCGACAGGCTGAGGTCGCCCGCGAAGCGCAGACCATCGCCTCCATCGTCCGTGATGCCAAGGCGAGGCTGCTCGCCGATGAGGTCGTCACGCTCAGGACCTTGCTCGACGGTTATGGCCGTACCGAGAGCGAGAGGCACACCGAGCGCATCGTGCTGCAGGAGCAGCTCGAGCAGAAACAGCTGCGCATCGCGCGGATCGAGCAGGCCCAGGTCGGCGACGCCGTCGACGCGGCACGGCGCACGAGCTTCGCGCTCGAGTCCGTGCAGGAGCGGCTCCGCAACCTCTTCACCCTCGCCAACCAGCGGCTCGCTCTCCTCGGAGCGCAGTCAGAGACCTTCGACGCATCCTCGAGCGTCACGCGAAGCATGGTCGACGACGCACGGGCCGAGGTCGACGCACTGAAGCAGGCCATCCTCACGGCGGAAGACGCGTGGCGGTCCGCCCAGCAGGCGACCCTCGCCTCCCGCGAACGACTCGATGCCGTCGACATGGAGATCGCCGCCCAGAGTGCCCTCGTCTCCCGGCACGACCTGGAAATCACGAAGCTCAGCGGGCAGGCCGACGCCGCGTCGTCGCGGCTGGCCGCCGTGCGTGGCGAGCGTCTCCGCCAGGAGAACGCGCTCGCCGCCGCGACTGAGCGCAGGGAGGCGGCCGTGCGGCACTTCGCCGAGGTCGAGGAGAGCGCGGCTGACGTGGACGCGGGGGAGAGCGGGCTCGACGAAGCCTACGAACTCGCGCAGGCACGGGTGTTCGAGACCGAGGCCGAGATCGAACGCCTCCGCGAACTGCTCCATGGCCACGAGCGTGAGCGCGACGCGCTCGCCGCACAGACCAGCGCCCTCTCCCGGGCACTCAACATCAAGGACGGCTCAGCCGACCTCATCGCCGCCGGGCTCGACGGCATCCGCGGTGTCGTCGCCGATGCCGTCTCGGTGACGCCCGGATTCGAGGCGGCCATCGCATCGGCGCTCGGGACGCTCGCTGACGGTCTCCTCGCTGACGACAGGGCTGCCGCCGAGCGCGCCATCGCGCACGCGAAGGATCACGACCTCGGTCGGGTCGAAATCGTGATGGCGGATGCCACGGCGCGGCAGGTCGAATGGCCTGCGATCGAGGGCGTGGTTCCCGCGACGAGTGTGGTCACGGCGCCGACCGGTGTGCTCGGCATCCTGACTTTCATCGGAATCGCCGAAGACCTCGACGCAGCACGCCGCGCCGCACCACAACTCGGCAGGCTTGGCGGGCCCGTCACCCTGATCACCCGCACCGGTGACGTGCTCACGGACTTCGTTTTGCGAGGAGGATCGGGCGCCAAGCAGGGCCGCATCGAACTCATCGCCGAGCGCGACGCTGCGGCTGAGCGGCTGACCGAGGTGACCTCGGCACTCGAGGACGTCAGGTTCGAACTCGACGAGCGGCGGACGGCGCTCGCCGGAGCGAAGGAGCTCTCGCGCGCCGCTCTCGGTGCACTGCGCGAGTTCGACGCGCAGCTGGCGGCGCAGGCAGAGAAGCTCAACAGGGCACGGGTCCAGGTCGAGGCGTCGACCGCGGAGAGCGACAGGCTTCAGTCCGCGTTCGCGCAGTCTGCTGGCGCAGTGGCCGAGGCGGAGTCCGCAGCGAACAAGGCTAGGGCCGAACTGGATGCCGCGCGCTCGAGGCCCCGCCCGATCCTGGACGTTTCGGGGCGCGAAGCCCTCCTCGTCGAACTCGAGCAGGCCAGGGAGCGTGAGATCGAGTCCCGGCTGCAACTTGAGACGGCGAGGGAACGCGTCAGGTCAGAGGAACAGCGGGTCAAGAACCTGCTCGCGCAGATGGAATCCGACCGGGTCGCCGCCGAAGCAGCCGCGCGCCGCGCCGTGATCCGCGGGCGCCAGATCGATGCGGCAACCGCCGTCGCGAACATCCTTCCCTCCGTGCTCGATTCCGTTGACGGGTCCGTTGCCGAGGCGAAACTCGTGCTGGCCAGGGCGGAGGAGGAACGCGCGAGCCAGAATGCCGAGCTCACCGGGTTGCGCCGCGAGGAGCAGGGCCTGCGTGAACGGCTCCAGGTGATCACGGAGAACGTGCACGGGCTCGAACTGCAGATCTACGAGAAGAAGCTGCATCTCTCCAGCCTGCTCGAACGGGCCGCTTCGGAGCTGGGCCTGGTCGAGGACGTGCTCGTCGCCGAGTACGGGCCCGATGTGCTTATCCCGACCGACCAGGCCTCAAACGAACCCGACAACGACAACGAGAACGAGAGCGACGGCATCCGTTTCTCCCGCCCCGAACAGCTGAAGCGGCTCGAGAAAGCGGAGCGCAAGCTGGCGCAGCTGGGGCGGGTGAACCCGCTCGCCCTCGAGGAGTTCGCCGCGCTCGAACAGCGACACAAGTTCCTCACCGAGCAGCTCACCGACCTCACCAACACGCGCAAGGACCTGCTGACGATCATCGAGGAACTCGACGACAAGATGCAGGCGATCTTCGCCAGCGCCTTCGACGACACACTCGCCGCATTCGGTGAGGTGTTCCCGGTGCTGTTCCCCGGCGGTACCGGTAGCATTTCGCTGACCAACCCCGACGATCTGCTCACCACGGGCATCGAGGTCACCGTGAAGCCGGCCGGCAAAAAGATCGAACGGCTGTCGCTCCTCTCCGGTGGAGAACGCTCACTGGCCGCCGTCGCCCTGCTCATCGCGATCTTCAAGGCGAGGCCGAGCCCGTTTTACATCATGGACGAGGTCGAGGCGGCGCTCGACGACGCGAACCTCGGCCGCCTGCTCACGATCTTCGAAGACCTTCGGCGATCGAGCCAGCTCATCGTGATCACGCACCAGAAGCGCACGATGGAGATCGCGGATGCCCTCTACGGCGTCTCGATGCGGCAGGACGGAGTGTCGGCGGTCGTGGGTCAGCGGGTGGCGAACGAGGAGAAGGCGAGCTGACGACTCGTTAGTCTTAGTACATGGCACAAACTTCGTCCTGGTCCCTTTCGGGCGCTCTCAAGGGCATGTTCTCCAAGCCCACGATCGACGAGAACACGTGGGAAGACCTCGAGTACGCGCTGCTCACCGCTGACTTCGGCCCGGATGTCACCGAGGCGGTCATCGATGACCTGCACGCCAAGGTCGACAGGTACCGCACCACCGACCCTCGTGACCTGCAGCGGATGCTCCGCGAATCGATCGAAGAGCGTCTTTCGAAATACGACACAACGTTGAAGCTCACCGAGCGGCCCGCCGTCGTGCTCGTCGTCGGCGTCAACGGCGTCGGCAAGACCACGACGATCGGCAAGTTCTCGAAGTTCCTCGGCACGTACGGACGCACTGTCGTCGTCGGAGCGGCTGACACCTTCCGCGCCGCTGCCGTCGAGCAGCTCGCCACCTGGGCTGAGCGCGGGGGAGCGCAGATCGTGCGCCCGCAGCAGCACGGCCAGGACCCGGCATCCGTCGCCTTCCAGACCGTTGACTTCGCCAAGAGGAACGGCATCGAGATCGTCCTCATCGACACGGCCGGACGGCTGCAGACCAAGGGCGGTCTGATGGACGAGCTCTCCAAGATCCGCCGGGTCGTCGAGAAGCAGGCACCGATCTCCGAGGTGCTCCTCGTGCTCGACGCGACGACAGGTCAGAACGGGCTCTCCCAGGCCGAAGCATTCATTGAGCATGCCGGGGTGACCGGCCTCGTCCTCACCAAGCTGGACGGGTCAGCGAAGGGCGGCTTCGTGCTTGCGGTCCAGGAGAAGACCGGCATTCCGATCAAGCTCGTTGGCCAGGGCGAGGGCATCCACGACCTCACCGGCTTCACCCCGCACGTGTTCGCACAGAAACTGGTTGGCTGATATGACAACGGAACACGACTTCTTCGGCGCGCTCGAAAGCGACGCGAACGGTGGAATCTACTGGTCGGAGACCGTCGAGGTCGGCGATCAGCCCGTCGACGTCTCGGTGAGTTCTCCCGGTGACCGGACCGTCACCGTCGAAGGGCTCGACACCGCTGCCGGTTTCGTCAGTTCCCTCGACGGGCTCGACCTGCGTGCCCGTGAGGCCATGCTCAGTGACGTCGACAACCGCAGCTCTGACGTGACGAGCTTCATCGAAGCGACCGTCGAAGAGGTGGGAGAGGACCTGCCCGAGATGCTCGTCGACCGGTCAGGGGACAACGACGTCGACATCATCCGTTCGCTCCAGCTCATCCGCGTCGCGATCCACCCCCACCAGACCGGTGAGGGCGCGCCGTTTGCGTCGTTCGAGTTCGCGTTCGACCCGGACAACTCCGACCTCGCGCTCGTCGTCTCGCTGTCGAACCGGGGCGAGTCGGTCGGCATCGAACTGCTCGAGTAGACACTCACAGCCACAACGTCACCCGGTACCGCCGACGCTCGGTAAACTGGATCTCAAATGGCTACTTTTGGAAACCTCTCAGACCGGCTCTCCGAGACTTTTAAGAACCTCCGCAAGAAGGGTTCGCTGTCGGCATCGGATGTCGACGGTACAGTCCGCGAGATTCGTCGCGCCCTGCTCGACGCCGACGTCGCCCTCGACGTCGTCAAGGAATTCACCGGCAAGGTCCGTGAACGCGCCCTCAGCGATGAGGTCAACAAGGCGCTCAACCCGGCACAGCAGGTCGTTCAGATCGTCAACGACGAGCTCGTCGCCATCCTCGGTGGGCAGCAGCGTCGTCTCGAGTTCGCGAAGAACCCGCCGACGGTCATCATGCTCGCCGGTCTCCAGGGTGCGGGTAAGACCACCCTCGCGGGCAAGCTCGCCAAGTGGCTCGCGAAAGACGGTCACACGCCGCTCCTCGTCGCCGCCGACCTCCAGCGCCCCAACGCGGTAACGCAGCTGACCGTCGTCGCCGAGCAGGCCGGAGTCGCGATCTACGCTCCCGAGCCGGGCAACGGTGTCGGCGACCCGGTGCGGGTCGCGAAGGACTCGATCGCTTACGCCAAAACCAAGCAGTTCGACACGGTCATCGTCGACACCGCCGGACGCCTCGGCGTCGACGCCGAGCTGATGAAGCAGGCATCGAACATCCGCAAGGCCATCGATCCCGACGAAGTACTCTTCGTCATCGACGCCATGATCGGTCAGGATGCCGTCAAGACGGCCCAGGCGTTCCAGGAAGGCGTCGACTTCACCGGCGTGGTTCTGTCGAAGCTTGACGGCGACGCCCGCGGTGGTGCCGCACTGAGCGTGGCATCCGTCACCGGCAGGCCGATCATCTTCGCCTCGACGGGTGAGGGACTCGACGACTTCGAGCCGTTCCACCCCGACCGGATGGCGAGCCGGATCCTCGACCTCGGTGACATCCTCACCCTCATCGAGCAGGCGCAGTCGGCGTTCGATGAAGAAGAAGCCATGGCGATGGCGGAGAAGTTCTCGACCGAGACCTTCACGCTCGACGACTTCCTCAAGCAGATGCAGCAGCTGCGCAACATGGGCTCCATCAAGAAGATGATGGGCATGCTGCCGGGCATGGGCCAGATGAAGCAGCAGCTGGATTCGTTCGACGAGCGCGAGATCGTTCGCACCGAGGCCATCATCCAGTCGATGACCCTCGCCGAACGCCAGAACTCGAAGCTGCTCAACGGCTCGCGCCGCCTGCGCATCGCGCGCGGTTCGGGCTCGACGGTGACCGAGGTCAACGCCCTCGTGAACCGGTTCGAGCAGGCCGCGAAGATGATGAAGACCGTCGCCAAGGGTGGCGTGCCGCAGATCCCGGGCATGGGACCCATCCCCGGTGCGCGCAGCGGCGGCTCGAAGAAGCAGCAGCCCAAGAAAAAGGGTTCGAAGAGCGGTAACCCCGCCAAGCGCGCGACGGAAAATGCGGCTCTCGCGTCGGGCACCAAGCCCGGTGCTGCCCTGACGCCCGGTGGAACCGGGTTCGGACTCGGCGGCGCGACCGGTCAAGGCCAGGCCGCCCCCACTGAGGAAGAACTCGCGACCCTGCAGAAGTTCCTCGGGAACTGACCCCCGGTCACTCCGCGTCTCAGCGAACACACCCGTTCCGGTCGAGAACACACCCGTTACAGCGGATGTTCTCGACCGGAACGGGTGTTCTCGTATCGGGGGCTGCCGGGTCAGAGCTGCGTGTCAGGGGCTGCCGGATCAGTGGCTGACGAAGCCGGCTCTGAGCTCGCCGATCAGTGACTTGACCACGGCGGTGAGGTCGCCCTCGTTCTCTGCCGCGGTCGCCTGCTGGCGGGTGTAGCTGCCGCCGGTGTCGATGATCGACGGGATCGAGGCGAGTTCCTGGGCGCAACCGAGCCGCTCGGCGATCGGCGCGAGAGAACCGACGAGGTCACGGATGTCGTCTGTCACGGACCGTTCCGTGCCGTGCCTGTCGGTGATGATGGTCGCGTCGAGGCCGTAGCGTGCTGATCGCCACTTGTTCTCGCGCACGTACCACGGCGGCAGGGTGGGCAGCTCGTGTCCCTCGTCGAGGAGCGTCGAGAGGTGCTCGACGAGGCAGTGGATGAGGGAAGCGACCGCGGCAAGCTCGGCGTGTGTCGAGGCGCCGTCGCAGAACCTGACCTCGATGGTTCCCCAGTGCGGAGATGGTCGGATGTCCCAGCGCACCTCGGTGTAGTCGTCGATAGTGCCCGTCGCCGTCATGTCCTGGACGTACGCTTCGAATTCGGCCCAGTCCGCGACCTGGTACGGCAGCCCGGCCGTTGGAAGCTGCTGGAACATTAGCGAACGGTTGGACGCGTATCCGGTGTCGATGCCGCCCCAGTACGGGCTCGACGCGCTCAGGGCCTGCAGGTGCGGGAAGAACCTGAGCATGCTGTTGAGGATGGGGATGACCTTGTCGCGGTCTTCAATGCCAACGTGCACATGCATGCCCCAGATGAGCATGTTGCGTCCCCACCACTGGGTGCGCTCGATGAGCTTGTGGTACCTCGCCTTGTTTGCAACAGGCTGGTCGTACCACTGCCCGAACGGGTGTGAACCGCTTCCGATCAGTTCAATGCCGCGGGGATCTGTGACACGACGGACCTCGGTGAGCTGGGCATCGAGATCGGCGACGGCGTCGGAGACCCGGTGGTGAACCGCACTCACAAGCTCGATGGTGTTGAGGAGGAGTTCACCGGTGATCCGGGGGTGCGGCTGGCCTTCGGGGCTCTCGAGGTCCTGGAGCACCTCGTCAGCGGCGGAAACGAGTTCACCTGTGTCGCGGTCGACGAGGGCGAGTTCCCACTCGATCCCGACGGTCGACCGTTCAGATCGCGTGAACTCAATGCCCATACCGTTGTCCGCATCCGCCGCGCGGGAGCGCAGCACCCTTTCATCATTCCACGCGCGGCGGCGCTGTGGATCTAGGCTCTAGGCATGACGACAACTCACGCACAACGACCGGTTCGTATCGGCGTGCAACTGGCACCACAGCACGCCCAATACCGGACCATCCGCGACGCAGTATCCGAACTCGAAGACGCTGGCGTCGACATCCTGTTCAACTGGGACCACTTCTTCCCGCTGTCGGGCGAGCCTGACGGGCTCCACTTCGAGGCGTGGACGATGCTCGGCGCCTGGGCAGAGCAGACGAGCCGTGTCGAATTCGGCACGCTCGTGAACTGCAACAGTTACCGGAACGCTAACCTTCAGGCCGACATGGCCAGGACCCTCGACCACATCTCGGGTGGCCGCTTCATCTTCGGCACCGGCGCCGGCTGGTGCGAGCGCGACTACGACGAGTACGGCTACGAGTTCGGCACCCCTGGCTCACGGATCGCCGCTCTCGCGAACGACCTTCCGGTGATCAGAGAGCGGTGGTCGAAGCTCAACCCGCCACCGGTGCGGAAGATCCCCATCATGATCGGGGGAGGCGGCGTCAAGAAGACACTGCGCATCGTCGCTGAGCACGCCGACATCTGGCACAGCTTCAGCACGCCGGAGGTGCTTGCCGAGAAGCTCGAGGTTCTCCGCGCACACGGAGAAGACGTTGGCCGCGACGTCAGCGAGATCGAGATTTCCACGGAGATACGAGATTCGAGCGAGGAGAACGCCGAGAAGCTTCTCGAACTCGGAACGACGATGTTCACGATCGGACTCAGCGGGCCCGACTACGACATCGCGAAGGTCAAGCGCTGGCTGGACTGGCGCGACCGCATGAACGGCTAGGGACCGGCAACCGAACGTGGTCACACAACGCCGAAATATCTGACAGAATGGTTAGTCGAGTCTGTACTCGCCCGACCCTCTAATCAGGCGCTACAGCATTAGAAGGCTTTCGGACCGAGTGTGCCCCCACGCTCCCGGTGACGAGCACAATCACACAACAAATAATTCAGGAGAATTGTGTCTGTCAAGATTCGTTTGAAGCGCATGGGTAAGATCCGTGCGCCGTACTACCGCATCGTCGTTGCTGACTCGCGCACCAAGCGCGACGGCCGCGTCATCGAGGAAATCGGCAAGTACCACCCCACCGAGAACCCCTCCTTCATCGAGGTCAAGTCTGACCGCGCGCAGTACTGGCTCTCCGTTGGCGCACAGCCGACCGAGCAGGTTGCCGCTCTTCTCAAGCTCACAGGTGACTGGGGCAAGTTCAAGGGTGACAAGGACGCTGTTTCCACCGTCAAGGTGAAGGAGCCCAAGGTTCCCTTCGTCGCAGACGAGAAGAAGAAGCCGGTCCTCAAGCCAAAGGCAGAGAAGCCGGCCGTCAAGGAAGAGGCTCCTGCCGCTGACGAGACCGCTGCAGAAGAAGACAAGGCGTAACAATTGCTCGCACCTGCTCTCGAACACCTCGTCAAGGGGATTGTTGACAATCCGGACGACGTGACCGTCGTAGCGCAGAGCTCACCACGCGGTGAGGTCCTCGAGGTTCGCGTGAACCCCGAGGACCTCGGCCGTGTGATCGGCCGTTCAGGCCGCACGGCAAAGGCACTGCGCACACTGGTTTCAGCCCTCGCCGATGGCCGACGCGTCCGCGTCGACGTCGTCGACACCGATTCCTAAGGTGAGCACCGACAAAATGCCGAAGACCCAACTGCGGGTGGGTCGGCTCACGAAGGCCCACGGGCTCAAGGGAGCCATCAAGCTCGAACTCTTCACCGACGACCCCGGCAGACGATTTGTCCCCGGCGCCGTCTTCACCCTCCAGGTTCCGACAGGATCGCCCTGGCACGGCAAGACGCTCACTCTGAGCGAGCTGCGCTGGTACAACGGCCACGCCGTCGGGTTCTTCGAGGGTGTCACCGATCGCTCCGAGGCGGAAACCCTCGTGAAAGCGATCCTCTGGATCGAACAGGATTCCGCTGAGCCTTCGCAGGAGGAAGACGCGTGGTACGACCACCAGCTGGTCGGGCTCGCTGTCTCGCGTGATGGCCAGACCATTGGCTCCGTTGCCCGGGTCGAGCACTTCCCGGCACAGGACCTTCTCATCGTGAAGACGCCTCAGGGCGAGGTCATGCTTCCGTTCGTGAAGGCGCTCGTTCCCGCTGTGGACATCGCCGCGGGGATCGTCACCATCACGCCACCGCCTGGCCTCTTCGAGGAGTTGCCGGACGAGCCCGATGACGAGACTGACGTGCCGGTCGACGCGGATGCCGCTGACGGTGTTGAGGCTGATGCTGACGTCGCTGAAACCGACGCTGATGAAGCGGATGCCTCTGCCGAGTCCGCTGCGGACGTCGCGGATTCAGGCCACACAGACCGCTAACCCCGGTTTCACGATGCAGGCCGCCGGGCGACCGGCGTCCCCGCCAGCAAGGGCCGCGTCCGGCGTCCGCCCCGTGCCACCTAGGATTTCTCATATGCGTATCGACATCGTCACGATCTTTCCCGAGTTCTTCGATGTGCTCGATATCTCCCTCCTCGGCAAGGCACGGCAGGCCGGAATCATCGACCTCGGCGTGCACAACCTCCGCGATGCCACGACGGACCGCCACCGCACCGTCGACGACACCCCGTACGGCGGCGGTGCAGGGATGGTGATGAAGCCTGAGCCGTGGGGGAAAACCCTCGACGGCATTCTCGCCGCAGACGGTTCGGAGGCCGACCACGAGAAGGGGCCCCTCGTCATCTTCCCCTCGCCGGCCGGTGAGGTCTTCACGCAGTCGATGGCCCGCGAGCTCTCCACCGAGGAACACCTGGTGTTCGGGTGCGGTCGCTATGAGGGCATCGACCAGCGCGTGTTCGATGACACGGCAACCCGGGCGCGGGTTCGGCTCGTCAGCCTCGGCGACTACGTCCTGAACGGGGGAGAGGTCGCCGTGATGGCAATGATCGAAGCAATCGGTCGGCTGATTCCCGGTGTCGTCGGCAACCCGCATTCCCTCGTCGAAGAGTCGCACGAAGACGGACTCCTCGAGGCACCGAGCTACACCAAGCCGGCCTCCTGGCGCGGCCTCGACGTTCCTCCGGTGCTGCTGAGCGGTAATCACGCTGCAATCGCCGCGTGGCGCCGTGAGCAGCAACTCGAACGCACCAGACGGGTGCGTCCGGACCTGCTTCAGCCCTGAGCGATCGGTCCGGCACGCGGGGGGATATTCCCAGCACACGGGCCTAGGCTTGGGCCATGATCGTACGCCGGGTATATCGGACCTGGATGCTCGTCGCATCCGTCGCCCTTCCCATCTGGCCGCTTATCGGCTGGGGCATCTTCGGCGGTGGCGGCTGGGAGTTCGTCGGCCTCGTCATCGCCATGCCGATTCTCTTCCTCGCCCTCGCCGCGGTATCCCTGCTGATCTACGCCCGCCCGACGGTACGCCGCGAGAAAGCCGTGAACTGGTGGGACGTCCTCGTACTCACTCTCTGGCACGTGTTCATCATTGGCTTCGGGTTGTTCGGTGACAACACCACGACATTCGCCGTCCTCGGAGTACTCGCCGGCATCGTCGCGTTCTGGTACTCGGTGTGGGCGTTCTTCAAGGATGCCGCGAAGCGCGCGCGGGAGACCCTCGCCGAGTTCGAGCAAATGGCGACGGCGCCCACCATCGGCCGGGTTCCCCCCGGTGCGACCGGCGTGGCGAGTGAGCAGGTAATCATCGTCAGGGAGAACCCCAGGGACGAGCCGTAGCCCACCCCGCTTTGCGCGTGGCATCCGATTCATGACAGAATAGAACATTGTGCCGCGGCCGGACTCTGCCACAGGGGAGTAAGCGCCTTCGCCCTGACTTTTCAGGGCAAGCGGACACACATCAACTCAACCCCTTATTCGTAGTCGACCTGTGGCGGTTACAGAGAGCGAACTATCATGCACATCCTCGACAGTGTCGATGCAGCATCCCTCAAAAGCGACATCCCTGAATTCCGCGCCGGTGACACGGTCAAGGTTCACGTCAACATCGTTGAGGGCAGCCGTTCTCGAATCCAGGTCTTCCAGGGCATCGTGATCGGTCGCCAGGGCGAAGGCGTCCGCGAGACCTTCGCCGTCCGCAAGGTCAGCTTCGGCGTTGGCGTCGAGCGCAAGTTCCCGGTGCACTCCCCGGTGATCGAGCAGATCGAGGTCATCACCCGCGGTGATGTCCGTCGTGCCAAGCTCTACTTCCTCCGCGAACTGCGCGGCAAGAAGGCGAAGATCAAGGAAAAGCGCTTCAACTAAGGTTTCTGAGAACTCAGCGAAACTTCACCGAGCTCCCCACCGATAAACTGGTGGGGAGCTCGGGCGGTTATATGACAGATATCACAGTGCCAGCGGACGATACGTCCGCCAGGTTGCGACGACGATCGCAGAAGAAAGGCGCGCTCCTCTTCGTGAGGGATGTGCTCGTTATCTTCGTCGTCGCCCTGCTCGTCTCCTTTCTCATCAAGACGTTCCTCGTCCGGTCGTTCTTCATCCCGTCGAGCTCCATGGAGCAAACCCTTCAGATCGACGACCGCATTCTCGTCAACGAGCTGGTGCCTGACCTCATCGACGTCCAGCGCGGCGACGTTGTCGTGTTCCGCGATCCGGGCGGCTGGCTGCCGCCGTCGGTCGAGCCGGAGCAGGCTCCGCTGATCGCCGCGGCCGACTGGGTGCTCTCGGCGATCGGGCTGTCGGCCTCTGACAGCGACGACCACCTCATTAAACGCGTCATCGGCCTTCCCGGTGACCATGTTGTCTGCTGCAACGCCCTCGGGCAGATGACCGTCAACGGCGTTCCGCTGAACGAGCCATACGTCACGCTTCCCGCCGGGGTCGCCACCGTGTCGAAGGACGCCTTCGACGTCACGGTTCCCGACAACTCGCTCTGGGTGATGGGCGATAACCGGTACAACTCGAAGGACTCGCGGTACAACCGCGAACAGCCCGGCAACGGGTTCGTCCCCATCGATAATGTTGTCGGCCGCGCCTTCGTCATCAGCTGGCCGAGTTCGCACTGGGGCTGGCTCGACAACCATCCGTCGGTCTTTGCCGGAATCCGGGACCCGGAAGGGTCATGATGGCGGTCTGCGACCCGACCGACCTCGTCGAGCGGGAATTCTTCTCGGCCGGTTCCCGGTTCGTGATCGGGTGTGACGAAGTCGGCCGCGGCGCTGTCGCAGGTCCTGTCGCCGTCGGTATGGCTGTCGTCGCCGAGACCTGCGGCGCCCACCCCGAGGGGCTGCGCGATTCCAAACTGCTCAGCCAGAAGCGGCGCGAGGAACTCGAACCGCTGCTCAGGAAGTGGGTGCTGTTCGGCGCCGTCGGAATCGCCGACGCGCGGGAGGTCGACGACCTCGGCATCGTCCACTGCCTCGGCCTCGCCGGCAAGCGGGCACTTCAGTTGCTTCACTCACAGGGCGCAGACGTCTCCTCGAGCGTGATCCTCCTCGACGGGAACCATGACTGGCTGAGCCCGGTGCTGTCGACGCCGCTCGACGTCCGGACCCGGATCAAGGCCGACCGGGATTGCGTGTCGGTCGCAGCGGCATCCGTCCTCGCAAAAGTGCACCGTGACGCGATGATGATCGCCGAGGATGCTGTGCTTCCCGGCTACGGCTGGAGCGGCAATAAGGGCTACGGAAGCGGCGAACACCTCGACGCCATCCGCACGCTCGGTACGACCGAATTCCACAGGAAGAGCTGGCTGGTTTCCTACGCGTAGGATGGACTCACCATGGAAGAAGACGAGTTCGAGGACTACGACCGCGAGGTCGAGCTGGCCCTGTATCGCGAGTATCGCGACGTTGTGTCGCAGTTCAAGTACGTGATCGAGACGGAGCGCCGGTTCTATCTGGCGAATGACGTCGACCTCGTTCGCCGCGACACCGAGCACGACTTCTACTTCGAGATCACCATGACCGACGTGTGGGTCTGGGACGTCTACCGGTCCGACCGTTTCGTGAAGAGCGTGCGGGTGCTGACGTTCAAGGATGTCAACATCGAGGAACTCTCCACCCGCGACTTCGAGCTTCCGAAGGAACTCGCGCTCGACGAGTAGGGCGCCCGGCTCCCGAGGCCTCGATTGCGTCGCTTTCGCGTGCGACTATTGTCTCCATGGCGGAGACTGATGCCGGAACGGGGCGAGGCACTGGCCACCGCCTGATCCGGATGTCGGGTCGGGACCCCGCCGAGCCACACCGCGGTGCGACTCCACTCGAGCTGCTCTTCGACCTCACGTTCGTCGTGGCGATCAGCCAGGCCAGCTCCCAACTGGCGCATCTGCTGGCAGAAGGCCACACGGCGTCCGCTGTTCTCGCGTTCTCCTTCAGCATGTTTGCAATCTGCTGGGCGTGGATCAACTTCACCTGGTTCGCATCGGCATACGACACCGACGACTGGTTCTTCCGGGTAACGACAATGGTGCAGATGATCGGCGTTCTCGTGCTGGCGCTCGGCCTGCCCGCCGTCTTCGAGTCGGTCGACCATGGCGAGTACCTCGACAACCGGGTCGTGGTCGCCGGGTACGTCGTCATGCGCATCGCGATGGTTGCCCAGTGGCTGCGGGCCGCGCGGAGCGACCCGCCGAGGCGCAGGGTGGCGCTCACGTACGTCGGATTCATCGCCGTCGCCCAGATCGGCTGGACCGTACTTGCCGTGATCGACGTGCCGCTCCTGGCGTTCTGCGTCTTCGCCGTCATGCTGTACCTCACCGAGCTCGCGGGCCCACTCACCGCCGAGAAGCGGTTCGGGAACACCGGATGGCACCCGCACCACATCGCCGAGCGTTACGGACTGCTCACGATCATTGCGCTCGGCGAAGTCATTCTCGGTTCGGTCGCGTCGGTGGCGGCCGTTGTCGAGAAGCACGGCTGGAGCGCCGAGGCGGTGTTACTCGTCGTGGCAGGTATCGGCCTTGCCTTCGGGCTCTGGTGGATGTACTTCATGCTTCCGGCCGGGCGGCTGCTCGAGCGACACCGGAGGCGGAGCTGGGTGTGGGGATACGGGCACATCGTTCTCTTCGCGTCGATTGCCGCGACCGGTGCAGGGCTCCACGTCGCCGCTTACGTCGTTGAGGATGCTGCGCACATCGCGGTGAGCGGGGCGGTCCTGGCCGTGGCGGTTCCCGTTGCGGTTTTCCTGGTCGCGCTCTTCATCCTGCACAGTCTTTTGCTGGGTGAAACCGCCCGATTCCAGGTTGCGGCCCTTGCCTGTTCCCTCGTCCTGCTCGCGTGCGCCGTTGCGCTCGCGGGTGCTGGCACGCCGCTCGGCCCCTGCCTGCTGGTGGCGATGGCAGCGCCAGCAGTAGTCGTGGGCACGTTCGAGGTGGCGGGACACCGAGGGCAGGAGCGCATTCTCGCCCGGGCCCTCGGGGAACAACTGCGGCCCGGTTCAGGACCTACTTGAGCAGCCGCGAGAGCACCCGGTCGGCGAGCACCTTCCCGCCGGTCTGGCAGGTCGGGCAGTACTGGAACGTCGAGTCGGCGAAGATCACCTGCCGCACCATGTCACCACACACCGGGCAGGGCTCGCCGGTGCGGCCGTGCACCTGCAGGCCGGCCTTCTTCTCTTTCTTCAATTCGGATGCCGCGAGGCCGTCAGCGCGCTCGATCGCGCTCCGCAGCGTGAACTGCATCGCGTCGTAGAGGCGCGCCACTTCCTCATCGTCGAGGGTTGCCGGCTTGAACGGAGACATCCTGGCGGTGTGGAGGATCTCGTCCGAGTAGGCATTGCCGATGCCGGCGATCACCGACTGGTTACGCAGCACGCCCTTGAGCTGCGCTCGCCCCGCCGAACGGAGGATGGCTGCGAGGGCGTCGACGGTGAAGCTTTCGTCGAGCGGGTCCGGGCCGAGCCGCGCGATCCCGGGGACATCCGCCGGGTCACGAACCACCGAGAGCGACAGGCTCTTCTTCGAGCCGGCTTCGGTGATATCGATGCCTGACCCGTCATCGAGGACGAGCCGCGCTGCGAGTGCAGTTTTTCCGCCCCGCGCCGACCGCTCAGGCGCGTTGTCGCGCCAGCGGATCCAGCCGGCCCTCGCGAGGTGGATAACGATGTGCAGGTCGTCCGCCGCAATGTCGAGGAACTTGCCGTGGCGGGAGACACCATCGATGGTTGTGCCCGCGAGCGCTGTGACGGGCGGGTCGTAGGTTTTGAGCGCGGCGAACGCGACGACCTCGAGCCGTTCGATGACGCGGCCGGTGAGGCGGGCGCCGAGGTCGGCGGTGAGCGCGTGTACTTCGGGGAGTTCTGGCACGACCCCAGTCTGACCCGCGCCGCGGTCATCAGTCCAGCGGCGTGGCTGCCGCCCCGGCCTTCAGTTGTCACAGAGTGCGGTTATCGGGCGTGCACGCGTGCGTTCGTGACAACTGAAGCGGGACGACCGTCCTCCCCACGCGGATGACGCGCCGCGGTTATCCGCAGAAGTACGGGTGGGCGGCAGGGTAGGCGACCGCGCGCCAGTATCGAGGGATGAAGGTACTCGTGTCGAATCGGATCGCGCTCGGGCGCCGCGGCGAAGATCTTGCCGCTGAGCACCTCACCGGGCTTGGCTACCGGGTAATCGCACGCAACTGGCGTTGCCGACAGGGCGAAATCGACATCGTTGCCACGCGCGGTGATGTCATTGCATTTGTGGAGGTGAAGACGCGCTCCTCGCTCGCTTTCGGGCATCCGTTCGAAGCCGTCACGCCAATGAAACTGGCCCGCCTGCGTCGGCTGGCTGCCGCGTGGTGTGCCGAGAACGATCCGCAGACGCCGCGCATCCGCATCGATGTGATCGCCGTCGTGATCCCTCACGATGGCCCATTCACCATCGAGCACCTGAGCGGGGTGTCCGCGTGACGGTCGGACGCACCTGGGCCGTCGCGCTTCTCGGCCTCGACGGCTCACTCGTCGAAGTCGAAGCCGACATCTCGGCCCAGCTGCCCAAGTTCGTGATCATCGGCCTCGCCGATCGTTCCCTCGGTGAGGCGGAGGGCCGGGTCCGTCAGGCGGCGACCAATGCCGGGTGCCGGCTGTCGGGCCAGCGCATAACCGTGAACCTGTCGCCAGCGAGCCTGCCCAAGAACGGGTCAGGCTTCGACCTCGCCATCGCGCTCTCGTGCCTCGCCGCCGACAGCGTCGTGTCGAATGAATCGATCGACGGCGTTGTCCACATCGGCGAACTCGGTCTCGACGGGAGGCTGCGGCCCACCCCCGGGGTGCTGCCCGCGGTCCTCGCCGCCGTGCGCGCGGGCCGAAAAACGGTGATGGTTCCGGCGGGAAACGAGCACGAGGCCCGCCTTATCCCCGACGTGACGGTCATCCCTGTGGCATCGCTCCGTGAGGCAGCTATCTGGCATGGCGCCGCCCTGACGCCGGTGGAGGTCACACCGATACTCGCCGCAGCGACGGATGCCGAGGCGCCGGTCGATCTGGATCTCTCGGAGATCGTCGGCCAGGAAGACGCGATCCAGGCGCTCCTGGTCGCAGCGGCCGGCGGCCACCACCTCATGATGCTCGGCCCGCCCGGGGCGGGAAAGACGATGCTCGCCGCCCGGCTCCCCGGTATCCTGCCCGACCTCGACGTCACCGAAGCACTCGACGTGACCTCGGTCAGGTCCCTCGCCGGACAGCCGATAGGCACGCAGCTCGTGTCGCGCCCGCCCTTCGAGAGCCCGCACCACACAGCGACGACCGCGGCGATCCTCGGCGGGGGGAGCAAGCTCATCCGCCCCGGTGCGGCGGCGAGGGCTGCGCACGGTGTCCTCTTCCTCGATGAGGCACCCGAATTCCAGGCGAGCGTTCTTGACGCACTGCGTCAGCCGCTCGAATCCGGAACCATCAGCATCCACCGTGCCAACGCCGTCGCCCACTTTCCGGGCAGGTTCCAGCTCGTCCTCGCTGCGAACCCCTGCCCGTGCGGCCAGTACGGCAGCAGGGAGAATTCGTGTGTCTGCCCGCCGTCCGCAATTCGTCGTTACCTCGGCCGTCTCTCCGGACCGCTCATGGACCGGATCGACATCCAGCTCAGAATGCGGCGGATCTCGCGGGCAGAAATGGTGCTCTCGGGTGAAAGCGCCGGCACGCACAGCGCTGACGCACGGCGCGTGGTCTCGGAGACCCGGCAGCGCACCATGGCCCGTCTGGCGGGCACCCCGTGGACCACGAACGGGCAGGTGCCAGGCCCGTGGCTGCGTGCAGGTCCGCGAGCGTTGCCGCGTGACGTCACAGAACCGATTGATCGCGCGCTCGAACACGGCAGCATCACCATGCGCGGATACGACCGTGTGCTTCGCGTCGCGTGGACTCTCGCCGATATGGACGCGACCCAACGGCCGGAGAAGACGCACATCGGGCGGGCTCTGTTCCTCAGGAAGGGGATCTGACATGCGGGTATTCGAACTCGACGCCGACGACGTGAACATGGCGATATTCTCCATAACCCCACAGGCTGTCGTCGACGCTGCCCGCGAATCCGGTGCGACGGCCGAGGTGGCGGCGGAGCGATTCGCCCGAGCCGTCTGGACGGGCATCGTCGAGCCGGGAGACGGCACCGCCGGATCCTTGATCGATGCTGTCGGTGCGACCGCGGCACTGCGCATGCTGATCGAGCGGTGGGGTCCGCAGCGGATCAGCGCGGCGCTTGGCGGCACTCGTAACGACGGTGCTCCTGGTGACAGCGACCCGAGTGACGGCGACTTGCTCGAGCACGTTCAGAAAGCGTGGGCCAGGTGGATTCCCCGGCTGGATTCCGCAGCAGCGATGGCATCCATCCGGCTTGCCACACACAACGGCGCGACGCTTATTTGCCCTGACGACGGCTGGTGGCCGGCGGGGCTGAACGACCTGGGCCCGCATGCCCCGCTCGCGCTCTGGGTGAGAGGGGATCCCCGGCGGTTACCGGCGACCTCGCCGTCGATTGCGCTGGTCGGCGCTCGCGCGGCCACCGGCTACGGCGAACACGTGACGGTCGAAGCCGCGAGCGCTCTCGTCGATCGCGGTTTCACCATAGTGTCCGGAGCGGCGTACGGAATCGACGGAGCGGCACACCGCGCAGCGCTCGCCTCGCAGGGCACGACGGTTGCGTTCCTCGCCGGGGGAGTCGACCGTCCGTATCCGAGCGGTCACGACGCGCTGATCGGGCGCATTATCGAGACGGGCGCCGTCGCTTCGGAGGTGCCCTGCGGAGTGCCGCCGAGTAAGTGGCGTTTTCTCCAACGCAATCGACTTATAGCTGCGGTCAGTTCGGCGACCGTCGTGCTCGAAGCGGGGTGGAGGTCTGGCTCACTCAACACAGCGGGCCACGCTGCGGCGCTCGGCAGGCCGCTCGGTGCCGTGCCAGGCCCCGTGACGAGTGCCGCGTCTGCGGGATGCCATCGGCTGATCAGAGAGTATGGAGCGACGTGCGTGACGAACGCCGACGAGATGGCCGAACTCGCGGGGGAGGTGGACCTGGGAGTTGGCATGCCGGGAGACACGCCCTCCCGGGGGACTGATCGAAGCTCGGATGAGGTGCGGGTGCTCGATGCGCTGAGCACCCGATCGGGTCGCAACGTCGACGACATCGCACGGCGGGCCGGGCTTCCTGTCGATGCGGTGCAGTCAGTACTCGGCGTGCTGGAACTCGACGGCGTGGTGGGAGAGCGTCCGCTGGGCTGGGTGTACCTGCCTCAGGGGCGCTGAGGCGGAGTCACGTGTTCAGCGGGTCAGACGACCTCTTCCAGGAACCTCACCCGGTCGGTGAGCAACCGTGCACGGATCTCGGGACGATAAACGTCGACGTGCGCGACGTCGTAATCGATCTGGCGTCCACGCGGGGCACGGTTAGCGAACTCGCTCACCTGATCGAGCGGGGACTCCCGATCCCCGACGGCAGCGCAGACCGACAGGGCCACAACCTCGATCCGTATCTCGTCAGGAAACGAACGATACCCGCGTGGTTGACGGGCGTTCAAGGGGCTCCCCGGAAAGACCGGCGGGTAGAACCGTACTGGATGGTACGGTCCTGCCATGAGTGAAGCACGGGAGCGCTGGCTGAACGAGGGCGTCCGCGTCCTGATGGACGAGGGGTTCAACGGCGTCCGGATTGACAGGCTCGCGGCCAGGCTCGGTCTGTCGAAGGGGTCGTTCCACCATCACTTCGCCGGCGCAGATGACTTCAAACACGCGCTGCTCGGCCGGGTCGAACAGCTGTCGCTCGAGGCGCTCGAACGGGCGGTCAACAGTGCTGCGAAAACAGCCACCGCGCGGGACATCCTGGGGCGCCTTACCGACGCCGTCGGAGCTCCGGAGGCGGGACTGTACCGACCGGAACTGGACATCGCGGTGCGCGCGTGGGCCCTCTCTGACGCTGACGCGAGTGCCACCCTGGCGAGGATCGACGAAGCGCGACTCGCGGCGCTGGAGCAGGTATGGCGACCGTACGTTCGAACGGACGCCGAGGCGCGCATCGCCGCCCTGGTCCCGTACCTGCTGTCCGTCGGAGCCGCGGTCACCTCACCGCCGGTCTCAGATGCAGAGTTAAAAGCTGTGTTCGAGCGGATCCTGCCGCTCGTTCCCGAAGTGCCGGGGGAGTAGGCCCCTCTCACCGCCGAAGGATTCACCTTCAGACCCCTTGATCCAAACCATACGGTTTGGTATGTTCTGGCATCAGTTCAAAGGTGGTTGACCATGACTGCACTGCAGGCGCCCGTCTGGCCCGTTCTCGCGCTCGCCGCGATCCAGGTGGCCGACGGCATCCTCTGTATCAAGCCTGTCGGGTTCGTGGCAGCGTGCTTCACCGACGTCAATTTCCCGAGGCGGTACTGGCGGCTCATGACCCCGGTCAAATTCGCCGCAGCCGTGGGTCTTATGGCAGGCATCTGGATTCCTTACCTCGGTGCGATCACGTGCGCGGCGCTGGTGCTGTATTTTCTCGTCGCGATCTCCATGCACATCGCCGCCCGCGACTTCGGCAGGAATCTCTTCCTGAACGCAACGGGGATGCTGGCCATTTGTGTGGCGACAGGGATGTTCTGTTTTCTGCTGTGAAGCTCGTCGCTCACCAGCGTCCCAATCCGGGCAGAGAGCGATTCGTGGTGCGCCTGCGGGGGATAGGGCAGCGGGTGCGCAATTCTTGACGGATGAAGATCCCGTCCGCCGTCGCTCAATACATCGACCACATAGCGGTCGAGCGGCAGTACTCCGAGTCGACCTGCAGGGCCTATGAATCCGACCTCACTGACTTCGCGGCGTTCGCGGCGAAACGTGAGAGGGCTCTCGTGACTGATGTGGACCTCGACCTGCTGAGGGACTGGCTCTGGAAATCGTCCCAGTCAGGGCTCGGGCCGTCGACGCTCGCCCGACGATCCGCTTCCGTCAGAGGGTGGTCCGCCTGGCTCGCGCACAACGGACATGTCCCGGTCGATACCGCGGTTCGGCTGCGGTCGCCGAAGACAGGCAGGGCCTTGCCGCACGTGGTGCAACGGCCCCAGATGGACGCCATGCTGGATTCCCTCGCCGAACTGGCCGCGGAAGGCGATCCGGTCGCCCTGCGCAACGCGGCGCTCATCGAATTGCTCTACGCAACCGGGACCCGGGTGTCGGAGCTGTGCGGCCTGAATGTCGATGACATCGATCTCGACCGACTGACCCTCCGCGTGGTCGGCAAAGGATCAAAGGAACGCGTCGTTCCGTTCGGTGTCCCCGCGCACTCGGCACTCGTCGACTACCTGCGGCTCGGTCGCGACGCCCTGCTGGCGCGCGGGAAAGAGAGAACGGATGCCGTGTTCCTCGGTGTGAAGGGAGCGCGAATGGGTCCGAAGAGCGTGTACAACCTGGTCAGTCGGCTGCTGGCGTCGCTTCCGGGTGGCTCTGCCCAGGGGCCCCACGCGCTTCGGCACACAGCGGCGACACATCTGCTCGACGGCGGCGCCGATCTTCGCGCGGTCCAGGAGATGCTCGGCCACGCCTCACTCGGCACGACCCAGATCTACACCCACGTCTCAACCGAGCGACTGAGGGAGAGCTACCGCGGCGCTCACCCCCGCGCCTGAGTGGATCTCAGCCCTCCAGCGGGAGGAGCACCGCCCGGTGGAGGGACTCGAGCAACGCGAGGGGGCTCACATACTCGCCGTGGAGCCGGACGCCGAAGTGCGCGCAGGATCCCGAACAGTGACCGCCGGAAGTCACGGTGCCGATCACGGCGCCCGCCAGGACCTGATCGCCCTCGGCCACCGTGGCGATGACGGGCTCGATGCTCGACACCAGCCCGTCGGGAAAAGTGATCGACAGCACCGGCCGGTCGACGACCGTACCAGCGAAGCTCACCGCGCCGTCTGCCGGTGCCACGACCGACGTGCCCGCGGGCGCTGAGAGATCCACTCCGCGGTGACCGGCCGAGTACCTGGTGGCCGGTGCCTCGAACCGCCGGAGAACCACCCGTGGCCCTGCGACGGGCCACACCCAGCTGTCGTCTGCTCTGGCGATGGGGGACGTGGCCTGACCGACCCGCGCTGCGGCATCCGGAACCGCAGCCGCGGTCGGCACCGCGAGGGTGGCGGCCACGCAGCTCGCGGCGAGAGCGCCGGAAAAAACTCCGTGCGATCGAAGGGTCATCCACCCACACTGGCCCGAAGCGCCCAGCGGCTCAGCGCCGGACGAGTGCCTGTGCCGAACGCGCAGGCCAGAGGCAGCTGTTCGGGACTCCGACGGCTGTCCCGTGCTGCTAAGATATTCGGAGCACCTCGCATGTCGGGGTGACTACGCGTGCCCATTCGGCTCCCACTTCCAATCGGTCTCTCTCGTGAAATACGACAGGGCGGACGTGCGCCGGGCACCAGGAGGAGCGGCCACTCGGCCGCACTGACAACCGACAGACGCTCGCCCGGCATCCGGGCGCGTCAGAATAGGAGAACGGCTCATGGCCGTCGTAACCATTCGCCAGCTGCTCGACAGCGGCGTGCACTTCGGGCACCAGACCCGCCGTTGGAACCCGAAGATGAAGCGCTTCATCTTCACCGAGCGTTCCGGCATCTACATCATCGACCTCCAGCAGTCGCTTGGATTCATCGACAAGGCATACGACTTCGTCAAGGAGACCGTCGCCCACGGTGGAACCATCCTCTTCGTTGGTACCAAGAAGCAGGCACAGGAAGCGATCGCCGAGCAGGCAACCCGCGTCGGCCAGCCCTACGTCAACCAGCGCTGGCTCGGTGGACTCCTCACCAACTTCCAGACGGTTTCCAAGCGTCTCGCTCGCATGAAAGAGCTCGAAGAGCTTGACTTCGAAGACACCGCAAAGTCGGGCTTCACCAAGAAGGAAATGCTCATCAAGAAGCGCGAGCTCGACAAGCTTCACAAGTCGCTCGGTGGAATCCGCAACCTCACCAAGACGCCGTCGGCTCTGTGGGTTGTCGACACCAAGAAAGAGCACCTCGCCATTGACGAGGCCAAGAAGCTCGGTATCCCCGTGATCGGTATCCTCGACACGAACTGCGACCCCGACGAAGTCACCTACCCGATCCCGGGTAACGACGACGCGATCCGTTCGGTCGGCCTGCTCACCCGCATCATCGCTGACGCAGCCGCTGAAGGCCTCATCCAGCGTCACCAGAAGCCGGTCGAGGGCGATGCCCCCGTCGAGCCGCTGGCCGCATGGGAAGCAGAACTCCTCGGAGCTGACGCTGCTGCAGCTGACGCGCCCGCAGCAGACGACGCCGCAACCGAAGCGCCGGTCGAGCAGAACGACGCTGACGCTGAAGTAGCCGAGAAGAACGCAGCAATCCCGGAAGACGCTCCGGTCGAGGTCGTTGCCCCCGAAAGCGACGAGAAGACTGAAGAGCGCCTCGAGGCGGAAGCGACCGAGGCTGAAAAGCAGCCGGTCGCCGACAACAACTAACCCGTAAACGAGGAGTTCACGAATATGGCAAACATCGCTCTTGCTGACATCAAGGCTCTTCGCGAGCAGCTTGGGACCGGAATGGTCGACACCAAGAACGCGCTCGTCGAGGCCGACGGTGACATGGAGAAGGCCACCGAAATCCTGCGTCTCAAGGGAGCAAAGGGTAACGCCAAGCGCGCCGACCGCTCCACGAGCGAGGGTCTCGTTGCTGTCAAGGAAAACGGCACGACGGCAACGATGATCGAGCTCGCCTGCGAGACCGACTTCGTTGCGAAGAACGACAAGTTCGTCGCTCTCGCCGACAAGGTCCTGGAAGCTGTCGCGGCATCCGGTGCATCCTCGCTCGAGGAAGCACTCGCCGCACCGGCCGGTGACCAGACGGTCGCCGACCTGATCAACGACCAGGCCGCCATCCTCGGCGAAAAGGTCGAGCTGCGCCGTGTCGCGCTGGTAACGGGTGAGCAGTTCGCTGTTTACCTGCACAAGACCAGCAAGGACCTGCCGCCGCAGATCGGTGTTGTCGTCAGCTACACCGGTGATGACGCTGAAACCGCCCGCGCGGTCGCCCAGCACATCGCCATGTTCGACCCGCAGTACCTCACCCGCGAAGAAGTTCCGGCTGAGACTGTGGACAAGGAGCGCGAGATCGTCACCGAGATCTCGAAGAACGAAGGAAAGCCGGAAGCGGCACTTCCCAAGATCGTCGAGGGTCGCCTGACCGCCTTCTTCAAGCAGGTTGCCCTGCTCGAACAGGACTACGCACGCGACAGCAAGATTCAGGTCAAGAAGGTTCTTGCCGATGCGAACCTGACAGTGACGGGCTTCGCCCGCTTCAAGGTCGGCGCGTAAGCACATCATGAGGAGTCCGGATCACAGTCGTGATCCGGACTCCTTTTTTGTGTGCGGCCACTCGCTCACACCAACTCCCCATCTCTGAAGTTCAAGGAAAGGCGTACAACGGATGTCTGCAGCCACGAAGAAGCGCAGGGTACTGCTCAAACTCTCCGGAGAGTCGTTTGGGGCAGGCTCCCTCGGCGTCAACCCCGACGTCGTTTCGAACATCGCCCGCGAGATAGCGGAAGCGGCAAAGACCGTCGAGATCGCGATCGTCGTCGGTGGAGGGAACTTCTTCCGCGGGGCAGAGCTGTCCCAGCGCGGCATGGATCGCGGCCGAGCTGACTACATGGGGATGCTTGGCACCGTCATGAACGCCCTCGCCCTCCAGGATTTCCTCGAGCAGGCCGGTGCCGAAACCCGGGTTCAGTCCGCGATCTCCATGACGCAGGTGGCTGAACCCTACATTCCGCGCCGGGCGGAACGTCACCTCGAGAAGGGCCGGGTCGTGATCTTCGGCGCCGGCGCCGGCTTGCCGTACTTCTCGACCGACACCGTCGCCGCCCAGCGCGCGCTCGAGATCGGCGCAGACATCGTCCTTCTCGCGAAGAACGGCGTTGACGGCGTCTACACGGCGGACCCGAAGGTCGACCTCAGTGCGACCCGCATCGATCACATCACGTACCAGGAGGCCCTGCAGAAGGGGCTCAAGGTCGTTGACTCCACCGCGTTCAGTCTCTGCATGGACAACGCGATGCCCATGCAGGTGTTCGGCATGGCGCCAGAGGGCAATGTCACCAAGGCCATCCTCGGTGACGGCATCGGAACGCTCGTCTCCAACTGACCCGCCGGTCTCCGGCCGACCTCGAGTCCTCCGCCTAGAATGGAGGACGACTACACGCAACAAGAAGGAGTCGCACGTGATTGCCGAAGTTCTCTCTGACGTAACAACCCGAATGGGAAAAGCGGTCGAGGTCGCGAAGGAGGACTTCGCTACCGTACGAACGGGGCGCGCAAACCCCCAGATGTTCCAGAAGATCCTCGTGAACTACTACGGCACCCCGACTCCTCTCGACCAGCTTGCGTCGCTCAACAACGCCGAGGCGCGCACGATCATCGTCAGCCCGTACGACAAGACGGCGCTCAAGGACATCGAGCAGGCCATCCGCGACGTACCGAACCTCGGTGCCAACCCCACCAATGACGGCACCATCGTCCGGGTCACGCTCCCTGAACTCACTCAGGAGCGCCGCAAGGAGTACGTCAAGATCGTGCGTACCAAGGGCGAGGACGCGAAAATTGCTGTCCGCAACATCCGCCGTAAAGGCAAGGATGACCTCGACGCGCTGAAGAGCGAGGTCGGGGATGACGACGTAGCGAGGGCCGAAAAGGAACTCGAGCAGGTCACGAAGACCCATATCGACGCCATCGACGACGCTCTGAAGCGCAAAGAGACCGAACTGCTTGAGATTTAGGCGCCCGTGGCTTCTGGAACGACGGTGACGGCATGACCGAACCCGGTGACGGACCAAGGGGACGGGCCCCTCGGTCGAAGCGTATGTCGCGCGACGACCTTCAGGCACAGCTGAGGGCACGGCGGGCCGAGCTCGAGCGCCAGGTGCGGTCGACTCGTGCGCAAATTGACCAGGTCAACGAGCGGATAGAGGCTCGCGCCGGGCGCAACCTGCTCCTGGCGACGGTCTTCGGCCTCGCACTCGGCCTGGTCATGATCGCGAGCCTGATCTTCGTGAAGGCCATCTTCGTGGTGTTCTGCGGGATCGTCGTTGCGTTCACCACCTTCGAGCTCGTGCGTGCGCTCAGCGAGAGCGGCAGACGCATCGACATTATCCCGGCGGTGCTCTCCGGCCTCGGAGTCGTTGCAGTGAGCTTCCTCGCAGAGCCCGCGTGGCGCTGGATAAGCCTCGCGGCCGCAGTGCTCTTCATCGTCGTGTGGCGGTTGATCGCGCTGCTCTTCGAGAAGGACAAACGAGCGCCTGGCAGCGTTCTGCGCGACCTCGTCACCGGGATTCTCGTTCAGCTCTACGTTCCCTTCCTCGCGAGCTTCGCGGTCGTCCTCGTCGCCCAGCCCGAGGGGCAGTGGTGGACGCTCGCGTTCCTGATCCTCGTGATCTCGGTCGACATCGGTGCGTACGCAAGCGGGCTCTCGTTTGGTAAGCACCCGATGGCGCCGAAGATCAGCCCGAAGAAAACCTGGGAAGGGTTTGCCGGTGCAGGCGTCGCCGCCGTGGTCGTCGGCACCCTGCTCGCTATCTTCATGCTGCACGTCCCCTGGTGGGTCGGTGTGATCTTCGGGCTTGCCCTTCTCGGCACCGCGACGCTCGGTGACCTGACCGAGTCGCTGATCAAGCGGGACATCGGCATCAAGGACATCAGTTCCTGGTTGCCAGGGCACGGAGGATTCCTCGACCGGATCGACTCCATGCTTCCGTCAGCACCGCTCGCGCTTCTGATGTACACGCTCTTCAGCGTGACCGGTATTACGGCATAGTGCTCACAGGTTATGCATGCGGGCACCGGTGCTGAGAGGATGAACGGGTGAGCACGACTTTTCCTCAGGCTGCCAAGCGCACAAAGGGCTATAAGCCTTCCCAGGTCGATGCATTTCTTGCGAAGGCCAGAGAGGCTTATGACGCCGATGAGCAGGACGGCGGGGCGCTGACCGCCGCCGACATCAGGCATACGTCTTTCTCCCTGGTGCGGGGCGGTTACTCCACGAGTCACGTCGACGCGGCGCTCGAGAGGCTCGAGGACGCTTTTGCGCTCCGCGAGAGGGAGCGCGCCCTGGCCACCGAAGGGAAGGGCGCGTGGCTCAGCGCAGCGCGAGAGACGGCGCAGGTGATCCTCAACCGCATCACGCGTGAGCCGGGACATCGGTTCCAGCGCACGAGCGCCCTCGCCCAGGGCTACAACGTCGACGATGTCGACGCTCTGTGCGACGCGTTGACCGAGTACTTCGAGCGCGGTGTGCCGTTCAACACCGACGCCGTGAGGACCGCCGTGTTCCGAGCGCAGCGGGGCGGATACCGCGAAGCGCAGGTCGATCTGCTGCTCGACAGCGTGGTCGATGTGATGCTCGCTGTTCGGTGAATCGGGATTCAAACTCGCGGTGAGCGGTGTTCTGGGCTAAAATCGAAAAATCGTGGCTAAACATCCTGTGAAACTCGAGTCCTCTGTACCTGCTCCCCGAGTCGGGCGGGCGTTCGAGAGACCCCGGTCCCGCAGCCCGTTCACGCTGTTCTTCTTCTCCTTTGTCGCCGCGGTTTCGGTTGTGGCTGTCAACGTGGTTGACCCTTACTCAGGAGCAACGGCGTCGCCATACTTCCAGGTCGCTGACCGGTATGACGGTGAGAGCACTCAGACCCTCGCAGTCGCTGGCGCGTACGAGACCACCTTCACGCGCGACGGTTACCAGTTCGTCGCTGCGCCCATCCCTGAGCCGGTCGTTGTCGAAGAACCCGAGGCCGAGCCGGACGCGAAGGCCACAACGCCGGGCAAGACGCCGCCTGCAGCGCTTCCGAAGGTCAACGCTGACCCCGGATCGGCGCAGGCCATCGCCCACGACATGGTGCTTGCCCGCGGTTGGGGCGAAGATCAGTTCTCCTGCCTCGTTGCCCTGTGGAAGAAAGAGTCGGGCTGGCGTGTGAACGCAGAGAACAAGTCCAGCGGTGCGTATGGCATCCCCCAGGCCCTGCCGGGAAGCAAGATGGCCAGCGCTGGCAGCGACTGGAGAACGAACCCGGCGACCCAGATCACCTGGGGCCTCGGATACATCACTGGCCGCTATGGCACCCCGTGCGGTGCGTGGGGTCACTCGCAGGCCAAGGGCTGGTACTAGCCGCAACGCCCGCCGATCGGCGGGCGCAGTGTCTAGGCTGAACCCATGCCACGAAGCAACCGTCCGAAGCGACGGCCTGGCGGTGCGCCCACGGGTGACGGCGGTTCCCTTGAACACCTGCTTTCCGGGTGGAAAAGAACGGAATCCCGGCGGGGGCGCGAGTTCTTTGTCCAGCCCGTCAGCGCTGAGCGCGCTGTCAAGGAGTACATCTGCCCGGGTTGCGGTCTCGGCATCGCGACATCGGTGCCGCACCTCGTCATTTGGCGCGCTGACGGCGTCATGGGGGACGAGGCTGACCTCGCGGCGCGGCGGCACTGGCACAATCACTGCTGGCGAATCGGCTGAACGGAACCCATGACCCGAATTGAGGTGCGCGGCGGCACGCTCTTGCCCGCTGTGCGCGAAGAGATCACGCTCACGACCGATGATGGGCTCACGCTCGTCGGTGAACTCGCTGTCCCCGTCGACCGGCCCCCGGTCGCGACGCTCGTCACGCTGCACCCGCTGCCGACCGCCGGCGGCTTCATGGACTCCCACATCCTGCGCAAGGCTGCGGCTCGACTTCCCGCCATGGCTGACCTCGCTGTGCTCCGATTCAACACGCGGGGCACCAGCTCCGACCGGGGGACGAGTGATGGCGAATTCGGCGACGGCGTCGCCGAAGAGCTGGACCTCAAGGCGGCGATGGACTTCGTCACCGCGAGGTCACTGCCGCGGCCGTGGCTCGTTGGCTGGTCATTCGGAACCGAGATCATCATCAAGTACGGCAGGGACCATCCGGTCGAAGGCGTCATTCTGTTGTCGCCGCCGCTTCACCGGGCCACGCAGGCGGAGCTTGACGCCTGGCGAGACGATCCCCGCACCCTGATCGCCGTCATCCCTGAATTTGATGACTATCTCCGCCCCGACGAGGCACGGGCGCGGTTTTCGACCCTGCCTGACGCCAAGCTGGTCGCCGTCGACGGCGGGAAACACCTCTGGGTGGGCGAAACACAAACCCGCCGCGTGCTTACCGAGATCGTCGCCGCGGTGAACCCGGCAGCGCTCCCGCTGCCGGACGAGTGGGACGTCGACGACGCCTGACCGCGCACCGGAGCGTTTCGGGCGGAGAATCGTCGGGTCCGGCCGACTCTCGAGCGTCGACAGCCGCATTTGCCTCCCGAAACGACAGGGAGGACCCAGGGCATTGAGCGGTGCGACGGATGCCGGCGGTCGGCACAGTTCGTGGGCCACGGCCGCTGCGTCCCGGTTTCGGCAGCCGGGTCAGTGTCGCGCCGTGTGGTTTCGGGCGGAGAATCGTCGGGTCCGGCCATCTCTCGAGCGTCGACAGCCGCATTTGCCTCCCGAAACGACAGGGAGGACCCACGGGACCGAAACGACAGGGAGGGCCCACGGCGTTGAGCGGTGCGACGGATGCCGGTGGTCGGCGCCCTGCCGCACCGTGCCGCCGGGCCGTCGCCCGGACGCCGGGTGCTGGGTCACAGCTCGTTCTGCCGGGGGATGACCACCTGTTTGATGATGAGCAGTATCGATGCCGCCGTCGGGATGGCGATGAGGGCGCCGAGAAGTCCGAGCAGCGATCCGCCGGCGAGTGCGGCGATCACGACGACGGCGCCTGGCACGCTGACGGCACGCCTCATGATGTTCGGGCTGAGGATGTACGCCTCGACCTGCATATAGATGAGGTAGTAGATGGCGGCAACGAGCGCGGTGAGCGGTGAACCGAGACCCGGGATCAGGCAGACGAGCGTGATGATGATCGAGCCGGTCAGGGTACCAACAAGCGGGATCATCGAGAAGAAGAATGCGACGCACGCGAGCACCGGCGGGAATGGCCCCTTGATAATCGACAGGAAGATGAACGTCAGGATGCCGCTGCACGCGGCGATTCCCACCTGCCCGATAACGTAGCGTCCCACCGAGTCGGTGATCTGCTCGGCGAGGTCGGCGAAACGCTCACGCTTGGTCGCCGGAACCAGCTGGTAGAGGCCCCGCTTGATTGCCGGGAGGGATGCCGTGAAGTAAATCGTCAGGATGAGGATGATGAGGGCCCCGAAGAGCCCGCTCCCGATGGCGACGGCGAACTTAATGGCGCCACTGCCGATGTTGGTGATGTTCTCGGTCAGGAAACCACCGGCGTCCGTGATGATCTTCTGGAAGTCAATGAACGGGAACTGCTCGGAGAGGTTGTCGACGAGCGGATACTCCTGGAACTGCGTCTGCAGGTCAGGAATGATCCTGATGAGCTCCGAGATCTGATCGACGATGATGGGGACGACCATCCACACCAGGCCGGCGAAGAGCGCGAGCAAACCGACAATGACGACGATCAGCGCACTCCAGCGGGGGACCCTCTTCTTCTCCAGCCAGGTGATGATCGGATCGAGTCCGAGTGCGATGAAAATCGCTGCACCGATGTACGTGAGAATCGTCTGCAGCGTGACGATCGAGAGGATGATGAGTACACCGAGACCGACGCCGAGGGTGCCGATAAGGCCGAACCGGAACGGGTTCTGAATCTTCACGTGGGTACCATCGCGGTGAACATTTCATCATCGTAGTGGTCGGGCACCGACGTGTGCGATGCCCACGGCGCTGCTAGGTCCCTCTCAGGGATCTCGGCTAGTCTGAAACGTCTGTGCCTGTTGCTTCCGGCCCGATGATGACCATAATTCGAGCGAAAATGCCCGTGCGGTAGCAGCAGAGAAGGAGATTTAGTGCGATTCGTACTCGCTATTCTGGCGTTCGTGGTTGCCGCGACAATGATTGTGCTCGGCATTGCCCAGCGCACCGTGTTCCTCGGCCCGTCAACCTACGGCATCGAGACCAGTGTCGACAGCGACCTTCCCTACACCGTGATTGACGGAGAAGTCCTCGTTTCCGAGGAAGGCCAGCAGTCGCTGACGGTCTCCGGCAGCGACACTGTTTTTGTGTCGTACGGCAGGACCGCCGACGTACTCGCCTGGCTCGGAGACGCCTCGTACAACGAACTCACACTTGACGAAGAGAGCGGTGAGCTCGTCGACGCGGTTGTCGAGCCGGAGCCCGCTGACACGCCACAGGACGAAGCCGGTGAGCTCACCCCCGAGCAGGTCACCGCGCAGATGGCACTCGACGATCCGCGTGGCTCCGATCTCTGGCTGGCTGAGCATTCGGAAGAGGGTGCTGTCGTCACGACCATCAACGTTCCGGAAGACATCAGCGTGCTGATCGCCTCGAACGGAACAGACCCTGCGCCGTCGAATGTCGGTATTTCCTGGCCGCTGGATAACGCGACCCCGTGGGCCGGCCCCCTCATTGCCGGCGGCATCCTCCTCCTGATCGCCGGTCTCGTTCTGTACCTGCTCGGTATCCACCAGATGCGGAAGAGCCGTGGGCCTCGCCGAAAGGGCATCACGGCCGGACCCGGAATGGAGAAAATGCCCAAGGTGCCGAAGCCTTCGCGCTACAAGTCAGACAAGAGGCACGGAAGCGTCCCCCGCCGACAGCGCGCGCCGAAGAGGACAATGATCGCGCTCATTCCTGTCGCGCTCGTCTCCTCCCTCGCGCTCAGCGGTTGCTCCGCCGGGTACTGGCCGGATTTCTCCAGCGACGAGACGCCGTCGGCCACACCGACGGAGGGCGAACTCGAGCTCGAGGCTGACGACCAGCCGGCCCCCGCCGTGACGACGCCCCAGCTTGAGCGCATCACAGCCCGTATCTCGACCGTCGCGTCCGAGGCAGATGAGGCGCTCAACGCGGACCTCGCTGCCACCCGATTCGTGGGGCCGGCGCTCGACGAACGCAAAGCGAACTACCTGATTCGTGCCAAGATCCCCGAGTATGCACCGGCACCGTCGATTCCCTCTTCGCCGGGCGGACTCACCCTGCCGCAGGCAACGGATACCTGGCCACGCACGGTCATGACCGTGGTTCAGGACGAAGCGAACCCGACGGCGGCTCCGACCGCGGTCGTTCTCGTGCAGGCGAGCCCGCGCGAGAACTACCACGTCGAATACGCCGTCCGCCTCGAGCCGCAGGCACAGATCCCAGAGGTGGCACCCGCGACGATCGGCGCTGCCCAGCTGCCGCCAGACTCCGCCTTCCTCCTCCTGCCGCCAAACGAGCTGGCCGCGGCGTACGCCGACATCATCACCAATGGAGACAACAGCGAGTTTGCGCCCCTGTTCAGCGGTGACGCGGACACACTCAGGGGAGTGATTGCCGCTGACCGTGAGGCCAAGAAGTCCGCTCTCCCGACGACGGCATCCATCGAGTTCTCCGTCGCTGCGGGCAATGCCCCAGCCGTTGCGCTCGCGACCAACGACTCGGGAGCTCTCGTCTCCGTCGACATTGCCGAGAACGAGATTGTCAAACCGCTCGAGGTCGGTGCCAAGATTAAAACGACCGGCGCGGTATCGGCGCTGAGTGGAATCACAGAAACGGAGAAGGGCGTGCAATCGACCTACGGTGATCAGCTTTTGTTCTACGTGCCCCCGGCCGGGAGCACCGATCAGATCAGGTTGCTCGGCTTCAGCCAGAGCCTGACCGCCGCGGTGCAGCTGCCGTGAGCGGCGTCCAGCCAGGGCCGTCGCCCCTCAACAGTGCAGCACTCCGCGGCGCGGTCGACCTGTCGAGCCTCGTGAACCGTCCGGCACCAGGAGCCGCGGCGCCAGCAGCACCAGGTGCCCCCGGCGCGGCACAGGGTGACGGGGGCGGCGTGAACGTACCCGCTCTTGTGCTCGACGGTACCGACGAGAACTTCGCCCAGTTCCTCGAGATCTCGCAGCAGGTTCCCGTGATCGTCGACCTGTGGGCCGAATGGTGCGGGCCGTGCAAACAGCTATCGCCGGTGCTGGAGAAGCTCACCGCCGAGTACGGAGGACGACTCCTTCTCGTCAAGGTTGACGTTGACGCGAACCCGCAGCTGGCGCAGGCGTTCCAGGCGCAGTCGATCCCGGCCGTTGTCGCCCTCATCGGTGGCCGCCCGTTGCAGCTCTTCACCGGGGCCATTCCCGAACAGCAGGTCCGCGCCATCTTCGAGCAGGTGCTCCAGGCGGCAGAACAGACGGGCGTCAACGCCGTCGCTGTTGCTGCCGGCGAACCGGTTGAAGAGGCCGAACCCGTTGAGCCGCCGCTTCCCCCTCTGCACGCCGAAGCGTACGACGCCATCGAGGCGGGGGACTACCCGCGCGCAATGGCCGCATACTCGAAGGCGATCGCCCAGAACCCCCTCGACAAGATGGCGGTGGCAGGACTGGCTCAGGTCAGCCTGCTCCACCGGCTCAACGGCAAGACCATCGAGTCGATCCGCTCCGCGGCCGCCGCGAAACCCAACGACCTCGACGCGCAGCTCGATGTGGCCGACCTTGACCTCTCCGGAGGCCACGTCGAGGATGCCTTCGACCGGCTCCTCACCCTCTTCGAGGCAGCGGGACCCGAGGATCGCACGGTCATTCGTACGCGGTTGCTCGACCTGTTCGAGGTCGTCGGCGTCACGGACCCCCGGGTCGGACGGGCGCGGGCGCGCCTGACAAACCTGCTCTACTGAGCCAGCTTCACCGAGAACACCCGTTCCCGTCGAAAACACCCGATATAACGGGTGTTCTCGACCGGAGCGGGTGTTTTCACGTGGGGGCGGCGGCTGGCACACCACGCGGGGCAGCGCACGGGCCGGCGGACGAGACGTTCTACCTCAGCGCGAGCGCATCAGTTCCGGTCGAGAACATCCCGCGGAAGTGGTGCTTTCGACCGGAAGTGATGCTCTCGCGGTACGGCGGGCCCGACGACCGCGTGGCACGCCGGGCCCAACGAGAACGCGCCCCGCGCCGGTCACGGGGACCAGCGCGAGGCGCGATGCAGGGGTGCTGAGCGGCCTAGCGGCGAAGACGCAGCCAGATGCTCCCGAGCGGGGGCAGTGTCACCTCGGCGGAGGCGGGACGCCCGGCCCACGGTGTGTCCGTGGCCGTGACGGAACCCATGTTGCCGACTCCAGAGCCACCGAAGACTGTGGCATCCGTGTTGAGCAGTTCTTCCCACTCGCCGGCTTCTGGCAGACCGACCCGGTACGGGCCGACAGGTGCGCCGGAGAAGTTCAGCAGCACGGCAATGGCGTTGCCATCGTGATCGCGGCGGAGGAACGACAGCACGCTGTGCTCGGCGTCGCCCCCGTCGATGAGCTCGAACCCTTCCGGGTCGCTGTCGCGCGCCCAGAGGGCCGGGTTCTCCTTGTAGACGGCGTTGAGCTGTCCGACGAGGTTGAACAGGCCCTGGTGGGCTGGCTGGTCCAGGATCCACCAGTCGAGACCGCGTGCCTCAGACCATTCGGACGGCTGACCGAACTCCTGGCCCATGAACAGCAGCTGCTTGCCGGGGTGCGCCCACATGAAGGCGAGGAACACGCGAACGTTGGCCAGTTTCTGCCAGTGGTCTCCCGGCATCCGTGTCAGGAGTGATCCCTTGCCGTGCACGACCTCGTCGTGGCTGATCGGCAGGAGGAAGTTCTCGCTGAACGCGTAGACGAAGGTGAAGGTCAGTTCGCCATGGTGGTACTGGCGATACATCGGGTCTTCCTTCATGTACTGGAGGGTGTCGTTCATCCAGCCCATGTTCCACTTGATGCCGAAGCCCAGTCCGCCAGACGACGTCGGCCTGGTAACTCCGGGCCAGCTCGTCGACTCCTCGGCGATCATCACGATGCCTGGGTTGCGCTTGTACGCTGTCGCGTTCGCCTCCTGGAGCAGGCTGATGGCGTGGAGGTTCTCCCGGCCGCCGTGCTCATTGGGCACCCACTGGCCCTCTTCCCTCGAGTAGTCGAGGTAGAGCATCGATGCAACCGCGTCGACGCGAAGACCGTCGACGTGGAACTCCTCCAGCCAGTACAGCGCGTTGGCAACAAGGAAGTTGCGCACCTGGCTGTCGCCGAAGTTGAAGATGTACGTGCCCCAGTCCTTGTGCTCGCCGAGGCGCGGGTCTGAGTGCTCGTAAAGGGCCTGGCCGTCGAAACGGCCGAGCGCCCACTCGTCGGTGGCGAAGTGCCCTGGAACCCAGTCCATGAGCACGCCGATGCCGGCCTGGTGCAGCTGGTCGATCAGGTACTTGAGGTCGTCGGGGTGGCCGAAGCGGCTCGTCGGCGCGTAGTACCCGCTGATCTGGTAGCCCCACGAGCCGCCGTACGGGTGCTCAGCGAGCGGCATGAACTCCACGTGCGTGTAGCCGAGCGCGCGGATGTACTCGATCAGCGGCTCGGCAACCTCGCGGTAGCCGAGGCCAGGGCGCCACGATCCGAGGTGCATCTCGTAGATGCTCATCGGCCCGTCCTGCGGGTTGGTGCCCGCGCGACGCTCGAGCCACGCTGAGTCGTTCCAGGTGTGCGTGGATTCACCGACGACGGATGCCGTGAGCGGCGGGATCTCCGTGAACCTGGCCATCGGGTCGGCGCGCTGCACCCACTCGCCATTCGCGGTCAGGATCTCGAACTTGTACTTCGCGCCGGCGGCCACATCTGGAACGAAAAGCTCCCAGACGCCGGTCGGCCCCATGGTCCGCATGGCATGGGACAGGCCGTGCCAGCCGTTGAACTCGCCGATCACACGGACCGCACGAGCGTGCGGTGCCCACACGGTGAACGCTGTTCCCTCGACGGGGTCGCCGTAGGCGGAATGGGTCGTGAGGCGGGCGCCGAGCGCGTGCCACAGCTCCTCGTGCCTGCCCTCACCGATGAGGTGAAGGTCGAGTTCACCGATCGTCGGCGGGAAACGATACGGGTCGTCTGACGTCCAGGGTTCGCCGTCCTCGTACGTTGCGCGCACGCGGTAGTCGACGAAACCGTGAGCGTGAGTACCTGACCAGATGCCGCCGTGGAGGTGCTCGAGCTGCACCTCTTCTCCGGCGGAGAGGATGGCGGTGACCGACGAAGCGAACGGTCGGAGCACGCGGATGACCGACTCGGCTCCGAACGTGTGCTGTCCGAGGACCGCGTGCGGGTCGGGGTACGCACCGGCGGCGACAGCCTCGAGGACAGCGGTCTCGGGGACCGGAACCGGCGTGGCAGCCGGTGTCACGGCATCCGCCCTGGGCGGCACGACATCAGCGGCCGGGGGAGTGACAGTGCCGGAAACGGCATCCGTCTTCGGGGTGGCATCCGTCGGGGTGTCCGCGTCCGCGGGCTCCTGGGTCAGCGGCTTCTGGATCGCCGGCTCCTGGGTCGCGGGTTCCTGGGTCGCGGGCTCGCGGGGAGCAGCCTCCAGGGGCGCGGGTTCCGGGGTGGCGGGGGTCGCCGTCGCCGGACGCGCGGGGGTGACGGGCGTGACCGGCGACGCCGAACGCTCGGGCGTTACCGGTGCTGCGGGCGTGACCGGCGCTGCTGGCGTTACCGGTGTCCTGGGTGTTGCCGGGGGTACCGGCGTCTTCGGTGTCGGCGTGTTTGGGTCTGTCACTTGTTGAGCTCCTCAACGTGGAAGATGTGTACCGGTTCGACAAAGGCATCGAGCCGGACGAAGTTGTCGGTTCCCCACTCCCAGGCGTTGCCCGTGATGAGGTCCGTGACACGGTACGGCGTTCCCGGCGCGATGCCGAATGCCGTCGTGTCGAGGTGAACCATGGTCTCCCGCACCGAGTGCGGATCGACGTTGGCAACGACGAGGATCGTGTCAGGGGCACCGGTCGGTGTGAATGCACCGTCGAGGTGCTTGCTGTACACGAGGATGGAGTCGTCGTTGCTCGCGTGCAGGGTGAGGTTCCGCAGCTGCTGCAGCGCAGGGTGCGCCCGGCGGATCTTGTTCAGCATCCCGATGTAGACCGAGAGCGACTTTCCGGCCGCGTCGGCAGCGGCGAAGTCACGAGGCTTGTACTCGTACTTCTCGTTGTCGATGTTCTCCTCTGAGCCGGGACGGGCGACGTTCTCGAACAGCTCGAATCCGGAGTAGACGCCCCAGGTCGGAGCGGCGGTCGCCGCGAGGGCGGCACGGATGGTGAACGCGGCCGGTCCGCCGAACTGGAGGTACTCGGTGAGGATGTCGGGCGTGTTCACGAAGAGGTTGGGGCGGAGGAAATCGGCGGTCTCGCTGGAAATGCTCGTGAAGAATTCCTCGAGCTCTTCCTTCGTGTTGCGCCAGGTGAAGTAGGTGTAGCTCTGCTGGAACCCGACGCGGGCAAGAGCCTGCATCATCGCCGGGCGGGTGAAGGCCTCCGCGAGGAAGACGACATCCGGGCTCTCGGCGTTCACGGTCCCGATCAGCCACTCCCAGAACTCGACGGGCTTGGTGTGGGGGTTGTCGACGCGGAAGATCTTCACGCCGAGCGAAATCCAGTAACGGACGATACGGAGGACTTCGGCGCGGATGCCCTCGGGGTCGTTGTCGAAGTTGACCGGGTAGATGTCCTGGTACTTCTTCGGCGGGTTCTCCGCGTACGCGATGGAGCCGTCCGGCAGGGTCGTGAACCACTCGGGGTGAGTGGTCACCCAGGGGTGGTCGGGCGAGGCCTGGAGGGCGAGGTCAATAGCGATCTCGAGCTTGTGCCGCGCTGCCTGCTTGATGAACCAGGTGAAGTCGTCGACGGTGCCGAGGTCGGGGTGGATGGCGTCGTGTCCGCCCGCGGGCGATCCGATGGCCCATGGCGAACCCGGGTCGTGCTCACCGGGGGTGAGGGAGTTGTTGGGGCCCTTGCGGAATGACGTGCCGATGGGGTGGATCGGGGGCAGGTATACGACGTCGAAGCCCATGTCTGCGACGGGTCCGAGGCGTTTCGCGGCGGTCCGGAACGTGCCCGACTGCCATGAGCCGTCCGCGCGCTGCTTCGCGCCTTCCGAACGGGGGAAGAACTCGTACCAGGCGCCGAGTCCGGCCCTGGCGCGTTCCACCCGGATCTCGGCGGTCTCTGATTCGCTCGCGATGCCGCTGATCGGGCGAACGCTGACGATGCGCTCGATCTCGGGGTCGGAGAGCACGGCGAACCGCGCGGCGTCATCGATCGAGGTGTCGAGCAGGAGCTCAGCCGCTGTGGCGAGTGCATCGCGCTCACGTACCGGGCGGTTTTTGTCCTTTGCGGCGCCGACGAGGAGCTCGGCACCCATGGTGTACATGAGCTCGACGTCGATGCCTGCGGGAATCTTGATCTCAGCGTTGTGCTGCCATGTTGCCCACTCATCGGCGTATGCACGCACACGGAACGTCCACGTTCCCTGCGAGGTGACCTGCGCGAGTGCGGAGTAGTCGTCGAGTCCGACGGTTACGAGCTGCATCGGATGCCGTGTCGTGCGCCCGGAAGGATCGGTGAGCAACAGCTCAACCCCGATGCTGTCGTGACCCTCGCGGAATGCCGTTGCCTGGAACGGGATGACCTCGCCGACGAAGCCTCGTGCGGGCCACCGGCCACAGGAGACGACGGGTGAGATGCCGAGAACGGGGATGCGACCGATTCGGGACACGGGAGCTATGGATTTAATGTTTGCTGCAGTCGGGGCTGTCGCCGCCGCCGCGCTGGATGCTTTCTTCGCCACCCCCCGACCGTACCGCGAATACACGATCGACGAGGAGCCTTGACCAAACCGTCACAAGCTAATACGGCCCACTGCTAACGCCCGAAGTGCTCGCTCACCTAGGCTGAAACGCGTGAAGGCCATTCGACGATTTACTGTACGCCCCGCACTCCCTGAGCGGCTCGCCGCACTCGAGGCGCTCGTAGGGAATCTCCGCTGGGCGTGGCATCTGCCGACGCAACAGCTGTTCTCTGAAATTTCACCCGGCGCGTGGCGGGACTACCAGCACGATCCGATGAGCCTGTTCGGCGAGATCGGGCAGGAGCGAATCGACGCACTCGCCGCCGACGATGCGTTCGTGCACCGGGCAAACACGCTCAGGGATGACCTCGATCGGTACCTGCACGAGCCGCGCTGGTACCAGGGCATCGAGGGAGAGAAGCCCGGGCTGATCGCATACTTCTCACCGGAGTACGGCATCGCCGCCGCACTGCCGCAGTACTCGGGCGGACTCGGCATCCTCGCGGGTGACCACCTCAAGAGCGCCTCCGACCTCGGCGTCCCGCTCGTCGCCGTCGGACTCTTTTACCGCGCCGGTTACTTCAGCCAGTCGCTGTCGCCCGACGGCTGGCAGCAGGAGACGTATCCGGTTCTCGATCCGGACGGACTCCCGCTCCGGGTGCTGCGCCAGCCAGACTCGAGCCCCGTCGTGATCACCCTGAGCCTCCCCGACGATCGCGTCCTGAGCGCTCGGGTCTGGGTCGCTGCGGTTGGCCGGGTGACACTGCTGCTGCTCGACACCGACATTCCCGAGAACACCGACGACCTCAGCCGGGTGACCGACCGCCTGTACGGCGGTTCAGAAGAGCACAGGCTGCAGCAGGAGCTCCTCCTGGGTATCGGCGGGGTGCGCGCTATTCGAGCCTGGACAGAGCAGACCGGAGTCGGGCAGCCCGATGTCTTCCACAGCAACGAGGGGCACGCCGGTTTCCTCGGGCTCGAGCGGATCGGCGACCTGATCCGTGGCGGGCTCAGCTTCGACGAAGCCCTCCAGAGCGTTCGGGCCGGAACCGTCTTCACCACTCACACCCCTGTCCCTGCCGGCATCGACAGGTTCTCGGCCGACCTGGTGAGGCGCTACTTCGACGCCGATCTTCTCCCCGGCGTATCGGTCGACGACATCCTCGCGCTCGGAAGCGAAACCGGAGCTCCCGGCGGCGCGTTCAACATGGCCGTCATGGGTCTTCGACTCGGGCAGCGCGCCAACGGGGTGTCGAAGCTGCACGGCAAGGTGAGCCGCGGCATGTTCTCGTCGCTCTGGCCCGGATTCGACCCGGAGGATGTCCCGATCACGTCGATCACCAACGGTGTCCACGCCCCCAGCTGGACGTCACCCGAGCTCACGGCGCTCGCCGAGGCCACCTGGGGTAACCCGGAAACCGCGCACGCCGACTGGACCAGTCCCCAGCTGTCGACCGCGGCCCTGTGGGAAACCCGCAACGTCATGAGAGCGGAACTCGTCGCCGACGCCCGACGCCGGGTGATCAGGGCGTGGAACGAGCAGAACCCGGGAGGGCTCGCACCGAACTGGCTCTCAACGATCCTCAACCCCGATGTCCTCACTATCGGTTTTGCGCGGCGCGTTCCGACCTATAAGCGGCTCACCCTCATGCTCCACGACACCGACAGGCTGAAGCGGCTCCTCACCGACCCCGACCGCCCGGTTCAGATCGTCATCGCCGGCAAGTCTCACCCGGCAGACGAAGAGGGAAAACGGCTGATCCAGAAGGTGGTCGAATTTGCGAGCGACCCCGAGGTTCGCCAGCGCATAGTATTCCTGCCCGACTACGACATCTCGATGGCGCAAAAGCTCTATCCAGGCACGGACATCTGGCTCAACAATCCGCTTCGGCCCTTCGAAGCATGCGGGACGAGCGGGATGAAGGCGGCGCTCAACGGAACGCTCAACCTGTCGATCCTCGACGGCTGGTGGGATGAGTTCTTCGACGGGGAGAACGGCTGGGCGATTCCTTCCGCCGCCACAACGGATCCGGTCGAGCGGGACCGGCTCGAGGCAAACGCCATGTACGAATTGATCGAGCACCAGATCGCCCCGCTGTTCTACGAGAGGAACGAGTCGGGAGACCCCGAGCGGTGGCTCGGGCATGTCAGGCACACCCTCGCCACCCTGTCTCCGCAACTCACCGCGGACCGGATGGTGCGACAGTACGTGACCGAGCTCTACGTTCCCGCGTATTCAAGCCAGGCCGTTCTTCGCCACGACGGCTATCGTGCCGCTCGTGCGCTGGCCGAGTGGAAACGACGCGTTCGAGCGGCGTGGCCCGACGTCGCCATCGTTCACGTGGAATCCGGTGGGCTCGACGCGACACCCCAGGTGGGCGACGAGCTGCGGCTTCGTGCGACGGTTCGCCTCGGCACGCTCTCACCGGATGACGTCGCCGTGCAGGTCGTCTACGGGCAGAGCAAAACGGGGGACGACGAGCTCCACGACACCCGCACGCGCGACCTGGAGATCGAGATCGACCCGGACAGGCCCGCTGACCAGTCGGACGGCACCAGCCTCTTCACGGGCTCGGTGCGGCTCAGGCGGCCAGGCGGGTTTGGGTACAGTGTCCGGATCGTGCCGAAGAACGAGCTGCTCGCCAGCCCCGCAGAACTCGGCTTGATCAGTACCGCCAGCTAGCTCCTGGCGATCGCCCGGAGCTCACCGTCGGTGACCGCGACGAGGTCGCCCGGGGTGAGCTCGATGTCGAAGCCTCGCCTGCCACCCGAGACGAAAACCGTCTCGTGGGTGGCGGCCGCGGAGTCGATCACCGTGACGAGTCGCGACTTCTGGCCGATCGGACTGATTCCGCCGACGACGTAACCGGTCTTGCGTTCGGCGAGGCGGGGATCCGCCATCACGGCTTTCTTGCCCCCGACCGCCGCGGCGAGTGCTTTGAGGTCGAGCTGGGCAGCGACGGGAACGACGGCGACGACGAGAGAACCGTCGACGTCGGCGAGGAGCGTCTTGAAAACCCGCGTCGGCGGAACCCCGAGCGCGGTGGCCGCTTCGAGGCCGTACCCGGTGGCTGCGGGGTCATGAGCGTACGGATGAGGCGTGAAAGGGATGCCTCTGGCCAGGAGCGTCGCGGTCGCGGGCGTCTGTGCCGATTTCTCCTTGCGGGCCACGGTGTCTCCTTGCGTCAGCATCTCCGGGTGTCAGTGTCTCCCGGCCAGTGTCCCCGGCGCCAGTGTCTGCGTCAGTCGCGTCTTTCGTCGCTCACTTCGCCGCCGTCATCGGAGACCGCCAGGAACAGTTGCATCGATGTTGGGGCTATCTCGATTCTGTCCCTTGGCGCCGAGCTGACGGCATCCGTCACCGGTGTTTCATCGCTGCTTCGCCAGAGAAGTTCATACCGTGAGACCTCCGGATGCCGGGGGAGTGTCACCGTCGTGCCGTCCTCGACCCCGTGGATGATCAGGAGAATCCGGTTGAAGTCTTCGAACTCCGGCGTCGAGGACGCCACGTACTGCAGGGTGCGGTTGCGTGCGCTCTCCCAGTCGTCGGCGCTCATGGTGTTGCCGGACGCGTCGTACCAGTCCATCTGGTTCGCACTCGGAATCACCTCTCCTGAGCGTCCGAATCGGGTCGGCCGCAGGGCCGGATTCTGCCGCCTGAGTTCGATGAGTCTCTTCGAGTGTGCGAACAGGTTGCGCTGCCAGCCGTCGACGGGAGAGCCGAGCCAGGTCAGCTCGGAGTCGTGGCAGTACGCGTTGTTGTTTCCCCGTTGGGTACGCCCGAATTCGTCACCGGCCGTGATCATGGGGATGCCGGCCGAGAGCAGCAGGGTGCCGAGCAGGTTGCGCATGGCCTTCCTGCGGGTGGAGAGAATCGTCACGTCGGCGGTCGGGCCTTCGGCACCGTGGTTGAACGACCGGTTGTTGTCCGTCCCGTCGCGGTTCGATTCGCCGTTGCCGATGTTGTGCTTGATGTCGTACGACACGAGGTCAGCGAGGGTGAACCCGTCGTGGGCGGTGATGAAGTTGACGGACGCGAGCGGTCCGCGGTCGGGTGAGAAGGTGTTGCTTGACCCCGCGAGTCGCGTCGCGAAGCCGCCGATGCCGACCGGCGCCTGGCTCGCCCTCCGTGCGTAATCGATGTCGGAGAGCCAGAAGTTCCGGGCGCGGTCACGGTACCTGTCGTTCCACTCGCTCCAGCCGCGGGGAAAGTGCCCCGTCTGCCAGCCGCCAGCGCCGACATCCCACGGCTCGGCGATCATCTTCACCCCGGCGAGGGCCGGGTCGGTGATGATGTCGTTGAGCAGTTCGGAGTGAGCGGAGAACTCGTGGTTCGCCTCCCGCCCGAGCGTCACGGCGAGGTCGAACCGGAAGCCGTCGATCTGGAGGTCGTTCGCCCAGTACTTGAGCGAGTCGAGCACCAGCTGGCGCGCGGCGGGATGTGCGGTGTTCACGCTGTTGCCGCAACCCGTCACATCGATATAGGTGCCGTCGGCGGTCTGCCGGTAGTACGCGTCGTTGTCGATTCCGCGAAGGCTCGTTGTCGGACCCTTCCTGCCCTCCTCAGCCGTGTGGTTGTACACAACGTCGAGGATGACCTCGATACCGGCCTCGTGCAGAAGCCTGACCATGCCCTTGAACTCACGGAGAATGGCATCCGGACCTTCAGCCTGTGCCGCCTTGGACGCGTATGGCGGATGCGGGGTGAAGAAGTTGAGGGTGTTGTAGCCCCAGTAGTTGACGAGGCCCTGCCTGACGAGCCGTTGCTCCGAGGTGAACGCGTGGACGGGGAGGAGCTCGACACTCGTGACGCCGAGGTCCTTCAGGTACCCGATCGTCGCCGGGTGGGCGATGCCGGCATAGCTTCCGCGAAGGTGCTCGGGTATCGAGGTGTTGAGCTTGGAGATGCCCCGGCCGTGCGCTTCGTAGATCACCGTGGCGTCGAGGGGGACCTTCGGTTTTTCGACTCCGCCCCAGTCGAAGGTGCCGTCAACCACGACGGACTGGTATTGACCGGGAGCGATCCGGACGAGGCCCTTCGAGTATGGCTCGATGAGAAGCGTTGAGGGGTCGAAGGCGTGAGTCGGACCCTCTGGGCCTGCGGCGCGAACCGCGTATCGCGTGCCGACTTTCAGCGATCGCGTCCGAACCGACCACACATCGGAGTCTCCGCGTTCGAGGGGCAGAGTCTTCGTGACCCAGGTGGGATCCTTGGGGTCGAACAGCACGAGCTCGAGCTGCTGGGCGGAAGCGGACCACACCCTGAGCTCTCCACCGTGCGAGGTCAGGTGCACTCCGAGGGAGCGCGGTGCGCCGGCAGAAGTCATGCGATCTAGAGTAGTTGGGTACGGGTTTCGTACGTGAATCGTCACCGGGAGGGAGAACCCATGGTTGTCTACCTCGACCACGCGGCGACGACGCCGATGCTCCCCGAGGCAATCGACGCATACACGGATGCCATGCGCCAGGTCGGTAATCCTGCCTCCATTCACTCGCAGGGACAGTCCGCGAAACAGATGCTCGAGGAAGCCAGGGAAGTCATCGCGCGATCGCTGGGCTGCGACCCGATCGAGGTTGTGCTGACCTCGGGCGGCACTGAGTCCATCAACCTCGCGCTCAAGGGCATTTACTGGAAGCGCAACGCCGACGCGCAACGCCCGGTCATTCTCGCCCCCGGCGGCGAGCACCACGCCACCATCGACACGCTGGAGTGGCTCCAGGCGCACGAGGGTGCGTCGCTCGAGTGGCTTCCGCTCGACGAAAACGGCTGGCTCTCACCCGACGTCGTCGAGCGTGCGCTCGCCGAACACGGTGACCGGGTCGCCCTCCTCACCCTGCTCTGGGCGAACAACGAGGTGGGGACCATTCAGCCCGTCACCGAGATCGCGACGCTCGCTGCGGCATCCGGAGTGCCGATGCACGTCGACGCCGTCGCGGCATACGGATACCTTCCGGTCGACTTCGGAGCGGTTCGGCGCGCGTCAGGCAGCACCGGCGACACCGGACTCGTGGCGCTGAGTGTCTCAGCGCACAAGATCGGCGGCCCTGTCGGCATTGGCGCCCTCGTCGTTTCGCGCTCGGCGCACGTTGAACCGCTGCTGCACGGCGGGGGTCAGCAGCGCCAGGTCCGTTCCGGGACCCAGGATGTCGCGGGCGCTGTGTCGTTTGCTGTTGCGGCCCGCGCGGCCGACGAGCGTCTCGCCAGCGAAGCTGATCGTCTTATGGCGCTGCGCGACCGGCTCATCTCCGGCATCCTCGACGCTGTCCCGTCGGCGAAGCTCAACGGGCCGACCGGGCAAGGACGGCTGCCGGGCAACGCGCATTTCGCCTTCCCGGGATGCGAGGGCGACTCGCTGCTCTTCCTTCTCGACATGGCCGGGGTCTCGGTCTCGACCGGATCAGCGTGCCAGGCCGGAATCCCCGAGCCGTCGCACGTGCTGAGGGCCATGGGGCGCGACGAACTCGAGGCTCGGGGCGCACTCCGGGTTACGCTCGGGCACTCGACAACCGAAGCGGACGTCGATGCCCTCCTCGCTGCCATCCCCGCGGCATACGCCCAGGCCGCGCGCGCCGGACTGGCCGACCGGAAGACCGTGCTCGGCGCATAGGCCCGACCCGCTGCCTTGCAGGGAACCGCGTCTGGGCAGCCCGACAGGCCCTATCCAGTCGAGGGCGCGTAGACTGTTCCGGTGAAGGTTTTAGCAGCTATGTCAGGCGGGGTGGACTCCGCGGTCGCCGCAGCGCGTGCGGTCGAAGCGGGTCACGAGGTCGTCGGCGTGCACCTGGCGCTGAGCCGGATGCCCGGTACGCTGCGCACCGGGAGCCGCGGGTGCTGCACCATCGAAGACTCGATGGACGCACAGAGGGCCGCGAACATCATTGGCATCCCGTACTACGTGTGGGACTTTTCCGAGCGGTTCAAGCTCGATGTCGTCGACGATTTCATCGCCGAGTACACGGCAGGCCGGACCCCGAACCCCTGCATGCGGTGCAACGAGAAGATCAAGTTCGCCGCCCTGTTGGAGAAGGCTCTCGACCTGGGCTTCGACGCGGTCTGCACCGGCCACTACGCCACGATCGTGATGGATGCCGACGGCAACCCTGAACTTCACCGCGCGAGCGCGTGGGCGAAGGACCAGAGCTACGTGCTCGGCGTGCTTACTGCCGAGCAGATCGCACACTCGATGTTCCCCCTCGGCGCTACGCCGTCCAAGGCCGAGGTTCGAGCCGAGGCTGCCGCGCGGGGATTCAGCGTGGCGAACAAGCCGGACAGCCACGACATCTGCTTCATCCCCGACGGCGACACCCGTGGCTGGCTCGCCGATCGCGTCGGTGCCGAGAAGGGCGCGATCCTGGACCGGAACGGAACAGTCGTCGGCTCGCACGAGGGCGCACAGGCGTTCACCGTCGGCCAGCGTCGCGGACTCAACCTCGGCGTGCCAGACCCGGGAGGTCGACCGCGCTTCGTGCTCGAGGTTCGGCCGAAGACCAACGAGGTCGTCGTCGGGCCGAAGGAAGCTCTGGCCATCGGTGAGATCGCCGGGTCGCGGTTCACCTGGGCAGGACGCGCACCCGAGCACCGCGACCTGGCATTCGAGTGCGACGTGCAGATCCGCGCGCACGCAGACCCGGTGCCGGCCGTCGCCGTCGTGCAGCCGAACGCCGAGACCGGCGAGCCCGAGCTGATGATCCGCCCGCACACCCCGCTCGACGGTGTCGCGCCAGGACAGACCGCTGTCGTCTATGTGGGTACCCGCGTGCTCGGGCAGTGCACCATCGACCGCACGGTCAGCGCGGTTCCGGCCGACGCCTGAACCGTCGCGCAGCGAGGTGTGGGCTGAGCCCCGCTGTAGCGCGCAACCCCTCCGCCGGTGTCTGTGCCTGTCCCTAGACTGGTTGGGTGACAGAAAGCATCGAGACGCAGGGCACACGCGACGACCTTGAGACGGCAGCGGCTGAAGCCGCCGACCTGACCACACGCATCCTCGAACTCCGCGACGCCTACTACGAGCGAGACACCTCGCTCGTGTCCGACGCCGAGTACGACGCCATGATGCACAGGCTCGAGCAGCTCGAGCATCTCTTCCCCGAGCTGCAAACGCAGGACAGCCCGACCCAGACCGTCGGCGGTCGCGCGCAGGCGTCGCTCTTCGATCCGGTCACCCACGTGGAACGGATGCTGAGCCTCGACAACGTCTTCTCGGCCGATGAGCTCCGCGCGTGGAGCGAGCGGGTTGAGCGCGCGTCAGGCCGGAAGGTCCACTACCTCACCGAGCTCAAGATCGACGGCCTCGCCGTCAACCTGCGCTACGAGCGGGGTCGGCTCGTGAGCGCCGCGACCCGCGGTGACGGCGTCGTCGGCGAAGACGTCACCGAGAACGTCGCCGCAATCTCCTCCATCCCCGAGCGCCTCAGCGGGACCGGGCATCCAGACCTGGTCGAGGTCCGCGGCGAGATCTTCTTTCCCGTCGAATCGTTCCGTGAACTCAATGAACTGCAGCTCGCCGCTGGCGAGAAGGTCTTCGCCAATCCCCGCAATGCAGCGAGCGGCAGCCTCCGGCAGAAGGCAGAGGGCAAGAACGCCGCCCAGCTCACGCTGATGAAGAACCGGCTGGGCCGGCTGCGGATGCTCGTTCACGGTGTCGGGGCGTGGCCGAACCCGCCCGTTGCCGCGCAGAGCGAGGTCTACGACCTCCTCGCGGGCTGGGGACTGCCGACCTCGACCCATTACCGGGTCTTCGACGACATCGACGGGGCCGTCGGCTTCATCGACTATTTCGGTGAGCACCGGTCGAGCGTCGAGCACGAGATCGACGGCATCGTCGTCAAGGTCGACGAGCTCGCGCTGCACGACGAACTCGGTGCGACGAGCAGGGCCCCGAGGTGGGCGACGGCATACAAGTACCCGCCGGAGCAGGTCAACACGAAACTACTCAACATCGTCGTCAGCGTCGGCAGAACAGGGCGGGCCACCCCGTTTGCACAGGTCGAGCCCGTGCGCGTTGCCGGCTCGACGGTGAGCCAGGCGACGCTGCACAACCAGGACGTGGTCAAGGCGAAGGGTGTGCTCATCGGCGACACCGTCGTGCTGCGCAAGGCGGGTGACGTGATCCCGGAGATCCTCGGCCCCGTCGTCGAACTGCGCGACGGCTCCGAGCGCGAGTTCGTGATGCCCGAGCGCTGTCCATCGTGCGACACCCCCCTCCGTCCGGCGAAAGAGGGCGATAAAGACCTCCGCTGCCCCAACTCCCGGTCGTGCCCGGCGCAGGTCAGGGGTCGGGTCGAACACGTCGGTTCCCGTGGCGCCCTCGACGTCGAGGGACTCGGAGAGGTTGCGGCTGCCGCGCTGACCCAGCCGCTCGAACCGACACGACCACCGCTCGCCGATGAAAACGGCGACGTCTCCGAAGCGCGATTGTTCGCGATGACCATCGCCGACCTGTTCCCGGTCGAGGTGACCGTGATCGACATCGAGACGGGACTGCCGAAGCTGACCGACGACGGTGCTGTGAAGCGGGTTACTCCGTTCCGCCGCCGCAGGGCGAAGAAAGACGGCCCGTTCGACCCCGACTCCGAGGTGTTCAACGGCGACGAGTTCTCCGTGCCGTCCAAGGGTGCACTCGAGTTGCTCGAGAACCTTGCAGCGTCCAGGACCAAACCGCTGTGGCGGATCCTCGTCGCCCTGAACATCCGGCACGTCGGCCCTGTCGCTGCCCGGGCTCTCGCGAACTACTTCGGGTCACTCGACGCGATCCGCGCGGCGACCCGCGATGAACTGGCCGAGACTGAGGGTGTTGGCGGCATCATCGCCGACGCGGTCATCGACTGGTTCGAGGTCGACTGGCACAAGCAAATCGTCGAGGAGTGGCGAAGGGCAGGCGTCCAGTTCGCGACACCGGGGCACCCCGGCCCCGGCGCCGCTGGCAACGAAGACGGCGTCCTCGCCGGGCTCACGGTCGTGGCGACCGGGTCGCTCGAGGGCTTCACCCGAGAGGGCGCCCAGGAGGCGATCATCGCCGCCGGTGGCAAAGCGGCATCGAGTGTGTCGAAGAAGACGGACTTCGTCGCTGCAGGACCGGGCGCAGGGTCGAAGCTCGGCAAGGCCGAGGAACTCGGCCTCCGGATCATCGACGCTGAGCAGTTCGCCCTGCTGGTGTCGAAGGGACCCGCCGCACTCGACGAGTAACCGGGGTCGTCGCCTGGGCGCTTCCTAAACGGTCGGGAAGGACCCTGTCTTGCCCGATTCCTTCTCGAGCAGGCGCTCCCTGACCTGTTTGCGCAGCACCTTGCCGATGAGCGAGGTGGGCAGTTCGTCGATGAACATGATGCGCCGCGGCACCTTGTACGGCGTGAGGTTGTCCCTCGCGAACTGGCGGATCGACTCGCGGTCGGGCTTTTCGCCAGCCTTGAGCACGATCGCAGCGACGACGTCCTCGCCCGAGTGCGCGCTCGGCATACCGACGACAGCAACATCGGCAATGGAGGGGTGCAGGCGCAACGTGTTCTCCACCTCGGTCGGCGCGACGTTGAACCCGCCGGTGATGATGAGTTCCTTGATCCTGTCGACGACGGTGACGAAGCCGTCGCTGTCCATCGAGACGATGTCTCCCGTGCGGAACCAGTTGCCGACGAAGACGGCACTCGTCTCCTCCGGCTTGCGGTAGTAACCGGAGAACACCTGTGGCCCGCGAACGATGAGCTCGCCTGGCATGCCCGGCTCAACGTCGACTGTCGGGTTCTCGGGGTCGACGATCCTGATTTCGGTGCTCGGCAGGGGGAGGCCGACGGTCCCGGCCTTCCGGCCGTCGGAGACCGGGTTTGCCATGAGCACCGGCGAGCACTCGCTCAGGCCATAGCCCTCGATGAGGTATCCGCCGGTTGCAGCTTCAAACGGCACGACGAGGTCGTGGGGGAGGGCCATGGCGCCGGTGATGCCGATCTCGAGTCCCTCAAGCGACACATTGGTCTCGATCGCTCGCTTGAGGAGGCGGTCAGCGATCGGCGGGACGGCGGGCAGGAAGGTCGGCGGATGCTTCTTCGCGGCTTTCAGCACAAGGTCAGGGTCGAACTTGGGGAACAGGACCAGCCGTGCGCCGAGGCTCATCGCGAAGGTGAGGCACAGCGTCAGGCCGTAAGCGTGGAACATCGGCAGGACCGCGTAGATCGTGCAGCCGACGTGGGTGATCGTCGGGGTCCACGCCCTGGCCTGGACGGCGTTCGCGAGAAGGTTCGCGTGGCTGAGCACGGCGCCCTTGGGGAGACCCGTCGTTCCCGAGGTGTACTGGATGATCGCGACGTCGCCGGACTCCGGGCGCGGGTGCTCCGGATCGATCGGACGGGAGGACAGCAGGCTCGACCAGCTGATCGTGCCGCTCGTCTTCGCGGTGAGGGCGTCTCGTGACGCACGGGCCTTCGCGATCGGCAGGGTCAGCGCCACGCGCATTCCGAATGGCATGCTCCGGGTGATGTCGACGTCGATGAGCGAGTCGACGGCGATGTCGCCGGGGAAGTCCTGAACCGTTGCGACCACTTTGTTCCACACGATGGCGACCTTCGCACCGTGATCCTCGAACTGGTGCCTCAGCTCGCGTGGAGTGTAGAGCGGATTGTGCTCGACCACTATCGCGCCGAGGCGCAGGATCGCGTAGAACGCCACGATGTGTTCCGGGCAGTTCGGCAGCACGATGGCCACGGGGTCGCCCTTCTTCACGCCGAGGCCACGGAGCGCTTCTGCGACACGCTCGATGGACTGCAGGAGTTCGCGGTAGGTCGTTGTTGCGCCGAAGAACTCAAGGGCAACGAGCGACGGGTGCTTTTCGGCGGAGAGGCGGACCAGGTCGCCGAGGCTTCCGTCCTGAACCGGGATGTCGAATGGGACGTCCGGTGCGTAGTTGGCAAGCCAGGGACGTTCGGTGGTATCGGTCACTCGGCATATTCTAATCCCGCGGGCTCACGGGCGACGAGCCGCAGCGCACGCTCCCAATACAATGGAGGGACACCCCAGTACTTATATGACGGAGACCCATGTCTGAAATTTCTGAGGAGCAGGTGGCGCATCTGGCGAACCTCGCCCGAATTGCCCTCACTCCCGAAGAGATCTCGAGTCTCACGACCGAGCTCGACCAGATCGTCGACAGCATCGCAAAGGTGCAGAAAGTCGCCACAGACGACGTTCCGGCGACGAGCCACCCTGTCCCGCTCTCCAACGTCTTCCGCGATGACGTCGTCGGTGACACGCTCACCATCGAACAGGCCCTGCAGAACGCGCCGGAACAGGCAGACAACCGGTTCAAGGTCTCAGCGATCCTCGGGGAGGAGCAGTAATGAACGACATCATCAGAATGACAGCTGCCGACCTCGCCGAGAACCTGCAGAGCGGCGCAATCAGCGCTGTTGACGCGACCCAGGCGCACCTCGATCGCATCGAGGCCGTCGACACCGACGTGCACGCCTTCCTCGCCGTGAGCGACACCGCACTGGCGACTGCCCGTCGCATCGACGAACGCCGCGCGGCCGGCGAAGAACTCGGCCCTCTTGCCGGGGTTCCGCTCGCCGTCAAGGACGTGCTCGTCACCACCGACATGCCGTCGACCTCCGGCAGCAAGATCCTCGAGGGGTACATGTCGCCGTTCGACGCGACAGTCGTCCGTCTCTCCCGCGAGGCCGGCCTGATCCCCATCGGCAAGACCAACATGGACGAGTTCGCCATGGGCTCGTCGACCGAGCACTCCGCATACGGGCCCACCCGCAACCCCTGGGACCTCGACCGCATTCCCGGTGGGTCTGGCGGTGGCTCGGCTGCCGCCGTCGCCGCTTTCGAGGCTCCGCTCGCGCTCGGCAGCGACACCGGCGGTTCCATCCGTCAGCCCGCGCACGTCACGGGCACCGTCGGCGTCAAGCCGACCTACGGAGCCGTCAGCCGGTACGGCGCCATCGCCCTCGCATCATCGCTCGACCAGGTCGGACCCGTCACCCGCACCGTGCTCGACGCCGGGCTCCTGCACGACGTCATCGCCAAGCACGACCCCAAGGACTCGACGTCCCTCACCGACGCCTGGCCGTCGATGGCGGATGCCGCGCGGTCGGGCGCACGCGGGGAGGGCCTCGCCGGTCTCAAGGTCGGTGTCGTCAAAGAGCTCTCCGGCGACGGCTTCCAGGCCGGAGTGCAGAGCCGGTTCGAGGAAACCGTCGCCATGCTCACGAAGCAGGGCGCCGAGGTCGTCGAGGTGAGTGCGCCACACTTCGAGTACGCCGTTGCCGCGTACTACCTCATCCTCCCCGCTGAGGCGTCGAGCAACCTCGCCAAGTTCGACTCCGTCCGGTTCGGCATGCGCGTGCAGCCTGAGGGCGGCGGAACCGTCGAGCAGGTCATGGCGGCCACCCGCGAGGCCGGATTCGGCCCAGAGGTCAAGCGCCGCATCATCCTGGGTACCTACGCCCTGAGCGCCGGTTACTACGACGCCTACTACGGCAGCGCCCAGAAGGTCCGAACGCTCATCCAGCGCGACTTCAACGCCGCGTTCGAGCAGGTCGACGTCCTCGTCACACCGAGTGCGCCGACGACCGCCTTCAAATTCGGCGAAAAGCTCGCGGACCCGATGGCGATGTACCTCAACGACATCACCACCATCCCGGCAAACCTGGCCGGAATCCCCGGCATCAGCGTTCCGATCGGACTCGCGCCGGAAGACGGACTGCCGGTCGGCATCCAGGTCATGGCCCCGCAGCGTGAAGACGCCCGTCTCTACCGCGTTGGTGCGGCAATCGAAGCTTTGCTCGAGCAGCAGTGGGGTCACACGTTGATCTCGCAGGCTCCGGCACTGGGAGGAAAATAATGGCGAAAGACGCCCTGATGGACTACGAGAAGGCGCTTGAGCTGTTCGAGCCGGTGCTCGGCTTCGAGGTCCACGTCGAACTGAACACCAAGACGAAGATGTTTTCGTCAGCGCCGAACGAGTTCGGCTCCCTGCCGAACACGAACGTCTCGCCGGTGTGCCTCGGGCTGCCCGGCTCGCTTCCCGTCGTCAACGGACAGGCCGTCCGCTACGCGATCAGCCTTGGTCTCGCCCTGGGCTGCTCGATCGCGCCGTCGTCGCGGTTCGCCCGGAAGAACTACTTCTACCCCGACCTGGCCAAGAACTACCAGATCTCGCAGTACGACGAGCCCATCGCGTTCGACGGGTCCGTCGATGTCGAGCTGCCGAACGGCCGCCTCGTCACCGTGTCGATCGAACGTGCGCACATGGAAGAGGACGCGGGCAAGCTGACCCACGTCGGCGGGTCGACCGGCCGGATCCAGGGTGCCGAGTACTCGCTCGTCGACTACAACCGTGCCGGCGTTCCGCTCGTCGAGATCGTCACAGACATCATTTACGGCGCCGAAGCGGATGCCCCCGAGCTGGCCAAGGCGTACGTTGCGACAATCCGTGACATCGTCACGAGCCTCGGAATCTCCGACGCGAAGATGGAGCGGGGCAACCTGCGCTGTGACGCCAACATCTCGCTGCGCCCCCGCACGCCGGAGGGCCAGCCGCCCGCCCCGCTCGGAACGCGCACTGAGACAAAGAACGTCAACTCGCTTCGGTCGGTCGAACGGGCGATCCGCTACGAGATCCAGCGCCAGGCGCAGGTGCTCGCCGACGGCGGGACCATCATCCAGGAGACCCGTCACTGGCACGAGGACACCGGCCGCACGAGCGCCGGCCGTCCCAAGAGCGACGCCGACGACTACAGGTACTTCCCCGAGCCCGACCTGCTGCCGGTCGAGCCGAGCCTTGAGCTCATCGAGGAACTGCGTGCAGCGCTCCCCGAGCCTCCTGCCGCGCGCCGCCGTCGGCTCAAGGCCGAGTGGGGTTTCACCGACCTCGAGTTCCAGGACGTCGTGAACGGCGGGCTCCTCGTCGAGATCACAGCGACTGTTGCCGCCGGTGCGAAGCCAGCAGCGGCACGCAAGTGGTGGACAGGGGAGATCAGCCGGATCGCCAACGTCCAGGGCACCGAGGCATCCGCCCTCGTCTCACCGGAGAACGTTGCCGCACTCGCCGCGCTCGTCGAGGACGGCACCCTCACTGACAAGCTTGCGCGCCAGGTCCTCGAGGGCGTCATCGCGGGGGAGGGATCGCCGCAGGAGGTCGTCGACGCCCGCGGGCTCGCTGTCGTCTCCGACGACGGTGCCCTGATCGCGGCCATCGACGACGCGCTCGCGTCGCAGCCCGACGTGCTCGCGAAGATCCGCGACGGCAAGGTCCAGGCGGCAGGCGCCGTCATCGGTGCTGTGATGAAGGCCATGAAGGGCCAGGCGGACGCGGCGAGGGTGCGGGAACTCGTTCTCGAACGCGCACAGGGCTAAGGGCGTTCGTCACCTGTAAACCTGAAAACTCTTCAGGTACGATCAGCCCATGCTGGTCGAGGGTTCGATTCGCTGGCAGATTACAGAGGATTGCCCGAGGGATCTGCTCCTCGCGCTTGCCCTGAGAGACCTCGCGGGTCTCTCGCGTGAGTGCGAGGCGCAGGTGCCTCGAGTCATCCCTCCGCCAGCCGGGGTTGCCCTGCCCGATATCGACAGGGTCGCACTTGCCGCGCAGTGGCGCGGGTGGTGGGCCGGCATCGTGCGCAGGGAGACCCGGCCGTTCATCAGCCAGGTTCGCCCGCCGCATTTCGAGGTGTTCGATCGCGCTCTCGAACTGCAGGACCTCGTGTATGCCTGTTACGACACCGTCACGGCCTGGGTCGAGTCCCGCCACGCCGAATACCTGATGGCGGTGAAAGCGAGAGAACATCCACTGGGAGACGCGTACCAGCTCGTGCAGAGGCGGCAATTCGAGCTCCGCAGGCAGACCACGTCCTTCAGGCTCGACCTCGAGGTGATTCCCGTCGCTGAGCCGGGAGCCTGGGTGGTTGCTCCGGACACCGTGATCATTTCCGAGTCGCTCCGTGACGATCCTGAGGCATTCCGGGAGTGGCTCAAGCCGGTCGTGATCGCCCTGGTCTGACCCGGCATGGCGTGGCCGCAAAGCTGGGAGAATAGAACCCATGAGCAGGCAGGACGGCAGCGCACGACAGGTCACGCGAGGTGACGTCGACGACACCGGCGCAAGCATCCTGCACATTGACATGGACGCATTCTTCGCGTCGGTGGAGCTGCTGGACCACCCCGAACTCCGCGGCAAGCCGGTGATCATCGGGCATCCGGAGGGCCGGAGCGTCGTCACAAGCGCCACCTACGAAGCACGGCGATTCGGCGTGACCGCTGCGATGCCGGTCTCGAAGGCGATCAGGTTGTGCCCGCAGGCAACGATCCTTCCTCCGCACCACGAGCGGTACACCGAATACTCTCGCCAGGTCATGGCGATATTCCGGGATGCGACCCCGCTCGTCGAGCCGCTGAGTATCGACGAGGCGTTCCTCGACGTGTCGGGGGCGAGGCGGCTGATCGGTTCGCCCGCTGTCGTCGGTCAGCACATTCGTGAGCGGGTGCGCCGCGAGACCGGGCTGACCTGCTCGGTCGGTGCGGCTGCAACCAAGTTCGTGGCGAAAGTCGCCTCAGGGCGCGCCAAACCGGATGGACTCCTCGTGATTCCGCCGGCCGAGACGCTTGCGTTCCTGCATCCGCTACCGATCCGGGCGCTGTGGGGAGTCGGAGCAAAAACGGAGGAGGCCCTGCAGCGGCTTGGCCTGTCGACGGTCGGTGACGTCGCCGATACACCGCTCGCTACCCTGACCAGAGCGGTCGGAGAGGCCACCGGCGTCAAGCTGCACGAGCTCGCACACGGACGTGACGCCCGCCGCATCGTGACAGCGACGTCGGAGAAGAGCATCGGGCACGAGGTCACGTTCGACGTCGATGTCACAGACCCGGCACGCGTCAGGCTCGAGCTGCTCCGGCTGGCCGACCAGGTGGCCGTACGGCTCAGGAAAAGCGGCGTTTCCGCGAGAACCGTCGCGATCAAGGTGCGGTTCGAGGACTTCACGACGGTGACCAGGTCGCGCACGTTCGCCGAGCCGACGAACGTCGGCAGGCGTCTTTTCGAGGGCGCGAATGACCTGCTCACCGTCCTCGGCATCGACGGCAGGGCGATCCGCCTCATCGGGGTTCGCGCGGAACAGCTCACCGACGAACAGGATGCCGTCGCCGCGCTGTGGGACCCGGACGAGGAGTGGCGAGAGGCGGAGACAACCATCGACTCGCTTCGCGCGAGGTTTGGTGGCCAGGCCGTTCGACGCGCGTCCCTCCTGGGCAGGAAGGGAAACGACACAGCGGGCGGGACGCGGGCTCCGGCGCCGTGACGCCGGGCACCTGACTCCCGCGCGCGCAGAAAGCAACCCTTGGCGCGTCTCTCCTGCGGCCGGTAGCGTGTTGGCATGACAAATCTCGCGTTGGAAATGGCAGACAGGTTCAAGTCAATCGGAGTGACCTCCGTCTACGGTGACCCGGTTGAGGTCGACGGGGCGAAGCTCGTTCCCGTCGCACTCGCCTGGTACGGCTTCGGAGTCGGTGAGGGCGAGGGGGAGGGCGACACAGCGTCGTCGACCGTGTCGGGCAAGGGCACAGGTTCCGGTGGCGGAGGCGGCGGGTTCGCGCTTCCGATCGGCGCCTACCTCAAGACGAGCACCGGCCTGCGCTTCGAGCCGAACGTCGTGTCGCTCATGGCCGTCGGCATCCCCTTCGTGTGGGCCGTCGGCAAAGCGCTCGCGTTTGTCATCAAAGCACTGAAGAAGTAACGTTCGGGCTATACTCGCCTGAGTAACACGGGAGTCCGGTGAACCGGGCTGAGAGGAAGATTCCATAATCTTCGACCGTCGAACCTGATCTGGGTCATGCCAGCGCAGGGAGGCCTTCATCTCGCTACCCGTGCCCTGTTTCCTACACGGAGGGCGCGAAAGTGCATTTTTCACAATCACCAACACAGGTACAACACTCGACGGATGCCGCCGGCACGCCAGCGCGAGGACGCCGTCCGTCCCGCTGGCGCGTCGTTGACATCGTCACGGCCAGCGTCATCGGCGTTGCCGCCGGCGTCATCTTCTGGGCGTGGGGACTCGCCTGGGGCCCGATCAGCACAGCCCTGGCGCTCACACCGGGACTCGGCGGACTGCTCGCCGGGGGCTGGTTGTTCGCCGGGGTGCTCGGCGGGCTCATCATCCGGAAACCCGGTGCGGCGATCTACACCGAACTCGTTGCCGCTGCGGTCTCCGCGCTCATCGGTACCGTCTGGGGCTTCGACACCCTGATCTGGGGACTGATCCAGGGCGCAGGGGCCGAGCTCATCTTCGCCCTGTTCTTCTACCGCCGGTTCGGCATCGGGGTGGCATTGCTCGCCGGTGCGGGAGCCGGCGTCGCCGTCGGGCTCCTCGACACGACCTTCACGAGCTATGCGGCGCTCGATGCAGCGGCGAAGCTGACCTACTTCGTGAGCGCCGTGGCATCCGGGGTCGTCCTCGCCGGCCTGCTGTCGTGGTTTGCTGTGCGTGGCCTCGCCGCGACGGGTGCGCTGTCACGGTTCGCCTCGGGCAACTCGGCTCGTGCGATTCCCGCTCGAGCGACCGACCGGGGCAACTGAGTGTCGGGAACGACCCGTGACGGTACCGTTCGCGGGGCGGCTATCCGTGCAACCGGGTGGGGCTGGCGGCACTCCGGTCGGGGCACTCCGGCGGTCTCCGAGCTGACGCTCGACATCGCTCCGGGTGAGCGCGTCCTGCTCCTCGGCGCGTCGGGCGCGGGCAAATCCACGTTGCTCGCCGCCCTCGCTGGCGTGCTCGGGGGCGATGAGGAGGGCGACGAGACGGGCCAACTGCGCATCGACGGCGCGAGGCCCGCTGAGGTTCGCGGCAGGGCGGGACTGGTTCTTCAGGACCCCGACTCGCAGGTCGTCCTGGCGCGCGTCGGTGACGATGTTGCGTTCGCGTGCGAGAACCTCGGGGTTCCACGGGACGAGATCTGGCGGCGGGTGCGGTGGGCGCTCGATGCCGTCGGGCTCCGCCTTCCCCTCGATCACCCGTCGTCGCGGTTGTCCGGCGGGCAAAAGCAGCGGCTGGCCCTCGCCGGTGTCCTTGCCATGCGTCCTGGCCTCGTGCTGCTCGACGAGCCGACCGCCAACCTCGATCCCGAGGGTGTGACCGAGGTGAGGGATGTTGTCGCGCGCGTGATCGCCGACACGGGCGCGACCCTGATCGTGGTCGAGCACCGGGTCGCTGTCTGGCAGGATCTCGTCGATCGGGTCATCGTCCTCGACCCGGAGGGCGGAGTGCTCGCGGACGGGACACCGGCCGATGTACTCGACACCCACGGTCAGCGCCTCGCCCGGGCCGGGGTGTGGGTGCCGTCTCATCCACCCGTTCTGCCCACGCGACCGGCGCGTCCAGGCAGGGGTGCTGAACTCCTCGTCGCGGGGGACCTCTCGGTCGGTCGAACGCCGTTCGCCTCGCGGACGCGGCTGACGGCGGCATCCGCCCTCGACCTGTCGCTGTTCGAAGCAGAGAGCATCGCGATCACCGGGCCCAACGGCGCGGGGAAGTCGACGCTGGCCCTCACGCTCGCGGGACTGCTCGCTCGCCTCGGCGGCACGCTCGACGCGAGGTCTCCACTGGCCAGGGGACTCGGGCCGGACCCAGCGCGGTGGAAGTCGAAGGAGCTGCTGACGCGAATGGGCACCGTCTTCCAGGACCCTGAGCACCAGTTCCTCGCCACGACGGTGAGGCGCGAGCTTGCCGTCGGGCCGACGGCACTCCGACTCGAGGATCGGGAGGTCGGCGAGCGGGTCGATGAACTGCTCTCGAGGCTGCGGCTCGACGCCCTGGCCGATGCCAATCCGTTCACGCTGTCCGGCGGAGAGAAACGACGTCTGAGCGTCGCGACGATTCTCGCGACGAAACCCCAGATCCTGTTCCTCGACGAACCCACCTTCGGTCAGGATGCTGTCACCTGGCGTGAACTCGTCGTGCTGCTCGGTGAACTCGTCGACTTGGGAAGCTCCGTCGTGACGGTCACGCACGACGACGATCTCGTGCGAGCACTGTCCGACCGGGAGTTCGCCATCGATTCCAGCCACGCGGTGCTGTCGTGACCACGCTGGTTTCCGCAGCGCCCGACTCCGCGCTCGGGCGAGTGAACCCGATCGCCAAGCTCGCTGTTGCGGTACTGATCAGTGTGACCCTCCTGCTGTCGATCGACGTGGTCTCGGCATCCGTTGCCCTGATCCTCGTCTGCGTGCTGCTGTTCTGGTCGGGGCTCGACGCCCGCGGCTTCTGGCTCAGGACAGCACCGCTGTGGCTCGGCGCGCCCTTCGCCGGGCTGACCACTGTGCTCTACGGCGAGGACTCCGGAGCGCTTCTGGCCTCGTGGGGATTCGTCTCCATCACCGAGGGGTCTCTCGCCCTGGGTATCGCCATCATGCTTCGGGTGCTGGCGATCGGTTTGCCGAGCATCGTGCTGTTCGCAACGACCGACCCGACAGACCTCGCCGACGGGCTCGGCCAGGTGCTTCACCTGCCCGCCCGCTTCGTGCTCGGCGGGCTGGCTGGACTGCGGATGGTGGGATTGTTCGTCGACGACTGGCGTGCGCTTGGTCAGGCACGTCGCGCCAGGGGTGTTGGCGACGCCAGGATGCTCGTCCGGTTCGCCAGCCAGGCCTTCGCACTCCTGGTCCTCGCGATCCGGCGGGGCAGCAAGCTCGCGACAGCCATGGAGGCCAAAGGATTCGGCTCGTCCATTGAGCGCACGTGGGCCCGGCCGTCGACGGTCGGCAGGCCCGAACTTGTGCTGCTGCTCATCGGGGCGTCCATCGCGGGGGCGGCGATCACCGCGGCAGTGCTGGCGGGGACCTGGGAGTTCATCCTTGCCTAAGTTCGGACTGTCCCTGGCGGTCAGCACAATCGTGGGGCGGTTGGGGGACCCAGCAACCGAAGTGGTCATCCTCGACGGTCCGAGTGGCGCCGGCAAATCCACTCTCGCCGATGCCCTCGTGGCATCCTGGCCGGGGTCGGCGTACCCGACGCTCGTTCGGATGGACGACATCTACCCGGGCTGGGACGGGCTCAGCGCTGCGGGGGAGCACGTGGCAGTGAACCTGCTCGAGCCGCGAGCGCGGGGTGACCTGGCCCGTTGGCGGAGGCATGACTGGGCACGGGACGCGCACGCGGAATGGAACGTGGTGCCCGGTTCCGGCCCTCTGGTCATCGAGGGGTGCGGCGCGCTCACGGCGGCGAACCGGCGATTCGCGACGCTCGCCGTCTGGCTGGATGCGGACGACACCGTGCGGAAGGCGAGGGCGCTGGCGAGGGATGAGGGCGCTTTCGACGCACACTGGGACTCATGGCAGGCACAGTTCGAGCGGTTCGTCGACCGTGAGGACCCCGAGCGCCTGGCGGACCTCGTGCTCAGGCTCGACTAGCCGGTCAGCGAATCGATGAGCGCGCCGATCACCGGGACCGGGTGGGAGAGCCGCCAGAACACACCGGGATCGGTCAGGGCTCCGTCGAGCGTCAGCGAGGTCCTGGCGGACGTCGATCCGTCGACGACACTGATGCTGCCGACCTTTGCCCCGGTCCCGGCCGACGTGACCTGATCCGTCACCACGTCGATCTCGGGCGCAGCCGCGCTCCAGCGGAGTCGTGCGGGTGACGCTCCCGAAATACCGTTCGCCGAATCGCCCCACGCGGTTGTGAACGAGACGACCGGCGTGGCCTCGGCAAGGACAGGCGTCGGCGTGACGCCGCCCCTCGCGCTCTCCATCACGGCGGTGACAGCCGTCTCGAGGGTGTCCCAATCCGGTTGCCTGAGGAATGCGCCGTAGAACCTGTACGACTCGCCATCGACGGAAACGTCGCCGGCGAAGAGGAGGCAGATGCCGGCGGCATCCGTGTAGCTCCGTGAAACCCCGACCACCTGTTGTTCGGGCAGGTAGGTCGTGGTGTTGGTGACGCCGCGCCGGCTCGGAAGACCGGTGACCGGTTCGGCGAGCACCGAGGATATTGCAGGGTTGGTGAGCGCGAGGGCGGCCAGGCGGGAGAGATCTTTCGCCGTGCCGACGCTTGCTTCGTCAAGCCCTGTGGCGTCGACCACCGTGGTCTCGGTCATGCCATTCTCGACCAGCCAGGCGTTCGCGGCCTCGACGTACGCCTCGGTCGATCCGAATGCCCAGCCTGCGAGCGTGTCGGCATGGTTGTTGCTCGAGCCGAGGAGCACCGCCTGGAGCATTTCGCGCTGGGTCCACTGGTCCTCGGTGTACACGCTGACGGTGCGGGTGCCCGCGTCGCGGTAACCGACGTACTTCAGGTAGTCATCGCTCGTGATGGGAACGGTCCCGCCGGGCGCGCCGTCAGCGAGGGGTTTGGCGTCGAGGACGACCAGGGCCGTGATCGTCTTGGTGATACCGGCCATCGGGACAGCGTCCGGAGTGCCAGCGACCGCGAGGGGGGCGGCGTCCGCAGCTTCAGTGACAGCGCTGGCGCCGGTGGTTGGCAGTACGGGAGGCGCACTCGCCGCAGCGGGCGCCGATGCCGGGAGGGCGGTCACGGATGCCGCTGGCAGCGGACCGATGAGGGTGGCGGGCCCATAGATGCCCGCTCCGAGAATGACCAGAGTTCCGGCGAAGATCCCGAGACCTCGTGCTACGCCCATGGTGTACCGCCTGTTCCTGACACGGGATCAGGCTATCTGGCCGAGCGTCTTTCGACCGTCAGCCCCAGCCGAGCGAGTGCAATTCGTCGTCGTCGATTCCGTAGAAGTGGGCGATTTCGTGCACCAGTGTGATGCGCACCTGTTCCCTGAGCTGCTCTTCGTTGTCGGCGATGGCGAGAAGAGGCTCACGATAGATGCTGATCATGTCGGGCAGCTCGCCGAAACCGTACTGCCCGCGATCGGTCAACGCCACGCCCGAGTACAGGCCGAGGAGGTCGAGCGAGCCGTCTTCGGGAAGATCCTCGATCACGATGACGACATTATCCAGTCCGTCGACCATGTCGTCCGGCAGGGCGTCGAATACGTCACCGACGAGGGCTTCGAATGCATCGGCGTCGAGGGTGAACATTGACGACTGCCGATCCGACCCGGTTCGCGACCCGCGCGCGAGGATCTGTCTACTTGGGGTGAGTAACGGGGCTTGAACCCGCGACCTCCTGGACCACAACCAGGCGCTCTACCAACTGAGCTATACCCACCATGCGCATCCCCCGATCTCTCAACCGGACGAGGCAACCCTAAAAGTGTATTACATGATTGGAGCGTAATTGTTCACTACGGCCTGTGCAGCCGATTTTGCCTGGTCGGATGTCGGTCCGGGCTGCGGAACGAACACGGCCTCCCTGTAGTAGGCCAGTTCACGGATCGACTCGAGGATGTCGGCGAGCGCGCGGTGGCCGCCGTCCTTGGCCGGGGCATTGAAGTACGCCCTGGGGTACCAACGCCTGGCGAGCTCCTTGATCGACGACACATCGACGTTGCGGTAGTGCAACTGTGCATCGAGCCGCGGCATGAATTTGGTGAGGAAGGCGCGGTCTGTGCCGATCGAGTTTCCGGCGAGGGGAGCACGCTGCTCCGCGGGAACGTGCTTGAGCACGTACTCGAGGACCTGGTACTCCGCTTCGGCGACACTGACACCGAGGGGGATCTCCTCGAGGAGGCCGGAGGAGGTGTGCATGTTGGTGACGAACTCACCCATGTTCGCCAGCGCCGAGTCATCGGGTTTGATCACGATGTCGAGGCCATCGTCGACGGGCTTCAGGTCATAGTCGGTGATCACGACGGCGATCTCGACGAGTTCGTCGGCATCGATGTCGAGTCCCGTCATTTCGCAGTCGATCCAGACAAGTCGGTCGCTCACAGTGCTCATGGTGTCCATGCTATCCGTGACCTGTGACGCCGGCTGCCGCGCTGCGGGTGACAGGGGTCCAGCGTGCTGCGGTATTCTGAAAGACGCCAGCCTCCGTAGCTCAGGGGATAGAGCAGGAGCCTTCTAATCTCTTGGTCGCAGGTTCGAATCCTGCCGGGGGCACATTTCTGTCGGCGCGACATCCGTTCGTAACGGCGGGTGGGTAAATTACTACCCATGCGAGAACTCCAAAAACAGATCATTGCCGAACTGCACGTTCTTCCTGAGATCGACCCGGAAACCGAGGCGCGTCGGCGCGTCGATTTCCTCGCCGATTACCTCACGGCGACCGGTGCGAAAGGCCTCGTACTCGGTATCAGTGGCGGCCAGGACTCGTCCCTCGCGGGGAGGCTGTGCCAGCTTGCCGTTGAGCAACTCGCCGAAGACGATGTCAAGGTGTCGTTTATCGCTGTGCGGCTGCCGTACGGGGTGCAGCGTGACGAGGAGGATGCGCAGCTGGCACTGGAGTTCATCCAGCCCCAGCGGGTCGTGACGTTCAACGTCAAGCCGGGCGTCGACGGCATTGAAACGGAGTTCGAGACAGCGACCGGTGAGCCGATCAGCGACTTCAACAAGGGCAATGTGAAGGCACGGGCGCGGATGATTGCGCAGTACGCGCTTGCCGGGCAGGAGGGGCTGCTCGTTGTCGGGACAGACCACGCCGCCGAGGCCGTCACCGGTTTCTTCACGAAGTTCGGTGACGGTGGCGCGGACATCGTCCCGCTCACCGGATTGACAAAGCGGCAGGGCCGGGCCCTGCTCACGTTCCTCGGGGCGCCCGCACGACTGTACGAAAAGCTCCCTACGGCTGACCTGCTCGACGACCAGCCCGGACAGACCGACGAGGCGAACCTGGGGCTGACCTACGCGCACATCGACGACTACCTCGAAGGGAACGACGTTCCCGATGAGGTTGCGGATGCCATTGAGGCGCGGTTCCTCGCGACCAGGCACAAGCGCTCGACACCGGTGGAGCCCGCAGACAACTGGTGGCGCTGACCGGTCGCAGCGCCCCGCCGCGCTGAAGGCATAGGCGCTGAGCTGCGCGCGGGCCCACAGGCGCTGACCCGACACACGACGAAGCCGGTACCGCGAGTTCGCGGTACCGGCTTCGTGGTGGAAATGGTGGCTCTAGGCCAGCTTCTTCTCGTCAGACTCGCGAGCCGCTGTGGCGCGGGCGACATCCATCGCGGCGACATCGTCGATCAGCTTTTGCGTCGTGGTGTCGGGGATGTCCGACTCCTGACGGGCGAACGCAGCGGGGGCGACCGCGGCGGGCTGCTCCGCGGGCTCTGCTTCCGTGTACTTCTCGTGGTGCTGGCGTGTCGCCCAGGCGTCCTGCTCCGCGAGCAGGGTCTTCTCGTGAGTCGTGGTTTCGAACCGCCAGCGCTCCAGGTCGGTTTCGAAGACGCGCTTCGCACGGTTCGGACGGTTCTGCCATTCGACGAGACGGTCACGGAACTCGGCGACGACGGGTCCGAGTTCATAACCGAACGTGGCGGAGTTGCGCTTCATCTCGGCGAGCTGGTGTGCAGACCAGTTCGCCGCGGTCGACGCACCCTTGATGGGCAGGAGGCGCAGCTGGATATCCGCCTGGGCGACTGCCCGGTCGGCGAGTGTCTGCTCCTGGGGGGTCAGTGAGTTCCAGGCGGCGGCCTCGGTCGACGCGTCGACGAGTGCGGCGATCGCCGCTGTCTTGAGGTCGCGATCGCGCTGGGAGATCAGCCGGCGTACCGCTGCCTTGGTGATCGACGCCGCGAGCAGCGCCGAAACGATAATCGCGATAAAGATCACGGCGGCGGTGAAGAGCACCGGTCGTGTGTCGGTTGCGGTGAGCCAGTCTACGAATTCATTCCACCATTCCATGTGCCGAAGGCTACCTTCGGGCCCGCCCGTAATCCCGCAACGCCGCCGCCGTGTCGTGCTTTCGACCGAGCGTTGCCCGACCGGTCATGACCGGGAAACAGCGAAACCGCCCACGGGGCTACCACCGCTCAACGCAGCGAATCGACGGCATCCTGCATGTTCCAGAACTGCCCGAGGGACAGGAATGACGCCCGGACCGGCGAGAACCGCTTGGCGATGAAGACGTCTCCTGTGGCCGAGCTGAGGCGCTCGACGTGTCCGAGTATGCGTCCGTCGCTGAGGCGAACGCGCCACAACCCGTCGTGGACGGTGACGAGTTCGATGCCAACCCTCGTGCTCGACGAGAGTGTCGCCTGGTGTGTTGCGATGTGCATGCTGCCTCTTGTCTCCGGCCGGTGGTGTCGGTGATCTCTTACCCACACGATAGGAGACACCACCGACACCGCCCGGTCGGCCGAGAGGAGCGCTAGCTCAGTCCGGTGCCGTCAACGGCGAACGGTTCGATCGCCGCGAGTTCGTCTGCCGTGAGCGGCGGAGCGCCAAGCGCGGCGACGTTCTGTTCCAGCTGCTTCACCGAGCTCGCACCGATGAGCGCCGAGGTGACCTGCGGATGCCTGAGAACCCACGTCAGGGCGAGTTGCGCGAGCGACTGCCCGCGGTCGGCGGCCAGCGTGTTGAGGGCTCGGGCTCGTTCGAGATAGGTGGGCGAGATCCGCTCAGCCGGCAGGAATTTGCTCGTCGCCGCACGGGATCCGTCGGGAACCGTTCCATCGAGGTAGCGGTCGGTCAGGAGTCCCTGGGCGAGGGGCGAGAACACGATGGAGCCCGCTCCGACCTCGTCGAGGACGTCGAGGAGCCCGTTTTCGACGTGCCGGTTGAACATGGAGTAGCTCGGCTGGTGGATCAGGAGGGGGACGCGGTGCTCGGCGAGCGCCGCGGCGGCCGCTCTGGTCTGCTCCGGCGAGTAGTTGGAGATTCCGGCATAGAGGGCTTTCCCTGAGTGCACAGCTGTCGCGAGTGCCCCCATCGTTTCTTCGATGGGGGTGTCGGGGTCCGGGCGGTGGGAGTAGAAGATGTCGACGTAGTTCACGCCGAGTCGCCCGAGGCTCTGGTCGAGAGAGGAGAGGAGCGACTTGCGTGAGCCCCACTGGCCGTACGGGCCAGCCCACATGTCGTAACCGGCCTTCGTCGAGATGACGATTTCATCGCGGTGAGCGGCGAGATCGTCGTGGAGGATGCGACCAAAGTTGCGTTCAGCAGATCCCGGAGGGGGACCGTAGTTGTTGGCCAGGTCGAAGTGGGTAATACCGAGGTCGAACGCTCGCCGCACGATGGCCTGCTGGGTCTCGAGGTCCCGTCCGTCACCGAAGTTGTGCCAGAAGCCCAGCGAAACGCGGGGGAGCATGAGGCCGCTCCTGCCCGTCCTGGCGTAGTGCATGTCGTCATATCGGTTTTCGGCAGCTGAGTACGTCATGAGGACAGGGTAGCGGTGTCGGGTGCAGGGCACGCCGCCGGGTATCCCTCCCCAGTTTCAGCGGCCGGATGCCCTGTCCACCGGGGAGGTACCGGAGGGACCCCGCCCGCTGGAGGGTCGCACACTCGAATCATGGTTCCGGAGGCGGCAGTCCGGCACGAGGTCGTCTCCGGAACCTCCACACCGGAGGTCCTGCGTGTGGAAATCCAGTTGGGAGAACCCTCATGACAGACAGCATCACCCTGACCGGCCTTGTTGCTACAGTTCCCGAGCACAAGACGATCCGCGACGGCGTGGAGCTCACGAGCTTCAGGCTCGCCTCGAACCAGCGCTACTTCGACAGGACGGCAGGAGCCTGGGTAGCTGGCGAGACGAACTGGTACACGGTCTCCTCGTTCCGGCAACTCGCCGGCAATGTCCACGAGTCGGTGCACAAGGGTGACCGCGTGCTGGTGATGGGGCGGCTGCGCATTCGGCGCTGGGAGAGCGGAGACAAGAACGGCACGACTGTTGAGGTCGACGCTGACAGTGTTGGTCACGATTTGGCCTGGGGGACCGCCAGGTACGCGAGGAACCCAGCACGCGACTCAGGCACACCCGCGGCTGACGCCGTCGACGCCGCGAACCCGGGCTACGCTCCCGCGAGGCCAGCGGGTGATGACGGCACCGGTTACCCCGGGCTGGCGGCACGGGAGCCCGACCCCGCCAGCGCCCGACCGGACTCGTCGCGCGAGCAGGCGGATTGGGTAGCGCCGGTACTCGGCAGGACGGCCGTATCGGTCGGCGACCCCGGCACCCGGGGAACCAGCGAGGGTCGACCGGAGTTCGAACCGGACACTCCGTTCTGACGGTTCGGGCGCTCCCGTCCTAGACTCGACTGATAGCCGATCGTTCCGACACGGCGCGATCACAACGGGCCAGATCACAACCGGCCCGGATCACAACAGGCACAGGCACAGGGAGATGGCGTGGCGAAACCCGATACACGGTGGCGAGGTCGGGTTGGAACTGGTGTGTTCGCTGTTCTTCTCGCTGGGGGATTGCTCGCCGGATGCTCGATGCCGGGAAGCCCTCCGACTCCGACACCGGCGCCGCCCGTTGCAGCCGAATCGCCGGCGCCAGAGCCGCAGGCACCGCAACTGGTGCCTGGCGGGACCGCGGAGGAAAACCTCCCATACTTCGATTCGGTCAACGCTTCTACCCTCGCCGCCTACCCGGCCGCAGACGGTCGTGCGTTCATCGACGGGCTTGTTGCCGCCGGCTTCGACAAGGCGGCCATGGAAGTGACGAGCGATACGACGACGATCGGGAACGCGGCGGACTCCATCCAGTTCTCGGTGCGATGGGGCGAAGCGTGCCTCATCGGTCAGAATGGCACGGCCGTCGGCGGCTATCACTCGACGGTGGGTCGGGTGCTCGGCACCGGGACATGTCTCATTGGGAAGACAAGAACAATAGACTGGTAGCAATATGGCCGAATATATCTATTCCATGGTCCGCGCCCGCAAGGCTGTCGGAGACAAACTAATTCTTGACGACGTCACCATGTCGTTCTTCCCCGGCGCCAAAATCGGTGTCGTCGGTCCCAACGGGGCCGGAAAGTCCACGATCCTCAAGATCATGGCTGGCCTCGACACACCGAGCAACGGTGAAGCGAAGCTCACGCCCGGGTACACCGTCGGCATCCTCATGCAGGAACCGGAACTCGATGAGTCGAAGACCGTGCTCGAGAACGTCCAGGAGGGCGTCGGCGAGATCAAAGCCAAGGTCGACCGCTTCAACGAAATCTCGCTCGCCATGGGCGAACCGGATGCTGACTTCGACGCGCTGCTTGCCGAGATGGGCACGCTCCAGGAGGAAATCGACCACGCTGACGCGTGGGACCTCGATTCCCAGCTGGAACAGGCGATGGACGCGCTGCGGACCCCGCCCGGCGACCTGCCCGTTGCGAACCTCTCCGGTGGAGAGAAGCGTCGCGTCGCGCTCTGCAAGCTTCTTCTGCAGAAGCCGGACCTCCTGCTCCTCGATGAGCCCACTAACCACCTCGACGCCGAGAGCGTTCTCTGGCTCGAGCAGCACCTCGCCAAGTACGCAGGTGCTGTGCTCGCCGTCACTCACGACCGGTACTTCCTCGACCACGTCGCCGAATGGATCGCTGAGGTCGACCGCGGTCACCTCTACCCGTACGAGGGCAACTACTCGACCTACCTCGAGAAGAAGCAGGAACGACTGCAGGTCCAGGGCAAGAAGGACCAGAAGCTGTCGAAGCGCCTCGCTGAGGAACTCGAGTGGGTCCGGTCGAACGCCAAGGGACGACAGGCGAAGTCGAAGGCTCGACTCGCACGTTACGAAGAGATGGTGACCGAGGCCGAGCGTACGCGGAAGCTCGACTTCGAAGAGATCGTCATCCCCGTCGGACCGCGCCTCGGCGCGCAGGTCATCGACGCGAAGAACCTCAAGAAGGGCTTCGGGGAGCGCATCCTCATCAACGACCTCAGCTTCACCCTGCCCCGTAACGGCATTGTCGGAGTCATCGGCCCCAACGGTGTCGGTAAGACCACGCTCTTCAAGACCATCGTCGGCCTCGAGCCGCTCGACGGCGGAGAGCTCAAGATCGGTGAGACGGTCGACATCTCCTACGTCGACCAGAGCCGCGGTGGCATCGACCCCAACAAGAACCTGTGGGAGGTCGTCTCAGACGGCCAGGACTACATCCAGGTCGGAAAGACCGAGATTCCGTCACGGGCGTACGTCTCCCAGTTCGGATTCAAGGGACCTGACCAGCAGAAGAAGGCCGGTGTTCTCTCCGGTGGAGAGCGCAACCGCCTCAACCTGGCACTGACCCTCAAGCAGGGCGGAAACCTCCTGCTCCTCGACGAACCGACTAACGACCTCGACGTGGAAACCCTTGGAAGCCTCGAGAACGCGCTTCTCGAGTTCCCCGGTTGTGCCGTGGTCATCACTCACGACCGGTGGTTCCTCGACCGCATCGCAACGCACATCCTCTCCTACGAGGGGACAGAGGAAGACCCGGGCAACTGGTACTGGTTCGAGGGCAACTTCGAGTCGTACGAGGAGAACAAGATTGAGCGGCTCGGACCGGATGCAGCGAAGCCGCACCGTTCCGCATACCGCAAGCTCACTCGCGACTGACGCGGGCGCTCTGGCGAAACGATGAAGGCCATGCCGGTGACTCAGTCACCGGCATGGCCTTCATCGTTATCTTCTGCCAGGCGGGCTTAGGTGTCTGTTGCCAGTGCCGGTGGTACCCGCACCATGCCCTCCTGGGCGACGCTCGCAACCAGGACGCCGTCGCGGGAGTAGAACCGGCCGAGCGCGAGTCCGCGTCCGCCCGATGCGCTCGGGGACTCCTGGACGTAGAGCAGCCACTCGTCAGCCCGGGCCGGCCGGTGCCACCACATGGCGTGGTCGAGGCTCGCAACCTTGAGATTCGGGGTCACCCAGGCCAGGCCGTGCTTGCGCAGGATCGACTCGAGCAGCGGGTAGTCGCTCGCGTACGCGAGCGCAGCCCTGTGCAGGCTCGGGTCGTCGGGAAGGGTGCCGAACGCCTTGATCCAGACCGCGTTCGTCGCGGTGCGCTCGCCCTCGACCGAGAGGTAGATCGGCGACGGTACGTGGCGGATGTCGAATGGCCGGTCGTTGGCCCACGCCCTGGCAGCCGGATGATCAATGTGTCCGAGCAGCTCGGCTGCGGTCGGCAGGCTCTCCGGATCGGGGTAGCCCTCAGGCATTGGCGCCTGGTGGTCGAGGCCTTCGTCCTGGTCCTGGAACGAAGCGATCATCGAGAGGATCGGAACGCCGGACTGGTATGCCTGTGTGCGTCTCGTCGAGAACGAACGGCCGTCGTGGATCCGGTCGACGCTGAACGTGATTTCCTGGTTGACGTCACCGGGCCGCAGGAAATACCCGTGCATCGAGTGCACGATACGCTCCTCCGCTGTCGTCCGGCTTGCCGCCATCACGGCCTGCGCAAGAACCTGCCCCCCGTAAACCCGTCCACCCGGCATCCACAGTGATGGCCCCGTGAAGATGTCCTCGCTCGTTCGAGCTCCGGTATCAGTCAGGTTCAGGGCGTTCAAGAGGGATGCGACGGGGTCTGTCATTGCTCTCCGATTGGTGGTGCTGGCGGACTGGTGGGTTTCACCAATGCTTCTTAGGTAGTTTAGACAGCAGATGAATGACGCGATCACCCTCCAGGACGCCCACGCCGCCGCCGACCTTCGGGTGTACCTCGCCCGGGCGAGGCTCGTCGATGACACGGCGGTTCGCCTGATTGCCAGCGGGGGAGTGCTTGCCGTGTACTCGGCGGTGCTGCATCCGCGCGGCCTGCTCGACACGAGCCCGACGATCCTCGGCCTCCGGACCTTCGCCGAGGTTTCTGGCGCCGTCTTCGACCGCGTGGTCGCTCCGGCTGCGATCGCGGACCGGCTCGCTCACACCGACGGGGCGTCCGGCGAGATCGTGGTCCCGCTTCCGCCGGCCGACGTACGAACGAGCTGGTCAGGGATCGCGCCGCCACGTGGCGGGTGGGAGCGGATCGGCGGGATCAGCTCTCTGGCGCTCGAACTGGCAGCGAGGGACGGCGCGGGAGAAGTCGCTCGGACGGTGCCGGACAACGCGGGTGACGCCATCGTGCAGCGGGTCAGGGCCGAGGTCTGGTCGCGCCCGCTCGCCGGGCACCCGGACGTTCCGTCAGGAATCGCGTTCGCGGCGGGGAGCCTCGGGTTCCTCGTCGGCGAGGAAGAGGTCCCGCTCTACGCCTCCGGTGCCTGGGTCAGGGCGAGTCCTGTGCGGGGCCACGTCCTCGTTCGCTCGTCACGGGGTCTCTGACCTCTCCCGGAATTGCCTGACGTGCGACCGCGGAAACGGCTTGCACGCAGAACGATGGCTCAGGGCAGCTGAGCGTCGATCGCGCGCCCGGCGGTCCGACCGGTGAACAGGCATCCGCCCAGAAAAGTCCCCTCGAGCGCTCGGTATCCGTGCATGCCGCCACCGCCGAAGCCGCTGGCCTCTCCGGCCGCGTAAAGCCCGGGAACCGGTGTGCCGTCGTCGCCAATCGCGCGTGCGGACAGGTCGGTCTGGATGCCGCCGAGGCTTTTCCGCGTGAGGATGTGCAGTTTCACGGCGATGAGCGGACCAGCCTTCGGATCGAGCAGTTTGTGCGGGCGTGCGACACGGATGAGCTTGTCGCCCCGATAGGAGCGGGCACCCCTGATCGCTGTGATCTGTGCGTCCTTCGAGAACTCGTTGTCCAGCTGGGCATCGCGCCACCTGATCTCCCGTTCCACCCGCACCGTGTCGAGCGGGGCAGTGCCGGAGAGCCGCTGCATGCCCGCCAGCAGCTCCGGCAGGTTGTCCGCGACCACGAAGTCGTCGCCCTTCTCTTTGAACGCCTCAACCGGGCCTGGCGCGCCGGGAGCAACCCGCTTGAGCAGAAGCCTGAGGTCCCGGTCGGTGAGATCGGGGTTTTGCTCGCTGCCGGAGAGGGCGAACTCCTTCTCGATGATCTTCTGGGTGAGCACGAACCAGCTGTGACCGTGTCCTGTGCCGAGGATGTGCTGCAGGGTCCCCAGCGTGTCGAAGCCGGGGAACAGCGGCGCGGGAAGGCGTGCACCCGTGGCATCGAGCCAGAGCGATGACGGCCCGGGGAGGATACGGATGCCGTGGGCGGCCCAGACCGGATCCCAGTTGGCAATGCCCTCCGTGTAGTGCCACATCCGGTCACCGTTGACCAGTCGCGCGCCGGCGCGTTCGGCGATACCGAGGCCGCGGCCGTCGACGTGGGCCGGGACTCCGGAGAGCATCGACTCGGGTGGAGTACCGAGTCGTGCCGGCCAGTTCGCCCTGACCAGGTCGAGGTTGCCGCCGATCCCGCCCGTCGTCACGACAACGGCCTGCGCCGACAGCTCGAAATCGGCGACGACGTCGTGTGGGCTCGCTTCGCCACGTCCGGCGGTCGACGGCGAGAGAACGCTTCCGGTCACGCCGGTCACGGCACCGTCGTGAACCACGAGCTCATCGACGCGGTGGCGATGTCTGAACTGCACACGCCCTGCCTCGACCCCCGCCAGGACGCGCTCGAGGAAGGGTTCGACGATCGCGGGGCCCGTGCCCCAGACGATATGGAACCGCGGGACCGAGTTGCCGTGCCCGTTCGCTGTGAACCCGCCGCGCTCCGCCCAGCCGACGACGGGGAAGAAGCCGACACCACGTTCGCGCAGCCACGATCGCTTGTCGCCAGCGGCGAAGTCGACATACGCTTCTGCCCATCGCCTCGCCCAATTGTCGTCCTGTCGGTCGAAGGCGGCGGAGCCCTGCCAGTCCTGCCACGCGAGGGAGTGCGAGTCGCGGATGCCCATCCGGCGCTGCTCGGGCGTGTCGACGAGGAACAGCCCGCCGAACGACCAGTGTGCCTGCCCGCCGCGCGACGCCTCCGGCTCCTGCTCGACGATGATCACCCGCCTGCCGGCGTCCGACAGCTCAGCGGCAGCGACGAGCCCGGCGAGCCCAGAGCCCACAATGATCACGTCGGTCGAGGTCTGTGCTGCTGGCATCCGGGATCTCCTTCGATCCGCGGGCTCCGTCGCCCGCGATGCTCCCAGCGTAGGAGATGCGCGCCCCGTCGGACGAGAGGGGCGTTACGCGTCGAGTCGCAGGGCGTTACTCGTCGAAGGTATTGACCATCGCCTGCGCTGCGCGCTCGAGGTAGTCCCAGAGGGTCGCCTCGTGCAGCGGTGACAGGCCGAGGGTATCGACCGCGGCGCGCATGTGCAGCAGCCAGCGGTCTCGCGCATCCGGATTGACCTTGAACGGCATGTGTCGCATGCGGAGCCGCGGGTGCCCGCGCTGCTCACTGTACGTCGACGGACCGCCCCAGTACTGCTCGAAGAACATCGTCAGGCGTTCGGTCGCTGCCGCGAGGTCTTCCTCCGGGTACATCGGCTTGAGCACCGGGTCGGCGGCGACACCCTTGTAGAACTCGAGCGACAGCTTTTCGAAGGTAGCGCGGCCGCCGACCTCCTCGTAGAAGCTGGGGGAGTTGAGGTTGGTCATGGCTGCGCCGGCCCCTTCTTCGCTGCTTTCCTCACGGCGTGGGGAGCTTCGTTGATGGTCTTGAGCGGCTTGGTGCGCGGCGGGCGTGCACCCGTGACGGAAGCCGCACCGTCGAAGCCCTCGAGGACCACGCTCTTGAGCGATGGCAGCTGGACGCCCAGCTCGTCTGTGGCGTACTTCAGGCGCGCACGCAGTTCACGGGCAACGTCATCCTTGGCAGGGGGACGGGTCTTCACGACGAGGCGAATGATGAGCGCCTCCTCGGAGATCGACTCGATTCCCCACAGCTCGGGGCGCTCGAGGATCCGGCTGCGCCACTTCGGGTCCTGGGCAAGGGCTGTCGCCGTGGTGAGCATGGTGTCCTGGACAGTCTCGATGTCCGCGTCGTAGGGCACGGCGAGGTCGATGATGACCCGCGCCCAGCCCTGGGACATGTTGCCGACGCGCAGGATCTCGCCGTTACGCACGAACCACAGGGTTCCGTTGACGTCTCGCACCTGGGTGATGCGGATGCCGACGCGCTCGACGACACCGGTGGCAGGGCCGAGGTCGACGACGTCGCCGACGCCGAGCTGGTCTTCCATCACCATGAACAGGCCGTTGAGCACATCCTTGACGATGTTTTGGGCGCCGAAACCGAGGCCGGCACCGAGCGCGGCGGTGAGCAGGGCGAGCGAGCCGATGATGTTGGGGTCGATCTGGTTGACCACAAGGATGATCGTGACCACAACGACCGTGACGTTGACGATGTTGCCGAGTACGGTGCCGAGCGTGCGTGTTCGCTGCACGAGCCTCACCGCGGCGAGCGGTGACACGTTGAGCGCCTGGGTGTCTTCGGCACCCTGGGTCTTCTTCACCCCGGACACGATCTGGTTCACGATCCGTCGGATCGCGAAGTGAAGGAGCCATGATGCGATAAACGCTCCGACGATGATGATCGCGATCATGACGAGCCGGCCGATTGGGGTAAGGAAGAAGGCGTCAACACCTTGCCAGAATTCAGTCATCGGGCCAAGTCTACCGTCGGGCCACTGGGCGGACGCTGGAGGTCCGGCGGGCAAATGGGCTGTGTCGTTAACGACTGTGCCGTTAGCGACTGTGCCGTTAACGACAGAGGCGCCACGCGCACGGGCCGGTGACGGCATCCGTGCGCGTGGCGCCTCAGAACATCGGGCTATGCCCGGGCGTCACGCTCCTGTGCCTTGAGCGCACGCTCGACGCCGGCGAGGTTCTCGACGACGATGCGCCGAAGGGCCGGCGGCTCGGCGTTCTGGTCGAGCCAGGCCACCGTTGCGTCGCGCAGTTCTGCGCTGGCGAGCGGAGCGGGGTAGAGCCCAACCGCGAGGTACTCGGCGATCTTGTAGCTGCGCGATGCCCAGATGCGCTGCAGCATCTCGAAGTAGTCGGGAACGAACGACGCGAGGACATCCCGGTCGCGAGCGCGCTGGAAGCCGATGCCCGTCCACTGCACGATGGCGTTCGGGGCGGTGTCGATGTCGACGACGGATGCCCACGCGGCACGCTTCGCTTCGAGCGTCGGGATCGCCGCGCGGGCGAGCGCGGCAGCCTTCGCGCCATTGGCCGTGTTGTCGGCGGCCAGGGCCGCGTCGACCTCGTCGTTTCCGGCGACTCCACCCGCCGTGAGCGCGGCGAGGAGTTCCCAGTCGAGGTCGGTGTCGATCTCGAGCCCGTCGAGCGCGGTCTCGCCCGAACGGAGGGCGCGAATGGCGTCGAAGTGCTCATCGGTGGACGCAACCGCCGCGAAGAACTTCACGAACTGGAACTGGGCGTCGCTCCCGGCCTCAGCACCCTGGGCGAGGGCCCACAGTGCGTCGCCGACGTCCCGAACCGTGCTCTCCCGGCGCTCGGGAGCGACGTACTGGGTCGCCGCGAGCACGAGCTGGTTGAGCGTCGTGCGGATCGTCGTCGACTCGGTCTCGGTCGCAATGTTTCCGAGCACGAGGCGGACGTAGTCGCGAGCCGGGGTTTCGGCGTCGCGGGTCGCGTCCCAGGCGGCAGCCCAGACGAGGGACCGTGCAAGCGGGTCCTCGATGGCGGACAGCGACTCGGTCGCGACGGCGAGAGACGCCTCGTCGAGGCGGATCTTCGCGTAGGCGAGGTCGTCGTCGTTGAGCAGCACGAGGTCTGGGCGCTTCAGGCCGACGAGTTCGGCGACCTCGGTGCGCTCACCATCGACGTCGAGTTCGATCCGGTGCTCACGGAGGAGCTTGCCGTCGACGAGGTTGTAGAAACCGATGGCGAGGCGGTGGGGGCGGATCGTCGGGTACTCAGGTACCGCCGACTGCAGCACCGCGAAGCCGGTGATAACTCCGGAGTCGTCGACCGTGATCTCCGGGCGGAGCGTGTTGACGCCGGCCGTCTCGAGCCAGAGCTTGCCCCAGTCGGTGAGGTCTCGGCCCGATGCGGTCTCGAGTTCGCTGAGCAGGTCGACGAGCTCGGTGTTGCCGTACTCGTGCTTCTTGAAGTAGGCGGCCACGCCGGCGTAGAACGCGTCGATGCCGACCCAGGCCACGAGCTGCTTGAGAACCGAGCCACCCTTGGCGTACGTGATGCCGTCGAAGTTGACCTGAACGTCCTCGAGGTCGTTGATCGTCGCGACGATGGGGTGGGTCGACGGCAGTTGGTCCTGCTTGTATGCCCAGCTCTTCTCCATGGCGTTGAACGTCGTCCAGGCACCGGTCCACTCGGTGGCCTCTGCGACAGCGATGGTCGAGGCCCACTCGGCGAACGACTCGTTGAGCCACAGGTCGTTCCACCACTTCATCGTGACGAGGTCGCCGAACCACATGTGCGCGAGCTCGTGCAGGATTGTGACGACGCGGCGTTCCTTGATGGCATCCGTCACCTTGGAGCGGAAGACGTACGCCTCGGTGAACGTGACAGCCCCCGCGTGCTCCATCGCGCCAGCGTTGTACTCGGGGACGAACAGCTGGTCGTACTTGGGGAAGGGGTACGGGTAGTCGAAGTTCTTCTCGAAGTATTCGAAGCCCTGGCGGGTCTTCTCGAAGATGTAGTCAGCGTCAAGATACTCGGACAGGCTCTGACGGCAGAAGACACCGAGCGGAATCGTGCGTCCGTCGCTCGACGTCAGCTCGCTGCGCACGGCGACGTACGGTCCCGCGATGATCGCGGTGATGTAGCTCGACATCCGCTGTGTCGGCTCGAACGCCCAGGTCTTGCTGTTCTCGCCTGCATCGACGGGCTCAGGGGTGGGGGAGTTGGAGATGACGTCCCAGTGGGCGGGCGCGGTCACGGTGAACCGGAACGTCGCCTTGAGGTCCGGCTGCTCGAAGACCGCATACATGCGGCGTGAGTCCGGGACCTCGAACTGGCTGTAGAGGTACACCTCGTCGTCGACGGGGTCGACAAAACGGTGCAGGCCCTCACCGGTGTTCATGTAGATCATGTCGGCGTCGACGATGAGCTCGTTGTCGGCCTGCAGGTTGTCCAGGGCGATACGGATGCCGTCGCTGATGGCCGCCGGGTCGAGGGCAACGCCGTTGAGGGTCACCGAGTGCACGGTACGGGTAATGGCGTCGATGAAGGTCGAAGCGCCCGGTGTCGCGCTGAACCGGACCGTCGTCGTCGACCGGAAGGTCTCAGGGCCGGTGGTGAGGTCGAGGGCGATCTGGTAGCTCGAGGGAGAGACGAGCGAGGCTCGTTCCTGTGCTTCGGCGCGGGTGAGGTTTTCTCCGGGCAACGGGGACTCCTTAGGGTGTGGCTGTCGATCGGTGCGGATCGTGTCCGAGATTCCAGCGTAGTGCTCCGCCTTCCGCTGCCAATGGGCTGAGGCGGCCTCTCGCGAGCGAAATCCGTGGTTGGCTGTGGGAATGAGCACCGATACCCCGACCGCTGCTGATTTCTGGTTCGACCCGTCCTGCCCGTGGGCGTGGATGACCTCGAGGTGGGTCGACGAGGTTGCGAGACACCGCAACCTCGAGGTGACGTGGCACGTGATGAGCCTCGCCGTGCTCAACGAGAATCAGGACGTGTCGGATGAGTACCGCGCTTTCTTCCCGCGCGCGCTTCGGTATACCCGCCTCGTCACCGCGGCGAAGGAAGAATTCGGACAGGCCATCGTGAAGCCCCTCTACGACGCCCTCGGAACCCAGATTCACCCCGGCGGCTCAACCGACCCCGACACGGTGATCTCGCAGGCGCTCGCCGAGGTCGGCCTTCCCCCGGAATTCGCCGAGCACTCCGAGAGCGACAGCTACGACGCCCAGATGCGTGCCAGCCACTTCGACGGCATCGAACGGGTCGGCCAGGATGTCGGAACGCCGGTCATCGCTGTCAACGGCACAGCGTTCTTCGGGCCGGTGATTTCGCCGGCGCCAGTGGGCGAGGAGGCGGTCCGGTTGTGGGACGGCGTCGTTGCTGTGGCGTCATACCCGGGTTTCTTCGAACTCAAGCGCAGCCGGACCGTCGGACCGATCTTCACCTGATCGGGCCGCGTGAGTCGCGCGGACGCCGGTCGGGGACGGCAGAATGGAACCATGCGCATCCATATCGCCACCGATCATGCCGGCCTCGACTTCAGCACCGACCTGCAGGAATACCTCGCACGCAGCGGACATGAAGTCGTCGATCATGGGCCGACGGAGTACGACGCCCTCGACGACTACCCGGCGTTCTGCATCAACGCCGCGCTCGGAGTGCTGCGCGACCGTGAGGCGGGTGTCGAGGCACTCGGTGTGGTCTTCGGCGGTTCAGGCAACGGTGAGCAGATCGCCGCGAACAAGGTGCACGGCATCCGTGCTGCCCTCGTCTGGAACGAGAGCACAGCGAAGCTCGCACGCGAACACAATGACGCAAACGTGATCTCGATCGGTGCGCGACAGCACTCGTTCGATGAGGTGAAGACGTTTATCGACGCATTTATCGCCGAACCGTTCTCGGGCGATGAGCGCCACGTCCGGCGCATCGCGCAGATCGCCGAGTACGAGACCACGGGGACGATCGCCGGCAAGGGCGTCGACGCCGGATCCTCTGAGCGGGGTTAGCGTGCCAGAGGGTCATTCCGTTCATCGCATCGCCAGGCAGTTCCGCTCCAACTTCCAGGGACATCAGGTCACGGCGTCGAGCCCGCAGGGCAGGTTCGCCGAGGGCGCAGCGGTCCTGTCCGGCCGCACGCTCGTCGACGTGAAAGCCGTCGGCAAGCAAATGTTCCTCGACTTCGATGACGAGCTCTGGCTGCGCGTCCACCTCGGCATGTACGGCGCATGGGACTTCGCCGGAGAGATCACTTCCGACGCCACTATCGCGAGTGCCAACGGCAGGATGGGCCAGACCAACCAGCACGGAACCGACCTCGCCGCGGTGATCCTCGACGAGGCTGGAGAGAATTCCCTGCACTCGATTGGTGCGCCGAGAAAGACCCGCGTGCGCATGTCTGAGCAAACCAAAGGCCTGTCGGGCGAGGAATGGGACACGTTCCCGCCTCCGCCCGTCGGCGCGGTCCGGCTCCGACTGCTGACCGAGCACGCCGTCGCCGACCTGCGCGGTCCGACCGCCTGCGAGATCCTCGACAGCGAACGGGTGAACGCCGTGATCGCAAAGCTCGGCCCTGACCCGCTCCTCGACCCGAGCCAGGCCGCGGAGGACAGGTTCACCGCTGTTGTACGCAAGAAGCCCACACCGATCGGCCTGCTCCTGATGGACCAGTCCGTCGTCTCCGGGATCGGAAACGTCTACCGTGCTGAGCTGCTCTTCCGTTCGCGGATCAACCCGCACACGCCGGGCAAGCTGATTCCCGAGGAACTCGTGCGCGGGCTCTGGCAGGACTGGGCGAGGCTCCTCCCGATCGGGGTGGAGACCGGCCAGATGATGACGATGGACGACCTCCGGGGCGAGGACTATCGCAAGGCGATGGCGAGTCGCGACGATCGCCACTGGGTCTACAAGCGCGAGGGCCTGCCGTGCCGGGTCTGCGGGACGAACATCGTTCTCGAAGAGATGGGTGCCAGAAAGCTGTACTGGTGCCCCAACTGCCAGCGGTGACCGGCGGCGATATGGCCCACCCGCGGAGGGCGCGATGACAGAATTCCGGCTGAGCGCAACCAGTCCCGGCTCGGGCATCCGCTCGACCCTCAGAAACGCGCGTGTCGTCGGCTCCGACGGCGCTGGTGTCGACATTCTGCTCGAAGACGCCCGGATCACCGACATCCGTCCTGCCGGTTCGATCGCTCCGGAGGGAGAAGCCACCGATCTCGATGGCCGATGGGTGCTGCCCGGCCTCTGGGATCACCACGTTCACTTCACGCAGGTGGCTCTCGCCTCCCGGCGGCTCGACCTGACGGCGAGCGTCTCGGCCGCATCGGTGCTCGACCTCGTTCACGACTACGTTGCCGCTGCCGTGCCGAGGGTGCACCCGGACGATATCCTCGTCGGCACCGGATTCCGTGACGCGATGTGGCCGGATGCCGCCGACCTCGATGCGTTCGACCGGATCTCCCGCGGGCGGAGGGTTGTACTGATCGGTGCAGACCTCCACGGTGTCTGGCTCAACAGCGCTGCCCTCGCGCAGTTCGGGCACGCGGGTCACCCGACAGGTCTGCTGCGCGAGGAAGACGCCTTCGCGGTGAGCCAGGGGCTCGGCGCAGACGACAGCGTCGTCGATGGGTGGGCACGCGATGCGGCCGCCGCGGCGGCTGCACGCGGAGTGGTCGGGGTGGTCGACTTCGAAATGGCGTGGAACCTCGAGGTGTGGAGACGTCGAGCCCAGGCCGGGGCAACCGCGCTCCGGGTGCGGTTCGGTATCTATCCCGGCGACCTCGACCGCGCGCTCGCCGCGCGGCTCGCGACCGGCCAGATCGTGCCGCACACCCACGGCCTCGTCGAGGTCGGCTCGCTCAAGGTCATCACCGACGGATCCCTGAACACGAGGACCGCGTACTGCGACGACCACTACGACGGACTCGCTGGCCAATCGGACGCACACGGTGTGCTCACGGTGCCCGAAGCCGAACTCACCGAGCTGATGCGTCGCGCAACGGCCGGCGGACTGCACAGCGCGATTCACGCGATCGGTGACCGCGCCAATTCGCTCGCGCTCGACGCCTTTGCCGCGACGGGGGCGACAGGCTCGATCGAACACGCTCAACTGCTTCGCGACACCGATGTTGCGAGGTTCGCCGAGCTCGACGTCACGGCGAGTGTTCAGCCCGAGCACGCCATGGACGACCGCGACGCTGCGGAGAAGCTGTGGCCTGGACGCACGCGCCGCGCCTTTGTTCTCCGTGCCCTGCTCGACCAGGGGGCGAGAATCGCCCTGGGTTCTGATGCGCCCGTCGCGCCACTCGATCCGTGGGTCGCCATTTCTGCCGCGGTGGGTCGATCGAGGGACGACCGCGAGCCGTGGCATCCGGAACAGTCGATCGGTGTCGCCGAGGCGCTCGCGGCGACGACCCGCACGCCGAATGAGGCGGTAGCGGCCGGGCGGGTCGCTGACCTCGCGATCGTCGACAGGAACCCGCTCACGTCGACGCCGGAGGAATTGAGGCGGATGCCGGTCGCTGCGACGATCCTCAACGGCCGGTTCACGCACTCCGTGATCTAGAACCCATCCGGCTGTACACGCCCGCGCATCAAAAAAGAGGGCCGCCCGAAGGCGACCCCCTTTCGAAGAGAGCGGGGAACCGGTGCTACTTGGCGACGTGGGCGACGAGGAACCAGCGGTCCTTTTCAAGGCCGCGGGAAACCTCGACGGCGATGTCCTGGCTGGTGAGGTCGATCGCGTCGAGCTCGTCAACCGCTGTCTTCACCGTGGTGAGCGTTGCGTCGATCTGCGCGACGAATTCGGCGATGGTGGTCTCTGACTGCTGGAAACCAGCGGTCAGTTCACCGGTCGTGGTCTTGGCAGCGACGGTGGACAGGCGCGCGTCGACCGGAAGGCCGAGTGCGACGATGCGCTCTGCTGCGCTGTCTGCCCAGTCCTGGGCGTGCGCGACGATGGTGTCGAGGAGTTCGTGGACGCCGATGAAGTTCGCTCCCCGAACGTGCCAGTGTGCCTGCTTGCCGTTGACGACGAGGGCGGTGAGGTCGATAACGACCGGGGTCAGGAACTGGGCGACGCCTGCGGCGACGTCGGGGCTGACGGAGGTCTGTGAGACGGTTGCGGTGGTTTCTGCCATGGGGTTCCCCTTTGCTTGTGCGCTGAAAGTGGTGCGCTCTGGATGCAACGGTACTCAGGCTCAGGCATTCCGCAAGCAAGACAAGGCTCTGCTTACCTGGGCCAGGGCTGGGTTCTCGAAGCCCCGACGGTCCTCCAGCAGAGAGCGCCGGTGCGGGGGTTTTCCCCCTGGCGGATCCGGGTGGTTCCCTGATATCGCGCGTTCGTTGCGCTCGCGAGGCTTGATTCATGCTTTCACCGTCTTCTGCCTCCACTCAGTCCGCCGCCTTCACAGCGGCCTCGGATCCGGGCGTCCTGGCTGGCGGGCGGGGCCGACGCCGCAGGCGCCCTCTCGTTGTCATTGCGATCCTCGTGCCCGTTCTCCTCGTCGGGGGGTGCGGGGCGCTGGTCGGTGTCGGTGCCCTCATGAACGGCCTGGGTTCGGCGAGTCCGGTCGACACCGTTGGCGCCGTCGAATTCGAGAACCCTCTCGCCATCCCTGCCCCTGCGCCGTCGACGGTCGACCCCGATGGCACGCGCGTGTTCACCCTCAACCCGCAGCGAGGAGCCAGCGAGTTTCGTGCGGGAGTCAATACCGAGACCCTCGGCTACAACGGCGCGTATCTCGGCCCCACCCTGATGGCCGACCGGGGTGAGCGGGTCAGGGTCGACGTCAGCAACTCGCTGCCGGAGGCGACAACCGTGCACTGGCACGGAATGCACGTGCCTCCGGGAGTTGACGGTGGGCCGCACCAGCTGATCGCCCCTGGCGCCCGGACGTCACCCGGCTGGACGATCGACCAGCCCGCTGCGACGCTCTGGTACCACCCGCACCCCCACGGCGAGACCGAAGGCCAGGTGGCGAGGGGCCTCGCTGGACTGTTCCTGGTCAACGACGATGAACAGCGCCGACTTTCCCTGCCGAGCCGGTACGGGGTCGACGACGTTCCCGTGATCGTCCAGGACGCGACGCTTGGCGGCGATGATGCCGCGAGCGGCGGAGGCGACGCGTTCGTCGGTGCGCTGAGACCAGACCTGCTCGTGAACGGAACCCTCGCACCATACCTCGACGTGTCCACGACACAGGTGCGCCTTCGGCTCGTCAACGCGTCGACTGCCCGCACCTATAACTTCGGTCTCAGCGACGAACGCGAGTTCGCGATGATCGCCTCCGATGGCGGGCTCCTCGGCGAACCGTTCGTGACCGACGGCATCCGCCTCTCACCGGGTGAGCGTGCAGAAATTGTCGTGACGATGACCCCTGGCGAGAGAGTGATCCTGCGCTCGAGGGCGCCGGACCTCGGCATGCCTGCGGTAACCGCGTCGGGGAACGGCGGCGCCGACAGGTTCGACGTCCTGGAACTGCGAGCGGGCACATCGCTCGAGCCGTTGGCCGCCGTGCCGGACACTCTCGCGGCGATCGAAGAACTGAGACCGACGGATGCCCGGGCAACGCGCACCTTCGAACTCAACGGTTTCACGATCAACAACCAGCCGATGGACATGGGTCGCATCGACGAGGTCGTCACGCTCGGCAGCACCGAGTCCTGGCTGGTCACGAACGGTATGGGCATGCCGCACAACTTCCACATTCACGACGTGCAGTTCCAGGTGGAGTCGGTTGGCGGTGAGCCACCGGGTCAGGAGCTGGGCGGGTGGAAGGACACGATCTACCTCGAACCGGAGGTGGAATACCGGCTCACCCTCCGGTTCGAGGACTATTCGGATCCTGACCTGCCGTACATGTATCACTGCCACCTGCTCGCGCATGAGGACAGCGGGATGATGGGCCAGCTCGTCGTGGTGAAGCCGGGAGAGCGGGCAGGAACCCCGCCGCGTCATGACGACGGCTCGGGGGCATCCGGAGTTGACAGGACCGACGGGGAGACCTCTCGCGGGGACACTCCCCGCGAGAGAGCACGGGACGGCTTCGGGCCGCGCGAAACGGAAGGGACGCAGCATGTCCATTGAGCAAACCTCGCCAGGGGACATCCGCCAGGGCGATCGGAATTCTGGCACCCTTGATCCCATGGCGGGCGACGCGGGCCAGGCCAAAGTCCCGGCGAAGGGCTACGGGGCGCTCTGGCGGGGCGTTCCCCGGGAGCTCGGCTTCCTTCTGCCAACGCTCCCCGTCGTCGTGGTCGGGTTCGTGGCCGTTACCGTGCTTTTCTCCGCGGGGCTGGGACTGCTCGCGGTTGCGATCGGACTGTTTCTCGTCGTTGGTGCTCTCTACGTTGCGCGTGCGTTCGGCACCCTGGAACTGGTCAGGCTTGAAGCGGCGGGAAGGAAGCCGATCCGGCGTCCGGTGTGGCGAGCGCCCGGCGAGCGCCCCGGTTTCTGGCGCACGGCTCTCGGCCCACTCGCCGACGGGCATTACTGGATGTACCTGCTGCATACCGGGTTCGTCGGCTTCGTGGTCGGGGTGTTCTCCTGGTCGCTGGCTTTCAGCTGGCTCGCGTCAGGGCTCGGCGGGATCTCGTACTGGTTCTGGAACTCGTTCATTCCTGAGGGGGATTCGCAGTTCTGGCTGAGCGGTGTCATCTACCGGTTCTTCACGGGAGGCCGGGAACTCCCCGTCGATGCCGACGTTGCTGACGGCATCCTCGTCTTCATTGCCGGCCTGCTGTTTCTCGCGACGCTGCCCTTCGTCACCAGGGGAATGGTGAGCCTTCACGACCTGATTGCCCGGGGGATGCTGTCTCGGTGGCCGAGCGACGACCTCAGAACCGAGGTAGCGGCGCTCGCCGCCTCACGGGGTGCCGCCGTGTCGGCGGAGGACCAGTCCGTACGGCGTCTCGAACGCGATATCCACGACGGGCCGCAACAACGGCTGGTTCGACTCCAGATGGACCTCGCTGCGGCCGAACGGAGGCTGGAGGACGACCCGGCGGCAGCGCGGGCGCTGATCGCCGAAGCGCGTGAGCAGGCTCAATCCTCCCTCGAGGAACTCCGCGCGCTGTCCAGGGGGTTTGCCCCGCCGATCCTCGCCGATCGTGGGCTCGTGAGCGCCGTCGAGTCGTTCGCCGCGGTGAGCCCCATCCCGGTCAGGGTGAGGAGCACCCTCGAGGCCGGTACCCGCCTGCCCGCAGAGATTGAAAGGAACGCCTACTTCGTGATTGCGGAACTGGTGACCAACGCGTCCAAACACTCCGGGGCGACGGCGATCAGCGTCGAGATCGGCACGACCGGCACGCCGCACGCCGGTTACCGGCTGCAGCTTGTCGTCGCCGACGACGGGGTGGGAGGTGCCAGGTTCGACGACGGTCACGGGCTGAGCGGACTCCGCGATCGCCTCACCGGGTTGCGGGGGACGCTGTGGATCGACAGCACAGCGGGTAATGGCACGCGCGTGAGCGCATCCGTCCCCATTATCGATGGATGATCGCGGTCGTATGCTTCTCTCGTGACCGAGAACAGCGCCCCGTCGTCATCGATTCGCGTGGCCCTGGCGGATGATTCGGTGTTACTCCGCGAGGGGCTCGTGCGGCTCTTCGACGAGGCCGGCTTCACGACCGTCGGTTCGTACAGCGATGCTGGCAGCCTGCTGGCCGACGTCGGGACTCTCGAGGTGGATGTCATTGTCCTTGATGTGCGGATGCCGCCCACCTACCGCGATGAGGGAGTTCGGGCTGCGATCGAGATCCGTGCGTCGCGGCCGGGGGTCGGGATCCTCCTGCTGAGCCAGTACGTCGAGGCCACCTACGCGGAAGAACTCCTCGGTGCGTCCGCGGGCGGGGTCGGGTACCTCCTCAAGGACCGGGTGGCGTCGCTCGACGAACTCAAGGACGCGGTGCTGCGCATCGCTTCGGGCGGAACCGTGCTTGATCCGGAGGTGGTGCGTGAGCTCCTAGCTCATCGCAGGGATCCGCTCGCCTCGCTGACGCCGCGGGAGACCGAAGTGCTCCAGCTCATGGCTGAAGGCCTCACTAACCAGGGCATCGCGACCCGGCTGGTCATCGGCCTCGGCGCTGTCGAGAAGAACGTCACCGCGATTTTCTCGAAGCTCGAACTCGATGCGACAGGCTCAGACCATCGCCGGGTTCTCGCCGTACTCCGGTACCTGCGTTCCTGACACCAGCCGGGCGGTCGAACGAGACGGCAGCGCACTACCGCAGGGAGGTGATGCTCCGGGCAACGGCCCGAAGGTCACGAATCCGTTTCTCGTATGTTGCCGCAAGGACGATGAGGATTGTGCCGCCGATGCCCGCCCACAGCCACCAGGGGATGGCGCCATAGAGTCCCGAAATCCACGGCCAGAGCTGGGCGAGGCCGTGGACGACCAGTACGGCGGCCCCGATCAATGTCGGTGCACTGAGCTTCAGAGCGAGGCCGATTCCGAACACGACGAGCGCCGCAACCCCGAGGGCAACAACGCGCCACAGTTCGTTGCTCGCGAAATCGGCGAACAGCGACGGAACCAGGAGAAGGATCAAGCCGGCACCGAGGTGCGGCCACGAGCGGGCCGCCGGGTCGGCGGTCAGGCGCACAGCGCCAACGGCAATCAGGGCGATCGCGATCGGCACCGTCGCGGTTTCGAACGGGTCGGCGAGGCCGACGGTGATAGCCGATGCTGCGACGACCACCGCGGCTCCCAGCGCCGTCCACCGCACGATCTCTGAGCGCGCGGTACCGAGAGACGCGGCAACGAAGAGGGCGCTGGCGAGCAGCAGCGTGAGGAGGAACCGCCAGAGCTCGGCCTCTCCGGCCAGGATCGATTCCGCGAGTGGGAGGGCGATGGCGACAGGGGCTGCCGCGACGGCGAGGGTGCCCAGGATGTGGGGAACCTGGCGGCGGTACAGCCAGAGCGCCCCTCCGGCCAGCAGGCCGGCCGCGGCAACCTCGTTCTCCCATCCGGCAACGGTGCGTGTCGAGTCGAAGATCGGGAGAACGAGGGTGAGGAGCAGCATCGTAACCACGCCGGTGAGCCACACCACGATTGCAACGCGGGTCGCGTGCCAGACAGGCGGCAGGAATGGACCGGCGAGAAGCAACACGATGGCGGCGCCAAGGGCGATGGTCATGCGGACGGGCTCATCGATGCCAGAGGCTGCGGCGCTCGGGAGCAGTGCAACGGCGAGCGCCGCACCGAGAAGGACAGTCCTGGGTGAGCTGACGCGGGCGGTGGGCGGCTCTCGACGGATAACGATGAGGGCCAGGATCGCGAGCAGGAGACCCGAGACCGGCAGGGTGTAGAACTCGACGACGTCCACGTCGTTTCGCGCGAGGCCGAGCCACAGCGATCCGACAGCGAGCGGGAGGCCGGCCCACGCCACGTGGCGGCGGAGCGAACGACCGGCGAAGACGCCACCTTCGCCACTCGCGACGATCACTGCAGCGACCGCGAGCAGAAGGAGCGCGAGCCAGCCGAGCCTCTCGCTGCCGACGGCGAGTGCGACGACAGGTACCGCGGTGAGGATGAGCGTGACATCCCAACACAGCCGGGCGATCTGCGGCGGGTCTGTCAGTACGCCGGCGGGATGTGGTCCCCATGAGTTATGCGTCGGGCGGAAGATCGCGAGTGCGCCAGCGGCGAGAATGACGATGGCCGCGGACACGGCCACCGGTATCACCGTGTCATCGATCCGGTCCCACAGGACAGAAACGAACCACAGGCTGACGAGGGGGGCCGCGGCGGCGGTCATATACCGCTCCGGCCAGGTAGCGACGCCACGCGGGAACTGCCAGAGAATGGTGACGGCAGCGGCGATCCCTGAAGCGATGAGGAAGCCGGTCGAGTCGACGGACACGCGCGAGGCGAGGAAGAAGAGTCCGCCGAGCACGCCGAATGCGCTGATGGTCACGGCCACGGCAGACTCTGCGCGGGTGAAGAATCCGCGGGTGAATGGCACCATCAGCAGGATCACAGCGGAGCACACGGCCAGGGCCAGGGCGGGAGCGGCCTGCCCGCTGGTGACTCCCGTTACCGCCTGATACCAGGAGGGAACGAGCAGGACGCTGCCGAGCAGGACCACGAGCGCGCTGGCGACGATGGTCGGCGTTGTGGCGTAGGCCAGGGTCTGCGGGGCTGTGTGCTGAACGATCCGGTGGAGCACAACAAGAACAGCCAGCGTCACGAGCACAGCGAAGGGGAACGAAACGGTACTCGTGAGGCCGACAGCGAACACCCCGAAGGCGCCGAGAGCCGAGGTGATTGCCGCGACGAGCCGGTATGGCCAGGCGAGTCGCCGTGACGCCGTCGCGACAAGCGCCGCCGCGGTGACGACGAGGAGACCCGGCCCGCTGAGCGCCGGTGTGGCCAGGGTGACGCACACAGACAGCAGGCCGATGGCGCCGAGGGCCGCGGATGCCCAGCCGATGCTGGACAGGCGGCCGATGAGGGCGAGAGCGGATGCCGTGAGCAGCGATACCGCGATGAGTGCGACCGGTACCGCCCAGTCGGTCCCGGACAGGAAGCGCGCGATGGGGTCGAGAACGTCGAGGCTGAACGGCCGGACGGCGAGGACAGAGACGAGCTGGATGAGCGCACTGAGAGCGGCGGGTGCAGCCGCGAGAGCTGTCGTGGCCAGGGGGACAGCCGTTGCGAGCCGCATGAGCTGTGCGCTGTCCGATGCGCGACCGAGGCGGGCGGCAGTGGCGAGAACGACGGCACCGAGCGCTGTCGCGGTCGCGGGAAGCCAGAACAGGTCGGTGGGGGTGTTCGCGTCGAGCAGGAGAGCAGGACCAACTGCCGCGACGCTCACGCCGAGTCCGATCGCTGCGATGACCTGCCACGGGGTGCTGCGGAGCGATGTGGTGACGCCGGGACGCGGCGGGGAAGACGGCTGCTCTGAACCGGGCGCGTCCCCGATCGGTTCCTGGCCGACCGGGGCTCCGGTTGCCACGTTGACGCCGATCGCGTCAGCACCTGCCGGGTCAGCGCCAGGCGGCGGCGCCGTGACGACCCGGAACTCGGACAGTGCGAGATGTCCGAACCAGATGATCGCGATGACAGCGAGGGCGATGACGGCGCCACCCCGAAGGTCGGGGAACGCGATCGACGCAGGGAGGATCGCCAGCCCGGCCGCCAGGAAGCCGAGCGCCCGCACCAGGCCGCGCTCGAGCTGGCCGAGTGGAACCCAGCGCCAGGCGAGGGCGGCAGCGCCCACGGCCGCAAACGCCGCCCAGCTGTGCTCGACGGCGTCGACCGTGTTGAGAATGCCGATGGTGAGCGCGAAGACGGCGACCGGCCCGAGCAGCGCCGCGGAGATGCTCAGCGATCGGAGCGGCAGCATCCGGAATCCCGCGGTGAGTGCAACAGCCAGCAGGCCGGTTGCGATGCCCGTGTATAACCAACCGTCGAGCGTTGCCGAGCCGAACAGGTCGTTGGCGCGGACGATCCAGATGTCGAGCAGGAGGAGCACGATGGCGAGCACGGCGATGCCCTGCGCTGTACCCGAGAGCCTCCGCCGGTGCAGCAGCCAGGCAATGCCGAAGACGGCGATGCTTGCAGCTCCGGTCAGTACCGACCGGACCTCGAGGCTCGCGACCAGGTAGGCGAGAAGGACGAAGAAGATCGCCATGATCGAGACGAGGATGACGCCAACCGTCAGCATGAGGATCTGGATGCCCGAACGCCGCGGTCGGTCATCGGCCGCTGCCCCTCCCGCTGCCGGTGGGAAACCCTGTGGCGGCAGTTGCGCGTGCAGCGCGCTCAGGGAAGCTGGTTCTGTCGCGGGTGCGGACGGAACCGACGCGGCGGGGGACTGCGCTCCCAGGAAGTGCTCACCGGGGTATCGCCCGACGGTAACTGGCTGCTGCTGTGCCACCTGTGCCACCTGTGCCACCTGTGCCACCTGTGCCACCTGCGGCAGGGGCGCGCTCGCCGCGAGCCGAAGTGCCTCGCGCTCAGCCTGGGAGGCGCGCATGCGATCGAGAAGGCGCTGCCGTTTCGACTCAGCGGTCCGAACAGCTGTGCCGGCTTCGAGCACGCCAGCGGCGTCAGGGCCCGAGAGGTCGAGACCGCACACGTGGCACACAGGACCGGCGGAACCTGCCGGTACCGGGGTGGATGCCGAGAGAGCGGTGAAGCAGGACGGGCACCGAGAGCTGTCCGTCAGGTATTCCGCGCGCGGCGGCCACACCGGTGGTCGGCCGTTCGGTCCTCCACCCGGGACAGTGGGCTCAGTCGAAGCGTGCGGCTGGGGCACATGGCCCTGAGTCGAAGACATGGCCCGATTGTGGCAGAGGCTGTCGTGATGAGTGGGTACATTTGCGATCGGTGGACAGAACTGCCCATGTGGAGGAAATCCGGAGCGATAGGGTGACCCCATGACGAGTGACAGCAGCGCAACAGTCCTCCGGCTCACCGGTATCGGGGGCCCGACGATCGACGACACGGCCTTCATCGCGCCCGGTGCGCGCATCGTCGGTAACGTCACGCTCGGGAGGGCGTCGAGCGTCTGGTACAACGCGGTACTCCGCGGGGACTCAGCGTCGATCGAGGTCGGCGAGGGAAGCAACATCCAGGACGGGGTCGCCGTGCACGTGGACTCAGCATCGCCCGTCTCGATCGGAAAGGGTGTTTCGGTCGGTCACAATGCCGTCGTGCACGGCTGCACGATCGGAGACACGGTGCTCGTTGGAATGGGTGCCGTCGTGCTCAGTGGAGCGGTGATCGGCGACGAGTGTCTGATCGCCGGGGGAGCGGTCGTGCTGTCAGGCGCCGTTATTCCACCGCGTTCCCTCGTTGCAGGGGTGCCGGGAAAGGTCCGACGGGAGCTGACGGATGACGAGATCGATGGCATCCGAAAGAATGCGGAGATTTATCTCGAGCACTCTCGTCACCACGCGGAATCACTCGACGCACTGGCGTGAGTCTCACTCAGCGCTGGCGTGCGCGGTTTTTCTTCGTCCAGCGCTTCTGCGAGGCCATTCCCGTGCCGAGGCAGAGGGCCGACGCGGCCATCAGAAGAACTCCGGAGCCGAAGCGGCCGGTGGCGAGTGCAAGGCCGGCAATCACGAAGAGCACGACGCCGGCGGCTGTCCACAGCGCGTATGGGCGGAGCATCTTCATGGCTTCGCCTTTGTCTTGCGGGCGGAACTGATAATTGGAGGGGCTGACGAGAATCGAACTCGCATCATCTGTTTGGAAGACAGAGGCTTTACCACTAAGCTACAGCCCCGAATCCGGCGGATTTCTGCCGGAATTACGGTATTCAATTGGGAGAACCGAGCCGGCGAACCGGCACTCGAATATCGTAGTACACGTTTGGGGGTGGTGTGTGCACACGCACGGTGGACAGGATTGCCCGCCGTCCGTGCATTAGACTGTCCGAGGCCTTCCAACCGAGTTTTGTTATCGATTGGCTTGTCCATCACCGGTAGTAATACCGGGGCGTAGCTCAGCTTGGTAGAGCGCCCGGTTTGGGACCGGGAGGTCGCAGGTTCGAATCCTGTCGCCCCGACAATCCGAAACTCCTCAGATCGAGGAAAAATCCACAACACAGGAGAACACACCAACGTGAAATCCACGGTCGAACAGCTCAGCCCCACTCGCGTCAAGGTTGCCATCTCGGTGACACCCGAAGACCTGAAGCCGAGCATCACCCACGCCTACGGCCACATCGCCGAACAGGTCAACATCCCCGGATTCCGCAAGGGCAAGGTTCCCCCGGCAATCATCGACCAGCGCATGGGCAAGGGCGCTGTGCTCGAGCACGCCGTCAACGAAGGCCTCGACGGTTTCTACCGCGCCGCCATAGAAGAGCACGGCATCCGCACTCTTGGTCGCCCAGAGGCTGACATCGTCGAGTGGCCGAGCGACAAGGACTTCTCCGGAGACCTGAAGCTCGCCATCGAGGTTGACGTTCGTCCCGAGATCACCCTCCCGGCATACGACGACATCACCATCGAGGTCGACGAGGCCGAGGTCACCGACAAGGACGTTGAGGAAGAACTCGACAAGCTCCGCACCCGGTTCGGCACGCTCGTCACCGTTGACCGCCCAGCGGCAACCGGCGACTTCGTGCAGATCGACCTCGTTGCGACGATCAACGGCGAAGAGGTCGACACCGCTTCAGGCATCTCGTACGAGGTCGGTTCTGGTGACCTCATCGAGGGCATCGACGAGGTTCTCGAGTCACTCACCGCCGGCGAGGTCACCACGTTCAGCGCTCCGCTGCTCGGTGGAGACCACGAGGGCGAGACCGCTGAGATCACCGTCACCGTTGGAGCCGTTAAGGAGCGCGAGCTTCCTGCAGCCGACGACGACTTCGCACAGATCGCGAGCGAGTTCGACACCATCGCAGAGCTGACCGAGAGCCTCAAGGAGCAGGCGGCTCGCCAGAAGGCGTTCGGCCAGGGCACCGAGGCACGCACCAAGCTGCTCGAGAAGCTCGTCGAAATGGTTGAGATCCCCGTTCCGGAGAAGCTCGTCGAAGACGAGGTTCACCGTCACCTCGAGGGCGAAGGCCGACTCGAAGACGACGAGCACCGCGCAGAGGTCAAGACCTCGAGCGAGGCAACGTTCAAGCAGCAGATGCTCCTCGACACCATCGCAGAGGCCGAGAAGGTCCAGGTCAGCCAGGACGAGCTCACCCAGTACCTCATCCAGGGTGCCGCTCAGTACGGCATGGAGCCTGGCGAGTTCATCAAGGTCCTCGACGAGAACAACCAGATCCCGGCCATGGTCGGAGAGGTCGCCCGTAACAAGGCCCTCGCTGTTGTCCTCGGCAAGACCAAGGTCGTCGACACCGCTGGAAAGCCCGTTGACCTCACCGGGTTCATCCCGACCGATGGAGACGACGCTCCCGCTGACGAGACCGACGCCGACGACGCTGTTGAGGCAGACGCTGTCGAAGCTGACGCTGACGCAGCCGCTGAGACCGAAGAGGCTCCGGCGAAGAAGGCGAAGAAGGCCAAGAAGTAGTATCGCCGTGCGATAACGACGGATGCCCCGGAACTTTTTCCGGGGCATCCGTCGTTTTGTCGTAAGTGCGCTGTGTGCGGGGCCGAGCCCCGCGGGATATCTGCCCACGGCGAACAGGGCAGAAGTGGCTTTGCACCTCCGATAGATTCGATTACACGCAACAACTGAAATGGAGCGCGACATGGCCGAACTGGCACTGCCGAACAGTGTTTTTGACCGACTGCTGAAGGATCGCATCATCTGGCTCGGCGCAGAAGTACGCGATGAGAACGCCAATGAGATCGCTGCGAAGCTGTTGCTGCTCGCGGCTGAAGACTCCAAGCGTGACATTTACCTCTACATCAACTCACCCGGTGGTTCCATCACCGCAGGCATGGCGATCTACGACACCATGCAGTTCGTCCCCAATGACATCGTCACTGTCGGTATCGGCATGGCGGCATCGATGGGACAGCTTCTCCTGACGGCCGGAACCAAGGGCAAGCGCTACATCACGCCGAACGCCCGCGTGCTCCTGCACCAGCCGCACGGCGGCTTCGGTGGAACCGCGAGCGACATCCAGACGCAGGCTCAGCTCATCCTCGACATGAAGAAGCGCCTCGCTGAAATCACCGCAGCGCAGACCGGCAAGACCGTCGAGCAGATCAACGCCGACGGTGACCGTGACCGCTGGTTCACGGCACAGGAAGCCCTCGAGTACGGTTTCGTCGATCACATCCGCGAATCAGCAACGGACGTCGCCGGCGGCGGCGGCACCGAGGCGAGCTAAGCGCAGAGAAACAAAGGAAAAACTATGGACACCCCTACATTCCGCGCAGCGGGCAATCTTCCGCAGCAGGCGGCAGCGATGCCGAACTCGCGCTACATCCTCCCCAGCTTCGAGGAGCGCACGGCATACGGCTACAAGCGCCAGGACCCGTATGCGAAGCTCTTCGAGGATCGCATCATCTTCCTCGGCGTCCAGATCGACGACGCATCGGCGGATGACGTCATGGCCCAGCTGCTCGTGCTCGAGAGCATGGACCCTGACCGCGACATCGTCATGTACATCAACTCACCCGGTGGTTCCTTCACCGCGATGACGGCGATCTACGACACCATGCAGTACATCCGCCCGCACGTGCAGACTGTCGTGCTCGGCCAGGCCGCGTCAGCTGCCGCCGTGCTCACCGCTGCCGGTACGCCGGGCAAGCGACTCGCGCTGCCGAACGCCCGCATCCTCATCCACCAGCCGGCTGTCGGCCAGGCGGGCCAGGGGCAGGCATCCGACATCGAGATCCAGGCCGCGGAGATCCTCCGCATGCGGGTCTGGCTCGAGGAGACGCTGTCGCAGCTCTCGAACCGCTCGGTCGAGCAGGTCAACAAGGACATCGACCGCGACAAGATCCTCTCGGCCGCCGAGGCGCTCGAGTACGGTCTCATCGACCAGGTGCTCACGAGCCGCAAGAGCCTGCCGGCTCTCGTCAAGGGCGCGTAACACCGATCAACCACGAAGGTGGGATCCATGGAACACCATTGGATCCCACCTTCTTCGGTCTGCGGGGAGTCACGATTGTGACCCACCGCGCGCCGGATACACCCCGATGTCATATGTTCGGGTTAGGCTCGAGTACCGGATAGCCAGAAGAGGAGAAAAGCTGATGGCACGAATCGGTGAGAGCGCCGACCTGCTCAAGTGCTCCTTCTGTGGCAAGAGCCAGAAGCAGGTACAGCAGCTCATTGCTGGGCCAGGCGTCTACATCTGCGACGAGTGTGTCGAGCTCTGCAACGAGATCATCGAAGAGCGTCTCGCGGAGGCAGGCGAGGTCGCGGCGACGGAGTTCGAACTGCCGAAGCCCCGCGAGATCTTCAACTTCCTCGAGGAGTACGTCATCGGGCAGGAGCCGGCCAAGAAGGCGCTGAGTGTCGCGGTGTACAACCACTACAAGCGCACACGGGCTCGGTCCACGCTCACCAGCGCCGACTCGATCAACGACGACATCGAGATCGCGAAGAGCAACATCCTGCTCATCGGCCCGACCGGCTGTGGCAAGACTTACCTCGCGCAGACCCTGGCGAAGCGGCTCAACGTGCCGTTCGCCGTCGCCGATGCCACAGCGCTGACCGAGGCCGGCTACGTCGGTGAAGATGTCGAGAACATCCTCCTGAAGCTCATCCAGGCCGCCGACTACGACGTCAAGCGCGCCGAGACCGGCATCATCTACATCGATGAGGTCGACAAGATCGCCCGCAAGGCCGAGAACCCGTCGATCACCCGCGACGTATCGGGCGAGGGCGTTCAGCAGGCCCTTCTGAAGATCCTCGAGGGTACCGTCGCTTCGGTTCCGCCGCAGGGCGGCCGCAAGCACCCGCACCAGGAGTTCATCCAGATCGACACCACGAACGTGTTGTTCATCGTCGCTGGAGCGTTCGCCGGACTCGAGGAGATCATCTCGTCACGAGCAGGGAAGAAGGGCATCGGTTTCGGCGCCCCCCTGCACTCCAAGGGCGACGACATGAACCTGTTCAGCGAGGTTCTCCCGGAAGACCTGCACAAGTTCGGGCTCATTCCCGAGTTCATCGGCCGTCTGCCGGTCGTCACGACAGTCACGCCGCTCGATCAGGACGCGCTGATGCAGATTCTGACCGTGCCCAAGAACGCTCTCGTTCGGCAGTACCAGCGCATGTTCGAGATCGATGGCGTCGAGCTCGAGTTCGAGCGAAGCGCCCTCGAGGCAATCGCTGACCTCGCCGTGCTGCGCAAGACCGGTGCCAGAGGGCTCCGAGCGATTCTCGAAGAGGTGCTCGGCCCCGTCATGTTCGAGGTTCCGTCCACCGAGGAGGTGGCGCGGGTGATCATCACTCGCGAGTCCGTTCTCGAGAACGCGGCGCCGACGATTGTGCCTCACAAGCAGCGTCGCCAGGAGAAGTCGGCCTGATCCTCGTCGGCGTTCTCGCGAGCGTCAACCGCAACATCCGTATGCCACAAGCGGCTCGCTAACCCCGCCGAGACCGGGTTGGGGGAGCCGGTTTTGGCAATCCGGCGAGCCCGGTCGGCGGGTGCCGCCCCGCCCGGGTGACCTCAGGCCGGCGCCCTGGCGCGAGCGAGCTCAGGCCAGAGCGCGCCGGACGAGCAGCGGCTCTATCGCGGCGTCGCGACCGCGGAATGCGCGGTACGCCGCCAGCGGATCCATGCGACCGCCGACGCCGAGCAGCGTGCTGCGGAAGTGATCACCGTTGGCGCGGGTGAGCCCTCCGTTCTCGGTGAACCAGCCGACGGCATCCGCGTCGAGGACTTCGCTCCAGATGTAGGAGTAATAGCCGGCGTCATAGCCGCCCGAGAACGTGTGCGCGAAGTGGGTACTTGAGTATCGGGGTGGTACCGCCGGGTTGTCGAGCCCGGCCGCCTCGAGCGCGCCCTCCTCGAAGACCGCGACATCGGCAATACTGTCGGTCGCGGCGATGCGGTGCCAGGCCTGGTCGAGCATCGCGGCAGCGAGGTATTCACTTGTGAGGAACCCTTCGTTGAAAGCTGCAGCCTCGGTGAGCTGCGAAACGAGCGCTGATGGCATCCGCTCGCCGGTTTCGGCGTGGCACGCATAGTTCTCCAGCACCTCGGGCCAGAGCATCCACATCTCGTTGACCTGACTCGGGAACTCGACGAAGTCGCGGAAGACGTTGGTGCCTGCGAACCTGGGATAGGTCACCGTCGCGAAAAGGCCGTGGAGTGCGTGACCGAACTCGTGGAAGAACGTGGTCACCTCGTCGAGGCTCAGGAACGTGGGTTCGCCGGCGGCGGGTTTGGGGACGTTGAGGTTGTTGACGACGACCGTCGGTGAGCCGAGGAGAGTGTTCTGCGAGATGAGCGGGTTCATCCAGGCGCCGCCTCGCTTGGAATCCCTGGTGTAGAGGTCGAGGAGGTACAGGCCGACGGCGGTGCCGTCTTCGTCGGTCACCTCGAAGATCCTGACGTCGGGGTGGTAGGCGACGAGATCGTGACGTTCGGTGAACCGCACCCCGTAGAGCTTTTCGGCCGCGAAGAAGATGCCGTGAATGAGCACGCGATCCGCCTCGAAGTAGTGGCGGAGAGCGGCGGTATCGATGGAGAACCGGTCGGCGCGCACGCGCTCGGTGTAGAACGCCCAGTCCCAGCTCTCGACAGGGTGTGAGTCGCCATCGGAGCGGATGAGCGCCTCAAGGTCGGCCTGTTCAGCCCGTGCGTTCCGCGCGGCGGCGGGAGCGAGTGACTCCAGCAGGGAGGCGACGTTCTCCGGCGTTTTCGCCGTCTCGTCCGCGGTGACGAATGCGGCGTGTGAGTCGAAGCCAAGGAGTGCCGCGCGTTCGGCGCGCAGCCGCGTGATGTCGAGCACCAGTGACCGGTTGTCATGATCGCCACCCCTGATGCCGCGGGCCCTGGAGGCGCGCATGATGCGCTCTCGAACGTCACGGCGGGTAAGGCTCGCCAGGGCCGGGTGACCCGTCGGCAGGACGAGCGTGAGCAGGTAGCCGTCCGTCAAGCCGCGTTCACGGGCTGCTTCAGCCGCTGCGGAGATCTGCCCGTCACTGAGGCCGTCGAGTTCGGCAACGTCGGTGATGACAACGGCGAGTTCGTTGGTGTCGGCGAGAAGGTTCTTCTCGAACCTGGTGGTGAGAGTCGACAGAGTGGTGTTGAGCGCTCGGAGACGCTCCTTGTCGGCGTCGCTCAGGGCAGCCCCTGCCAGGGTGAACTCCGTGTGATATCGCTCGAGGAGGTAGCGGGACTCGTCGTCCAGGCCGAGATCATGGATGCTGGCATACAAGGCGCTGATCCTGCCATAGAGCCCGGCGTTCAGGCGGATCGCGTCCGAGTGTGCGGCGAGCCGGGGAGCCATGTACTCTTCGAGCGCGGTCGTCTCAGCGCTGGAATCCGCCGAACTCTTGTTGAAGAAGACGTTGCTGACGCGGGCGAGGGTCTGGCCGGATCGTTCCAGCGGAAGCATTGTGTTCTCGAACGTCGGAGCATCCGTTTCTGTCACAATCGCGTCGATCTCAGCGAGCTGCTCGGCCATGCCGGCTTCGAACGCCGGCAGGAAATGCTCGTCCCTGATATCCGCGAACGGCGGCAATTGGTACGGGAGAGTGCTCGGGGCGAGGAACGGATTGTTCGAGTCAGACATGAACCAACCCTAGGGCCCGTCATGTGGGCGAGGACGCCCGTGAACCGGTCATAGGCTTGGGCTATGGCAATTTCCGAGCGCTACACGCTGGGGCACCACGAAAGCGTGCTCCGCACGCACAGCTGGCGCACCGTTGACAACTCCGCTTCATATCTTGTGCCTTACCTCGTCCCCGGGGTCAGGGTGCTCGACGTCGGGAGCGGACCCGGCACGATCACCCTCGATATCGCCGAGAGGATCACTCCAGGATCCGTTATCGGTATGGATGCATCCGCTGACGTGTGTATCCAGGCCTCAACGCTCGCTCGGGACAGCGGCGTGATGAACGTCGACTTCGTGGTCGGTGACGCATACTCCCTGGATTTCCCCGACGACAGCTTCGATATTGTTCACGCACACCAGGTGCTGCAGCACGTTGGGGACCCGGTTGCCGTGCTGCGCGAGATGCGTCGGGTTGTGAAGCCCGGCGGCATCGTCGCCGCCCGCGACGTTGTCTATGGAGCGGCATCCTGGTATCCGCTTCTGCCCGGTCTCGATACCTGGATGCGGGTGTATCAGGCACTGGCCAGGTCGAACGCGGGAGAGCCGAACGCCGGACGTTCACTCAAGGCGTGGGCGATGGAGGCCGGTTTCACCGAGGTGGAGAGCACCGCGTCGATCTGGTGCTTCTCGACGGATGCCGACCGCGATTGGTGGGGGAGTGCATGGGCGGATCGTGCGGTCGAGTCGAGCTTCGCCGCGCAGTCGATCGAAACCGGTGCTGCAACCGAAGCCGAGCTCGAGCAGATCTCGGCCGCATGGAGAGAATGGGTTGCCGACGATCGCGGCTGGTACGCGATGCCTCACGGTGAGATACTCGCGCGGAAGTAGCAGGGGGATGCCCGGGGCGCCAGCCCTCTGCGCTTTGAGCCGGCGGGTCTAGGGTGGCCCCCTGTGCCGAAGGGGTTATCCATGAGTCAGAAATCGACGGGGTCGACTGCCGACCGCTACGTGCGGTACCGCTGGTGGGGCTTGCTTGCCATCAGCCTCGGCGTCGCCATCATCATCATGGACGCGACAATTGTCTCGGTCGCGATCCCGTCGATCGTCGATGACCTCGGTATTTCCAGTACGGAGATCCAGTGGGTGCAGGAGATCTACACGCTGCTGTTCGCCGCGCTGCTCCTGACCTGGGGCCGCATTGCAGACCGGGTCGGGCGACGTCGGATCATGCTGATCGGTGTCGTGATCTTCGTTGCGGCCAGTGTGCTCTGTGCCCTCGCAGACAACGGGGCTGTGCTCATCGCCGGGCGCGCCCTGCAGGGGCTCGGCGGATCGATGATCCTGCCAACGACGCTTGCGCTGCTCAACGCCAACTTCCAGGGCAGGGAGCGCGGTATCGCCTTCGCAGTCTGGGGGTCGACCATCGGTGGAATGGCCGCCATCGGTCCGCTGCTGGGCGGCTGGCTCACCGAGAACGCGAGCTGGCGCTGGGCGTTCGGCATCAACGTGCCCGTTGGTGCGTTGATCATCGCTGGATTGATCCTCTTCGTGGCCGAGTCATCCGAGGCGGTGACCGGGGCGCTGCAGCGGCTCGACATCGGGGGCGCGCTGCTCTCCATTCTCGGTTTCGGTGCGCTCGTCTTCGGTCTGATCGAGGGGCGCAACTATGGCTGGTGGACGGCCACGGACGATGCGCCATTCGCCGTCGGTGATATCTCGCCGGTGCCATTCGCGTTCCTGCTCGCCGTGACCGCCCTGACCGCCTTCGTGCTCTGGGAGCGCGCCAGGACCAACGCAGGAAAGGGAGTCATCCTCGATCTCTCGCTGTTCAGCATCCCGTCATTCGCCAACGGCAATGTGACCGCGCTGATCGTCAGTTTCGGTGAATTCGGGCTCATCCTTTCGCTGCCCCTCTGGTTCCAGAACGTGCTGGGGTACACGGCGTTTGAGGCCGGACTTGCTCTCGTGCCCCTTGCGGCGGGGTCTTTCCTCGCGAGCGGTGCGGTCGCGGGGTTGTCGAAGCGTCTCTCACCGATTGTTGTGGTGCGAATCGGGCTTGGCCTCGAGATCCTTGCGATCGCCGTGCTTGCGCTCCTGATCCGACCGGACAGCACGGCCTGGCTGACCTCCCCGATCCTCCTGGTTTATGGGATGGGCGTCGGGCTTGCGACGGCTCAACTGACCAGTGTGGTGCTGGCCGATGTTCCCGTGGCGAAGAGCGGCCAGGGATCCGCCACGCAGAGCACCGCACGGCAGACCGGGTCTGCGCTCGGGATCGCCGTGCTGGGCACCGCGTTCTTTACGACGCTCAAGACGGGTACGGAGAATCGGGTGGCGGATGCCGTTGCGGGTAACCCGATGCTCCAGTCTCTCGTTGACTCGGTGAATGCGAGCTCAGGCGGAAGTATCGCTTCGCTGGCTGCAAATGAGCAGACGGCGTTCATTGCGGATGCCGCGCGTGCGGCGATGACGGACGGTGCGTCACTCGCCGGCTGGATCGCCGCGGGTGCTCTGGTGGTCGGGCTGATCACGAGCCTGCGGATCAGGCCGGCAGCAGGCTCCGCTGGGGACGTCTCCGACGACGGGGCTGCTGCAGCCAGGGCCAGCGGCACGGAGACCACTCAGACGGGTGAGTCGAACTGACCGTCTGGCACACCGCGCGGTCTGCGTAGTGAGCGCGTTGACAACTGGACCTGTCCGGAATCCGTCATATGTTGACCGCTGAGCGGTTTCGCGGTGGCACTCCGGGCACGCAGGATGGGTCCATGAATCGAGAAGCCCCCACCGCACTGCTCGTCATCGACGCTCAGGAGTCTTTTCGCCAACGGCCGGATGACTGGGCAAGGATGGCAAACCCATTCGTGTTCGACAACATCGCCCGGCTTGTGGCGCACGCACGCTCCGCCGGTCAGCTCGTTGTATGGGTAACCCATGCCGAGCCCGGGACCGGTGGCGTGTTTGATCCTGAGCTTGGGTTCGTGCGGGTCGTGGCGGAACTCGATCCGCTCGACAGCGAATTACGCGTGACCAAGACCTCGGTCAACGCGTTCACGACGACGAACCTGCATCAGCAGTTGGTGCGACACGACGTTCGCAGGGTGGTCATCTGCGGGATCAGAACTGAACAGTGCTGCGAGACCACGGCACGCGTGGCAAGCGACCTGGGCTTCGAGGTGGAGTTTGTGACCGACGCCACCACGTCCAGCGACATCGAGCCGGGGCCCGGTTACGCGGGCGTCTCCGCTGATGACCTCATCAGCCGGACTGCGAGCATCCTCGGTAGTCGCGAATTCGCCTCGATAGTCACGACGGAACAACTGGTGCATCCCGCCGAGCACCTGACTGCATCTGCAGCGCGGTGAGGCTCGGCGTAGCTTCAGATACGCACTCGAAGATATCTACGAAAAACGTGGAGAAAAGTCTTCTCTAATATCGAATGTCTTGGTATCATGAAGTATGGCAAAGGTGTCCGAGCAGATTCGAGAGGTCGCCCTTCGGGTGTGCGACCAGATCGCTCGGTATGAGGACGCCATCGAGGCTATTGGTCGTGTGGCGGGGGATGCCGCGGGGCCGGAGCCTGCGTCGGGCCCTGAACCGGTATCGGGCCTGCAGGTTTCGGGCAGGGGAGGCTCTTCGTCTGCAGTGTCTTCGCCTGCAGCGGTTTCGACCGGCATCACCAAGTTCGATGGTGCCGGTTCGTCGTTTAAGCGGCCGCGATTCGTGCCGGTGGAGCCGGAGCCGGAGCCGGAGCCGTTGAGCACTGGGCGTGGTGCTGGTGCGGATGTTGGGGCCGCTGGTACGAGCCCGAGTACGGGCGCGGGCACGGGGGCAACACCTGCAGGTTCCGCCGTGGACACTGGTCTGCCGTTGTCGATGGTGTTGGAGCGGGCGGCGAACGCCGAACTGGAGGAATTGCTCCGCAACGCGGCGCGGGCGAAGTCGGAGCTTGATGCGGTGATCGCTGCGGGGGCTGGTGTTGCGGCGAAGCGATCGGCGCGTGACCTGGGTTACTCGGGGTGGGCTCAGTCGACCGGGGATCGCACGGCGGTGAACCTGGTGCAGCGGTTGACCGGGTCGACGAAGTCGGAGGCGTTCCGGCAGGTGCGGCTCGGTGAGGCGATGGGTGAGGCGGATGCTGCCACCCACCCGACCGGGTTCGGACCGGGTGCCGGTGGTTCTGATAGGGCTGGCGGGTCGGGTGGCGATGGTGCTGACGACCCTCTGATTGATGTGGACGGGAACCTGCTGGTCGATCCCGACGCCGACCCTGACACGGACACAGACCGCACTGCGGTGTCGGTGTTGCGTCCGGTGCCGGTGGTGCCGTGGCATGAACCGATCTCGCGAGCAGCGCGGGAGGGTGTGATCCGGTCCGAGGCGGTAACGATCATCATGCGCGGACTCGGGCAACCGAACGACCGGGTGGATGTGGAGATGCTGCGGGCCGCGGCGGTGGAGATCATCGCGGACGCTGCCGGTGTGAACGCTGACGAGTTGGGTGTGCGGGCGCGGCATGTGCGGGATCGGATTGATCCGGCCGGGGTGCAGTTGCGGTGGGATGAGCGTTACGCGAACCGGAAGTGGCGGTTCGGCCGTAACGAGGACGGCACGAAAACAGCGTATGTGGCCTTCGATGAGGAAGGCGCCGCCTGGGTGGAGTCCATCGTCGGGGCGGCGTTGCGGCCACGGCGGGGTGGCCCGCGGATGGTGGACCCGGTCGAAGCGGAACGGGCCGAAAAGCTCCGGGTGGATGAGCGCAGTAACGACCAGATCGTGTATGACATTCTGATGGGTGCGATGCGGACCGGGGTGCAGGCCGACCCGACCACAACGTACGGGTCCCGCCAACCCGGAATCCGGGTGGTGATGACCGAGGAGAACCTTGACAACCGTGCCACCGACAGTGAGGGTGCGGAGCACCTGGTCGGTACCGGGTATCTCGAAGACAGTAAAGACGCGGTGCCGGGCAGTGTGATCGAGAAGCAGATCTGTATCTCCGGGATCTCCCCGATCCTGATGGACACCTCCGGCACGATTCTCGACGTGGGCCGGGAACAACGCTTGCACACCCGGAAGCAGCGGGTGGCGATGGCGGTTCGTGACGGTGGCTGTCGGATCGAGGGGTGTGAGTGTCCACCGTCGATGACGGAGGCGCACCACATCAACGAATGGGCCGCCCACGAAGGCTGCACTGATCTCGCGGACGGGATCCTGTTGTGTCCGTATCACCACACGTTGGTGCATACGTTTGGCTATCGGGTGGTCCGGATCGAGGGTGAGTATTACCTGATCCCACCACCGGGGGAGAACGGGGAACGGATCCCGATCCGGATGCCATCGAAGTCACCGTTGGAGAAGGAACGCCTCCGCCTGGCCGGGATCAAGGCCGCGACCGACGCCGCGGACGCCGCCGCACGAGCCGCAGCCGCCGGGAACAACGGTGCTCGTGCAGGCAGTGCCGATGGCGGCGGTGACCGGTCGGGCAGACCGGGCGGCCAGGCGCCAGGGGAGAACTCCGCCCACCCGCCAGCCCGGCAGACCAGGACCGCGTAGTCGGGGGCCGGGGGAGAACTCAGCCTTCCCGTCGGCCCAACAGACCAGGACCGCGTAGTCGGGGGCCGGGGGAGAACTCAGCCTTCCCGTCGGCCCAACAGACCAGGACCGCGTAGTCGGGGGCCGGGGGAGAACTCAGCCTTCCCGTCGGCCCGACAGACCAGGACCGCGTAGCAACCACTGACCGTGCGGCCAGCGCCGGGCTCAGGCGATGGATGAACTTGAGCCGGGTTGCGCCCTAGGCGTCGTCCTCGTCGTCGTCGAGGGTCGGCTCGTCATACTGCCGAATCGTTGCTGAATCGGTTGTCGAGTTGTACGTGATCACCGTTCCATCATCGAGTTCGACAACCGGCTTTCGCTCAAGCCAGGTCAGGGTCCATCGCCACCCGGTGGTGGTGACATCCTCCGCACGCAGCTCATCCTCAACCGTCCTGACCGCAGCGACAATCACCTCGGGAAGCCCCGCGGGCGGGGTATCACCGATCGACCAGCGTGTCCCGAGTTGCATGACGCTCTAGCCGTTGACGTTGCGGTCGTAGGTGATCCAGTCGGTGCGGTTCGCAACCTTGCCGCCGAGGCTCTGAGCCGCGTCGTTGTCGGGAGCTGTTGTCCACCGCACGATACCGGCGCGCTCAGAACGGGCGATCTCAGTGACCCGGTCGAGCAGCGCCGTCCCAATGCCGTTGCCGCGCGACTCGGGAGCGACGAACAGGTCATCGATAAAGATGCCGGTTCCACCCTCGAGCGGCCTCGGGAACGGCCGGTAGTGGGCAAGGCCAACAAGCTTGCCGTCGTCATCCTGCGCCACGAGGGCAGAAACGCCGTGCACTTTCTCCGAGATCCAGCTCCAGACAAGGAGGGCCTTCTCGTCAGGCACCTGGGTGCCATAAAACTCGCCATAGCTTGCAAACAGTGGCAGCCAGTCAAAGAAGTCGCGGTCGCGGACCGGACGGATTTCGATCGTCATTGTGTCTCCTCTAACTGTGGTTCGACGTCGGGGCGTCGACCGGGGCAAACTCCACCCCGGTTACCGACAACTCGTCGGCCGGGGTGAATGTGAGTCTAACGATACGTCCTACCGCTTTAAGGTCGCCTTCCGCACCAGCCAAAAGGCCTATCTGGTCCGGTGTGCCGGTGATGGTGGCCTCGTTCAACGTTGCCTTCTGCGAGGCCTTGGCGTCCGTTTTGGCACGACGGATGCTCGTGAGCGCCTGTCCCGCAAGCGCCAGCAGTTCAGGCTCACCGGTCGCTGTCAGCTCATCGGCGGTCGGCCAGGAAGCGGAGTGCACCGAGCCCTCATTCCACCAGGACCATGCCTCATCGACGGCAAACGGGATGAACGGGGCGAACAGACGAAGCAAACCGCTCAGTGCTTCACGGAGCGCCGCCACAGCAGAGGCCTGGCCCGGGTGCTCAGCGTCGTACGCACGCTCCTTGACCAGCTCGAGGTAGTCGTCGCAGAACGTCCAGAAGAACGACTCGGCGGTCTCAAGCGCACGGGCGTGGTCGTAGGACTCGAACGCCGTGGTCGCGTCAGCGACAACCGTACGCAGAGTCGCGAGCATGCTCAGGTCCAGAGGCTCGGTCACGGCCGCATCGGCCGCTGATTCGAAACTCAGGATGAACTTGGACGCATTGAGCACCTTGATCGCGAGACGACGACCGATTTTGATCTGGGTCGGGTTCTGCGGGTCGAAGCCGGCATCCGTACCGAGGCGAGATGATGCTGCCCAGTACCGCACAGCATCCGAACCGTGCTTCTCCAGAATGTCGGCGGGCGTCACGACGTTGCCCTTCGACTTCGACATCTTCTTGCGGTCGGGGTCGAGGATCCAGCCGGACAGGGCTGCGTGCTCCCAGGGCTTTTCGCCGTACTCAAGAACCGAACGGAGCATGGTCGAGAACAACCAGGTCCGAATGATGTCCTGGCCCTGCGGGCGCACCGAATACGGGAAGACGAGGTTCCAGAGCTCCGGGTCACGCTCCCAGCCACCGGCGAGTTGCGGGGTGAGCGAGGAGGTCGCCCAGGTGTCCATCACGTCGAGCTCGCCGATGAAGCCACCGGGAGCATTGCGCTGTGATTCGTTGTAGCCGGGGGCGGTGTCGCTCGACGGGTCGACGGGTAGCGACTCTTCCGATGCAACGATCGGGGAGTCGTAGACCGGGTTGCCGTCGGCGTCCAGCGGGTACCAGATCGGGATGGAAACACCGAAGAAGCGCTGGCGCGAAATCAGCCAGTCGCCGGTGAGTCCACCGACCCAGTTCTCGTAGCGCACGCGCATGAAGTCGGGGTGCCACTCGAGCTCGTTGCCGAGTTCGATCAGGCGGGCACGAAGCTCCTCATCGCGGGCACCGTTCTTGATGTACCACTGACGGGTGGAGACGATCTCGAGCGGCTTGTCGCCCTTCTCGAAGAACTTCACCTGGTGCGTGATCGGCTTCGGGTCTCCGATGAGTTCACCAGACTCCTTGAGCAGGGCAACAACGGCCTGCTTGGCGCTGAAGACTGTCTTGCCGGCCAGTTCGCGGTACGCGGCCTGTCCTTCTTCGCTCGTGATGACATCCGGTGCTTCGCTGATGATGCGACCGTCGCGACCCATGATGGTGCGGTTCGGCAGGTCGAGTTCACGCCACCAGACCACGTCGGTGACGTCACCGAACGTACAGATCATCGCGATACCTGCACCCTTGTCCGGCTCGGCAAGGTGGTGCGCGAGCACGGGGACGTCGACGCCGAACAACGGCGTCTTCACCGTCGTTCCGAAGTACTGCTGGTAGCGCTCGTCATCGGGGTGCGCGACGAGGGCGACACACGCAGGAAGCAGCTCGGGCCTCGTGGTCTCGATCTCGATCGTTCCGCCGTCGGGCTTGGCGAAGGCGAGGCGGTGGTAGGCCGCCGGCTGCTCTTTGTCCTCGAGCTCGGCCTGGGCGACCGCGGTACGGAAGGTGACATCCCACAGGGTGGGCGCCATCGCCTGGTAGGCCTCGCCGCGCGCAACGTTGCGCACAAACGCAAGCTGGCTGGAACGGATCGAGTCCGCGCCGATCGTGCGGTACGACTGGGTCCAGTCCACCGAAAGGCCGAGCGTGCGCCAGAGGGCCTCGAACTGCTTCTCGTCCTCGATCGTCAGCGTCTCGCACAGCTCAATGAAGTTGCGTCGCGAGATCGGCTTCTGGTCGGCGGCCTTGGAGCTCTTGTTGTCGCCACCCTCGAACGGCGGCACGAAGTCAGGGTCGTAGGGGAGCGTCGGGTCACAGCGGACACCGTAGTAGTTCTGCACGCGGCGCTCGGTGGGGAGACCGTTGTCGTCCCAGCCCATCGGGTAGAAGACCTGCTTGCCGCGCATGCGCTGGAACCGCGCAACGACGTCGGTGTGGGTGTAGCTGAACACGTGCCCGATGTGCAGTGAACCGGATGCCGTCGGTGGGGGTGTGTCGATCGAGTACACGCACTCGCGGCCACCGTCGAGGGCGGCTGAACGGTTGAAGCTGTAGGTGCCGCGGGACTCCCACTCCGGACCCCATTTCGCTTCGAGGCCCTCGAGTGCGGGCTTGTCTGGAACGTGCGAGGTCATGGGTAACTCCGGTTCAATATGGGCGGCACCGTGTGTACGTGCCTGAGTGTCGGGGACTATCCATGGTAGCGGAGCCGGGGCAGCGCGAACCGCGACGCCACCCCGAGGGTGACCCGATGGCCACCCCGCCGGCGAGGGAAACGGGCGGTCGTCAGAGCGAAGCGGCGGTTCCGCGAGCGATTCGGAACCTCAGGCGAGCTCGGTGACAAACCCAATCTTGTTGCCGTCGAGGTCGGTCAGTTCAAAGAAATCAACGACGCCGTCAATGTGCTGCAACGGGCTCACCTCAAGTCCCTTGGCAGCGAACGTCTCTCGCTGTGCCGTGGCGTCAGCGACGCTGATGTTGACCGAGATGCCCTCGTTCCCGGCGAGCTCAGCCGACAGCGCGAGTTGCAGCCAGAAGGCGCCGAGGTCGAACTCGACGAGCCCTTCCATCGGTTCGAGGTCGGGCTCACCCAGCTCGAACGCCGTCTGGTACCAGGCGGTAGCCGCCCGGAGATCGCGGACCGGGATGCCGATGGTGACTGCCTGAGGTTTCATACCGACACCGTAGCGGCCGGGCGAACCGGCACGGAATGGATCACGCGAATCAGTGTGATGGCAGGAGCCGGGGCACATCGGCGACGAGGCGTGCCGTGTACGGATGCTGCGGGTCGGCAAACACGGTCGCCGCGTCGCCGGTCTCGACAATCTGCCCATCCTTCATCACGGCGACCCGGTCGCTCATGTGCCGGACAACGCCCAGATCGTGGGAGATGAACAGATAGCTGAGCCCGCGTTCGACCTGCAGCCGATCGAGCAGGTCGAGCACCTGGGCCTGGACCGTGACATCGAGCGCAGAGACCGGTTCATCACAAACAATGACGTCGGGCCGGGCCGCGAGCGCGCGGGCAATCGACACCCGCTGCCGCTGACCACCCGAGAGCAGCAACGGTCGCACGTCGGCAACACCCCTCGCCAGACCGACGGCGTCGAGCAGTTCATCGACGGTCGACCGGTCGGTGGCAGGCGCCGTGCCGATGGCGTCGTCGAGAATGCGTCTCACCGAGAGTCGGGGATCGAACGAGCTGAGGCTGTCCTGGTAGATGGCACCGATCCGTTGCCGGAGTGGACGCCGCTCCCGCTCCTTCAGTGCGGAGAACGGAGTGCCGTCGAGCAGCACCGCGCCCTCGTCCGCCGGAGTCAGCGCGAGGACCAGCCGGGCCACCGTCGTCTTGCCGGACCCGGATTCGCCGACGAGGCCGAGCGTCTCGCCCCGGGCCAGGGCGAACGACACACCGTCCACCGCGCGGAACCGGCCCGCTGGTGACCGATAGGTCTTCACGAGCGAACGTGCCTCGAGGACAGCGGGAGCGGCATCCGGTGTCTCAGGTGTTGTGTCTCCAGGGAGGGCGACCGCGGCATGGATCGGCTTTCGGCTCATGCCCCCATTGGTCATGTCCGGCTCCTGAACCGGGACGAGCGGGGTATGGCGCGGCTTATCGGTGGGCACCGCCGCGATGAGTCGTCGGGTGTACTCCTCCCGTGGCCGGGTCAGCAACTCCCGGGTCGCTCCCGACTCCACAACGCTGCCGTCCTTCAGCACGAGCACGCGATCGGCGATGGCACTCACGACGGCGAGGTCGTGGCTGATCAGCAGGATGCCCGTTCCGCGTGACCGCAATTCGGCCAGCAGATCGAGAATGCGTGCCTGGATGGTGACGTCGAGGGCGGTCGTCGGCTCGTCGGCGATCACGAACGGCGGATCCAAAGCGATAGCCGCGGCGATCAGTGCGCGCTGGCGGAGACCACCGCTCAGTTCGCCAGCACGCTGGGAGACCGCCCGCTCGGGATCCGGCATTCCGACGCGTGCGAGAACCTCGACAACGCGACTGCGGGCATCCGTTGCCGACAGGTTCGCGTGCAGCCGGAGTGCATCGCCGATCTCGCGACCGATGGGACGCAGCGGGTCGAGGGAAACCAGCGCGTCCTGGAGGACGAGCCCGACCTGTGACCCGCGGATGCCGCGCCAGTCCCGTTCGCTCGCCGCTGTGAGGTCACGCCCGGCGAGTGTCAGCGTCGACGCAGTGACCTCGGAGCCGCGACCGGCGAGGCCGAGCAGGGCCCTCGCGGTGACGCTCTTGCCCGACCCGGATTCACCGACGATGGCAACGCACTCGCCCCGGCCGATGCTGAGGGAGATGTCCCTGACCACGGGGACGCCGCCGAAGGAGACGGAGAGACCCACCACGTCGAGGAGTGGTGACGCGGAGCTTGTCGAGAGCGAATCGTTCATCGGTTGCCCGCCGTTCGTCGGGTGAGGCTCCGGCCGAGCACCGTTGTCGCGATGGTGGTGAGCACGATCATGAGGCCGGGGAACACGGTCAGCCACCATGCGGTACCGATGTAAGTGCGCCCGGCGGACAGCATGGCGCCCCATTCCGGCTCCGGCGGTTGTGCGCCGAGGCCCAGGTAGCTGAGGGCGGCAGCCCACACAACAGCCTGCCCGACACCGAGGGTGGCGAGTACCGCGAGGGGAGCGAGGGCGTTCGGCAGGATGTGCCTGGTGAGGATTCGCCACGGCCCGTGACCGAGCACCCGTGCCGATTCGACGTACGCAGACGAACGGATGCTGACGAGCTGGCCGCGGATGATCCTCGCGTAGCCGGGCGCGGTGGAGAGGCCGACCGCGATGGTCGCGGTCACCGGGCCGGGCCCGGCGATGACAATGACGAGGAGAGCGAGGAGGAGTCCGGGGAACGCGAAGAGCACCTCGATAGTGCGGTTCACCGTGAAGTCGAGCACGCGACCGCCGAACCCGGCGAGCACACCGAGGACCAGCCCCAGAACGAGGCCGATCGCCGTTGCTGACACTCCAATCAGCAGGGAGGTGGCGGTTCCGGTGACGACCCGGCTGTAGATGTCACGCCCGGACTCGTCGGTGCCGAACCAGTGAGCCAGCGACGGGCCCTGGAACGCGTCGCGTGCCGAGATGGCGTTGGGGTCGAATGACGAGAGCAGTCCGGGAGCCACGGTGGCCACGATGAGGAAGAGAACGAAGAGACCGGCGAGTACTTCGCCGACACTCGGGCGGGCGCGACGGGCGGGTGCCGCGCTCGCCGCAGCGGTCCTCAGGTCGAGTTCGCTCATCGCGTTGCCTCCGTACTGGCCAGGCGTGGATCTGCCAGCCGGGAGGCGGCATCCGTCAGAATCGTCATGAGGATGTAGACCAGGGCGACCAGCAGGACAACACCGGTGACCACCGGCACGTCACGAAGCGTCACCGCCTGCAGCAGGGTGCGGCCGAGTCCCGGCCTGGCAAAGATGGTCTCGACCACGACGGCGCCCGAGATGAGGTAGCCCAGCGCCCAGCCGGACAGGCTGATCGCCGGCAGGCTCGCGTGGCGGAGTGCATGGCGGAGACGGATGCCCCGCTCCGATTCGCCCCTGGCCCTTGCCGACACGATGAAGGGTGCGTCGAGGGTGTCGAGCAGCGTCTCGCGCATCACCTGGGCGAGGAACCCGGCGAGGGGAATGGCGAGCGTCACGGTCGGGAGGACGAGTCCCGTCGCCCCTCCCGTCGATACCGGTGGGAGCCAGCCGAGGCTCGTGCTGAACACGGCGATGAGGACAGTGGCGAGCCAGAAGTGGGGGAGCGCAGCACTCGTGAGTTCGATGCCCTGCCCGAGGGATGCCGCAACGCGGCCGCCGCCGGTCGACCAGAGCGAGAGGCCGAGGGCAGCGAGCCAGGCGAGGGCGAGGGCCGCGAGAGCGAGGAGGAGCGTACCGCCGAGCTGGGCGCCGAGAAGTTCGGTGACGGGGACCTTAAGCGCGTAGGAGGTGCCGAGGTCGCCCCTGAGCAAGCGGCCCAGTGCGTTGAGGTACTGGATGCCGAGGGGGAGATCGAGACCGTAGTCGCGTCGAACCTGGTCGAGGGTCTCCTGTGATGCCTGTGACCCGGGCCCGCCGAGTACCGCCTCCGCCGGGTCTCCCGGAATCAGGCGGATCGCGAAGAAGGTCAGCGTCGCGACCGACCAGAGCACGAACGCAGCACCGCCGAGTCGGACGAGGAGCCAGCGCACTGAGCGCCGGCTCCTCGATCGCTCAGCCGGCTTACTGTCCGGCAAGCCAGGCGTCATAGAACGTGGGCGTCGACACCGTCGGCATGGCGCGGGCATCCTTCACCTGTGTGCCGAGCAGGAAGTGGTTCTGCTGGTCGTAGAGAGGGAGGATGTGGAAGCCACCGAGGATGATGTCCTGCGCCTGGTCGTAGAGCGCGGCGCGCTCGCCGTCATCAGAGGTTTCACTCGCCGTGGTCAGCAGCTCGTCCAGCTCAGGGTTGCTGACCTGCGAGAGGTTCGCGAAGTATCCGCTCGGCGCCGGGACGATTCCGTCGGAGTGGTACAGGATCCGCAGCACGTCAGGGCCGACCTTCGTGTACGGGGCGCTCACGAGGTCGTAGTTGTTCTCAGCGAGGACGCCGTACCAGCTCGACAGGTCGAGCAGTGACAGTTTGACCTCGAACCCTGCGTCCTTCGCCGTTGCCTGGATCTGCTCGAAGAGCGACTGCTCGGCGGGGATCGACTGGTTCGTCGAGACGGGGAAATCGAGAGTGAGGCGCTCGCCGCCTTTGACCCGGTAGCCGTCGGCATCCCGTTCAGTCCAGCCGGCGGAGTCGAGCAATTCGTTGGCCTCGTCGAGATCGGTGTCGAACAGTGACTCGTCGGAGAAGCCTTCGGGCTCAGCGCTCGACAGCGGCGAGTATGAGCGTTCCGCCGAGCCGAAGAACAGTGACTCGATTCCGTCATTGACGTCAACGGCGCGGATGAACGCCTCACGGACAGCGGGGTCGCTGAATGGTGCAGCACCGGCGTTCAGCTCGATGCGGTTGGCGGCGCCGGGGCGCGGTGCGTCGATGTGCGCGAGCGTCGTGGTCTTCTCGGCTGCGGAGATCGTGTCCGGCTGCGCATTGTCGAGAACATCGACCTGCCCGGCCTGCAGAGCGGCGTAGCGCGATGCGGAGTCAGGGATGAAGCGCCATTCGATCGCCTCGAGGTATGCCTTGCCCTCGTGCTTCGCGTCGGCCGGCGGCGAGTTGTAGTCGTCATTGCGAACGAGTGAGACGTGGTCCTGCTTAACCCACTCGTCGACGATGAACGGCCCAGTGCCGATCGGCGCCTGGCAGTTCGCCTCCATGCCGCGGGCGATTCCCGCGGGCGACTCGATGGCGAGCCACGGCATCGAGAGGGACTCGAGCAGTGCGCTGTCCGGCGCGCTCAGGGTGAATCGCGCGACGGTGTCGGAGACCGCTTCGACACTCTCAACCTTGCCGAGTGCGAGGTAGCCCGTCGACGACTCAGTGGCCGGATCCTTGAGGTGCTCGACGTTGACCTTGACGGCCTCGGCGTTGAACGGGGTGCCGTCCGTGAAGCTGACGTCATCACGAAGAGTGAAATCCCAGCTGAGGCCGTCGTCTGATGCCGACCATTCGGTGGCCAGCCAGGGGATGACGGTTCCATCCGAGTCCCGCGAGACGAGCGAGTCGAGGAACTGGCCGGCGATGAGTGCCTGCGGGTAGTTGCCACCGACGTGGGGGTCGAGGCAGGTGGGTTCCGCGTCTCCGCTGGCGTAGGTGAGGGTTCCGCCGGCGACCGGGGTCGATGACTGTTCGGCCGCGGGTGACTGGCAGGCGGTGATGAGAAGGGCGAGAACGGCTGCCGAGCCGACCGCCGCAAGTCCGCGCCGCGCGCGGGTGATGGTGAGTGAGTGCATTGCCTGTTCCTTGACGAGGGCAAAGCCGCGATGCGGGTGGCCCGAGCGTGGCGCCCAGATTTATTGGACGCGGTCTAATAACGACCCTAGTACCTGATTTCTTCCCGATTGCCCTGACGTGGCAGCCGGTGTCGACGCCCGGCTGGATCCACCCCGATCGACGGGCGGTGGAGACGGTATGCCCTCGGGTCGATACGCTTTCGGGAGGAGGAACCTATTGGCCGAGAACACTGTGCAGGTCGGGCGCCCGAGGCGATCATCGAAGCGCACGCTTGAGGAGGCCGCCGCCGAGCTGTTCCTCGAGCAGACCTACGCCGGGACGACAGTCGACCAGATCGCACAGCGAGCCGGCGTCAGTCGCAACACGTTCTTCAACTACTTCGGCTCCAAGTCCGACGTGCTCTGGATCGACTTCGACGAGACGCTCGCTCGGCTCGCCGATGAGCTCGCGGCGGCGGATGCGACCGAGCCAGTGACGGATGCCGTGCGCAACGCGGTCGTGCGTGTCGCGCGGTCGCATCCCGGTGATCGTGTGCCGTGGGCGCTGACCCAGGTCGACCTCATGGGCACCCGCGAGGACCTCGAGGCATCCGGGCTCCGTCGCCTGATGAAGCAGAGCGCCGTCATCCGTGACTTCATTCTGCGCCGGACGGAAGGTTCCGCCGGAGTGCTGCTGCCTCAGGCCATCGCCTTCGCGGTGCTCGGTGCGGCAGCGGCTGCAGCCGGCGTCTGGGCGAACGCCGGTGTCGCCAGGCGCCCTCTCGCCGATTACGTCGACGAGGCCGTGGGCCCGGTCTGCGCGGGTTTCGCCGACGCGGTCTGACGGAGTCTGGCGGTCAGTCGAGGATGTGCCGCAGGTAACGTCCCGGCGCATCGAGGTAGGACTTCCAGTGGGTGACGAGATCGAGGTCTTCCCAGTTGGCGCGGCGGATGCCGTGATCGCCGAGTTCGTAGATCGTCGCGCCGGGAAGTGACGCGAGCACGGGGGAGTGCGTCGCGCACAGCACCTGGGAGCCGTTAGCAACGAGATCGGCAAGCACCCCGATCATCGCGAGGGTCGAACTGAAACTCAGGGCGGCCTCAGGTTCGTCGAGGCAGTAGAAGCCGGGTCGTGTCAGGTAGGTCTCGGCCACGGCGAGGAACGATTCGCCGTGGCTCATGCTGTGGAAGTCGTGGCCGCCCTCGAGTGAATCCTGGAAGGTGTAGTAGCCGTGCATCGTCTCGGCGCGAAGGAAGAAGCCCCACTTTGCTGCTCCGGGGCGTCTGGCGAGGGAGATCCAGTCGCCGAGTGGCGACTCCGTGCGCCTGGTCTCATGCGCCGAGTTGATGGTGCCGCCCTCCGGTCCGAGACCGTACGCCGCTGCCGCCGCCTCGATGAGGGTGGACTTGCCACTGCCGTTTTCACCGACGAGGAACGTGACGCCGTCTCCGAGCGGGAGCCCGGACTCGAGGACCGCAGCGATCGCGGGGATGGTTGCCGGCCACTGGTCGGCCGGGACTGCGACGTCGGTGATGCGGCGAATGTCTCGCACGAGCCGGGTGTCGGTGAAGGGATCGGCGCGGGTCATCCGGCCATTGTCGCAGGCGGGTTCGGCAATCTGCGAGATTGCCACTTGTTCTAGTGGAAATAGAACTATAGGATGAACACATGCTCCTTCGAATCGACCAGTCGTCGACCACACCGCTGTTTGACCAGCTCGCCGCGAGCATCCGCGCCGCCGCCATCTCCGGTGATGTGAAAGCGGGGGAGCGGCTCCCGGCCGCTCGAGAACTCGCTGAGTCGCTCGAGATCAACGTGCACACCGTCCTCAGGGCGTACCAGGTGCTCCGCGACGAAGGTCTCGTCGACCTCCGGAGGGGGCGCGGCGCCGTTGTCACCGACCGTGCCGCCCGCTACTCACAGCTCAGCGCCGCGATCGACGCCGTCGTCGCTGAAGCCCGCATCCTCGAACTCAGTCCAGATACCGTAACCGCACTACTCCGAGAGGCCCTTCGATGACCACCGCACCCCAGACGATGCCAGGCCGACGCCGATACCTGGTCATCGGCGTGATCCTCCCGATCCTCATCGCCCTGGTCGGAGCAATCGTCGCTCTGACCTGGCTGCCGGACCTCCCCGATCCCGTTGCTATCCACTGGGACAGCAACGGTGCCGACGGATTCGGGAGCGTATGGATCATGATCCTGATGCCGCTGGCCATCGTCACCGGGGTCACTGTGGCGAGCGGGTTGTCACTCCGCGGCGCACCCCAGCGCGGCGGCCTGACCAGCACCGAAAAGATCGTTGTTGTCACGCGAGTCTTCCTGAGTGTCCTGCTGACCAGCGGCGTGATCGGTTCGCTCGCCGTCCAGCGCGGACTGAACGATGCGGCTGCCGCCCCGAACATCGCGACGCCGATGATCATCGGCGCCCTCGGCGGCGTCCTTGCCGCTGCCATCGCCTGGTTCATCCTGCCCAGGGCAGTACCGGCGGACTTCGACGAGGAGACAGCGGTCGAGCCGCTCGATCTTGCACCTGCGGAGAGCGTCTACTGGTCGCGAACGGTCCGGATCTCCGGCGGCGTCGTCGTGTTGCTGGGTGCAGTCGTCGTGCTCACTGTCGGTATCGCTCTCGCGACGGCGTTCACCTCCCCATCCGACGCCACCTACCCTCTCGCTCTCGCCGTGTTCGTTCTGCTCCTGTCGGTCGGGATGTCGTTCTGGCGCGTGCGCGCAGACCGACGTGGTTTCACCGTCCGCGGGATCCTGGGCTGGCCTCAGGTCAGCATTCCTGCGAGTGACGTCGCCGAGGTCCGGGTCGTCCAGGTCAACCCGACAGCCGATTTCGGTGGCTGGGGCTGGCGCGTGGCCCCTGGCAGGCGAACGGGAATCATCCTCCGCGCCGGTGAGGCGATCGAGGTCACCAGACGCAACGGCAAACGACTCGTCGTGACCGTTGATGACGCCGAGACGGCCGCCCGTGTGATGCAGACGCTCGTCTCGCGCTCTGCCGTCTGACGGCATCCGCACCACGCCGAAAGGCCCTGACTCCCCGGCGACCGGAATTCCCCGCTATCCTTGAGGAAGCGACTGTGAACCGGCCATCACCGGGGAGTCTTCGGAAGAACAGCACCGTGCACCTGCGGAGCCCAGTAGAACCGAACGGGGCTGGCCCGTCACAGCCAATGAACGAGCGGCCGTCACAAGCGGCAAGCGAGGTGGTACCGCGGATCGGAAACGATCCGCCCTCGCAGGTGAACACTGAACCTGCCGGGAGAAAAATGCCTTACCCCAAGTCGAACGACGATTCGCCGAACGCCGGGTCCGCCTTCGGCGTGACCCCCTCGCCGAAGTTCCCCGACATCGAGAACCAGATCCTCGAGTTCTGGAAGAACGACGGAACCTTCGAGGCATCCGTCGCCCAGCGCGAGGGCGCCGATGAGTGGGTCTTCTACGACGGTCCGCCGTTCGCGAACGGCCTGCCGCACTACGGCCACCTGCTCACCGGATACGCGAAGGACCTCTTCCCGCGCTTCCAGACGATGCGTGGCAAGCAGGTGCACCGCCGCTTCGGCTGGGACACCCACGGACTGCCCGCCGAACTCGAGGCGGAGCGTCAGCTCGGCATCACCGACAAGGCCCAGATCGAAGAGATGGGCATCGCCGCGTTCAACGCCGCCGCGAAGGACGCGGTGCTCAAGTACACCGAGGACTGGGAGCGGTACGTCACCCGCCAGGCTCGCTGGGTCGATTTCGACAACGACTACAAGACGCTCGACATCACCTTCATGGAGAGTGTCATCTGGGCGTTCAAGCAGCTGCACGACAAAGGGCTCGCCTACGAGGGCTACCGCGTGCTGCCGTACTGCTGGCGCGACCAGACTCCGCTGTCGAACCACGAGCTCCGCATGGACGACGACGTCTACAAGATGCGCCAGGACCAGACGGTCACCGTCACCTTCCCGCTCGTCGGCATCAAGGCCGAGTCGCTCGGCCTCACCGGCGTGCGCGCGCTGGCCTGGACGACGACGCCGTGGACCCTGCCGACCAACGCCGCGCTGGCCGTCGGACCCGACATCGAATATGCGGTTGTGCCCGCCGGTCCGCACGGAACACCGGATGCCACTGTGCTGCGCGAGAAAGCCGGAGACGACGCCGGCCTCACCGAGGTGCTTGGCGGGCAGTACCTGCTCGCAACGGCGCTCGTCGGCAACTATGCGAAGGAACTCGGCTACGACTCCGCCGAGGACGCCCTCGCGGCCGTCTCGCGGACGCTGATCGGGTCCGAGCTCGAAGACGTCACGTACGACCGTCTCTTCGACTACTACTCGGATGTCGAGGAGTACGGCATGCAGAACGCGTGGCGGATCCTCGTCGCCGACTACGTCACCCTCGAAGACGGCACCGGCATCGTGCACCAGTCGCCGGCGTACGGTGAAGAAGACCAGAAGATCTGCGAGGCAGCAGGCATCCCGGTCATCATCTCTGTCGATGACGGCGGAAAGTTCCTGCCCGCGGTGACGGATGTCGCGGGGCTGCTGTGGTCGGACGCCAACAAGCCGCTCACCCAGCTGATCAAGTCTGAGGGACGCCTGCTCCGCCAAGCGAGCTACGAGCACTCGTACCCGCACTGCTGGCGCTGCCGCAACCCGCTCATCTACAAGGCGGTGTCGAGCTGGTTCATCCGCGTGCCCGAATTCCGCGACCGGATGGTCGACCTCAACGAAGACATCAACTGGGTGCCTGACAACGTCAAGCACGGCCAGTTCGGCAAGTGGATCGGCAACGCCCGTGACTGGTCGATCAGCCGCAACCGCTACTGGGGATCACCGATCCCCGTGTGGAAGAGCGATAACCCCGAGTATCCCCGCATCGACGTGTACGGGTCGCTCGACGAGCTCGAGCAGGACTTCGGCGTTCGCCCGACCGACCTGCATCGGCCGTACATCGACGAGCTGACGCGCCCGAACCCCGACGACCCCACCGGGCAGTCGACCATGCGGCGCATCACCGACGTCCTCGACGTCTGGTTCGACTCCGGCTCGATGCCGTTCGCCCAGGTGCACTATCCGTTCGAGAACCGTGAGTGGTTCGACTCGCACAACCCGGCCGACTTCATCGTCGAGTACATCGGGCAGACCCGCGGCTGGTTCTACACCCTCCACGTGCTCTCGACCGCGCTGTTCGACCGGCCCGCGTACAAGAACGTGCTCAGCCACGGCATCGTGCTCGGCAGCGACGGCCAGAAGATGTCCAAATCGCTCCGCAATTACCCGGACGTCAACGAGGTCTTCGATCGTGACGGCTCGGATGCCATGCGCTGGTTCCTGATGTCGAGTTCCGTCCTGCGCGGCGGCAACCTCATCGTCACCGAGGAGGGCATCCGCGAGGGTGTCAGGCAGATGCTGCTTCCGTTGTGGAGCACGTGGTACTTCTTCAGCCTCTACGCCAACACGGCTCGCGACGGTGGATACGACGCCTCGTGGCGCACCGACTCCACCGACGTCCTCGACCGGTACATTCTCGCGAAGACCCGCCTCGTCGTGGAGGAGGTCGGCACTCACCTCGAGAACCTCGACTCGACCCTGGCAGCGGCGACGCTCCGGGACTTCGCCGACGTGCTCACCAACTGGTACGTGCGCCGGTCACGCGAGCGATTCTGGACCGGAGTCGACGAGAACGGCAACGGAACCGAGGCGTTCGACACGCTGTACACGGTGCTCGAGACGATCACGCGCGCGTCCGCACCTCTCCTCCCGCTGGTCTCCGAGCGGATCTGGAAGGACCTCACCGGTGGCCGCAGCGTGCACCTCGAGGACTGGCCGGACCTGAACGCCTTCGATGAGGACGATGTGCTGGTCGCGTCGATGGACGCCATCCGCGCTATCAGCTCAACCGTGCTCTCCCTCCGGAAGCAGGCGGGTCGGCGCGTGCGTCTCCCGCTCGCGACGCTCACCGTTGTCTCACCGGACCCGGACCACCTGGAACGGTTCGGCGACATCCTCCGCGATGAGGTCAACGTCAAGAACGTCGAGTTTGTCACCCTCACCGACTCCAGCGCCGGCGACTACGGCATCACGTCGAAGCTCACCGTCAACGCTCGCGCCGCCGGACCGCGTCTCGGCAAGAACGTGCAGACCGTGATCAAGGCAGCCCGCGCCGGGGACTGGTCCGAGACCGACGGTGTCGTCACCGCCGGCGGTATCGAACTCCAGGACGGCGAATTCGAGCTTGTTCTAGAAACCGCCGCCGTTGAGGGTGGCGCCGAGCAGGCGCTCGCTCTGCTGCCCGGCGGGGGATTCGTGCTGCTCGACACGCACACGACCCCCGAACTCGAGGCCGAGGGTCTCGCTCGGGATGTCGTTCGTGCCGTGCAGGACACCCGCAAGGCCGCCGGATTCGACGTGAGCGACCGCATCCGCCTCGGTCTCGTCTTCGAGAGCCCCGAAGACGCGGATGCCGTGACCTTCGTCACCGAGGTCGACATCGCGGCGGAGACGCTCGCGACGACCACCTCGATCCACGCGTTCGCCGAGGTCGACGAGGCCCGTCGCGCCGGCACGCCGGCGGAGTGGCTCCCCGAGCTGCTCGACGACGAGCCGGAGTTCTACCAGGTGTTCGCCAAGGGACAGTTCGCCAACGCGGGATCGTTCATCGTGGCCGTTCGCCGAGCAACCAGGAGCATCAATGTCTGAGATTGACGACGAATTTGCCGATGAAGGACAGGCCGTCTACGAGGACCTGCTCGCCCGCACGGGCGAACAGGCTCCTCAACCGCGGCTGGAGCCTACCCGCCGGGTGCTAGACCTGCTCGGCGACCCGCAACGCGCGTTCCCGATCATCCAGCTCACCGGAACCAACGGCAAGACGAGCACGAGCCGCCTGATCGAGGGGATTCTCCGTTCCTACGGGCTTCGGACCGGACTCTTCACGAGTCCGCACCTCGTGAGTTTCAACGAGCGCATCGTCATCGACGGTGAGCCGATCTCGAACGAGGCCCTCGCCCGGAACTGGGAAGACATTCGGACGTACGTCGAGATGGTCGACCTCGAGCTCGAAAACGCGGGTGACGTGCCGCTGACCTTCTTCGAAGTACTCACCGTGCTCGCCTACGCGAGCTTCGCTGACGCGCCGATCGACGTCGGTGTGATCGAGGTCGGGATGGGCGGCGAGTGGGATTCCACCAACGTCGCTGATGCGCAGATCGCCGTGTTCACCCCGATCGATCTCGACCACGTTGCCCGACTCGGTTCGACCATTGCCGAGATCGCGCGAACCAAGGCGGGCATCATCAAGCCGGCCGCGACGGTCGTCACCGCCGTGCAGCATCCCGATGCCATGGCAGAAATCCTGAAGGCGGCGGAACGGGACGAGGCCCCCGTCATCGCCCAGGACGTCGACTTCGCGCTGACGGCAGATCATGTCGCCGTCGGCGGCCAGGTGATCAGCGTGCGCGGACGGGCGGGGGAGTACAACGATCTCTTCCTGCCGCTCTACGGCGACCACCAGGGTCAGAACGCGGCAGTCGCCATCGCCGCGGTCGAGACGTTCCTCGGTGACGGCAGCCAGCCGCTCTCGATGGACCCACTCGTGGAGGGACTCTCGGAGATCACTACACCCGGTCGGCTCCAGCTCGTCGGCATCGAGCCGACGGTTCTCATCGATGCGGCGCACAACCCGCACGGCGCACGGTCACTCGCCGCTGCGCTGGGGAAGTACTTCGACTTCGCCGAGACCGTCTTCGTCGTCGGTGTGCTCGGAGACAAGGACGCCGAGGGAATCCTCTCCGTGCTTGCGCCGATCGCGGCACGCATCCACGTGACCGAACCGTCGTCCGAACGGTCCATCCCGGTCGCTTCTCTCGCCCGGCGGGCGGCGGCTGTTGCGGATCCTGGACTCGTTCACGCTTACGACACCGTGGAAGACGCGGTCTTCGCCGCACGCGAATGGGCGAATGACGGCCCGTCGAGGCTCGTCGTCGTCACCGGCTCCGTCGTTCTCGCCGGAGAGGTCATCGAGCTGGCCGAAGCCGGAGAGTGGAAGAAGTCATGAGAAGACAGCGGCAGAGCGTGAGGCAGTCCCTCGCGTCGATCGTCCTCGGCTTTGAACTCATTGTGATGTTCCTCGCCGCGCTGGTGGCCTTCGGGCTCAAGGTCCTGCCGGCGCCGGTCGCCCTCGGGGGCGGCGCCGCGATCTGTGTCGCGATCCTGGTGGCACTCGCCGGCCTCCGCTACCGCTGGGGCATCATTGCGGGCTGGGTGCTGCAAGGCGTTATCGTTGCTACCGGCATCCTGGTGCCGATCATGTTCATTATTGGTGCGCTTTTTGCCGGCATGTGGGTTTACTCCATGGTGGCTGGCGGTCGGATCGACCGCGAAAAAGCCGCCGCAGCGCAATTGGGAGACGAAACACATGGCAGTTGAAGAAACACTCGTTTTGGTCAAGCCGGACGGTGTCGCACGCAACCTGACCGGAGCGATCCTCGCGCGTATTGAGGCGAAGGGCTACTCGCTCGTCGACATCCGTCTCGTTCAGCCCGACCGATCGGTTCTCGCCGCGCACTACGCCGAGCACGAGGGCAAGCCGTTCTACGAGCCGCTCGTGGAGTTCATGCTGTCAGGTCCCATCGTCGCCATTCGCGTCGCCGGTGACCGCGTGATCGAGGGCTTCCGCAGCCTCGCGGGCACGACGGACCCGACGACGGCGGCTCCCGGCACCATCCGTGGCGACTTCGGTCGCGACTGGGGCCTGAAGGTTCAGCAGAACCTGGTTCACGGGTCAGACAGCCCCGAGTCGGCGGCGCGCGAACTCGCGCTCTGGTTCAAGTAACCCGATTACCTCAAACAGCGAGGCGACCCGGAAACGGGCGCCTCGCTGTTTTTCTGTCACGGCGCTGTCACCGGGGTCTGCGACCGGCCGGTAGCCACGGGGGAGAGGGCGGCTTAGAGGTGCTGCAGGACGTCGAGGCGCATCTGGGCGATCACGGCGACGATCAGGTAGCAGGCCAGGGTGAGCGGCACGAGCCAGCCGTACAGAGCCGTGGCTACCCGGCGCACGCCGGCGGGCGCAGGGAGATTCCCGGCTTTGAGGTTGTAGAGGGTGACGGCGAGGAACGCGGGGATGGTCACCGACCAGGTGACCATGCACCACGGGCAGAGGGTGCCGAGCACGAAGATGCTCTGGGAGATCAGCCAGATCACGAAGGCGAGGGCGCCGGCCAGCCCCAGGTTGAACAGCGCCCAGTACCAGCGCGCAAAACGAGCTCCGGCGAGTATTCCGACGCCGACGACGATCGGTGCGGCCCAGCCGACGAGCCCGATCAGCGGGTTGGGAAACCCGAAGACAGAGCCCTGCCAGGACTCGAGATTGGCGCCGCACTGCACGAGGACGCTGAAGTCGCACGAGAGCGATTCGCCGGGCGATGACAGGGTGTGGATCTTTTCGACGGTGAGGGCGAAGGCAGCAATCTCACCGATGATGCCCGCGAGGATGAGAAAGACAGCGAGGACAGTCGGTCGGGTGTTGGTCTCGTCGCGGCTCACGGTTCGAGGGTACGACACTGAGGCTGGCCGTGGCGGCATCCGCATGCTCGGCCACAAATTGCTGTTCAGTCGCCGCTCGGACAGGGAGGGCTGCACTTTCGAGAGAAGTGTGACCGTTTGTGTCCGAGCACGCCCGCGGGCGGCGCGAGTGACCGTTTGTGTCGGAGCACGGCTCTTCGCGACACACCTTTCGAGAGAACGACACAGTGCGGTGCGGCGCGAGCCGGAGAATCGCTCTGAACGCGCCTGCCGTGCGATAATGAGAGCACGACCATAGGGCCGCGCTCTAGGGTCGTACAACAGAAGGCTTATTGGGCACGGCGCTCGTAATGAAACAGCGTTCGCCCAGTGTTTGAGACAAAAGTGTTCGTCGGTCACAACTCGAAGGGGTACGGCCGACAAAGAAGGTACGCGACCAGAGCCACAGGGCCGGTCGTGGACGTACAGGATTTGCGGGGAGTACGCGAAAGCGAGAAACCGCTCGAGAGTTCCCGGATGGGCAGCGCGGCTGCCGTGCCGGATGAGGAGTGCACCAGGAATGGTGAATGAAAATTTTGACAACACGGCCGACACATCAACCAACAGCGAGGGCGTAGCGCCGGAAAGCTCCGAGACCCAGGCCTTCGAGGCGCAGGCTTTCGACGCGCCGACTGCCGACACGCAGGCACCGGATGCCGCAGCGAGCGAACCGGTCGCCGAAGACGCACCGCAACGTCCTGACTCTGAGGACGCGGCGTCATCCGACGCAGAGCCTGTGGCCGCCGAGGATGCTGCAGGCGATACGGAGTCCGCAGCCCCGTCCGCAGCCCCCGTCGGTTCCGCTACTGTCGCGGAACCGACTCAGGCCGGTGACGAGTCTGCTGCCGAGGAGCCAGCGGCAGACGCGGCCGAGCCCGCGAAGACCGCGGAGAGCACGGCGCCCGGAATCTTCGCCGCATACTCAACAGCGCCGACGACAGCGCTGTTCTTCCAGGCACCCGACGTCAAGCCGCTCCCCGCGCGCGACTATCGCGACGACGCGATCGACGATGACGACGACGAGGATGACGAGCCGTCGACGGTCCGCCGGCGCGCACGCCGCCGATCGGGCGACGAACGCCGGTCGGGACAGAACGACCCGGCCAACACGGTAGTCAAGGTCAGGCAGCCCAGGGAACAGCCGCGTGAGGTCGAGCAGATCACCGAGCCGCAGCGCATCAAGGGCTCGACGCGCCTCGAAGCGAAGAAGCAGCGACGACGCGACGGCCGCGATGCCGGCCGCCGCCGCCCGGTTGTCACCGAGGCAGAGTTCCTCGCCCGTCGTGAGTCAGTCGACCGCACGATGATCGTCCGCTCGAAGAGCAACAAGATTCAGATCGGTGTACTCGAGGACGGCGTGCTCGTCGAGCACTACGTCGCCCGTAACGAAGAGGCATCCCTCATCGGGAACGTCTACCTCGGGCGCGTGCAGAACGTGCTGCCAAGCATGGAAGCAGCCTTCGTAGACATCGGACGCGGACGCAACGCCGTGCTGTACTCGGGCGAAGTCGACTGGGACGCCGCAGAGACCGGAAACCAGCCGCGCCGCATCGAGCTGGCGCTCAAGCCAGGCGATCGTGTTCTCGTCCAGGTCACCAAGGACCCGGTCGGACACAAGGGTGCTCGACTGACCAGCCAGGTCTCGCTTCCGGGCCGGTACCTCGTCTACGTGCCCAACGGCTCGATGAACGGCATCTCACGCAAGCTGCCCGACACCGAACGTGCTCGCCTCAAGAAGATCCTCAAAGAAGTGCTTCCTGACAACGTCGGCGTCATCGTGCGCACCGCTGCAGAGGGCGCGACCGAGGAACAGCTCACGCTCGACGTCAATCGCCTGATCAACCAGTGGGCAGAGATTTCACGGCAGATGGAGAGCGTTCAGGCGCCAGCTTTGCTGCACTCTGAGCCTGACCTGTTGATCAAGATCGTCCGCGATGTGTTCAACGAGGACTTCCAGAAGATGCTCATCGCCGGCGATGACGCGCAGGAAGTCATCGAAAGCTACCTGCGTGGTGTCGCTCCCGACCTGCTCGAGCGCGTCGAGCGCTACGAGGGCAACCGGGACGTCTTCGACGAGTACCGCATCACCGAGCAGATCGAGAAGGCCCTCGACCGCAAGGTCTGGCTGCCCTCCGGTGGATCGCTCGTCATCGACCGCACCGAGGCAATGACCGTCGTCGACGTCAACACGGGAAAGTTCGTCGGTTCAGGCGGAAACCTCGAGGAGACGGTAACGAAGAACAACCTCGAATCCGCCGAGGAGATTGTCCGCCAGCTTCGGCTGCGCGACATCGGTGGAATCATCGTCGTCGACTTCATCGACATGGTGCTCGAATCCAACCGGGATCTCGTTCTGCGCCGACTGATCGAGTGCCTCAGCCGTGACCGGACCAAGCACCAGGTCGCCGAGGTGACCTCGCTCGGTCTCGTTCAGATGACGCGCAAGAAGCTGGGCCTTGGCCTGCTTGAGTCGTTCAGTGAGCCATGCGAGGTGTGTGCCGGCCGCGGTGTCATCGTGCACCACGACCCGATCGTCAAGCACCGCCAGACCCCTCAGCCGGAGACCAAGCGTCGCGGCAAGGGCGGCACTTCGAACGGCAACAGCAACGGTGGCAACACCAACGGCAACGGCGGAGGAAATAACGTCGGCCAGGCACCGAAGGCCCCGACACACGCCATCACCGATGACGCCAAGAACGCCCTCGCGAAGATCGCCGCATCGACGATCATTGCTCACGCGGACGACGCGCCGTCGGCCGATCAGGTGACGGAACAGCCCGCTGCGAGCGAGCGACGCAATGAGTCACGCAGCGAGCGACGCAACGAACGCCGGAAGAACCAGAAGGGCCAGAACCGCGGCGCCGGGTCGGCGCAGGGGAACTCGGGTGGCGGCTCAGCCGGCCAGACCGAGGACATTGCGCCTGACGCGCGTGCCGAGAGCTCGGCTCCTGCCAGCCGGGTAGAGACGAGCAGGCCAGAGACGAGCAGGCCAGAGACGAGCAGGCCGGAGACGAACAGGCCGGATTCCGGCAGGCCCGACCCCGAGCCTCAGGTTGCCGCTTCCCGCACGGAAGCCCGGGATGCCCTGTCGATCCTCGACATCCCTCTCGAGCCCGCACGCAAGGCGAAGAGAGTCGACCCGCGCGACGCTGAGGACCTCCTCGGCTCAGTGCTCGACGCGCTTCCGGAGCCCAAGCTTCCCGGCACCGGCCGTGCACGCCGCCGTCGGGTGACGACCGCCGGCCTGACCGGGACTCCCGTCGCTCACGACGCAGACGCCGGAACATCCGCGCCGGCCGCTGAGTAGCCAGTAACGACGAACGGCGGTCGCCCCTCACCCGAGGGCCGACCGCCGTTTGCGTTCTTTCGCCGTCACCCTGAGGTTGCTCTCGATCAGCCGACGGACGAGAACATTCGCGCTTACGGGTACCGCACCACCGGCGACCAGTTCGTCGAAGCGTTCCTGTGGCACGTCGTAATGGTCCAGGTCGAAGCTGCGCCGGGGGAGTGAGTGACGAGCGGCGAACGCGTGCAACTCGTCGAGAGAAACGTCGCTGATGAGGTGGGACCAGAGTGTGTTGTGGGCCGGCCATAACGGAGTGTCGATGAGCACGGTCATGACCTGAAGTCTACGAATTGCGACACGGCTGGGCGTGCATTTGTGAGATCGGGTGTGATCAAGTAAAGTTTCCTGTTGGTGCACGTTGGCTTATCCCGCGTTTTGCCCATGGTTTTCTGTCAGCTTGACCTCCCTTCCCGCTGGGGTCTACCGCACAGTGAATATTCCTTGACAGATTCAACTCGGAGCACAGGCTCCCAAGAGAAGTAGGTACGAGAAGTGGTTTACGCAGTAGTGCGCGCCGGTGGTCGGCAGGAAAAGGTAGAGGTCGGCACCATTGTGACGATGGACCGCGTCAAGAGCATCAAGGACGGCAAGGTCGAACTGGCCGCTGTTCTTCTCGTCGACGGTGACAAGATCACCACTGACGCCGAGTCGCTCGCGAAGGTCACAGTCACGGCTGAGTTCATCGAGAACCTCCGCGGCCCCAAGATTCACATCCAGAAGTTCAAGAACAAGACCGGTTACAAGAAGCGTCAGGGGCACCGCCAGGAGCTCACACGCGTCAAGATCACCGGCATCAAGTAAGCCTGAGGGAGAACAGAGATGGCACACAAAAAGGGCGCGAGTTCCACTCGCAACGGTCGCGACTCCAACGCACAGCGCCTCGGCGTGAAGCGCTTTGGCGGTCAGGTTGTCTCAGCAGGCGAGATCATCGTTCGCCAGCGCGGCACGCACTTCCACCCCGGCGTCAACGTCGGACGCGGCGGTGACGACACGCTCTTCGCCCTCGAGGCAGGAGCTGTCGAATTCGGCGCCAAGGGCGGCCGTAAGGTCATCAACATCGTGACGGCAGCTGCCGAATAGGCATCAGTTCGATGTGTCTCAGGGGCGAGCTTCGGCTCGCCCCTGAGTTTTTTATGTAGAAGAACAAACTAATTTGGAGGGCTCTCGTGGCCACATTCGTCGATCAGGTGACACTGCACCTGCGTGCTGGAAACGGCGGTAACGGATGCGTGTCTGTGCGTCGGGAGAAGTTCAAGCCGTTAGCCGGACCCGATGGTGGAAACGGCGGTAACGGTGGCGACATCGTCCTCGTTTCTGACCCGCAGGTCACGACGCTTCTCAACTACCACCGGTCACCGCACCGGAGCTCACCGAACGGTGGCCCAGGCATGGGCGACCACCGCGCGGGGACGACGGGTGAAGAACTCGAACTGCCCGTCCCGGTCGGAACCGTCGTCAAGGACGCCGATGGCAACGAACTGATCGACTTCGCCGAGCCGGGCATCCGTTACGTCATCGCGCAGGGTGGACAGGGCGGCCTCGGCAACGCGGCTCTCTCGACCACCAAGCGGAAGGCTCCCGGGTTCGCTCTGCTCGGCACGCTCGGCCAGGAGGGGTCGTTCACCCTCGAGCTCAAGGTCGTCGCTGACGTTGCGCTCGTCGGTTACCCCTCAGCCGGAAAGTCGAGCCTCATCGCCGCGATGAGCGCGGCCAAGCCCAAGATCGCGGACTACCCGTTCACGACACTGCACCCGAACCTCGGCGTTGTCCAGGCTGGCGACATCCGGTACACCGTCGCCGACGTCCCGGGACTCATCGAGGGCGCGAGTGAGGGCAGGGGCCTCGGGCTCGAATTCCTCCGCCACGTTGAGCGCTGCTCAGCCCTCGTGCACGTCCTCGACTGCGCGACCCTCGAACCGGGCCGTGACCCGATCAGTGACCTCGACATCATCCTCGGTGAGCTCGGCGCGTACCCGGTACCCGAGGGCCAGACGCCGCTTCTCGAGCGTCCGCAGCTCATCGCGCTCAACAAGGTCGACGTGCCAGAGGGCAAGGAGCTCGCCGAGCTGGTCAAGCCGGAGCTCGAAGCCCGCGGATACCGCGTCTTCGAGATCTCGACGGTCAGCCACGAAGGGCTGCGCCAGCTCTCCTACGCGCTCGGCGACCTCGTCGAGGCCGAACGCAAGGCCAAGGCCGAGCACGAAGCGGCTCACCCCCGCATCGTCATCCGCCCCCGTCCCGTGGACGAGTCGAAGTTCACGGTCACCGTCGAGGGTGGCAGCTTCGGCAACATCTACCGTGTGCGCGGCGCCAAGCCCGAGCGCTGGGTGCAGCAGACCGACTTCACGAACGACGAAGCAGTGGGTTACCTCGCCGACCGCCTCGCGAAGCTCGGCGTCGAAGACGGCCTGTTCAAGGCCGGCGCCGTCGGTGGATCCACGGTCATCATCGGTTCAGACAATGGTGTGGTCTTCGACTGGGAGCCGACGCTGACCTCGTCCGCCGAGATGATCACGACCCCTCGTGGACTCGATGCCAGGCTCGACGCGAACAACCGCCCGACCCGCAACCAGCGCCGCGAGGAGTACTTCGAGCGGATGGACGCGAAAACCGAAGCGCGTGCCGAGATGGTCCGCGAACGGGAAGCCGGGCTGTGGCGTGACCAGTACGAAGAAGAAGAACGTGCGGCCGCAGAAGCAGCCAGTGCCGAGGGAGAAAAATAGGTCATGGCGGTAGCTGATCGGTCCGACCTGGCTTCGGCCAGGCGGGTAGTCGTCAAGGTGGGCTCATCGTCGATCAGCGGTGACAACGCCGACCAGATTGCGCCGCTCGTCGACGCGCTCGCTACTGCCCACGGGCGGGGTGCCGAGATTGTCCTCGTCTCGAGCGGCGCAATAGCGACCGGGATGCCGTACCTGGCGCTCACCAACCGGCCGGTCGACCTCGCCACCCAGCAGGCCGCCGCTGCGGTGGGGCAGAACGTGCTCATCTACCGCTACCAGGACAGCCTCGACCGCTATGACATCGTGGCCGGGCAGGTGCTGCTCACCGCTGGTGACCTCGAGAACGATGCTCACCGGTCGAACGCCCAGCGCGCCATGGAGCGGTTGCTCGCGCTCCGGATCCTTCCCATCGTCAACGAAAACGACACAGTGGCAACCCACGAGATCCGTTTCGGTGACAACGATCGGCTCGCCGCGCTCGTGTCGATCCTCATCAACGCCGACGCGCTGGTGCTGCTCAGCGACGTGGATGCGCTCTACACGAAGCCGCCAGCTGAGGCCGGCGCCGAACCGATCAGCCGGGTGGAGCGCGGAGACGCCCTCACCGGTGTCACGTTCGGGGGCGCCGGCGCTGTCGGCGTCGGGACCGGGGGAGCCTCCACCAAGGTGTCAGCGGCCCGGCTCGCCGCCGATGCGGGAGCCGGTGTTCTCATCACGTCGGCGGGCAATGTTGCTCGCGCTTTGAACGGTGAAGCCGTCGGAACGTGGTTCGTGCCGGCCGAACGGGTCGAACGTACGCCCGCGGCTGGCTAATATCGGTCTTATGACCGACACCGCTGCCGTAGACATTGCTTCGTCCACCGCGAGCTCACTCGCCGATCCCGGCCACGGGGTGTCGTTCGACGAGCGCCTCCTCCGAGCACGCGACGCATCCCGCGTGCTGGCAACGGCATCCGGTGATCTGAAAAACGCCGCCCTCGAAGCGATGGCCGTCGGGCTCTCCCAGGCAAGCGAGAAGATCCTCGCCGCGAACGCGAAGGACCTCGAGAACGGACGCGCAAACGGTCTCGCCGTCGGGCTGCTGGACAGGCTGCGCCTGGACGAGAGCCGACTGGATGCCCTCGCTGTGGCGATCCGCGAAATCATGGCACTGACCGACCCGATCGGACAGAGCGTGCGAGGATCACGCCTGCCCAACGGTGTGCGCATCGATCAGATCCGGGTGCCGTTCGGTGTCGTCGGGGCGATTTACGAGGCGCGGCCCAACGTCACTATCGACATCGCTGCACTCGCGATCAAGAGCGGTAACGCTGTGGTTCTGCGCGGCGGTTCCGCTGCGGAGAACACGAACGGAAGGCTCGTTGAGGTCATTCAGGATGCCCTCGGCTCGGTCGGTCTGCCGTCGGGCGCCGCGCAGACCATCGATGAGTTCGGTCGGGACGGCGCGACGCGGCTGATGCAGGCGCGCGGCCTCGTCGACGTTCTCGTTCCGCGGGGGAGTGCATCACTCATCCAGGCGGTCGTGACCGAGTCGCGGGTTCCTGTGATCGAAACCGGGGCTGGCGTCGTCCACATCTACCTCGACGAGTCGGCTCGGGAGGACTGGGCAACGGACATCGTGCACAACGCCAAGGTGCAGCGGCCGAGCGTGTGCAACGCCGTCGAGACCGTTCTGGTGCACGCTGCAGCCGCTGACCGGCTGCTGCCCGGCGTTCTCGCCAGGTTGACGGAATCCGGGGTCACCATCCACGCCGACGATGCGACGCGTGCCATCTGGCCGGATGCCCTCGTTGCGACGGAGGAGGACTGGGCAACGGAGCACATGAGCCTCGACATCTCTGTCAGGGTCGTGGACGACCTCGACGAGGCAATCGACCACATCAGCCAGTACTCCACAGGGCACACCGAATCGATCATCACCGAGAGTGTGTCGAACGCCGAGCGGTTCCTGGCTGAAGTGGACTCAGCTGTGGTGATGGTGAACGCGTCGACGCGGTTTACCGACGGTGGTGAGTTCGGCTTCGGCGCAGAGGTGGGAATTTCAACGCAGAAGCTCCACGCCAGGGGCCCGATGGGTGTCTCCGAACTGACAAGCACGAAGTGGACGGTCCGGGGTACCGGTCAGGTGCGCGGATAGTCGTTAGACTGAATGGTGGCGTGGCCACCCCGCCGGAACTGAATGGAGCACACATGTCGTATGCGACGACCCTTCTCGCCGAAGCAGTATCACACGTGGAGCTGCCTATGCCCACCTGGATGTACGGCGTCATTGCTCTCATTGTTTTCATCTTCCTCGGCGTCGCGACGTTCAGCTACCGCGATGTCGCAAACCGCCACAGCGCGAAGGCCTCGGGACAAGCCGCGGCAGAACCCGGACACGGTCACTAGCCCCACAATGGCAGTCGCGTCGCGCCGGCCACGAGTAGGCGTCATGGGTGGAACATTCGATCCCATCCACAACGGCCACCTGGTCGCCGCCAGTGAGGTTGCCCAGTCGTTCGACCTCGACGAGGTCATCTTCGTGCCGACGGGCAGGCCGTGGCACAAGAACGTCGTCACCCCGCCCGAGCACCGTTATCTCATGACGGTCATCGCGACTGCGTCGAACCCCAGGTTCACCGTCAGCCGGGTCGATGTCGACCGCGAAGGCACGACCTACACGATCGACACGCTTCGCGACATCCACCGGAACCGCCCCGATGCTGAACTGTTCTTCATCACCGGTGCGGATGCCGTTGCCCAGATTTTTAACTGGAAAGACGTCGAGGAGCTCTGGTCTCTCGCCCACTTCGTGGCTGTGAGTCGACCGGGACATCCGCTCAGCGTTTCGGGATTACCGCCTCAAGACGTAAGCTTGTTGGAAGTTCCGGCCCTGGCGATATCGTCGACCGACTGTCGGAGCCGGGTGAGCCGGGGATTCCCGGTCTGGTATTTGGTTCCCGACGGTGTCGTTCAGTACATCACCAAACACCACCTGTATCGGAGTATTGCATGACCCCGCTGCCCGACGAGCAACCGCTCTCTCGTCGCCAGCTGCGTGAGCAGCAGCGAACGACAGACGTGACCCCCGAAACGAAATCACGTCGCGTCTCCACCACGACTCCCATGTCAGGTGGGGCGATACCCGACGTGTCCGGCTCGCAGCCCGAGGCCCGCGCCGAACCGTCGTTGACGACGGAGGAAGTTGCAGCGCTTGAGCGCGCCGCAGCCGAAGGGTCGCAGCTGACCCGGCGCCAGGCGCGTGACCTCGAACGCGTGCGGACGGCATCCGTCACCATCATTCCGCCACTCGTCGAACCCGGCGATGCCCGGCCTGGTGGGAAAGCGCCCGCGAGCAACAAGCCTGCCGAGCACGAGCACGTCGAGAATGACGCGGTCGACAACGAGCAGGTAGACGACGAGGCAGTAGACAGCGTTCCAGTAGAGAGTGCGCCAGTAGACAGCGCTCCAGTCGACGACGATGCGGTCGACGACGATGCGGATGCCAGACCGGACCGGAAGCCTCGGGCTCGCAAGGCCGCAGCATCAGACCAGTCGGGGGGAGCGCCAAAGTCGTCCCGCCTGCCGTCGTTCGTTCCGGCATCCGCTGCCCGGGCCGGTGTGGTCGACCACGAGACTCCGGGAATTGTCGTTGTCAGTGAGAGTGACGACGAGGCCCCGGCAAAGAAGCGCACGTCGTTCGGCCTCCCGATCGTCGATGATGACTCGGAAGACAGCTCGGCGTCGGACACCAACGATGACGACGAGCCGCAGCTCGCGAGTAACTTCGGTGAAGCGGTTAGCGAACGCCCGGCTCCCGTCCTCAGCGAGATCGACACCGAACTCGAGCAGCCCTTCGACCAGATCATCGCCCGCGGCCTCGAGGAAGCCGGCAACGGCGTCGGGACCAGCTCGCTGATCTTGCCATCCATGCCGACAGGGGACCCCTTCACCGGACCGCTCACGGCACAGGGCGGCGTTGTTATCACCGGCTCGATCGACATCTCGACCGGCACAGGCTCCACGGGCAAACACCCGAGTGGCTTCGACAGGTCCGACATCGATTCGATGTTCGACGAAGAAGACGAAGCACGGCCGGCCACTGCGGGGACACCGGTCTCCGCCAGCCGCGCTGTGTCGACACACACCGCTACGCGCGATGTGATTACCCCTCCAGCTCCTGCCCGCAGCAATCGACTCCTCCTCATTCTGGCGATCACCGCCGGCGTGCTGGCTGTCGCCGTGCTGTCGGTCATCATCGTCGGTATCGCGGCCGGCGCTTTCCAGTCGCGATAGCCCCCAGAAAGGCCACTTCCCAGTGACAGCACGTGAATCAACCATCGAACAACTGAACATCGCCGTAGCGGCAGCGCAGGACAAGGGTGCCGAGGACCTCGTCGCCCTTGACGTCTCCGAGCCGTTGCCGTTTGTCGACATCTTCTTCATCGCGACGGGTCGCAATGAGCGCAACGTCATGGCGGTCGCCGGTGAGATCGAGGACCAGCTCAACGCAGCAGGCCACAAGACGCTTCGGCGTGAGGGCCGCTCCGAAGGCCGCTGGATCCTCATCGACTTCGGCGACCTCGTCGTGCACGTCTTCCACGAGGAAGAGCGACTGTACTACTCGCTCGAGCGCCTCTGGAAGGACTGCCCGGTCATTCCTATCGCTGAGCCGGTGCGAGCCTCGGCTGAGTAGCCCCCGGGTTGCCGCTCGATTCGGAACATTTCGGATTGTGTAGTAATCTAAACAGGTTGCTTCGAGCGATCGAAGCGGCCGAAATGGGTCTGTGGCGCAGCTGGTAGCGCACCTGCATGGCATGCAGGGGGTCAGGGGTTCGAATCCCCTCAGATCCACCAAAACCCCTGAGAACAATAAGTTCTCAGGGGTTCTTTTCTTTGGCGTGGGCTTTAGAGTGTTTCTTTTTTATTCAGCACGGCCCAGGTGGGTGAGTATCCGCGCGACGACCTCCGATCGGGCGGTGTCCGACTCCAGCTGTTCGAGGCCGAATCCGAACAGCAGCGAGTCGGACGTGGCTGTCGAGCTGATGAACGGACCCTCTCCCGTATACCGTTCGAACTGACCGCTGTTGTCGGGACTCCCCTCCGGGGCGGCGAGGACACTCCAGGGTGAGACGTCCTCCTCTTCGAAGCCTTCCGGTTCCGTCGCCTCGCCGTTCAGCACGAACTTCGTGTCGTCCACCATGAGCCCCGTGTCGCCAGTGAAGCCGTCGGTGACGTAGCTGATCACGACCTCGACGTCCTGCCCCGCGTATGCGCTGAGGTCGAAGGACACCGGAATCCAGCCGCCGGACGAACCCGTGAAGGCGTTCCATTCGCCGGTGGTTCCGGTCGGCTCGCACGGGTCCCCAACAGTGAGGTAGTGCTCCAGCTGCGGGTGTTCTTCGACGTAGAACTCCGCCTCGCACTCCGCCGGAACATCGGTGGTGGTGGCGCCGCCCAGATCGGGAAGCGTCGTCCAGTCCTCAGTGCCTGCCGGTCGAGCCTCGACGATGACGTTGTCGTAGCCGAACTCCGTCGCGTACGAGAACTGCGCGTCGAAGGTCGCTGTTTCACCGACCCCCAGTTCCGGCACTGAGAATGTCCGGCTCAGTCGCTGATAGCCGTCATCGATGTGCGCGGCGAACATGGACCAGAGTCCTTCGATGGGGATGAACGGCCCCGATGGGTTCTGGTACTGCGCGACCGCCCAGCTCTCGAACTGCGGGAACTGCTCAACGGGGAGCACGTCGCTCGTCACGGTGAACGCGCCGGCCTCATCGACCGGATTGTCCTCCGTCGCCGGTCCCCCGAAGAGTGCCTCGATCCCATCGAGCGGTTCAGCCGTCCCCGTCACGCCGTCGGCTCCGACGGGAGTGCGGTTGTACGCTCCCAGCCAATACTGGGTGAAGTCGTCGGCCAGCAGCAGGCAATCCGAGTATGGGTCCGACGTGACGACGCAATCCTGATCCGGCGCACCGTCCAGACCGTAGTAAATCCCACCCAGCGCTCCGCCGAACTGCCCGTAGTAGGCGGCCGTCTCACCCGCCAGAGCGAGCTTGCCCCCTTCGTTGAGGTAGTCCCGCACAGCGAGTGTCAGGTATTGCTGCCGCTCCGCCACGGAGGCGTCCTCGAGGTCTCCGAAGTACGTCTGGGTTATCGCGTCCTCCGGGTCCTGGGTGAGCCGGTTGTCGCCGAGGTACCAGAACACCGCGTCGTAGTGGCTCAGCACACCGAGGTCGTGCGGCACGCCGTTCGCGTCGACGTCCCATACATCCGGCGTGACGCCGTTCGCCTCGAATGCCGCGACATGTGCGTCGAGGTATTTCGGGCCGGCACCGCTTGGAGTGGCTTCGGGGTTCACGCCCGTGTAGTCCTCGTTGGCGATGATCAGCACCGAATTGCCAGTGTCGTGCGCCACCTGGTAGGTGAAGTGCTCACTGCTGATCTTCTTCAGCGCGCGGTTCTTGATGATGTCGCGCGCCGACGGCAGCCCCGAGAACCAGACCTCGACGCTGTCGCCCGCCTTCGCGCCCTTCACGGTTCCGCGATACTCGCCGTAGTAGTCGACGTTCTCGTCGCCGTACCGCTCGCCGCCCTTCCACTCCTTCACCGGCGAGATCCGCAGGGGTCCGCCGTTTATGCGGTAGGTCATCACCTTCGCGAGCAAGTCCCGTTTTGCCCAGACGGCCACGGTCTGCGGGTCGCCGTAAGAGACCGAGAAGCTGTCGACGCGGAAGTCCTCAGCATCACGGCCTACAACCGAGACGGGGTCGTTCGGGTCCTTGGCAGATTCCGCCACGGCCAGTGCGAAGGGGATATTCTTCTCGAATTCGGCCTGGATGAGCCCCTCGTCGTCGGGGAAGTTGAAGCCGCTCTCGCAGTCTTCGGAGTTCCACTCGTCATCGTCATACAAGTCGGATACGGACTCACAAGTGCCCATCTCGGGTGTGAAGCCGAGAACTCCGTACGCCTCCTGGGCGTGCGAATCGGTATCGCCGTTGGTCGTGTACAGCTCCGCGGAGATGTCGGGGTCGTAGCCGGCGATCGCGGGCGTCGCGTCGTCGCCCACCATCGCTTCGTAGATCACGTCATCCGGCGACGGCGTCGAGACCTGCCAGCCGATACCGTGCAGCAGCAGCTCCGCGGCCGAGTGGTAATTCACGAGGAACTGCGGTGTGACCTTCGCGAACAGCGCGTCGAGCGCCTGCGTCTCGGGTTCCGATGCGGGCGCGGTCCCACGGTAGGTCTCGCTTGCCGGGTCGGGTGAGGAGCCCTCGTTGTCGTAACCCCAGCGGGTGGGGTAGTTGCGGTTGAGGTCCACCCCATCGCCGACCGTGATCTGGCCGTCTCCGTTGTTATCGCGAAGGTTCTTGCGCCAGAGTCGCTGGCCCTCGGTGAAGGTGAAGTCGTAGCCGTCGGGGTTGGCGACAGGCACGAACCACAGCTCTGTGTCGTCGACGATGCCCTTGATGCGCGGGTCGCTCCCGTAGGAATCGACATAGTAGTTGAGCAATCGCCGGACCATCTCGGGCGTGATCCATTCGCGCGCGTGCTGCGCGCCGACGTACACCGTGGCGGGGCGCTTGCCGTCCTTGGTCTTCGCGACGTTCTTCGTGAGGCGCACCGCGCCGATGTCCTGGCCGTTCACGGTCTGCCCGATCACACGGAACTCGGCAATCTTCGGGTTGGCTGCCGCCAGTGTCATGAGCTCCTCGAGGATGCCGCCCTCGCCGCTGTAGGTGCGGAACACGCCGTCGGCTGCATCCAAGGACCGACGCTTCGCCGACGGCGTCTTCACCTCGAGCGTCGTGCCTCCCTCGGCAAGCTGCGCGGCCTGATCGCCGCTCAGGATGACCTGCACGTCCACTTGGCCGGGTGCCGCGCCGTTGGGCGTCGTCACCAGCTCCTGACGGTCGACACCCAGCTCGACGATGGCGGCCAGATCCTCGACGCTCACCGTGCCGGTGTACACCGCCATGCGGTCCTGGTCTGCCTGCGGAGGCGGAGGGCTCGCCATGCTTGGCGTGGAGACGAGCATCGTGACGATCAATGCGGCGCTGGTGGCGACGGCAAGCTTGCGGAACATGCGCACTCCTTTGTGGCGCGGTGCCGGGGTTCCGGGGTCTTCGAGCGGTCCTTCCCGGGGGGTGGCGTAGCGCGAGTGATCCTCATCTTGTGCCCTCCGACGCGTGCTCGTCAAGGGAGGTGTCAACTCGATCGAGTCGAAGACGGCGTGCGTCTCTTCCATCAGCGCCGGCTCCACCGATCGGCTCCCCAACACGTGATCACCACCGAGGAACACAGATTCGCGGTGAAGGACGTATGGTCGCTGGAGGAGTAACGAAGGACGACTCGTTCACGCGCACTGACGACGACAAGGCTGAGAACGACTTTGCCTTGCGCGCCAAGTATGGGCGCGGGGCGCTGTCAGCGCGACCACCGATCGACGTTCATCTGAATACCGCTGACACGAAGGAGTGATCATGCACAACAGAATTCTCGGACAGGGCCTGGAAGTATCCGCCATCGGTTTCGGAGCGATGGGGATGTCGCAGAGCTACGGCCCCAATCCTGGCGACCGCGACGACATGATCGACGTTCTCCGTTACGCCGTCGAGCACGGAGTCACGTTCATCGACACTGCAGAGGTCTACGGCCCGTACGACAACGAGGAGCTCGTTGGCGAAGCAATCGCGCCGATCCGCGATCGCGTCACCATCGCCACCAAGTTTGGGTTCAACCTGGTCGACGGTCGCTCACAGGGCGTGGACTCAAGACCGGAAAACATTCGTCGTGCCGCCGAAGGGTCTCTGAAGCGGCTCGGCGTCGATTCCCTCGATCTGCTCTACCAGCACCGCGTTGATCCGAACGTGCCCATCGAAGACGTCGCCGGCACGGTCGGCGAACTTATCCGAGAGGGTAAGGTCAAGCACTTTGGGCTTTCGGAAGCCAGCGCTGCAACGATTCGCCGCGCCCACGCCGTGACCCCGGTCACCGCGGTGCAGAGCGAGTACTCCCTGTGGACGCGCGACCCTGAGCCGGAGGTCCTGCCCGTCTGCAGCGAGCTCGGCATCGGATTCGTCCCGTTCAGTCCGCTTGGGAAGGGGTTCCTTACCGGAACGGTTGCAGCGGATGCCACGTTCGCCGCTGACGAGATCCGCGCCCGGGTGCCGCGATTCGAGGCCGAGAACCTGCGTGCAAATCAGTCCATCGTCGATCATGTTCGCGAGCTGGCCGTGAACCGAGACGCGACACCAGCCCAGGTCGCCTTGGCCTGGCTGTTGGCGCAGCATCCGTTCATCGTTCCCATCCCTGGCACGCGGCGACGCGAGCGTCTCGACGAGAATGCCGGAGCGACATCGGTCGCGTTGTCAGCTGACGATCTTGCCGACCTCAACCGGCTTGTGGATCGGATCGGCGTCGCCGGCAACCGGTACGACGACGCCGGCATGGCTGCCGTCGGTCTTTGAGTTGACCCACCCATCACTGGCCGGTCCCGCTGATGCATGATGAGCTGGCCGCTGCGGGCTTCGAGATAGTCGAGCCACATACACGAGCCGATCCTGGCCAGCGTCCGCATGCCGCGATCATCGCACGCCGCCGCTGTTAGCTTTCCTTAATGCGGGGTGGGGTAACACCGGCCGGCTCGCGTGCGGGTTGCTCCGGAGGTTCACGGATCGTGTCTTTGCGGTCGTCGCGGGGGCTCGCTTCGCGATCTAAACCGGGCCTGGCCCAGCACCCCGCCGGTGTCTTGCAGACTGGGGCCGGATAATTGTGGGGTGACTTCTTCCGGAACCAGCCCGCTTGCCGCCGACCAGCGCTGTCCCTGCCTGAGCGGTGAGACCTACGGCGCGTGTTGCGGCCGATACCATTCCGGCGCTGCCGTGGCACCGACAGCCGAGGCACTGATGCGGTCCCGGTTCTCGGCCTTCGCGGTCGGCGACGCCGCCTACTTGCTCGCGACGTGGCATCCGTCGACCCGTCCCGGCGAACTCGAACTCGATGCCGGCCTGACCTGGTATCGGCTCGACATTCTGGACCGCCGTCGGGGCGGCCCCCTCGACGCGGAAGGTACCGTCGAATTCCGGGCCTTCTCCAAGGGAGCGGACGGCCGGAGCGAGCAACACGAGGTGAGTCGCTTCGTCAGGGACAACCGGCGCTGGTTCTACGTGGACGCCGTCAACTGATCCGGATTCAGCTCCTCGGCACGACGGTCAGCACCCGGGTGATGAACTCGTAAAAGTCGTGCATCCATTCGGTCAGGAACTGGGTGGTGCCATCGTTGGTGATTGAACCGTCCTCAGCGATGAGCCCCGGCGTGATCTGGAGGTAGGCCTCTGGCGCGTTCATCTGCGGCGAATTGCAGAAGCTGAGCACGCTGCGGAGATGCTGCTGCGCCACGGCGGTTCCGATCGCGCCGATCGAACCGCCGATCACCGCTGAGGGCTTGTGCGTGAACGAGTTGTCACCCCACGGACGGCTCGCCCAGTCGATCGCATTCTTGAGCGCCCCAGGAATCGACCGGTTGTACTCGGGAGTGACGAAGAGCACAGCATCGACACTCGCGATGGCGGCTTTGAAGTCGCGCGCCACCTGCGGGTAATCCGCATCGTGGTCATAGCTGTACAGGGGCAGATTTCCGATCGGAATCTCCCGCATCTCAAGCTCGGGGGGAGCGAGGGCGACAAGCGCACCGGCGAGTTTCCTGTTGATGGATGCCGTCGCCAGACTTCCGATGAGATAGCCCACTGAATAGGGCGGTTCGTGCTCGTGGATCGTGGCCATGATGAAACTCTTTCCCGGGGATTCTCTGGCGCGTGTCTCACGGCACCCGCCCGGACGCCCTCAGGCTATGACCGCGCCGGTGGGCTGTCCAGAGTCCCTTCGCCGTCCTGTCCCTGGTCGGGCCCAGCGCCCGTGGTATCGGGATTGTGCCGTTCACGGGCGGCGCGCCGGCGCCGACGGAACTCGGTCACCAGTCGCGGGGTCGGTACGCGGGCCTCGGTGGGGAGCGTCCAGCCAAATCGCCTGGCGAGGAGGGAGAGCACGGCTCCGCTGGTGAGCGCAACCGCGGAACCGAGGGTCGGCATGCCGAGCTTCGAGAGCACGACCATCTCAACGCTCGATACAAGTGCGCTCGTCGCATACAGGGTGTTCCCGCCGAAGATCCGAGGGATGCGGAGCAGCAGGATGTCGCGAACGGCACCGCCGCCGACCGCTGTGATGATGCCCATCACGACGGCGGGCAGCCAGCCGAGACCCGCGTCGAGCGTTTTTTGGGCGCCCGCGGCGGCCCAGAATCCGACAGCGAGTGCATCGACGAGAACAAGCGTGCGATTGGACCATTGTCCGCGGAAGGGGACGAAGAAGGCGATGACGGCACCGGCGATGGCGATCACCAGGTAGGCGGGATCAGTGAGGGCTACCGGCGGTCCCTGCTGCAGCAGCGTGTCGCGAATGATTCCGCCGCCGAGCCCGCTCATCACAGCGAGGATCACGAAGCCGACGATGTCGAGCCTGGCCGATCGTGCGGCAATCCCACCGAGGATCGCGTTGGCGAGCACGCCGCCCAGATCGACGAACCGCATAATCTCGTTGACGGTCTCAGTCGTCGTGTCCATGCCGTCCTTCCGGCCAAGCCGCAACCGGCTCTCCTGATCCGGCTCGTTCAAGCGTAGCCGAGCACGGGTGGGGGATACTTGCCTGATGCGCGCCGTGTACTACGACTCCTTTCTTCGCGAACCGACGGTCGAGGAGGTGTCGGACCCGGTGCCGACCCCTGACGGCGCTGTCATTGCCGTTGAGGCGACAGGGCTCTGTCGGAGCGACATCCACGCGTGGGAAGGACACGACGGCGGCGTCTCGCTTCCTCATGTGCCCGGTCACGAGTTCGTCGGCAGGATCGTGAGCGTCGGCAATTCCGTCTCGCGGTTCAGGCCGGGCCAGCGCGTCACTGTTCCGTTCGTCTGCGCGTGCGGCGCCTGCGCCGAATGCCGTGCAGGCCATGCGCAGGTGTGCCGGAATCAGACCCAGCCGGGATTCACGCACTGGGGCTCGTATGCCGAACGCGTCGCCATCACGTCGGCTGACGTCAACCTGATCGAGGTCCCCGAGACACTCGACGCCGGTGCTGCTGCGATTCTGGGCTGCCGTTTTGCGACATCGTATCGCGCCCTCGCGACGCAGGCCTCCGTGAGTAAGGGCGAGTGGGTCGTTGTCGTCGGTTGCGGCGGGGTCGGTCTGAGCGCCGTCATGATCGGCGCCGCCCTGGGAGCTCGGGTGGTGGCCGTCGACGTCTCCGGTGCGGCTCTCGATGTCGCGGAGGCAGCGGGCGCCGAACACACGGTGAACAGTGCCGGACTCAGCGACGCGGAGGTGATTGCGCGAGTGAAGGAGTTGACGGGTGACGGCGCGCAGGTGTCGCTCGAGGCTATCGGCCGCGAACTCACGACGGGCATCGCGATCCGGTCGCTCGCGCGGCGCGGTCGTCACGTGCAGGTGGGGCTCTTCGCACAGCCACCCCGAATCCCGATGGCCGACGTGATCGCCGGTGAGCTCACGATCATGGGCAGCCACGGGATGAGCGCGGCGGAGTATCCCGGGATGCTGGACCTGGTCGCGTCAGGTCGGCTCCGACCACAGGACCTCGTCACGCGGACCATCGGCTTCGACGAGGCGCCTGCGGCGATGCTCGCGATGAGTCAGGGGCAGAGTCCCGCCGGTGTGACGATCATCAGGCCTGACGCCCGATGAGTGCGGAGTCGGGCGCGGTAAAAGCCGCGGAACAGCGGCTGGCCGGGATGTCGCGTGACCGCAAGATCGCGAGCCTGTTCATGTTGCACCTGCCCGGGACGGACGAGGGCGCACTGCGCTCGTTCGTCGCCGACACCCAGCCGGGCGGCATGATCTTCATGCCGGACAATATTGGAGCGAGCCTGACGGACGTTGCGTCACTCGCCCGGGCGGCGCGAGAGGACGAGGACTTTCCTCCTCTCATCGGCATCGACCAGGAGGGTGGACGGGTTCGGCGCATCGCCAACGACCGCTTCGCCTCGGCGGTCACCCTCAGGCACCGCGATGCGGGGGAGTCGAGGGAGGCGTTCGCCGGCCGTTCAGCGCTGCTCGCCGAAGCCGGTATCTCCGTCAACTTCGGCGTCGTGGCTGATGTCACCGGCGAGCCCGGGTCGTTCATGTATGACAGGGTGCTCGGAACCACCGCCACCGAGGCCGCTGAGCGCGTGAGCGCGGCGGTCACGGGGGAGAGCGGGCGAGTGTTCTCCACCCTCAAGCATTTCCCCGGCCACGGCAGAACGCCGGGCGACTCCCACTCCTCGATCCCCGAGACCGCGGTCGATCTCGCGACCTGGGAGGAGACGGATGCCGTTCCGTTCCGGTCCGGCGTCCGCGCGGGTGCGGAATTCGTCATGATGGGTCACCTCAGGTATTCGACGGTGGATGACCAGCCCGCCACGCTGTCCCGCACGTGGCACTCGATACTCCGCGACAGGCTGGGCTTCGAGGGGGTCATCATCACCGACGACATGCTCATGCTGAGGGATAGCGGAGTGCCGGAGTACCGAGACGCCGCCGAGAACGCCGTTCGTGCCCTCGCCGCCGGGGCGACGATGCTGCTCTATGTGCTCCGCGGTGACCATGAACAAGTCGGTATCGACGCCGCGCGCCTGGTGCGGGCGGTCAGCGCGGCCGTTGACGCCGGAAGGCTCTCAATCGAGCACATCGATGCTGCGGCGTTAAAACTTCTCACGCTGCGGGCTCGGCTCGCGACGGCTGGCGATATCAGGTGAGCCAGGGCGCGTTTCACTCGGCGCCGACGATCTCCTCACGGATCCGACGCAGGTCCTCCATCAGCGAGCCGAACAGCATCCAGTGTTCAGGTTCGGGGCGGCTGATGCGAAGCGGCGCTGTCAACGCGGGGACCTCGTCCACCGACGGTTCGGCATCCGGCGCTTCGGCGGTTCGCGTGAGCAGTCGGAGATCGTGTGCCGCCCTGCGGAGTTGGATGGCGATTGACTGCAGTGACGGCTCTTCGACGAGAGACGCGTCATAGTGATCGTGGAACGCCCGCGTCATCCCGATCACGCGCGTCACGATCGGTGAGAGCCTGTCGAGCAGGCGATGGATGTCTTCGAGGCGGGTGCGGTGAGCAGTTTGCCGCGGGTTGAGCGTGAGCGACTCTTCACCCTGGCGAACGGATGCCTCCGCGGATTCCCGCATCGGACGCAGGAGCCTGGCCTGGATCATGAGCGAGTCGAGTTGCTGCTGAGTCTGCGGCGTGCCAAGCGCTGCGGCGAGGCGCTCGAGACTCGACGCCAGTTCACCGGCGAGTAGTGTCACATCCCGCTCGGCTGGCGCGAGTACAACGGGAGGAACGATGAGGACGTTGATGATGACGCCGAGCGCTGCGCCGATGAGCGTTTCGATGATCCGGTCGATGGCATACCCCGGCGTGGCGGCGCCGATCGCGAGGACAAGCATTGCGCTGATCGGAATCTGGTTCGCCGAGCCCGGGGTGAGGCGGAAGACCCAGCCGAAGAAGATGGAAACCACGATCGCGATGAGGATCACCCAGTTCTGGCCGCTGAAGAGCAGGCCGATGAGCGAGGCGATGATGACGCCGGCGATCACGCCGACGCTCCGCTCAATCGCTTTACCGAATGACTGGTTGACGCTCGGCTGTACGACGAGCAATGCGGCAATCGCCGCGAAGATCGGCAGTTCGGACGGCAGAACCAGGGTGGCCACGAACCACGCGGCCACCGTTGCCACCGAAGTCTTCACGACCTGCAGCAGCGGAACCCGGCTCGCGGTGCGCAATCGGCTCGAGGAGAGAGCAGCCGGCAGTCGGAAGAAACGCATCAGTGTGCACCGCTGGTCTCGAGCGAGACCACTTTCAGTTCGATCGGTTTGCCCCGGAAGCGTCCGTATTGCTCGAACGCCGTAGTCATGCCGCGTTCCTGGGTCGGCGACAGCTGTTGGAAGAGCTGCGCGGTGACATCGATTGCCTTCGCTTTGTCGCGACGCAGCCAGGTGCCGACGACGTGACCGTTGACGACAACGGTGGCCTTGAAAACACCGTTGTTGCCGGGGACGATGAGCGCGGAATAGCGGGCATCAAGGACGGCGGAGCGATCGGTATAGCCGAGCAGGAGCTCGTCGAAGCCAGGGAGCACGCGCACCGACCGCTCCGCCCGTGCGCTGTGTTCCATGACCTCGGGCGCCATGAAATAGTCTGTGTCGTCGACATCGAGGACGCTGAGCTGGTCGGTGATGGCTGCCGCGGCTGCGCGCGCGTCCGCCAGCGTCAGCCGGGCCCACCAGGCGAAATCGGCGACCGTCGCCGGTCCGTGCGACCGGAAGTAACGGAGAGCCACGGTGGCGAGTGCCTCCTCACGGTCCGGCAGCGCTGCGGTCATCGGTGCCCAATCGTCGAGCAGGACGAACGCCTGTTCCTTACCGAGGAACGGGCCGAGACAGAGCAATCCGGACTGAGCGAGCATGAACGCGAGGTGGCTGCCGCGCTGGCCAGCGGTCGACTGGCCGGCAGCCTCGAAAGCGGCAAAGAGTTCTGTGCGGGAAAGCCGCCCGGACCCGGTGGACAGCGCGGCCTCTGCAGCCCTGGCGGCATCCGTGATGTCGGTGGCATCGATGCCGAGTTCGCGGTGGCGGGCACGGAGTGAGGTCACGAGCCGGTCACGGGACAGGGGGAGGAGCATCCGGAGGGTGCCAGGGGTGAGTGCGTGAAGGGTTCCGCGCATGGGCCAGCTCCGGATGATGGCCCCCGTGTCAAAGGCATCCCGCACATCCGCCTCCGTGCTGCCGGCGGTGCGAAGGCCGATCGCCCAGAGGGTGCCAGGCAGATCCTGCCCCTGCATCGCCGTCATGGCCTCGACAGCGGCAGCTGGTTTCCGTTCGGGTGCTGCGAGGATCTCCTGGGCGCGCAGCCGCAGCGGCGCGATATCCGACTGCTTCCACGAACGTCCCATACTCCGATTCTCGCCCACCCGGGCGCTACCCAGGCACAGGTCGTGCCCGGACACGGCCACGCTGTCGGTCGACTGGGCGACAATGGGATCATGTGCGGACGATTTGCGATGAACAAAGACACCGATGATCTCATTCGGGAGTTCATGACAACGACGGGCAGGCCCGCGCCCGAGTGGCGGCCCTCCTGGAACGTGGCTCCCACCGACTCGGTTCCCGTCGTCCGTGAGCGGAGTGGGGAGAGAGAACTCGACCTCGTCAGGTGGGGAATCGTCTCGCCGTCGTCTCCTACTTTCGGAGGCGGAAAGCCGATCATCAACGCTCGCATCGAAACGGTCGCCACCAATGGTCTGTTCAAGGGCGCGTTCGCGGCTCACCGATGCATCGTGCCGGCATCCGGTTACTACGAATGGCAGCTTCAGAACGGTGGCAAGCAGCCGTACTTCATCTCGGGCGAGAAATCCGACCTTGCGATGGCCGGCATCATCCGGGCATGGCCCGATCGGTCGAAAGACCAGGGCGACCCCGATTACTGGCGGTTGTCGATGGCGATCATTACCCGGGACGCGCACGTCGCTCCGGGTGAGGTGCACGATCGTATGCCCGCGTGCCTGACGCCCGACCGGTTCGACGCCTGGCTCGGCAGCGAACTCGCGCCGGGCGAGCTGCTCACGCTTCTCGACGAATCATCGTTCGACGTGGCGCACGAGCTGGGGTACCACCCGGTCTCGAAGGCCGTCAACAGTGTCAGGAACGACGGTCCCGAACTGGTCGAGCCCATTGAACTGGATTCCGTCGAACTCTAGTCTCTCCGAACGGAGTGCCGGAGGGCTGCGCTGGCTAGGCCAGCCCGCGTTCCTCGAGCTGCCCGAGAAGCCCCGCGCCATCTGGTGCGTACACCCAGGGGGCACGAGACTCATGTTCCTCTGGCTTGGAACGACCACCGGCGAGAACAGCCTGGCTTGGTGACAGCTGACGGATGGCGACGGCGGCGACGTTCTCCGGGTGCTCAGTGGAGAACTCGCCGTAGATAACTTCGTCGTGCTGTCCGTCGTCTCCGACGAGGAGCCACTTGATGTCGGGGAATTCATCGGCGAGCCGGCGGAGATTGTCCGCCTTATGGGCCCGCCCGCTCCTGAAGATGCGGTCGGCCGTCGGACCCCAGTCCGTGAGGAGCAATGCTCCGGTCGGGTACAGGTGCCTGGTGAGGAAGCGGGAGAGTGTGGGAGCCACGTTCCACGCGCCGGTCGACAGGTAGATGATGGGGGCGCCCTCGTGGTCGCGCAACAGGCGCTCGAGGAAGACGGCCATTCCGGGAACGGGAGTACGCGCGTGCTCGTCGAGGACGAACGTGTTCCAGGCCGCGACGAAGGGGCGGGGGAGTGCCGTGACCATGACCGTATCGTCGATGTCGGAGATGACCCCGAATCGGATAGTCGGCGCCACCACAAACACGTTTTCGATAACCGGCCGGGAGTCCTCTGTCTGCAACGTGATCTGCTGCCACCCTGGTTCAAGCTCGACGGGGATCCTCGCGTCGACGACGCCGCCCCTGTCTGCCTGCACGACGTGTGTCTGGTCGCCGACGGTAACAGTGACCTGTGCAGCCACCACCGGAATACTCGTGAAGCTCCGCCAGCCACGAACACGCTGTGCGGGTGCTGCGGTCTGGGCAAGCTCAGGCTTGGTCAGCAGAACGCGCGCGAGAACACGGACCCAGGTGGTTGAGCCGTAGCCGGTGTATGGGATCACGGTGGCCTGCAGCCCATTCCGGCGGCCCCTGCGGGCACGCCAGTCCAGGAATGCGTCGTCAATTCGCGCTGCCCGGTGCAGCCTCAGAGCCGACATTGGGGTGGCCCTGCCGGGCTGTTCGAGTGAGTGCACCCGATCAGTCTGGCATGTCCGGTGACGATCGTTGGTGCGCATGTCGGTTCAGTCGCTTTCGCGCGTTGCGGGGTCGCCGTCACCCGGGCGGCTCATGTGGCGTTCCTCCGAGCGTTTCAGGAGGCGCTTGACGATGTATGCGACAACCAGGAACGCCGCGATGATCGCCACGAAGATGTAGCCGGCGTAGTGCAGCTGGTCGGCGAGCTGTCTGTAGGTGCCGGCCGCCGCCGAGCCGACCGACACGTATGCGATCGACCACACCAGGCAGGCGGGAATGGTCCAGCTGATGAATCGGCGATACGACATGGCACTCATCCCGACCGTGAGGGGGATGAGCGAGTGCAGCACGGGAAGAAAGCGTGAAATAAAGACGGCGATGCCCCCTCGCCTGTCGAGGTAATTCTCCGCCCGGACCCACTGGCGATCGCCGATCTTCCTGCCGAGACGGCTCGCCCGGATTCGGGGTCCGAAGAAGCGTCCGAGCGCGAAGCCGATGGACTCCCCGATGATGGAGCCGATCAGTACCGCGGCGATGAGTCCAACGAACTGAGCAGGGCTCGCCACCCCTGTGCTCGCCACAATGACGACGGTGTCGCCGGGAACAATGAGACCGACGAGAACACTGGTTTCGAGCATGATCGCCGTGCCCGCGAGAACCGTCCGAAGGACAGGGTCAACGCTTTGCACGAGGTCGAGCAGCCAGGTGAGGAACTCATTCACGATGCTGAGCCTATGGGACCTAGATGAGTACCAGCAGCACGGTCGGAATTACGAGAAGGGCGATGGCTCCGGTGAGGACGCAGACCCGCGCGCCGAGCCGCAGCGGCGGCTGCGGGTTCACGAGCCTCGCGACCCGCGGGCCGATCAGGCCAGGTTCGATCTCGCCGCGATTCGCCCAGGCGAGTTCGGGAGCGAGGGGATCGCTCACCGCCCCTGACCCAACGAGCGCGATGGCGGTGGCAAGTGTGCGGTCGTCCGTGGCCCTGCGGGCCTGGTCGTCGGCGAGCATTTCAACGAGAAGTGCGACGGCGTTCTCCGCACGATTGGCGATGGGGAACCACGGGAGTGCGCTGTGCCACGACTTGAAGGCGATGAGGACCAGGTGGTGCTGCTGCGCGAGGTGAGCTCGTTCGTGCGCAATGACAGCCCGCAGCTGGTCGTGATCCAGCAGGGCGAGCAGGCCCTCGGACAGTACGGTGACGGAGCTGCTTGTCCCGGCCAGGCAGTACGCAACGGGAGAGGGGTGGTCGATCACCCGGGTGCCGGGGTTTCCCTCCAGAGGTGCGCTCAGCAGGTTCACGAGCGAGAGGTGGCGCTTGCGCTGGCGCTCGCTCCTCACCGTGGTGAGCACGAGGCTCAGGAGCAGGTGCCCGGTGAGGAGAACGGCGAGGCACAGGGCGAACATCTGGGGGAGCGTCGCACCTGTCGGCAGGGTCCCGGCGAACAGATGGTTGATGAGGCGGATGCCGCCATCGATGAGATTGTCGCCGAACGGGATGAGACCGTACGTGACCAGCGACCCGATCATGGACAGGCCTCCGGCGAGGGCGATCGATTGCCAGAGCACGAGGGCGGTGCCGGGGGCGCGGGCAGTCCACCGCGCCCGTGAGAGCGCCAGGGGTACCGGCCACGCGAGCGTGAGGGCCAGTGCGGCGAGCACGACGGAGGCGGTGAGCATCACGTCGACCGAGTTTAGTGTCAGGACGTGCGAGCCCCACCGAGAAGCGCGCGCAGCGTCTCGGCCTCTTCCGGGGTGACCTGGCCGACGAAGCGTGCGAGGGCGGCTTCGCGGTCGTTGGCCGTGCCGAGCACCTCGTGCATGAGGTCGGCGGTGTGCTCAGCCCTCGACGTGACCGATCGATAGAGGTGAGGTCGGGTCGAACGGTCGCGCTCGACGAACCCCTTGTTCTCAAGTCGTGACAGCACGGTCAGTACCGTCGTCACCGCGACTTCCCGTGCGCCTGTCCCGGAGTCGAGGCTGTCGCGGAGGTCGTTCGCGCTGAGTGAGTCGTTTGTGCTCCACAGCACATCCATCACCGATCGTTCGAGTTCACCCAGGGTTGCCATTGCACAAGAATACCCCAGTTCGCGCGAATTTCTACATTTCGTAGAAAAGAGTTCTACAGGTCGTAGAAATGGGTCTAGGCTCAGACCGAAAGCTTTTCTACGCGGTGTAGAAAACTCTGTGGAGGTGACGTGAACGACCTGCTCGATCCGCTGCTACTGTCGCGCTGGCAGTTCGGACTCACGACGATCTACCATTTCCTCTTCGTGCCGCTCACGATCGGGATGGCACTGACGGTCGCGATCTTCCAGACAGCGTGGGTGCGAACCGGCAAGGTGCACTACCTCCAGCTCACCCAGTTCTTCGGCAAGATCTTCCTCATCAACTTCGCCATGGGCGTCGTGACAGGAATCGTTCAGGAGTTCCAGTTCGGCATGAACTGGTCCGACTACTCACGCTTCGTCGGAGACGTCTTCGGCGCACCACTCGCGTTTGAGGGACTCCTCGCGTTCTTCCTCGAGGCCACGTTCATCGGCCTGTGGATCTTCGGCTGGGACAAACTGCCGGCCAAGCTGCACCTCGCAACCATCTGGCTGGTGTCGATCGCCAGCATCCTCTCGGCGTACTTCATCATCGCCGCCAACGCGTTCATGCAGAACCCTGTCGCGTTCACGATCAACGAGGAAAAGGGCAGGGCGGAGCTCACCAGTATCTGGGAGCTGCTCACCAACCCGGTCGCTCTCGCGGCGTTCCCGCACACGATCTTTGCCTGCTTCATGGTCTCGGCCGGCCTCATCATCACGGTTGCGGCCTGGCACCTCTCCAAGAACCAGCACCTGGAAACCATGCGGCCGGCGCTCAAGTTCGGTCTCTGGGGAATGGTCGTCTCCGGTGCACTCACCACACTCGCGGGAGACCAGCTCAGCCTCGCCATGGTCGCGACCCAGCCGATGAAAATGGCAGCAGCCGAAGCGATGTACGAGACCTCGACCGGCGCCGACGCGTCGTTCTCCATCTTCACGCTCGGCACACCCGACGGCGTACACGAGCTCTTCTCCATCCGTATCCCATACCTGCTGTCGTTCCTGTCGACCCACACGTTCGACGGCACCGTCGAGGGCATCAACAACCTTCAGGAGCAGTACCAGACCCTGTACGGCCCCGGCGACTACGCGCCGATCATCTGGGTCACCTACTGGTCCTTCCGCTGGATGATCGGCATGGGCATCCTGCACGTCATCGTCGCGGTCGTCGGTCTGTGGCTGACCCGCAAGGGGCGGATGCCAACCAACAAGTGGGTCTGGAAGGCCGCGGTCTGGTCGTTCCCGCTGTCACTCGGCGCGATGATTGTCGGCTGGGTCTTTACGGAGATGGGACGGCAGCCCTGGCTCGTGTTCGGGTTGCTGGAGACCGCCGACGGCGTCTCTCCCGGGGTGACCGGTATCGAGGTGCTCATCTCGCTCGTTGCTTTCACTCTCGTCTACGGTTCGCTCGCCGTCGTCGAGTTCCGGCTGATCAAGAAGACCGCCCAGGAGGGCCCAGCGGCCATCGGCGAGTCAGAGGAAGAACCCGGAAAACCACTCATCCACACCACGGTCTACTAGGAAGACAAATGGATCTCACAGTTCTCTGGTTCGGCATCATCGCCTTCCTCTTCGTCGGGTACTTCGTGCTCGAGGGGTTCGACTTCGGCGTGGGGATGAGCCTCCCGTTCGTCTCGAAGGACGACACCGACCGTCGCGTCGTCATCAACACCATCGGCCCCGTGTGGGACCTCAACGAGACCTGGCTCATCGTTGCCGGTGCGTCGCTCTTCGCGGCATTCCCCGAGTGGTACGCGACGCTGTTCAGCGGGTTCTACCTCCCGCTGCTGATCATCCTTATCGCGCTCATCATCCGCGGAGTGTCATTTGAATACCGCCACCAGCGGCCGGAGAAGGAGTGGAAACGTCGCTTCGACCGGATGATCATCACCGGCAGCGCCATTCCCGCCTTCCTCTGGGGTGTTGCCTTCGCCAACATCGTCCGCGGTGTGCCGCTTGACTCCGGCCACAACTACACGGGAACCGTCTTTGACCTGCTGAACCCGTACGCGCTTCTGGGCGGCGTCACCACGCTCCTCCTGTTCTTCACCCACGGAGCCGTGTTCCTCACGCTCAAGACCGAGGGCGACCTCCGGGTCAGGTCCCGTGCCCTCGCAATCCGCGCTGGCGTCCTCACGGTTCTCGTCGCCGCGTCGTTCCTGGTCTGGACCGTGTTGTCTTACGGCACCCTGCCGGCATTCATTCTCGCCGCTGCGGCCGCCGTGACCCTGATCGCCTCGGTGTTCGCGAACATCAAGGGCAGGGAGGGCCAGGCTTTCACGCTCATGGCGCTCACGATCACCTTCGCGGTGCTCACGCTCTTTGCATCGCTGTTCCCCGACGTGATGCCGGCGAGCAACGACCCGGCCAACAGCCTGACCATCGAGAATGCGTCGTCGAGCCCGTACACGCTCCAGGTCATGAGCTGGACCGCGCTTATCGCACTCCCGCTCATCCTCGCGTATCAGGCCTGGACCTACTGGGTGTTCCGCAAGCGGGTCACTCGCGGTCACATCGAGGCCGTCGAAGACTCCCACGTCCCCGCGGCAGACTAGCCTTTGAGTGTGCGTCCCCTCGATCCCCGGCTCCTTCGATACGCGGTCAGTGCACGGTGGTTCCTGCTCGCAGGAGCTCTCGTCGGCATCGCCACCACCGCCTGCATCGTCGCTTTCGCCTGGCTCATCACCGAGTGCGTCACCGGCGCAATCGAGGGGCGCGGTCTCGATGAGCTGATGCCGTACATCGGCGCACTCGCCGGCGTCGCGGTCATCCGTGCCTCGCTCGTGTACGCGCAGGACCTCATCGCTGCGAGGGGTGCCGCGAGGGTCAAGAGCGAGCTCCGGCTCCGTGTTCTTGACGCTGTCCGGCTGCTCGGGCCTGCGTGGCTCGCCGAACACAACACGGCTCGAGTCGCGACCCTGCTCGGCAGGGGGATGGATGCGCTCGATGACTACTTCTCGAAGTACCTGCCCCAGCTGATCCTGACGGTGATCGTCACACCGATGATTGTCGTCGTGATTCTGATTCAGGATCCGGTATCCGCGCTTTTCATCCTTGTGACGCTGCCCCTCATTCCGCTCTTCATGGTTCTGATCGGCTGGGCGACCCAGGCGGTGCAGCGACGGCAGTGGTCGGTACTCGGAACCCTGTCGTCCGGTTTCGTCGACACTCTCGGCGGCCTGGCGACGCTCAAGATCTTTGGCCGCGAATCGCGGCAGGTCACACGGATGCGCGCGATCACGACGGATTATCGCGTGCAGACAATGAAGGTCCTCCGCGTCTCCTTCCTGTCGAGCTTTGCGCTGGAGCTCGCCGCGAGCCTGTCGGTCGCTCTCGTCGCTGTGTCGATCGGCCTTCGCCTCGTTGACGGGTCGCTCGTGCTCGGTGTCGGCTTGTTCGTCCTTCTCCTCGCACCGGAGGCATTCCTCCCGCTTCGCCAGGTCGGCGCGAACTTCCACGCCGCAGCCGAGGGCGTCGCGGCCGCCGAAGACGCGTTTGTCGTCCTCGATGAGGCGCGGGAACTGCCTGCGGATGCCGCGGTGCCAGCGGGTGAGGAGCGCGGTTCCGGCGTCCTCCAGTTGCGAAACGTCAGCGTCGACTACGGGTCGGGTCCGGTGTTCGCCCCCGTGTCGACCGAGTTCACTCCAGGTCGGCTGACGGTCATCGCCGGGCCGAGCGGATCGGGCAAGTCCAGCCTCGTCGCCGCGATTCTCGGCTTCGTGCCGCGCTCAGGCGACATCTCGCTTGGTGGAGAGCCCGTGCTCGCCCAGGACCGCCCGTGGCTCGCCTGGACCGGGCAGCGGCCGTCGCTGTTCCTCGGGACCGTTGCCGACAACGTGGCACTCGGGTCCGGGCATCCAGACCCCCAACGCATCAGGACCGCACTCGCCCTCGCCGCGGCCGGTGAACTGTCGCCCGACCTTCCCGTCGGCGTCGCGGGCTCCGGGCTCTCCGGCGGCCAGGCGCAGCGCGTTGGTGTCGCACGGGCGATCTATCGCACGCTGGAGAACTCCTGTTCTGTTCTTCTGCTCGACGAGCCGAGTTCTGCACTCGACCACGAGACCGAAAGTCGGCTGCTCGACGGCCTCGCGAGCATCGCGCGCTCGGGAACCGCTGTGGTCGTCGTGAGCCACCGGGCCGCCGTGATCGAACGCGCTGACGCTCTGCTTCACGTCAGCTCACTCGCGGGGGTGTCGGCATCATGAGTGCGGTACCCCATGGCTCAAACACGGTGAGTGCCGGCCAGGTTCGCGCGGTTCTCACCACCGCGCTGCCCAGGACAAAGGGAGCGATCCTCGGTGTCCTGTTCGGGATCCTCGCCGCCCTGTGCACCGTGGCGCTGCTCGCAACGAGCGCATACCTCATCACCCGCGCTGCGGAGCAGCCGCCCATTCTCTACCTGTCGATGGCTGTCGTCGGTGTGCGCGCATTCGCCCTCGGGCGTGCGTTCTTCCGCTACCTCGAGCGCCTCGCCAGCCACGACGCCGCTTTCCGGCAGCTGGAGACCGTCCGCGTGGATCTTCTGCGGAGACTCATCCCGCTCGCGCCCGATGGGCTCGGCCGGACCCGCCGTGGTTCGCTGCTGTCCTCGCTGGTCTCCGACGTCGACGAACTCCAGAACCTGCCGCTCCGGGTGCTCCAGCCCCTGGTTACGTCCCTCGGCGTTGCCGCCATCGCCGTCTGGGTCGTCGCACTGATCTCGCCGGCGGCCGCCGCGGGACTCGCACTGGCCCTCGTCGCCGCATTTGTCATCGGAACCGTGGTCTCCGGCCGTGTCGCGGCATCCGCTGAACGGTCCCTCGCTCCGCGCCGCGCTGCGCTCGTGGACGCCCTCCTCGACTACCTCGGCAGCCTCGACGTTCTCATCGCGTACGGTGCCGAGGCGGAGGGGCGCCGCAGGGTCGAAGCCGCCGACAGCGCGCTCACCCGAGCCCTCACCGCGCGATCCGCTGGCGTGGGGATCGCTGCGGCAGCGCTGTCGCTGTGCGCCGGGCTGGCCGTCGCGTGGTCGCTGGTAGCGGGGATTCCCGGCCTGTCGGCTGAAAGTGGTCTCACCGGGCCTGCACTCGCGGTCATCGTCCTCGTTCCGCTCGCGGTCTTCGAGATCGTGGCGAGCGTTCCCCTCGCGGCGAGTGCGTGGAGGCAGGTGCGAGCGAGCGCTGAACGGATTGCCCGGGTGGCACCCACCGACGTGCCGAGCGAACTTCCCTCGGATGTCGGCACCGCCGAAGTGGCTCCCAACCCGACGGCACCCGTCATCGCGCTCTCGAACGTGACCGCACGCTGGCCGGGGGCGACGGCACCGGCTCTCAGCATTGCCTCCCTCGCGATCCAGCGCGGTGAGCGAGTGCTCATCGAAGGGCCAAGCGGCGCAGGGAAGACAACGCTGGCCCACGTGCTCGTGAGATTCCTCGACTACGAGGGGAGCTACGAGCTTGCCGGGCAGCAGGTGCGCGACCTCCCCTTCGCCGCCGTGCGCGGTGTGGTCGGGCTGTGCGAGCAGGTTCCCTACCTGTTCGACGAGAGCATCAGACAAAATCTCCTGTTCGCGAGGGACACCGCAACGGATGCTGACCTCATCGACGTGCTCGAGCGGGTCGGCCTCGGCGAATGGCTCGTCGCCCGCGGGGGTCTTGACGCCAGGGTCGGTGAGCGCGGCGCGCTCGTCTCAGGCGGACAGGCGCAGCGGATCGCCCTCGCGCGAGCCCTGCTCCGGGAATTCCCCGTCATCGTTTTCGACGAACCGACGGCGAACGTGGAGGCAGATCTTGCCGAATCGCTTCTCGTCGACCTGCTGCGCGCGGGCCAGGGTGACGACAGGACCATCATCCTGATCTCCCATGCCGACCTGCCGGACGGACTCGTGCACCGGCGGTTCCGGATCGAGTCAGGCATCCTGACCTCCGTGCTGTAGAAATGATGGACCATGAATGACGATGTTGCACCGGCCGTCGGGTTACGGGCTCGCAAGCGAGCGAAAACCAGGTCCGCGATCGAACACGCGGCGATCGCACTCGTCCTTGAGCACGGATACGATCACGTCACCGTCGAGATGATTTGCGCGGCCAGCGAGGTGTCGCAGCGCACGTTCTTCAACTACTTCGGTTCCAAAGAAGGCGTGATTTTGGGCCCGGCGCCGACACTCGACGACCTTGACGGCAAGCGGTTCATCTCAGAGCCGGGTAACGACATCGTGCATGACCTCGTCCGGATCATGGCATCCGCCCTCACCGACGAATCGGTCGATGCCGAACTTCTGCGGTCACGGTTTTTCATCATCACCGCCACACCGGAGCTTCTCGGCAGGCAAATGGACTGGATGGTCGCGCAGGAGAACGAACTCGTGGATCTGGTGCTCGCTCGTTTTGCCGCCTCGGGCCGCTCGGATGGCGACCTCCGCGATGAGGCGGCGATGGTGGTGGCCCTCGCGTTCACCGTGCTGCGTTACACGCTGCAGAAGATGTTCGTCGGTCCAGGCGCCGAGTCTGTCGAGGCAATTCTCACGCAGGCATCCGCCCTGATCAGGCGCATCGCCGCCGAGTGACACCGAGCGGTCACTCCGCCTCGCGGGGCTCACAGATCACCACGGGGATGTCGCGGCTGGTCTTGCGCTGGTAGCGAGCGTACCCGGGGTATGCGGCGACGATTCGTGGCCAGAGTTCGTTCTTCTCTGCCGGGGAGGCTGTGCGAGCGCGCATCTTGCGTGTCTTACCCGACACGGTCACCGTCACCTCAGGATTGCTGCGCAGGTTGAGGTACCAGTCCGGGTGGGTATCGCTTCCGCCCTTCGACGCGACGAGGACGAGTTTTTCGGGGTCAGAGATCGGCGTTGTCAGCATCGTCGCCCGAGGACGTCCGGATGACCTACCGATCGTGTGGAGTTCCACCACATCCATCGTCCCGAGCCGTGAACCGAGCCGGCCACCCGTCACGGCAAGTATGCCCCGGTGGAGGATGTTCATGGCGCGCATTCCCGCGTCGGTGATGGCTGCTTTCAGGCTCATGGTCGCGAGTGTACGTTGCCGCGGTCCGGACTCCCGGTGCGGTTGACCGCAGCGCGGTGGCTGGTACTCCGATGACGGGTGTATTGGACGATTAGGGCCCAACACGTCACGCGCGGGCATCTAGGGTATGAACTGTGCAATCCGGAACGACGACTCGAGCGCTGGACATCTGGGTCGACCCGGAAGAGGCGTTCCTCGCCCTGTTCTCGGAATCCGAGCACGCGTTCTGGCTCGACAGCGGCAGGTCCGCCGCGACCGGGTTCAGCTATCTCGGCGACGGATCCGCAACGCTCACCGCGTCGGTCGCCGACGGCACCGTCACGTACAGCGCTAGTGGGAACGAAACGCCGCGGGTTCGCGCCGCCACCGTTTTCGATGCTCTGGCCGATGTCCTCGCTGAAGACGCGGTCCGGGCTCACCACGACGTGACGGTCGGCGAGTTCACGGCCGGCTGGGTCGGCTGGCTGGGGTACGAGGCTGGCGCGGCCCATGTCGGAAACAGACATCACCAGTCGCGGTACCCGGACGCGGCCCTGGTGCGTGCCGAGCGCGTGCTCGTCTTCGATCACGCGGCGCGCACCGTGACCGCTGTCGTCGCCGCCGCTCAGGTGACTGGTGAGGTGGCGGGGCAGGTGGCGGCGGAGCCTGACTTCTCCTGGCTCGAGCCGCTGACGCGGCGCGGCATCACGGGGGAGAGCACCGAGCCCGCCGAGCCGGTCCCGGCCGGACCGGTCCGCTGGCGCCACGATCCCGGCGAATACGGCACGCTCATCGCCCGCGCGCAGGACCACATCCGCGCGGGTGACGCCTACCTCCTCTGTCTCACCAACGAGCTGCGCATCGACGGCAGCTTCGACGCGACCACCGTCTACCGTCGGCTGAGACGGTCAAGCCCGAGCCACCACGGCGGGCTCATCCGGATCGGTGGCGTTGCGCTCGTCAGTTCATCGCCGGAGCAGTTCCTCCGGATCACTCCCGAACGAACGATTACCACGCGACCGATCAAGGGGACGCGTCCTCGCGGTGATGGACCCGCGACGGATGCCGCCCAGCGCGATGGCCTGCTGGCGAGCGTGAAGGAGCGTGCTGAGAACCTCATGATCGTCGACCTCATGCGCAACGACCTCGGCCGTATCGCGGCACTGGGGAGCGTGCGGGTGAGCGATCTGTTGACCGTCGAGAGTTATGCCCAGGTGCACCAGCTCGTCAGTACGGTGACCGCCCGGCTGGCGGAGGGCGTGACGCCGGTGGCGGCCGTTGCCGCGGCGTTCCCGGCAGGGTCCATGACCGGCGCCCCAAAACTCTCAGCGATGACCCTGCTCGATGACCTCGAACGGGGTCCGAGAGGTGTGTACTCGGGAGCGTTCGGTTACTTCGGGGCCGATGGCGCCGTCGACCTCGCCATGGTGATCCGGAGCATCCTGATCGATCATGACGGAGCAGCCATCGGAACAGGCGGCGGTATCACGGCGCTCTCGGTCGCAGATGATGAGGTCGAGGAGACCAGGCTGAAGGCTGCCGCACTTCTCGATGCGCTCGGCGCAAGCCAACAGGAAGTAGGCTAGTTGGCTGGACCGTGAGTGAGCCCGCCCTGCTCCTGCAACGGTCATTTCCCGCTTATGAATGAGAGCCACGTGTCACACGACGAACTGAATCAGGCCAGCAACAGGTACGACTTTGCCGCGATCCAGAAGAAGTGGCTTCCGGTCTGGGATGAGATGAAGCCGTTTGCGACGGATGACGCCACCGACCGGCGCCCGCGCAAGTACGTGCTCGACATGTTCCCCTACCCCTCCGGTGACCTCCACATGGGGCACGCTGAGGCGTTCGGTTTCGGCGACATCGTTGCACGGTACTGGCGCCAGCAGGGTTTCAACGTGCTGCACCCGATCGGCTGGGACTCGTTCGGGCTGCCGGCGGAGAACGCCGCCATCAAACGGGGCGTCGACCCTCGCGGCTGGACCTACGAGAACATCGCCCAGCAGAAGAAGAGCTTCCGCACCTACGCGCCGTCCTTCGACTGGGACCGCGAACTGCACACGTCTGACCCCGAGTACTACCGCTGGACGCAGTGGCTGTTCCTCCAGCTGTACAAGAAGGGGCTCGCCTACCGCAAGGACAGCGCGGTCAACTGGTGCCCGTTCGACCAGACCGTGCTCGCGAACGAGCAGGTCGTCGACGGCAGGTGTGAGCGCTGCGGCAACCTCGTCACCAAGAAGAAGCTCAACCAGTGGTACTTCCGCATCACCGATTACGCCGACCGGCTCGTTGACGACCTCAAGCAGCTCGAGGGCGCGTGGCCGGCCAAGGTGCTCAGCATGCAGCGCAACTGGGTCGGCAGGTCGACCGGTGCCGACGTCGACTTCACCATCGAGGGCAGGGATGCCGCGGTTCCCGTCTACACCACCCGTCCAGACACCCTGTTCGGCGTCACCTTCATGGTCGTGGCCGTCGATTCCGAACTCGCTGCCGAGCTCGTTGCCGATGCTCCCGCCGAGACGCAGCAGGCGTTCGCCGAGTACCTCGAGCGCGTCAAGGGCGAGAGCGACATCGATCGCCTCAGCACCGAGCGTGAGAAGACCGGTGTCTTCCTCGAGCGTTACGCCGTCAACCCGATCAACGGGGAGCGCATCCCGATCTGGGCATCAGACTACGTCCTCGCGGACTACGGGCACGGCGCGATCATGGCCGTTCCCGCTCACGACCAGCGCGACCTCGACTTCGCCCGCGCCTTCGATCTGCCTGTCCGCGTCGTCGTTGACACCAACCAGCCTGTCACCGGAGCGATCCCGGTGCTCGTCGATGGTGAGCTGCCGGACGATCTTCCTCCGACAGACCCCAAGGCCACGGGGGAGGCCCTCACCGGTCCCGGGCGACTGATCAACTCAGGTCCGTTCAACGGGCTGTCAAAGAACGCCGCCATGGCGAAGGTCACCGAGGCGCTCACCTCGTCCGGGCTCGGCCACACCGCCAAGAACTACCGCCTGCGCGACTGGCTGATCTCTCGGCAGCGTTACTGGGGCACTCCGATCCCGATCATCCACTGCGAGAAGTGCGGCGAGGTCCCGGTTCCCGAGGACCAGCTGCCGATCGAGCTTCCCTCGGCCGATGGACTCGACCTGCAGCCCAAGGGCACCAGCCCGCTCGGTGCCGCTGAGGATTGGATCAACGTCGCCTGCCCGACGTGTGGTGGACCCGCCCAGCGCGACTCAGACACGATGGACACGTTCGTCGACAGCTCCTGGTACTACCTGCGTTACCTCAACGCGACATCCGACACCGTGGCATTCGACCCGGCCGAAGCCGAGAAGTGGGCGCCGGTCGACCAGTACGTCGGTGGCGTCGAGCACGCGATCCTGCACCTGCTGTACTCGCGGTTCATGACCAAGGTGCTCTACGACCTCGACTACCTGACCTTCACCGAACCGTTCACCTCGCTGCTCAACCAGGGCATGGTGCTCATGGACGGCGCGAAGATGTCGAAGAGCCGCGGCAACCTGGTCGAGTTCGCCAGTGAACTGTCGCTCTATGGCGCAGACGCGCTTCGCGTCACCCTCGCGTTCGCGAGCCCGCCCGAAGACGACATCGACTGGGCGGATGTCTCACCAGCCGGTTCCGCAAAGTTCCTCGCCCGCGCCTGGCGTGTCGCGCAGGACGTCACGAGCGCACCCGACGTGGTGTGGAAGAAGGGTGACGCCGCTCTCCGGCGCCAGACGCACAGGTTCCTCGCCGACGCACCAGGACTCGTTGAGTCATTCAAGTTCAACGTCGTGATCGCCCGACTGATGGAACTCGTCAACGCGACCCGTAAGGTCATCGACACCGGCAAGGGACCAGCGGATCCCGCGGTGCGGGAAGCAGCGGAAGTCACCGCCGTCGCCCTCAACCTGTTCGCTCCGTACACGGCTGAAGACATGTGGGAGAAGCTCGGTTACGAGCCCACCGTCGCGCAGGTGCTCTGGCGCAAGCCCGACGCATCGCTGCTTGTTGAAGAGAGCGTCACGTGTGTCGTCCAGGTGGACGGTAAAGTCCGCGACCGGCTCGAGGTCTCGCCGCAGATCGCCTCGGACGACCTCGAGAAGCAGGCGCGGGCATCCGCTGGTGTCATTCGCGCGATCGGTGATCGTGAGATCGTCAACGTGGTCGTGCGTGCCCCTCGCGTGGTGAGCATCGGCACCCGGAAGTAGCGCTCAAGCGTCACACGAGCCCGCCGTCCCTTCACAGGGGCGGCGGGCTCGTTCTTTTCCCCACGGTGCCTGCCGAGAGCATGGTTCCGGACAGTAGCTGGTTGGCTTCAGGCATGGCCATGCAGTCGGAGGGGCATTCTGAGCGTGGGGCCACCGGGGTAAGGCGGGCAGCGCTGCAGTCGAGGAAACCGGCTCACGTTCGGCTCGGTGCTGGAGCCGTGATCGTGCTCCTCATTGCGGGACTCGCGGTCGCCGTGGTCGTCTCGCTCATCGGATCGGCGGGAACGACGTCGACACTCGCGGTACCCTCGACCGAACGATCAACCGCGCAACCGGACGCTGCCGGGGCTGTCGCGTACGTCCATATCCTCGGTGCGGTTGCGTCACCGGGCGTTTACCGGCTGCGGGAGGGTGATCGGGTGCTCGATGCCGTCGCGTCAGCGGGAGGGTTCACCCCAACCGCCGACCAGCGCGGCGTAAACCTCGCGCGGTTCGTGGTCGACGGCGAGCAGATCCACGTGCCGGAGATCGGGGCGCAGAGCTCTTCGGATGCCGTCGCGCCGGGCACAGGGGCACCGGGCAGCGGGCGGGGAAAAGTGAATCTCAACACCGCGACGAGCGATGAGCTCGAGGAACTGCCGAGGGTCGGACCGGAAATGGCGTCACGGATCATCGCCTGGCGCGACACGAACGGGCCGTTCACCGCCGTCGACGAGCTGATGAGCATCACCGGAATCGGGGAGAAAACGTTCGAAGCGCTCAGGGAACTGGTGACGGTCTGAGGCACGAGAGAGTTTCCCGGCGCCGGATCCGATGGTCGAACCGTGGCGCCGTCGGGCCTTTCGCCCCTGATGGGGATGTGCCCCGTGAGCGATGGTCATCACGGAGTCGACAGTGGTCTGAACATCGCGTCGCTCGTACTCCGTCATCCTCGTATCCTCCAAAGGAGTCATCATGAAAGCCGCCGTTGTCACCTCATTCACAGAGCCGCTGGAAATCCAGCAACGGGACGTTCCGGAGCCAGGACCGGGCGAGGTGCTTATCCGCCTGGAAACGTGTGGCCTGTGTCACACCGACATCCATGCCGCCCACGGCGACTGGCCGGTCAAACCGAGTCCGCCCTTCGTTCCAGGGCACGAGGGCGTCGGTATCGTCGAAAAGCTCGGTGACGGAGTGACCAGCAGGGCCGTCGGCGACCGGGTGGCGATCCCGTGGCTGGGTTACGCGTGTGGAGAGTGTCGATACTGCATCGACGGGCGCGAGACACTGTGTGAGAACCAGCGCAACAGCGGCTACTCCGTCGACGGGGCATTTGCCGAGTACGCCGTCGCTTCGGCACGATTTGTTGTCAGCGTGCCCGAGGGCATCTCTCCGATCGAGGCAGCACCGCTCACCTGCGCCGGTGTGACCACGTACAAAGCACTCAAGGTCGCCCACATCGTCCCAACCGAGCGGGTAGCGATCTTCGGGATCGGCGGTCTTGGACACCTCGCTGTGCAGTACGGCAGGATCATGGGCGGATCCGTCATCGCCGTAGATGTCGAGGATGCGAAGCTGGACCTGGCGAAGGACCTTGGCGCCGAGCACGTCGTGAACGCCGCGAAAGGCGATCCCGTTGAGGCCATCCGTGAGATCGGCGGCGCGGACGTTGCGCTTGTTCTCGCCGCGTCTCCGCGCGTGTTCGAGCAGGCGTTCGCGTCGCTTAACCGCGGCGGACGCCTGATCTGCGTCGGCCTGCCCGCTGACCAGGAAATGTCGGTGTCGATCTTCGAGACGGTGATCAAGGGCCTCTCGATCATCGGCTCGATTGTCGGCACCAGGCAGGACCTGGCCGAGGTCTTCGCGCTGCACGCCGCCGGACACACGCGAATAATTGCGGAGACTCGACCGCTCGACGACGTCAATGACGCGATCGCCGAGGTGCTTGCCGGAAAGGTTCCCGCCCGCCTAGTCTTCGAATACTAGGTCTTGTCCGAGGGCCTCGGTCTCCTCATCGGGCCGGGGTCCGGCGTTGTGTCAGCGCCTTCAGGCGAGGCGGGTTCCTTCACACGGCGGCGTGTTCAACGGTTGTGCACAGTGAGGTCGCGCCCGAGCCACCAGCTCCGAGAGCAGGTTGGCTGGACGGCATGACCCTGTCGTGTAGCCGTGATGACAGTGCTGGCCTCTGAGCACCGGCTCGTCCTGCCCGCAGCGGCAACGTGGATTGGGGCCGCCGTGATGGTCGGCGTTCCCGCAACCGCCGATGGTGTCGCAGCAGCCGGGATGCTGCTCACTCTGCTTTGTATCGCGCTCCTGACGCGGCGGCAACGACGTAGTCAAAGTCGCGCACTTCACCGGCGACCTCCGCGGGCGTGCCGGCGGACCGGAGGACGGTGGCCGGCCCATTCAAAGAGCTGGCTGGGCTTGCTCGCGGTGGCTCTCCTCGGTGTTGCGCTCGTGGCATCCGTGATCGCCGTCCGCGACGCATCACGCTCGCCGCCCCTGTTGAACGACGCCATCGACTCCGGACGGGGAGTCAGCGTCACTCTCACGGTGACCGACAAGACGGACCTGCAGAGTCGAACTTCGGCGACGCCGTGGGACCGGTCGACGGAGACGGGTGAACAGCGCCGAACGGAACAACGGATCCGGGGGACGGTGACCGAACTGACGGTGGGAGGTCGGACGGCGTCGGTGTCGGTTCCCGTCGTCGTGTTCGCTGAGGTGGGGCCGAGCGGACTGGCCTCGATCGGTGAGCGAGTGTCATTGATCGGGCAGGCCAGGTGGACGCCGCCGGGGGAGCAGGCGGCGGCGCTGATCTTCGCCCGTGGCGCGGTCACACCGGTGACCCAGCCGCCCGCCTGGTTGGGTTGGGCGCCGGGCATGCGCGCAGCGTTTGCCGAGCAAGCCGGGGAGTTGCCCGGTCGTGGGGGAGAGCTCCTGCCAGGGCTCGCGATCGGTGACACTACGGGGGTGTCGGGCGATCTTGACAGTGACATGATCACCAGTTCGCTGAGTCATCTGACCGCGGTATCCGGCGCGAACTGTGCGGTGATCGTCGCCGTGATCGTCCTTGTCCTGTCCGGTGTGGGCGCGCCACGGTGGCTCAGGATCGGCGGGGGACTTGTGGGGCTTGGCTTGTTCGTGATCCTGGTGACGCCCGAGCCGAGCGTTGTCCGGGCGGCGCTCATGGCCGTCGCGGTGCTGTTGTCGCTCGGCGGCGGTCGGCCGGCAGCGGGCTTGCCCGTGCTCAGCCTTGTCGTGCTTGTGATCGTGATCAGCGACCCATGGATCTCACGGAGCTACGGGTTCGTGCTCTCTGTGCTCGCGACCGCTGGACTCCTGACGCTCACGCGGCCGATTGCCGTGTTCCTCTCGACGTGGCTGCCCCGACCCGTGGCCGCTGGCATCGCCATCCCGCTCGCTGCGCAGCTCGCCTGCCAGCCGGTGGTCATCACCTTGGACGCGTCTCTGCCTCTCTACGGCGTACCGGCCAACCTGCTTGCTGCGCCCGCGGCGCCACTGGCGACCCTGCTCGGCTTGCTCGCGTGCCTGTGCGCTGGCATCCTGCCGCCGCTGTCCTGGCTGGCGCTCTGGCTCGGCTGGGTGCCCGCGTCGTGGATCGCCGGGATCGCAACGACGGTGTCGTCGCTTCCCGCGTCACGTTTGCCGTGGCTGACCGGGGTCGGCGGTGCCCTCGCACTCGTGGCGGTCACCGTTGTGCTGATCGGGGCGATGATCGCCGTGGCGCGGAAGAACCGGATCGCCGCCACAGCGCTGGCCGCACTGCTGGTCGTCATCGGGGGCGCATACGCCGGCACCCTGCTGGCCGATCGGGTTGGGCCACGGCTGGCGCTCCCGCGGGAGTGGAGTTACGCAGCGTGCGACATTGGTCAGGGCGACGCTGTCGTGATCCGTAGCGGGGGAGCCACGGCTCTCGTCGACACCGGACCGGATCCCGCGTCCCTCGGGCGCTGCCTCGACCGGCTCGGCATTGGTCGGATCGACCTGCTTTTTCTGAGCCACTTCGACCTCGACCACGTCGGCGGCGTCGCCGCAGTGGTGGCCCGGAGCGACAGAGTTCTCACACCACCGCCCGAGAACGCTGCGGACGAACGGATGCTCCGCGACCTCACAGAGGGAGGGGCGACGGTCATCGAGGTGGCTGCCGGTGACTCCGGCAGGCTCGGCGCTCTCGGCTGGCAGGTGCTCTGGCCTCCGGGCGCAACCAGGCAGCCGCCCTCGGGAAACGACGGAAGTGTGGTCCTGGAATTCGACGGTGACGGCATCCGGTCGCTGTTTCTCGGCGACCTGTCGGAGAGCGCGCAGGAGGCGTTGCTCGCGACGCGGACTGTTCGCGGCACCGTTGACCTCGTCAAGGTTGCCCACCACGGGTCAGCCGACCAGAGCGGGCGGCTGTACCGGGCGATCGCCGCGAGGGTCGGGCTGGTCTCCGTCGGTGCTGACAACGACTACGGCCATCCGGCCCCGACGCTCCTGGGCACGTTGCGGGCAGCGGGCACCGCGCCTTTGCGGACCGATGAGTGCGGCCTCGTCGTCGTCGCACCGTCTGGCGACACCCTTACGGTCTGGACCGAGCGCGGGGAGCCAGGCTGCCACTGAGTCTGTCGGTGCGCGCGGGTAAGCTTGGAGTGATTGAGGACGGTGAATTGTGGCAGCTGCACGAGGCGGGTCATCCGCTCGAACGGCGACGAAGGTCGCGATTCCCCAGCTGAGCTGGAGCCAGGTCCGTCCGGCGCCCGTTGTCCTCGTCTCGGGGACCCAGGGCTTCCTGGCGGAGCGTGCGACGAGGATACTCCGCGACTTCCTCAAGGCCGAAGACCCGAGCCTGGAGATCAACGACATACAGGCAGACAGCTACGCGCCCGGCGAGCTGATCACCCTCGCCAGTCCGTCACTGTTCGGCGAGCCGCGGCTCATCCGCGTTTCGAACGTCGAGAAATGCTCTGACGCGTTTCTTCTCGATGCGCTCTCGTACCTCGAATCGCCCGCCGAAGGTGCCTACGTGGTACTCAGGCACGGGGGAGGGGTGCGGGGAAAGAAGCTTCTCGATGCCGTTCGCGCCAACAAGGCGAACGCCATCGAGGTGGTCTGTGCCGAGCTCAAGAAAGACACCGACAAGTTCGACTTCGCCGCGGCGGAGTTCAAGGCAGCGGGCAAGTCCATCCGCCCTGCAGCGCTGCGGGCGATCGTCGCCGCGTTCTCCGATGACCTGGCCGAACTGGCAGGCGCGTGCGCCCAGCTCATCGCCGACAGCGGGTCGGAGGTCACCGAGGCGACGGTGACCAGGTATTACGGCGGTCGGGTTGAGACCAACGCGTTCGCGGTGGCAGACGCCGCGATTGCGGGCCGCTACGCCGAGGCGCTCGTCGGGCTGCGGCACGCGCTCGCGTCTGGCGCAGACCCGGTGCCGATCGTCGCCGCTTTCGCGAGCAAACTGCGCACCATGGCGAAGATTCAGGGCGGTCGCGGTTCGTCCGCTGACCTCGCCCGTCAGTTCGGACTCGCGCCCTGGCAGGTCGACCGCGCCCGCCGCGATCTCTCCGGCTGGACCGACGAGGGCCTCGGCAGGTGCCTCCAGGTGCTCGCGGACACCGACGCCGGCGTCAAAGGCGAGGGCCGTGACCCGGTCTACGCGCTCGAGCGTATGGTGCACACCGTCTCCGGTCGCGGCCGGTTGCCGCGCTGACCCCCACCAGCGCTGACCCCGCCCGGGACGACCCCGACGAGAGAAACGCGGACCGAAGACAATAGAAAAGGCCCCGCCGAAGCGGGGCCTTTTCTGTTGGACCGGGTCGAAACCCTGGACCGAAGCGGACGGACGCTTAGAGCGACGCGACCTTCTTGGCGAGAGCCGACTTGCGGTTCGCTGCCTGGTTCTTGTGGATGACACCCTTGCTCACGGCCTTGTCGAGCTTCTTGCCCGCGGTCTTCACGGTGGCCTCAGCCTTGACCTTGTCACCGGCAACGATGGCTTCGCGGGCCTGGCGCACGACGGTACGGAGCTGGCTCTTGACCGCCTTGTTGCGCTCGGTTGCCTTCTTGTTGGTTCCGATTCGCTTGATCTGCGACTTAATATTTGCCACGTTTATACGCTTTCGTTGTGTTCTGAATGGAAGTGCCGGTCAGCGAGAGAGGGCGCATTCCGACGAAAATCGTGCGGAGTAATCCACACGCAAGTCAACACGTCACTCTACCAGTCGTCAGCTGTTACCGGAAATCTCCGACGGTTGCGCGCCCAGCGTCGCAGCGGCATCCGTGATCGCCCTCGTGAAATCCTCCGGTTTGATGAGGCTCACGAGGTGGGTGGCCCCACGGATGACGACGACGGATGCCTGCGGCTTGGCGGCAGCGAACGCCCTCTGGTTGAGCCGGAAATGGTCGAGGCTCCCCGTGACGAACCACACAGGACCCGGGTAGTGGGCGAGGCTTCCGATCGGGTCGAGCCGGCCGACCGCCCCGAGGGCGGTATCCATGACGTCGAGCGCCACGCCGCCGGCGGCCATGTCGGCGAACCCCGCTGGCGGGAGGAACAGCCGTGCCATCGTGTCGTTGAGCCACGCGCCGCGGTCGGGCAGGCGGTGAATCAGCCGGGCAAGCGCCCGGTAACCCCAGAGGCCCGGCCCGCGGGGGAGGGTGAGGCAGCTCGCCGCGACCAGCCCGGCAACCCGATCGGGGTGGCTGCCTGCGTAGTCGATGGCGATATAGCCTCCGAGCGACAACCCGACGAGCAGCGCCGGCCGCCCAAACGCGTCAATGGCGTCGTCGATGGCGGCGTGGGCGGCCTCGATGCTGAACGGCTCTGCCATGCGTGTGCCGTGACCGGGCAGGTCGATCGCGGTCACCTCGAACCCCGAGGCGCGCAACTGTTCGACCTGCGCGCGCCACATGGTTCCGGACGTACGGATGCCGTGCACGAGGACGATCGGAGGGGACGCGGCCATTCCCACATCCTGCACCCTCCCGAATGGCGATGCCAGAGGCTGGCACCTCAGCCGGGCAGCTTCGTCGCGGTCGCGGCTCGACGCGAGGCCGGGGCATGGGACAATAGGGAGTTAGTCCACTCCACAACGAGACACTGAGGAACGCGTGAGCCCCAAAGCTGCGAAGGCACTCGAGCCTGCCGCTACCGACCCGTCGTTCATCCGCAACTTCTGCATCATCGCGCACATCGACCACGGCAAGTCGACGCTGGCAGACCGGATGCTGTCGGTCACCGGCGCTGTGAGCGACCGTGACATGCGAGCCCAGTACCTGGACCGCATGGACATCGAGCGCGAGCGCGGCATCACCATTAAGAGCCAGGCAGTGCGGATGCCGTGGGAGGTTGACGGCCAGGCCTACGCACTCAACATGATCGACACTCCCGGCCACGTCGACTTCACCTACGAGGTGTCCCGTTCTCTCGCCGCATGCGAGGGCGCCATTCTCCTCGTCGACGCCGCACAGGGCATCGAAGCACAGACGCTTGCGAACCTGTACCTCGCGATGGAGAACGACCTCGAGATCATTCCGGTCCTTAACAAGATCGACCTTCCGGCCGCTGACCCCGAGAAGTACGCCAAGGAAATCGCGAACCTCATCGGCGGCTCGCCCGATGACGTGCTCAAGGTGTCAGGCAAGACCGGTGTCGGCGTCGAAGAGCTGCTCGACCGTGTCGTCGCGCGGATCCCGCACCCCGTCGGTGACCCGAACGCGCCGACCCGCGCGATGATCTTCGACTCCGTCTACGACACCTACCGCGGCGTCATCACCTACGTGCGAATGATCGACGGGCACCTCAGCCCGCGTGAACGCATCCAGATGATGTCGACGCGCGCCGTCCATGAACTGCTGGAGATCGGCGTCAGCTCACCCGAGCCCGTTCCTACCCAGGGACTCGGTGTCGGCGAGGTCGGCTACCTCATCACCGGTGTGAAGGACGTCCGCCAGTCGAAGGTCGGTGACACGGTCACCACCGCTCTGAAGCCGTCCACAGACCCGCTTCCCGGCTACACCGATCCCAAGCCCATGGTCTTCTCGGGTCTGTACCCGATCGACGGCAGTGACTACCCGGTTCTCCGTGACGCTCTCGACAAGCTCAAGCTCTCCGATGCGTCGCTCAACTACGAACCGGAGACATCCGTCGCTCTCGGCTTCGGCTTCCGCTGCGGCTTCCTCGGCCTGCTGCACCTCGAGATCGTCACCGAGCGCCTCGAGCGCGAGTTCAACCTCGACCTCATCGCTACGGCGCCGAGCGTGACCTACGAAGTGACGACCGACGACAAGAAGACCGTGACCGTCACCAACCCGAGTGAGTTCCCCAGCGGGAAGATCGTCTCGGTTGAGGAACCGATGGTGAAGGTCGGCATCCTCGCCCCGAAGGACTACGTCGGCACGATCATGGAGCTGTGCCAGGGCCGACGGGGTTCGCTCCTCGGCATGGAGTACTTCGGAGAAGACCGCGTTGAGCTGCGCTACACGATGCCGCTCGGTGAGATCGTGTTCGACTTCTTCGACCACCTCAAGAGCCGCACGCAGGGGTACGCGTCGCTGGACTACGAGCCGTCCGGTTCTCAGACCGCAGACCTCGTGAAGGTCGACATCCTGTTGCAGGGCGAGCAGGTCGACGCGTTCAGCGCCATCGTGCACCGTGACAAGGCGTACGCCTACGGCTTGCTGATGACCGAACGGCTGAAGAAGCTCATCCCTCGCCAGCAGTTCGAGGTGCCTATCCAGGCCGCCATCGGCGCTCGTATCATTGCGAGGGAGTCGGTCAGGGCCATGCGCAAGGATGTTCTCGCCAAGTGCTACGGCGGAGACATCAGCCGCAAGCGCAAGCTCCTCGAAAAGCAGAAAGAGGGCAAGAAGCGGATGAAAATGGTCGGTCGTGTCGAAGTGCCTCAGGAAGCGTTCATCGCCGCACTGAGCGGTGACACCGAGGTCGCGAAAGAAAAGAAGTAAGTGCGCCGGAGTAACTTTCAAGACCAGCCCGTCGACTACGCTGCGGTCGGCGCCACCCAGGCGCACGACCTCATGCAGTACCCGCCGCAGGGATTCGTGCCCTACGAGGCATCCATTCGCCTGGGCAGCGGAGCTGAACGGTTTGAGGCGGCGTCCACCTCGCTTCTGACCTGGGCTGTGCAGCGCGGCGCAGGCCTTCGCGTCGACGATGTCCAGGCCAGCTCGGGTGAGAGCTACGGCGGAATCCGCTACGCCGAAGACGGCTCGCCGCTCGAAGCGATCCATGTCTCCACGGAGCAGCGATTCGGCGCTGACGGCACGCCATACATCACGTCAGGCACCACCGCCCGGTTGCACGGCAGGATCGGCTCATTCACGGTCGATGAGCAGATCAGGGTTGTCTACCTCATCGAGGAGCCCAACGTCGTCGCGTTCGCATACGGAACCGTCGGTGGCAAGCGCGTGAGCGGCGAAGACGCGTTCCGCATCGAACGCCGCGAGGACGACTCGGTCTGGTTCCAGGTCCGGTCGTTCAAGCGGCCGCTCGCACTGCGTTACCGGATCCTTCGGCCATTGATGGCCCTGCGCCACAAACGACTGACGACCGCGTACCTCCGCGCACTCTCGCCGTTGTGGACAGGCCCGGCCAGCTAGGTGATTCGTCACGCACCCGGGGCACACTGATGGCCGGCCCGCTTCCGCTCGGTGATCCCGCTCCGCCAGACGGATGCCTTCCGGCATCCGTTGCTGACGGCGCTCAGTCGCGGTCGCTCGCGTTCTACCTCCACGTTCCGTTCTGCCGCGTGCGGTGTGGTTACTGCGACTTCAACACCTACACCGCGACGGAGCTGCGCGGCGCCAAACAGTCCGACTACGCCGACGAGGCGGCCGCCGAGGTCGCGTTCGCCGCACGGGTTCTTCGGGACTCCGGCCTTCCACGCCGCGAGGTGAGCACCGTGTTCTTCGGCGGCGGAACGCCGACCCTGCTCCCGGCCGCCGACCTCGTACGCATGCTGAATGCTGTTCGCGCTCACCACGGCATTGCGCCTGGCGCAGAGATCACGACCGAAGCGAACCCTGACTCTGTCGATGCCGACTACCTCCGCCAGCTCGCCGACGCAGGGTTCACTCGTGTGTCGTTCGGCATGCAGTCAGCGGTTCCGCGGGTGCTCGCCACCCTGGAGCGAACCCACGACCCCGAGCGCGTACCCCTCGTGGTCGACTGGGCCAAAGAGGCCGGCCTCCAGGTGAGCGTCGACCTGATTTACGGCACTCCCGGTGAGACCATCGACGACTGGAGCGTGTCAGTGGATGCCGCGCTCGCGACGCAGCCGGATCACATCTCGGCGTATTCGCTGATCGTCGAGCAGGGAACCAAGCTGGCCAGGCAGATCAGGTCACGACTCCTCGCGCTGCCGGACGAGGATCTCCAGGCCGACATGTACGAGTTGATCGACTCCCGGCTGGCCGACGCGGGATTCTCCTGGTACGAGGTCAGCAACTGGTCGACCTCGCCGTCATCGCGGTCACGGCACAACCTCGCCTACTGGCGGAGCCAGGACTGGTGGGGGATCGGGCCTGGCGCACACAGCCACGTCGGCGGGGTGCGCTGGTGGAACGTCAAGCATCCTGCGGCGTACGCCGGCCGGATCGCCGAGGGCGTGTCTCCCGCGGTAGGCAGGGAAACGCTCGACCCGGAGGCCCGCGAGCTCGAGCGCGTTCTCCTCGGGGCCCGGATCCGTGAGGGCATCGCCGTGCGGTCGCTCCCGAGCGAGGCCCGGGTCGCCGTGGCCGGCCTGATCGCCGACGACCTGGTTAACGCCAGAGCCGCCCTCGCCGGGACAATCGAGTTGACCCTGCGGGGGCGGCTCCTGGCCGACGTTGTCGTTCGGCGGCTGACCGCCTGACGAGTGGGTGGGCTACTTCACCATGCGGAACGCGAAGAAGTAGCGGTATGCCTCACCGTTGTTGACCTTCACACCGCCGATGATGCCGAAGATGATGCCGAGCACGCCGACGATCCAGGCGGCGGGGAACAGCAGCAGCCCGATAAGCACGACCGTGAGCAGCGCGCCGAGGATGTACAGGCCGATGACGAAGATCGTCACGGTGAGCTGGAAGTTCAGCGCTTCCTTGGCTTCCTGGCGAGCGAAAGGTCCGCGGTCCTTGAAGACCAGGTAGATCACCAGCGGGGCGATCCACCCGGCGGTTCCCGCACCGAGGAAGGCTCCGAGCGCGCCGCCGAAGTGAGCGAGCGACGCCCACAGCTTGTCATCGGCCTGCGTCAGCGGGGTGGGGCCGCCGTACTGCTGCTGGCCGTACTGCTGCTGGCCGTATGGCTGCTGTGGTGCGCCGTATGGCGGCTGCTGCGGTGCGCCGTACGGGGGCTGCTGCGGTGCACCGTATGGCTGCTGCGGTGGAACCGGCCCTCCCTGGTAGCTGGGTGGCACCTGTCCGCCGTCCTGGCCCTGTCCGTGTGACGGATCGGGCTGGGAAGGCGTGTTGGGGTCGGTCATGGCATGGCCTTTCGATGAGGGGGACGCTGGGTATCAGCCGCGTCGACGAACGTCCGCGGGGGTGTGCGCCTAGTGGTACCCAACGGTACTGCCGTTGCCCCCATACAGGCAACGCTGAGCGCAATTACGACGCGGCGTGTCTCCGCGCTAGAATTAGCACTCAGGAGTATGGAGTGCCAACGCCAACTCCGCGTGCGGCATCCGCGAGTCAGTGCCCACAATCAACGCCCAGAATCAACGCCCGAAACCAGCGAAGGAGAAGACGGACATGGTCTCCGAACGAAGCCTCGAAGTGCTTCGCGTGATCGTCGAGGATTACGTCGCAAGCCGTGAGCCCGTCGGTTCGAAGGGGATCGTCGATCGTCACTCGTTCGGTGTGAGTGCCGCCACCATTCGCAACGACATGGCCCAGCTCGAAGAGGAAGACCTCATCAGTGCGCCCCATACGTCGTCAGGGCGGATCCCGACCGACAAGGGTTACCGGCTCTTCGTCGATCAGCTCGTTGAGCGGCGGCCGTTGTCCGCAGCCCAGAAGCAGGCGATTGAGGCGTTCCTCGGCCAGTCAGTCGACCTCGATGATGTGCTCGTCCGCACGGTCAGGCTGCTCTCGCAGATCACCAACCAGGTCGCGATCGTGCAGTACCCGTCGTTCGCCCGTGCGACGGTCAGGCACGTCGAGATCGTGGCTCTGAGCGATCACCGGCTGCTGACCGTGCTGATCACGGACACCGGTCGTGTCGAGCAGAGGGTCGTGGAGATCCGCGATCCTGTGGAACAGGAACTGCTCGAGTCCATCAAGACCCGCGTGAACTCGTCGCTCGTCGGACTCCCGGTCGAGGAGGCGTCGTCGACGCTCGACTCGCTCGTCGAGTCGAGCCCGCAGCTCGACAAGGAACTGATGGCGCGGATCACGTCCGCGCTCGCTGAGCAGTTCGGCGAGTACCGCCACGACAAGCTGATCATGGCCGGCGCCGCCAACCTCGCCAGAACCGAAGACGACTTCTCCGGGAGCATCTACCCGGTCCTCGAGGCACTGGAACAGCAGGTGGTTCTCCTTCGGCTGTTCAGCGAGATGGACACGGATGCCAACGGCGTCTCGGCGAGCATCGGCCGTGAGAACGCGTCCTTCGGACTCGGTGAGACGTCGATCATCACAAGCAACTATCGTTCCTCTGCTGGCGAACTTGCCAGGCTCGGGGTCCTCGGACCGACGAGAATGGACTATTCGAACAACCTTGCCGCCGTTCGCGCGGTAGCCCGCTACCTCTCTCGCCAGATCGGCGACAACTAGTCACACTTGCGCGCGGCTCGGCGCGAATACCCAGGAAGCTCGTCGAGCACATGTGCTTCCCAGACAACGAAAGGCCATGAGTGGCTGACCACTACGAAGTACTCGGAGTGTCCCGCGAGGCGACAACCGACGAGATCAAAAAGGCTTACCGCAGGCTCGCACGAGAACTGCACCCCGACGTCAATCCCGGGGCGGATGCCTCTGAGCGGTTCAAGCAGGTCACGCACGCCTACGACGTGCTCAGCGACGCCAAGCAGCGCCAGCAGTACGACATGGGCGGCTCCGGCCAGGGAGCGGCCGGTGGCTTCGGCGGCTTCGGTGACATCTTCGACACCTTCTTCGGCGGCCAAACCCAGCAGCGCGGCCCCAAGTCCCGCCGCGAACGCGGCCAGGACGCGCTGCTCCGCGTGGAGATCGACCTCGACGAGGTCATCTTCGGCACGCACCGCGACCTCGAGGTCGACACCGCAGTGCTGTGTGAGACCTGCCAGGGCTCGTGCTGCCAGCCGGGAACCTCTCCCATCACCTGCGACATCTGCCACGGCTCCGGCCAGATCCAGCGCGCCGTTCGCTCGCTCCTCGGCAACGTGATGACGTCGAGCCCCTGCGGAAGCTGCCGCGGCTACGGAACGATCATCGTTTCGCCGTGCGTCACCTGCCAGGGCCAGGGCCGGGTTCGCGCCCGCCGCACGGTGCCCGTCGACATCCCAGCCGGTGTCGACACCGGACTGCGGCTGCAGATGCCGGGCAGCGGAGAAATCGGCCAGGCCGGTGGACCCCACGGTGACCTGTACCTCGAGATCAAGGTCCGCAACCACGAGATCTTCAGCCGCAACGGTGATGACCTGCTCTGCACGCTCGACGTGCAGATGACGGATGCCATCCTCGGCGTGGAGACCACAATCCACGCGCTCGACGGTGATGTCGATCTCGATCTCAAGCCGGGAATCCAGAGCTCCGAGGTCCTCACCATCAAGGGCCGCGGTGTGACGAAACTGCGCGGTAACGGCAGGGGTGACCTGCGCATCGGCATCCAGGTCGTCACGCCGACCAAACTCGACCACCGAGAGAAGGAACTCATCAAGGCCTTCGCGGCCGGGCGCAAGCAGCAGGACACCCAGCTGGGTCACTTCCAGCAGGGCCTGTTCTCGAAGCTTCGCGATAAGTTCCTGGGCTAGCGCGTGGCCAACCTTTACCTGAACGAGGCGCTCTCTGAATCGCGGGCCGGAGAGCTCATCGAGCTCTCCGGTCCCGAGGCGAAGCACGTGACGACGGTGAGTCGGGCGAAGGTCGGCGACGACCTTCTCGTCGGCAACGGCAGGGGGCTGCTCGCCTGGGGTGTCATCGAGACCATCGAGGCCGGCCGGGTCGGCGTTCGTGTCTCCTCCGTTCGGGAGGACGCGCCGGTGGCCCCTGGCCTGGTTCTCGTGCAGGCACTCGCCAAGGGTGACCGCGACGAACTGGCGATCCAGGCGGCAACAGAGCTGGGCGTCTCGCGGATCATCCCGTGGGCCGCGGCACGCAGTGTCTCCCGGTGGGAAGGGCAGAAGAAGGAGAAGGGCAGGGCGCGCTGGGAAACCATCGTCCGCGAAGCGTCGAAGCAGAGCATCCGTTCGTTCGTCCCGTCCGTCGACGAGATCGTCAGCACGGCGGCACTGGCCTCGATGGCGGCTGAGCACCGCGTCCTCCTGCTCGAGCCGACCGCAACAGACAAGCTCTCCGACTTCGACCCTGCGTCCGACGGATCCGGTGGGGACATTGTTCTCGTCGTCGGGCCCGAGGGCGGAATCAGCAGGGAAGAACTCGCCGCTCTGACCACTGCGGGAGCCCGGGCGGTGCGGCTCGGAGACACAGTTCTGCGAACGTCGTCCGCCGGCCCGGCGGCACTCGCCGTCCTCAACGTTGCTCTCGGCCGCTGGTGACCTGTCAAGCCGGTCCACAACCGGCTCCCGGTTCGTAGGATAGAACCATGTCCGATACTGAGCGAAGCATTTTCAGCCGCATCATCGCGCGCGAGATCCCGGCAACGATCGTCGCGGAGACCGATTCCCTGATCGCCATCGAGGACATCGCGCCGCAGGCACCCGTCCACCTGCTCGTCGTTCCGAAGACGGAGAGTTACCGGAACGTGGCAGAGCTCGCCGCGGGCGACCCCGGCCTGATGGCCGAGATGGTGGCTCTCGCCCAGCAACTCGCGAACGAGCGCGCTGGCGGAGAATTCCGCCTCGTCTTCAACACCGGTCCTTCGGCCGGTCAAACAGTTTTTCATGTTCACGCACACGTCCTCGCGGGGACTCTTGGAGAGGGAACACTTGCCTGATTCTGACGACCTTTCCGGCTCGAGCGAGCCGGTGACGCCCAACCGGGCGGCCCAGGACCGCGACGCAGCGGCGCCGTCGGCATCCGAATCGTCCGAAGCAAGCCTCCACGTCGACGGCGTCGCCATGGTCAGGCTCCTCGGCGCACAGGATCGTTTGCTCACCACGATCGAGACCCAGTACCCCGGTGTGTCGCTGCATGTCCGCGGCAACGAGATCAACCTGTCCGGCGACCCCCAGCAGGTGCAGGCAGCGCGGACACTGATCCAGGAGCTCATCGAGCTGGTGAAGCAGGGCCAGGACCTCGACCCGCTCGAGGTGCGCTCGTCCGCCCGGATTCTCGACGACGCGTCTGGCCGTCCCTCTGAGCTGCTCGGCCAGGCGATACTGACCTCGCGCGGCAAGACGATCAGGCCCAAGACCCTGGGGCAAAAGGAGTACGTCGACGCCGTCGACGAGAACACCATTGTGTTCGGGATCGGCCCAGCCGGAACCGGAAAGACCTACCTCGCCATGGCGAAGGCCGTGCAGGCCCTTCAGCGCAAGGAAGTCGAACGCATCATCCTCACCCGGCCGGCCGTCGAGGCGGGGGAGCGGCTCGGCTTCCTCCCAGGGACCCTCACCGACAAGATCGATCCGTACCTGCGCCCGCTGTACGACGCGCTCAACGAGATGATGGACCCGGAACTGGTCCCCAAGCTCCTGGCCGCCGGCACCGTCGAGGTGGCGCCGCTGGCCTACATGCGCGGCCGCACGCTGAACAACGCGTTCATCGTCCTCGATGAGGCCCAGAACACCACGCCGGAGCAGATGAAGATGTTCCTGACGCGGTTGGGCTTCGGCTCCAAGATGATCGTCACCGGCGACATCACCCAGGTCGACCTCCCGGTCGGTGCCTCCGGGCTCCGCCTGGTCACCCGGGTGCTCGACGGCATCGACGACATCCACTTCGCGCGCCTCACCAGCGATGACGTCGTCCGGCACACACTGGTCGGCCGGATCGTCGACGCCTACAGCGAGTACGACCAGGTGAAGCAGGCCGAACGCTTCGAGCGTGGCCAGGCTCAGGAATTTGCCAACCGGGCCGACCGCAGGGGATCAACACCCCGCGACCGTGCGAAGAGAAGAGGAACCAGCTCGTGAGTATCGAGATCAACAACGAATCAGCGATTCCCGTCGATGAGTCGGTGATTCTCCGGTTGGCTGACTACGCACTCGGTGTCATGCACGTCTCGAGCGAGGCCGACCTCAACATCGTGCTCGTCGACGAAGCGGCCATGGAGCACTTGCACGTGCAGTGGATGGACGAACCGGGTCCAACCGACGTGCTCAGCTTTCCCATGGACGAGCTGCGGCCTGGGACAGAGGATGCGCCTACTCCGCCCGGACTGTTGGGCGACATCGTGTTGTGCCCGCAGGTCGCAGAGGCGCAGGCTGAGACGGCCGGGCACTCGACAATGCAGGAGTTGCTGCTGCTCACGACGCACGGCATCCTGCACCTGCTCGGATTCGATCACGCCGAACCGGACGAGGAGCGGGAGATGTTCGGAATCCAGCGTGACATCCTGCTTGGCTTCAGTATTGAGGAGCGCCGTTCCTAGGCCATGACACTTTTCTGGTTCATAGCCGTCGCGATAGTCCTCGTCGCATTCGGCGGACTGATGGCATCCGTCGATGCCGCGATCGGCGTCAAGTCACGCGCTGACATCGCCGAACTCGCCTCCCACTCACGACACTCGGCGGCACTGCAGGGCATCGCGGATGACCCGAACGCGCACCTCAACGCCGTCAACTTCATCCGTATCCTCGCCGAAACGACCGCGGCGGTACTCGTCACACTGGCCTTTGCGTTCAGCCTCGAGGAGCAGTGGCTCGTCCTGCTCCTGTCCGCGCTCATCATGACCGCCGTCTCGTTCGTGCTCGTCGGGGCCAGCCCGCGGAGCTACGGCCGCACGCACGCCGACGCCATCCTGCGACTCGCCGGCCCACTCGTGCGCTTCATCCGGGTGCTTCTCGGCCCGCTCGCCGACGCTCTGGTCGCGCTCGGTAACCGCGTCACCCCCGGAGTCGCTCGAAACGCGTCATTCTCGAGCGAAGAGCAGCTCCTGAGCATGGTCGACGAGGCCACCGAACTCGACGTGCTGGAGGAGGACGACCGCGAACTCATCCACAGCATCTTCGAGTTCAACGAGACGGTAGTGCGCGAGGTGATGATCCCCCGCACGGACATGGTCACCGTCGACGCGTCCGTGACCGTGCAGCAGGCAATGAGCCTCTTCCTGCGCACCGGGGTATCGCGGGTGCCCGTCACCGACGGCGAGGTCGACGACGTCGTCGGGGTCCTGTACCTCAAGGATGTCGTCCGGCTGGTTCACGAGGGTGACGCCAAAGCCAACAGCGTCACGGTACGGAGCCTGGCCCGCGAGGCGCTCTTCGTGCCGGAGTCGAAGAAGGCCGACTCGCTGCTCCAGCAGATGCAGCTGGAGTCGAACCACCTCGCCATGGTCGTCGACGAGTACGGCGGGATCGCCGGCCTGGTGACCCTCGAGGACCTGCTCGAAGAACTCGTTGGCGACATCTCCGACGAGTACGACGCGGACAGCCGCGATGTCGAGGACCTCGGCGACGGCAGGTATCGCGTCAATGCCAGGCTGCCCGTCGACGAACTCGGCGAACTGTTCGACCTCGAACTCGACGACGACGAGGTGGACTCGGTCGGCGGGTTGCTCGCGAAACTGCTCGGGCGCTTGCCTGTCGCGGGTTCCGCGGTCGAGACCGACGGACTCGTGCTCACCGCCGAGCGCACAGAAGGGCGCCGCAAGGGCGTCAGCACGATCCTCGTGGAGCGAACAGAAGCTCTCAAGGACGTGCAGGAATCTTTCGAACAATCAGAGGAGAAGTAGTCATGACCCATGACGATCAGCAGAATGACCAGCCCGATGCACAGCAGGAGCAGAAGGAGCAGCAGGAGCAGGAGCAGCCGGAGCACGTCCAGCCGGAACGGGAGATCCTTCCCGACAACGGATACCGCGCGGGCTTCGTCTCGTTCGTCGGCAGGCCCAACGTCGGCAAGTCGACACTGACCAACGCACTCGTCGGGCAGAAAGTCGCGATCACCAGCTCGAAGCCGCAGACAACGAGAAAAGCGATCCGCGGCATCCTGCACGACGAATCCGGCCAGCTCATCATCGTCGATACCCCCGGCATCCACCGCCCGCGAACTCTTCTCGGGCAGCGCCTCAACGACCTCGTGCAGTCGACGCTGAGCGACGTCGATGTGATCGCCCTGTGCGTCCCCGCCAACGAGAAGATCGGCCCAGGCGACAAGTTCATCAATGAGCAGCTCGACCAGTACCCCCGGGCAAAGAAGGTGGCGATCGTCACCAAGATCGACGCCGCGCCGCGACCCACAACCGCGGAGCAGCTTGCCGCGGTACAGGAGCTGCGCGACTGGGACCTGATCATTCCTGTGTCAGCGACAAGCAGCATCCAGCTCGACATTCTGGTCCGGGAGCTGATCGCGCTCATGCCGACATCGGAGGCTCTCTATCCCGAGGATGCCGTCACCGACGAGAGCATCGAAGACCGCATCTCTGAGTACATCCGCGAGGCCTCACTCGAGGGCGTCCACGATGAGCTGCCGCACTCGATCGCCGTCACCATCGACGACATGATCGACCGAGAGGACAAGGACATCCTCGACATCTACGCCAACATCTTCGTCGAGCGTGACAGCCAGAAGGCCATCATCATCGGCAAGGGCGGCTCCAGGCTGCGCGATGTCGGCCAGCAGGCCCGCATCCCGATCGAGAAGCTCGTCGGCAAGCAGGTGTTCCTGTCGCTGCGCGTCAAGGTCGCGAAGGACTGGCAGCGGGACCCCAAGCTCCTCGGACGCCTCGGGTTCTAGCGATTTGTACATCGGGAGGATGATCTTCACCTCCCGATGTACCGGATAGCCACGTCACGGCTCCGACGGGAACTAGCGTGGAGATATGTTCCGTCGTCTCTCGCCGCCGCAAATCACCGTCGACATCGTTGTCGCGGCGTTGTTCGGACTCGTCGTTGCGTCGGTAGAACTGCCGTTCAGCGATGGAATGGCGCCCGTGATCGTCGCACTCGGCATGACCGCATCGCTCGCGCTGCGCCGCTTGTCGCCCGGCCTCGCGCTTGCGGTGGCCTGGCTCGCGGTTGCCGTTCAGCTCACCGGCGCCATGCAGCCCGTTCCCTCGAACCTGGCGATCCTCGCCGTGCTGTACGCGACAGGGTGCTACGGAGGCACCTGGGTCCGATGGGCCGGGCTCGCCTCGGCGATCGTCGGCGGAGTGGTCGCGGCAACATACACGTCGCTTATCTTTTTCTCCACGGGATACGACCTGACGCAGATGGCGGATTTCCCCGGGGTCGTCATCGCCTCGGTCTTCGGCTCCATCGCCGCCATTTTCGTCTTCACGCTGGCGTGGACGATCGGCCTGCTCGTGCGCACGTCGCAGGCGGCGAAGGCGGAGAGTGTGCGCCGTCGACAAGCGCAGGAGGAGCAGCGACTGGCGGAGCAGACCGTCGTCGTTGAGCAGGAGCGCAACCGGATCGCCCGTGACATGCACGACGTCGTCGCGCATTCCCTCGCGGTCGTCATCGCGCAGGCAGATGGGGCGCGATACGCGCAGAAGGGTGACCCGGAGGCCATGGACTCGACGCTGGAAACGATCGCCGAGACGGCACGGGGCGCGCTCGGGGACGTGAGGCTGCTGCTGGCAGAGTTGAGGCACCGGCAGGGCGATGGCCCCCAGCCACTGCTCACCGACCTCGACGCTCTGTTTGAACAAATGAGGGGCGCGGGCCTCGACGTGCGTGTGAATATCTCGGGTGCCCAGCCTCAGCTACCGACCGGCCACCAGATCGCGATCTACCGGATCCTTCAGGAAGCGCTCACGAACGCGCTGAGACACGGCAACCGAAGCGAACCGGTGCGTGTCGACCTGCATTGGCAGAGCACGGGAGTTGCCGTCCGCGTGGACAACCTCATCGCCCCGGTTCCCTCGTCGCCGGACGGTGTCGGGCACGGACTACCGGGAATGCACGAGCGCGCCGCCCTCGTCGGCGGCTGGTTTACCGCTGAACGCACCGAGGACTCCCGGTTCGTCGTCTCGGCCTATGTCCCCGTCCCCAACCTCGCTCAGATGGGAGCAATCCGATGACCGGTGAGACCATTCGTGTCGCCCTCGTTGACGACCAGGAGCTCTTCCGTGCCGGCATCCGCATGCTGGTCAGCTCGCAAGCCGACTTCGAGTTCGTCGGCGAGGCCGGCGACGGGAGAGCGGCCCTCGCGCTCGCGCGGGAGACCCAGCCCGATGTCATCCTGATGGACGTCAGGATGCCGGTGATGGATGGCATCCAGTCCACCATCGCGATCCTCGAACAAGCGGATGCCGCCGGCACGGTGCCGCCCCGTATTATCGTTCTCACAACGTTCGATCTCGACGAGGGCGCTGCGCACGCCCTGCGCAACGGCGCCAGCGGATTCCTGCTCAAAGACACCCAGCCCGGTTTTCTCCTCGCTGCCATCCGCACCGTGCACGCAGGCAACGCGGTGATCGCGCCCGGTGCGACCCAGGCGCTGTTCAGCCACTTCGGTGGGGGGTCGCCGACCCGGCCCGTACCCGACCAGTTCGAAAGCCTCACGGCGAGGGAGAAGGGCATCTTCGCTCTCGCGGCGCGAGGAATGAGCAACTCCGAGATCGCCGCGGGCGAGTTCCTCAGCGAAGCGACGGTGAAGACCCACATCTCGCGGGTGCTCGGCAAGCTCGCTCTGCGTGACCGGGTCCAGCTCGTCATCTTCGCCTACGAGCACGGGCTCATCACCCCGGAATCGCCTGTGTCCTGACCGTGGCCGCCGGGGACTGGCATCTCGCTCGGGTCCGCCCCACGCGCGGAGTACCGAACCGAGCAGATTTTCGTGTGAGGCACCATTCGGGGATCAAAATGCCCAGAAGCGATGCGGGGGCGACGCCCGTGGTGTTAGCCTGTTTCTGTGTTGTTCGGTGCCTTCCTTCTTAGCTGCCGCGGCGAGGCTTAGCTCATAGCCCTCTCGTCGCGGAGTTCATCGTTGGCTGAACATCACACGCGAGGAGAAGAGATTATGCAAAACAACCAGACCCCGTCGGGTATGCCGATCCACAAGTACAGCCAGTACCAGGACACCTTCGACGTCAGCCTTCCCGACCGCACCTGGCCCGACAAGCGCGTCACTGCAGCACCGCGTTGGTGTGCCGTCGACCTTCGAGACGGAAACCAGGCTCTCATCGATCCGATGAGTCCCGAGCGCAAGCGGATCATGTTCGACCTGCTGGTCAAGATGGGCTACAAGGAGATCGAGGTCGGTTTCCCGAGCGCGAGCCAGACGGACTTCGACTTCGTTCGCAGTCTCATCGACGAGAACGCGATCCCGGACGACGTCACCATCCAGGTCCTGACTCAGGCGCGCGACCACCTGATCGAGCGCACCTACGAGTCGATTGCCGGCGCCAAGCAGGCGATCGTGCACCTCTACAACTCGACGAGTGTGTTGCAGCGCGAGGTCGTTTTCCGCACGGACAAGCAGGGCATTATCGATATCGCCCTCGCTGGCGCGCGCAAGTGCCGCGAGATGGAGAAGTCGATCCCGGAGACTACCGTCTACTATGAGTACTCGCCCGAGAGCTACACCGGAACCGAGCTCGAGTACGCCGTCGATGTCTGCAACCAGGTGCTCGAGGTGTTCCAGCCGACGCCCGATCGCAAGGTGATCATCAACCTCCCGTCGACCGTCGAGATGGCGAGTCCGAACGTCTACGCCGACTCGATCGAGTGGATGGGCCGCCACCTCAACCATCGCGAAAACGTCCTCATCTCGCTTCACCCGCACAACGACCGCGGCACAGCCGTTGCCGCCGCGGAGCTCGGCTACCTCGCCGGCGCTGACCGCATCGAGGGCTGCCTCTTCGGCAACGGCGAGCGCACCGGAAACGTCGACCTTGTCGCCCTCGGGATCAACCTGTTCACGCAGGGCATCGATCCCCAGATCGACTTCAGCGACATCGACGAGGTCAAGCGCACCGCTGAGTACTGCAACCAGCTCCCGGTGCACGAGCGCAGCCCGTGGGCGGGCGACCTGGTCTTCACCGCTTTCAGCGGGTCGCACCAGGATGCCATCAAGAAGGGCTTCGAGGCGATGGCTGCCGACGCTGCCGCGCAGGGCAAGGATGTCAACGAGCTCAAGTGGGCTGTGCCGTACCTCCCGGTCGATCCCAAGGATCTCGGTCGCAACTATGAGGCGGTCATCCGGGTGAACTCGCAGTCGGGCAAGGGCGGAGTGGCCTACCTGCTCAAGACGGACCACGCGCTCGACCTGCCGCGCAAGCTGCAGATCGAGTTCTCCGGTGTCGTCCAGGCGAAGACCGACGAAGAGGGTGGCGAGTTCACGAGCGACGCGATCTGGGGAGTCTTCCAGGACGAGTACCTGCCGAGCGACACCGAGGCCGAGAAGTGGGGCCGGTTCGAGCTGCAGTCGACTCGCACGTCGAGCCGCATGGCGGGGTCCGTCGAGCTCACCATCGACCTGCGCGACCGCGACACGGTCTCCGAGGCGACCGCGACGGGCAATGGGCCGATCGCTGCGTTCCTCACCGTGATGCGGGACCGTGGAATCGATGTGACGCTCTACGACTACGTCGAGCACGCACTGAGCGCGTCGGGAGACGCACTCGCCGCGGCTTACGTCGACCTGCAGGTCGGCGACCGCCGGCTCTGGGGCGTCGGTATCGATGCTGACATTTCGACGGCGTCGCTCAAGGCCGTCGTGTCAGCGGTCAACCGCGCCATCCGCACCTCGACTCCCGACCGCGAGCTCGCCGGGGTCTGACCCTGGGGCGGCTGTACCCCGCCTCGGAGGGCTCAGCCCGCCACTGCCAGCAAGGCCCCGCACCGCCGAGAGGCGCCTGCGGGGCCTTTCTCTGTCCGCTCTGCCTGCGACGGTTCGCGGGCAGCGTGATAATTGCGGATGCCACGCCCCGCGATCTGACCGAGCGCCCAGCGGGACGCGAGATACTGGACTGTGCCCGTTTACCGTGAAGAAGGAGTCGTGCTTCGCACCCACAAGCTGGGCGAAGCCGATCGGATCGTCACGCTCCTCACCCGCGGTCGCGGCAAGGTTCGCGCGGTAGCGAAGGGTGTTCGACGCACCGGCTCCAAGTTCGGCGCCCGGCTCGAGCCGTTCATGGTCGCGGACCTGCAGCTCTACGAGGGCAGAACGCTCGACGTCATCAACCAGGCCGAGACCCTCGCCTCCTACGGTGCACTGATCGCCGCCGACTACTCGAGCTACACCGCAGCGACGGTGATGGTCGAAACGGCGGACAAGCTCACCGAGTCAGAGGGCTCCCTCCAGCAGTACCTCCTGCTCGTTGGCGCGCTGCGCGCCCTGTCGCGCCACGACCACGATGCCACGCTCATCCTCGACTCGTATCTCCTCCGTTCGCTGTCGCTCGCGGGCTGGGCACCGAGCTTCTTCGACTGCGCCAGGTGCCAGGCGCCAGGACCCCACCGTCACATGGTGGTGCAACTCGGCGGGGTCGTGTGCGACAACTGCAGCCCGCCCGGCAGCCCGAGACTCGACGAAGACACCATCACCCTTCTGGCCGCACTGCTCACCGGCGACTGGGACGCGGCAGACGCCTCGGGCGACCAGCTCCGGTCGCGCGCGAGCGGTGTTGTCGCCGCGTATACGCAGTGGCACCTCGAGCGCGGTCTGAAATCCCTTGTCCACGTGTCACGAGAGCGAGCACAGTAACTTTGCCCAAGCCATTCACGCACAAGGATGCCGTTCCGTTCCGTCCCCTCGACTGGACGGGCATCTACCCGCCACAGGTTCCGGCTGCGGCAGTCCCGAAGCACGTCGCGATCGTCATGGACGGCAACGGGCGCTGGGCCAACCGCAAGGGGCTGCCCCGGGTCGAGGGCCACCGGGCGGGTGAGGCGGCGCTGCTCGACGTTGTCGCCGGCGCCATCCAGATGGGCGTCAAGCACCTCTCCGTGTATGCCTTCTCTACCGAGAACTGGCGCAGGTCCCCCGACGAGGTGCGGTTCCTCATGGGCTTCAACCGCGATGTGCTGCACCGCCGCCGCGACCAGCTCAATGAGTGGGGGGTTCGTGTGCGCTGGGCGGGGCGCAAGCCGCGGCTGTGGGCATCCGTGATCAACGAGCTTCAGTACGCCGAGAAGCTCACGCAGGACAACGACGTGCTGACGTTGACGATGTGCGTCAACTACGGCGGCAGGACCGAGATCACGGATGCCATGCGCCAGCTGGCAGAGCAGGTCGCTGCGGGCACCCTCAAGCCGTCCGGCATCACCGAGAAGTCGATCCAGCGCCAGCTGTACGTGCCGGACCTGCCCGACGTCGACCTGTTTGTGCGCAGCTCGGGGGAGCAGCGCACGAGCAACTTCATGCTGTGGCAGTCGGCGTATGCCGAGATGGTGTTCCTCGACACGCTCTGGCCGGACTTCACCCGCGAGGACCTCTGGGAAGCGGTTGGGCTGTACGTGGACCGCGACCGACGCTTCGGCGGGGCCGTCGACAAGCCCGGAACCTGACGGGCCTGCGCGCGCCGCTTCAGCAGTCACAAACGCACGTTACGACCCACGGAACCGTGCATTCGTGACAGTTGAGTGGCAGAACGGCGGGGGTTCGCGGCTTCAACTGTCGCAAATGCACGTTACGACCCACGAGAACGTGCATTCGTGACAGTTGAGTGGCAGAGGGTGCGGGGCCCGCCGCTTCAGCTGTCGCAATCGCACGTTATGACCGACGGAAGCGAGCATTCGTGACAGTTGAGTGGTGCCGGAGCAGGGGTGACGTGCTTTTGGACGGTTGAGTGGTGCCGTGACGGATGCCCGCTCTGGGCCGTCCGCGACAGCATCCGCCCGTCGGTCGCGTCTCCCGCCGCATGGGCCGCGGCTTCAACTGTCGGAAATGCACGTTACGACCCGCGGAACCGTGCATTCATGACAGTTGAGTGGCAGAGGTGCGGGGTCGGCCGCTTCAACTGTCGCAAATGCAGCTTATGACCCACGAAAACGTGCACTCATGACAGTTGAGTGGCAGAAGGGCGGGGCCCCCAGCTTCAGCTGTCGCGATCGCGCGTTATGACCGAAGGAAACGTGCATTCGCGACAGTTGAGTGGCTGTGGAGGAGGGGTGACGTGCATTCGTGACGGATGACGGCGACGGCATCCGCCAATCGAGCCATACGGCGGCGGGAATACAACCGCGAGCACCCCGGTTGGCGTGAGTGTGAGTGAATCAATCAAGATCGACATCTGGTCAGACATCGCGTGCCCCTGGTGCTACATCGGCAAGCGCAAGTTCGAGACGGGAGCCGCCGCGTTCGCCGAACAGGCCGGCGCCAACGCACCCGCGGTGACCGTCGAATATCACAGCTTCGAACTCGCGCCGGATACCCCCGTCGATTTCGACGGCGATGAGGTTGAATTCCTCTCGACCCACAAGGGCATGCCTGCCGAGCAGGTTCGCGGCCTGCTCGACAACGTCAGTGGCATTGCCAAGGCGACGGGCCTCGACTACAACTACGACATCCTCAAGCACACCAACACGGTCAAGGCCCACCAGCTGCTGCACTACGCGAAGGCGCACGGCAAGCAGCTCGAGGCGAAAGAGCGCCTGCTCAAGGCATACTTCACCGAGGGCAGGCACGTCGGCCGGATCGAAGATCTCGCCGACCTCGCCGCCGAGATCGGGCTGGACCGCGACGATGTAGTTCGATCGCTCTCCGCCGACGAGTACCTCGGCGACGTGCGCGCCGACCAGGCCCAAGGCCACGAGTACGGCATCCAGGGCGTGCCGTTCTTCGTCATCGACGGCAAGTACGGCATCTCGGGAGCCCAGGAGGCTGCGGCCTTCGCCCAGATCCTCGAGCAGGTCTGGATGGAACGACAGATGGAAGATGAAGGAGCGACAGCATGAGTGAGAACAGCACACGTCCACGCCTGACCCTGCTTGGTGACACGGATGCCGTCAGCTGCGAGGGCGACGCCTGCGTGATTCCGTCCCTCGCCGAGGTCACCTCGGCTGTGGAGAAGGCGTTTCGCTCGGGTCTCTAATCACCGCGAGCGGTCGCGCCCGTCGGCTCACTCCGGATCGGTGATGTCTGCCACCACGGCGTCGAACGCCCGCGCGAGCGCGTCCGCGTCCACGAACGCGCTCAGCCCCGGCGCTCCGGCGCCGAGCGCGACGCGAGTGCCGACGACGGACTCGTCGAGATACACGGGCCACGGGGTCGTGCTGCCGAGCGGTGTGATCGTGCCGCGGGCGTATCCCGTCGCGTCGAATGCCGTGTCCGCCGATGGCAGCGACAGCTTGTTCACGCCGACGAGGGCGCGCAGCTTGGGCCACGAGATCTTCCGCCCGCCCGGCACCAGCGCGAACAGGAAATCACCGTCGTGGCGCTTCACGACGAGCGTCTTGACGATGCCACGAGGTTCGATGCCCAGGAGCGCCGCCGCCTCCTCGAGGCTCGATGCGTCGGGGCGCGGGACGATCTCAACCTCGAGGTCACGACCGGCGGCATCCGCCCTCACCCGGTCCGATCCTGACGGCAACTGCTCGACGGTCATGTATTCGCCAGCTTTCTGGGAGAATTGAAGGACATGTCTGTTTCTCCAACGATAAGCCACACCCCGGCACTGTCGATCGGCTCTCTCGAGCTCGATGTGCCGGTCGTTCTCGCGCCCATGGCCGGGATCACCAACACCGCGTTCCGCCGGCTCTGCCGCGAGTTCGGCGCCGGGTTGTACGTCAGCGAGATGATCACCTCCCGCGCGCTCGTCGAGCGCAATAAGGAGACCATGCGGCTGATCAACCACCACGAGTCGGAGACGACCCGCAGCATCCAGCTCTACGGCGTCGACCCGAAGACCGTCTCAGAAGCTGTCACGATCCTCGTCGCCGAAGACCGCGCCGACCACATCGACCTCAACTTCGGCTGCCCGGTGCCCAAGGTCACCCGCAAGGGCGGCGGAAGCGCGCTGCCGTGGAAGCAGGACCTGTTCCGCGACATCGTCGAGGGTGCTGTGAAGGCGGCCGGCGACATCCCGCTCACGGTGAAGATGCGGAAGGGCATCGACGCCGACCACCTCACCTACCTCGAGGCGGGCAAAGCCGCCGAGGGCGCCGGAGTCGCAAGCATTGCCCTCCACGCCCGCACGGCGAGCGAGTTTTACTCCGGTCACGCCGACTGGTCTGCGATCACCAAGCTCAAGGAGACGGTGACGGGCGTCCCCGTCCTCGGCAACGGCGACATCTGGTCGGGCGAAGACGCCCTGCGGATGATGTCCGAGACCGGCTGCGATGGCGTCGTCGTCGGTCGCGGCTGCCTCGGCAGGCCCTGGCTCTTCGGCGACCTCGCCGCGGCGTTCACCGGCAGCGACCAGCGGTTCACGCCCAGCCTCGGTCAGGTGGCCTCCACCTTCCGCCGGCACGCCGAGCTGCTCGCCGAATTCTTTGAGAGTGAAGAACGCGGATGCCGTGACATCCGCAAGCACGTCGCCTGGTACTTCAAGGGGTACCCGGTTGGCGGCGACCTCCGTGCCCGCCTCGCCACTGTCGAGTCGCTCGAGCAACTCGACGAACTGCTCGCGACGCTCGACTGGACACTGCCGTACCCGGGTGCCGACGCCGAGGGCCAGCGCGGTCGCGCCGGCTCACCGAAGCGCACGGTGCTGCCCGACGGCTGGCTCAACTCGCGGACGCTGGACAGCGTCGGACGCGGCACCCTGACCGAGACCGAGAGCGACACCAGTGGCGGATAGCGCGCCGACGCCGGGTCAGTACTCGGAACACGACACCGAACGGGCACTGCCCGAAGAGCACTCCTCGAGGCGCAGCGACTTCGCCCGCGACCGGGCGCGCCTGTTGCACTCGAGCGGACTCCGGCGCCTCGCCGCGAAGACCCAGGTGCTGAGCCCGGCGGCCGGACTCGACTTCGCCCGCAACCGGCTCACCCACTCGCTCGAGGTGGCCCAGGTCGGCCGCGAACTCGCCACCAGCCTCGGTCTCGAACCCGACGTCGTGGACACCGCCTGCCTCGCCCACGACCTCGGTCACCCGCCGTTCGGCCACAACGGTGAACGTGCGCTCAACATCTGGGCCGAAGACATCGGCGGCTTCGAGGGCAACGCCCAGACCTTGCGGATCCTGACCAGGCTCGAACCGAAGGTCTTTGGACCCGACGGGCACTCCTACGGGCTGAACCTCACCCGGGCGAGCCTCGACGCGAGCTGCAAGTACCCGTGGCCCGCCGCCCACGCCGTTATCGATCCGGGCGGACGCGCGAAGTACGGTTTCTTCGACGACGACAGCGACGCCTTCGTCTGGCTGCGCCAGGGTGCGCCGCCGCGCCAGCGCTGCATCGAGAGCGAAGTGATGGACCTCTCCGACGACATCGCCTACTCGGTCCACGACTTCGAAGACGCCATTGTGAACGAGTACATCGACCCGGCGTTTCTCAGCGCGAGGGCCGGACACGACTCGCTCATCGCCGCTGTGCAGGAGTGGGCGGGCGCCGACTTCACCCTCGACGACATGGCTCAGGCCTTCGATCGCCTGGCTGCCCACCCGCTCTGGGTGTCGAGCTGGGACGGGTCGCGGCGCGACCTCGGCAAGCTCAAGAACTTCACGAGCCAGATGATCGGCCACTTCGCGCAGTCGGCGACCAAGGCAACCCGCGAGGCGTACCCGCAGGAGAGCGTCATCCGGTTCAGCGCGTCCGTCGTCGTTCCGCACGACGTGCAGGCCGAGATCGCCGTGCTCAAGGGCGTCGTCGCGGCGTTCGTCATGTCGAGCGACTCGCGCCAGCCGATCTACCGCAAGCAGCGCAGCCTGCTCACCGACCTCGCCGACCAGCTCTATGCGGCGGGACCCGAATCGCTCGACCGCGGGTTCGCCGATGACTGGGCCGCGGCATCCGACGATGCTGCCCGCAAGCGGGTCATCGTCGACCAGGTGGCGAGCCTCACCGACCAGTCCGCCCTCGCGTGGCACGAACGACTCACCGTTGGCAGGCACTGAACCGTGCCTGTTGAGGAGCGTTCCGGCCATACCCGATCGGTAGGATAGACGGATGGCCGGCCGTATTCGTTCAAGCGACATCGAAGAGGTCAAGTCGCGCACGAACATCGCCGATATCGTCGGTGATCACGTCAGCCTCAAGTCAGCCGGCGTCGGCTCGCTCAAGGGCCTGTGCCCGTTCCACGATGAGCGCAGCCCCAGCTTCCACGTGCGCCCGCAGCTCGGTTTCTACCACTGCTTCGGCTGTGGTGAGTCCGGCGACGCCATCTCGTTCCTGCAGAAGATGGACCACGTCAGCTTCGCGGATGCCGTCGAGCGGCTGGCACAGCGGGTCGGCTTCACCCTCACCTACGAAGATGGCGACGGCGCGCCGAGCGACTCCACGAACCGGGCACGGCTGCTGGCCGCAAACGCGGCGGCGGAGGCGTTCTTCCAGGAGCAGCTCACGACGCCAGGAGCAGATCCGGGCCGCCGGTTCCTCGGCGAACGCGGCTTCGACCACATCGCCGCAGCGCGGTTCGGTGTCGGTTTCGCGCCGAAGAGCTGGGACGCCCTGACCAAACACCTTCGTTCCAAGGGTTTCAGCGTCGAGGAGATCACGACGGCCGGGCTCGTCTCCCAGGGCGACCGCGGCGTGTACGACAGGTTCCGTGGTCGGCTGATCTGGCCCATTCGCGATGTCACCGGCCAGACCGTCGGCTTCGGTGCGCGCAAGCTGCTCGACGACGACAAGGGACCCAAGTACCTCAACACGCCTGAGACACCCGTCTACCACAAGGCCCAGGTCCTCTACGGGCTCGACCTCGCCAAGCGTGATGTGTCCCGCAGCCACCGCGTCGTGGTCGTCGAGGGATACACCGACGTCATGGCGTGCCACCTCGCGGGAATCACCACTGCCGTCGCGACCTGTGGCACCTCGTTCGGCGTCGACCACATCAAGACGCTCCGGCGCGTGATGGGCGACGACACTGCGAACGGCGAAGTGATCTTCACCTTCGACCCGGATGCCGCTGGCCAGAAGGCCGCAATGCGCGCGTTCGCCGAAGAGCGCCGCTTCTCTGCCCAGACCTATGTCGCTGTCGCACCCGACGGGCTCGACCCCTGCGACCTGCGGCTCAACCGGGGCGACGACGCGGTGCGGAGGCTCGTCGACAATAAAGAGCCGATGTTCGAGTTCGTGATTCGGCAGACCCTCGCGAGCTTCGACCTCGAAACCGTTGAGGGCAGGGTCGGCGCGCTGCGGGCATCCGCCCCTGTCATCGCCGACATCCGCGACCCGTCGCTTCGGCCCGGGTACACCCGTGTGCTGGCCCGGCACCTCGGCGTCGACCTGCCCGAGGTGCAGGCCGCCGTCTCCCGCGCATCGCGCGGCGCCCTCGGAACGTCACAGGACAACGGATCGCGCCAGGCCGGAGCCGACGGAGTCGTCGCCGAACGCCCCGCGTCGATCCGCGATCTGCCCCGCGACCCGGCCACACGACTTGAGCGGGATGCGCTGATGGCGATCCTGCAGCATCCGGCCCTCGCGGGGCGCGAGCTCGTCCAGCGGGCCATGCTCACGACCTTTGTGAACCCGACGCTCGCGATCGTCCGGGATGCGATTGCGGCGAGCATGGACGCCTTCGGCACGGATGCCTGGTTCACCCGCGTGACCGAGATGGCGCCAACGCCGATGACGGGCATCGTGCAGCAGCTTGCCGTCGCACCGATTCCGGAGCGATCGGAGCGCGACCTGACCGCGTACGTTCGTGAAATCACCGTCGCCCTCATCGACCGGGAACTGCTCAGGCAGTCCCACGAACTGCTCGGACGACTGCAGCGCGTCGACCCGAAGGAGCGCGAAGGCTACCGCGCCCTCCAGGCGCAACTGATGGCCATCGAGGGCGAACGACGGAGCCTCCGCGAGGGCTAGCGGGTTCGCGATCCACACGCCTTAAGGCAGGATGTAACCATGAGTTCCCCGGCAAACACAGGCGATGCGGCAGTCATCGTCGACGATCTGACCGTCGACTATCCGGCGCACCGGGCAAGCGTGGCGCACCGCGCGGTCGACGGGGTCAGCCTGACTGTTGCCAATGATGAGGTCATCGGAATCATCGGCGAATCGGGGTCGGGCAAGTCGACACTCGCCCGGGTGCTCGCCGGTGACCTGACCAGTGCGCGCGGAACCGATCCGGCCCCGGTGATCTCCGGGGGAGAGGCACGCGTCCTCGGTCACGCGCTTCGCGGCATCCGTCGCAGGGAGCTGGCTCGGCTGACCTTCAACGTCGCGTACCTGCCCCAGGATGCCGCCGCGCGGCTTGCGCCGGAGCTGACCGTCGCCGAACTCGTCGGAGCGCCGATCCTGGCTCGCGACCGACGGTACGACGCCAAGGCGGTGGGCCTCCGGGTCGCCACGATGCTCGACCAGGTGCAGTTGCCCCTCGCTGTGCTCGACAAGTACCCGTTCGAGCTCTCCAGCGGCCAGCGGCAGCGGGTTGCGATAGCGAGGTCGCTCGTGCTCGCCCCACGCGTGTTGATCGCCGACGAGCCGACCGCCGGCATTGACGTGACGGTACGCGGTTCGATCAGCGAACTCATTGAACGGCTCCGGGTTGAGGGAAGCTTTTCCGCGATCCTCGTCAGCCACGATCTCGCCCTGCTCAGGCACACCACACGGCGGGTCGTTGCGTTGCACGCGGGTCGAATCGTTGGTCTCGCGCCCATCGATGAGCTGTTGGGCGAAGGCGCGCACCCGTTCCTGGCGGGCTTCGCCGAGGCAACCGGGCAGCGCGACGGCGACAAGACTCGCCCGAGGTGACCGTCTCGATTTTGTGTTTCGCAAAGCTTTGGTAAAGTAGCTACGCAACGCAATGATCCTCGATAGCTCAATTGGCAGAGCAATCGGCTGTTAACCGGTAGGTTCTTGGTTCGAGTCCAAGTCGAGGAGCGAAAAGGCCACAAGGGCTCCACCCCTGTGGCCTTTTTTCTTGCCCGGATGCCGGATGCGGGATCCCGGATGGCGGTCGACCGGCTGTCGTATCGGTCGCGATCCTCGGGGCACAAAAAAGGCGCCGTCCGCAGAGTTCCTGCGAGCGGCGCCTTTGTCGAAAGTGCCGGTTCAGGCGTCGAGGTCGTCCACGCCGGGCATCCAGCTCACGCCGGGTACGCCCCAGCCCATTTTTTTCGTGATCTTCGCCACGATCTTGCGGTCGTGGCGGCCGAGGCGGTCGACGTACAGGTACCCGTCGAGATGGTCGTACTCGTGCTGGAGGATCCTCGCGTGCCAGCCGCTGACCCTCAACTCAACCGGGTTCTGCTCGAGGTCGACTCCGGTGAGGATCGCTTCCTCGCCGCGCCGGAGGGGGAATCTCTCGCCGGGGAACGACAGGCATCCCTCTGACTCTTCGTCCTCGTCGGGCTCTCCCGCAGGAGGGGGAGTGATCCACAACTCGGGATTGATCACGACACCGCGCCAGGGCCCGACCTCGTCGGTGTCGTAGCCGTACACGAACAGGCGCAGGGGAACACCGACCTGCGGCGCCGCGAGCCCGACGCCGGGAGCGGCATCCATCGTCTCGAACATGTCGCTGACGAGCTGCCGAAGTGAGTCATCGAAAACCGTCACGGGTTCGGCGGGGGAGTGCAGGGCGGGGTCACCGGTGATACGGATGGGGAGAATGGCCATTCGTTGAGCCTAACCAAGAGCCGCCCGTTGTAGGCTCACAACGTGATGTTTGCGAACAACGACTTCAGCGACCTGACGAGCGAGTTTGTTCGCAACCCGAGCCAGCTCATCGGCATCCCGCTCGCCATCGTCGGCGCAGTCTTCATGTCGCTCGGCGCGCAGTTCCAGCACCGCGGTGTGACCAAGGTCGAATCGTCGAGCGGTGTCGATGCGACTACCGGACTCAACTTCAGCCAGCTGAAGCTTCTGCTCACCCGACCGTCATGGGTTCTCGGCACACTCATGCTCGGGTTCGCCATTGCGTTCCAGCTCAGCGCTCTTGCCTTTTCGCCGCTGATTCTCGTTCAGCCGCTCGGCGCCATCGCCCTCGTGATCACCGCGATTCTCAACGCGCGCATTTACAAGATGAGCCTCAACCGCCCGAGTGTGATTGCGATTTCCGCCTGTGTGGCCGGCGTCGCTCTGTTTGTGACGATCGCGGCGCTCGTCGGCGGTGAGAAGCCGGTGTCCAACGTCGATCTCATCACGATCCTCATCATGCTCGGTGTGGTGCTCATCCTCCTGACGCTCGGGTTCCTGTTCTTCCGCAAGCGCGCCAAGGCGCTGTTCTACATCCTCGCCGCGGGAATCATCTACGGTTTCGTCGCGACGCTCGCGAAAGTCGTCATCAACCGCATAGTTCACGAGAACTTCGACTGGCTGACCGTCCTGTGTGTCGTCGGCCTTCTCGTTGCCGCTGGCCTCGGCGCGTACTTCGTGCAGACCGCGTACTCTTCTGGGCCGCCTGACCTCGTCATCGCCGGGCTCACCGTCGTCGACCCAATGGTCGCCGTCGCGATCGGCATCGTCGTCCTCGACGAGGCAAGCGGCGCGCCGCTCTGGGCCGTTATCGGGTTTGCCGTCGCCGGTGCAATCGCGGTCTGGGGAGTGTTCCAGCTGGCCAGGCACCACCCGCAGGTGCAGGCGTAGATTTCAGTCGCCGGATGCCTCGTCGGCGCGGACCGCATCAGCGCGGTCGCGAAGCCACGCACGGGTGGGTGCGTCCGTCGTGAGTGAGATCGCCCTCTCGTAGGCGGCGACCGCTTCCGAACCACGACCGGCCTGGGCGAGAAGGTGGGCCCGAACGGCCCACGCGGGCTGGAACCGCGAAACGCCAGCGTCCGCGATCGCGTCGAGAGCGTCGAGGCCCGCCGTCGGTCCGTCATCCTGGCCGATGACCGCGGCGAGTGCGACCCGGGCTCCGAGCGTTGGCGCGACGGTCACGAGGGCTTCGGAGAGGGTGCGAAGTGCGCGCAGGTCGGTCGTGCCCGTGCTGGCCCTCGCGCAGTGCACCGACTGGATCGCCGCTTCAATCTGGAAGCGCCCGGGTGCGCCGAGCCTGTGCGCCCGCGACAGGTATGCCTCACCACGGGCGATTGCGGCGGCATCCCACACCGCGGTGTCCTGCTCGTCAAGCGGCACCAGGGTTCCGTCCGGGAGGGTCCGCGCTCCCGTGCGCGAGATGCTCAACCAGAGCAGGGCGGCAAGGCCGAGCACCTCCGGTTCGTCCGGGAGGAGCTCGGCGAGGATCTCCGCGAGATTCACCGCTTCAGTCGAGAGCGAACCCCTGATGGTGGTTCCCGAGACGACTTGCCAGTCGATCGCGTAGGCGCCGTAGATGGCCTCGAGCACCGCGGGAAGCCGTCCGGCCATCTCCGAGCGGTCGGGTACACGGAACGGGATCCCGGCATCCCGGATGCGACGTTTGGCACGAACGAGGCGCTGAGCCATTGTGTGGCGCGGGGTCGCGTATGCGGTGGCAACACGCTCGGCGTCGAGGCCGAGAACCGTCTGAAGCATGAGCGGTGTGCGGATGGCGGGGTCGATGCCCGGATGCGCACAGGTGAAGAGGAGCGCCAGTCGTTTGTCCGGGATCGCGTCGAGGTCAACGTCGTCCGAACTGTCCTCGGCAGTGTCGGCGCTCTCCAGCGGGACAGACCTCCGCTGGGCGGCTGAGTGAAAGTGGTCCCGCAGCCTGTTGCGTGCCACCTGGAAGATCCAGCCCTCGGGGTTCTTCGGTACCCCGGTGTCCGGCCAGTTGAGTAGCGCCCTCTCGAGTGCGTCGGCGAGCGCGTCTTCCGCGGCGAAGATGTCCCCGCTTCGTGCCGCGAGGAGCGCGAGCAGTCGCCCGTGGGAATCCCGGGCGACCTGCTCGGCCACCTCCGCGACCGTCAGGCCGCGTTCTGCCACTGCCCCTCCGCGAAGTACAGGGCGGTGGGTCGGACCTCGATCACACCGTACTGGGCGGCCGGGCACTTTTCGGCCCAGGCGATGGCGGCATCCAGGTCGGCGACATCGATGACGAAAACGCCGTTGAGCTTTTCGCGCGTATCCGCAAACGGTCCGTCCTGCACCTGCAGCGCACCGTTGCGGAGGGTGACAGTCGTGGAGGACGCGACCGGCTGGAGGATATCGACGCCGATGAGTGCGTCGGCATCCGAGAGGGACTTCGCGTAGGCGTCGAACGCGGCCATTGCCGGTTCCATGTCCGCCTCGGTGATGCCGACGTCGGCCGGCTCAGGGTTGTTCAGGAGAAGTGCGTATCGCATGGGCTTACCTTTCTGCTGGGTGGTCAGGCTAACGCCGCAACTGGCGTGCCGCTACAGAGATGACGATCCAGCGGGGCGCCAATCGACAGGAACACACTCCCGGTGTCGGCGGCATGCCCAGCGGCACGCCAGCCATGTCCGGCAACACGCGCTGGGTGCCCGATAGTATGAGAGCGATTGATCCCCGGCGGCCCCCGCCAGAGGATGTGGTCGGGGTGATCATCTCCGGCCGATGACGGAGGAATCCCCACAGTGCCAGAATCAGTTCACTCGACAAACGCCGGGTCAACCGACCAGCCCCACGACGATAGCCGTCCGCTCCGAATCATCATCGGGGCGGACACCTTTGCTCCCGACGTCAATGGCGCTGCCCGGTTCTCTGAGCGCCTCGCCGCCGGCATGGTTGCGCGCGGACACGAGGTCCACGTGGTTGCTCCAGCCGCGTCCAGGAAGCACGGCACGTGGACGGAGACCCACGAGGGTCAGCAGATGGTCGTCCACCGGGTCAAGAGCTGGCGTTGGTATCCGCACGACTGGCTGCGGTTCGCCCTCCCGTGGCGTCTGAACAAAGACGCCGCACAGATCATCGACGCCGTTAAGCCCGATGTCATTCACTCTCAGTCCTACGCCCTCGTCGGGCGCGGGTTGTCGAACCAGGGCGCCAAGCGTGGCATTCGGATCATCGCCACCAACCACCTGATGCCCGAGAACGCTCTCGAGTTCACGTTGTTGCCTCATCGCTTCCGTGAGTCGCTCGTGCGCTGGGCCTGGAAGCTGGCCCGCGGCAACCTCCTCCTGGCTGAAGAGGTCACAACGCCAACGCGCCGGGCGGCGGACTTTCTGGAGAAGTACACCGGCCTGACCGGGGTTCACGCGATTTCCTGTGGAATCGACGCGCAGATGTACACGCCGAGTTTCGAGCCACGGACCGAGAACCGCATTGTGTTCGTCGGCCGGGTCACCGGCGAGAAGCAGATCGACGTCCTGATCAAAGCGTTCGCGACCCTCGACCCCGCACTCGATGCGAAACTTGAGATCGTCGGCGGGGGAGACCAGAAGCGCAACCTCGAGACGCTGACAACATCGCTGGGTCTCGATGACCGGGTCATCTTCACCGGTTATGTGAGTGACGAAGAACTGCGCGAAACCTACACCCGCGCAACGTTGCTCGCGATGCCGTCGATTGCGGAACTGCAGAGCATCGTGACGATGGAGGCCATGGCATCCGCGCTTCCGGTTGTCGCGGCGAATGCGATGGCCCTGCCGCACCTCGTGCACAACGATGTCAACGGCTACCTGTTCGAACCGGGCAACGTTTCGGAGCTCGCTGCGCGGTTGACGGATGTCCTCACCGCGTCACCCGAGAAGATGACGTCGATGAAGCGCGAATCGTTGCGCATGATCAAGGCGCACGACATCCAGCGCACGCTGTCGACGTTCGAGAGCATGTATCGTGGACAGTCGGTGACCGACCCGGTCACCGAGGCGATTCCCATCCAGGTGTCAGACAACTAGACACCATCAGGGGCGGTAGCTCAGCTGGTTAGAGCAGCGGACTCATAATCCGTCGGTCACGGGTTCAAGTCCCGTCCGCCCTACATAAAAAAGATCTCTGATCAGGGATTCCAGCGGCCTTGCGTGCTGTTCACCTCGCACCCGCAGTGCTAACTCCGTTCTAGACTCCGGTGGAGGTCATAGAGTTCTCTGTTGTTGGCCGACCCAGGTAGTCGCCTCTAAGCGTCAATGCGACCGATTCGCTCCTACGACGACCTTGCCCTGGTCAGGGGCGATCGCACTTGCAGTATGGTGTCCAACCATGTCCGGTGTCGTGGACTCTTTCACCGTCGCCACATCCTCGAAACTGCACGCGTCACCCGCTAGTCTCAGCTCAAGCGAAGGAGCCTTATGACCCGTTCAGCAACGTTGCGCATGGGATCGCTCACCGCAGCTCTTGTACTTTTCACGGGCTGCACGTCCGGCTCTGAGCCGGTCTACACCGAGTTGGACAGGCCGCAGGTCGACTCCGACATCTTCCCGGAGGCCAATTCGGAGATCCTGGACACAGAGTCCACCCGGCTCGTTGGCGAGTTCGAGGGGCGATCCTTCTACCTTGCACTACCCGCCCACGACGAGATCGAGGACGGTATCTGCATCCTCGTTGCTGGCGTTGACGTTCCAGACGGCGCCGTCAGTACTTGCACTGGGCCGAATTCCGTGACCGGGTACCCGTTCGGGGACCTGAGGCACGACCCGTCACGGATCCCGGACTCGGCGGTCCAAGACGGATGGTTGCGTATCTCGGACAACCTGATTTTCAAGCCTAAGTAATCGCCCGCGCGCTTCCACACCTCCCATTTTCGCCAAAGATATTGGAGGTCGAAACGATCCCTGCCGGAATCTGTCGTCGCGAACGCGACCGGATTCTAACTCCGACCGACGCGACAGAGGGGGTCCTGTTGGTGCCCGGGCTCGGGAGGGTCTGGTTGCCGGAACGGCACGCGAGTAACGTCGGCGGCGGCGATGGCAGCAGTGATCGGACAACGCGGCCGGCCGGAGTGATGCATTGGCGGGCCGTCCAGTGAAGGAGAACGTGTTGGCTGTTCCTGACCCAATCGGCCGTCCGCGTGCGGCGATTAGTTCCCATGACGCTTGGACGAGGTTCTACCTGAGCTCGGTGGTGACCGAGGCTGGCACAGCGTGAGAACCCTCTCTTGCCGCCGATGTGTTCGGTCCAGCCGGGTAGATTTTCCTAGGACGGTAACCCCAGCTGTGCCACAGTATCTCGCATGACTACCGCCCGGCCCCAGTCGTCAGGTCCACTGAACCACCGTCTGCGCCGCATGACGGCGCGCGACCCCGACCAGGTGCACCGCGGGGCCACGCCGCTTGAGCTTCTGTTCGACCTCACCTTTGTTGTGGCATTCGGCCAGGCCGCCGACCAGTTGGCACACTACCTCGCAGAGGGCCATGTGTTGTCCGCGCTCACCGGCTTCGTGTTGTCGATGCTCGCCGTGTGCTGGGCGTGGATCGGGTTCAGTTGGATGGCGTCGGGCTACGATACCGACGACTGGTTTTTCAGGATCATGACCATGGTGCAGATGGTCGGCGTGCTCGTACTTGCGCTGGGTATTCCGGCCTTCTTCGGCTCCATCGACGAGGGAGAGCCGCTGGAGAGCGGCATCATGGTGGCCGGTTACGTGGTCATGCGCGTTGCCGTGGTCGCCCAGTGGGTGCGCGCGGCATGGCAGGACGCCGCCCACCGGGCCGCGAATATCGCGAATGCCGCAGTGGTCCTCGTCTCGTCACTGACGTGGGTAATGTTCTACCTCCTGCGCACCATGCCTTCGTCCGTTGTCGCCCTGGTGCTGGTCGTCGCGGTAGTGACAGACTTCGGCGGCCCTTTTGCCGTCGACAGGAGGTTCGGCGGCAAAGGCTGGCACGCGGCTCATATCGCGGAGCGCCACGGGCTGCTCGTGATCATCGCTCTTGGCGAGGCGATTTTCGGTACGATCGCTTCGGTATCGGCCATCGTGCAGCACGACGAGTGGACATCGGAGGCCGTGCTCATCGTGGTCGCCGGCACCGGCTTGACCTTCGGACTCTGGTGGTCATACTTCACCCTTCCCTCAGCGCAGGTGCTCGCCGTACGGCGCTCCCGCGCAGCGCTGTGGGGTTACGCACACATCCTGGTCTTCACGTCAATCGCCGCGGTCGGTGCAGGGCTGCATGTTGCCGCGTATGTCATCGAGGGACACGCGCGGATCAGCGCCGTTGGCGCAGTAGCGTCGGTGGCGGTGCCCGTGCTGGTGTTTCTCCTGGTCATCTTCGCACTCAACGCCTTTTTAGTGCGAGCTCTCGACCCGTTCCACCTTGTGCTTCTCGCGGGAATGGTCATAACTCTCGCGTTATCACTCATCGTTGTTTGGGTCGGGGCAAGCATAGGGACGGGCCTGATGATCGTCATGGTCGCACCGCTTGTCGGCGTCGTCGGATACGAGACCGTGGGGTCAAAGCACGAGGAGCAGGTGTTGGCGCGTCTGGAGTGACTAGAGGGCTCCGCAACGGGAAGGATCTAAGAAGCGGCAGACTCGCGGGCGGCGAGTTCTGCGGCCAGTTCCATGCAACGCAAGCGGGCCGGGGAGAAATCGTATGGCATTTTTCCGATGGCTTCGACTATGCTCATGGACTCTTGCCCCCTGCCCGAGCCCTGGCCGGCCTCGTCCTCAACTTCATCAGCGGTAGCGTGGTGCAAGGCCTCCCAGGAATCGAAGAGTGCGTCATTTTCCTGCGCCAGCCCGGACTCCTCGATGACGCCATCCAGCATCAGTTCGAAGGCGTGCCGCTCGGCAGCCACCTGTGCCACGCGGGGGTCGTCGACAGCGATCGTGTCGTCGAGGGCCTCCTCGGCGGCATCCACGCGGTCGGATTCGTCCCGCAGACCCTGATGGGTGGCCAGTGCAATGTAACGCCCGGCGTTGACGGCCGCACCGAGCGGGCCGAAGATCCGCTCCATGACCAGCAGGTTATCCAGGTCCGCCTCCCGCAGGGAGCCATCGGGCAGGCTCGTGAGGCGGCTGGCGACGAAGTCAGAGAGCAGCCCCATCCTGCCGCCTTGGGTACGCATGCGCTGCACCGCAGTCCGCTGCCGCTTCACTTCCGCTTCCTGGGCAGCGAGGGTTTTCTCCAACCGTTCAAGCACACTGCCGACGTCGAGGTCGCTGCCGGCACCAGCAGGAGCCGAGTGAGCGAAGGCGTCACGGATGTCGGCCAGGGCGATACCGGCGTCGGCCATCTTCCGGATCCACAGGAGCCGGATCATTTCTTCGTAACCGTAGCGGCGGCGGTCGTCATTGCCCCGCTCGGGCTCGGGGAGCAGGCCGATCTCGTGGTAGTGACGGATCGCCCGCGGCGTGGTGCCGACGAACGAAGCCGCGTCACCGATCATGACCTGACGCGGCGGGATAAAGGACGAATGCATGAGCGGGGCTTTCCTCGGTGGGGCGGGATGTGAATACACCAAATCACATAACGCTACGTGAGGTGCAACTCCGCGCACTCCGAGGCAATCCGGCGCGTGGGGGGAGGACCCGCCGCCTGTGGGGTGCGCCCGTTAGGCCGTCGACCGCCGACAGCGATCATTGGTTAGCTCGCAACACAGGTGAACTCCGGAAACCGGGCGGGTAAGGGGCGAACGGCGCGGACTCGGTTCCGGTAGCTTGAGTCTCGGCGGAATCGCTTCGTCGAATACCGTCCAGTGTTGATAGTTCTTACGCTGATCTCGGCGTGAGCGGATTGCGACAGCAGGGACGAAGAAGGAGGATGACCGAAACGTGACGGGTCCCAAGGAGCCTCGTGGATTCCGGTGGAGTATTCACGGTGCCGCAGAATTCTTGAATACGCATCCGATGGCGAGGGCTAAGGCAAGGGTGGTCGGGACGGCATTGGCAGTCGCGATCGCAGGCGCTCTTGTGCTCGTGCCGTCATCTGTCCAAGCTCTCGACAAGTCCGTGGATGGCACAGTCCGGGTGAACGACTCGAGGGTGTGGTACAGCGAAACTCATTACCACGCCATCGCTGGTCCCATTCAGTTCAGTTATAGCGGGACAGACACCGGAGACACATGCGGCGGGGCACATGAGATCGGCCTCCGACTCCAAGGAGGGAGCACCCAATACACAAATACGCTCACCTTCTTGTCCGGTCCCGCCAAGCGCACGTTCACCCGGACGTTGAACGACATCATTCATATGCCTGCTGGCACCTATCAGTTGGTTGCCGGTAACGCTGGTGGCAGCAAATGTGGCTACCATTCCTACCGTTGGTTCGGCACGCTGCACATCTAGGGATAACGAGATCATCAAAAAGACACGTGCCGCGCTCACAGGAGTTCTCGCCGTGCTGTTCGGCGGGCTCGCGGTCGGTGCGGTGGCAGCGGGTATTCCGGAAAAAGCACCGGGGCCCATCGTTGACCGGGCGGCGGCCTTGTCTGCTGGGTCCACCCCCCGCTTCAGCGACGGAAGCGAGAGCGAGTCTGCCTATCGCAAGGCTATTGCGAGTCTCCCGTATCAGTTAGCCCACGGCCATACATGGCCAGAATCGCTGCCCTCGGAACTGGTCGATCCCACTGCCCTGTTCGAAGCAGGCTATGTGGAAGGCAGGGCGGTCAGTTACTGGGCGTGCACTTGGTCGGTGGCGATTCTCGACGCATATGAAAGTGGGGACGGTGAGGCTGCATCAGAGGGGATCGCGATGCTGGCAGCCTATGGTTCGCTGCCTTGGACCAAGGCTCACTTTCCGGACTACGATGTTTGGTACGCGGACGTCGTCCTGCCATTAGCCCGAAACGACACCACTGCTCTCAAGGCGTTAACGCCTGTGGAGTGCGCACTCTAGAAAACGGGGATCAGTGGCAATTGCGATATTCGTCGGCGTGGACGACTGGAGTGTTGCCAGCGCTCACCTTCCGATGTGCTGCAGGCTCGTGGCGCACTGGCGTGAGGATCCGAACTGCTCGATTCCTGAGCGATCCGCGCGCGAGAACACTTCGGCCGCGTTTTTCCAGTAATCGGCTTGGCCGCGATCCTGTGGGTCATCACCGAACCTCAGATTGGGCCACTCCAGAGAGCCAATGAGAGTTGTGCCCGCGTCTGACCGCCGCTGCGAATCTTTGTCTGCGTCCAACCATTCCTCAATCCAGAGGCACTGAACGGCTTGTTCCCAGGACCCCTTCTGCGCGGACGCCTCCACGACGATTCCCTCGGTGCCGTAGTCGCGCAGGATCGTGTCGTGCCACCCCTGCGCATGTTGAGTGGCGGCTTCCTCGAGCACAATTCCGTGAGGTTCCGGAAGCGATAAGTCGTATGCGCCCAAGGCCCAGGCGACGTAGTCGGTTGCTGCTGGGTTGACCCAGGTTGCTCCCTCCATCTCGTGTCCGGGGGCGAGTGGAGCGTGTTGGGCGTTCTCAGGTGACACCACTGGCGAAGGTGCAACGAACGGTCTCTCGGTGCTCTCGGGGATGTTTTCAATCAGTGCCCCGATCGTGTTTCTCACCGAGTAGACAGCAACAGTGCCGGCTATCAAGGTGATGCAGAGTATCGCCCCGGCGAACGCCGTGAACAGTCGCCGATGGGGCTCGGGGCCTCCCGGTCCCGGGCTGACATCGAGCTTTTCGAGATCAAGAGTCTCCTCTGCGCTCGATTTCCCTGACACCGCCTCGCGGGTGCCCTCCGGCAGCTTCCCCACGTCGACGCCGTCCGACGGAACCCGTCGCGAACGCATAGTCATGCAGTCCCTCCAGCGCGCATGCGCGCTATTTGACTATTCAGAGCCCAGAAACGGATTCACGCTGAGGCGTCCTCAGCGCGCAGTGCTCCGGCTCAGCAATTCAAGCACAGGCACCCATCTTCTTCAGTGCCGGGACTGCGGTCGCCTGGCTGGGTCCGTTCTGGCGGGGGACCTCGTACCGTGCGTTAGGTGGGGACTCCTGTCCGGCTCCTGTGGCTCACTTGCTGGACGATGTGCCGCTCTCCAAAATACTGACGATTGAGTAGAGCGAGAAGCAGATTGCTCCCAAACCGACGAGGACGTGCGCTGCAATGAACACGTTCGCGTTGACGAGGGCGGCCTGGAACAGGAACGCCGCCAGGAAGAGACACGTCAGCGCCGTGACGACCGGGATCAAGGGCACCCGATTGGCGAGTGCAAACGTCCGCCGCCACACGAGCGCAAGCAGGCCTACCTTGCTGAGGATGCTGAAACAGACGAGGCCAAGGCCGATCATTACGAAGCCGGGTGTCCAGAAGTAGGGCTCGCTGTGGAGCCCGACCAACACAATTCCCCAGATGAGGTTGACGGAGCCCATGATTATGACGATCGAGGGCCAGACGATTCGCTCTCGGCGGGCGTACGAGTTCTCGACCTGGCGAAGGATGCTGAAGACCAAAGTGATCAGGCACGTGCAAACCAAAGCGAGCCCGCCGACCACGTGGCCGACAGTGAACCGACTGGGAGTGGTTGGGAGAATGAGGTTCGTGATCGAGAAGATCCACGCGACTACCGCCAGGACGATCGGAATGGCACCGAGCGCCACGACCGCGGCTTTCGGGAACGCGGCTGGCGGAACGTCGGTGCTGTCTTCTGCCGCATGTGAGTTCACCGGGATGAGCGAGAACTTAGTGGATGCCGTCGCGACGGTTGCGATACAGCCGCTGATGAGCCCGACTCCGAACACAACATGACCGGCGATGAATCGCTCGTTCACGCCGGTACTCGGTTCACCAAGAAAGAGCGATATGCCGTATACGACCGTTGCCGCGGCGGCAAGATAGCCGATGGTCGGGTACGCGATTCGATCGATCGTCGTGTAGCGGTTGATCAACTGGCGGATGATGGTTGCGGCGGTGCAAAAGAGGCACAGGCAGATTACGCCGAGGGACATGACCACCCGGCCGGCAACGAAATTCGCGGGTGCCGCTCCTGCAGTTGCCACGTACAGGCCAAAACCGAGGCACACCGCCATCATCGCGAGCGGGATCGCGCGAAAAATTACACTCACTGCGTGGTTCATGCCGGGAGGGTAAACCGCGCTGGTCAGCGGCGGAAGGGGCCTGTGTCCTGACGGGGCGACCACAGTTTGCGCATACGACCGGCATCCTCCTGACGGGTCTGGAGGTTGAAAACATAGGTGGCTCACTCGTTTCCGTCGCCGTCTTGATTGACCGTCTGCTTCGGCGTTCGCCTCGATCGTGATCTATCGCGGCGAATCCACCGTCTTCAGCTCGTTGACACGACGGTGGCGCTGAACCGCCAGGCCGGAGCCTCACGCAGGGACGCTCACAGCTCCCACCGCCGCCTCGATCACGTTGACGACATCCGTCGGGTGGGTCAGCATCATGAGGTGCGGGGAATCGACCTCGATGATCTGCTTGAAACCCGCTCGCTCGTAGCCAAACCGCTGGACGTCGGGCTGTACGGTTTCGTCGGCGGCGGCGACGAGACCCCAGCTCGGCGTGGTCTTCCATGCCGCCGTTGACGCAGCTTCGGTGTAAGCGGCATCCGCGAAGGAACGTTGGGATACCGCGAGTACTTCCGCTGTGCGCGGGTCGAGACCGGCAGCAAACACCGGCAGGAATGCGTCTGGAGCCACCGACAGTTCGATCCCTTCTTCGCGTCCTGGCGTTGGGTTCGGCAGGGTCACGATGTGGTCGCGGAGCGCAGTAGCGGGGTAACGGGCATCCAGGTCGGCGGGGCTTTCGCCCTCGTCCGGAGCGTATGCGGCGACGTAGACCAGGCCGACAACGTTCTCGGCGGCGCCCGCAACGGTGATGACGGCGCCACCGTAGGAGTGACCGGCAAGCACAACAGGGCCGTCGACGGCGTCAACGACCCGGCGAACGCTCGCCGCATCACTCGAGAGCGTGCGGAGGTGGTTCGGAGGGACGATGACCGGGTAACCCTGGTCGAGAAGCGCCCGGGTAACGGGTGCCCAGCTCGCTGCATCGGCGAACGCTCCGTGAACCAGGACGATGGTGGGTTTGTTCATGGGGATAGCTCCAAATCGTGTTGACAGTCTCGGCAGATCGCCTGAGAAATACTCACTTTAGGAGTATGTTCTCCCGCAGATAAAGGAGTGAATCTGCACAGCCAGTGTGCAAATCTGCACCGACTGACGGGAGTTCATCGTGGGGCACAGAGTCGACATCCGGAACGTTCGCGCCGATGACCTGCGTTACCTCGCCGCGGTGGCGGACACCGGCGGGCTGGTTGCCGCGGCACGGTGTCTCGGTGTCGACCACAGCACGGTTTCACGGCGTCTTCAGGCACTCGAGGCGACCCTGGGGACCCGGCTTATCGGACGAGGCAATGACGGCTGGGTATTGACCGGCGAGGGTCGCATGGTTGCCGAGCACGCGCGCACGATCGAAGACGCGGTTGAACGAGCAGCACAATCCGTTGCCCGAGCGGCGGCGGACACCATTACGGGCACGATCCGGGTCACGGCAGCCGATGGGTTCGGAACTCGGTTCGTCACTCCGGCTCTGACACGGCTTCGCGTCCAGCATCCGAGTCTCAACATCGAGCTGCTGACGGGAGCCCAGCGCCTGAATGTGCGCCAGACGAACTTCGACATCGCCCTCACGATCGGCGAACCACCCAAGAGTCGCCTGTTCGTGGAAAGACTCTGTGAATATGATTCGTCCTTCTACGCGAGCGAAGCGTACCTGGCGGAAAATGGTGACCCGGAGTCGGCCGAAGAGCTGCGGCATCACGCGCTCATTTATCTGGTCGATTCGCTTGAGCACGTGAGAGAGCACCAACTCAGTGCCTACGTTCGTGGCGCGACTGTTGGCTTTGCGTCGACGAATATCTTCGCCTTGCTTGAGGCGACCCGGCAGGGCGGCGGGGTCGGGTTGATCCCCAAGTTCATGGCCGAGACCGTGCCCGAACTTCAGCGAGTTGCCGCTCCGCTGCAACCAGCGAGAGTGCCCGTGTCAGTTATAACGCGCCCCGAGGCCGGGAACCGGGTCGATGTGCAGGCGGTTCGCCTGGCGTTGCACCAGGAAGTTCTCAACCGCCGGGACGAACTCATCTGGCGGACCTGACTTCGGGGCTCGCCCATGGTCGGATGTGCTGCCTTCAGCGCTGCCGGTCCTCGAGCGACGGCTCGTCGTCGGGAGCGACAGTGGTTTCGGTGCTGCCGACGGCGGCCCGTTTGCGCGGGTTGAGTTCGCTCACCACAGCACCGGCGACGATAAAGACAGCGCCGAGAATCGCGATGGCGGGAAGCCGGTCGCCCGCCACCCGGCCGATGATTCCTGCCCACACCGGCTCGGCCGCGTAAATAATCGTCGCGCGGGTTGGCGACACCGATCGCTGTGCCCAGTTCATAGTGAGCTGGATGATGCAACTCGCGGCCCCCAGCGCCACTGCAGCACCGAGCCAGACCCAGGAGAACTCCGGCACCTGTTCACCGACCACCGGCATCGTGGCGAGCGCCAGAAGCCCGGCGACGAGTAACTGGACAACGGTGACCCGGCCAAGGTGTACCTTGCCTGCGAACACGCTGATCAGGATGATCTCCAACGCAATCGGCAAGGTACTAACGAGCGTCACGATCTCACCGGCACCAAACGTGAATCCGACGCTTCCAGGATCAGCCAGCAGGATCAGGCCGATGAACGCGAGTGCCACGCCGATCCACGTGAGCAGCTTAGGCGCCTTCCGGAACACCACCCACTGCAGGATCGGAACGAGTGGCACATAGAGGGCGGTGATGAAGGCGGAGGTACTGCTGGTGATGGTTTGCAGACCGACAGTCTGCAGGCCGTAGCCGAGGTAGATCATCACGCCGATCGCGGACCCCGCTCCGATCTCCTTCCAGGTCAAACCGGAGAGGGCCTTCGCGAAGATGACGGCGCTGATGATGCCAGCGGCGAGGAACCGCATCCCGACAAAGAACCACGGCCCGCTGTACCGGACGGCGATGTGCACAATCAGGAACGTCGCTCCCCAGACCACGGTGATCAGAACAAGCGCCAGTTCGGGCTTCGAAAGCAGGCCCCTCCGTGGAATGTGCGGCATGCTTCCACTTTATGGTGCCGAAAGGTGGTGAAAAGCCATGCGGAAAGAGGACGAGGCTAGCGTCAGCCCCGGCCGGGGACGATGACCGCCCTGTCGTACACTGTGAGCCATGCCGACCGAAGGATTCGCCGTGACCGACACCAGTGACAACACCCCTCACCAGCACGTTCCCGCGCCGGACGAGTCAACAATTCCGGAACTCGAGGCCGATGAGACGATCGCGCCGCGGCCCGAGGAAGAGATTGCTGACGTGCTCCGGGCGACCCCCGATGTCGAGGATCACAGCGAAAACCCCGCCTAGCGTTTCGCCGCGGGCCGCCGGAACCACACCCACTCGCCGTAATCTCACCACCCGCCGTGCTTGCCGGGCGCTCTGGAAGCGGCGGGCGGAGGAGGGTAGCCTTGCCGGTGATACGTGGTGTGATCGGGCATCACGACGCTGCTTGGTAAAGGCGATCCGGTGAAGGTCAACACGCGAATCTGGACAGGTCGATGACTCCGCACGGGGTCCTCCGTGGAGGGCGCTGCTGTGGCGTGTCCGTGAGCGTCGGGACGCTGTCGTGAGTGAGCTCGGCTGGATCCTGGTCAGCCTGGCATCCGCCATCCTCGCCGCCAACGTCGCAGTGGTCATCGCGGTTCGGGCGTTTTACCGCAGGGTCAAACGGAACCTCGCTCTCAACGGTGCCGCACTGCGGGTACGGTCGCGGCTCAGCCGGGGCAGACAGTGCGAAGTCCTGAAACTCCGGGTGCAGCTGAAAGAGACCCTGGACAGCGGACGGGCCGCGATGGATCTGGTCACCCGCAGTGACGGCCCACGCGGTGAACTCCCTCGCCTCTTCCGTCGCCTCGAACTTGAGAGTGCCGGCCTGGAGTCACAGTTACGCCTCCTCGAAAGTGAGAATGACGGCGTCGTGCTCGCCGAAGCGCTGGAAACCGCGCATGCACGGGTCGACGAGGTGACCGGCCTCGTTCGCCGGCTCCGTTCCGCTGTCGCATCGGGTCTTGGCGGCATCTCCGACGACAGCCTGACGGCACTGCGCTCCGATGTCGACCGCGAGGTCACGGCCGTGCGTGCCGGACTCGACGAACTGCACGAGCTCAATGTGCAGGGCAGGCTCTACGACACTCTTCAACACCAGCAAACAATCCGTACCCCCAGGGGTGAGCGAGGGAACCAGCCATGAGCAACACATCGCGGATACGCAACATTCTTCGGAGCAAAGCGTCCAAGGGACTCGACAAGCTCGAGGACCCGCGCGATGTGCTCGATGACAGCTACGACCAGCTGGTCAGGATGCTGCAACAGGTGCGGCAGGGCCTGGCCGAGGTTGCGACCGCAAAGAAGCGCATCGAACTCCAGGGGCAGGAGATGGGCACGCGCCACAGTCGGTTGACCCGTCAGGCGCAGGAAGCGATGGCTCATGGCCGGGATGACCTCGCCCGCATTGCGTTGGAGCGGCGGGTGTTCCTCGAGGGCCAGGTCGCGTCGATCCGCACGCAGTTCACCGCGCTGCAACGACAGACGGCTGGCTTGCAAGACAAGGAGCGTCGGCTCGCGGAGCGCGTCGCCGCTTTCCGGATCGAGAAAGAAACGATCAAGGCCACCTACACCGCCTCCGAGGCCCAGGTCAGGGTGAACGAGACGTTGGGCGGCGTCGGTTCGCAAATGAGCGACGTGGGCGAGAGCCTGGATCGGGCACGCGACCGTGTCGCGCAGATGCGGGCGCGGGCAGCGGCGACGGACGAACTGTTGTCGAGCGGCGCGCTCGGCGACCTCACCGCGGCGCCCGACGCTGACCTCGAACGCGCCCTGGAGTCGCTCGCGCTCGATGCGGAAGTGGACCAGCAACTGCGCTCGATGAAGAATGCTGGCGCAGCCGATACCGAACTGGCGGCCACTCCACAGGCTGACGAGCCCGACGCCTGGTTGAGCATCGGCGGCGAGCCAGGCGCGCGCTGAACCGACCTAAGCAAAGGGTGGTCGGATGAGTTCAGCAGACACGCCGTGGGTGTTGCACGTGGACCTCGACCAGTTCATCGCGGCCGTTGAGGTGCTTCGCCGTCCGGAGCTCGCCGGTAAGCCGGTGATCGTCGGTGGACGCGGCGATCCGACCGAGCGCGCCGTCGTCTCGACCGCGTCCTACGAGGCACGCGAGTTCGGTGTCGGTTCGGGGATGCCGCTCCGAATTGCTGCCAGGAAGATTCCGGATGCCGTCATCCTGCCCGTCGACGCGGAAACGTACAACGCCGCATCGCACGAGGTCATGGCGACCCTCAAGGAGCAACCGGGTGCAACGGTGCAGGTGCTCGGCTGGGACGAGGCCTTCGTCGGGATCGTCACTGATGATCCCGAGTCCTACGCCAGAACGATCCAGCGGGCCGTTCTTGACCGGACGCAGTTGCACTGCAGTGTTGGTATCGGCGACACGCTCGTTCGGGCGAAGGTTGCCACCGGCTTCGGAAAACCGCGCGGCGTCTTCCGGCTGACGGCCGACAACTGGCTGGAGGTCATGGGTGCACGCCCGACCATCGACCTCTGGGGTGTCGGCTCGAAGGTCTCCCGTCGCCTCGCCGGGCTGGGTATCACCACCGTTGCAGAGCTGGCCGCCTCCGAACCCGCGGACCTCATCACGGAGTTCGGCCCGAAGATGGGCCCCTGGTACCGGCAGCTCGGTCGCGGCGAGGGTGCCAGGGAGGTCGATGACACGCCCTGGGTGGCGCGTGGGCACAGTCGTGAGACGACCTACCAGCAGGACCTCGTGTCTCGCGCTGATGTAGAAGCGGGGGTGCGAGAGTTGGTCGACCGCGTGCTGCGGGACGTTCAAGACGAGGGCCGGCCGGTGGTCGGCGTGACCCTGAAGGTGCGTTACGCGCCGTTCGCGACGAAAATCTTCACGAAGAAGATCCCTGAGACGACAGATCCGGAGGCCGTGCTGGACCGCGCGATGGAGCTTGTGGGCAGGATCGAGGCGGATCGCCCCATTCGGCTGCTCGGGTTCCGTGCGGAGATGCCGATGCCTCTCGAGTCGAGGGAAGGCCACACACCGACGCGGAGCGGCTGGTAAGTGCCGGACCCAACCATGCGGGGTACCGCAGGGGAGAGGTGTTTTCTGACGGGGAACAGGTGTTGACTTCTGGTGTGTCTATTACGTTGCAGTCGGTTGCGTTCCAGTCTGAAAATCCCCAGCGGGATGCAAACTTCTGGGGAGCTGTTCTGAACCGTCCAGTTGAGAGCGAGGGCGGAGAGAGCCTTCTCAGGGGAGAGGCCGGGCAGGTCAGTATCCGGTTCGCCTCCGGCCCTGCTCATGAGGAAAACAGAAGCAACCGTCTTCACCTTCATCTGGCCGATGGGCCCCTCGACCAGAGCGGCACGATTGCGATGTGCCTGGAACTCGGGGCGCGGCTTCTCGGCAGCGGACGTATACCGGAGAACAGCTACGCGGGTATGGCCGATGTTGCTGGAGACGAGTTCTGTGTTATCGAGGACCATAACGCTTACCTGGCCGGGTGTGGTCCGTTGGCGGAAGTGACGTGCGAGGGCACGCGAACGGTTGGACTGTTTTGGAGCAACGTTCTTGCCTGGCCTCTCGTGTGGGATGAAGGCGGAGAGACTGCCATCCAGTCGCCTGCCGGTGGAACAAAGATCGCGTGGAACGGTGAAAGCGTGATGCCGGATGCCACGCGAGCTCGCCAGTACTTCGTGCTCACGGTCCCCGGTAATGAGCTCGATCACGAGGTGCGGAGGCTGCTGGACCTCGGCGCATCGGGCCGCCGCGTTGACCAGGCGGGTGAGACGGTTCTCCGCGATCCGGACGGCTACGAATTCGAAGTTCGCACTACTTCGGCGTATTAGCTGTTCGAGCGGGCCCCGGAGTCAGCCCGGAGGTGGTGCCGCTGCCATCATGAGGTTATGACTCTGTATTCCGACTTCGGTGCCCGCAAGGCACGCCAAATCATCGGCGATGTGCTCGCCCTCTTCCTGATAGGCGTCTCGGTCTGGCTCGGAATTACCGTGTATGCGATCGTCGCGAATCTCGCTTCCTTCGGGGAGCAGATGGAGGATGCAGGCGCGGGCTTCGAAGAAGCCATGACCGAAGCTGGCGACACTCTTGGAGGAGTTCCGCTGATCGGCCGTGAGATCAGATTGCCCTTTGACGGGGCGAGCGGCGCCGGTGGAGCTCTCGAGGCGGCGGGGCAGAACCAGCAAGTGGCAGTCGGTCAGCTTGCCACTGGCCTCGGCATCGGGGTCGCCGCTCTGCCGGTCATGGTGATTCTCGTGCTGTGGCTGATTCCCCGGGCCCGGTTTGTCTGGAAAGCCAGGCAGGACAGGTCGGCGTTGAAGTCTGGCACCGGGATTGACCTTCTCGCCCTGCGTGCCCTCGCGACCCAGGACATATCGAGCCTCGTACGAATTCATCCGGACGCAATGGGCGCGTGGAGACGCGGTGACGAGGGCGTCGTGCGCGCACTCGCCCAACTTGAGCTGAAGAGTTCCGGCGTGCGCCTGGGTCAATAGCCAGGGGTGTCGTCTGGCTAGGAGCGCGTGCTGATCAAGCGGGCCGTCGAATCCCGAACGACGAGCTCGGTGGCCAGTTCCATGTGCTCTGAGTCAAGCCGCTCGCCGCGCGCCAGCCGCAGAACACCGCGAAGCGCGGCACGACCCATTTCCTGCAGCGGCTGGGCTACCGACGTCAGCCGGGGGAGCGTTTGCTCCGCGAGCGGGGTGCTGTCGAAGCCGACGAGGCTGAGGTCCTCCGGTACCCGCACGCCCCGTTCCCGTGCCACCTCGAGCACGCCGAGGGCAATCGTGTCACTCGCGGCGAAGATCGCCGTTGGTGGCTCAGCGAGATCGAGGACAGCGCGGGTTGCCGCAACTCCCGTCTCCCGGTTGAACCCGCCGTCGAAGACGTAATCGGCGCGCGAGGCAATCCCGCGGCTCATCAGAGCAGCCAGATAACCGTGCAGGCGGGCGATGCTGCACTCGGCAGCCGTCGGCCCACCGAGGAACGCCACCCGTTCGTGGCCCAGTGAGAGCAGGTGCTCGGTCGCGGCTTTGCCCCCTGCCCAGTTCGTGGCGCCGACGCTCGCATACCCACCCGGCGGGGGAGGGTTGAGCGGATCGATGACCACGACGGCGATGCCCCGCTGGCTGAAGGCGTGGACCTGATCGCTGGACACCTGCGAGGTGACAAAGATGATGCCGGTGCGGCCCGACTCTTTCATCCGTTGCGCCCACTCCTCGTGGTCGACCCGCGACAGCCTGTTCGGGGTGTGGCTGCTCACGACGACGTCCACGTCGACAGTCACGGCATAATCGAGGATGCCGCGAAGCACTTCCATGGAATAGGCGCCATCGTGCACACCGATCACCAGGTCGACCATTGCCGGTCCAGTCGAACGGATGCGACGCTGCGAGGGCGAGCGGTACCCGAGCTGGTCGAGAGCGGCCTGAACCCGCACCCGGGTTCCCTCGGCGACGTCGTCCCTGCCATTGATCACCTTGGAGACCGTCGGTGCCGATACTCCAGCCAGCTCGGCGACCGTCGCGAGAACCGGGGTGGATCGTGAAGTCATGTCTGTCACCTTGCGGTCAGGGCAGCGAAATGTTTCGGTGCGTTTAGTCTGCACCACACCGCGCCCGCGGGGCAACAGAAGCCTCTGGATACTTGACATTATTTGTTGTGGCTAGCTACATTTGAGGCATCGCCACGAGCTTCTTTCGAAACATATCGAAAGAACGTGGCATCGCCGACAGGTACTGCCCCATTTATCAATGGAGATAGAAATGGAAACCAAGGCCACACCGTCACGTCGCACCTTCATGTCGCTCGCGATCGCGGCCCCGCTGCTGACATGGGGTCTCACCTCGTGCGGTACCACCGGACCCGGCGGCGGCTCCGCGGGAGGTGCGTCGCTCTGGGCTCTCTCGGGCGATCCCAACGAAACGATCCGCAAGAACTCGGTGGACGCCTTCAACAAGGCGAATCCCAAAACGCCGCTCGGACTCACCTTCTTTCAGAACGACGCGTACAAAACCAAGATCAAGACGGCCATCGGCGCCGGGCAGGCGCCGACGATGATCTATGGCTGGGGTGGTGGAACGCTGAAGTCCTACGTTGACGGCGGCCAGGTGGACGACCTGACCAGCTGGTTCGAGGAGAACCCCGACGTCAAGGAGCGCCTGTTTGCCGGAGCGTTCGGCGCCGGCACGATCGACGGCAGAATTTACGCCATTCCCATCCAGACGGTCCAGCCCATCGTCTTCTTCTACAACAAGGAACTCTTCGAGCAGGCCGGAGCCGAACCTCCCCAGACCTGGTCGGATGTGATGAGCCTCGTCACCACGTTCAACGAGCGCGGCATCGCCCCATTCTCGCTCGGCGGCCAGTCTCGCTGGACGTCGATGATGTGGCTTCAGTACATGTTCGATCGGGTGGGCGGCCCCCAGGTCTTCACCGACATCTTCAATGGCAAAACGGATGCCTGGTCGCACCCGGCCGCCATCGAAGCGCTCACCAAAATCCAGGAGCTCGTGAAGGCCGATGGGTTCATCAAGGGCTTCAACTCGATCACAGCAGACAGCAATGCCGACCAGGCGCTCCTGTACACCGGCAAGGCGGCCATGATGCTGCATGGTTCGTGGACGTACGGCGGGATGAAGAACGACGGCGGCAGCTTCGTCCAGGACGGCAAGCTTGGCTGGGTGCCCTTCCCGACCGTTGATGGCGGACTCGGTGACCCGAAGAACGCCGTCGGGAACCCCTGCAACTTCCTCTCCATCTCGTCGAAAGCATCCGATGAGGAGAAGGAGACGGCGAAGAAATACTTTGCCGAATCACTCTCCAACGACGACGAGGTTGCCGCCTTCATCGAGACCGGTGCGGTTCCCGTGGTGAACGGCATCCAGGACAAGATCAAGGAGACCGAAGAGAGCGACTTCCTGAGCCACGTCTACGAACTCGGCGCAAACGCTCCCGCGTTCCAGCAGTCATGGGACCAGGCGCTGAGCCCGACCGCCGCTGAAGCATTGCTCAACAACATCGACCAGCTGTTCGTGCTCTCGATCACCCCGGAGCAGTTCGCAACGAACATGAACGAGACTCTCGGGAAATGACCGCAACGATCACCCCGCGACGGGCGCAACGCGAGCGCGCGGCGCCCGTCGCCGGGGGCAGTACCGGCAGGATCGCCTGGCTCGCGCTCCCCGCTCTCGTCTTCTTCGTCGCCTTTGCCGTCGTTCCGCTTGTCGGCGTGCTGATCCTCAGCTTCACGAACTGGGACGGTATCGGCGCCATCACGCCGGCCGGCTTCGCGAACTGGGCGTCGGTGCTCGTCGATCCGGACATGCTGCACTCGCTCGGGCTCACCCTGCTGGTCATGGTGCTCTCGTGGCTCGTGCAGACACCGATGAGCCTGTTGCTCGGTGTCTTCACCGCCGGAACCCAGAAGTACCGCACGGTTCTCGCCGTGCTGTACTTCCTGCCGCTCCTCTTGTCGTCAGCGGCCATCGCTGTCGCCTACAAAGCATTGCTCGATCCGAACTTCGGGCTCGGCGCCGGGCTCGGACTGCCGTTCCTCTCCCAGGACTGGCTCGGCAATCCACAACTCGCCTTCGGTGTCGTCATCTTCGTCATCGCCTGGCAGTTCATCCCGTTTCACACCCTGATCTATCAGGGCGGCGTTCGACAGATTCCGCGGTCAATCTACGAGGCGGCGGAGATCGACGGAGCGGGGCGCGTCAAGCAGTTCTTCCTGATCACCATTCCCCAGTTGAAGTACACGATCATCACGTCGTCGACCCTGATGACTGTCGGGGCGCTGACGTATTTCGACCTGATCTTCGTGCTCACCGGCGGTGGCCCGGCAAACGCGACCCGGATCCTGCCGCTCGACATGTACCTGCTCGGATTCCGGGCCAACCTGATGGGGCCGGCGAGTGTGATCGCGGTCATCCTCGTTGTCCTGGGCCTGGCACTCGCCCTGTTCCTTCAAAGGCTCGGTGGCAAGGACAACTCGGCGTCACAACTCGAAGGGATGTGATGAAATGACCAGCACCGTGGACGCAGAAGCTTCCGTCACCCCGCAACCGCAGGCATCCGCTCGCTCAAGACGCCGGTTCCGCCAACTGAATATCCCCGGCGGACTCGCCGGCTGGATCTGGCTCGCGATCATCATCATCCCGATCTACTACGTGGTGATCACGAGCCTCAAGACCCAGGCAGGGTACTTCGGTCAGAACCCACTGCTGCCGCCACTGTCGCCGACCCTCGAGAACTACGTCATGGTGCTCGAAGCGGACTTCGCCCGCTACTTCCTGAACAGCGCCATCATCACCATCGGAGCTGTCGTTCCGACACTCGCCGTGTCGTTCATGGCGGCATTTGCGATAGTGCGGGGTAACGGGAAGTTCCTCAAGGGCGTCAACGGCCTGTTCCTGATGGGGCTCGCCATCCCGCTGCAGGCCACGATCATCCCGGTCTACCTCATCATCATCCGGCTCAGCCTCTATGACAGCCTGCTCGCCATCATTCTGCCGTCGATCGCGTTTGCCATCCCGCTCAGCGTGCTGATCCTGTCGAACTTCATCCGCGATGTCCCGAAAGAGCTCTTCGAATCGATGAGGCTCGACGGCTGCAGCGAGTGGCAGACCCTGTGGCGACTGGCGCTCCCACTCACCAAGCCGGCCATCGTCACCGTCGCCATTTACAACGGCCTCGGTGTGTGGAACGGCTTCCTGCTGCCGCTGGTTCTCACGCAGAGCCCGGATCTGCGGGTCCTGCCCCTCGCGCTCTGGAACTTCCAGGGTGAATTCAGCGTGAACATTCCGGCGGTGCTCGCCTGCGTTGTGCTGACGACGCTCCCTATTCTTGTCCTGTATATCATCGGCCGTCGCCAGCTCCTCGCCGGGCTGACCGCCGGCTTCAGCAAGTAACAACCAAGTAAGGAAGTAACACATGACGAATGCCCGCACCGCTCTCGTAGTCCGTGGAGGTTGGGACGGTCATCAGCCCGTCGAGGCGACCAACCTCTTCATCCCTCACCTCGAAGCCAACGGTTTCACCGTGAGGGTCGACGAGAGCCCGGCGGTCTACGCCGATGCCGACTACATGGCAACGGTCGACCTGATTGTTCAGTGCAACACGATGAACACCATCGAAAAAGAGGAATTCGCGGGCCTGAGGGCCGCGATCGAGTCCGGCACAGGAATGGCAGGCTGGCACGGCGGAATCGCTGACTCGTACCGCAACAACTCCGACTACCTGCACCTCATCGGCGGCCAGTTCGCGTGCCACCCCGGCAAGCACCCCGACGAGCGCATCGGAGACGCATCGGACAACTTCATCGATTACCGGATCGAAATGACGGATGCCGCTGCCACGCACCCGATCACCGAGGGCATTTCGGACTTCGACCTGACCACAGAGCAGTACTGGGTGCTCAACGACGACTACATCGATGTTCTCGCCACGACGACCCTCGCCGCGCGCGAGTGGGACGCGTGGAACCGCCCGGTCACCTCGCCCGCGGTCTGGACCAGGCAGTGGGGTGCAGGCAGGATCTTCGTCGCGACGCCGGGTCACTCGGTTGACGTCCTCCAGAACGATAACGTCAGGACAATCATTGAAAGGGGCATGCTGTGGGCAAGCCGCTAGAACCACTCAAGGTCGGTATCGTCGGCGCGGGAAACATCATCGCCGCGTACCTCGAGACGTTCCCCAAGCTCGATGCGGTTCGACTCGTCGCCGTGGCCGATCTCGACCGCTCCCGTGCGGACGCCATCGCCGACGCTCACCCCGGCGTTCGGTCGCTCAGCGTCGACGAGTTGATGGCCGACGATGAGGTCGAGCTGGTGCTCAACCTGACGATCCCCGCTGCTCACGCGCAGGTCGCGCTTCAGGCAATCGCGGCCGGCAAGCAGGTGTACGGGGAGAAGCCGCTGGCAGCCAACACCGAGCAGGCATCCGCCGTCCTCGAGGCAGCGAAGGAGGCAGGCGTGACGATCGCGTGCGCCCCGGACACCGTGCTCGGTACCGGAACGCAGACCGCTCGCCGCGCCATCGACGATGGACTCATCGGCACACCGGTCTCCGCGACTGCGACGATGATGACACCCGGCCACGAGCGGTGGCACCCCAACCCCGACTTCTACTACCTGCCGGGCGGCGGTCCACTGCTCGACATGGGTCCGTACTACATCTCCGCGCTCATCACCCTTCTCGGCCCGGTCGCGTCGGTGATCGGCGCGGCAAGCCACACCCGAGCGTCGCGCACGATCGGTTCGGGAGCGCGGCAGGGAGAGTCGATTCCCGTCTCAACCGACACCCATGTCACCGGCGTTCTCGTCCACGAATCGGGTGCGCTGTCAACGCTCGTCATGAGCTTCGACGCTGTCGCAACGCAAGCGGCCAACATCGAGATCCACGGCGAGACAGGTTCGCTCATCGTCCCCGACCCGAACCGGTTCGATGGCGACGTGAAACTGCGCACACTGGGGTCCACGGAGTGGGAGACTCTGCCGGTGTCGGCGGGTTATGTCGACGCGAGCCGGGGGATCGGCCTCCAGGACCTGGCCATGTCAGGTGCGGATGCCGCGCCGCGGGCGAGCGCGACCCTCGCGTTCCACGCCCTCGAGGTGATGGAGTCGGTGCTCCGCTCTGCGCACACGGGGCAGGCGGTTACGGTCGAGAGCACGTGCGAGCGTCCGCGAGCGGTACCCCTGACCGAACTGACGGTTCCGGTCTGACATCCTGGGGCACTTCGTGCCTCAAGAGACTGGCGCACACGGCATCCTGAACCTACTCTTGTGGTCACGGGGCCACGTGCGACACCCCTGATGTCCGGCGAATTCGGCCCGTCGCACCGCGAGCTAAGGGGTAGGCGACATGAGTTTTGCAGAGTCAATGCTTCTCGCCTACCCCCGGCCGCTGCCGCACGTCGACAGGATCGCGCTTACGGAGTGCATCGAGGCGTGTATGGAGTCAGCCCAGATCGCGACCGCGTGCGCTGAAGCTTGCCTGTCCGAGCCGGATCTACCGGATCTCGCCGGGTGCATCAGGGCATCACTCGACTGCTCCGATGTCGCCGGCACCACGGCGAAAGTACTGGCCAGGCATCCGGGCTACGACGCCAACCTCCGTCGTGCGCTCCTCGCGGCCTGTCGTGCCGCCAGTGCTTTGTGCGCCGAACAGTGTGAGCGGTTCGCCGAGGCGCACAGGCACTGCAGGGTGTGCGCTGAGGCGTGTCGACGCACCGAGGCGGCTTGCGAGCGCTTGCTCGACGTTTAGCGCTCGGCGTGGAGCGCGCGACTCTGCAACGCGCAGCGTGCGGGTCTTATTCGATGACGACGTCCTCCGGCGATTTGTCTGGCCGCCAGCCACGCCACGACGAATGCCGCAGTGCACCCGTCGATGTCCACTGGAGGAACGTGACCTCGCCGACGAGATCGGGTCGGATCCACTTCGCATGCCTCAGTTCGTCGTTCGGCGCGTCATGCACCGGTGGAGAATCGACGCCCATCGATGCGAACGTCTTCAGGAAGGATCGCCGGTCCTTATCGGTGAATCCTGTGCCGACCCTGCCGGCATAGCGGATGCCGTCCTCATCGGGGATCCCGAGCACGAGCGAACCGACGGCGTTTGCCGCGTTTCCTGCGCCGGGCCGCCAGCCGACGACGACCACTTCCTGCGTCTTCGCGTGCTTGACCTTGATCCACGACCTGGACCTCTTGCCGGGGAGGTACGGGCTGTCGCGTTCCTTCGCGACGATGCCCTCAAGCCCGAGTTCGAGGCTCGAGGAGATCGCAGCCTCGAAATCGCCGTCGAACTCGGGCGGAACCCGGACCGGCCCGGTCGGGGTCACCGTCCTGTCGAGGGCTGCGCGTCGCACGTCATACTCTTCGCCGGTGATGTCGTGGCCCTCGAGTTCGAGCAGGTCGAAGAGCATGAGCTCGATGCTCGCGGATCGAGCAGCGGCCTCGTCGTCGCTCAGCCCGGCGCGCGACTGCAGGAGGTGGAAGTTCGGCTTGCCCATCTTGTCCATCGCGACGACCTCACCGTCAAGCACAGCAGACGTCGCTCCCAGTGACTCGCGGAGCGGGGCGGCCAGTTCGGGGAACGTGTCGGTGAGGTCGTTGCCGTTGCGGCTCAGGAGGCGAACGGCGCCGTCGTCGATGTACACGACGGCTCGATAGCCGTCCCACTTCATCTCGAATGCCCACTCGTGCTCATCGTCGATGTCTGTCGCGTTCCCGTTGGCCGCGAGCATCGGCCGGATGACCTCGCGTCCCAGCGGCGTCGCTGGTGCGGCGATGGACGAGCGACGCGCCGCCGCGGGTGGCGGTGCCGACGGTGCTTCCGTTTCGCCCTGCGGATGGGGCGCAGCGTCGTGCGCTGGTTCGCGCGTCGGCGAATGCCTGCTGCCGGTCTTCTTTGCCGCAGGGTCCATGAGGTGGATGAGCCAGTTGTTCTCGGCACCCGGGCGTTTGGTGTGAATCAGCGCGTACTTGCGGGGGACCCCGCCGAGCCCACCGTCGTCCTGGCCGGAGAGCGTCACGATCACTTCCTTGTCTTCGCGCCACTTCTCCAGCTCGAATGTGCCCGAGTCCCAGATGGTCACCTCTCCAGCACCGTATTCGCCCTTGGGGATGCGCCCCTCGAACGTTCCGTACTCGAGCGGGTGGTCTTCGGTCTGCACCGCGAGGTGGTTCTCGTCGCTCGTGAGTGGCGGGCCCTTGGGCACCGCCCATGACACGAGGACCCCGTCGTGCTCGAGGCGGAAGTCGTAGTGCAGGCGGCGGGCGTGGTGCTCCTGGATGACGAACGAATTGCCCGAGGTCAGAGCAGCGACCGCTTCGGGTACCGGTTCAGGGGTCTTCGTACCGTCGCGCATGCTGCGGTACTTGGCAAGCCGGTCCGTGCTCTCCGCCGTGCTCTCGAACCGCGCCATGTGATCCGGTGTCGGCTCAAGTCCAGCGGTACGCGCGGATGCCAGCGGCGCGAGGAGGTCGCCGTCGCGAGCGACGCGCTCGAGAACCTCCTCAAAATCGAGCTGGGCGATGGTCGGAGATTCCAGCTCCTCCCATGAACGCGGTGCCGCCACCGTCGGAGTGAAGCGCCCCCTGAGCGAATAGGGCGCGATCGTCGTCTTGGCGCTGTTGTTCTGGCTCCAGTCGATGAGAACTTTCCCGACGCGAAGCGACTTCTTCATGTCACTCACTATGAGATCCGGATGATCTGCTTCGAGCGCCCGCGCCAGTTCATGCGCGACACTCGACACCGTGTCGCTTGGCAGTGAGCCGTCGAGCGCCGCGTACAGGTGGATTCCCTTGCTCCCGCTGGTCACCGGCAGGGGATTCAGGCCCATATCGGAGAGGATGTCCCGCGCGAGGAACGCGACAGCGGCACAGTCCGCCAGGGTGAGTCCCTCGCCCGGGTCGAGATCGAGCACCAGACGGTCGGGGTTACGTGCGCCACCGGTGCGCTCGAACTGCCACTGCGGTACGTGGATCTCGAGGGCGGCGATTTGCGCGAGCCAGGCCAGCGTCGCCCTGTCGTTGACGAGCGGGTAGTCGTTGTTCCTGCTGCTGTGCTCGATCGAGCGGCGGGCAACCCACTCCGGCGTCGAGTCGTCGAGGTTCTTCTGGTAGAACACCTCGCCCGGTTTGTCGGGGGTGCCGACGCCGTGGACCCAGCGTTTGCGCGTCGCGGGTCGGCCCGCCGTGTATGGCACCATGACGTTGGCGATCTCGGCGTAGTAGCGCAGGACGTCGGCCTTGGTTGTTCCGGTTTCCGGGTAGAGCACCTTGTCCAGGTTGGTGAGTGTGATCCGCCGGCCGTCAACGTCGACGGTCTGGCGGGAGCCTGACTTCGCCATTACCCGGTCCTTCCCTCCGGCACCCTCAGGCCCGATCGTGCAGCATCGGTCCCGGCCTGCGACCGCGAAGTGGGCGGATGCTGCGGAGCGGGATGCTCGGATCGCCAACCGCGCTGAGGCGGGCCTCGACATCGCCGAGCCAGTCGATGGCGGCGCGAGCGACGCGCTGCTCGGCCGAGCGGGCAAGCTCGACCCGCAGAGAAGGCGGACCGCTGTCGTCGCCGGCCGGCACGGCATCCGCTGCCGTCCACGAAGCGAGCTGCCTGGCGATGACCTTCCGCCATCCGGAACCGGGCAGGCTCGACGCCACGAGAACCTGGTCGGCCATGTCGGCCCAGTTGCGGACGTCGGGTGCTGTCGGTGCGCCGAGCCAGTCGATTGCGGCCGCGTGGCCTGTCGGCGTGAGCGTGTAGAGCGGCAGGTTGTCGTCGGTCGCGGTGTCTGACCTGATCAGGCCGTCGCGAACGAGCCGGTCGAGCGTGGAGTAGACCTGGCCGACGTTCACCCCCGCACGGTGAGGGGCGCGGGCGGCGAGCTCGTCGCGGAGCTGGAGGCCGTAAGCGGAACCGAGAGTGAGGATCGCGAGGATCGCATCCTTCACCGCCATGGGGTTCCTTCCGGTAACGACGATCCGGCGTTTGCGAATCTCTACCCAGTATAGAGATTCGGCGACACGCCGGGTCAGCATAATCACATCGTTGTGATTCCTGTGCTATTTGGGGCATAATGACGAGGACGGCGGTTTGCCGGACAACTGAATACCGGATGCTGCATCTCACTTTTTTCACGGGTCGTTGGGGAAGACGTACCACGGTGAACAAGGAGGAGAAAATGGTGGCATCTGTCGCACGCGGAGTGATTTTGGTTCACTCCTCACCGCGCGCTCTGTGCCCGCATGTCGAGTGGGCTGCAGGTCGCGCTCTTGGTCGTGCTGTGAACTTCGCCTGGGTAGAGCAGCCGGTGCTGAAGGGCGCCCAGCGCGCTGAGTACTACTGGGAAGGTCACCAGGGCATGGGGGCCGCCATCGCTTCCTCGCTTCGCGGCTGGGAGCACCTGCGTTTCGAGGTGACCGAAGACGCGTCGCCCGGCGCGGATGGCGGACGCTGGCTGCATACCCCCGACCTCGGTATTTTCTACGCACAGACCGACTCCGCGGGCAATGTCGTGGTGCCGGAGGATCGCATCCGCTACGCCATGGATACCGCGGGCGCGAACCCGGCCGAACTGCAGCGCGAACTCCGGATCGCCCTCGGCCAGGCCTGGGATGACGAGCTCGAGCCGTTCCGCTACGCGTCAGATGACTCGAGCGTGATCTGGCTGCACAAGGTCGGCTAGGCGCTTGCCTGTGTGATCCCAGGGCCATCCCGGTGGCATGCTGCGCAGGTCGGTGACTCCTCCCGGCTGGCGCGGACCGTGAAACCGACAGGCCCTGCTACGAAGAAAACCCCGCACACCTTTCGGCGTGCGGGGTTTTCGAGTGTTGCGGCGAACTCAGAAGCTCCGGAACGCAGCGACGGCGTTGTGGCCGCCGAACCCGAAGGAGTTGCTGATCGCGAGCAGGTCACCGGTTCCGAGGTCGCGGGGCGTCGTCACGACGTCGAGCGGGATCGCCGGGTCCTGGTTCTCGAGGTTGATCGTCGGGGGAGCGACGCGCTCGTGCAGGGCCTTGACCGTGAACAGCGCCTCGATCGCACCTGCACCGCCGAGCAGGTGACCGGTGGACGCCTTTGTCGCGCTGACGGCAATCGACTCGAGGTGGTCGCCGAAGACGCGCCTGAGCGCGTAGTACTCGGCGATGTCACCGACCGGAGTGCTCGTCGCGTGAGCGTTCACGTGCACAACATCGGTGAGTGCCAGGCCGGCGTTCTCGACGGCGGCAATCATCGCACGGGCCGCTGCCGATCCTTCCGGGTCCGGAGCGGTGATGTGGTACGCGTCGCTGGTCACGGCGCCGCCCAGAACCTCGGCGTAGATCCGGGCGCCACGGGCCTCGGCGTGCTCGAGCGTTTCCAGGACCAGTGCGGCGGCTCCCTCACCGAGGACGAATCCATCGCGGCTGACATCGTAGGGGCGTGACGCGGTCGCCGGGTTGTCGCTGCGCTTCGAGAGTGCCTGCATCGCTGCGAAGGATGCGATGGGCAGCGGGTGAATTGCCGCCTCGGAGCCGCCGGCGATGATGACATCCGCCAGGCCCGCCTGCAGGTGCGCAAACGCGTTTGCGATTGATTCGGTGCTGGATGCGCAGGCCGACACAACGGTGCGTTCCCCGGCGCGCGCGCCGAGGTCCATGCCGATGGCCGCGGCAGGACCGTTGGGCATCAGCATCGGCACGGTCATGGGCAGTACCCGGCGTGGACCGCGCTCGCGCAGGGTGTCCCATGCGTCGAGCAACGTCCAGACTCCGCCGATTCCGGTCGCCCAGTCGACACCGAGCCGCTCGGGATCGACGCCGGGCGTTCCGGCATCCGCCCACGCCTCGCGTGCAGCGATGAGCGCGAACTGGCTGGACGGGTCGAGACGCTTGGTCTCCATGCGGGGGAGCACGTCGGTGGCAGGCACGGCAGCCTGGCCGGCGATGGTGATGGGGAGCTCGTACTTGGCTACCCAGTCCTGCTCGAGAGTGCGAACGCCCGATGCGCCCGCGAGGAGGTTATCCCAGGATTCCTGGGCTGTGCCACCGATCGGTGACGTTGCACCAATCCCTGTAACGACAATTCTTTTGGTCATTCGATGAAACTCTCTTGGTGCTGGTCACGATTTGAAGCGATCTCAGGGATGGCTCGTGAGGCGTGATGAGGGACCGGGTGTGGGTTTGGGCCGCGACCCGGTCCTCATCGACGCAGGGTGTTAGCCCTGTGCTTTGACGATGAAGTCGACGGCGTCGCCGACTGTCTTGAGGTTCTTGACTTCCTCGTCCGGGATCTTGACGTCGAACTTCTCTTCTGCGTTGACAACGATGGTCATCATCGAGATCGAGTCGATGTCGAGGTCGTCGGTGAAGGACTTGTCGAGCTCGACGGTGTCTGCAGCGATTCCGGTCTCGTCGTTGACGAGCTCGGCCAGGCCGGCGAGGACTTCTTCAGTGGACAGTGCCATGGTGTTATCTCCTTGAGTATCGATTGACCGTGAAACAGTCTATGGGGGTGGTTGCGCCCGGTACTGGCACGCGAGGGGTGTGGCTAGGGAAGTACGACGACCTGGGCGGCAAACACGAGGCCGGCCCCGAAGCCGATCTGCAGTGCGAGCCCGCCGGACACCTCGGGGTGCTCCTGCAGCAGCCGGTGCGTCGCAAGAGGGATCGAAGCGGCACTGGTGTTGCCGGTGGTGGCGATGTCACGGGCGATGACGACGCTCTCGGGGAGCCGCAACTGCTTGGCGAACTCGTCGATGATGCGCATGTTGGCCTGGTGCGGGATGAACGCCGACAGCTGGTCGGCGGTGATGCCTGCCTTTTCCAGCGCTTCCTTGGCCACCTTGGCCATGTCCCACACGGCCCAGCGGAAGACGGTCTGCCCTTCCTGACGGAGGGTGGGCCACGGCGCTTCGCCCCTGCGGTACTCCTGGAGCGTCGCGTTCATGCCAACTGCACCAGCCTTGGAACCGTCGGAGCCCCACACGGTGGGGGAGATGCCGGGGAAGTCGCTCGGCCCGATGAGGGCGGCGCCCGCACCATCACCGAGCAGGAAGGAGATCGACCTGTCCTCGGGATCGACGACATCCGACAGCTTCTCGGCGCCGATCACGAGCACGTACTTGGCGACACCGGTGCGGATGAGTGAGTCGGCCTGAGCGATGGCGTACGGGTACCCGGCGCACGCGGCGTTGACGTCGTAGGCTGCAGCGGGGTTCGCCCCGACACGGTCGGCCACGACCGCCGCCATGGACGGGGTCTGCTGGATGTTGCTGATGGTCGCGATGATGACGGCGTCGACCTCGGCCGGGTCCACCCCCGACGCTTTGATCGCCTCTCGAGCGGCATCCGTTGCGAGGTCGACGGCGAGCACATCCTGGCTCGCACGTTTGCGTTCGATGATGCCGGTGCGCTGGCGGATCCACTCGTCTGAGGAGTTGATCGGTCCGACGAGGTCGTCGTTCGGCACTGACAGGTCGCCGCGAGCGGCACCCATGCCCAGGATGCGCGTGAACGCTGGCCCCTGGGACTGGTTGAGGGTAGGTCTGGTCATTCGTCTCTCTCGGGTAGCGGAGATTGTCTAAGCGTGAAGCAGTTCGAGCGCTGCAGGAATGTCGTCGGGAGTCTTGATCGCCACTGACGGCGTTCCCTTCAGCCCGCGTTTCGCGAGGCCAGTGAGGGCGCCCGCCGGGGCGACCTCGACGATGCCGGTGACCCCATCGGCCGCGAACGCGTCCATGCAGAGGTCCCAGCGTACCGGCGACGCCACCTGTCCGACGAGGAGTTCGACGAATCGCGAACCGGAGTCAACGACGCTGCCGTCGCGGTTCGTCCACAGGCGAAGTTCGGGGTCGGATGCCGTCAGGCCGGCGGCGCCGGTCGCGAGCGCGTCGCGGGCTGGTGCCATGTACCTGGTGTGGAATGCGCCTGCGACCTGCAACGGGATCACGCGCGTGCCTGGGACCGGATCGGCCGCCAGCCGGGCGAGCGCGTCGAGAGCACCGGCAACCACGATCTGGCCGCCGCCGTTGAAGTTCGCTGGCTCAAGTCCGAGTTCGTTCAGCCGCGCGAGCAACGCATCGACGTCTCCGCCGATCACGGCGCTCATTCCCGTTGGCGTCGCTCTGGCCGCAGCGGCCATCGCTGTCGCACGGGCGGCAACGAAGCGCATGGCGGCATCCTCGGTGAGCACGCCGGCGCCGACGGCCGCGGTGATCTCCCCAACGGAGTGACCGGCGATGCCGGGGACCGTGGCGGGGTGGCCGACGTCGGCGAGTGCGTGCAGGGTGAGCAGCCCGGCGGCAACGATCAGGGGCTGCGCCACGGCGGTGTCGCGGATCGTCTCCTGGTCGGATTCGGTACCGTGCTTCACCAGGTCGAGTCCTGCGGCTTCCGAGTACCGCTCGACCAGTCGCAGGTAGTCGCTGTTTTCAAGCCAGGGGGAGAGGAAGCCGGGGGTCTGGGAGCCCTGTCCGGGGCAAACGAGAACGATCACGGTCCTAGTCTGCCAACAGAGTGTGCGGCGGCTGTGTTGAACACGTCACAAGAATCCGCCAATCGCTTGTGTATGTTCCACATAGCCACGGAGGTTGTCTCTACCGTCGGCGTTTGAATCCGTCGGGTTCTGCGATCGAACCGAGGATCAGCGCGGCCTGGAGGATGAGCGCCTCCCGAGCGCCGGTCGCGTCCCACCCGATCACGTCGGACACCCGCTTGAGGCGGTACCGGACGGTATTGGGGTGCACGAAGAGCTCGCGTGCGGTGGCCTCGAGCGACCTGCCGTTGTCGAGATAGCACCACAGCGTCGTGACCAGCTCGGTCGAGTGCGCGTGAAGCGGCTTGTAGATGCGTTCAATGAGCGTGGTTCGAGCGAGCGAATCGCCGGCCAGCGCGCGTTCCGGCAGCAGATCGTCTGCCTGTACCGGCCTTGGGGCGTGGCGCCAGGCCCGCGCGACGGCGAATCCGGCGAGGGCCGCGCGTGCGCTCCTGGACGCTTCAACGAGGGTGGGCACCGCGTGACCGAGCACGAGATAGCCCGGGCCGAAACCCGGCTCGAGGTGCGTGGCGATCTCGACGAAACTCAGGGATGCGGCTGTGCCGATCTCTTCGTCGTCGACACCGTGGCTGGTCTCGGCGCGTCCGATGACGAGGACAAGCCGGCCGCCCTGCACGCCGATGAGAACATCCGCCGCCATGTGACGCGCCGTTCGTCGCAACTGATCGACGTCGAGCTGCGGGGGCGTTGTGCCGACGAGAACGGCTACTTCACCGTGTCCATGCCAGCCGAGGGCAGCAATCCGACTGGGCAGCTCGTCATCGGCCTCACCGGAGAGGATGGAATCGACGACGAGCGCTTCGAGCCTGGCGTCCCAGAGCCCGCGTGCCTCCGCTGCCCTGGCGTAGACGTCGGCCGCGGCGAACGCGATCTCCCTGGAGTACAGCAGGATCGCTTCGCGAAGGTCCTCGCCGCCGTCCTTGATCCGTTCTTCAACGACTTCGACCGTGACGCGAATGAGCTGAAGCGTTTGCTGCAGGCTCACCGAACGCAGGAGTTCCCTCGGGGCAGCGCCGAAGACATCCGCCGCGATCCACGGAGTGGACTTCGGGTCGTCGAACCAGGCGATGAACGAGGTGATGCCCGCCTGGGCAACCAACCCGACCGCAGACCGCCGCCCTGGCGGCATTTCTGCATACCAGGGCAGCGTGTCTTCGAGCTGTTTCAGCGTTGTGGTGGCGAGCTCGCCCGACAGTCGTCGAAGCCAGGCGAGCGTTTCACCCTTCGAGCGCGGCACGGCCGGCGGTGTGATGGTCTAGCTTTCACCACCGGCATTGCCGGTGGTTCCAGCGTTGACGTCGAGAAGCTTGTACTTGTCGATGGCGCGGCCGGGCAGCGAAGCGTCGACCTCGCCGCGGGCGGCAAGCAACTCGAGTGCACGAACAACCATCGACGGTCCATCGATCTTGAAGTATCGACGGGCAGCCGCACGGGTGTCCGAGAATCCGAAGTTGTCTGCACCGAGTGTGGCGAAGTCGCCCGGCACGAACTGGCGGATCTGATCGGGCACCGCGTGCATGTAGTCGGTAACCGCGATGAACGGTCCCTGCTCATCCTTCAGTCGCTCGGTCACGTACGGGACCTGCGGTTCCGCATCGGGGTTGAGGAAGTTGTGCTCCTCAGCACGGATGCCGTCACGGCGCAATTCAGACCAGGAGGTAACCGACCAGACGTCGGCAGACACGCCCCAGTCCTCAGCCAGCAGGTGCTGGGCTTCGATGGCCCACGGCACCGAAACGCCCGAAGCGAGGAGCTGGGCCCTCGGTCCCTCGGTCTCGGAGCCCTTCACCTTGTAGATGCCGCGGAGCAGTCCGTCGACGTCGAGGTTCTCAGGTTCCGCGGGCTGCACGATCGGCTCGTTGTACACCGTGATGTAGTACATCACGTTGGGGTCTTCGTGCTTGCCGCCGTACATCCGGTCGAGACCGGCGCGCACGATGTGGCCGATTTCGTAGCCGTATGCCGGGTCGTAGGTGACCGTGGCCGGGTTGGTCGACGCGAGGAGGGGGGAGTGGCCGTCAGCGTGCTGAAGTCCCTCGCCTGTGAGCGTCGTGCGGCCCGCTGTCGCACCGATGATGAAGCCTCGGGCCATCTGGTCGCCGGCGGCCCACAGTGCGTCGCCCGTGCGCTGGTATCCGAACATCGAGTAGAAGACGTAGATCGGGATCAGGGGCTCGCCCTGGGTGGAGTATGTGGTTCCGATGTTGGTGAACGCGGCAGCGCCACCCGCCTCGTTGATGCCGACGTGGAGGATCTGGCCCTGCGGGCTCTCCTTGTATGCGAGGAGGAGTTCGCGGTCGACGGAGGTGTAGTGCTGTCCGTTCGGGTTGTAGATCTTCGCGGTCGGGAAGAACGCGTCGATACCGAAGGTTCGAGCCTCGTCCGGGATGATCGGGACGATCCGGTTGCCGAAGTCCTTCGAGCGGATCAGGTCCTTGAGCAGTCGGACAAACGCCATGGTTGTGGCGATCTCCTGAGAGCCTGAGCCCTTCTTCGAGATCGCGTAGGTGGAGTCCTCAGGCAGCTTGATGTCGGTGTACTTCGACCTGCGTTCGGGGACGTATCCGCCGAGCGCCGTGCGACGTTCGTGCAGGTACTGGATGGCCTCGTCCTCGACACCCGGGTGGTAGTACGGCGGCAGGTACGGGTTCTCCTCGAGCTGGGCGTCCGTGATCGGCACGCGCATTTCGTCGCGGAACATCTTGAGGTTGTCGAGCGTCATCTTCTTCATCTGGTGGGTCGCGTTGCGCCCCTCGAATGACGGGCCGAGACCGTAACCCTTGACGGTCTTGGCGAGGATGACGGTCGGCTGGCCCTTGTGCTCTGATGCGGCCTTGAAGGCGGCGTACACCTTGCGGTAGTCGTGGCCACCGCGCTTGAGGTTCCAGATCTGCTCGTCGGAGTAGTCCTCGACGAGCTTGAGCGTGCGCTCGTCGCGACCGAAGAAGTTCTCACGGACGAAGGCTCCGCTTTCGGCCTTGTAGGTCTGGTAGTCGCCGTCGGGGGTGGCGTTCATGAGGTTGAGGAGAGCACCGCTCGAGTCCTTCGCGAGCAGGTCGTCCCACTCGCGGCCCCAGACCACCTTGATGACGTTCCAGCCGGCACCGCGGAAGAAGCTCTCGAGCTCCTGGATGATCTTGCCGTTTCCGCGCACGGGGCCATCGAGGCGCTGCAGGTTGCAGTTGATGACGAAGTTGAGGTTGTCGAGTCCCTCGTTGGCGGCAACCTGGAGCTGGCCACGGCTTTCGACCTCGTCCATTTCGCCATCGCCGAGGAACGCCCAGACCTGCTGGTCACTCGCATCCTTGATCCCCCGGTTGGTCAGGTACTTGTTGGCCTGTGCCTGGTAGATGGCGTTGATCGGGCCGAGACCCATCGATACCGTCGGGAACTGCCAGAACTCGGGCATGAGTCGCGGGTGCGGGTACGACGAGATGCCGTGTGGCGCACGGGACTTCTCCTGACGGAACCCGTCGAGCTGATCCGTTGACAGGCGACCCTCGAGGAATGCGCGAGCGTAAGTTCCGGGGGAGGCGTGACCCTGGATGAAGATCTGGTCGCCACCGCCCGGGTGGTCCTGGCCGCGGAAGAAGTGGTTGAATCCGACCTCGTAGAGCGCGGCGGATGATGCGTACGTCGAAATGTGTCCGCCGACACCGATACCGGGGCGCTGTGCGCGGTGCACGGTGATCGCCGCGTTCCAGCGGATCCAGGCGCGGTAACGACGCTCGATGTCCTCGTTTCCGGGGAACTCCGGTTCGTTCTCCGGCGCGATCGTGTTGATGTAGTCCGTCGTCGGCACCATCGGAACGCCGAGGTGAAGTTCACGGGAGCGCTTCAGCAGGCTCAGCATGATTTCGCGAGCACGGCCGTGACCGTGGGTAGCGACGAGCTGGTCGAGCGACTCTTGCCATTCCGCGGTTTCTTCGGGGTCAGCATCGAAGTTGTCAACCGAGTATGGGTCCTGGTCGTTTACAGTCACCGTCGACCTTTCTGTATGGGCAGATCGTGCCTGGTTTTCCGAGGTGCAAATGTCAGACAGGGTCGGGTTACGACGCGCGCAGGCACCTCAGATCAGCCTAGCGACTTACGCGGGCAACTGGCGACTTCCACAGCAAAGGGCGACTTAAGGCTGGAGGTGTGCGCTATCTCCCGCTCGATCGTTTGGTGTTGGAGAAGCGCGGGTCTAGTGTGTGTCACTGGTTTGGAACCGGATCCTCGCGCAGCCGAGGCAGGACCATTCCGGAAAGGACTCAATCCGATGGCTCTCGAGAACGACACCAGGGCTCCCGACTTCGCGCTCGTCAACCAGTTCGGTGAGACCGTACAGCTCGGCAGCTTCCGTGGAAAGCGGGCCGTCGCACTGGTCTTTTTCCCGCTCGCTTTCTCTGGCAGGTGCACGAGCGAGCTGTGTGAACTCCGCGACAACCTCTCGCTGTTCCAGGATGCCGGGATCGAACTCATCGGCATCTCCGTTGACTCGAAGTCCGCGCTCCGGGCGTGGGCCGAGCAGGAGGGCTACGAGTTCACCCTGCTCTCAGATTTCTGGCCACACGGTCAGGTCAGCAAGGAATACGGCGTGTTCCTCGACTCGAAGGGATTCGCCAACCGGGCGACGTTCGTGATCGACGTGGACGGAATCATCCGGGCGAGCTTCATCACTGCTCCAGGGGAAGCCCGCTCGCTCGAGGCGTACCGCACAGCTGTCGAGAACCTGCAGCGCCAGCCCGCGTGAGTGGGCATCCGGTTTCAGGTCGTGGCCGGAAAGTGTGTAACATGATCACGCTGCCATCGGCAGTGAGGGGCCTTTAGCTCAGCTGGTAGAGCGCCACGTTTACACCGTGGATGTCATCGGTTCGATCCCGGTAGGGCCCACACACGTTAAGCCCATTTCGGGTCTGAACCCGCGAACCGCGGTCTGTCTTCGACAGGCTGCGGTTTTTGCGTTCGCGAGGCGCGACAGCCGCTGATAACAACACCCGTGGTGTAGCCGCGACGTTCGGCGTATCGTCAGCACCGGCACCGGGGCAGCTGCGGCACGGCGCGTGTCGCCTCGTTGAGAGCCCCGGACAGTCACGAAAGGAGCTCTCCGTGTCCGGCCGCATTCATATTGACCACTTCACCACACTCGATGGCGTCGCCCAGGCGCCGGGGGGTCCCGACGAAGACGCCGGCGGCGGATTCGCGTTCGGGGGCTGGCAGGCGCCCCTCATCGACAGCACAGTGGGAGCTCAGGTCGACGAGGGGATACGGAGCATGGACGCCCTGCTTCTGGGCCGTCGCACCTACGAGATTTTCGCCGCGTACTGGCCACACCACCTCGACGGACCCGATGCCGACATCGCCCGCAAGTTTGACGCGATCCCCAAGTACGTCGTGTCGCGGGGCACGCCGGAGCTCGACTGGCGCGACTCGCACCTGATCGGTGGCGATCTCAGCACGGAGGTGTCAGTGCTGCGCGAGCGGCACCGGGAGATCCACGTCATCGGCAGCATCGACCTTTCCCGCACCCTCGTCGCCGAGAACCTGTTCGACCAGTTGAACCTGTGGGTATACCCGATCGTCGTCGGTGCCGGCAAACGCCTGTTTCCCGACGACGGCCCGCCAGTGGCCCTCGAACTTCTCGCTGCGGAGGGGGCGTCCGAACAGGGCGCGGTTCTCCTGCGTTACCGATCGACGGGTTCTGTCCCGGCGACGGGCGACATGGGCGAGGAGAATTCCGCACCCTGACAGCGTCGTCAGGCGAGCTGCAAATCCTTGAGCTGCCTGCGTGACGAGATATCGAGTTTCTGGAAGATGTTGCGCAGGTGGGATTCAACGGTTCGCGGGCTCAGGAAAAGCTGCGAGCCGACCTCCCGTGAGGTCGCGCCGGTGGCTACCAGTCGTGCAATGTGTAGCTCCTGGGCCGTGAGTTCGTCGGTTCGTCGGGCGGTGCGTTTTCTCGGGTGCTCGCCGGTGGCGTGCAACTCGCGTGCAGCTCGGGCGGCGAAGGCTTCCGCGCCCATCTCTGAGAAGAGTTCGTGGGCCGTTCGCAACTGACCACGTGCCTCCTGGCGACGTCCCTCTCGGCGTAACCATTCGCCGTAGAGCAGCTGGGCACGGGCGGCCTCGCCAGCAATGCGTGACTTACTGAGGTGTGCGATCGCTCCGAGATACCATTCCTCCGCCGCAGGGCCGGCGATCGTCAAGGCTCTGGATCGTGCCTCAAGACCGAGCGCCCAATCCGTGCCACTGGCACGCGCACGCACAGATAAGCGCTCGAGTGCGTCCGCTGCACTCTCGGGGTCGCCGCCACGGACTGCTGCCTCGATCAACTCGGGCAGACCGATCGTGCTGAGGGAGAGTTCGGCCGCGTTGGAAGCCTTTACGGCGGCTCCCTGGGCCGCCGCGTACTCGCCGAGCCCGTTGTAAAGCACGGCGCTTGCGTAGTGCGCCATCGTTGCTTCCGAACTCCCATCGGTGTTGCCGGGTCTCAGGAAGGTGAGGCTGTTCAGCTCTTCTACCGCTGTCCGGTCACCGCCCCATGCGGCGAGGATGGCCTGGGTGTGGCGCAGTTTCACTCCTCCAATCGATTCTGCGATCGCCTCCGCCTCAGAAGTCAGCTCCCGCGCACGGGTAAGTTGCCCGCTTATCGTCAGGATGTTGGCGTGGAGTTTCAGAGCGGCGGGGAGCCCGGCCAGAGCGCCCGTGCTGCGCGACACGGCGACAGCGCATTCGGCGAGGTGATGGGCGCGTTCGTCGTCGAGGATACCGACCGCGAGTCGGCCCGCCAGCCAGAGCCACGACTGGCTGACATCCTCCTCCTGTACGGTGTCTGGGCGCGTCGCCTCGCCCAGCGCGTCGAGCGCGAGCCGCAAAGCCGGGACGCCCGGCGAATAGCCGTGGACCATCGTCACCGCGAGCGCGTCCAGAAGCAGGTCCACAGGCCGAATGGCCTGGGCTGGCGGTGCGGTGAGAGCCGTTTGCGCGATGGCCGTCGCCTGAGAGGCGCCGCTGATGATTGCCGCGTCCAGCGCGTGCAGATAGGTCTCGCGCGACAGGTCGGGGTCGAACGGGGCAAGCGTCGCGGCGGCATCCAGCAGCATGTCCGGAACGTCAGCACCGCGGGTGAACTGAAACGCGATCTGGGCGCGGAGCAGCGCGACTCGAGCGCTTTGCAGCGAATCGGCCGGCCCACCCTCGGCGATCGCGAGCAGGTCCACCGCGTTCTCAAATGCGCCAGCGTTGGCCAGCGAGCGCGCTGCTTCCAGCGCGCGCCTGGTGCGATCCACGACGTCAGGGCTGAGCTCTGACGCACGTCTCAGGAACGCACCTGCGGCGGCGTGGCCGCCGCGCGAACGCGCCCGCACTGCCGAGCGCTCTAGCTGTGCGGCAACCTCCTCATCAACGCCCAGCACCGCCTGAGCGCAGTGCCAGGCGCGCCGGTCAGGGTCGAGGGTTGCATCGGTGGCCGCGGCCAACGCGCCGTGCACGCGGCGGCGGGCCGCCGGGTCCGCGGCCCGGTACACCGCCGATCGCACCAGAGGATGGCGAAATCGCACTACGGAATCGATCTCAATAAGTCCGGCGGCTTCCGCCGGAGCGGCGGACTCCGACGTCATGCCGAGTTCGGTGGTCGCACGGCACAGCAGTGCCGGGTCTCCGGTGGGCTCAGCCGCCGCGGTGAGCAGCAGCAACTGCGTCGTCTCGGGTAACTCACTCGAGCGTCGTCGGAATCCACTCTCGACTCGGCCTGGAACATCCGACACGTCAGGAAGCTGGAATCCGCCAGCGAGTCGAACTGCTGGCGCACTCGCGGGGAGCTCAAGGAGCGCAAGAGGGTTGCCACGTGCCTCCGCGATGATGCGCTCGCGTACGTCGTCGTCCAGCGGAACGCGAACAGCGGCGTCCAACAGCTTTCGCGCAGAGACACCGTCGAGTCCCGTCAACCTCAGCTCCGGCAAGCCGGGGAAGAGGGTTCGCTGCCCGCTGACATCTCGCTCACCGAAGACCATGACGAGCCGGTCAGCATCGACCCGGCGAGATACGAATGCCAGCACTTCGGCGGAAGCCTGATCGAGCCACTGTGCGTCATCGACCAGACAGAGCAGCGGACCCTGCTCGGCGACCTCCGCAATCAGGTTGAGAGTAGCCAGTCCAATGAGGAACCTGTCCGGTGCTGGACCGCTTCTCAGTCCCAGGGCCACCCCGAGCGCTACCTGCTGCGGCTCGGGTAGCGCGCTGAGATGATCGAGGAACGGGGCGCAGAATTGATGAAGACCCGCGAACGCGAACTGCGTCTCCGTTTCGATACCGGTCGATGATTCCACACGGAATCCAGAGGCGGCGGCGACATCGCCCAGGTGTGCCAGCAGCGCCGTCTTCCCGATTCCCGCGCCGCCGCGCACCACGAGGACCGCGCTGCCGCCGGCTTGTGCCTCGATCAGCAGCTGCTCGACCTCACGGCGCTCCAGGCGCCTACCCAGAAGTTTCGACAGGTTTGCTCCGTTCAAAGGCTGACTGCTTCTGCAACCAACCCTGTAGTTACCACAGCATTATGGCCGACGAGGGCGGTGTAGGACCCGGATCGCTGATATTGCGCACATCTCAGTGCTTTCTACCGACGCGAGGCCACCGCGTACGGACGACGCTGAAGACCTGGGCAGGTTCGGTGACGAGTTGCCCTTCGTGACACATCGTTCGAACAAGGGAGAGAGACCGTGGGAAGCGATATATCTCGAGCAGGCGTCTGCGGTGCAGGTGCGCAGACCGCACGTTGCAAATCCGATCAGCGCGAAGCTTCCCGCTGGCCGCCTGACGGCTCGGAGACTTCGCTGGACGACTCCGTGAGCCTGGCTGTGGCGCTTGCCTCGATCATGCTGAGCCTCGGCTCTGCCGGTGCGCGGACTCGCGGATCAGGGGGATAGACCGTGGCATGGAGTACACGCGAGCTCGCGGAGCTCGCCGGGACGACGGTCAACACGATCCGGCACTATCACCGGATCGGCCTGCTGGACGAGCCGGAACGGACGTACAACGGATACAAGCAGTACGGCGTTCGGGAGCTGGTGTGCCTGTTGCGGATCCTCCGGCTGGCTGGGCTTGGCGTGCCGCTGGCGAAGATCGCTCATGTCGGGGCGGGTGGGCAGGCTGCGAAAACTGCCCTGGAAGAAGTGGACGACGAACTTGTCGTGCGTATCAAGCGGCTGAAGCAGGCTCGTGCCGATATCGCCGCAGTCCTTCGTGACGACGCCCCACCGGACGCTCCTTTCGGTTTCGTCTCCGTGGCATCTCGATTGTCTGAGTCTGACCGGTCGATCCTCCACATCTGGAACCGGCTCTACGACGAGGATGCGATGGCTGATCTGCGGCGGATGGTGGAGCTGGATTCGGATGCCGGCGCGCTTGGGAAAGAGATTGATGCGCTCCCGCCCGCCGCGAATGAGGCCACGCGGGCACGGCTCGCAGCAGGTCTGGCGCCGATCCTGGCGCGCAATCTGGTCGATTACCCCTGGCTGAGGAACCCGGCCGAGCACCTCGCGAAAGGGGAGCGGGTCACGCGACTGACGTTTGTCGAAGCACTTACGGAGCTGTACAACCCAGCCCAGCTCGATGTGTTCGCGCGCGCGGGCGCCCTCGCGCGGCAGCGGCAGGCTGACGTCCCAGCCCACGACAAAATTACTGTGTCAAGCCGCCGCCACGCGGAACATCCGCTCGCTCCCCGAGTCCGGCGACCGCTGCCTCTCGGGGCTTGACTGTGTTCTGGGAACACAGCCTCTAATGGTCGGAACGTCGACATATTCGACGCCTGACAACAGAGAGGAACCACAGAAATGAACCCCACAGAGGAACTCGTCCGCAATTTCCAGGAGCTCGTGGCCCAGGTGCCCGAGATCGTTCAACCGTTCGTCGTGATGCTCGCGTCGGCAATCCCATTCGTCGAGGGTGAGGGCGGTGCGCTCGTCGGTATGGTCGGTGGACTTAACCCGATTCTCGTCGGCGTCGCGGCGGCGGCCGGCAACTTCCTCAGCGTCCTTCTGGTCGTCGTTGTCAGTTCCCGGGCGCGTGGCGCTGTGGTGGATCGCCGAGCAGCACGCCGCCAGCTCGTGAGCGTTGGTGCGGGGGGAGCGGCCGCGACGGAAGGAGGGTACGTCGGGACGCTCGAAGAGGTCCCGGCCAAACCTGAGTCGAAGGGCCAGCAGCGCGTCAAGGGGTGGCTGCTCCGGTTTGGCGTACCCGGAGCCAGTATCCTCGGCCCGTTGGCGATCCCGACGCAGTTCACCTCCGCGATCTTCGTCGCTGGCGGTGCCTCGCGCGGCTGGGTCCTGCTCTGGCAGGCCGTCGCGATCGCGCTGTGGACGACGGCAGCCACAGTCTCCGCCTGGGCCGCACTCACGTTCATCGTCGGCATCTGACGGACGGAGCGGCGCATGTGTAACCGGGCGCTGAATAACAAAGGGAGGGCTGGCCAAATGTGGCCAGCCCTCCCTTTCTCAGTCGGAACGGTGAGCTTCTCTGAAGATCAGCGTCCGGCATCCGTGACTACTTCGTCGTCGGCGGCACCGGCGCGAAGAGCGCCTCGATGTCGGCCAGTTCCATCTCTGCCGTTGCCTGGATGAGCGCCAGGAGATCGGTGTCGAGCCCAGGGGAGAACTCTTCAAAGCGCTCAGGCGCGATGGTCGAGGGTACCCCGGCCGGTGCCTGCTCGTTGGCGATGAGTTCTGTTCCGTCGTTCGAGGGGGAGAGCCCCTGGAAGATCTTGCCCGCCTCAGACTGTCCGGTGAGGTCGAACGTGTACTGCTTGCTCTGGAGCCCCAGATCGAGCAGCTTCTTGACCTCGGGGAACTTCTCGGCGTTTGTCTTCGGAATGGGCAGCGCCGTCTTCCAGTTCACGCCGAGGGTTTCCAACGCCTTCGCGTAGGCGTTCTCGTGTGCCTGGTCGCGGACGATCAGATACGCGACAGTAGAGCGCGCCGTCACGTTGTCGGTCATCTCGTAGATTCGGCACTTCTGCAGCCGGCCGGTCGACTCGAGCATGAGGTTGTAGAGCAGGTCGAGAACGAGGTTGCCCGAGTTATACACCCAGCTTCCGTTCCACGGGTTACCCGCTGCGTCGACCGGAAGCGCGCCCTGCGCGCCGACGAGGTAGTGGTGAATGTTGCTCTCAGAGAGAGCGATGTTGAGCGGTGTCGCGCCCCCAGAGCCCGGCTTGTCGAGAGGATCGGTCGGCTTGCCCGAGTATTCCGGTGACCCGTCGAGCAGCCGGGAAATCGTCGTGCCGATGAGTTCGACGTGACTGATCTCTTCGGTTCCGATTCCCTGAATCAGGTCCCGATACGGTTTCGCGCTCGGACCACGGAAGTTCATCGACTGGAACAGGTATTGCATCATCGTTCGCATTTCACCGAACTGGCCGCCAAGCCCCTCCTGGAGCGCGTTCGCTGCTGCGGGATCAGGTTCGCCCGGCACTATTTCGTTGATCAGTCGTTGCACGTGAAAAAACACTGCTACCTCCTGTTTATGATCTGCGGATTCGCAGTTCTGACTCTGCACCCGTTGCGTACGGTGAACCAGAGGCTGGACGCGAGCGAAATGCACGGCTACTATCGTCCGCAGTCCGACCTCCACACACCTCTTGCACAGGGTTCGGAGCGGAGTTTCCCAGTTGGACCGCGCACACTTGACCAATCAGTCGCCTGCGCGCCCGAATCGCCAGGCGTGACGTGAACAGGATTCGCGTCAGCCCGACATCGACCGTCATCCCCGAAGCCTCAGAGCAGCCGTACCCCCGGCCCTCGCTCCACGATTCGGTTGAAGCCCCGTTCAGTGCGGCTTCACCGTGTCGAGGCTCACGCTGGGCGTGAACTGACGCGCGCCGGCCCAATCCCGGAAAATATGCTTTTACTCAAAAAATTTACCCGCGCCCAAATTCTCATCGCATCACTCGTTCTCGTCGGTGTGCTCATCGCCTCCTTCCTCACCATCCAGTCCACTGTCATCCGCGCGCAGAGCGTTGCAACGGGCGACAAGATTGGGAGCTCGTCGAGCAAGCTCGCCACAGCCCTCACCGGTACATCAGCCCTCGTATCGAAGGCCAAGGCCGACAATCACGCTGAGGCGGTGCTGGCCGAAGCGAATCAGGTCGTCGTTGAGGTGCAGGCGAAAGTCGACACGGCTCCGCTGACCACCTCAATCGCCTCGCTCGCCTCCTACGCCAGCCAGGACGAGGCCACCGTGATGGAACTCGCATCGACAACGCAGGCGACGTCGGCTCAACTGCGCGCGCAAGCGGCAGAGGCCGACCGTCTGGCCGCCGAAGCGCAGGCAGCCGCAGCAGCGGCAGCCGCCTCGGCCCAGGCAGCCGCCAACACCCCCGACGGTGCCCGTGCAACGGCTCGCGCCCTCGCCCAGTCCAGGCACGGCTGGGGCGAAGACCAGTTCTCATGCCTGAACAAGCTGTGGCAGAAAGAGTCCGGCTGGTCCGTGAACGCGTTCAACGCCTCCAGCGGCGCTACCGGCATCCCGCAGGCTCTCCCCGGAAGCAAGATGGCGACCGCCGGCAGTGACTGGGCGACCAACGCGTCCACCCAGGTTGCGTGGGGTCTCGACTACATCGACCGCGCCTATGGCACCCCGTGCTCAGCGTGGTCGCACTCACAGGCCGTCAACTGGTACTGATCCTCGCATAACGGCATCCTGCGCACAGAGCCGGCCCAGAAAGCGAAACGCTTTCTGTAGGCTGGCTCTGTGCCATATTCACTCCGCGAGGTCCGCGACACTGTCGAGTTGCTGTGGCCGATCGCCGGCGCTGAATCCTGGGATGCATCCGGCCTGATCGCCGGTGACCCCGATGACCAGATTTCCCGGGTCCTCTTCGCTGTCGACGCCGTGTCTGAGACCGCGACGCAAGCGGTCGAGTCGAAGACCGACCTTCTGCTCGTGCACCACCCGCTTCTCCTCCGCGGTGTTACAACCGTCGCGGGCGACACGTACAAGGGCTCAGTTCTCACCCGGCTGATTCGCGGCAACTGTGCGCTTCTCGCTGCGCACACCAACGCGGATGTCGTCGCCGACGGAACCTCGGGAGTTCTCGCGAAGCTGCTCGGACTGACGGATGTCGCCCCACTCGTTCCCTCCGCCGACGGCGTCAGTGGCATCGGGCGGGTGGGCCGATTGCCAGCTCCAACCTCGCTCGGCCACCTCGCACACACGCTCGCGAAAATTCTTCCAGCCACCGCGACGGGCATCCGTGCGTCCGGCGACTACGACTCGGAAATCCGGACCGTGGCCCTCTGCGGTGGAGCAGGTGACTCGCTGCTTCGCGAGGATGCTGTGACGAGCGCAGACGTGTACATCACGAGCGACCTTCGCCACCATCCGGCATCCGAAGCGCGTGAGCAGGCCATCGTCGGCGGAGGACCAGCACTCATCGATGTCTCACACTGGGCAAGCGAGTGGCTGTGGCTCGACGTCGCTGCCGCACAACTGGCCGAACGCCTGCCTGACCTCTCCATTGCCGTGAGCGACATCCGCACAGACCCATGGGACTTCGTCGTCACGCAGTGACAGCCAGGCTCAAGACAACTCCAAACCAGAATCACAAGGGACCCGACGTGAAATCCAGCCTCGCAGAGCAGAAGAAACTGCTCGAATTGCACACCATCGATTCCGGGCTCGCCCGCATCGCCCACCGGGAGAAGAGCCTGCCCGAGATCGCCGAGTACACGGCAGTGTCCAGGGAGCGGACGGAACTCAGCGGCCGGATCGCCGCAGAACTCGGTGAGCTCGAGGACGCGAAGACTGAGCTCGGTCGGCTGGAGAGCGACGCTGGTGTGGTCGACGCTCGGATCGCCAGGGACACCGAGCGCATGAACTCGACCTCGAGCACCAAAGACGTGGCCGCGTTCGAGTCTGAACTCGAGTCGCTCTACCGGCGCAAGTCAAACCTCGAGGACATGGAACTCGTCGTGATGGAACGCGTCGAGGTCGCCGAGGCGCAGCTCTCCGCTACTCGCGACCTCGACAGCGACCTCGAGGCGAAGCTCCACGAGATCGGAACGAGGCGCCGTGCCGCGCTCGACGAACTCGCTCAGGAACGCGCGACGCTCACCGCGCAGCGCCACCTCCTCGAGGACTCAGTGGCACCCGACCTTCTCGCTCTCTACGAGAAGCTGCGGTCGAAGACCGGCACCGGCGCCGCCCTGTTCCGTGCCGGGACCTGTGGAGCGTGCACGATGTCGCTCACCGGCAACGAACTCGTCAAGGTGCGCGCCGCCGACATCGACGAGGTTCTCGAGTGCCCGGAGTGCGGCGCCATCATGGTGCGCACCGAGGAGTCGGGTCTCTGGTAGCAGCGATGCTCCCCACCGCCCGGTAAGCTCGAAGTGTGAATGGGTCGGCAAGACGGCCGCGTCACCAGTAATGGTGCCGAGGAACGTCCGGGCTCCACAGAGCAGGGCGGTGGGTAACACCCACCCGGGGTAACCCGCGAGACAGTGCAACAGAAAGTAGACCGCCGGGCGCGCAAGCGCCAGGTAAGGGTGAAACGGTGGTGTAAGAGACCACCAGCGACCGGGGTGACCCGGCCGGCTCGGTAAACCTCGCCCGGAGCAAGGTCAGACAGAGGACTATGGGGCTGCTCGTCCCGTCCTCGGGTAGGCCGCTTGAAGGCTGCGGTAACGCAGTCTCTAGAGAGATGGTCGTCCAGGGCGCAACTGCGCCTGAACAGAACCCGGCGTATCAGCCGGCCCATTCACCTTTGTACGACGGATGCCGCGCAGCGCGCTCAGCCCGGTTCCGGCTCAGCTGAGCGGTGGAATCGTGCGGACCGCGAGCGACGCCGCGCCAAGGATCCCCGCGTTGTTGCGGTGGACGGCCGGGACGATCGGCGCCGTCAGGGTGAGTCGGGGCAGGAACAGCTCGTGGTGTTTTGACACGCCACCGCCCACGATGAAGAGGTCGGGGGAGAAGTACGCCTCCAGCCGGGAGTAGTAGGTCTGGAGCCGCTTCGCCCATTCCTTCCAGGACAGGCCTTCCCGCTCGCGCGCCGAGTTCGAGGCACGCGTCTCAGCGTCGACCCCGTCGATCTCGATATGCCCGAACTCCGCGTTGGGGACGAGAACGCCGTTGTGAAGGACCGCGGTGCCGATACCGGTGCCGAGCGTTGTCATGAGCGCGACACCCTCGATGGCCTTCGCGGCGCCGAACCGGGCCTCGGCGTAACCGGCGGCATCCGCGTCATTGACGAACGTGATGTCCCTGCCGAGGGCATCCTCGAAATAATCCTCGGCCTTGAGTCCGATCCACAGCTTCGAAATGTTCGCCGCCGACAGCGTGACGCCGTGCTTGACGACGGCGGGGAAACAGACACCGACCGGTGCGTCCGGGTCGTGCACCTGGAGCTGGTCGACCAGCTTCACCGTCTGCGCGATGATGTCTTCCGGTGTGCCGCCCGCGGGTGTCGGCACCTTGATCCGCTCGCTCAGCAGGGTGCCTGTCGACAGGTCGACGACGGCCCCCTTGATGCCCGTTCCACCGATGTCGATGCCGACCGCGGTCGTCGGGGCGGTCATGCTGCTGCTCCGGATGGCAGTGTCAGGATGTCCGCACCGGTTTCAGTGACGACCAGGGTGTGCTCGAATTGCGCTGTCATGCTCTTGTCCTTTGTTGTCACTGTCCAGTCATCGGCCCACAGGTCCCACTCGTGGCTGCCGAGGGTGAGCATGGGCTCGATGGTAAAAACCATGCCGACTTCCATCACCGTGTCGTACTGGGGTGCTGAGTCGTAGTGGGGGATGATCAGTCCCGAATGGAATGCGCTCCCCACTCCGTGCCCCGTGAAGTCGCGAATCACGCCGTAGCCGAATCGCTTCGCGTACGACTCGATCGCCCGGCCGATCACGTTGACCTGTCGCCCGGGCGCGATTGCCTTGATGCCCCGCCTGAGGGATTCTTCAGTGCGTTCCACCAGCAGACGGACGTCCTCGGCGGCTGTACCGGCGATGAAGGTCCTGTTGCTGTCGCCGTGCATCCCATCGAGGTACGCGGTGATGTCGATGTTGACGATGTCGCCGTCTTCGAGCACTGTGTTGTCGGGGATGCCGTGGCAGACGACCTCGTTGACCGAACTGCACACCGACTTCGGAAAGCCCCGGTAGCCGAGCGTCGATGGGTACGCACCGTGCTCGATGAGGTAGCGGTGCCCGATCGCGTCGAGTTCATCGGTGGTGATGCCAGGCCGGACGTTCTCGCCAACGAGGGCGATCGCATCCGCAGCGATTCGTCCGGCTGTGCGGATTCGCTCGATCTCCGCTGGTGAATACACGTTGGAGCCCGTGTATTTCGCGGGAGATTTCCGGCCGACATACTCGGGCCGGCGGATCGGCGGCGGCACCTGGCGCTCGGGGGATCTCACACCGGCGATCAGGTGGCCGTTCGGGTCCTTAGGCATAGGATCAAGCTTAGCGATCCAGAGAGGGGCCTCCCGTGGCACAAGATCCATCCACGCAGTTCTGGTACAACCTCAAGACCGGTCAGGTCGAACGGGGATACCAGTCGCCGTCTGTCGACCGCGCCGGACCGTTCGCAACGGAGGCCGAAGCGGCACGAGCCCCTGAACGGCTCCGCGAGAACAGCCGCAAGTGGGCCGAAGAAGAGGCAGCGGAAGACCGCTGAACCGGGGCAGGTACCGTCGGGGACACCCGCCGGCGTTAGTGGTAGCTGTACTCGTCGCCGGGGTAGATGCCGTCGGCCACCTCCGTGCGGAAGGCAGAGACCGCATCGGTCAGCGCGCCGCGCACGTCGGCGTATTTCTTGACGAACGACGGGATGCGCCCCGTGGTAAGCCCGGCGAAGTCGGTCCAGACCAGCAGCTGCCCTGAAACGTGGGGTCCGGCGCCGACACCGATCGTCGGAATATCGAGTTCGGCCGTGACGAGTTCCGCGCTCTCAGCCGGCACCATCTCCAGGACGACGGCAAACGCTCCGGCGTCCTGAACCGACCGCGCGTCGCGCAGGAGCTGCTCAACCGCGTCCCCGCGGCCCTGGATGATGTGGCCGCCAAGCCCGTGCTCGCTCTGCGGTGTGAACCCGATGTGGCCCATGACCGGGATGCCAGCGGACACGATGCGACGGATCTGGTCGTGGCTGCGTTCACCGCCTTCGAGCTTGACGGCCTGCGCTCCGGTTTCCTTCATGAACCGCAACGCGGTCTTGAGGGCGTCCTCCGGACCATTTTCATAGGATCCAAAGGGCATGTCGGCGACGACGAGAGCACGCTTGGCGGCGCCGGCGACGGCTCGGGTGAGCGGGATGAGCTCGTCGACGGTGACGGGAAGCGTCGTGTCGTAGCCGAGCACGTTGTTTCCGGCCGAGTCGCCGACGAGGAGAAAGTCGATGCCCGCCTCGTCGAAGATCCGGGCGGTCAGCATGTCGTAGCTGGTGAGCCCGGTGATCTTGATGCCCTGTTCTTTCGCGCGCTGGAAGTGGCGTGTGCGAACTCGGGCGGGGCTGGACGACGGTGCGCTCTTCATTGGCTCGCTCATGCCCGCCAGTCTATCGATCCGTTGCGTCAATTCAGGTGCCGTACCTGCCAGCACACGGCGCAAGGAACGGATAGCCTATGAGCAGGCAACGCACGACACCTAAGGGGAGTGGATGGATAAGCAGCGCGACTTCGTTCTTCGTACTATCGAGGAGCGGGGAGTCAAGTTCGTCCGGCTGTGGTTCACAGACGTCGTCGGCACGCTGAAGTCGGTGGCCATCGCCCCTGCCGAGGTCGAGGGTGCGTTTGCCGAGGGTCTCGGTTTCGACGGGTCAGCCATTGAGGGCCTGAGCCGTTCGTACGAATCTGACCTGCTCGCTGTCCCTGACCCGACAACGTTCCAGCTTCTGCCCTGGCGCGGCGAGATCGACCCGACCGCCCGGATGTTCTGCGACATCACGACGCCTGACGGTCTTCCGGCGGTGTCTGACCCGCGCAACGTCCTCAAGCGGACCCTGGAGAAGGCAGCCGACAGGGGCTTCACCTTCTACACCCACCCCGAGATCGAGTTCTATCTGCTCAAGTCGGCGAAGCTCGGCAAGGAGGGCCCGGTTCCTGTCGACTCGGCGGGCTACTTCGACAACGTCCCCGGTGGCACGGCACACGACTTCCGTCGCCGCAGCGTCCGGATGCTGGAGGACCTCGGCATTTCCGTCGAGTTCAGCCACCACGAGGCCGGACCCGGTCAGAACGAAATCGACCTGCGATACGCAGATGCGCTCACCACAGCGGACAACATCATGACGTTCCGCACGGTGATCAAAGAGGTCGCCATCGAGCAGGGCGTTTACGCGACGTTCATGCCGAAGCCGCTGTCTGACCAGCCGGGCTCAGGCATGCACACGCACATGTCACTGTTCGAGGGCGACAGCAACGCGTTCTACGAGGCGGGTGCCCAGTACCAGCTCTCCAAGGTCGGCCGGCAGTTCATCGCCGGGTTGCTCCGCCACGCGCCGGAGATCACCGCGGTGACCAACCAGTTCGTCAACTCCTACAAGCGTCTCTGGGGCACCGTCGGTCGTAACGGGCTTGCCGAAGCTCCGAGCTTCGTCACCTGGGGGCACAACAACCGGTCGGCTCTCGTTCGCGTGCCGCTGTACAAGCCCAACAAGGGCGGGAGTGCGCGGGTCGAGTACCGTGCGATCGACTCGGCCGCGAACCCGTACCTCGCGTACTCGCTGCTCCTCGCCGCCGGACTCAAGGGCATCGAGGAAGGTTACGACCTCCCACCCGAAGCGGAGGACAACGTCTGGAGCCTGAGCGATTCTGAGCGCAGGGCTCTGGGTTACTCCGCGTTGCCCGCGAGCCTCGACCACGCCATCCAGTTGATGGAGGAGTCGGAACTCGTCGCGGAGACGCTCGGTGAGCAGGTCTTCAACTATGTTCTGGCCAACAAGCGGCAGGAATGGCACGAGTACCGTGCGCAGGTGACCCCGTACGAGCTCGAGAAGAACCTCGAGATTCTCTAAGCGGTTCGGCGACGGGGACACTCGATGCGACGCGAGCAAACAGCGCTGAGCGAACTCGCTCGGCTCGGCTTCGCCGGGCTGAGCGGGGTCAGGGCGCTTCTCGACGAGCTCGACGGTGTCGTTACCGTCGACGTGGCCGGCCTGCTTCCTCAGTTCGGCCTGGCTGCTGACCCCGACCAGGCGCTCAACTGCCTGGTCAGGCTCGGGCGGATGCACCCGACGGAACTCAACGGCGTCTTTGCGAACCCGGGTCGCACGGAGACGCTGATCAGGCTGCTTGGCGCTTCAGCGGGCCTCGCTGAATTCTTCCAGCGGCATCCCGCCGAGCTCGAACGGATCCCTGACCGGCCGCGCCGGCTCCCGACGCGCGCGGAGCTGACCGAGAGCATGCTCGACTCCGTCGGTGCCCATGACGGGTTTGCCGAGGTCACCGACGATGAGGCGTGGACCCGTCTCCGGGTGCGTTACCGGCGCTGGCTTGCACGGATCGCCGCACACGACCTGCGCGCGGATGACCCGGTCTCGGTGTTCGACTCCATCGCCAAAGCGCTGTCTGATGCGGCATCCGCAGCGTTTGAAGCATCCATCGCCGTCGCCAGGACGCAGGTCACCCAGCCGGGGAACGGCCCGATGCTGTTTTCCGTCGATGAGGTGCGCGCAACGCGGTTCGCGGTGATCGGGATGGGCAAGGCAGGAGCAGGCGAACTCAACTACGTCAGCGATGTCGACGTGATCTTCGTGGCGGAAGGCGACGAGTCCGCCGGGCTGTCGAACCAGCGCGCCATCGATGTAGCCACGCGACTCGCGATGCTGACGATGCGCGGGCTCGGCCAGGCCGGGATCGAGCCCGAGCTCTGGGAGGTGGATCCCAACCTGCGGCCCGAGGGCAAGCAGGGAGCGCTCGTGCGCACCCTCGAGTCCCACCTGGCGTACTACGAGCGGTGGGCGAAGAGCTGGGAGTTCCAGGCGCTGCTCAAGGCGCGGGCGTTCGCTGGTGACGCCGAACTGGGCGAGCAGTATGTCGACGCGATCGCGCCGTTCGTCTGGTCAAGCGCGGGCAGGGAGGGCTTCGTCGACTCGGTGCAGCGGATGCGCGAGAGGGTCACCGAGCACATTCCCGCCGATGAGGTGCACTATCAACTCAAGCTGGGGCCTGGCGGGCTCCGGGATATCGAGTTCACCGTGCAGCTCCTCCAGCTGGTGCACGGCGCTGTTGACGCCGACGTGCGGGAACGTTCGACCCTGCTGGCGCTCGACGCGCTGAGCGCCAACAGTTACATTGGGCGCGAGGAGGCCGCGGCCTTCGCCGCCGACTACCGTTTCCTGCGGGTGCTCGAACACCGGTTGCAGCTTGGCGGCCTTCGCCGCACCCACCTGATGCCCCGTGACAAGGAAGAGCTTCGCGTGCTCGCACGCGCGTCGACGCTCGCGCCCAACGCCGATGCACTCGTCACCCGCTGGGAGAGCACCAAGCACGAGGTGAGGAGCCTCCACGAGCGGCTGTTCTACCGTCCGTTGCTCGCCGCCGTTGCCGCCCTTCCCGACGAGGAAGTTGCGCTGAGCCCCGCACAGGCCGAGGCGCGCCTCGCCGCGATCGGTTTCAGGGATCCGAAGGGGGCGCTGTCGCACATCGCGGCGCTCACCGCCGGCGTGTCCAGGCGCGCGACGATCCAACGTCACCTGCTGCCGGTCATGCTCCGCTGGCTCGCCGAGGGCGCAGACCCTGACTACGGACTCATCGCGTTCCGTCGGCTGAGCGAATCGCTCGGCGGAACACACTGGTTCCTCCGCACCCTCCGGGATTCCTCCGGGGTGGCTGAGCGCCTCACGCGGGTGCTCAGCGGCTCCCGTTACATCGGTGAACTCCTCGACCAGATCCCCGAGGCCGCTGCCTGGCTCGCCGACAACAACGACCTTCACGGCAGGTCGCTCGCGGCTATCGAAGACGAGATGTCGGCGATTCTTGCGAGGCACGACACGGATGCCGCGGCCGCGAAGGCGATTCGCCGCGTTCGTCGCAGGGAGATCCTCCGCCTCGCACTCGGCTCCGTGCTCGGTGTCATCGAACTGCCGGAACTCAGCCGCGGGCTCACCGACATCACCACGGGAACCATCAGGGCGCTGGTGCGACTGATCCGACGCACCGATGGACTCGGCGAAGACAGCCTCGAGTTCGCCGTGATCGGGATGGGCAGGTATGGCGGCGCTGAACTCGGGTTCGGATCCGACGCTGACGTCATGTACGTCTACCGGGCGACGGCCATGGACAACGAGCAGTCACACCGGGCAGCAAACCGAATAGTGGCGGAGCTCAACCGGCTGAGCGAGGATCACCGCTTGCCGCTCGACCTCGACGTCGGGCTCCGCCCCGAGGGAAAGAATGGGGCTGTCACCCGCTCCCTCGACTCCTACCGGGCCTACTACGAGCGGTGGTCGCTCACCTGGGAGGCACAGGCTTTGCTCCGCGCGGACGGCGTCGCGGGTGACGAATCACTGATCACCGACTTCGAGTCGCTGGCGGACGCCATCCGTTATCCAGCTGAGATCTCGGATGCCGCGGTGCGGGAGGTCAAACGCATCAAGGCGAGGGTCGAGAATGAGCGACTGCCGCAGGGTGCTGACCCGTCTCGGCACGTCAAACTGGGGCGCGGGTCGTTGAGCGACGTTGAATGGTTCGTACAGCTGCTCCAGCTCGAGCACGGGGCCGCGATCCCAGGCCTGCGGACGACGAGCACCCTGGGGGCGCTGCAGGTGGCCGTGGAGAACGACCTCGTCACGCCGGAGAGCGCCGAACGCCTTCGGGCAGCGTGGATCTTCGCGTCCCGGCTCAGGTCCGCGATGACGCTGTGGCTGAACCGCACGACCGATGTCCTGCCGAGTGACCGGATGCAGTTGAACGGCATCGCACGGATCCTCGGCTACCCGCCGGCGTCTGCGGCCCGGCTCGAGGAGGATTACCTCGCGGTGACCCGCCGCGCACGCAGCGTCTTCGAGAAGCAGTTCTACGGAACGCCGTAGAGTTTCGCTGCGGGATAGCGAGCTACGTGTGACTTGGCGTACAAGGCTCACGTTTTTAGTTCGGATTTCTTCCACACGCCCGGTGCGGCCCAGGCCGGAGGAACCTCGGAAGTTAGAGTTCTCCTCTGTAGTTGATACCCGCAACGCGCATTCTTTGCCTTGTGCATGAACGCTGGCGCACCCCTGGTCTGGGGCCTTCGAGGGCTAACGGTTTCCCATAGGGTGCTCTCAGCGACAGGCGAAGGAGCCACACCCGATGTTCATCCCAAAACGAATGGCCGCTGTCCTCGCGGCGCCCCTGACGATCCTCGCGATGGCAATTGTCCCCGCTACCTCAGCACAAGCCTTCGCCAGCACTGCGGACAACCTTTTTGGGCAGCTGACGGTTACCGCTCCAGTCACGGCTGGGTACGACCGCGCTCTATTCACGCATTGGATCGACGCTGATGGTAACGGGTGCGACACACGCTCCGAAGTTCTCCAAGCCGAGTCAACCGCTCCGGTGACCTTCAGCAGCGGTTGCACCGTCGCGACCGGCTCCTGGACATCGCCATATGACGGCGCGACCTGGACGAATGCCTCAGACGTCGACATCGACCACATGGTGCCCCTCGGAGAAGCGTGGGCATCGGGCGCGGACACCTGGACGGCCGATCAGCGGCAGGCCTACGCGAACGACCTCGATCTTCGTGGTGCGCTCATCGCCGTGACCGACAATGTAAACCAGTCGAAGGGCGACCGCGACCCGGCGGGCTGGCTACCACCGGCGACCTCCGACACGTGCACCTACGTCGTCGACTGGGTGACGATCAAGTACAAGTGGTCCCTCACGATCGACTCCGCCGAGCACGCGAAGCTCTCCAGCGTCCTGAGCACCGACAACTGCGGCGGAACAGCAGTTGACGCCCCGGCGAAGCGGGAAGTCGGTGGTGGGACTGCCGCGCCGGTCGCAGCAGCCGACGGCGCGACCGCGGTTTATCGATTCTGGTCGCCCAAGTTCAACGGGCACTTCTTCACGACGAGCGTCGCCGAGCGCAACGACGTCATCACCAGGTACCCCGAGATCTGGAACTACGAGGGTGTGAAGTATGGCGCCTACACATCTCAGGTCAGTGGAACGGTTCCCCTCTACCGCTTCTGGTCGCCCGTCTACAACGGCCACTTCTTCACCACCGATGCAGCCGAGCGAGACCAAGTCCTCGCCCGCTATCCGAACGTGTGGTCGTACGAAGGTGTCGCCTATTACGTCTACCCGAACGACGCAAACCTCTTGGATGCGAACGCCGTAGACCGATTCTGGTCGCCGGTCTACTCACACCACTTCTACACCGCCAGCGCCGCCGAAGCCGCAAACGTGAAGGCTCTCTACCCAACGATCTGGTCCTACGAAGGCCAGAGCTTCCAAGTGCCGTCCGCCCTGCCCGCTGAAGCACAGCCCGTACCGACGACGTCCGCACCTTCCCCAACCCCTTCCCCAGCCCCTGCTCCTGCACCCCCGGCGAACGTCTATTACGCCAACTGCGACGCTGTCCGCGCCGCAGGACACGCACCCCTCTACCGCGGGCAACTGGGCTATCGACCAGCCCTCGACAGAGACGGCGATGGAGTTGCCTGCGAGTAGGGGGCCCGCCGTACTGCGCTGGCGATGGGCTCCGGTGCGGCGGCGACCGTCCACGCACGCTCACTTGAGGGCGCGACGCTCCAAAACCGGCGCATCTGGTTCGAAGCGTTGGGGGTCATCGAGGAAGACGACGTATCTATCTACTGAGCTTTCCCGGCGAGCCATCTCTGAGCCGGGTGAGACGGCGGTCCAAACTGCTGCGTCTTGGGAGACGGTCGCAGCTTCGGTCCACGGCCGGCGGGGCTGACATCCGCCTGCTCGGGTTACTGAGGCTCTCCCGCCTCGAGCGGGGTGAAGTCCGGTGTGCTGTTTTCTGCCATGACGACGTCGACCCCTGAGGATACGTTGTTTTTGCGCTCCTTCAGGGTTAGCTGCTTCCCATGTGAAAAGCTCCACATCAATCTTTCTCCAGTAGACCCCACGATCCTAGTAACCGGAACATGCTCGTCTACATCGGTGCTTTGATGGCAATGATGGATGGCCGGGTTCGTACAAATAGAGCGGTTCGAGGAGGATTACCCTCGCCGTGATCCGCCGCGCACGCAGCGTCTTCGAGAAGCAGTTCTACGGGACGCCGTAGGGTTCGCTGCTGCGGGAAAGCGGGATATCCGGCGCCCGCTCGGCCCGAAAGGACTGGAGTTTGGCGAATTATGTCGCCGTTTCTGGCCGAGCAGCTGCCAGTGGGTTAACGAGTGCGGGCCGCCCACCCCGAGAGGTGGACGGCCCGCAGGGGCACACGTGGGTTACACGCCGTAGTAGAGCTCGAACTCGAACGGGTGCGGACGCTGAGCGAGAGGCTTGATCTCGTGCTCGCGCTTGAAGTCGATCCAGGTCTCGATCAGTTCACGCGTGAACACGTTGCCCTGAAGGAGGAACTCGTGGTCTGCCTCGAGCGCCTGAAGGGCACCCTCGAGCGAGGACGGAACCTGTGGGATGCTCTTCGCTTCTTCCGGGGGAAGTTCGTAGAGGTCCTTGTCGACCGGCTCGTGCGGCTCGATGCGGTTCTTGATGCCGTCGAGGCCTGCCATCAGCTGCGCGGCGAACGCGAGGTACGGGTTACCCGATGCGTCTGGCGCGCGGAACTCGATGCGCTTGGCCTTCGGGTTCGTTCCCGTGATGGGGATACGAATCGATGCCGAACGGTTTCCCGCCGAGTAGACGAGGTTGACCGGTGCTTCGAAGCCGGGAACGAGGCGGTGGTAGCTGTTGACCGTCGGGTTCGTGAACGCGAGGACGGCCGGCGCGTGCTTGAGCAGTCCACCGATGTACCAGCGTGCGACATCCGAGAGTCCGCCGTAGCCTGCCTCGTCGTAGAACAACGGGGTGTCGCCGTTCCACAGCGACTGGTGGGTGTGCATTCCCGATCCGTTGTCACCGAAGAGTGGCTTGGGCATGAACGTCGCGGTCTTGCCCCACTGCTGTGCCGTGTTCTTGACGATGTACTTGAACTTGAGGATGTCATCCGCCGAGTGCACCATCGTGTCGAACCGGTAGTTGATCTCACCCTGGCCGGCGGTGCCGACCTCGTGGTGGCTGCGCTCGAGGATCAGGCCAGCGTCGATGAGCTTGAGGCAGATGTCGTCGCGCAGGTCAGCGTGCTGGTCAACGGGGCTGACCGGGAAGTAGCCGCCCTTGTACGGGGTCTTGTTGGCGAGGTTTCCGCCGGGCTCCTCGCGGCCCGAGTTCCAGGCGCCTTCGCTGGAGTCGACGGAGTATGAGCTGGAGTGCTGGTTGATCTCGTAGCGCACGTCGTCGAAGATGTAGAACTCCGCCTCCGGGGCGAAGAACGCGGTGTCGGCGATGCCGGTGGACGCGAGGTACTTCTCGGCCTTCTTCGCGACCTGGCGCGGGTCCTTCGAGTAAATCTCGCCGTTGCGCGGGTTGTAGATGTCGAAGACGATGATGAGCGTGCGCTCAATGCGGAACGGGTCGATGTACGCCGTCGTCACGTCGGGGATGAGCTGCATGTCCGACTCGTGAATGCTGGCGAATCCCCGGATCGATGAGCCGTCAAACAGCTGCCCGACAGTGAAGAATTCCTCGTCTACTGTCGACGCCGGGATGTTGAAGTGCTGCTGCACACCAGGGAGGTCGGTAAACCGAATGTCGACGAACTTGACGTCCGTGTCCTTGATGAACTTGAGCACCTCGGAAGAATCGCTGAACATATGGAAAACTCCAAATAGGGTTGGAACCGAGAAGGATGCAACGTGCAACCTCTTGAAGGGTATGCACCCGGGGTTACCCGACAGTGACACCCATGTTTCTGGCATGTTACACGTCCGAAGCCGACGTAGGATTTAACAATGCCTGCAGACAGCCGCCATCCCGCATCATCCGGCGACATCGCCCCGAGTCGATACCCCGGAGAGCGCCTCGGGCTTCCCGAGAGCGGCCCGCACAGCGTGGCACGACTCGGCAGGAGACTCGGCGCACTCACCGTGGACTGGATCATCGCCATGCTCGTGTCGGCGATGTTCTTCAACGCGGACGCGTGGGCAAACCTGCTGGTTTTCGCGGTATTGCAGATCGTTTTTCTGCCAACGATCGGTGCGAGCATCGGACACCGGGTCTTTGGACTCCGGCTGATCCGGGTGACAGGCGGCTGGGCCGGTGTCTGGCGGCCTATCGTTCGAACCGCGCTGCTCGTCATCGTCGTTCCCGCTCTCGTCTGGGACTCAGACCAGCGCGGGTTCCACGACAAGGTTGCTGGAACGGTCCTCATCCGAGCCTGAGGACCGTTCGCGGCGAGGCGATTACCGCGCGCGCTGCGGCTTGACCTTGAACGGGTCGACGCCCTTCGGGATCGGCAGGCCGTTCGAACTGAGCGACGACAGCCGGTTGACGATGGCGAGCACCTCCGGCTTGGTCAGCGTCGACTTGACCTTGCGAACGGTCCTGGGCAGCTTGTGCAGCGGGACCGAATCAGCGTCTGGTCCGACATAGAAAACGGTGACAGGAACGTTGGGAAGCACGCGCTTCACCTTGCGCTTCTCGTCTTCGACAAGGCGTGTGACGCGCGAGCGCGGGCCTTCGCCGACGAGGACGACTCCACCCCGCCCGACGGCGCGGTAGACCGCGTCCTGGGTTTTCGCATTCGCGTTGACGGGCATTTCGCTACCCTGCCAGCCGCGGGGGAGTGAACTGCGGAAGACGGCGCCAACGGCACCGGGCTGGCCGGAGATCTGACCGTACGCCGCTTTTTCGGCTTTACGGCCGAGGACGATCATTGCGGCGAGGATGCCGGCGAGCACGCCGGCGATGATCCAGAGGACAAGACCGAAGACACTGCCGCCCGAGATGAGGATCGCGAGAACGACGGAAACAGCGATGCTCCCGAAGAACGCGAGGAGGATCCACCAGACGGCGGTCTTGTCGTAGCGGCGGGTCATCTGGAACACCTGCCACATTTGCTTCAAACGGCCTGGTTCCTTCGCAGCCTTAGCTGGCTTTTCTTTGCGTGCCATGGGATCAAGGATACCGGCATCCGGGAGGGTCCGATGTGCCCGGTCGCTCCTGATTTTGCGGGGCCGGGCAACGCCTCGTGCGGGGGTGGTGCACCGGCCCCCTCACACCCGCAGGCTGCGGAGATCCGCTCCACCGGTCGGGCCGGCCCAGTCCGGACCGGCTCGCGGCGGGGAGAATCGGCGGATGAGACCAGCCCTGTTCCGGCGCGGGCCTTCACCACGCCGCACCGCCGGTGCAGCGCCGCGTGCTGTCGCCTCCTCCGACAAGGTGGCCGGTGACGCATCGGGTGCGGACGCGGTCGGGTCAGGCCTCGACAGTGTGCTGTGTGGCTATCGCCTCGTTCGCGTCATCGAACACACCCCAGACGCAACGACGTGGCTCGCGGTGCCCGCCCAGGCAGTCGTACCCGCCGCCGAACCGGACGGCGGGTCAGCGTCCAGTGCGATCGAGCTCACGCGACTCGCCGGTCAGGCTCCATCGGCACTCGCAGCAGCGGCCGCCGGACTCTCACCCTACGTTCACGCTGCGCTCGACGTAGCCACCGATGACACAGGTGCCCTCATCCTCATCGCCGAGCGCACGCAGGGCACGCTCGCCGGGCTACTTGCCGAGCGCAGGACACTGCTGCTGGGGGAGGCGGTCACCATCCTCGCGCCGGTGGCTTCCGGCCTCGCCGCCCTGCACACGGCGGGGATTGCGCACGGCGCTCTCACACCAGACGCTGTCGCATTCACCCCGCACGGCCGCCCCCTCATTACCCGGCTCGGCGTCCGGGGTGCCCACGTACCCGACGACGCGACAGCTGCCACCCGGTGGCGTCAGGATCGCCTGTCCCTCGGTGCAATCCTCCGCTGCGTACTCGACAGGTGTGAGGACTCTGTCGGCGATGCCGTGCCATCGCTCCACCGATGGTTCGACCGGACCGTCGGTGACTCTCCCGACGCCGTGTTCTTCAGCCAGCTGGAGCTGCGGCTCTTCGCCCTCGCTGACCCCCTCCCCGTCGACCTCGACCGGGAAAATACGGCAGCGGATGCCCCGGACCTCCCGGCCGGTCCGCTCACAGGGCTCGGCCGCCCCGAGCCACCCGACGTTCCCGGGAGCGGCGGCTGGCTGTCGGGGATACTCACCGGCACCGGGCTCGACCTGGTGGCCGACCTCGCCGATCGCTTCTCGCCGACGACAGCGATCGTGGAAGTGATCACGGAGAGAACCGCCGGATTGGGAGGCTGGGTCCGGCGAGCCCTCAGCGGGAGGGCGGCCCTGGTCGTCGTCGTGACGGTGGTCACGATTGTGACGGTCTGGGGAGGGTTGAGCGTGCTCCCCGATTCGACAGCGGCCCCGAAGCCGACACACACCGCATCATCGCCACCGGCTGTTGCGCTCAGCGGCGCCGAGCGCACCGCCATCGGCGCCGAGGATCCGGACGCGGCGGTCCGAGCGCTTCTCGGGTTCCGTGCGCGATGCCTCGCGAGCGGCAGCGCCGAGTGCGTAGCGGTCGTCGATGAGTCCGGATCTGCCGCGGAGGCCACCGATCTTCACGCGCTGGAGACGAAAGACACCGCCCCGCTGAGCGCCTTGCCCGCAACCGGCGTTGCCGGACTGCAGATCGAGCTCATCCAGCGCACGGGCAACGCCGTGTTGTTTCGCGTCGGCGGGACGCCCGACACAACAAACCAGCCGGTGCTCGTCCTCGTGATGAAGACGAACACCGGCTGGCTGTTGCGGGACCTTGCGGAGCCCGACGGACTTTCCTGACTAGATGCCGAGGTCGGCCTCGAAAGCGCCTGCTTCCAGACGGTTCTTGACGGCGACGAGGTAGCCGGCAGCATCCGCACCGTCAACGATGCGGTGGTCGTACGACAGGGCGAGGTAGACCATAGAGCGGATCGCGATGGCTTCCTGGCCCGCAGCCTTGACGACGACGGGACGCTTCACGACGATGCCGGTTCCGAGGATCGCGGACTGCGGGAGGAACACAACAGGGGTGTCGAAGAGCGCGCCACGCGAACCGGTGTTGGTCACCGTGAACGTACCACCGGAAAGCTCGTCAGGCTTGAGCTTGTTGGCGCGGGTCCGGTCGGCGAGATCAGCGATCTGCGCGGCGGTCTCGGCGATGTTGAGGTCGGTTGCGCTGCGCACCACCGGGGTGAGGAGGCCGCGCTCGGTCTCAACGGCGATCGAGATGTTCTCGTGGTCGGGGTAGACGATCGAGTCACCGTCGATGGTCGCGTTGACGACCGGGTACGCGGTGAGTGCCTCGGCTGCTGCCTTGACGAAGAACGGAAGGAAGGAGAGCTTGTTGCCTGTCTTCGACAGGAACTCGCCCTTCACCTTGTCGCGGAGCGTCGCGATGTTGGTCACGTCGACCTCGATCACCGTGGTGAGCTGGGCTGAGGTCTGCATCGACTGGACGGCGCGCTCGGCGACGACCTTGCGGAGGCGCGACATCGGCTGCGTGGTGCCACGGAGCGGGGAGATCTCGAGCGGCTTGGCCTTCTCGGCGGCCGGAGCCGCGGATGCTGCCTGGCTGGCCTGCAGAACGTCCTCCTTGCGGATGCGACCGCCGACACCGGTACCGGTGATTGTCGACAGGTCGACACCCTGCTGGTTGGCGAGGCGCCGGACCAGGGGAGTGACGTATCCGCTACCGAGCGATTCGCCGCCGACGGGAGCCTTCGCCGGAGCGGGAGCTGCCGGAGCCGGGGCTGCTGCGGGAGCCGCAGGAGCTGCGGGAGCCGCAGGAGCTGCAGCCGCCGGAGCGGGTGCAGCTGGAGCGGGTGCTGCCGCGGCGGGCGCGGGTTCCGGTGCGGCAGGCGCCGGGGGAGCAGGTGCGTCTGCGGGGGCCTCGGCCGGTGCGGCCTGGGCCTCCTCGGGGACCTCGGTCGACGGCTGGACCGACGGCGCCTCGGCTTCGTTGGACTCCGCCTCCGCGGATTCCGCGGGCTGCTCGGCAGCGGGTTCAGCGGCAGGCTCTGCCTCTGCGGCGGGCTCTGCGTCACCTGCCGGTGCGGATGACCCGTCACCGATCTTGACCAGGGCGGTGCCGACCTCAACCGTTTCGTCTTCCTGCACGAGGATCTCTTCGATCACTCCGGCGACGGGCGACGGGATTTCGGTGTCGACCTTATCTGTCGATACCTCGAGCAGCGGTTCGTCGACCTCAACCCGATCCCCGACGTTCTTCAGCCAGCGGGTGACCGTACCCTCGGTGACACTCTCGCCGAGTGCCGGAAGGCTTACGGATTCTGACATGACCTTGTCTCCTTTGAAACCAATTCTTGCTGTATGAGCTTAGTGACGAACGCGCCCGCGGCGGGCGAGAACTAGAGTGCGTGCAGGGGCTTTCCCGCGAGGGCGAGGAAAGCCTCGCCGAGCGCTTCGCTCTGTGTGGGGTGAGCGTGGATCAGAGGAGCGAGGTCCTCCGGGTACGCTTCCCAGTTCACAGCGAGCTGGCCTTCAGTGATGAGTTCGCCAACCCGGGCACCGATCATGTGGACTCCGACAACGGGGCCGTCGATGACACGAACGACCTTGACGTTTCCGGCGGTTCCGATGATCTCGCTCTTGCCGTTGCCGGCGAGGTTGAAGTCGTACGCCTTGATCTTGTCTGCGCCGTACTGCTCAGCAGCCTTCGCTTCGCTGAGACCGACTGATGCGACCTCAGGGTCGCAGTAGGTGACTTTGGGGATGTTGACGTCGGGGATAAGCACCGGCTTGAGTCCGGCGATCTCCTCGACGGCGAAGATGCCCTGCTGGAAACCGCGGTGTGCAAGCTGGAGGCCGGGGACGATGTCGCCGACGGCGTAGAGGCCCGGGATGTTGGTCTCGAGGCGCTCGTTCGTGATGACGAAGCCACGGTCCATCGTGACGCCGACCTCTTCGTAACCGAGGTTGGCCGTCGACGGGCCACGACCGACAGCGACGAGGAGAAGCTCGGCCTCGATGGTCGTTCCGTTCTCGAGCGTGATGACCACGCCGTTCTCGTCCTGGGTCACACCCTGGAAGCGCACGCCGAGCGAGTAGTTGATGCCGCGCTTGCGGAATGCGCGCTCGAGTCCCTTGCTGATGGACTCGTCTTCATTGGGAACGAGGTGCGGGAGAGCCTCGATGATCGTGACATCCGAACCGAACGACTTCCACACGCTCGCGAATTCGACGCCGATGACGCCTCCGCCGAGTACGGCAACCTTCTTGGGCACGAAGTCGAGTTCGAGTGCGTGTTCGCTCGTGATGACGCGTCCGCCGATGTCGAGACCGGGGAGCGAGCGGCTGTACGATCCCGTGGCGAGGATCACGTTCTTGCCCGTAACCGTCGTGTCGCCAACCTGTACCGTCGTCGGCGACGTCAGCCGGCCTTCACCCTCGATGACCGTAATTCCGCGCGCCTTGATCAGGCCCTGGAGTCCCTTGTACTTCTTCGCGACGATTCCTTCGCGGTACGCGGTGACGCCCGAGATGTCGATGCTGTCGAACGTGGCCTTCACGCCGTACTTCTCCGAGTCACGCGACACGTCGGCAACCTCGGCCGAGTGCAGAAGCGCTTTGGTTGGAATGCAGCCGCGGTGGAGACAGGTGCCACCGAGCTTGTCTTTCTCTACAAGTCCGACGGTAAAGCCGAGCTCGCTAGCGCGCAATGCTGCTGCGTAGCCGCCGCTTCCACCACCGAGAATGACGATGTCAAAATTCTGCTCCGACACTGAGTTGCTCCCTCGTGCATCTGGGTTCATGCGTAAGTCACCGTCCCTGGGTCGGGGTGGTAACGCGATAGGCGTTTTACTGCCCATACGACCTTACTACGGGCGGGAAAAGTCTTCGGCCATCCTGAGCAGCGATCGAACGGCCACTCCGGTCGGCCCTGTCCCGGTGAATCCATACGCGGATTCACCGTTGGTGCCGGAACCGGCGATGTCGAGGTGCGCCCACGGAATGGACGGAGCGTCGGGTGCATCGCTCGTCTTTCCGATGAACTCGCGCAGGAACAGGCCGGCGAGGAGCATTCCGCCCGCCCGGTTTCCGACCTTGGCGTTCACGAGGTCAGCCACATCGGAGCGAAGCAGGCCCCTGAGTTCCTCGGCGAACGGCATCGGCCACATGGTTTCACCTGTGGACTTCGCGGCGTCGAGGACCTGCGCGACAAACGCGTCATCTCCCATGACACCCGAGTACCGGTTGCCCAGTGCCACGACGGCGGCGCCGGTCAGCGTGGCGACGTCGACGATGGCATCCGGCATCTCGGCACTCGCGGCAACGAGACCATCCGCCATGACCAGTCGGCCTTCGGCATCCGTGTTTGTGACCTCGACGGTTGTACCGTTCTTGATCCGCAGAACGTCGCCGGGGCGAATTGCTGTCCCTGACGGCATGTTCTCCGCGATGCACAGCCACGCAGTGACCCGCACGTTGAGGTTCAGCTCGGCTGCCGCGCGAACGACGGCGAGGACCGTTGCCGCGCCGGTCATGTCGTCTTTCATGCCGAGCATGGACGCCGCGGGCTTGAGGCTCAGTCCGCCGGTGTCGAAGGTGATGCCCTTGCCGACGAGTGCGAGGTGGCGAGGAGCGCCTTCCGGAGCGTACGCCAGTTTGACGAGACGCGGCCCGCGGCTTGAGCCCTGGCCGACACCGAGGATGCCGCCGAACCCGTCACGCTTCAGGGCGTCTTCGTCCCACACGGTGACGTCGATGGGCAGGTCGCGAACGGATGCCTCCGCCGCCTTGGCGAGCGTCTCCGGGTACAGATCGTTCGCGGGCGTCGCTGCGAGGTCCTTGACCTCGGCGACAGCGCTGGCGATGACGAGCGCCCGCGTGGTGAGAGCGGCGACCTCGTCACTGCCGGCCAGTGCGTCGTCAGCGACCACGGTCACGCGCGCGACGGGGGTCTTCTGGCTGTCGATGGATGTGCCCTTGTACGCGGTAAAGGAGTACGCGCCGAGCGCAGACCCCTCAAGCACGGCGGCCAGGGCAGCTGCATCGCCGAGGGGGAGGGCGATGGCGACCGACGTCGCGCCAGCGAGCTGCCTGACCGCGGAGCCCGCGGCGAGGCGAAGGGCGTCCGGGGAGATGGTTGCCCCAATACCAATGATCGCGATGGTCGGAAACTCAGCGGTCCCTGGCACGCGAACGAGCTGGTCCACCGCGCCTGTGACGCCAACGGCGCCCAGCGATGCGGAAAGGAATTCGAAACCGTCAGGGGCGTGCAGCCGGGGACTCTTCCCCTCGGCAGTTGCGCCGACGACGAGGACGTCGGCATTCAGATCGGAGGCGGAGCGGGAGACGGAGAGTGCGGGAACGGCCATTGCTTCATGCTAGCCCGTGGCGCCCGAGCGGCAGTTGCCGGCCTGTTCGCTCTGGGCGCGCGTCCACGGTCGCGTCGGGGGAGGTTCGCTCCTCTGCGCCGCTTAGAGTGGATGCATGAGCGTTTCCGGCGATCTGTTCGAGCTGACCCCAACGGCATCCGCTGTGCCCCAGGGGCTTGACCTCGTGATCGCGCTGACCGGGTTCTCCGATGCCGGTGGTGCGGCTGGCCAGTTCAACGAGTACTCCCGCGAGGCGGTGTCGAGCGAACCGATCGCCGTCTTTGACAACGATCTACTGCTCGACTACCGCGCACGGCGGCCGATCATCTATTTCAATGAAGACCGCCTCACCGAGTACTCGCCTCCTGCGCTCCAGCTCTCGCTGGCCGAGGACGACATGCACAGGCCCTTCCTCATGCTGACCGGATACGAGCCCGACTTCCTCTGGGAGCGCTTCGTCCGCGAGGTCATCGCGTTGATCGACCGTTTCGGCGTCGCCCGCACGATGTGGGTTCACGCGATCCCGATGCCGGTTCCGCACACCCGCCCGATCGGAGTCACGGTGAGCGGTACGCGCGAAGACCTGATCGACGCGATGAGTGTATGGCGTCCACACACCCAGGTCCCGGCCAACGTTCTTCACCTGCTCGAGTACCGCCTCACCGAACGCGGGTCGGATGTCGCTGGATTCGCGTTGCTGATTCCGCACTACCTCGCAGACACCGAGTTCCCAGCGGCGGCACTCGCGACGATCGACAGCATCAGCGCGGCGACCGGGCTCATCCTCCCGACCGACGAGCTCAGGGAAGAGGGCAGGGACTTCGTCTCTCGCATCGACGAGCAGGTGCAGGGCAACGAGGAGCTTCAGCGCCTCGTCGGTACCCTGGAGCAGCGCTACGACGCCTACATGGAGAACAACTCCCTGAAGTCGCCATTGATGGACTCGGATGGCGAGCTCCCGAGTGCCGACGAGATCGCGGACGAACTGGAGAAATTCCTGGCCGCACGGAAGGGTCACGACGACGGACCGTCCGGTAGCCAGGACTCACGACCCTGATCGCCGGCTGGCATAGGGTTGACGGGTGAATTCCCGCAGATCCTGGTTCGTCTTCTGGGTTGGTGTCATTGCGTACATCGCCGCGGTCATGCAGCGGTCGACGCTCGGCGTAGCGGGAGTGTCCGCAGTCGAGAGGTTCGATGCGACGGCGTCAGCCCTCAGTACGCTCGCGGTCGTCCAGCTCATCGTTTACGCTGCGCTCCAGGTCCCGATCGGTGTTCTCATCGACAGGCTTGGCCCGCGCATTCTCATCATCTGCGGACTGTCGCTCATGGTTGCCGGGCAGGCCGTCCTGGCCTTTGCCCCGTCGATCGGTGTCGCCGTTCTCGGGCGGGTTCTGGTTGGCGCCGGTGACGCGGCAATTTTCGTCTCGGTGATGCGACTGGTGACGTCGTGGTTCTCCGGGCGGACGGTTCCGCAACTGTCACAGTGGATGGGCAACCTCGGTCAGGCCGGGCAGATCCTCTCGGCGATCCCATTCGCATGGGTTCTTCACGAGGCAGGGTGGACGTCCGCGTTTCTCGCCGCCGCGTCCTTCGTCGCGCTTGCCCTCGTCCTCTCCCTCGCGGTGATTCGTGACCGGCCCGCCAGCTCGACAGAGCAGCCGCGGGTGGCGACGCTCGGCGAGGCGCTCAGGGAACTGCGGGCGAGCTTCACCCGTCCCGGCACCCAGCTGGGCTTCTGGGCCCACTATTCGACGCAGTCATCCGGAACCGTGTTCTCGCTGCTGTGGGGCTACCCGTTCATGGTCTACGCGATGGGACTCGACGAGCCGCTCGCCGCCTCAATGCTTCTCGTTGTCGTGGCATCCGGTGTTGTCATCGGTCCCGTTCTCGGCCTGCTCTCGGCGAGGTTCCCGTACAGGCGAAGCAATCTCGTTCTCGCGATCGTGTTCGTGATCGGCGGGGCGTGGGCGCTCTTCCTGAGCTGGCCGGGTGTGCCTCCGCTCTGGCTGCTCATCCTTCTCCTCGTCGTTCTCGGCGCTGGCGGTCCCGGATCCCTGATCGGATTCGACTTTGCCAGGACCTTCAACCCCGTGCGCGTGCTCGGCGCAGCCAACGGGGTCGTCAATGTCGGAGGGTTCCTCGCCAGCTTCGTCATGATGTTCCTGATCGGCGTGATCCTCGATGTCCAGGCCTCTCCGGGGGCGGGTACCGCAGAGCTGTACAGCATCTCTTCGTTCAAGCTCGCGTTCCTCGTGCAGTACCTCGTAATCGGTTTCGGAGTGGTCATGCTGATCGGTGCTCGCAGGCGGACGCGTCGCAGAATTGTCATGGATGAGGGAATTGAAGTGGGGCCATTGTGGGTTGCAGCTATAGAGAGATTCCGACGCCGCCGCTGAGGTCGCCGCAGGGCGGGCGCCGGGAACAGGACCCATGGCGGGGTAGCTGGTGAAAACGTGGCATAATGCTCATAAGGACCCGTTCAGGTTCCCGAGGCATGCACGTCGTGAAGCGAGCAGTGAAGCGCCCGGACTTGACATGGGTCCTCGTAATGTCCGAAAACAATATGGACCCGCGAGCGAGTTCTGGCGACTCCTTCGCTCGGGGACTGAAAGGTGCTCTTATGGCCACCAAGGCCGCACAAACTTCGGCAGAAGAAGAACAGACGACAGCGACAGCCGCAGCCGTGAAGGCTCCGGCAGCGAAGAAGATGACAGCGGCTGCAGCGGCGAAGGCCGCGAAGGCAGCAGCCACAGACGACGCGCCCGCTAAGGCGCCCGTGAAGCGCGGGGCAAAGAAGAAGACGGCCGACGTCGTCGACGAGGCCGCCGCCGCTCCTGACATCGCCGACGACGATCACGACGACGACGACAGCAAGCCGAGCACGATCGCGACGGAAGCTCTTCCGCAGGGTGCGCTCGTTCTGTCCGCCACCGACGACGAAGACGAACTCCCCGTCTACTCCTCGGCCATCACCGGTGCCACAGCCGACCCGGTCAAGGACTACCTGAAGCAGATCGGAAAGGTCGCGCTTCTCAACGCGGCCGAAGAGGTCGAGCTCGCGATGCGCATCGAGGCGGGCCTGTTCGCCGAGGACAAGCTGTCGCAGATGGATGACGCTGCAAAGCGTACCCAGCTCGGCCGCGAACTGACGTGGGTAGCCAAAGATGGCGCACGGGCGAAGAGTCACCTGCTCGGAGCGAACCTCCGCCTCGTGGTGTCTCTCGCGAAGCGGTACACAGGTCGCGGAATGCAGTTCCTCGACCTCATCCAGGAGGGGAACCTCGGCCTCATCCGTGCGGTCGAAAAGTTCGACTACACCAAGGGCTTCAAGTTCTCGACCTACGCCACCTGGTGGATTCGTCAGGCGATCACCCGCGCGATGGCCGACCAGGCGCGCACCATCCGTATTCCGGTGCACATGGTCGAGGTCATCAATAAGCTCGCCCGCGTCCAGCGGCAGATGCTGCAGGACCTCGGTCGCGAGCCGACGCCTGAAGAGCTCAGCCGCGAACTCGACATGACGCCGGAGAAGGTCATCGAGGTGCAGAAGTACGGTCGCGAACCGATCTCGCTTCACACGCCACTCGGTGAAGACGGAGACAGCGAGTTCGGTGACCTCATCGAGGACACCGAGGCTGTCGTTCCCGCCGACGCGGTCGGCTTCACCATGCTGCAGAAGCAGCTCGAAAGCCTGCTCGACTCACTGAGCGAGCGCGAAGCCGGAGTCATCCGGATGCGCTTCGGCCTCGGTGACGGTATGCCCAAGACCCTCGACCAGATCGGCGACACCTTCGGTGTCACGCGTGAGCGGATCCGCCAGATCGAGTCGAAGACGATGGCCAAACTGCGCCACCCGTCCCGGTCGCAGTCGCTTCGTGACTACCTTGAGTAAACCGACAGGCCTGCACTACGTCCTTCCCATCTTCGCCGGTCGCGTGACGCGCTTTGTCACGCGACTGCGCGGAGGCGGAAGCGCGATGCCCGGCGTCGTGGTGCAGAAGCTTGCCCCGCACATCATGCGGGACGTCGCCTCACAACTGCCCTACGGGGTCGTGTTCGTCCTCGGCTCCAATGGCAAGTCGACAACGACCAACCTGCTTTCCGCGATCATGCGCGAGCACGGCCTCCGCGTCTTCACGAATCCCTCCGGCGCAAACATGCCGCAGGGCATCGCATCGGCGATCCTCGCTGAGACGAGCCTCACCGGTCGCATGGATGCCGACATCGCCATCCTCGAGATCGACGAGGGCTACGGCGTCGCCATTGCGAGGCAGCTGAAGCCTGAAACTGCAGTGATCCTCAATCTGCTCGTCGACCAGATCTACCGCTTCGGTGAGCCGGATAAAGTCGCTCAGATGTTCCGCGGTATCGCCGCGGAAATCGGGTCGTCGATCGTGCTCAACCGCGATGACAACTTCCTGGGCAAGCTCGGCAGCGAACTTGAGGCCGAGGGCCGACTGGCCGTCGACTACTTCGGCGCAACGCCGGAGGTACAGGCTGCCGCTCCACACGGCCAGGTTTCAGCCCGAGACTTTACCGACGCCGCAGCAACGCTCACGCGTCCCGCTGTTGCTGAGGTCGTTCGCGCCGACGGTTACGACGCGCAGATCTCGTTCGCGGGGACTGTGCACGACATCCGGATGCCGTCACGCGGCCTGCACTACGCGGTGGACATCGCAGCGGCATTCACCCTTGCCGCACGCAACCTCGGCGACAAGTTCGACATTCACCGGGCAATTACCGCCGTCCAGACCACGAAGACCGTCTACGGTCGTGGGGAGATCCTGCAGGTCAACGGCGTTGAGGTCGAAATCCTCATGCTCAAGAACCTTGCGAGCCTCCAGCTGAACCTGGACTACCTGCAGGAGACGCCGGACTCCGTGCTGTTCGCCTACGACGAGTCGAGCAAGGACCCGTCCTGGCTCTACGCGGCAGACCTGAGCCGGCTCGACCATGTCGATGTCATCTCCGGGCCGAAGGGTGCCTTCGTGGCACTTCGACTGGCCTACGAGGGCAAGGACTACGGGATCATCGAACCCGACATCACGAAGGCAGTGCAGCGGATGCTCGACGGCCCACGGCCGAAGAGCGGGCGTCACACGTTCTTCCTCGACTATGACCAGATGATGGCGACCCGTCGTTACCTCGGCTACAAGGACCTGGAAGCGGGTGCAGCATGACGATCTCGGTTCTGGAACTCTACCCGGCCCACCTCTCGCTGAACGGTGACGTCGGCAACCGCACTGCGCTTGTCCGGCGGATGCGCCTCGCCGGCCTGGACGTCGCTGAACACGCGTACAACCCGGGTGACGAACTGCCGGAAACCCCCGACATTGTCACCATCGGGACGGGGACATCGAGCGCCCAGCGTTCGCTGGCCTCCGACATCGCTCGACTCGCGCCGCGGCTCGCCGAGTGGTCTGCCCACGGCGTTGTGATCTTCGCCGCCGGGGCGGGTTTCCACCTGCTCAGTGGTTCGGTCCGGTTCGGTGCCGACGAAGTCATTCCGGGCGCTGGCGTTTTCGCCGGCTCGGTGGACTCCTCGCGGCCCCGCACGATCACCGAAGCGTTCGCCGTTGAGAGCGAATTCGGTCTGCTGGTCGGAACGGAGAACCACACGTCGGTCTTCGTCGGCCGTCCTGACCAGAAACCACTCGGCCGTGTGCGGAACGGCGTCGGCAACGGCGATGGTACCGACGGCGCTGTCGTCGGTAACAGCTACGGCACGCACCTGCACGGCCCCGCGCTGGTCCTGAACCCTGCGCTGGCTGATCACCTGATCACGCTCGCGGCGTCACGCGCCGGCGAGGATTACGTGAAGAACGACCAGCACGTCGCGCTCGACAAGACCGTCGAGCTGGCGAGGGCAATTCTCATCAATAAGCTGCCTGCGGCTGTGCAGAAGCCCAGGGACTAACCTGTGAGCCCGCCAGCCGGGTGCACGAAAAAACGCCGCCCGGCTCCGGGCGGCGTTTTTTGTGTGGGTGTGTGTTGATGTGTACGAGACGGCGGCAGTCAGGCGCGCTGGTCTTCGAGAAGCCTCGAAGACTCGTCGTGCCAGCTGTGTGCGATCGCACTGAGCTTTTCCTGGTACTTCTTGCCGTGGTGTGCGCAGAACAGCAGTTCGCCGCTCTTGACGACAACACGAATGTAGGCCTGGGCACCGCAGCTGTCGCAGCGGTCAGCCGCCGTCAGCTTTGGCTCAAGCGTGTCAACGGCGCCGGTCTCTTTTCCGACCGTACCGTTTTCTCCCTCTGACATGAGCTCCTCCTGACCTCGCGTTTTGACCTAAATGCCTTGTAACCCAATGAAACCACGCGAACCCGGGAATCGGCCCACTCGCGCGGGTATTTCGCTGTGCGCGTAGACCGGGGCGGGCGGAGGCGAATGCCTCTCGTGTCTTGGGGCGTTTCCCGTCTTACCGTCTATAGGCTTGTGAGGTGAGTTCTGACTATTCCGCCCGCCATCTGTCTGTCCTCGAGGGTCTCGAGGCCGTACGCAAGCGTCCCGGAATGTATATCGGGTCCACTGACTCGCGCGGTCTCATGCACTGTCTCTGGGAAATCATCGACAACTCCGTCGATGAGGCGCTCGGCGGCCACGGTGACCACATCGATGTTGTGCTGCACGAAGACGGAAGCGTCGAAGTTCGCGACCGCGCCCGCGGCATCCCTGTCGACATCGAACCGAAGACCGGTCTGAGCGGTGTCGAGGTCGTCTTCACGAAGCTTCACGCCGGTGGAAAGTTCGGGTCTGGATCCTACGCCGCGTCTGGTGGACTCCACGGCGTTGGCGCCTCTGTCGTCAACGCGCTGAGCGAACGACTCGACGTCGAGGTCGATCGTGACGGGAAGACATGGGCCATGTCGTTCCACCGCGGCGAGCCGGGAATCTTCGATGATAAAGGCCGCGAGCCGAGCCCGGATGCCCCGTTCACGCCGTTCGAGTTCGGGAGCGAACTGCGGGTGGTCGGCAAGGTCAAGAAGGGCGTGACCGGTTCGCGGGTCCGCTACTGGGCTGACCGGCAGATCTTCACGAAGGGCGCCGCGTTCCAGATGGACGACCTGGTTGCCCGCGCCAGGCAGACCGCGTTCCTCATCCCTGGACTTGCCCTCACCATCGATGACCGGCGTTCGCCCGACGCGGGTTCACACCTCTTCCAGTACGAGGGAGGCATCTCGGAATTCGTCGAGCACCTCGCTACAGACACCCCGGTCACCGATGTCTGGCGACTCCAGGGATCTGGCACGTTCACCGAGACCGTTCCGGTGCTGAACGACAGCGGTGCCATGGTGCCGACCGAACTCGAACGCACCTGTGAAGTGGACATCGCCCTGCGCTGGGGGACCGGGTACGACACGGTCACGAAGAGCTTCGTCAACATCATCGCGACGCCCAAGGGCGGTTCGCACCAGCTCGGGTTCGACCAGGGACTGCTCAAGTTCCTTCGCCAGCAGGTTGAACTCAATTCCCGCAGGCTCAAGGTCGGCAACGACAAGCTCGAGAAGGACGACGTGCTCGCCGGCCTCACGGCCGTGCTGACCGTGCGCCTGCCAGAGCCACAATTCGAGGGGCAGACCAAAGAGGTCCTCGGCACCCCCGCGGCACGCAATATCGTGTCCGCCGTCGTCACGAAGGCTCTCAAGGAACGATTCTCGTCGCCGAAGCGCGACGACAAGGCACAGACCGCACTCGTGCTCGACAAGGTTGTCTCCGAGATGAAGTCCCGGATTTCCGCGCGAGCGCACAAGGAGACCCAGAGGCGCAAGAACGCCCTCGAAAGCTCGACCCTTCCGGCGAAGCTCGTTGACTGCCGGTCAAACGACGTCGCCAACAGCGAACTCCTGATCGTCGAGGGTGACTCGGCGCTCGGCACGGCAAAGAACGCGCGGGACAGCGAGTACCAGGCACTCCTCCCGATCCGGGGCAAGATTCTCAACGTGCAGAAGGCATCCGTGTCTGACATGTTGTCGAACAGCGAGTGCGCCTCGATCATCCAGGTGATCGGTGCAGGCTCCGGGCGCAGCTTCGATCTCTCCGCCGCGCGCTACGGCAAAGTCATCATCATGAGTGACGCCGACGTCGACGGCGCGCACATCCGCACGCTGCTCCTGACGCTGTTCTTCCGGTACATGCGACCCATGATCGCGGAGGGCAGGGTATTCGCTGCCGTCCCGCCGCTCCACAGGGTCATCGTGGTGAACCCCGGCTCAAAGCCGAACGACACGATCTACACCTACTCCGAGCAGGAGTTGCACGCCGTGCTCGCTAACCTCAAGAAGACGAACAAGCGCTACCTCGAACCGATTCAGCGTTATAAGGGCCTCGGCGAGATGGATGCCGACCAGCTGGCGACCACAACGATGGACCGGCGCCACCGGACGCTTCGCCGGGTGCAGGTACCTGACGCCGAGCAGGCGGCACAGGTGTTCGAGTTGCTGATGGGGAACGACGTTGCACCGCGCAAGGAGTTCATCATCGACAGCTCCGACCGGCTCAACCGCGACCGCATCGACGTTTAGCGGAGCGGTTCGCCGAGATCACCCGAAGCGGTCGAGATCATCCGTTGTAGCGGGTGGTCTCGACCGGAACGGGTGTTCTCGGCTACGGCGATCGGCGATCGGCGAGCGGTCTTAGACTGCGATCTCGCTGCCGATGAAGCCGATCACCGAGTCGATCATCGTGCCGGACGCGTCACGCTTCGCGCCGACCTCCGGCAGGGTCCTGGCGGACCCATCGGGTCCCACTGCCATCGCCGGTGTCGGTCCCACCCAGGCCAGGGCGAGGATGTCCTCACCCCTCAGGAACGTGTGGGTGCGAACTCCACCGGTCGCGCGGCCCTTTGCCGGGTACTCGGAGAAAGCCGACACCTTGGCCCTGCCAGGGTCTGTGCCGGGTATCGTCTCGCTGCTGACCGACACTGTTGCCACAGAGATGTCTGCGCCGGGGTCGACGGCGCCGAAGAAGATGATGTGGCTGTCCGCCGGCAGGGTCATGCCCGCCATGCCTCCGGCCGGCCGGCCCTGCGGTCGAACCGCTGACGCCGGGAAGTGAAGCAGTTGCGCCGCTGAACTGACGAAGACCAGATCGGTCGACTCAGGGGCCTGAACGGCTCCGACGACCTCATCCTTGGGCTTGAGGCCGATGACCTCGAAGTCCGGCTTGTTCGGCCAGTCTCCGGGACTCACGCGCTTGACCACGCCCTGCCGGGTGCCGAGAGCTATCGCATCAGTACTCTCAAGCGAGACCAGGGCGAGCACGCGCTCGGCCTTGTTCGGCAATGCCAGGTAGTCACCGATCTTCACTCCAGCCCCCAGCTGCAGCGAGTTGACGGGTACGACGGGCAGGTCGACCGGGCTGAACTTCACCAGGCGGCCGAGTGACGTCACAGCGCCGATTTCAGACCGGGATGTCGTCTCGAGCGTCGACAGGATGGCGTCGTGTTTCGTGCGTCTCCGAACGCGGGCATTTCCGGCGGGCGCCTCGCCCTCGGCACGCTCGGTCAGGTCGATGCGGAGCGCACGGCCTGTCGCTGACAGGTAGACCCTGCAGGGCACGTCGGCCACTTCGAGCTGCGCAGACTGGCGTTTCGCCGCGGCGGTTGCGATGCTGGGCCGCGCCTCCGTGAGGAGGGTGCGGCGCGGCGTGCCGAAGCGCTCCGCGACGTCGGCGAGTTCGACAGACACCTGTTTGCGGATGAGCGCTTCGCTCGAGAGCAGCAGCTCGAGTTCGGCGATCTCGGCCTTGAGCTTGTCGCGTTCGGCCTCGAGCTCGATCCGGGAGAACCGGGTGAGCCTGCGCAGGCGCAGTTCGAGGATGTATTCGGCCTGCAGTTGCGACAGATCGAACACCTCGATGAGGCGCGTGCGGGCCTGGTCGGTGTCATTGCTCGCCCGGATCACCTGGATGACCTCGTCGATGTCGACGATGGCGATGAGCATGCCCTCGACGAGGTGCAACCGCTCACGACGGCGCGCGAGCCGGTAGGAGGAGCGACGTGTGACGACCTCGATCCGGTGATCCACATAGACCTGGAGCAGTTCGCGGAGACCGAGTGTCTGCGGGCCGCCATCGACGAGCGCCACGTTGTTGATGCTGAAGCCGTCTTCGAGCGGTGTGTACCGATAGAGCTGTTCGAGCACTGCCTCGGGGCTGAAGCCGGTCTTGATGCCGACGACGAGGCGGAGGCCGTGTGTGCGGTCGGTGAGGTCGGTGACGTCCGAGATGCCGCTGAGCTTCTTGTTGGTGACGCCGTCCTTGATCTTCTCGATCACGCGCTCGGGACCGACGAGGTACGGCAGTTCGGTGAAGACGAGTCCGGTCTTCCTCGCCGAGAGGCTCTCGACCGAGACTTTGGCGCGAGTCTTGAAACTTCCACGGCCGGTCGCGTATGCGTCTTTGATTCCGGCGAGTCCGACGATGGTGCCGCCGGTGGGGAGGTCAGGGCCCGGCACGAACTCCATCAGTTCGTCGAGGGTCGCGTCGGGGTGGGCGAGCAGGTGCCTGGCTGCGCCGACGACCTCGACAAGGTTGTGCGGCACCATGTTCGTTGCCATACCGACGGCGATACCGCTCGCACCGTTGACGAGCAGGTTCGGGAACGCGGCGGGGAGAACTTCGGGCTGCGTGAGCTGGTTGTCGTAGTTCGGGATGAAGTTGACGACGTCTTCGTCGAGGCCGTCGGTCATGGCGAGTGCGGCGGCGTCGAGGCGGGCCTCCGTGTACCGTGCAGCGGCCGGTCCGTCGTCGAGTGAACCGAAGTTACCGTGACCGTCGATGAGAGGTACGCGCATGGTGAATGGCTGGGCGAGACGCACGAGGGCGTCGTAGATCGCACTGTCGCCATGCGGGTGCAGCTTTCCCATGACTTCACCGGTCACTCGAGCGCTCTTCACGTGCCCGCGCTCCGGGCGGAGCCCCATCTCGGTCATCATGTAAAGAATGCGCCGCTGGACGGGCTTGAGGCCGTCGCGAGCGTCAGGAAGCGCGCGCGAGTAGATCACCGAGTATGCGTACTCGAGGAACGAGCCCTGCATTTCTGTGGAGACGTCGACGTCCTGGATGCGCTCGGTGAAGGACTCGGGAGCTGCGGGGGTTTTCTTCGGGGTCATTCGGCGTTTCTCGGGCAGGAAAAGGGAGGATGGCGGATGCCGGTCGGGCAAGCGAGCCGCGTCGGCGACTCTGTGCCAGACTTGGCCCGATGGCCACAATGCTACCCACCGACAAAGCAGGCGCCCGCAGCCTTGCCGATGTTCTGCCGAATTCCCTCGCCGCGCTCAGGGGGATTCCGAACGAACTATCGCTCCCCGCCGCTGAATCCGTCGTCGTTGTTGTGGTCGACGGGCTCGGGCGGGCACAGCTCCAGGCCCGCGCCGGGCACGCACGCTTCCTGACGTCCACCAAGAGCGACGCCATCGTGAGCGTCTTTCCCTCGACGACAGCGGCCGCACTGGCCACCTTCGCGACGGGTGCGCTCCCCGGTGCACACGGGCTGGTCGGCTACCGCACCCTGGACGCCGCCAACGATCGGCTGGTGAACCAGTTGAACGGCTGGGATGAGCGAATGGTCCCCGAGACCTGGCAGCGCGAACGAACCGTCTTCGAAAAGGCGGGCGATGACGGCATCCGTACCTTCGCGATCGGACAGGCCAAGTACGCAGCGTCAGGATTCACCCGAGCCATCCTGCGTGGCGCGAGTTATGTGTCGGCAAACACCATCGCAGAGCGACGCGCGGCCGCTGTGCGGGTGGCCCGGGATCACCCGGGTTCACTGATCTACCTCTATATCCCGGAGCTCGACAGGGCCTCGCACCAGTACGGGTGGCAATCGGACCAGTGGCTCTCCGTGCTCGAAGCGGTTGACGCCGAGGTCTCAACCCTGAGTTCGGAGCTCCCGGCGCGCACGGGACTGCTCGTGACGGCCGACCACGGGTCAGTTGACGTTCCGCCGTCGTCGCACGTGTTGTTCGACACGACACCAGAGCTGATCGACGGCGTACGGCACGCCGGGGGAGAACCGCGCTGCCTGCACCTGTACCTGGAGCCGGGCGCAACGGCATCCGACCGCGCAACCCTCGCTCGGATCTGGGAAGAGAGCGAGTCTCAGCGCGCCTGGGTCTCCACCCGCGAGGAGCTCGTGGAATCAGGTCTCCTGGGACCGGTCTCCGACGAGGTCCTCCCACGAATCGGAGACGTGGTCGTTGCAGCTCGCAAACGGATCGTGTACTACGACTCCAGGCCGGCCGACCAGTCAGCGCGCAAGATGATCGGCCAGCACGGGTCACTGACCCACGAGGAGCGGTCGATACCGCTGATCAGGCTCGGCGCTTTCACACGCTGACGACGAGCCCGACCTGATCAGTCTTCGTCGGTGCGGGCCCCGAAGACGATCTCGTCCCACGACGGCATGGCCGTGCGGCCACGCTTGCCGCTGCCGCGGGCCGGAGTAACCGGTGTCTCGGCCGGGGCCGGAACAGCCTGCGGCTTGTCGGGGAGAGGGGCGTCAACCCTCGGAGCCTTCGCTGTCTCCAGCTGCGCCTCGTCGGTGTGCGCCGACTCGCGTTCGCCCCTGCGCTTACGCAGGGCCTCGAGGAGGTCAGCGGTCTGGTTTGACTGTGAGCCCGGGTCTTCCGCCCGGTTGATCGCGGCCGCAGCGGCTGCCTTCGAGGATGCCTGCGGGCGCCCGAGCGCGGAGATGTCAATGGTCGGTGACAGGTCAAGGCTCTCATCGGAGCTGTCGCGGAAGTTGAATGCTCCGCTGTCGAACCGGCTGTCATCGGGGCGTGAGTCGTCGCGCTCGACGGCGCGAAGGCGGGGGATGAGGCCCTGCTGCGGGAGCTCGCCCTGCTTCGACAGGGTCACAGCTTCACTGTTCATCGGTGCGAGCGCCTGCTTCTTCGGCTCGAAGCTCCACCGCGCATCGTGGTCGATCTCGCTGGCCGTGAACGACAGCTTCACCACCCAGCCGCCTGACGGCTCCTTCCAGCTGGTCCACCGCTCCTCCGACGCACCCAGTGACTCGAGACGAGCCCTGATGGCGGAGCCAAAGGTGTCGTCGTCGTCCTCGCGCGTCGGGTCGATGGTGGTCAGCACGTGCACGCTCAGCGCGGCGCCGACGATGTGTTCGCGCTCAGCGAGAACCGGACCCTCGAAGCGCTGAACGTACTCGAGGTCGGCGCCGGTGATGTCGGCGACTTCCTCGGCCGACAGTCCTGACCTGATGTGGGCCTGAACCTCACGCGGGCTCGGCTTTGGACCCTGTGTCGGCTCCTTGCGGCTGCGGCGCACATGGGACTGCAAAACCTCGTCGATAACGAGACGAAAACGCTCGCCGCTCTCTGTCGCGGCGATGAGGGCGCCGTCTTCAACGCCAATGACCTTCAAATCGTGCATGATCAACTGCCTCTCAGGCTGTGATTTGTTATCCAAATGGTGTCACGGCATGTGCCATTTACGTGGGAATACAGTGGGCGTGCCGTGGGTTCCACACCGTGTCGCTTCTCAGAGGCCAAAGCCGGTTTGCTATTCGATCCAGATTGATGCAAACTGTGGCCGCCGAAGCGATCGGAAGACAACAAGAAGTGGATGGAAATGGCAACGGATTACGACGCCCCAAGGAAGACCGACGACGATTCAGAGTCGATTGAGGCCCTCAAGGAGCGCGTGCCAGACAAACTGTCAGGATCGGTCGGCGACGAAGATGCCGACAATCCTGGTGGTTTCGATCTGCCGGGCGCCGACCTTTCGGACCTGGACCTGGACGTTGTTGTGCTGCCCCCGCAGGCTGACGAGTTCACCTGCGTTGAGTGCTTCCTCGTGAAGCACCGCTCACAGATCGATCACGAGTCAAAGCTCGGACCGGTTTGCCTGGAGTGTGCAGCCTAAGTCTCGATGGGAACATCTGGCCGTTGTGATCGCAAGATCGCAGCGGCCAGTTTTGTTGGGTGGCGCGACGACAACAACCAGTAGGGGGTCGGGTCAAGCGGGTCGACGATCTGCAGCCGGACAACCCCACGGATGCCGCCACGGATGACGAGGAACGCTCTGACGTCGAGGCGCTGGCCGCGCTCGAGGGTCGCTTCATCACCCTCGAACGCCGTGGCGTCTCCGATCAGCTCAACGGGAATCGACGCGCGCCCCACACTGAGGATGCCGTTTTTCACCTCGATGACCGGTGCACCGTAAATAAAGAGGAGAAGGCAGCCCACGTAAAGGACGACTCCGGTGAGAGCGCCGACAGGGACACTGATCGGGGCAAGCACGAGCAGGCTTGCCGGAAGCACAAGTGCCGTCACCCCGACGATCCACACGGCAGGCCATAAACGTTCTCGATATTCGGCCATGTCTCTTCTCATCCAGACTTCTGCACTACCCTCGACACGTGACCGAAAGCGTAGACGTACTCATTGTCGCCCCGGAACTGCCCAACTACGCCCACCCGGGCGATGCGGGCGCTGATCTCAAGTCTACTGAAGACCTGACCCTCGAGCCGGGGGAACGACGGGTCGTCGGTACCGGCGTATCAATCGCCCTTCCCGACGGCTATGCAGCCTTTGTGGTTCCCCGCTCAGGGCTGGCATCCAAGCACGGCATCACCGTCGTCAATTCACCCGGCACCGTCGACGCCGGATACCGTGGCGAAATCCGTGTGACGCTGCTGAACACCGACAGCAGCGAGCCGTACACGATTAAGGCGGGGGACAGGATCGCACAGATGATCGTCATGCCGGTCTCACAGGCCAGATTCGTGCCGGTCGAGACGCTGCCAGGCAGCCTCCGCGGGGACAGGGGTTTCGGTTCCACCGGCTACGACACGATCCAGACAGGAGCCCAGTCATGAGCAAGAAGAAAAAGAACATCGAAGCGACGGCCAATCCTGACGTCAACGCACAGGACGAGTCAGAGTCGACCGAGGTGGATGTCACCGACGTCGACGACTCCACCCAGTCGGCAGAACTCGCGGAGTCCGAAGCCGCCGAGGAGCCGGACGCGCTCGATATCTCGAAGTCTGCACCCGAGAACCGGGCAAGCGACGGCCCGTTCGACGAGTCAGAGGCCAACCCGGTCAGGCCGTACATCGATCTCGGCGGAGTGAAAATCCTTCCCCGCGACGGCCTCAACCTCCGGCTCGAGGTTGAGGAGAGCACGAAGCGCATTGTCGCGGTCGGACTCGACTACGCAGGTTCAACCCTCCAGATTCAGCCGTTCGCCGCTCCCCGCAGCACCGGACTGTGGCACGAGACGCGGGAACAGATTCAGGAACAGATCGCCAGGCAGGGCGGAACGGTCACGGAGCGCGAAGGTGCTCTCGGTCCGGAACTGCTCGCCGAGGTTCCCGTCGTCGCGAGCGCCGGTGGAGCACCGGGGACGCGAATCGCCCGGTTCGTCGGCGTTGACGGTCCTCGCTGGTTCCTCCGCGGTGTCATCGCCGGCGACGCAGCAACCCAGGATGAGGCTGCGGCCCTCGTCGAGGATCTCTTCCGCAGCGTTGTCGTTGTCCGCGGTTCGGCACCGATGCCTCCGCGCGACCTGATCCCGCTCGTGATGCCGCCGACGGCGGCCCGGACGGACTGATGCCAGGCCTCGACGAGGACGGCGCAACGGCCAGGCAGGCCACGCCCTCCGCCGACCCCGGCAGCGACAGGGCCAGCGCCGACACCGGCGAAACAGCCGCCGTCGTCGGCGCTGCCCTCGCTGACGCCGCGAGGAAAGCAGGGCTTGAGTCGCTGGCGCGTGCCGACCGACCCAACGGGCACGTGCTGCTCGAGGCGATGGGCGGCATCCGGGGGATCATCGAGGCCGTCGTGCCCGGCCTGCTCTTCCTCGTTGTCTACACCGTTTCGAAGAACCTGCCGCTGTCGCTGGGCGTGTCTGTCGGCATAGCGGCCATCCTGACCGTTGCACGTCTGGTCCAGAAGACGCCGGTGGCCAGCGCGGTCGGCGGTCTGATCGGGGCAGTGGCATCCGCTGTCTTCGCGCTCGTCACCAACCGGCCGGAGGACAACTTCGTTCTCGGGTTCGTGACCAATGGCGCGTATGGTGCAGCCCTGCTCATCTCGGTACTCGTCGGGTGGCCGCTCATCGGGCTCGTCGCCGGCTACCTGATGAGCGATTCGACAGCGTGGAAGAAGGATGCCGTCAAGCGACGGACGTTCATCATCCTCACGCTGTGCTGGGCGGGGATGTTCATCGCGAGGCTCGCTGTCCAGCTGCCGCTCTACGCTGCGGGCAACGTTGAATGGCTCGCGGCGACAAAGCTCCTCATGGGATTGCCGCTCTACGCCCCTCTTCTTATCCTGACGTGGCTGGTCGTCCGCGCGTTGTACCGCACCAGTCCCGTTCGCCCCTGATAGAGTTATCTCGACATCAAGATAAATTGATGCAGGTGCTCCCTGAGGCATTGGGCGGTTGTTAGGCAAACCTTGCTAGAAAAACTGGCCAAGGGGAACCCAAGATTGACCCAAGGCAGGCAGCGTGTCAGTGCCTGTGCCAACGAAGGAGAAGGCTACGTGTCTACAGTTAATAGCTTCGGGGCGAAGAACACACTCACAGTCGGCGGTACCGACTACGAGATCTTCCGTCTCGACACCGTCCAGGGCTACGAGAAGCTGCCGTTCAGCCTCAAGGTCCTTCTGGAGAACCTGCTCCGCACCGAAGACGGCAAGAACGTCACGGCTGAGCAGATCCGCACGCTCGGTAACTGGGACCCCTCAGCGGAGCCTGACACCGAGATCCAGTTCACGCCCGCCCGCGTCGTCATGCAGGACTTCACCGGTGTTCCCTGCATCGTCGACCTCGCCACCATGCGTGAGGCCGTCGCCGAGCTCGGTGGCGATCCCACCAAAATCAACCCGCTTGCCCCCGCAGAGCTCGTCATCGACCATTCAGTGATCGCTGACCTCTTCGGCACCGAAGACGCCCTCGAGCGCAACGTCGAGATCGAGTACGAGCGAAACGGTGAGCGCTACCAGTTCCTCCGCTGGGGCCAGACCGCGTTCGAAGACTTCAAGGTTGTGCCGCCGGGAACCGGCATCGTGCACCAGGTCAACATCGAGTACCTCGCCCGCGTGACGTACACCCGCGAGGTCAACGGCGCGCTCCAGGCGTACCCTGACACGCTCGTCGGCACCGACTCGCACACCACGATGGTCAACGGCCTTGGCGTACTGGGCTGGGGCGTCGGCGGAATCGAAGCCGAGGCAGCGATGCTCGGCCAGCCCGTCTCGATGCTCATCCCCAAGGTGGTCGGATTCAAGCTCTCCGGCTCGATCCCCACCGGTGTCACGGCGACAGACGTCGTCCTCACCATTACCCAGCAGCTCCGGAAGCACGGCGTTGTCGGCAAGTTCGTCGAATTCTACGGAGAGGGCGTCGCCGAGGTCCCCCTCGCCAACCGCGCCACCATCGGAAACATGAGCCCCGAGTTCGGTTCGACGGCAGCGATGTTCCCCATCGACGATGTCACCCTCGACTACCTGCGCCTCACCGGCCGCAGCGAAGAGCAGGTCAAGCTTGTCGAGGAGTACTCGAAAGTCCAGGGCCTGTGGCACGACCCGTCGGTCGAGCCGGCCTTCAGCGAGTACCTCGAACTCGACCTGTCGACAGTGGTCCCATCGATCGCGGGTCCGAAGCGCCCGCAGGACCGGATCGAGCTCAGCGCAGCGAAGAACCAGTTCGAGGTCGACCTGAACAACTACGCGGACGTCGAGCACGATCTCGTCGACCTCGAGGTCAGCGAATCGTTCCCCGCGTCAGACCCGCCAGCGAACACGCCGGAGAGCGAGCACAACAACCACGTTCACTCGCACACGAGTTCAGCGCCATCAACGGCGTCGAAGCCAACAAGCGTGACCCTCGACGACGGTTCCACGTTCACCATTGACCACGGTGCCGTCACCATCGCCGCGATCACGTCGTGCACGAACACCTCCAACCCGTCGGTCATGCTCGCAGCAGGTCTGCTCGCCCGCAACGCAGCGAAGAAGGGGCTCACGGCAAAGCCGTGGGTCAAGACGACGCTTGCACCGGGTTCCAAGGTCGTCACCGACTACTACGCCAAGGCGGGACTCACCGACGACCTCGAAGCCCTCGGCTTCTACACCGTCGGCTACGGCTGCACCACGTGCATCGGAAACTCCGGACCGCTCGCAGAGGAAATCTCTGCTGCGATCAACGAGAGCGACCTCGCCGTGACCGCAGTGCTCTCGGGTAACCGCAACTTCGAAGGCCGGATCAACCCGGACGTGAAGATGAACTACCTGGCGAGCCCGCCACTCGTGATCGCGTACGCCCTCGCCGGGTCGATGAACTTCGACTTCGAAACGGATGCCCTCGGCAAGGACACCGAAGGAAACGACGTGTTCCTCAAGGACATCTGGCCCGACTCCGCCGAGGTCCAGAAGACGATCGACAGCTCAATCGACACCGAGATGTTCACGCACGAGTACGCGTCGGTCTTCGAGGGTGATGAGCGCTGGCGTTCACTTCCGACCCCGGCAGGAAGCACGTTCGACTGGAACCCCGAGTCGACCTACGTCCGGAAGCCACCGTACTTCGACGGCATGACGATGGAGACCACCCCGGTCACCGACATCACCGGCGCCCGTGTGCTCGCCAAGCTCGGCGACTCGGTCACGACCGATCACATCAGCCCGGCCGGATCGATCAAGGCGGACAGCCCTGCCGGCCGTTACCTGACCGAGCACGGGATTTCCCGCAAGGACTTCAACTCGTACGGTTCCCGTCGTGGAAACCACGAGGTGATGATTCGCGGAACCTTCGCGAACATCCGCCTGAAGAACCAGCTGCTCGACGGCGTCGAGGGTGGATACACCCGCGACTTCACCCAAGCAGACGCGCCAGAGTCGTTCATCTACGACGCGTCGCAGCACTACCAGGAAGCCGGCATCCCGCTGGTCATCCTCGGTGGCAAGGAATACGGCTCCGGTTCCTCTCGCGACTGGGCGGCAAAGGGTACGAGCCTGCTCGGCGTCAAGGCCGTCATCACCGAGAGCTTCGAGCGCATTCACCGCTCGAACCTCATCGGAATGGGCGTTGTCCCGCTGCAGTTCCCCGTTGGCGAGAGCTGGGAGAGCCTGGGCCTCGACGGTACCGAGTCGATCAGCATCATCGGTCTGGATGCGCTGAACAACGGCACGACCCCGAAGACGGTGCACGTCGTCGCCGAGCCCACCGCGCACTCGCCCGAGGGCAAGCAGCCGGTTGAGTTCGACGCTGTGGTCCGCATCGATACGCCGGGTGAAGCTGACTACTACCGCAACGGTGGAATCCTTCAGTACGTGCTGCGGAGCCTCGTCTAAGCACACAGATTGACCCATTCTCGACGCCGCCCCTGAGTGATTCCAACCGGAAACGCTCAGGGGCGGCGCGTAGAGTGGAACGGCCGGGGCACACCTCCCGGTCAGGATGGTAGTGAGGGAGTTCGAATGGGTCTTCTTGAGTCGATACGGGGTCCGCGTGACCTTGACGCCCTCTCGAAGGATCAGCTGAACCAACTGGCTGCTGAGATCCGCACTTTCCTGGTGAGCGAGGTCTCCCGAACCGGCGGACACCTCGGCCCCAACCTTGGCGTCGTCGAGCTGACGCTCGCAATACACCGCGTCTTCGATTCGCCCTCGGACGCCATCGTCTTTGACACGGGGCACCAGTCCTACGTGCACAAGTTGCTCACCGGGCGTCAGGACTTCGAGAACCTGCGGGAACGCGGCGGACTCGCCGGGTATCCCCAGCGCAGTGAATCTCCGCACGACATCGTCGAGAGTTCCCACGCGTCGAGTTCCCTGAGCTGGGCTGACGGCATCTCCCGTGCGTTCGAAATGACCGGGCAGACCGAGAGAAGCGTCGTCGCCGTTGTCGGCGACGGTGCGCTGACCGGCGGAATGACCTGGGAAGCGCTCAACAACATCAGCGACGACAACACCCGTCGCCTTGTTATCGTCGTCAACGACAACGGCCGGTCGTACGCCCCCACGATCGGCGGAATGGCGCGGTTCCTCAACACGGTGCGCACGCGGAGGACCTACAAGGATCTCTACATCACCAGCCAGCGTATGTTCGACCGGCTCGGCGGCCCGGGTCGCGCCTTCTACCGCGGTGTCCGCGGTGGCACCCACGGCTTCCTGAGCCGCTTCAGCAACAACGAGGCGCTCTACTCGAACCTCGACATCAAGTACATCGGTCCCGTCGACGGTCACGACCTCAACGCCATGCAGGAAGCCCTCGCGCAGGCCAAGAACTACGGCACTCCGGTGATTGTTCACGCCATCACCCAGAAAGGCAAGGGATTCGCGCCCGCCGTCGATGACGAAGCCGACCAGTTCCATGCGGTCGGGAAGATCGATCCCCTCACCGGTGAATCGATGTCGTCGAGCAGCGCCGAAACCTGGACGGGCGTCTTCAGTGACACGCTCGTCGAACTGGCCGAGCAGAACGACAGGATCGTCGGGGTCACGGCAGCGATGCTGCGTCCAACCGGGCTGCACAAACTCGCCGAGCGTTTCCCTGACCGGGTTCACGACGTCGGGATCGCCGAGCAGCACGCCGCCACGAGCGCCGCAGGCCTCGCATTCGGTGGCCTTCACCCCGTCGTTGCGATCTACGCCACCTTCATCAACCGCGCGTTCGACCAGATCCTCATGGACATCGCGCTCCACAAGGCCGGGGTCACGTTCGTGCTTGACCGGGCCGGAGTGACGGGGCCTGACGGCCCCTCGCACCACGGGATCTGGGACCTGGCAATCCTCCAGCTCGTCCCTGGCATCCGGTTGGCGGCGCCGCGCGATGCCGAGCGGCTGCGCGAAGAACTGGCCGAGGCCATCGGAGTGGACGATGCGCCGACGGTGATCAGGTTCCCGAAGGGCAGTGTGCAGGAGCCGATACCGGCGGTCCGCCGCACCGAAGACAACGTTGACGTGCTCTACGAGAGCCACAAACCGGATGTGCTCATCGTCACGGTCGGCCCGATGGCCGAGATCGGGCTCGATGTCGCACGTCGCCTCGAAGCACAGGGCATCGGTGCGACGGTGATCGACCCCCGCTGGGTGGTTCCGGTTCCGACGAGTGTCATCGAATTTGCGCGGGATCACCGCCTCGTCATCACGATCGAGGACGGAATCCGCGTCGGGGGAGTAGGCACCCGCATCCGCCAGGACCTGCGGAGCGCCGGAGTCGATACGGCCGTCGACGAGCTCGGCCTGCCCGACACGTTCATCGACCACGCAACGCGCGAGCAGATCATGGTCGACGCGGGCCTCACCGGCCAGCAGATCGCGCGTGACGTTGTCGCGCAGGTCCTCGGCAGCCGGATTCCGGTGGCGCGGCCAGAGCCTTCCGGTATCAGCGAACCGTCCGAACACTCGAGCGAACAGGCGTAGGCGTTCGCTCGTCCTCCCAGCATGAGCGCTGCAGTTCCTGCGTTGCGCTGCAGAAGTTTATGTAGCGCCGGTCGAGTTTGTGCAGCGCTCGGGGTAGCGCGGGAGTGAACGGTTGCCGCTTCTTCCGTGCGCGTGACCGCATCCGTAGGCTGGTGGGAGGCCGGCTCCCGCTGTCAGCACATCGGGTTCGGCACCACGCGGCCGTGTGCCGGCACGAAAAACGCCCGGCCGTATGGCCGGGCGTTTCGCGTTGAACCGGGTGATCTAGCGGATGCCGCGAATCTCGGGATCGTGGAACGTTCCGCCGAAGACACGCTGGCTGGCACCGGTTCGGTCGAGGTACGGAGTGATTCCGCCCATCTGGAACGGCCAGCCCGCGCCGAGAATCATGCAGAGATCGATGTCTTCCGGTCCTTCGACGACGTGGTCCTCGAGCATCCGGTGGATCTCATCAGCGAGGCCGTCCTCGAGACGACGCAGGATGGCATCCGCCTGAAGGGGCTCTTTGCCTCCAGAGACGATCTTGAGGGCGCCCTTGTCGAATCCCTTAACCTTGCCCTTCGAGTCCTTCTCGAGCAGCGTGCCGTACTCGGCCAGCTTGTGGAGGTTCTCGCTCCGGTAGAACCGGTCGGGGAACGCCTCGTGGTGGGTGTCGAGCACGTGAGCGCCCACCTTGAGTCCGACGAGGTCGAGCAGTTGCGACGGCGGCATCGGCAGCCCCAGGGGAGCGAGCGCCTCGTCAACCGTCGCGAAGCTCGTACCGGAGTCCACGGCATACATGGCCTCACCGAGCACCTTAGCGAGCACGCGGTTGACGACGAACCCCGGGGTGTCGCGGGTGATGACCGCGTTCTTCCGAAGCGCCTTCGCGGTCGCCATGGCCGTCGCGAGCGTCTCGTCCGTGGTTTTTGGCGTCTTGACGACCTCGATCAGCGGCATCACGGCCACCGGGTTGAAGAAGTGGAAGCCGACGAGGCGTTCGGGGTGCGCGAGCTTTGCACCAATCTGCTCGACAGACAGCGACGAGGTGTTGGTGGCGAGGATCGCGGTTTCCGAAATGTACTGCTCGACATCGGCGAAGACATCCTGCTTCACACCGAGCTCTTCGAAGACAGCTTCAATGACCCAGTCACAGTCGGCGAAGTCGCTCTTGTTCGTCGTTCCTGACACGAGGGCATTGAGCCGGTTGGCCTCATCGGGAGAGATGCGGCCCTTGGCGAGAAGGGAAGCTATCTCGCCGCGGATGTAATCGAGCCCCTTGTCCACACGCCCCTGGTCGAGGTCGGTGATAACGACGGGGACCTGAAGGCGACGCACGAAGAGCAGGGCGAACTGGCTGGCCATGAGACCGGCACCGATGACACCGACCTTGGTGACCTTCTGGGCGAGGGCCTTGTCCGGGGCACCGGCGGGCCGCTTGGCGCGCTTCTGCACGAGGTTGAAGGCGTAGTTGCTCGCCTGGAACTGATCGCCGGTGGCGAGATCCGCGAGGGCCTCATCTTCACGCGCGAACCCCTCTGCACGGGTTCCGCTCTTCGCTGCCTTGAGCAGGTCGAGAGCGACGTACGGGGACTTCGGCACCGTGCCGATCTTCGACTCGAGCATCTTCCTGGCGATGCCGACCGCTGCGTCCCACTTGACGAGCCGTTCAACCTTGCCGGGCTGGTTCTTCCTGGTCACCTTGACGGTGCCGTCGAGGACGCCGCCAGCCCAGCGCAGAGAGTCCTCGAGGAAAGTCGCGGCGGGGAAGATGGCATCGGCGATACCGAGCTCGAAGGCATCCTGAGCCTTGAGCATGCGGTTCGTCTTCAGCGGGTTCTCGACGACGACCTTGAGCGCGTTCTCGATACCGATGAGGTTCGGCAGCAGGTATGCCCCACCCCAGCCGGGGATCAGACCGAGGAACACCTCGGGGAGTGCGATGGCCGGTGCCGATGCGTCGACGGTGCGGTAGTTCGCGTTGAGCCCGATTTCGAGGCCACCGCCGAGAGCGAGTCCGTTGATGAACACGAACGACGGCACACCGAGCGAGTCGAGCTTGCCGAAGGTGAAGTGCCCGAGCTGGCCGAGGAGCAACGCGGACTCACGAGAGTCGACCTCGCTCACCTTGCTGAGGTCTGCGCCCGCGGCAAGAATGAACGGCTTGCCCGTGATCGCCACGGCGTGAATCTCACCGCGGCGGGCCCGCTCCTTCTGCTCGTCGAGCACCCGGCCGAGCTCCATGAGGGTGATCGGGCCGAGCGTATTCGGGCGGGTGTGGTCGCGGCCGTTGTCCAGGGTGATCAGTGCGATCACCCGACCGCCCGGGAGGGTGACGTCCTGGACGAAGGAATGGGTGACGACCTCATCGGCGCTCAGCGCGACGAGAGGGGAAAAGTCGATTGTGGAGTAATCGGTCATCGCGGTTACTTCTTTCCCTTCCAGTTCGGGTTCTCCCAGATGACGCTGCCACCCTGGCCAAGCCCGACGCACATCGCCGTCAGGCCGTAACGCACATCGGGACGCTCGGCGAACTGCGCTGCCAGCTGGTTCATGAGCCGGACACCGGATGCCGCGAGAGGGTGGCCGACGGCGATAGCGCCGCCCCACTGGTTGACGCGGGGATCGTCGTCATCGATGCCGAAGTGGTCGAGGAGAGCGAGTACCTGGATGGCAAATGCCTCGTTGAGCTCGAACAGGCCGATGTCGTCGATCGTCAGCCCGGCTTTCCTCAGTGCCTTCTCGGTGGACGGCACGGGACCGAGGCCCATGATCTCCGGCTCAACGCCCGCGAAGGCGAAGCTCACCATGCGCATTTTGGGCTTCAGGCGGAACTCCTTGACAGCGGATCCACCGGCGAGGAGGCTCACCGTCGCGCCGTCGGTGAGCGGTGATGCGGTTCCTGCTGTGACGCGGCCGTGCGGGCGGAACGGCGTCTTGAGGTTAGCCAGCCCCTCCATGGTGGTCTCGGGTCGCGCACCCTCGTCGCGTGTTGCCAGGCCCCAGCCCGACTCGCTGCGGATGGCGACGGGAATGAGGTCCGGCTGGATCTTGCCGGCCTCGTATGCGGCCTGGAGCTTGTGCTGGCTGCGCATGCCGAAGCGGTCAGCACGCTCCTTGGTCAGGTGCGGGAAGCGGTCATGGATACGCTCGGCCGTCTTCCCCATGTCGAGTGCATCCGCTGAGACCAGCTTCTCGGTCATGAACCGAGGGTTCGGGTCGGCGTCAGCCCCGAGCGGGTGCCGGCCCATGTGCTCGACTCCACCGGCGATGGCGAAGTCGTACGCACCAAACCCGATGGCGCTGCCAACCTGGGTTACTGCAGTCATTGCACCGGCACACATACGGTCGATCGCGTAGCCGGGAACCGACTGCGGCAGCCCCGCGAGAAGTGCCGTCGTGCGGCCGAGGGTCAAGCCCTGGTCACCCTGCTGGGTGGTCGCGGCAATGGCGACCTCGTCGATTCTGTCTTTGGGAACGTCGGGGTTGCGTTCGAGCAACCCGATCATCGCCTTGACGACCAGGTCGTCTGCACGGGTGTTCCAGTACATTCCTTTTTGTCCGGCGCGACCAAAGGGGGTCCGCACTCCATCAACAAAAAAGACGTCAGCTATTTCGGCCACTTTGCCTCCCAATTATCGGATTCGGATTCGATCCTAGAAGCGGCCAAAATCTCCGCCGCATCCTTTGACCCTTCCTACGACTCGCTTTTCTGCGGTTCGGATGCCGTTTGGTTACCTTCTACAAAGGCAAGGGCGATCGTCTGTGCAGTAGCTTCAATTTGCCACTCGCGAGCGCCGAGTTCGCGAAGGGCGTCGCCCACCGCCCCAGCGTCAAGAGGTACCGGGGGAGTCCACGCGAGTCGGCGGAGCATCTCGGGGGTGAGGACGTTCTCGAGCGGGATCGAGAGCGACTCCGCGACGAGGGCGAGAGCTGTTCGCGCGGCTTTGAGCCTCGCGTCAGCTTCGGGGTTCCGCTCGGACCAGCTGCGGGCAGGAGGGAGGACATCACTCGACGCGGGCCTGAGCGGCGGGAGGTCGTCAGTGGTGAGGCCGCGCTCGAGAGCGGCCCACCACACCGGAAGTTCGGTGCGGCTCGCGCGACCCTTGAAATCACGCATGGCGGCGAGGGCTGCGCTCGAGCGAGGCTGTGCCTTGACCACCGCGACGAGTGAGGCATCCGGGACCAGACGGCCGGGAGCTACGTCGCGTTCGCGCGCGAGGGTGTCCCGCGCCGTCCACAGCTCACGCGCGACGGCGAGGCTCCTGGCGCCGCGGACGCCGTGCAGGCCTGACAACCGGCGCCACGGATCCTGGCGAACGAGCTTCGGCTGGCGAAGCCTCGTCGCCTCGAACTCCTGTGCCGCGATCTCCTGCTTCCCTGACTCGGTCAGCATGGCATCGAGCTTGTCGCGCACGTCGACCAGAAGTTCGACGTCGAGGGCCGCGTACTCGAGCCAGGATTCGGGGAGCGGCCGGGTCGACCAATCGGCGGCGGAGTGCTCCTTCGCAAGGTGAATGCCGAGAAGTTCTTCGACGACGGAGCCGAGGCCGACGCGATCGAGACCGAGAAGCCGACTCGCGAGCTCGGTGTCGAAGATCCGGCTGGGGTCGAGACCGACCTCTCGGAGGCAGGCCAGATCCTGGCTTGCCGCGTGGATGATCCACTCTTCGTCGCGAATGGCGTCGTTGAGTGCGTCGAACCTGCCGATCGCGGGCGGGTCGAAGAGGAACACGCCGGCTCCACGGCGGAAGATCTGGATCAGGTACGCGCGCTGGGAGTAGCGGTAACCGCTCGCTCGCTCCGCGTCGACGGCGATGGGGCCGTGACCCGCTTCGATCTTCGTGATTGCGTCGAGGTACTCGTCCTCGCTATCGATGACGTGACGGTCAGTCACGTGCCGTCCTGCGGCTAGACAACAGGGTTACACCTTCGGTTGTTGGCGGAAGCCCGGCGAGCGTGCACAGCAGCTCGCCCCAGCCTTCCACGTGGGAGGACACATCGTCTTCGAGCGGCGTCCAGGACGCCCTCAACTCTATCTGGGCGCCGTCGGGCTGGAGGCTAAGTTCGCCGAACCCGGTCGACAGAATCTTTGTGGCCGTTCCTGACGCCGAGGCGTACCGGGCGCCCCTGGCGTTGAGGGCATCCACGAGCCAGGACCACGCCACATCGGCGAGGAAAGGATCAAGCCCGATTTCCGTTTCGAGGGGGGCCTGGGCAAAGCAGACGACCCTGAACGGGCCGCCCCACGCCTCAGGCTCTTCCGGGTCGTAGAGCAGGATGAACCGTCCGGTGCCAAGCTCGGAATCGGCACCGTGCCTGGTGGGGGTGACATCCGCCGCGAGGGCGACAGCGAACGGCGCCAGGTTGCCGGGGGCAGGAATTTCGTGCACGCTGAGTTCTGAGCGCGCCTGGGCGCCGCGCACCGATTCGAGTGCACGGGCGAACGCCGCCGGAACTTCGGCGCCTGTGAGTCTGTCTGCCACGATTGCAGACTAGAGTTACTTGCCAATGAATCGTCACAGCCACGCCGTCGAGCCGGCCACCCGTCCGCGACGAGCGGCACTGAAAATCTCGCTCACTGTCGGCGGGTTCATCGCGACAGCCGCAACGGCATCCGTTCTCCTGGTATCGGCCGTCGCGAGGCGCGTGGTGACCCCAGCGACGAAGCGAGCGCAGGAGACGGTAGTCACGTCCCTTGATCCCGGTGCGGCGACCATCACCCTCGTCCGCAATCCGGATACCGACCTGCCGGGCAGGTATGGCCTGTGGCTCGGGCCGGCCGGGCGTTATCTGAAGCTCGGCCCGATCCTGACGCAGGACGCATCCACCGTCACCCGCGCGCTGCTCAATGACAGAGAAGAACTCGACGACCTGCCGACGTCGGGACCCGCGACTTTCAGTGGCTGGTATTACTCCCGCCCGGACGAGCTCGGACTCCCGTGGAGCGAGGAGATTATTCAGACCGAGGTCGGACCGGCACCCGCCTGGCTGTTTCCCGCCGATCCGGACTCTGATCGCTGGGTCATCGCCGTGCACGGCAGGGGCACGACTCGCAGCGAGTGCCTTCGCGCTGTGCCGGTGCTGCACGAGTCAGGGTGCACGGCGCTGCTCATCTCCTACCGCAACGACGGGGATGCGCCCAGGAGCAGCGACGGGCTTTACGGGCTCGGCGATACCGAATGGCAGGACGTCGAGGCCGCTCTCGAGTTCGCTGCGACGCACGGCGCGAAAACCGTCGTCCTCATGGGCTGGTCGATGGGCGGGGTCATCTCGCTCCAGGCATCCCTCAGGGCAGACCGAGCCGACCTCATCTCCGGGCTGATCCTCGAGTCGGCCGTTGTCGACTGGGGCAGCGTGCTCGACTACCAGGCTGACGCCGGGCGCATCCCGGTCGCGGTTCGGCGAGCAGCGATCGCGGCGATCAGTAACGACTGGGGCAGAGCGCTGACCGGCCAGCACTCCGCCCTCAACTTTCCCGCGCTCAATATGGTCGACAGGGCGGATGAACTCACCACGCCGATGCTCGTGCTGCACAGCGACGACGACGGCTTCGTCCCGGCGGACGGTGCGCGACGGCTCGCCGAGAAGCGCTCGGACCTTGCTACCTTCGTACCGTTCTCTACCGCTCGGCACACGAAGCTCTGGAACTTCGACGCCGATCGGTGGAACCAGTCCATCAGGGAATGGCTCGCCGAGCACTGATCCGCGCCGAGCACTGATCCGCGCGGCAACTCCAGTCTTGTGCTCCTAAGCGGCGACCCGCTCCGACAACTGGCGTTTGATGCGCCGCAGCATTCCGTTCATCCCGTTGAGGCGAAGCGGTGACACGATCCGGGTGAGGCCGAGCATCTGGGGGAAGTCGTCCGGAATCGCGAGGACCTCGTCCGGGCTCAGTCCCTCGATGGCCTGCGCAAGAATACTGGCGAATCCCCGCGTCGTCGGTGACTCACGTGGTGCGGTCGCGTGCAGGTGGACGGCACCGTCAGTGACGTCCACAAAGATGTAGACGGGAGACTGGCACTCGATGACCCGTTCGAGCAGGTCCTCGTGATCGGCATAGTGCGGAGGCAGCTCCGGGAGTTCCTGCGAGAACTCGAGCAGGAGCTGCAGGCGCGATTTCTCGTCGAGTTCGAGGAAGTCGTCGCGAATCTCGGCGAGCTGGGCGGGGAGCGTAATCTCGGTCATCGGTTCGATTCTGCCATCAGAGCCTGTCACCCGGCTCTGAACCGACGGCGATGGGTACGCGAACGGCGCTGCCCCACTCGGTCCACGAACCGTCGTAGTTGCGAACGTCCGAGAAGCCGAGCAGGTGGTGCAGCACGAACCAGGTGTGGCTCGAGCGCTCACCGATCCGGCAGTACGCGACAACCGAGTCCCCATCGGACAGGCCGGCACCGTCCTTGTAGACGGCGGTCAACTCGGCGAGCGGCTTGAACGTGCCGTCCGGCGCCACGGCCTGGCCCCATGGCACGTTCTTCGCGGTCGGGATGTGACCGGCCCTGAGTGCGCCCTCTTCCGGGTACGCGGGAGCGGTCGTCCGCTGGCCGCTGTACTCCTCAGGCGACCTGACATCGATCAGGGGATTGCCGAGGTGGGCGAGGACGTCATCTTTATACGCCCGGATCACCGAGTCATCGCGCTCGACGATCGGGTATTCAACGGGCTCTCTTGTGGTGGCATCCGTCGTGAAGTCTCGCCCCTCAGCGATCCACTTGTCGCGCCCGCCATCGAGGAGTCGGACGTCGTTGTGCCCGAACAGGGTGAACACCCACAGCGTGTACGCGGCCCACCAGTTGTTCTTGTCACCGTAGATGACGACCGTGTCATCCCTGGCGATGCCTTTGGCTGACATCAGTTCGGCGAACCCTTCACCGTTGATGTAGTCGCGCTGCACCGGGTCGTTGAGGTCTGTGTGCCAGTCGATCTTGACCGAACCGGGAATGTGGCCGGTCTCGTACAGAAGCACGTCCTCATCCGATTCGACGACGACGAGTCCTGGCTGGCCGAGGCGTTCCTGAAGCCACGCGGTCGAGACCAGGCGTTCCGGGTGCGCGTATTCGGCGAACTTTTCGGTCGATGAGTCGCGTTCGACAGACATGGGCTACCTCCGGAGGTTGTATCTCGCGAGCGTTCCGTGGGCGGCACGCGGGGGATTAGGCTGGAAACTCCGCTTGATGAGCGGAATCACGCACGATTGCGGCTGAAGTCATACCCCGCCGTAAGACTTCGACACACGAGGTATTCTCCCATGACAAACCTTTCGTCCTCCGTCCGCGTCAGCATCGCGGATCGCAATCCCGAGACCACAGGGGCTGAGATTGCGGCGAGTCTGACGCCGCCACCCCAGTTCGCGGATGCCAGCTTCGAGAGCTACCGCCCGGATGCCGCGTTTGCATCACAGCAGGAGGCTGTCGACCTGCTCGGCGCGTTCGCCGGCAGCTGGGGCGCCGCGAAGTCATCCGGCGGGTTCTTCGGCCGGAAGAAGAAGGCGCCGGATGTGAAGCCAGGCGTGTACCTCGACGGTGGTTTCGGCGTCGGTAAGACGCACCTCCTTGCGGCGCTCTGGCACGCGGCTCCCGGCCCGCGCAAGTATTTCGGCACGTTCATCGAGTACACGGCGCTCGTCGGTGCCCTTGGCTACGCCAATGCGGTCGAATCCCTTCGCGGCTCGACGCTCATCTGCATCGACGAGTTCGAACTCGACGACCCGGGCGACACGATGATGATGACGCGACTGCTCACCGAGCTCGTGGCATCCGGAACACGGATCGCCGCCACCTCGAACACCCCGCCGAACGCGCTCGGCGAGGGGCGCTTCGCCGCCGCTGACTTCCTGCGCGAGATCCACGCGATGTCCGACCACTTCACCACGCTCAGGATCGACGGGGAGGACTACCGCAGACGGTCCATCGAGGGTCACGCGGCGGCCGTCGACAGCAACGAGTATGAGTCACGACTCACCGCGGCGATGGAATCCGGAAAGACGGTCTCAGACGACAGCTTCGACACGGTGATCGGTCATCTCGCCGGCGTGCACCCGTCGCGGTACATCAAGCTCATCTCCGGTCTCGATGAGATCGGGTTGCGGGACGTCCACGAACTCCAGTCGCAGACGGAGGCCCTTCGCCTCGTCGCCTTCATCGACCGGGTCTATGACGCACAGATCCCGATCCACGCGACGGGTGTTCCCCTTGATGAGGTGTTCGGGGGAGACATGCTCTCCGGTGGCTACCGCAAGAAGTACCTGCGTTCCATGTCGCGGATGATCGCACTGACGAGAGGTTCGTAGGGGCGCGTAACACGGGTTTTACACAGGCAGGACCTCCGTAACAGTCCCGAAACATCGAATGCACCGCGTCCGAAACCTCCGGAGCGCAAGCTGAACCCACACCGACAAGCGCCCAGCGCGTCAGTCTCGGTCAGCCCGATGCACTCGAGAGAACTAAGGACACGATATGGACACCGGCAGCATTGCCTGGGGGATCACCGCGACAGCACTCGTACTGGTGATGACCCCCGGCGTCGCATTCTTCTACGGCGGCCTCGTCAAAGCGAAGAGCGTCATCAGCATGATGATGATGAGCTTTGGGGCGCTCGGCCTGATCAGCGTGCTGTGGATCCTCTACGGATTCAACATGAGCGCTGTGGCAAACCCCACCGATTTTGCCGGCAACCCCTTCGCCGACTTTGGACTCACCGCCCTCGCGCAGGGCGAGTCGGGCAACACTGACCTGGTTGGCGCCGCATACGGTGCGACCTTCGCCATCATCACTATCGCGCTCATCTCCGGAGCCATCGCAGACCGCGCAAAGTTCGGTGCCTGGATGATTTTCGCCGGCATCTTCGCGACTATCGGGTACTTCCCGATCGCCGCGTGGGTCTGGGGCGGTGGCTGGATTATGAACCTCGGCACAACGCTCTTCGGTGAAGACGCAGGAATCGGGGTCATCGACTACGCGGGTGGAACGGCTGTTCACATCAACGCTGGTGCTGCGGCGCTCGCACTCGCCCTCGTTCTCGGCAAGCGTGTCGGTTTCCAGAAGGGAATCCAGAAGCCGCACAACGTTCCCCTCACTCTCCTCGGTGCATCGATCCTCTGGTTCGGCTGGTTCGGGTTCAACGCCGGTGCCGAGTGGCTGAACGGTCTCGAGAACGTCGGACTGATCGTGATCAACACCCTCGGTGCGACCGCAGCGGCCATCATCGGCTGGCTCATCGTCGAGAAGCTCAAGGACGGCAAGGCAACGAGCGTCGGAGCTGCATCGGGAGCCGTCGCCGGCCTCGTCGCCATCACACCGGCCTGTGCGAACCTCACGCCGGGCTGGGCCCTCCTCCTCGGTGTCATCACCGGTGCCGTGTGTGCCCTCGCCATCGAACTGAAGTTCAAGTTCGGATTCGATGACTCGCTCGATGTTGTTGGCATCCACCTCGTCGGTGGTCTCGTGGGAACCCTGTACCTCGGCTTCTTCGCTACCAACACCGGCCTGTTCCTCGGTGGCGGCTTCGAGCAGCTGATCGTCCAGGCGATCGCAGCATTCGCGGTCCTCGCCTACTCGTTCATCGTGGCACTCGCCATCGGCTTCGCGATCCAGAAGACGCTGGGCTTCCGGGTGAAGAACGAAGACGAAATCGCAGGCGTCGACACGAGCGTTCACGGCGAAGAGGGCTACGCCCTCGAAGTGGTCTGACGCTCGAAGTGGTCTGACGCGCAGAGCGTCCATGACAGAACGGGGTGTCGCCTGACGGCGGCATCCCGTTCTGCTGTGCTGAGACGAATCTGTGGATGCCCAGGCGTGCGGATGCCCAGCGTGCGGATCGTGCGGACGTGCGGCCGTTCAGACGTGCGGGTGATTAGGATGGTCGGTCGGCGGCGCTGGATGGCGCCGGATCACGTCGGGAAGAGAGTGCCATGAGTTCATTCGGGAGCGTTCTTCGCTCGCTGGTCGGCTCGCTGAAACGGCAAACGGCGAAAGTGGCGGGGTCGGATGCCCGATCGACCCCGGTGCAGCGGCAGCAGCGCGGCCTGGACGAGCAGGGCAGGTCCGGCGAGTTCGCCACCGTCGAGGTGGACCCAACGTCGATCGGCAGGGTGCGGATGACCTACGTGCCGTCAACCGACGGGGATCCGGACCCCGGCGAGATCGTGTGGACGTGGGTGCCGTACGAGGAACGCGACGGCAGAGGAAAGGACCGCCCGGTGCTGATCGTCGCCGAAGAGCGGGCGGGCACTCGCCTTGCCGTGCAGCTCACCTCAAAACCCCACGACGGTTCACGCGACTTCGTGTCCATCGGGAGCGGGCCGTGGGACCAGCAAGGCCGGCCCAGCTGGGTCAACGTCGGACGGGTGTTCCGCGTATCCCCGGCCGGAATGCGACGAGAGGCATCCGCCATCGACAAGAGTTCCTACGTCGGCGTTGCGGCCGCTCTCAGGGACCGCTACGGCTGGCACTAAATCCACATCCTGCCTTACTACAATTTGTGCAATAGCACTTTCGCCATACCGGGGGACAGCTCATCAGAATCGTCAGTTATAACCTTCGCAAGCACGCCGCCAGCGCAGAGCTCGTCGACATCGAACGCCTCTATGACGTCGACGTGCTTTGCCTTCAGGAAGCGGATGCGGTTCTTCTGCCCGAGAAGGTGGGGCACCTGCGCCTCGCCGACGCGACAAAGGCGAATCGGCTCGGCCTCGCCATTTATGCGAACGAAGACCGATTCACCATCGGGGATACGACGGCGTTCGAGCTCAAGAAGTCGATGCACGACAAGTTGTTTTCACCGGCGAACGAGCGACTGATCGCGTCACGCCTCTACGACAGGGAGGCCGAGCGCGAGATCCTGGTTGCGTCGTTCCACGCTGCACCGCTGACCGCCCCCAACTCGTTGCGGCGGAAGCAGATTTCCACGGCTCACCGGGAGCTTGGCTCGCTGGCCGCTGGCATCCCCACCGTGATGGTCGGAGATTTCAACTACCCGATCTTCAAGAACAACCTGCGTCGCCGGATCCAGGAAATGGGGTACGAGCTCTCGCTCAGCAACGCCAGGACGTACTCCAGGTACAAGATTTTCCGCGGGCATTTCGACTTCGTGACCTCCGTCAACATGGGCATCGACGATGTGAAGACACTGCCGCGCGGCGCTTCCGACCACCGCCCGATTCTCGTGACGACCAGTTACGTTTCTGCCGATGCGGAGCCTCGACAACTGTCGGGATCGTGAGTACGCTTCGCAAATGTGAGAGTGCTTCATGATGGACTCGCAATGATGCGTTAGTCTCTCTGCCCCGAACTCCTGCCCCAGACTCCTGCCCAGCGCCGAAACCCAGCGATGACCTCGTGGCTTCTCTGTTTTGTTTCCAAGCAAAGGGAGTATCGAAGTGAGATTATTGAGAGTGACCGCGGCGACTGCTGCCGCGGCCCTTGCCACCGTGGCGATTGCCTCCCCGGCAACCGCCCTCTCAGCGCCACCGGTCAGTGTTTCCCAAACCACACTTGCGACGGGGCTGACAACGCCGCTTTCACTCGAGGTCGACAGCACCGGGGTGGCCTATGTCACGCAGAACTTCGCTGGCGTACTGACGCGAGTGAACCCCGACAAATCGACCTCGACCGTCGCAAGCGCCCCCGGGTTGGAGATCAGCGCGGTGTCGAGCCGGGGCGGGACGATTTATTACGCCCAGCTCGAGCCACAGACCCACTCGAGTGCGTATCTCATGAGCGTGACCGGCCAGGGTGCGCCGGTTCAGGTTGCTGACCTCTTCGCCCACGAGAATGAGACGAATCCAGACCAGTCGAACAGTTACGGCTTCGTCGATCTTCCGCAGTCCTGCCTCGACCAGTTCGACCCGGCAGGGCCAGCTGGTCCGCCCGCGTACACGGGAATCGTCGATACGCACCCGTACGCTTCGGCCGCCACGGCCGACGGTGTGTACGTCGCGGATGCCGGGGCAAACGCCATTCTCAGGGTGGGCTACGACGGTTCGGTCTCGACGGTCGCGGTTCTTCCCGCTACCGCTCCCGTCGTCGTCACCGCCGAGATTGCAGGGCAGTTCGGATTCCCTGCCTGCTCCGTTGGCGGTTCATACAGGTTCGAGGGTGTTCCCACCGACGTTGAGGTCGGGCCTGACGGCTGGTTGTACGTGACGTCGCTCCCCGGCGGACCTGAGGACGCGAGTCTGGGTATGCGCGGTTCCGTCATCAAGGTGAATCCGGCATCCGGGCAGATCGTGACGGTTGCAACCGGATTCGTGGGCACCACCGGCCTCGCGGTGTCGCAGAGCACCGGGGTGATCCTCGTGACTGAGTTGTTCGGTGGGCCGCGTGGAACCGGCCAGGTTTCGCTCGTGTTGCCGTGGGGCGGAAGGCCGGTCGCGGCATTGCCTGTCGCGGCGCCAGCGGCTATCGAAATCGTCGGCACCAGCATCTATGTGACGCGTGATGCACTGGCGATGGATAATTCGAATCCTCCGATGTCCCTCGGCAAGCTCACGAGGGTGACGGTGACCAGCCCGCTGCTGAACAAGTACCTGGGCTGACACTTTTGTGTCGGTCGCTCGGGCCGGTGTCGAACCTGTTGGGGTCGGCACCGGCCCGGGTTCATCGGGCTAGGCTCGTCACCCATGAGCAACACGCACTCCGCTGGCCCGCCGGTAACCAACGACTTGTCAGCTGAGCCCTATGTACTGCTGACGACCTTCCGGTCAACGGGTGCGCCTGTTTCGACGCCTGTGTGGGTGGTTGAGGGTCTCGGTGGCCTGCTCGTGACCACCTCAGGCGAATCCGGCAAAGTGAAACGAATCCGCAACAACCCGTCGGTACACCTTCTGCCGTGCGACGTACGGGGGAGCGTTCGGCCAGGAGCCACGGCGGTCACCGGGACGGCCAGCGTCCTCGAGGACGCCGAGAGCCGCGCGGTGATCGACGCGGCGCTTGAGCGGAAGTACGGCGCGCGATACAGGGCCATCCGGGCAGCGGGAAAACTTCGACGGTCGGTGGCGGACAAATCGGTGGTCCTGCGCATCATCCCCACCGCGGAGCCTTCTCGCGACTAGGAAAAGTCGGCGATGACCTGCTCGACGGTGCGGACTGCACTCGAGACGAAGGCCGGGTTCGAGGTTCGGTAGTAAGGAATGATCATCGCCGCCTGATGGAGGGCGAATCCGCGCGCGCGGTCCAGTGTTTGTTGGTCGACATGAGAGCCGCTCTGAACGCCGCGCGGCCGGTCGAGCCGAAGACGGTCCACGCGGCAATCACATGGGCTGCCGGATCTCCGGCGCCAGCGCCACCCCGGTCGATGACCGCCGTAATCCGCCCGTCGCGTACGAGCAGGTTTGGTCGCAACAGGTCGGTGTGAATCCACACGGGAGTGCCGTCCCACACCGGTGCCGTCAGCGCATGACTCCACGCCGTCAGTGCCTTTCCTGCGTCGATGAGGTCACTCGATGCGGTGAGGGCCTCCCGAGTCATCGCATCGAGCTCGGCGAGGGGCCTCCGTCCCGCGCTGGGCGCATCAGCGACGTCGATGCGACGCAGGTGGATGAGGAAGTCCGCGAGGGCCCTGGCGGCGGCCTCGTCCTCAACGGAATCGTCGGTGTATGGCGAACCGTTGAATCACTCGTAGACCGCCCAGATCGACGGATAGCTCCCGGTGGGCTTTCCCAGGAAGACCGGCACAGGGATGCTCAGGGGACGCGAGAGGCGAGGGTGGGGAGCCCCGGGCAGCGGACACACGGTCCGGAGCAGGAAAACGGCGTAAAACGAAAAAAGGCCCGCGGAATCCGCGAGCCTTGGTGGTGGGCGATACCGGACTCGAACCGATGACCTCTTCCGTGTGAAGGAAGCGCGCTACCAACTGCGCCAATCGCCCGTAATGAACTCGCAAGAAGTTCACAACGCCGTCTTATGTTAGCCGACCGAGAGGCGTCTCGCAGACCATTTGGCCGTGGCATCCGTTCTGACAACGACACGAAAAAGACCCGAGCGACTCGATTTGGTTTCTCGGGGAAACATCAAGTAGAGTCTTCAACGCACGCAGAAATGCGAGTAGCAAAGCCGGAGAGATACCGGCAATGCGGATGTGGCGCAGTGGTAGCGCATCACCTTGCCAAGGTGAGGGTCGCGAGTTCGAATCTCGTCATCCGCTCGAGTGTTTGGGGTCAGTCTTTCGACTGACCACGGCATGTGGGCAACCCCACACGCGGTGGCGTGGCCGAGAGGCGAGGCAGCGGCCTGCAAAGCCGTCCACACGGGTTCGAATCCCGTCGCCACCTCACCACTCGAATGAAGTAAAATTGAATGACCTTGAGCGATTGGCGCAGCGGTAGCGCGCTTCCCTGACACGGAAGAGGTCGCTGGTTCGATCCCAGTATCGCTCACCCAGAAGAAGCCCGGACAGAAATGTCCGGGCTTCTGTCGTTAACCCGGGGATCGAGCCAGCGCCCTCTGAACCGCATGCGCCGCGGTTCAGCTGGTTCGATCCCAGTATCGCTCACACAGAAGAAGCCCGGACAGAAATGTCCGGGCTTCTGTCGTTAACCCGGGACTATTTCTGCAGGAGTTCCTCGTCTGCCGATTCCTGCCGCGGCCGAAGCCGGGCCACGAGTTCGCCACGACTGCGAACACCGGTCTTGAGAAATATTGACTTGAGGTGATCCTGCACCGTGTTTTGGGAGACAAGCAGTCGACGCGCGATGACCGCGGTGGGATGCCCGGACATCACCTCACGACACACCTCGCACTCCCGCGGAGACAGTCCGTAAGCGACGAGAAGGATCGAGGTGAGCTGCTCACCACCTGCTGGCGCGATCGAGATGGCCACGTCGTCGGTGTCGTCGCCGACGAGCAGGCTGGATTGCAGGAGCGCCCAGCCGCCGTGGCCGTCACGCACAGTGGCACGGAAGGCACCGGTTGTCGTGCCCCTCGCGCCCAGCGCCATGATCCGCATCATCAGCATGAACCGGCCGGGTTCGCCCTCGTTGACCTGGGCCTCCCAGAGTTTCGCCTCCGGGGTCGCCGAACGAAGCTCACCGCTGGCGTCAAGAAGCACGATTGCCGGCGCAACACCGGGTCCGCTTCCGGCCAGCTCTGAGCGCACGGCTGACCGGGTCGCTCCGGCGATCACCGGCGCGAGCGCGGCGAGGTATTCCAGTTCACGGTTCGTGAAGTCCATGCCGGCACGCACGAGGCCGGCCCCGCCCCAGCAGGCGCCACCGCAGTCGAACAGCACCCGGACCTCTTCCTTCACCCCCAGCGGGCGCCAGACGTTGCGGTAGCGTGCGCTCGCGCCGTGTTCACGCAGGGGGAGGTCGGACATCCGCGTGAGCGCCTCTTTGCGCTTCGCCATCGAGGCGAAGGTGTGTGGTTCGCTCCCGGAGTACTCGGCGTCGGCAAGCAACGGTTCGAACCGGGCAGGAACCCGCGTCTCGCCGCTCGTCATCGTGCTGATCACGAGCGTTTCGGGATCGATCGTCGCCCAGCAGGTCAGCTCAGCCTTCACATCACGACCGATAATGCGGATCGCCTCGGCGTGCAGGTCACTCACGCTCAGCCCCGCTGTGGCCAGCGCTGTGATGTCCCGACGGGCGCGGTAGGCACGTTCCTCCCACATGCGCCCAGTATCGCACCTGGGCGCTGGCCCGTCATTCCCCGTTTTCTGGGATGGTCGGCGGCTCGAGGGCTTCCTAGCGTTGCGGCATGAACTCCTTACCGCAATTCACCGACGCGGGCGATGGTGCCCGGCTGTACGCCCCAGACGCCACCCTTACCGTCAAGGTGGACAGTCGTCACACCGAAGACGCCTACGAGCTCTTCGAGATCGATGCGCCCCACGGCGCGTCGACGTCCTCAGACCGCAACGCTCCGACCCCGCTGCACCGCACGGGGTGGGGCAAGACGTACTACATGCTCTCGGGCAGAATCCTGGTTCAGATCGAACAGCAGGGTTATGAACTCGGCCCGGGAGCATCCGTCGCCATCCCACCCGGCGCTTTGCACACATTCACCGTGCTGACTCCGACGGCGCGGTTCCTCGTCTTCGCCCTCACCGGCGGGATGGGCCGGTTCCACGCCGACCTCGACGCCTCGGTGCCCCACGACCGGCCGCTCGAGGAATCAATGGCTGACGTCCTCGCCGTCCTTGGCCGGCACGCCGTCTCCATGGAAACGGAGGCTGTGACATGACAATCGTGGTGTGGGTGTTCGCGCTACTCGCTGCGGGCATCCACATCCTTGTCTTCGCCTGGGAGTCAGTGCTGTTCACCCGGCCCGGCGTTCACCAGAAGGTGTTTGCCGTCGCCACGACGGATGTTCCCGCCGTGCACCTGTGGGCATTCTGTGTCGGCTTCTACAACCTCTTCCTCGCCCTTGGCCTTATCACCGGGGTCGTTCTGTGGGCAACGGGAAGTGTGACCGTCGGAATTACACTCGTCGTCTACATCTGCCTGTTCATGGTGCTGAGCGGGCTCGCGCTTTTCGCTGCGGACAGGATGGCGCTCGGCCGCGAGCGCGGCAAAGGCATCGGGGGAGCGATCTCCGAGACCGTGCCACCGCTCGTGGCACTCGTGGCTCTGCTCTTCTAGAGGGTTGCGGTGACCCGCGCGACCGGCATCCGGAGGAAGGCGACGTCGGCATCCGTGTGTCCTGCTGTGCGTTCCGCGAGCGACCATTTGGCCACGGCCACTCCTAGTGCGAAAGCATCAGTTCCGGTCGAGAACACCAGGCGGAACTGATGTGCTCGACCGGAAGTGATGCGTTCGGCGGGGTTACGGCTTCAGCACCACCTTGATGCAGCCGTTTTCCTTCTTCTGGAACATCTCGTACATCTCCGGTGCCTTGTCGAGGGGAACCCGGTGCGTCACGAGGTCTTCGACACCGAGCGGATCGGAGGGGTCCTCGACGAGCGGGATCAACTCGTCGCGCCAGTGCTGCACATTGCACTGGCCCATCCGGATCCCGACCTGCTTGTCGAAGAGGGTCTTCATCGGGAACGGGTCAGCCTCTCCCGCGTAGACGCCGCTGAGCGACACAGTGCCGCCGCGGCGGACGGAATCGAACGACGCGTAGAGCGCCGCCGTCCGGTCGAGGCCGACGGTGTCCATCAGCTTCTTGGCGATTCCATCGGGCAGGAGGCCGACTGCGCCCTGGGCGAAAGCAGCGCCGGGGCTGCCGTGCGCCTCCATGCCGACGGCTTCAACTACGCTGTCGGCGCCCCGGCCGTCGGTTGCGTCACGCAGGCGCTCGACCACGTCATCGGTGAGGTCGAAGGTCTCGACGCCGTAGCGCTCCGCCATCGCGCGCCGCTCGGGAACCGGCTCGACCGCGAGCACGCGGTGGCCGAGGTATTTGCCGATACGTGCAGCGAACTGACCGACGGGCCCGAGGCCCATCACCGTCAGGATGCCGTCATCGGGCAGGTTCGCGTACTTCACTCCCTGCCAGGCCGTTGGCAGAATGTCGCTCAGGAAGAGGTAGCGGTCGTCGGGCAGATCGTGTCCGACCTTCGTGGCGTTGAAGTCCGCGAGCGGTACACGCAGGCGCTCGGCCTGCCCTCCCGGCACTGAACCGTAGAGCTCGGTGTAACCGTAGAGGGATGCGCCGGTGCCCTGGTCGGTGTTCTGCGTTGTCTCGCACTGCGAGTGGAGCCCGCGGGAGCACATGTAGCAGTGGCCGCAGGCGATGACGAACGGAATGACCACGCGGTCACCGGGGGAGAGGCGAGTGACAGCCGAGCCCACTTCTTCAACGACGCCCATGGTCTCGTGTCCGAGAACGTCGCCCTTGTGCAGGAATGGTCCGAACGTTTCGTAGAGGTGCAGATCCGAGCCGCAGATCGCGGCGGATGTGACGCGGATGACGACATCCGTCGGTTCCTGAATCACGGGATCGGGGACTGTTTCAACGGAAACTGAACGTTTTGCTTGCCAGGTAAGTGCCTTCATCCCTCCTTTGTACGCGCCGCCGAGCAGCCGAGTCCATACCTTGACGACAGGTCCCACCGCAAGTACCGTACGCGGGTGTGCGCACTAACTAGGCTGGGGCCATGAGCACAGACATCGATGGCGAACGACCCTCCCTCCGCACGCTGTGGACCGACCGGCTGGGGACTGTCGGAGTCAGGAGCATCCAGATCCTCGCGATCATTGCTCTCGCAGCCGTCGTCGTCCTCGGCATGATGCAGCTCAAGCTCGTGGTCATCCCCTTGCTGATCGCAATCGTCATTGCCGCGGCTGCTGCACCCGTGATCAGCTGGCTGCGTCGCTTCATGCCTCCCATTCTCGCCGCGTGGGTCGCGTTGCTCAGCGGCATCCTGATTTTCGGCGGCGTGGTCACGCTCATCGTCTTCGCCGTGAGGAACCAGTGGGGCGAACTCGCCGACTCAGCGGTCGAGGGCATCGAACGCCTTTATGACTACCTGCTCACCGGGCCTCTCCCGATTGATCAGAAACAGATCGAAGAGGCACGGGATGCCGTCATCGATTTCGTCACGAGCGCCCAGTTCGGCTCAGGAGCGCTCGCTGGCGTTTCCGCCGCGGCGAACATCATCACCGGGGCTGTGCTCGTTCTGGTGATCCTGTTCTTCTTCCTCAAGGACGGCGACACGATCTGGGAGTTCTTCCTCCGTCCGTTCAAGGGAGCGGCCCTCGACCGCGGACACCGCATCGGCCACACCGCGGTTCGCGTGCTCGGCGGTTACGTTCGTGGAACAGCGATCATCGCGTTCGTCGACGCGTTCTTCATCGGGCTCGGCCTCGTCATCCTCGGGGTGCCGCTTGCACTCCCGCTCGCCGTGATCGTCTTCGTCGCGAGTTTCGTGCCGCTCGTCGGAGCGACCGTCGCGAGCGTTCTTGCCGCTCTCGTCGCTCTCGTCGGAACCGACAACGGCCCGGTGATCGCCCTCATCGTGATCGCCATCGCCGTCGGCGTGAACCAGCTCGAGGGCAACTTCCTGCAGCCCGTCGTGATGGCTCAGTCGCTCAAGCTGCACCCGCTCGTCATCCTCGTCGCCCTGACCGCAGGCACCATCGTCGCCGGCATCATCGGAGCGGTTCTCGCTGTCCCGATCGCTGCGGTGACGTGGGCCATCATCAAGGTGTGGCGGGACCCCCGCCCGGTGCCTATCGCTCCGCAGCCTCGTCCTCGAAAGCGCTGGGGTAAGCAGGCTGCACTTCCTGCTGAGTGAGCCGGGAGTCGCCCGAGATCAACAGGCGTATCTCCGCGGCAACGGCTGCGGACTGAGTGTGCTGCACGACGTGGCCTCCACCGGGTACCGAGACAACGCGCGTAAAGCGCCCCTGGCGTCCCAGTGAATCGACCCAGCCCTGGGGGGCGACCGGATCCTGGTCTCCCCGAATGATCAGCACCGGCGCCTGGACGCGAGGCAGGTGCTCCTCGGTGCGATACGCGAGCATGGCAGGCAGTTCAGTGAAGAACCAGCGGATGCCACTCCGCAGGTAGTCGGAGAACACAATCCAGTTGGCTCCCGGGGTCTCGTGGAAGGTGTCGCGAAAAAGACGCATACCCTGCCGCCACGCGCTCCTGGCGCGCTCGTCGACGACCGGCCCGATCAGCGTCACGCCTGAAACCGGGTGACGCAGTGCGGCGTCGACGACGATCTCCGCGCCCATCGAGTGACCCACGAGCACGGGGGAGACCAGGCCGGCATGGGTGAAGTAGTCGGCGAGGAGCGTGCCGAAATCTTCCACAGCGAGTTGGCGGCGCGGCCGTCGATTCGGGCCGAAGCCGGGCAGGTCGACCGAGATGACGGTCGCTGACCCCGAGAGGTCCTCGGCGAGCCGGGTGAAGTATCTCGACGAGGTCCCGATGCCGTGCACGAGGACGACGACGTTCTCGCCGGCCGCGGCGGATTGGGCCTCGCGACGTCGAACGCGCATCGTCAGGTCGTCCCGCGTGAAGTGTTCAACGGCCTCGTCGTTGCGCGTCATGCGGATACCTTTCCGGAGTCACGGTTCACGAACCGGGATGTCCCCGCCCGCCAGGATTCGACGAGTCCCCAGGAGATCAGGGCCTGACCCGCGATGTACGTCAGCATGATCAGGAAGCCGGGCTGCCACAGGTTCGCATCGGGAACGAATCGGTTGATGGCCAGTACGGAGTCGGACAGCAGGAAGAGTGTCGCGCCGACGATGACTTTCGGTGCGCACCGGGTCGCCGTGATGGCCATGCCCGCGATGATCAGGCCGTAACCGACGACCGGAACCAGCAGCGCGCCGAGATGGGGAACCAGAACGATCATCAGTGCCACCAGCCAGGCAACGTAGACCGGGCTCCACACTCGCGGCCTTCCGGTCCCGGTGGAACCGGCAAAGATCACGATGTAGGCGACGTGCGCCAGGAGGAACGCGGAGAGGCCAATGACGAACGCGGTACTGGAATCCCACAGCAGTGCGACGTCACCGGCGCAGCTCAGGGCGAGCGCCGCGAGCAGCAGCCAGGCCCCGCGGCCGAACCTGAGCACCCCGGCGCACAGAACGGCAACAGCGAGAGCGGGCATGAGGAACGGCTTGGTTCCATCGGCGAGCGGCTGCAGGCCGGCGATCAGTGCGACGAGGTGAACGATGCTTAGGGCGACGAACGCCCCGACCGCTGCAATCGTCCGGCGGGTTGGCGTGGCAGGCACTGGCATTCACTCCGATTCGGGTTGGATGGCTTCACTCTAGAGCGAATCACGACCCTCCGCCGCGCGCGGCTAGCGGTCTCGGCGGCGCTAAAGTTGAAGGGTCTTACTACTCAGAGGAGCAAACCACGTGTCTGACGGATTCGAGAGATTCACCGATCGGTCTGTTGTCGCCATGCGCGTCAACGGCGAGCTGAAGGATCTCGCGACCACAATCACCGACACCGATGAGGTTGAAGCGGTCACCATCGACTCGCCTGACGGCCTCAGCATCCTCCGGCACTCGGCCGCGCACGTTCTTGCGCAGGCGGTGCAGAAGGTGAACCCCGACGCCAGGCTGGGTATCGGCCCGCCCGTGACCGACGGCTTCTACTACGACTTCGATGTGCGCGACTCGTTCACGCCCGAAGACCTGAAGGCGCTCTCGAAGGAGATGGACCGCATCATTCGGCAGGGCCAGCGTTTCGTTCGCCGGGTCGTGACCGACGCCGAGGCACGGGAAGAGCTGGCGAACGAGCCGTACAAGCTCGAACTGATCGGCCTCAAGGGTGGAGCAGGCGATGACCAGAACGACGAGAACGTCGAGGTCGGGGGAGCAGAGCTCACCATCTACGACAACGTCAACCCGAAGACGGGGGAGACCGAGTGGAAAGATCTCTGCCGCGGCCCGCACCTGCCGAACACCCGCATGATCGGCAACGGCTACGCCCTGACCCGGGTTGCCGCCGCATACTGGCGCGGTTCGGAGAAGAACCCGCAGCTGCAGCGCATCTACGGGACGGCATGGCCGACGAAGGACGAGCTGCGTGCCTACCAGTCGCGGCTCGAAGAGGCCGCCAAGCGCGACCACCGCAAGCTCGGCGCCGAGCTCGACCTGTTCAGCTTCCCGGATGAGATCGGTTCGGGCCTCGCCGTATTCCACCCCAAGGGCGGGATCATCAGGTCTGAGATCGAGAACTACCTGCGCGAGCAGCTGATCCAGAACGACTACGAGCTGGTCAATACCCCGCACATCACCAAGGCGCACCTGTTCGAGACCAGCCAGCACCTCAACTGGTACCGCGACGGCATGTTCCCGCCCATGCACCTTGACGAAGAGACGGATGCCGACGGCAACGTCACGAGGCAGGGCCAGGACTACTACCTGAAGCCCATGAACTGCCCGATGCACAACCTGATCTTCCGTTCGCGTGGCCGCAGCTACCGTGAGCTCCCGCTCCGTCTCGCCGAGTTCGGGACCGTGTACCGCTACGAGAAGAGCGGAACGCTCTCGGGCCTGACCCGCGTGCGCGGCCTCACCCAGGACGACGCCCACATCTATGTCACGCAGGACCAGATCAAGGATGAGGTGGGTCGCCAGCTTCAGTTCGTTCTCGAGACCCTCCGCGGCTACGGTCTCGACGACTTCTACCTCGAACTCTCCACGAAGGACCCGGAGAAGTTCGTCGGTGAGGACGACGTCTGGGAGACAGCAACACAGACTCTGCGCGAAGTCGCCATCGACTCGGGCCTCGAGCTCGTCGACGATCCAGGCGGAGCCGCGTTCTACGGCCCGAAGATCTCCGTGCAGGCGCGCGACGCCATCGGCCGCACCTGGCAGCTCTCGACGGTGCAGCTCGACTTCAACCAGCCCGAGCTGTTCGAACTCGAGTACACGGCCGCAGACGGAACACGCCAGCGACCTGCGATGATCCACCGCGCGCTCCTCGGCTCGGTCGAGCGGTTCTTCGCCATCCTGCTCGAGCACTACGCCGGTGCGTTCCCGGTGTGGTTGAGCCCGATCCAGGTCATCGGCATCCCTGTGGCAGACGAGTACGCACCGTACCTCGATGAGATCGCCGCCAGGCTCAAGAGGCGCGGCGTCCGCGTGCAGGTCGACCACAGCGACGACCGTATGCCGAAGAAGATCCGCACCCACACCAAGGCCAAGATCCCGTTCCAGCTCATCGCTGGAGAGGACGACCGTGCCGCAGGTGCTGTGAGCTTCAGGTTCCGTGACGGAACGCAGCAGAACGGCATTCCCGTCGATGACGCAATCGAGAAAATCGTCTCAGCGATCGCGTCACACGAGCAGGTCTCCACGGCATGGCTCGACTAGGTCTCGACGACTACGCCGATCAGGAACCGACAGCGGGTAACCCGTTGATCGGACCTGGCGCAACAGTGGAGTCCGCCGCGCACCTTGCCGGGGTGCCCGACGAGTTCCAGCGCCTGTGGACACCGCACCGTCTTGTCTATATCCAGAACGGGCAGCAGCCCGACGAACACGAGTGCCCGTTTTGCCACGCGCCGACGCTGTCAGACGAAGATGGCCTCATCGTCGCGAGGGGCACACACGCGTTCGTCCTGCTGAACCTGTTCCCGTACAACAGTGGGCATCTCCTTGTCTGTCCCTACCGTCACATTTCGACGTACGATTTGGCTACGCCGGAAGAAGTCGCTGAGATTGGAGAACTGACACAGACAGCGATGCGGGTAGTCAGGACTGTTTCCCGCAACGACGGCTTCAACATTGGAATGAATCAGGGTGTTGTTGCCGGGGCCGGCATTGCCGGTCATCTGCACCAGCACGTCGTCCCGCGGTGGGCGCAGGACGCCAACTTCCTGCCGATCATCGCCAAGACGAAGGCCCTTCCGCAGTTGCTCGGCGACGTGCGCAAAGCCATCGCCGACGCCTGGCCGGCAACAACGACAGGCTGACACTGCCGGAACAAGCAACCCGGTTTCCCCGTACCAGAGCGAACTAGGATTGAGCACTATGACGAACAGCACCAGCACCGGTGAACAGGGCTCAAATCACGTCAAGCGCGGCCTCGCAGAAATGCTGAAGGGTGGCGTCATCATGGACGTCGTCACACCGGAACAGGCACGCATTGCTGAAGACGCCGGCGCCGTCGCCGTGATGGCGCTCGAGCGGGTTCCCGCTGACATCCGTTCACAGGGCGGCGTTGCACGCATGAGCGACCCCGACCTCATCGAGGCGATCATCGCTGAGGTGTCCATTCCCGTGATGGCGAAGGCGCGCATCGGCCACTTCGTCGAGGCCCAGGTGCTCCAGGCGCTCAACGTCGACTACATCGATGAGTCCGAGGTGCTGAGTCCGGCTGATTACGTCAATCACATCGACAAGTGGGACTTCAACGTTCCGTTCGTGTGTGGTGCAACCAACCTCGGTGAGGCGCTTCGCCGCATCAACGAGGGTGCGGCGATGATCCGTTCGAAGGGTGAGGCCGGAACCGGCGACGTTTCAGAGGCAACCAAACACATCCGCAAGATCAAGAGTGAGATTGCGCAGCTGACGTCGATGTCGAAGGACGAACTGTACGTCGCAGCCAAGGAACTGCAGGCTCCGTACGAACTCGTTGCCGAGATCGCAGAGACCGGCAAGCTGCCCGTTGTTTTGTTCACAGCGGGCGGTGTGGCGACACCAGCGGACGCTGCGATGATGATGCAACTCGGTGCAGACGGTGTCTTCGTCGGCTCGGGAATCTTTAAGTCGGGCAACCCCGAGAAGCGCGCTGCCGCCGTTGTGAAGGCGACAACTTTCTACGACGACCCGACGGTCATCGCCGAGGTCTCGCGTGGACTCGGTGAGGCCATGGTCGGCATCAACGTTTCCGACCTCGCGGCACCTCACCGCCTCGCTGAGCGTGGCTGGTAGCCCCGCTCCGACGGTAGGCGTCCTCGCCCTCCAGGGCGATTTCCGCGAACACGCGAACGTTCTCCGCGGTCTGGGTGCCGATGTCTCACTCGTCCGGAGGCCAGAGGAACTCAGCGCTGTCGACGGGCTCGTGATCCCCGGCGGAGAGTCCAGCGTCATGGACAAGCTGTCGCGCGCGTTCGGTCTTGCTGAGCCCCTGAAAGAAGCCATTCGCGCCGGGCTGCCGGTCTATGGCACGTGCGCGGGCCTCATCATGCTGGCGGATTCCATCGTCGACGGTATCCGGGGCCAGCAGTCGCTCGGCGGACTCGACGTCGCAGTGCGCAGGAACGCGTTCGGATCGCAGACCGAGTCGTTCGAGACCGATCTTGACATTCCCGCCATCGGTGCACATCCGCTTCACGCCGTGTTCATCCGGGCACCGGTGGTCGAGTCAGTGGGGCCCCTGGCTACCCCTCTTGGCGCCCTCGCCGACGGACGGGTCGTCGCCGTCGAGCAGGGCAACCTGCTCGGCACCTCGTTCCACCCCGAAGTGACGGGTGACACGCGCTTTCACGAATACTTTCTCGCCAAGATCCGCGCCGCATAATCGAAATCCAGCGCCAAACGCCCGGGTGATTTAGAATGGTGCGGTTACAGAACCAGTAAGGGAGCACATGTCCGGTCACTCCAAGTGGGCAACGACGAAGCACAAGAAGGCGATCACCGACTCGCGCCGTGCCAAATCGTTCGCAAAGCTCATCAAGAATATTGAAGTCGCCGCGAAGATGGGCGGCGCGGATCTCTCCGGTAACCCGACCCTGGTTGACGCGATCCAGAAGGCCAAGAAGACTTCGGTCCCCAACGACAACATCGATCGCGCCGTCAAGCGCGGCGCCGGTCTCTCCGGAGACGCCGTCGACTACACCACGATCATGTACGAGGGCTACGCACAGAACGGCGTCGCGTTGCTGATCGAGTGTCTCACCGACAACAAGAACCGCGCGGCGGCTGACGTTCGTACCCTGATGAGCCGCAACGGCGGCACGATGGGTGACCCGGGAAGCGTCGCGTATAACTTTGCCCGCAAGGGCATCATCGTGGTTCCCGCGGCAAACACCACAGAGGATGACATTCTCGCTGCGGTTCTCGACGCGGGTGCCGAAGAGGTCGTCAACGAGGGCGAGACCTTCGAGATCATCACCGACCCGTCAGATCTGGTGGCGACGCGAACTGCCCTGCAGGACGCGGGGATCGACTACGACTCCGCGGATGCCGCATTCGTCCCGAATCTCAAGGTCGAGGTCGATGCTGAAACAGCCCGAAAGATCTTCAAACTGATCGACGCGCTCGAAGACTCTGACGACGTGCAGAACATCTACAGCAACTACGACCTCACTCCTGAGGTACAGGCCGAACTCCAGTCAGAAGACGACTAAGAGCGATGACCCTTCGGGTGCTCGGCATCGATCCCGGCCTCACCCGCTGCGGAATCGGTGTGGTCGATGTCGAGCCAAACCGTAAGGCCGTGCTCGTGCACTACTCCGTGGTGCGCAGCGATATCCTGGCCGAAATCGACCAGCGACTCCTCGTGATCGGGCGGGGGATCGACGCCGCGCTCGACGAGTTCGCGCCGAACGCTGTCGCTGTCGAGCGGGTCTTCGCGCAGCACAACTTGCGCACCGTGATGGGGACGGCGCAGGTATCCGGCCTGGCGCTGCACGCCGCGGCACGACGCGGGCTTCAGGTTGGGCTGCACACGCCGTCAGAGGTGAAGGCCGCGATCACCGGGTACGGTAGCGCGGACAAGAAGCAGGTACAGACGATGGTTGCCCGTGTTCTGAGCCTCGCTGAGCCGCCCCAGCCCGCTGATGCCGCCGACGCGCTTGCCCTGGCGATTTGCCACGCCTGGCGCGGCGGCCTGCGCGCTCCGTCGACCGCGGCAGGCGCGTCAGGCGCCGCCGCTCTCACGCCAGCCCAGGCGGCGTGGGCGCGGGCAGAGAAGACAGCCAGGGGTCGCGCGTAAACCAGCGAGGCGCGTGGCGGTGCCCGCTGTGTCGGACGCCCACCGTAGGCTTGTCGCGTGATCTCAAGTCTGCGCGGAACCGTGCTGTCTGCCGTCGGCAGCAGCGTCATCATCGACGTCGGGGGCATCGGCTATGCCGTGCAGGTTACGCCCGAGCACTCGCTCGCTCTACGTGCCGGCGACCAGGCGCTGATCCACACGAGCCTCATCGTCCGTGAGGACTCGCTGTCGCTGTTCGGCTTCGAGACCACCGAGCAGCTCCACGTCTTTGAGCTGCTCACCGGCGTCACCGGGGTTGGGCCCAAGTCCGCGCTCGGCGTGCTGTCTGCCCTCGGGCCAGGACAGATCGCCGCGGCCGTTGCCGCCGAAGATGACGCCGCGTTCCGCAAGGTTTCCGGCATCGGCCCCAAGACCGCCAAGCTCATCGTTCTCTCCCTCACGGGCAAGCTCATCGTGACAACGCCGCCGGAGGCACCGGTGGCTGTTCCCGCGGCAGGAGACAGTGTCGTCGTCGCCCTCGTCGGGCTCGGCTGGAACGAACGAACCGCCGTACAGGTGGTCAGTGACGTGCTCAGCGCGAACCCGGATGTCGCGTCCGCCCCGGTGCAGACGATCCTCCGACTCGCACTGGCCCAGCTCGGCCCTGCCCAGCACAGCACGTCAGCACGGCCGTCAGGGGCCCGCCCGTGAGCGACCTCGACATCACAACTCCAGAGCCGATCTCCGAGGCAGAGCTCGTCTTCGAGGGCGCGTTGCGTCCGAAGAGCCTCGACGAGTTTGTCGGCCAGACGAAGGTCCGCGGCCAACTGCAGCTCCTGCTCCAGGCGGCGGCGATCCAGGGGCGTACCGCCGACCACATCCTCCTGGCCGGCCCGCCAGGCCTCGGTAAGACCACACTCGCCATGATTGTCGCGCACGAGAGCAACAAGCCGCTCCGGATGTCGAGCGGCCCGGCGATCCAGCATGCCGGCGACCTGGCCGCTGTGCTCTCGAGCCTCGTGCCCGGTGAGGTCTTGTTCATCGATGAGATCCACCGCATGGCGCGGTCGGCCGAGGAGATGCTGTACCTCGCGATGGAAGATTTCCGGATCGACATCATGGTTGGCAAGGGTGCTGGGGCGACCAGCGTGCCGCTCGATCTGGCCCCGTTCACGCTCGTCGGCGCCACCACACGATCAGGGATGCTGCCGAATCCTCTCCGTGACAGGTTCGGATTCACGGCCCACCTCGAGTTCTATGACGAGCCGGAGCTCGAACAGGTCCTGTTCCGTGCCGCGGACATGCTCACCTTCAGCATCGACCGCAGGGGGCTCGCCGAGATCGCCGGGCGGTGCAGGGGCACCCCGCGTATCGCGAACCGACTGCTTCGCCGGGTGCGCGACTACGTCCTGGTGCACGGGGGCGACGCCGACCTCTCTGCGGTGAGGGCCGCGCTCGCCCTCTACGACGTCGACGAACTCGGCCTCGACCGCCTCGACCGCGCTGTCATGGAGATTATGCTCACCCGCTTCGGCGGAGGTCCGGTCGGACTCAACACCCTCGCCGTGTCCGTCGGCGAAGAGGCGGAGACCATCGAAAGCGTCGTTGAGCCGTTCCTCGTGCGGATCGGCCTCATAACGCGCACCCCGCGCGGCCGCGTCGCCACCCAGCAGGCCTTCGAGCACTTCGGGATTCAGCATCCTCAGGGTTCTTTACTGCCCGGTGTTCTATAATTCAAGCTGGCCTGTCGGCCATATTTCCCTCCCATGCGGCCGTGATGCTGCGAAAGGTCTTTACCTCTTATGGATCCATTAACCATCGGAATGCTGGTCATCCTGGCCGTCCTCATCTTCTTCATGTTCCGCAACGGACAGAAGCGCAAGCAGGACCAGGAAGCATTGCTCTCGAAGGTTGTGCCGGGTGCCGAAGTCATGACCACGTTCGGGCTCTTCGGGACCATCCTCGAAATGGATGAAGACACCAACAAGGTGCTCCTCGAATCCACCCCGGGAACCGTCCTCACGGTTCACCGTCAGGCCATCGCGAAGGTTGTCGAAGACGAGCCGGTTATCGCAGATGACACTCTTATCGCAGAGACAGAAGACGCAGCGGTCGCGCCGTCCTTCGACACTGAAATCGGCCAGCGCACGGAATTCGATGCGTCCACAGACGTCACCGATTCACGTGATAAGAAGGCTGACCAGTAGTCTCACTGAGCAGGTAGTCACCGCACAGGTAAACCAGAAGCGTCTCGTGCCGCCATCAGTGGCGGTGCGAGACGGCCAGAGAAAGCTGAGTACGTAGTTGGCACAGTCGAAGTCGACGCCCATCCGTAGAGCGAGTCGCTCACTGATCTGGCTTGGCGTTATCACCCTTGCACTCTTCGGCATCCTCGCCGGAGGTGTCGTCTGGGGTAACGCCTCCTGGGGACCCAAGCTCGCGCTTGACCTCGAAGGTGGAACGCAGATCATTCTGCAGCCCAACGTCGAGGAGGGAGAGTCGGTCTCCGCGGAGCAGCTCAACCAGGCCGTCTCGATCATCAGGCAGCGCGTGGACGCGTCTGGTGTCTCCGAGGCTGAGATCAACACCGAGGGAAACAACGTCGTCGTTTCCATCCCCGGTGAAGCAGACGAAGAGACCCGCAACCGGATCGAGGCATCGGCGAAGCTCGAGTTCCGCCCGGTCCTCGTCGCAAGCGGCCCCACAAACACTTTCGTCGGCGAGGACGGCGTTGAGACGCCTTACCCAACGCCCGATCCAGCGCTTCCCGACACTCCGGCGACGGAACCGACCAACGCGAGTGATCTCGCGCAGATCACCGAAAAGCTGCAGGCCGAGTTCCAGGCCTTCGACTGCGCGCAACCCGTCGAAGCCGGGGTTGTGCAGCCGGCTGACAAGCCCATCATCGCGTGTGAGGTCGACGGCAGCGTCAAGTACATCCTCGGTCCCGTCGAGGTCGAGGGATCGACGATCGAAGACGCCACGAACGGCATGCAGACCACCCAGACCGGTGCAACCACCGGCCAGTGGGTCGTCAACCTGGAGTTCGACGGCAAAGGCACCGAGCAGTTCGCGGACGTGACGCAGCGGCTCACCGCCCTGCAGAGCCCCCAGAACCAGTTCGCCATCGTGCTCGACAACCAGGTCATCTCGGCTCCGCAGACCAACAGCGTCATCACCGACGGCAACGCGGAGATCTCGGGTAACTTCACCCAGGAGTCGTCGAAGTCGCTCGCAGACCAGCTCAAGTACGGCGCTCTTCCCATCAGCTTCACCGTGTTGAGTTCAGAGGCCATCTCGGCCACTCTCGGTGCCGCTCAGTTGCAGATCGGCATCATCGCCGGGCTCATCGGCCTCGTCCTGGTCGCCATCTACACGCTCTTCCAGTACCGGCTGCTCGGCTTCGTGACGATCGCCTCTCTCGTCGTCGCCGGTGTCCTCACCTACCTCGTGATCGCGATCCTGTCCTGGCGCAACGGTTACCGGCTTTCACTCGCCGGTGTCGCCGGACTCATCGTGGCCATCGGATTCACCGCGGACTCGTTCATCGTCTACTTCGAGAGAATCCGGGATGAGCTTCGCGACGGACGAGGGCTCGAGTCCGCTGTCGAGGCGGGATGGAAGCGCGCCAAGCGCACCATCTATGCATCGAAGGGTGTCAACCTCCTCGCCGCCGTTGTGTTGTACGCGGTTGCCGTCGGAAACGTGAAGGGATTCGCGTTCACCCTCGGGATCACGACGATCATCGACGTCCTCGTCGTTCTGCTGTTCACACACCCGGCCCTGCAGGTCCTGGCGCAGACGCGGTTCTTCTCGAGCGGTCACCCGCTCTCCGGACTCGATCCGAACGCCCTCGGCGCTGTGTACCGGGGCAGGGCACAGTTCCGTGCGCCGCAGCCCGGCGTCGCAGGCAAGTCAACGAAGTCCAGCCGTGAGGCAGCGAAACGGCAAACAATCGCAGAACGCAAGCAGGCTGAGCTCGTCGCCGCGGGCGCCGGCAAGAAGTCTGAGGAGAAGAATTCCTAATGCCCAGCCTCACCACATTCGGTAACGACCTGTTCACAGGGAAGCGTTCGTTCAACTTCGTCGGTAACCGCAAGGTATGGTTCAGCGTCGCGATTGTGCTCGTCCTCGCGTCGATACTCGTCCCGATCGTCAAGGGCGGCTTCAACCTCAGCATCGAGTTCACCGGTGGATCGCAGTTCACCATCAACTCGGTTGAGAGCACAGATCAGAACAAGGCGACGGATGCCGTCGAGAGCGTCGTTCCTGACGCCGCGTCGAAGGTCACAACGGTCGGTGACTCTGCCATTCGTGTGCAGACGAACCAGCTGACGTCGGCGGACACAAACGACGTCACGACCGCACTCGCGAAGGCGTTCGACGTCCCCGAGTCTGAAGTCACGACATCCTTCATCGGTGCGTCGTGGGGACAGGACGTCACACGACAGGCGATCACGGGACTCGTCATCTTCCTCGCGCTGGCGTTCATCACCATGGCGCTGTACTTCCGCACCTGGAAGATGTCCGCGGCCGCGATGATCGCGCTCCTCGATGTTCTCGTCATCACTCTCGGTGTGTACGCGCTCAGTGGCTTCGAGATCAGCCCGGCCGCCGTGATCGGCTTCCTCACGATCCTCGGGTACTCGCTCTATGACACTGTCGTGGTCTTCGACAAGATTCGGGAGAACACCACGGAGGACGGCGAGAATGCACCACGGACGTTCGCTGAATCGGTGAACCTCGCGGTCAACCAGACGCTCGTTCGGTCGATCAACACCTCGGTCGTCGCCGCGCTTCCGGTTGCGTCAATCCTCCTCATCGGTGACTTCCTCCTCGGTGCTGAAACGCTGCGCGACATCTCCCTGTCGCTCTTCGTCGGCATCCTCGTGGCCACGTACTCCACGATCTTCGTCGCGGCGCCACTGTATGCGCTGTTCAGGCAGAATGAGCCGGAGATCAAAAAGCGCGACACCCGAGTGCTCGCCGGTCGCTCACGCGCGGTCGCCGAGCCCGCTGTCGCTGCGGCGCGCTAGACCGCCACGGTACGGGATAATAGAGGTTCGGAGGTGACGCCATGACAGAGACCCAGTCGTCAAGCGCGTCCCTCCGACGGCTCGTCCCTCGGATCTTTTCGAAGGCGCAGCCAGCCGGCGCTGTCGATCGTCTTGTGCGCACGGCACGGCTGCACCACCCCAAGGCCGACATCACGGTCATCGAGCGGGCCTATACCGTCGCGGAGCGCGCCCACCGCGGGCAGAAGCGCCAGAGCGGTGAGCCATACATCACCCATCCTGTCGCGGTCGCCCAGATTCTCGCCGACCTGGGGATCGGACCGAAGACCCTCGCAGCGGCTCTCCTGCACGACACGGTCGAGGATACCGACTACGGCCTCGACGAGCTTCGCGCAGAATTCGGCGACGAAGTCGCCATGCTCGTCGACGGCGTCACCAAGCTGGACAAGGTCAAGTACGGCGAAAGCGCCCAGGCGGAGACCGTCCGCAAGATGATCGTTGCGATGTCCAAGGACATCCGCGTTCTCGTGATCAAGCTCGCCGACCGCCTGCACAATGCGCGTACCTGGGGCTTCGTTCCCGCCGAGAAGGCCGCCAAGAAGGCGACGGAGACGCTCGAGATCTACGCTCCGCTCGCGCACAGGCTCGGAATCCAGACCATCAAGTGGGAACTGGAAGACCTCTCGTTCGCCGTGCTGTACCCCAAGCTGTACGCCGAGATCGAAAGCCTGGTCAGGCAGCGTACCCCGCAGCGGGAAGAACTCGTCCAGACGGTCATCGACTCGGTCAACGAAGACCTCAAGGCCGCGAAGATCCGTGGCAAGGTCGTCGGCAGGCCCAAGCAGTACTACTCGATCTACCAGAAGATGATCGTGCGCGGTCGTGACTTCGACGAGATCTACGACCTCGTCGGCATCCGGGTTCTCGTCAATTCTGTTCGCGACTGTTATGCGGTGCTCGGCGCGATCCACGCGCGGTGGACTCCGATCCCCGGGCGGTTCAAGGACTACATAGCGACCCCGAAGTACAACCTCTACCAGTCACTGCACACGACAGTGATCGGCCCGCAGGGCAAGAGCGTCGAGATCCAGATCCGAACGCACGAAATGCACCAGCACGCCGAGTACGGTGTCGCAGCGCACTGGAAGTACAAAGAGAACGTCAACGGCGGCAAGGGTGCGTCGAAGACGACAGAGAACGACATGGTGTGGCTCGCGCACATCTCGGACTGGCAGGCGGAGACCAGTGACCCAGGCGAGTTCCTCGACTCGCTCCGGTTCGAGATCGGCGCCAAAGAGGTCTACGTCTTCACACCGAAGGGTCGCGTCATCGGCCTTCCCGCCGGGGCGACACCCGTTGACTTCGCTTACGCCGTGCACACCGAGATCGGCCACCGCACGATGGGTGCGAAGGTCAACGGCAGGCTCGTTCCGCTCGAATCAGAGCTCAACAGCGGCGATGTTGTCGAGGTCTTCACGTCGAAGAACCCGGACTCAGGTCCCAGCCAGGACTGGCTGAGCTTCGTCAAGAGCACGCGGGCGCGCAACAAGATCCGTCAGTGGTTCACCAAGGAACGTCGCGACGAAGCCATTGAGCAGGGTAAGGATGCCATCGCACGCGCGATGCGCAAACAGAACCTGCCGCTGCAGAAACTGATGAGCCAGGACACCTTCGCCGAGGTGTCGGCCCAGATGCGGTACGAGGACGTCTCCGCGCTGTACGCCGCGGTCGGTGAGGGGCACGTCTCGACCCAGTCCGTGCTCGAAAAGGTCGCTGCCCTCCTTCAGGGAGACACCGAGGCTGAGCAGGCCACGATCGACTTCCCGGTTCGCGGTCGCACCCGCACGATGACGCACAGCGACTCCGGAGTTTTGGTTCGGGGTGCGCCCGACATTCTCGTGAAGCTCTCGAAGTGCTGCACGCCCGTTCCCGGCGACGATATCGTCGGTTTCGTGACCCGCGGTTCGGGCGTTTCTGTACACAGGAGCGACTGCCACAACGTTCAGGAGCTGCTCAAGGAGCCTGAGCGCATGATCGACGTCGAGTGGGCACCGAGCTCCAAGAGCCTGTTCCTCGTCCACATTCAGGTCGAGGCTCTTGATCGCGCCGGCCTGCTGAGCGATGTCACGCGAGTACTCAGTGAGCACCACGTCAACATCCTCTCCGCCACCGTATCGACATCGAACAACCGTCTGGCCATCTCTCGCTTTGTCTTTGAAATGGGGGATACCACCCACCTGGAGCGTGTCCTCAACGCGGTGAGGCGCATCGACGCGGTTTACGACGTCTACCGCGTCAACGGCGGCTGATCCGCGCGGACTGCCGCTCCGGTGAGCACCTCGAGGCGGGCGATGGCCGCAACGGATTCCGGGGAGCAGGGGCGTTTCCGTTCCAGATCGCGAGCGGTGCGCGCGGGCGTTGTCACCCTCAGCCCCGCTATCCGCGTCTCGTCGGAGTCCGAGAGGCGCAGCTCCCGTTGGTGGAACCGGGGCGGAAGCCGGAGCGTTGCGCGTTCGTCTGCCCGAACGCACACCTCGTGCTGCCAGGGCGGGTCGTCGATGGCGCCGTATACCCAGGCCGCGCTCCAGCCCATTGCCACGAGGTGCCTGGCAGCAGGAAGCCGTGGCAGCTCACTCGCGAGCGTGCTCGCACGCAACTCTCGGCGATCGGGCTCGTCGACGCAGATGAAAACGTCGTCGAACCTCATCAGGTCGCCATCGCGCGCTGCAGCGTAAAGCTCGGCAACGGGCAGGAACCCGGTGCTGAGGACCGAGGGCAGAAACCGGGGCATGGTCCAAGGGTGAACCGCTCTGACCGACGAGAAACGGCGGGAGCAAATCTGTGAAGAATTCGCTCCCGCCGTTTGGCTGTGGACGACGCGTGGTCAGGACAGGGCGTTGAGCCACACCTTGCGCGCCTCGAGTGCCTCTGTCGCAGCCTCGATCTTGGCTTTGTCTCCGGTGGCCTTCGCCTCGTCGAGTTCGGCTTCGAGTTTGGCGATCGCTGCGTTGAGCTGACCGGCGAGTCCTTCGGTGCGGGCCTTGGTCTCCGGGTTGTTCTTCGTCCAGTGGTCCTCGTCGAGCTTCTTGAGGTGGTTCTCCACCTTGCGAAGCCGGTCCTCCACTGTGCGAACCTGATCGCGGGGGACCTTTCCGATCTCGTCCCAGCGTCGCTGGATCGAGGCGAGCGCGGACCGAAGCTTGTCCCGGTCGGTCTCGGCGAGCAGCGGCTCAGCCTCCTCAAGGAGGGCGAGCTTGGCCTCAAGGTTCTCCGAGAACTGGGCGTTGTCGATGGCGTCGACCTCGGACTTCGCGGCGTAGATCGCGTCACCGGCAGCCTTGAACCGAGCCCAGAGCGCGTCGTCGTGACGCTTTCCTGCGCGGCCTGACTTCTTCCACTCCTCGAGCAGCGCTCGGTATCCGGGGATGCCGTCTGCACCCTTGGGGATCAGAGCCTCAGCCTGGTCGATGAGTTCCTGCTTGCGGGACTTCGCGTCGCGGTGCACCGAGTCAAGTTCGGCGAAGAACGCCCTGCGGTTCTGCTCGATCGTCGACTTGGCGGTACGGAATCGCTTCCAGAGTTCGTTCGCCTCGCCCTTCGGCAGCTTCGGGCCCTCCTGCTGGTGTGTCTGCCACTGGCCGAAGAGGGCGGTGATCTGCTCGGTGGTCTGCTTCCACTGTGCCTTGGCCGGGTCCTGCGCTGCGAGCTTTTCTGCCTCGTCGACGATAGCCGTTCGAACGGCGATCGCCTCGGCAACGGCGGCGCGGGCTTCTTCGCTCTGCTGCTCGGTGAGTTCGCCCACCGTCGAGTCGAGTGCAGCGACGCGGGCCTTGAGGCTCGCCAGGTCGCCGACGGCGTTCGCGTTCTCCAGGTTGGAGGCGAGGTGTGAGACGGCCTTGGCGACGTCCGCGGCCGGGGCGCCACGCTTAACGCGCTGCTCGAGGAGCGTCACCTGGCCGGCCAGCTCCGTGAACTTACGGGTGAAGTAGGCAAGTGCCTCTTCCGGGGTGCCATCGGGGAATTGCCCGACCTCACGCCAGTTATCGTCGCCCTCGCGCACGAAAACGGCGCCGGACTCGTCAACGCGACCCCATGGTTGCTGCTCAGAATTAGACACGTGCCTCACCTTGCTTGGTTGTCGCGCAACTGCGCGACCGGAAACTCTGGTCCAGCCTATTACGTTGACCCCTCCCGGCGGGGGAAGGTCACAGACACCGGCTACTGAACCGTAACGTTCTCGATGGTGACGGGGATGGCTGGTGTGCCGTCGGTCAGCCCGTCAGTGATTCCGGCATCGACGACATCCGCCCTGAGTTCGTCGAGTCCGCTGGTCACCTTTCCGAGCACCGTGTACCCGCCAGCCTCGTCTGCTCCGAGCGTGGTGTCTTCGTAAACGATGAAGAACTGGCTACCCATGCTGTAGCCGTTGTTTGACTGTCGGGCCATCGCGAGCGTGCCCGCAGGGTAGACGTTGTCTGCCGGGGCATTTTCGACGGGTCCGTAGCTGTAACCAGGGCCGCCCGATCCCGTGCCCTCAGGGTCGCCGCACTGGAGGACGAAGAGGCCTTCGTTTGTGAGGCGGTGACAGCTGATGCCGTCGTAGAAGCCGTTCTGCGAGAGAGAGACGAACGACGAGACCGCCTGCGGTGCGGCCGCGCCGTCGACCTCAATGCCGAGCGGAATGCCATTGATGGTCATCGATCCGGTCCAGACTCTGCCCTCGGCGAGGCCGGCGTCTGGCACGTCTCCGGTGTTCGTACCGGCCGGGGCGGTCTCCGACGGTGCCGTTTCAGTCGGTGCCGGTGTCGAGGTCGCGCTCGGCGCGCCTGGGCCGTTGGAGAAGTACACGACCTGGCCGGCCGTCACCGCAGCCGCGACGACCACGAGCGCGATGCCGGCGATCCAGTTGTCGCGCACCCGGCGCTTGACGCGGTACTCGTGCAGCGTCCGACGGGCTTTATAGGCCTTGAGACGTTCACGATTCTCGCGTGCCAGGCGCTCTTCGGTCTTGCTGGGTGCCACGTGGATCCTCCATCGGATGGGCGCTCGTGCGCCGGTTCTCAAGGCCAGCACCCCGGGTGCCGTCTTCGATGAACTTTACGGTTACTGACTGGTCGTGACCAAATGCCCGGGGAGAGGCGCGCTCCAGCTAGTTAGGTTAGGCATGCCATACTAAGCGGATGCGCACTCCAGGCCCGGTTCCCGTTCTGGGCCGGTCATGACGGCGGTGGTCACTCGAGCGGCACCCGTGAGGCGGCCCGAGGCCCGGCGACGGTGGGGACTCGCCGTCGCCGCCGCGCTGCTTCTCGTCGTTGTCGTACTCAGTCTCTGCCTCGGGACGCGTGCGACCCCGCTCGACAGCGTCGTTGGCGCACTGTTCTCTCCAGAACCGGGCAACAACGACCACGTGGTGATCCGTGAGCTACGGGTCCCGCGCACGGTGATCGGGCTCGTCGTTGGTGCGGCGCTCGCGCTCGCGGGAACCCTGATGCAGGGACTGACCCGCAATCCGCTTGCTGATCCCGGCCTGCTCGGTGTCAACGCTGGGGCTTCGCTATCTGTCGTCATCGCCATCTGGCTTTTCGGTGTCACTCATCCATCCGGCTACATCTGGTTTGCGTTCATCGGGGCCGCCGCCGCCGCGGCGCTCGTGTTCGCGATAAGTATTCTCGCCGGCGCCGGTTCCACCCCGGTGACGCTCGCACTCGCGGGGACCGCGCTCACCGCCGGCATCACCTCGATCATCACTCTTGTCCTCATCACAGACATCAACACGCTCAGCAATTACCGATTCTGGTCTGTCGGCTCCCTCGTCAATCGTGACCTCGACACTGTCGCCGCGCTCCTCCCTTTTCTCGGTGCCGGCGCCATCCTCGCCCTCTCCCTGGGCAGGACACTCAACGTGCTCTCGCTCGGGGACGACGTCGCGAGAGGGCTCGGCCACGGCGTCGGTTTCTCACGCGCGGTTGCCGGTGTCGCGATCGTGCTGCTCTGCGGAGCGGCGACAGCGCTCGCAGGTCCGATCGTTTTCGTCGGGCTCGTTATCCCTCACCTGGTCCGGCCGGTCACAGGTCCGGACTATCGCTGGATCCTCGCGTACGCCGCGGTCCTCGGTCCGGTCCTGCTCCTGGCCGCCGACATCGTCGGGCGGCTGATCAGCTACCCGGGTGAAATCGAAGCGGGGCTGCTCGTGGCGGTGGTCGGCGCCCCCGTGCTCATCATCCTGGTCCGGCGATCGAGAATGAGCGGATTGTGAGCGAAAGAATACCTCGGGTCGCACCCGCGCCGGGCCGGCGTCGGCCGCAACCTGGTCCGGTGGTCGCCGGTCTCGCGGTCCTCGTTGCCGTGGCTGCGGCCACGAGCCTGGCTGTTGGTGCGTACACTCTCCCGATCCCTGACCTGTTGCTCACCCTGGCCGGGCAGGGCACTGGCGGTGACACTGTCATCGTCTTCCGGCTGCGCCTGCCCCGTGTGGTCCTCGGAATCCTCGCGGGGATCGCGTTCGGCGTTGCGGGCGCTTTGTTCCAGACCTTGCTGCGAAACGACCTCGCGAGTCCGGACATCATCGGGATCTCCGGGGGCGCGAGTGTCTCAGCTGTAGGTGCGATCATGCTGTTCGGTGCGAGCGGCGCGGTGGTTGCCGCGAGTGCGTTCACCGGTGCACTTCTCGTGGCCGCGGTCATCTACCTGCTGGCCTGGCGCGGCGGCGTCAGTGGGTATCGATTCGTTCTCATCGGGGTCGGCGTTGCATTCCTCGGCCAGTCTGCACTCGGCTACCTCCTGACCCGCGGCGAAGTCCGTGACGCGTCCCAGGCACTGGTGTGGATGGTGGGCGGCGTCGGGGGAGCGACCTGGTCTGAGATCGTTGTGCTTGCCGTCGTGCTGGCCGCTTTGCTGCCCCTCGTCGGCGTCTTTGGGAAGCGCCTGCGCGTCCTGCAGCTCGGTGACGAGACGGCTGCGGCCCTCGGCATCGGGGTGGAACGCACGCGGCTGCTCATTCTGGGCGTCGCGGTCGCACTGTGCGCAGTCGCTACCGCCTTTGTGGGACCCATCGCCTTCGTCGCGTTCGTCTCGGCCCCCGTCGCCAAGCGGATCACCCGCGACGGCTCACTCGCGGTCGTGTCGAGTGCCCTCGTTGGCGCCGCACTCGTACTCGGTGCCGACTTCCTTGCCCAGCACGCCGTTCCCGGCGACGTGCAGGTCCCGGCAGGCGTCATCACCGGTGTACTCGGTGCGCCCTATTTGCTGGCGCTGCTGGCCACAGCGAACCGGCGTCGATCGACACGGTAGGAATAGAGCCACATGATCGAGGTCGATGAGGATAGGCTTACCTAAGTTCTTGTCCTGACCCACTGGAGTTCCTGTGTTCACTCGATCCCGAATGGCGTTGCTTGCGACCGCAGCCGCCAGCGTCCTTGCCCTGAGCGGCTGTGCACCAGCCGCAGACACCGAAGAGCCCGCGGCCCAAGGCGAGACGGGTTCGTTCCCCGTCGCGATCGAGCACGCGTTCGGTGAGACCGAGATCGAGGCGGAGCCGGAGCGCGTCGTCACCCTCGGTTGGGGATCGACGGATGCCGCAGTCGCCCTCGGCGTCGTGCCGGTCGGAATGGAAGCACAGAGCTACGGCGGCGATGAGAACGGGGTCCTCCCGTGGGTCGCCGAAGCACTCGAAGAACTCGACGCCGAGGCACCCGCCATGATCCCTTCGTCGACGGAGGAGCCGGCGTACGAGCAGATCGCCGAGCAGGCGCCAGACCTGATTCTCGCGGTGTACTCGGGAATCACCGAGGAGCAGTACAACCTCCTCAGCGAGATCGCACCGACCGTTGCCTACCCGGACGCGCCATGGGCCACCCCGTGGACCGAGGTCGTCACGACCGTCGGGACGGCGCTTGGCAAGACCGTCGAGGCAGACCGTGTGCTGGAGGACATCGCTGCCGTGACAGCGGAGCAGGCCGAAGCGCACCCGGAACTCGCGGGCAAAACCGTCGCCGCCGTTGCTGACTTCGCCGGCACGTTCTACGTCTACAAGGGTGAGGACGCTCGAGCCGATTTCCTGTTCGACCTCGGCATGACCGACGCCCCTGCCGTCAACGAACTCGCCAACGGCGATTCGAGCTTCTCCTACCAGCTGAGCTACGAAGAGCTCGACAAGCTCGACAGCGACATCCTCGTGCTCTACTCCGACACGAACCAGGCCGAGGAAGCGTTCCTGTCGACCAGCCACGCGCAGACCATCCCCGCCGTCGCAAACGGCACGGTGGCATCCGTCGTCGGCGTTGAACTCGTGGCAGCGGTCTCACCGCCAACCGCGCTCTCGCTGACCTGGGGCATCGAGGACTACGTCGAGATCCTCGCGGCGGCGGCTGCAGCGGTCAAGTAACCTCGCGAGCCGCACCCGCAGCGGAAGTTGTCAGCGGGTGCGGCTAGCCTTGCATCATGGCAAACACGACAGCGGCACTGCACTCGGGCAGTGTCCCGCTCGCGGTGCGCATGCGACCCAAGAGTCTCGACGAGGTCGCCGGACAACGGCACCTTCTGAAGCCGGGGTCGCCGCTCGTCAGTCTCGCGCACGGCAAGTCCGGTGACAAAGGCAGCGTTTCGGTGATCCTCTGGGGCCCACCCGGTACCGGCAAGACAACGATCGCCCAGTCCATCGCCCACAGTTCTGGTCGTCGTTTCGTCGAACTCTCCGCCGTCTCGGCCGGAGTTCGTGACGTCCGCCAGGTCATGGACGAAGCGATGACGAGTCGCGATCTCTACGGGCTGTCCACCGTGCTCTTTCTCGACGAGATCCACCGCTTCAGCAAAGCGCAGCAAGACGCCCTCCTCCCCGGGGTCGAAAACGGCTGGGTGATCCTCGTCGCAGCGACCACCGAGAACCCGTCGTTCTCGGTGATTTCGCCCCTGCTCTCCCGTTCACTCCTGCTCACCCTCGAGCAACTGAGCGACGATGACCTCCGTGTTGTTCTCGACCGGGCGATCGAAGACAAGCGCGGACTCGGTGGCCGGTTCGACGTCACCGCCGACGCCCGCGACACCATCATCAGGCTTGCGTCCGGCGATGCCCGCCGTGCGCTGACGGCCCTCGAAGCGGCATCCGTCAGCGCTGATTCGCTGTCGATCGAAACGGATGCTGCCGGTATCCGCAACGAGGACGGCACCCACAACGAAGACGGCACCGACAACGAGGACGGTACCGACAACGAGGACGGGACCGTCGATCGCGCCTCGAGCGCTGACGACGACGATGACGATGACGAAGGTGCGGGCGGGGCTCCCGTCGCTGAGGCGCAACGCCCGGTAATCACCGCTGACGTCGTTGCCAACGCGGTCGACCGTGCACTGCTGCGCTACGACAGGAACGGCGACGAGCACTACGACGTCATCAGCGCGTTCATCAAGTCGATCCGCGGATCAGACGTCGACGCGGCGCTGCACTACCTGGCCAGGATGATCGAAGCGGGGGAGGACCCCCGGTTCATCTCCCGCCGAATCATCGTGAGTGCCTCAGAAGACATCGGGCTCGCCGATCCCAATGCCCTGGTGATTGCCGTGGCCGCGGCAGACGCTGTGCAGTTCATCGGGATGCCAGAGGGACGCATTCCTCTCGCCGAAGCGGTCGTCTACCTCGCAACGGCCGCGAAGTCGAACGCCTCGTACAACGCCATCAACAGCGCGATCGCTGATGTGCGCGCGGGCAACTTTGGCCGGGTGCCCAAGCCGATGCGCGACGCCCACTATGCCGGCGCCAAACGGCTCGGGCACGGCAAGGGATACAAGTACCCGCACGACACCGACATCGGGGTGGTCGAACAGCAATACCTTCCCGACGAGCTCCGCGGGGTGCGGTACTACCAGCCGACCCAGCACGGCAACGAACGAGATGTGTCGTCTCGCCTCGCCAAGCTGATGCGCATCGTGCGGGGCGGGCGCGGCTGACCCGGTGCCGTGTTAGGCTTATTGCTGGCCTAGGCCCGATTTATTTGTATGGCTGCACTGAATCGGGTTGACGGACATGTTCTTTAGCCGAACTGTTCCGGCTCACCCCTCTAACTTTCCGGTTCGCATTCGTGCGCGCCGGCATCACATCGTCAGAGATTCCATCGAAAGGAACCCGTGTCTACCAAGTCACGTACCCGTAGCAAGACCCGCCTGTCGCGGTCACTGGGCATCGCCCTGACCCCGAAGGCAGCCAAGTACCTCGAGAAGCGTCCTTACGCTCCGGGCGAGCACGGCCGCACCAAGCGCAAGACCGACTCCGACTACGCTGTGCGTCTTCGCGAGAAGCAGCGTCTGCGTGCCCAGTACGGCATCCGCGAGAAGCAGCTGAAGATTGCCTTCGAAGAGGCTCGTCGCGTCAAGGGCCTGACGGGTGAAAACCTCGTCGAGATCCTCGAGACGCGTCTCGACGCTCTCCTCGTGCGCTCGGCCATCGCCCGCACCACCGCTCAGGCCCGTCAGATGGTTGTGCACCGTCACATCCTCGTCGACGGCCAGATCGTTGACCGTCCCTCCTTCCGCGTGAAGCCGGGACAGCTCATCCACGTCAAGGCACGCAGCGAGGGCACCGAGCCCTTCCAGGTTGCAGCAGCAGGCGGACACGTTGATGTCCTCCCGAAGCTTCCTCCGTACCTCGAGGTCGAGCTCGACAAGTTGCAGGCACGCCTCGTGCGCGCTCCGCAGCGTGCAGAGGTCCCCGTGACCTGTGAAGTCCAGCTCGTCGTTGAGTACTACGCAGCACGCTAAACACAGCATTACCGACGGGGTCGCGGCTTACGCCGCGGCCCCGTTTTTCTTGTCGCCGAGCCATAAAGCGGCCGGTCAGGCATAACCGGTAGGATGAAATTCTGGTTGGAAGCATCCGTCCCACACCCCAGGAGGAGCCCCTGTGAAGAATATTTTCTGGCTACTTACCGGCATTGCCGCCGGTTTTTTCGTCGCGCACGAGATCAACAAGACCCAGAAGGGCAAGGAGTTCTTCTCGGACCTCGATGGAAAGCTCCGCGAGTTCAGCGACACAGTCGCCGACGCGTACAGAGAACGTGAAGCTGAACTGCGGGAGAAGATCGACGAACTAGCGAAGGACGCCGAGGACGCAATCGGCGACCTTGGCGCCGGCTCTTCTCAGAAATAAATCTCGCTCTGCCCCCGCAGAGACCTCTCTCCGAACGGACCCATGAAGACCGCTGACATCCGCTCGCGCTGGCTCGATTTTTTCGCCGAGCGCGGCCACACCGTAGTTCCATCCGCGTCGCTGGTATCAGACGACCCGTCCCTGCTGTTCACCGTCGCGGGAATGGTGCCGTTCGTGCCGTACCTGAGCGGACTGGTCCCCGCACCATACCCGCGCGCGACCAGCGTGCAGAAGTGCATCAGGACCAACGACATCGAAGAGGTCGGCAAGACGCCTCGCCACGGGACGTTCTTCCAGATGAACGGAAACTTCTCGTTCGGCGACTACTTCAAGGAAGGCGCGATCGGGTACGCCTGGGAGCTGCTGACCTCGCCTGAGAGCGCCGGCGGCTACGGATTCGATGAGAAAGATCTCTGGGTCACGGTCTACAAGGACGACGACGAGGCCATCCGTCTCTGGAAGTCCATTGCCGGGCTTCCCGACGACCGCATCCAGCGACTCGACATGGACACGAACTACTGGTCGACGGGTCAGCCCGGTCCTGCCGGTCCCTGCTCCGAGATCTTCTTCGACCGGGGACCTTCCTACGGTCGAGACGGTGGTCCGGAGACCGACGACGACAGGTATGTGGAGATCTGGAACCTCGTCTTCATGCAGTACCTCCGTGGCGAGGGCCGCGGCAAGAACGACTTCGAGATTCTCGGCGACCTGCCGAAGAAGAACATCGACACCGGCATGGGCCTCGAGCGCGTCGCCTTCCTCAAGCAGGGTGTCGAGAACATGTACGAGATCGACCAGGTCCGCCCTGTGCTCGACCGCGCTGCCGAACTGTCCGGGCGCCGCTACGGTGCAGACCACACGGACGACGTTCGCATGCGGATCATCGCTGACCACGTTCGCTCGTCGCTCATGCTCCTCAGCGACGGTGTCACGCCGTCCAACGAGGGCAGGGGCTACATCCTGCGTCGACTCATGCGGAGGACCGTCCGTTCGATGCGACTGCTCGGTGTGGATACAGCCACCTTCCCCGAACTGTTCGCTGCGTCCCGCGACGCGATGAAAGCCGCATACCCCGAGGTAGAGCACGACTACAGCCGCATCTCCCAGTCGGCATACGGCGAGGAAGAGACCTTCCTGCGCACTCTCGCCGGCGGAACGACGATCCTCGACCTTGCCGTCGAGAAGACCAGGAAGGACAACGCCCAGAAGCTCCCGGGCGACACCGCATTCCTCCTGCACGACACCTACGGTTTCCCGATCGACCTCACCCTCGAGATCGCTGAGGAAGCCGGCTTGAGCGTCGACCGCACGGCGTTCGATGCCCTCATGGCCAACCAGCGTGCACTCGCGAAGGCGGATGCCAAGGCCAAGAAGACAGCGTTGGCTGACCTCAGCGTCTACAGCGCGTTCCGGGCTTTCGGCGAGACGACCTTCACCGGGTACACCGACCTCACCACCGAGTCGAAGATCCTCGGCCTCATCGTGAACGGCCAGTCCGTCTCGAAGGCGTCGGCGGGCGACATCGCCGAAGTGATCCTCGCCGAGACCTCGCTGTACGCAGAGTCCGGCGGGCAGGAAGCCGACCAGGGCCTCATCGTCGGCCCAGGCTATGAACTCGAGGTGCTCGACGTTCAGAAGCCGATCAAGGGACTCATCAGCCACAAGGTGCAGGTCGCCAAGGGTGAAGTCGGCGTCGGTGACAGCGCAACGAGCGTTGTCGACCGCGAATACCGCAGGGGCGCCAGGCAGGCACACTCCGGTACCCACATCATCCACGCCGCGCTTCGCCAGGTCCTCGGCCCTAACGCTCACCAGTCCGGCTCGTACAACAAGGCCGGCTATCTGCGTCTCGACTTCTCCTGGAACGCAGGCCTCTCGGCTGAGACACGGAGTGAGATCGAGGAAGTCTCGAACAACGCGATCCGCGACAACCTCGAGGTCGTCACGCGTGAACTGCCGCTCGACGAAGCCAAAGCGCTCGGCGCCATGGCCCTGTTCGGTGAGAAGTACGGCAATGTCGTTCGCGTCGTCGACATCGGCGGGCCGTGGTCCCGCGAACTCTGTGCGGGCACTCACGTGTCGACCAGTGCGGAGATCGGCATGATCAACCTCGTCAGTGAATCGAGCGTTGGCTCGACGAACCGCCGTGTTGAGTCCCTCGTCGGCCTCGAGGCGTTCCGTGACCTCGCTGCCGAACGTGCCATCGTGAACGAGCTCACCTCATCGCTCAAGACGCCACGCGAGCAACTCCCGGAGCGCATTGCCGACCTGGTCGCAAACCTCAAACAGGCCGAGAAGAAAATTCAGGCGTTTGAAGCGCGGGCGCTCACCGAGCGTGTCCCAGCACTCGTCGCCACGAAGCACACCGCCGGTACGTACACCCTGGTCGCTGAGAACGTCGGAGTGTTGAACTCCGCGGACGACCTGCGTCTTCTCGTCACGACAGTGCGCGAGCGGCTCGGGTCAGTGCCGAGCATCACCGCTCTCGCCGCGACCGTCAAGGACCGACCGATCGTCATCGTCGCGACCAACGCCGAGGCACGCGCTGCCGGGGCAAAGGCCGGCGTGCTCGCCAGGACCGCCGCTGGCGTCCTCGGTGGAGGCGGAGGCGGCAAGGACGACATGGCACAGGGTGGCGGTACTGACGCAGCAATGATCCCCGGCGCACTCGCCGCGATAACAGACGCTGCGACGAGGTAGCCGGTGACGGATGCCATGCGTGCGGGAGTCCGCCTCGGTATCGATGTCGGGAAAGTCCGCATCGGTGTCGCCCGTTCCGATTACCACGGAATGCTGGCGACACCGATCGAGACCGTCCAGCGGTCGACCGACAGCGGTGAAGACGTGAAGAGAATCATCGCGATCGCCGACGAGCTCGACCCGATCGAACTCGTTGTCGGCCTTCCGCTGGCGCTCTCCGGATCGCACACAGCATCAACGGACGATGCGGTCGCCTTCGCAGGAAAGCTCGCGAAGGCATCCGCTGTTCCCGTCCGACTGGTCGACGAGCGGCTGTCCACGGTTTCCGCCCACTCGGCGCTTCGCACCTCGGGCAAGAAATCAAGCAGATCACGTAATATTGTCGATCAAGTTGCTGCGGTCATCATTCTGCAGCACGCCCTCGACGCGGAGCGCGGCAGTTCACACCCTCCTGGTTCCCTCGTCAACCCGAGTGAAGGATCCTAGGCCGTGACAACCGAGCGACCCAAAGGCACCAGCGATTTTGACGCCATTCTCGCGTCGAAAGCGCCAGAAGCCCCGGCTTCGAGTACACCGCCGTCGTCACGACGCGAGGCCAGGGAACAGGCTGAGCGCGCCGCGATAGCGTCCACGCGTTCTGAACGACGGTCTGCCTCGTCAACCGAGTCCGCGTATCCGCCGCGAGAGAAACGCAGCCGCAAGGGACTCATCGCGGCAATTGTCACGCTCGCGCTGCTCGCCGGTGTTGCCGGGGGTGGCCTGTACGCCTGGAACACCTTCGAACCGCAGATCCGCTCGGTCATGGGCTGGGAAGAGCCCATTGACTTCGAGGGCGTCGGCAGCGGTGAGGTCATGGTCTCCATCGCGGAGGGCGACACCGGCCAGGACATCGCGAAGACCCTCAAGGCGCGTGGCGTGACCAAGACCGTCGACGCCTTCTACGAAACTCTGATCGAGGAGAAGCCTGAGCCTGTCTTCCACCCCGGTGTTTACCAGCTGAAGAAGCAAATGAGCGCGAAGGCTGCGCTTGACGCTCTCCTAGACCCGGCCAATAAGGTCGAGCGGACCGTTCTCGTGCGCGAGGGCGATACCGGAGCCACGATTCTCGAGGAGCTGTCCGCGAGCACAGAGATTCCTCTCGCTGAGTTCGAGGCTGCCGTCGCCGATCCCACGGTCTTCGGCATCCCGGCAACCGCGCCATCGATCGAGGGCTGGCTCTTTCCTGCCATGTACACCTTCGACCCTGACCTCTCCGCGCAGGAGGTGATCCAGGTACTCGTTGACCGGACGATCACCGCGCTCGACGCTGCGGGCGTCCCGGTCGAGGAACGGGAACGCATCCTGACCATCGCCTCCGTTGTCCAGCGCGAAGCGCGCCTGGAGGAAGACTTCTACAAAGTCAGCCGGGTCATTCAGAACCGGCTCGCGGTCGACATGAAGCTCGAGATGGACTCGACCGCGCAGTATGGCGACACGACGAAGACCGACTCGGTCTGGTCGACGCAGGAGGCGCTCGAATCGCAGAACCCGTGGAACACCTACCAGATGACGGGGCTGCCGATCGGACCGATCGCGAGCCCGGGTGATACCGCCATCGCCGCTGCCATGGCGCCGGCCGAGGGGTCCTGGCTCTTCTTCGTCACCGTCAATCTCGACACAGGCGAGACGGTGTTCACGAACACCGTCGATGAGCACGGTGCCGCCGTCAAGCAGCTCCGTGCCTGGTGCGCGGAGAACCCGGACAAGGGCTGCTGATGCCGGAACGGCTCGCGGTATTCGGGTCGCCCATCGCGCATTCGAAGTCGCCTTCGCTGCACCGGACGGCCTACGAGCTTCTCGGGCTGGACTGGGAGTACGGCTCACGCGACGTTCCGGTAACGGAGTTCGCCGCTACCGTCGCCGGTCCGGATGCCGGATGGCGCGGACTCTCGCTGACCATGCCGCTCAAACAGGCAGCATTCGAATTTGCCGACACTCGAGACGCGATGGCCACGCTGACCGGCGCTGTCAACACACTCCGGTTCGTGGGTGATGGCGGGGCGAGAACCTCGTTCGGGTACAACACCGATGTTTCGGGCATTACGCGCGCACTGGCATCCGTCGGCATCGCGGAGGCACCACACGTCCACATTCTGGGTGGCGGCGCCACAGCGGCCAGTGCTGTTGTCGCGGCTGCCGAGCTTGGTGCGCTCTCGGTGACCATCCTGGCCAGGAACCCGGCCAAGTCCCGGCCGCTGATCGACCTCGGCAAGCGGGCCGGCCTCGCCGTGGACATTCGCACGTTCGGCGAGCTCGACGACGTGCCACGTCCCGAGCTCGTCGTGAGCACCCTGCCTGGCCGGACGCCGCTGCCGGTGAACTACCCGACCCAGGTGCTCTCGTCGTCGGCGCTGCTCGACGTCGCGTACGATCCGTGGCCGAGTGAACTCGCGTCCCGGTGGGCGGATGCCGGGGGCGTCGTCGCGAATGGATTGTCCATGCTCGCGCATCAGGCGCTCATCCAGGTGCGGATCTTCGTCTCGAACGACCCGTTCCAGCCCCTCGACAGGGAGGACGCGGTGCTCACCGCAATGCTCGAGTCCGTTGGTCTCGACGCGCACGGCATCCCGATCGCCGCCTGACCAGCACGCCCGACGAGTACGCCTGACGGCCGTAGGGGAGACGCAGACCGTCACAGGGTCAGGCCGACCTCGGGCGCTGTGGAAGGATAGAGCCATGCTTCGTTGGCTCACAGCCGGAGAGTCTCACGGCCCGGAACTCATTGCAATCGTCGAGGGTCTTCCCGCCGGCGTCCCTGTCTCGCTCGATTCCATTCGCGCTGACCTTGCTCGGCGGAAACTCGGCTATGGCCGTGGTTCACGGATGAAGTTCGAGGAGGACGAGCTCAACATCTCCGGCGGTGTTCGCCACGGATTCAGCCTCGGCAGTCCCGTCGCCCTGCGCATCGGCAACACGGAATGGCCCAAATGGGTCGAGGTGATGAACCCGGAACCCGTACCGGAGACCGAGAAGTCCCGCGGCAGGAGCGCCCCGCTCACGCGTCCCCGCCCGGGGCACGCGGATCTCGTCGGCATGCAGAAGTACAACTTCGACGAAGCGCGTCCGATCCTCGAACGCGCCAGCGCCAGGGAAACCGCGGCACGCGTTGCCCTCGGTGCCGTCGCGCGGGGCTTTCTCGCCGAACTCGGCATCACCCTGGTCAGCCACACGCTCTCGATCGGACCTGTGCGCGTTCCCGAGAACGCCGCACTTCCCACTCCCGCTGACGTGGGCACGCTCGATGCCGATCCACTGCGCTGCTTCGACGCGGCAACATCCGAACTGATGGTCGCCGAGGTCGACGCAGCGAAGAAGGACGGCGACACGCTCGGCGGAGTCGTCGAGGTACTCGCATACGGCCTGCCGCCCGGACTCGGTTCTCACGTGCACTGGGACCGTCGCCTCGATGGACAGCTCGCCCAGGCGCTAATGGGCATCCAGGCGATCAAAGGTGTCGAGGTCGGCGACGGCTTCCTCACCACAACGCGTCGCGGCTCCGAGGCGCACGATGAGCTCTTCTCGATCGACGGCCAGATCGTACGCTCGAGTGACAAGGCCGGCGGCACCGAGGGCGGCATGAGCACCGGAACCGTTCTCCGCGTCCGCGCCGGAATGAAGCCCATCGCCACAGTCCCGCACTCGCTTCGGACGGTCGACGTCGCGACAGGCGAAGCCGCCGGTGCGCACCACCAGCGCTCGGATGTCTGTGCGGTGCCCGCCGCTGGCGTCGTCGCTGAGGCAATGGTCGCCCTCGTGCTGGCCAACAGCGTCCTCGAGAAGTTCGGGGGAGACTCGGTCGAAGAGACCCGTCGCAACCTCCAGTCCTACCTCGCTGCTATTCCAGCGGGGCTTCGCACCGCCACCGCGTCCACCCAGGATCACCTGGCGTGAGCGACGATCACCGCCCCCTTTACCCGCTCGTCTTCATTGGGCCAATGGGAGCGGGAAAGACCCGCATCGGTCGCCGGGTGGCAAAAGCACTCGAGGTACCCTTTCTTGACACTGACAAGATCATCGTCGCCGAGCACGGACCGATAGCGGCCATCTTCGAATCCAGGGGCGAGGCTGCCTTCCGCGCGCTGGAGAAGGATGCCGTCGCTGCCGCGCTGGCCGAACACGCCGTCGTGTCCCTCGGGGGTGGCGCCGTTCTGGATCCGGAGACGCGGGCAGCGCTTGCCGACAAGACGGTCGTCCTGCTGACCGTGTCAGCGGATGCCGTCGCCGCACGCATCAAGACCGACAAACGGCCGCTGCTGGCAAACGGGACTGCGGACTGGCAGCGTATCTACGACGAACGGCGCGCGATCTACGACGAACTCGCCACGATCACCTTCGACACCTCCACCCAGCCGATCGAGAGAATCGCTGCAGACATCGCCACATGGGCGAAAGGACGAGCATGACAGACCACATCGGTACGACAGGCAATCGGGGCGCCACCGGAGATGACCACGGGATCACCACGATCGAGGTGACGGGAACAGACGGCTACGCGATTCACGTCGGCCGCGGCATCCTCGATCGCATTGCTGTCGCCCTCGGTGACGGCGTGCAGAAGGTCCTGCTCGTCCACCCACCGACTCTCGCCGCGAAGGCCGAGCAGCTGCGTGAGTCACTGGCCGACCGGTACCAGGTGCTGCTGGCCGAGATTCCGGATGCCGAAACCGGCAAACGTGTCGAGGTTGCGGCGTTCTGCTGGCAGATCATGGGCCAGGCCGACTTCACGAGAACCGATGCCGTGATTGGTTTCGGCGGGGGAGCGACCACCGACCTCGCCGGGTTTGTGGCCGCAACCTGGCTGCGCGGCGTTCGACTTGTGCAGGTGCCGACGACAGTGGCCGGAATGGTGGATGCTGCCATCGGCGGTAAGACGGGGATCAACACCAACGAGGGCAAGAACCTCGTTGGCGCTTTCTACGCTCCCGCCGGAGTGGTCGTCGACTTCGACCTGCTCGACACGCTGCCGAAGAACGAGATCCTCGCCGGGTTCGCGGAGATCGTGAAGTGCGGTTTCATCGCGGAACCGGAGATCCTCGACATCATCGAAGCGGACGTGGATCGGGTGACCGACCCGACCACCGCGGAGTTCCGGCGCGTCGTCGAGCTGTCCATCGCGCTCAAGGCCCGCGTCGTCAGCGAGGACTTCAAGGAGGGCGGGGTCCGCGAGATCCTCAACTACGGACACACTCTCGGCCACGCCATCGAGCACGCCGAGCGGTACCAGTGGCGTCACGGCGCGGCCGTCGCCGTCGGGATGATGTTCGCCGCCGAGCTCTCACGGCTGGCCGGACGGCTACCGGACGCGGTCGCCGACCGGCACCGCAGCATCCTCGACTCGCTGTCGCTGCCGACCGAATACCCGGTAGGGCGCTGGAGCACGCTCCTCGCGACGATGCAGCGTGACAAGAAGGCCCGAGCCGGCATGCTCCGGTTCATCGTCCTCGATGACATCGCCAAACCGACCGTGCTCGCAGGACCGGAGACAGCGCTGCTCTTCGCGGCGTACCAGGAGATAGGTTCATAGCCATGACTCGTGTGCTCGTGCTCAACGGCCCCAACCTCGGCAGGCTCGGTTCGCGCGAGCCCGATGTCTACGGCAGTGGCAACCTCGACGACCTTTGGACGCTGCTCCAGGCATCCGCCCCGGAAGGCGTCTCGATCGATCTCCGCCAGACCAACGATGAGGGTGAGCTCATCGGCTGGCTCTACGAGGCAACTGACGGTTCCGTTCCCGTGATCCTGAATCCGGCAGCGTTCACCCATTACAGCTACGCGCTTCGGGATGCCGCCGCGCTCGTCACGAAGGCGGGTATTCCGCTGGTCGAGGTCCACATCTCGAACCCGCACGCGCGGGAGACCTTCCGGCACTCGAGCGTGATCTCGGGTGTTGCGACCGGCGTGATCGCTGGTTTCGGGTTCGATTCGTACCGCCTGGCTCTCGATGCCGTACTCCGCCTGACAGCGGCTGGGACCGAGTAAACAGGCTCCTGCGGTAAACTCGTCACATCGGTCGCCTCAGACCCCACTTTTCTCCCACTGAACGGAACCCCCTCTTCATGGCATCTACCGCCGACATCAAGAACGGAATTGTCCTCAACATTGACGGACAGCTCTGGAACGTCATCGAGTTCCAGCACGTCAAGCCCGGCAAGGGTGGCGCATTCGTGCGCACCAAGCTGAAGAACGTCGTGTCGGGCAAGACCGTCGACCGCACGTACAACGCTGGTGCGAAGATCGACATCGAGAACGTCGACCGCCGCGACTTCACCTACCTCTACAACGACGGTGAAGCCTTCGTGTTCATGGACACCGCTGACTACGACCAGCTGACGGTACCGGCATCCGTTGTCGGAGACGCCGCCAACTTCATGCTCGAGAACCAGGCCGTGACCGTTGCACTCAACAACGGCAACCCACTGTATGTCGAACTGCCGGCATCCGTCGTTCTCGAGATCACCTACACCGAGCCGGGCCTCCAGGGCGACCGCTCGACCGGTGGCACGAAGCCCGCAACCGTTGAGACCGGATACGAGATCCAGGTGCCGTTGTTCCTCGAGCAGGGCACCAAGGTCAAGGTCGACACCCGCACGGGCGACTACATGGGACGCGTCAACGACTAGTGAGCGCCCGTAGCAAGGCCCGTAAACGGGCCATCGACATCCTGTACGGCGCAGACCTTCGGGACATGGCGTTGAGCGAGGCCCTCACCGTTGAAGCGAAGCGTGCCGCGAGCGAGCCCGACCGTGAAGCGAGCTGGCTCTACGCGCGCGACATCGTCGACGGCATCGCCGACAACGCCGAGGAGATCGACGAGCAGATCGAGACGTACGCCCAGGGCTGGTCCCTCGCGCGGATGCCGGCTGTTGATCGTGCGATCCTGCGCATCGGTGTGTGGGAGATCATGTTCAACTCCGAGGTGCCTGCCGCGGTTGCCATCGACGAGGCTGTCGAATCGGCCAAGACGCTGTCGACCGACGACTCGCCCGGATTTGTCAACGGACTGCTCGGGAAGATCGCCCAGGCCAACGGCTAGGACTTCTTTCGTCGAAACGCCCGTCATCGGATGCCGATGGCGGGCGTTTTTCGTGCGCCCTGGCGTTCGGGGTGGGTTTGACGTGGTCGGTAGCTTGTATCGTCACCATTTCCGGTGTGGTCGACGGATGCCTGCAAGCCCCGTGCGTGGTGCCCTCGGGGCTCGGTTTCAATGTCAGTGGTTGGGTGTGTAGTTAAGTCATGAACATCCCGGCCAGTAGCCCGATCCGCCACCATTCTGGTGTGGCGTTCGGATGCCTGCGATGGCCCGGGCCCGATGCCCTCGGTGCCCGGTTTCAATGTCAGTGGTTGGGTGTGTACTGAAGTCATGAAAATCCCGGTCAGCAGCCCGTTCCGCCAACATTCTGGCGTGGCGTTCGGATGCCTGCGAAGGCCCGGGCGCGATGCCCTTCGCGCCCGGTTTCAATGTCAGTGGTTGAGTGTGTACTGAAGTCATGAACATCCCGGTCAGCAGCCCGATTCGTCACCGTTCTGGTGTGGCGGACTCCGGTCTGGCCGGGCGTCATGTCCTCGCCTTGACTGGTGGGGGTGTGCGGGTGTCATGAGCCTCGCGGTGAGCGACTTTCCGCCGGCATCGGTGCCGGAGGGTGAGAGTGCGCTCACCGGACTGCTCACGCATCTGGGGCAGGTCGTCGGCGTTCTTGACCTGGATCACCTCGATCGGTTGACCGGGGAACAGCTGTTGACGCAGCTGGGGCAGGTCGCCGGGGTGGTGCGTGCCGGTGAGGCGGTCCTCGCGGCGTTGAGTGCCGAGGTCGCGGACCGGTCCGACCCCGCGCGCGGCAGCGAAGGTTTGGCGGTGAAGCATAACTACCAGCGTCCGTCGCATCTGATCGAGGTGATCACCGGGGTGTCGTCTGCTGCCGCGTCACGGTTGATCCGGGTGGGCCAGCGGACCTGCCGGAGGCTCACTGATGCTGGGTTCCCGTTGCCGCCGTTGTTTCCGGTGGTCGGGGAGGCGTTCCGGCAGGGTTTGATCGGGGTGGAGACCGCCGAAGCGATCACCCGGGAACTCTCTTTGGCCGCGCCCCGTGCCGAGGTGGAACACCTCGCGATTGCCGAGCGCACTCTCGTCAGTGAGGCGGTCGGTGCCGGCTGGCGCGACGGCTTACCCATGTCGGCGGATTTTGTGGGGATTCAGGCTCGGCAGTGGCGTGACCGGTTGGACGAAGACGGGATCGAACCCCTGACCGACAAAGCGTTCCAGAAACGCGATTTCTGGATCGCGCGTGCTGCGAAGGACGGGTTGGTGAAGTTCGGTGGGCAGGTCACCGTCGATGTGGGAGCGAAACTCCACGCGTTACTCGATGCGGTGTTGAGTCCGAAGACCGCGGACCGGTACGGCCCCACGGCCACTGATGCTGGCGAGGGAACTGGCGGTGGTGCCGGTGGCACCGGAACCGATGACGCGGGGGCCTTCGGATCCGGCGCGTCGCCAACCGTGACCGGCGCCAACCCAGCCACCGGTGACGCGGCGCAAGTCGCCGACGAGAGCCCTGTGGAGCACGAGGAACCCATCCGGGCCCGGCGGACCGCGGGGCAGCAACGCGCTGACGTGTTCGCGGCGATGATCGACGCCCTTGCCCGCTCCGGGGACGCACCATCAGTGACCGGCGCAGCACCGACCGTCGTCGTGACGGTCAACGCGGACGTGATCGATTCCAAGTCCGGTACCGGACAGATCGTGGGAGTGAACGCCCCGGTGGCGGCGTCAACAATCAGCCAGATTCTCTGTGACGCGAGCATCATCCCGGTATTCATCGACCCCGACGGCACGGTCGTCGCCCTCGGCAACGACCAACGCGGGTTCAACCGGACCCAACGAATGGGCATGATCGCCCGCGACGGACCCACCTGCGCGATGCCGGACTGTCAGATCCCGGCCACCGGCTGCGAAGCCCACCACATCATCCCGCACTCCGAAGGTGGGCCCACCCATATTGATAACGGTGCACTGTTCTGCTGGTTCCATCATCGGATGGTCGACACCGGAGTCTTCACCGTCACGATGGTGAACGGCAAACCCAAGGTCACCATCGCCGAATGGATCCGTCGCAAACCATACTTCCGCTGAACTGGGCAACAGTACTACCGCTCAACTGCCAAACCCTGCTTCTGCCGAGCACGATGGCGGACTCCGGTGGACAGCCAGGCGCCGCCCAGCAGGGCGAGGGAGGACAGCGCGGGGAACATTACTCAGGAGGCGCGGGAGGTCGTACGGAGAAGGCAGCGTTCGGCACCGAATGGCGTGCGACACCGAATGGCGTGCGACACGGGGAGACGGCCCGCCACCTGCTCGGAACAAATCGCTCGGGTCAGTGGCCAGGGTCGTGTCTTCGGACGCCCGTCACCGCTCGCGCGGCGGCCAGGGTCGTGTCTTCGAGCGCCCGTCACCGCTCGCGCGGTGGCGGGCGTTTTTCGTGCGGGTTTTCAGCCGAGGCTCGCGTGCACTGGTCTCATCGAATCAACGCTTCACAGCGATCGACGACGTCCGCCTGGCCGCGCGATCGGTTGAGCTCGCGTGCGAGTCGATGAGCAGAATTCCGGAAGGCGGGGTCGGTGGCGACCCGCCGGTACGCGGCGGCGATCGCCGTCGCCGATGGGGTGCCGGTGCGGAGGTCGATGCCTACGCCGCTGTATGCCACGCGTGCGGCGATCTCGGGCTTGTCGATGTCTCCGCCTGCCACGATCAGCGGAACTCCGTAGCGCAGTGCGGCAAGGACGCCGCCCCAGCCACCGTTGGTAATAACGACGCTCGTCAGCGGAAGCAGTTCGTCGTAATCGAGGACGCTGGCGACGCGGGCGTTGTGCGGCACCGGGAAGGCGGGAGCCGTTTCGACGGCGGACCCGGTGGCTGCGACGACGAGCACCGGGGCATCCGCGAGTGCAACCATCGCCGGGTGCAGAAGGTCGGCCGGGTCGACATTCAGAGTGCCCTGGGTCACGTGCACAACGGGGACCGTGGCGGAGAGGACGTCAGGCCACCAGGCGGGGCTCTCTGGTGTTGCCGGGGGAGTCGTGCGGATGGCGCCGATGTAGTGGGTGGTCGGCGGCAGGTCGGTGCGGGGATAGTCGAGGGACGCTGTTCCGGTGACGCAGGTGAGTGTGGGTGAGACCCATGCGGTGTCGAATCGCGTTGCCGTTGGCGGGAGCCCGACCCGTTGCCTGGTGTCGTTCCACGCCCGGTGCAGGCCTCGTGTCAGGAGCCGGGCCGCATGCCGGAGGACGGCATCCCTGAGCCGTCCGATTCGGCCACGCCCGGGGTGGAGGGCGAACCCGGCAGGGGGAAGGTCCCGGCTCGGGGTGGTGAGCGGGACGAGGGAGAGCGTTGCCCACGGTGCTGGTGTGGTTTCGGCGATGAGTGCGGCACCACAGCTGAGGCTGTCGGCGAGGATGAGGTCCCACGGCTCTGTTCGCCAGGCGCGGGTCAGGTCGCTGTGCTGGGCGGCGCCGGTGCGGATGAAGAGGTGCTCGAGGTTGGCGATCGTCTGCCGTGGGCCCTTGCGTCCGACCAGCTGGGGAAACGTGGCAGCCAGGTTGTGTTCGTCGAAGTCGGGTGCATCCTGCCAGGCCACGACTGTGGCGCCGACGGAGGCGAACCGGTCGGCCCAAGCGGCGCCGGTGTACACCCGCACTGCGTGGCCACGGGCCAGGAACTCGCTGACGACGGCGAGCATCGGCGCGACGTGTCCTGCGAACGGCATGACCGCGACCAGAATCCGTGCCACGATGCCTCCCGGGGTCGACGCGGGCACCACCTGATGCCCATTATGCACGGCGAACGGGCGATTGGGCATGGGGCGGTGTCCGGGAATGGCGGGGCGTGCGCACCCGGGTGTGCAGTCCCACGAGCGAGCGCATCACTTGTGGTCGAGCGCATCAGTTACGCGGGATGTTCTCGACCGCAACTGATGCGTTCGCAGAGCGTGGTGGTGTTACGGGAGGAAAAAGCGGGGGTGCGGCGCCCCACAGGCAGCGGCCGCTCCGTTTCGCCTCCCGAGACGCCGCGGTACACGATGGGGAGCACGCGCCGGCCCGGCGTCACAAACGAGATCAGAGCCCGGCGACTGCTAGAGTGAAAAATAATTGACAACCTTTAACGCCGTCCGAGAGACGGAGAAGGGAGTCGGCATGAGTGCGCGCGTCGTACTTCAGCAGGCTGACATCGCCCGAGCGTTGACCCGGATCTCCCACGAGATCCTTGAGTCCAATCGAGGCGCAGACAACCTCGTCCTCCTCGGCATTCCGACCCGCGGGGTCATTCTCGCCGACCGCATCGCCACTCTGATCTCGGAGATCGCCGGCACGCCGATCGACGCAGGGTCCCTCGACGTGACCATGTATCGCGACGACCTCGCAAAACACCCCACCCGCACTCCGGCACCAACGCACATCCCCGCATCCGGGATCGATGGCAAGACCGTGGTGCTCGTCGATGACGTCCTGTACTCGGGTCGCACCATCCGCGCCGCTCTCGACGCCATCGGCGACATCGGCAGGCCCCGCGCCGTCCGCCTGGCCACCCTCATCGACCGTGGGCACCGTGAGCTGCCCATCCGCCCCGACTTCGTCGGCAAGAACCTGCCGAGCGCGCAAACCGAACGCATCAACGTGCGCCTTGCCGAACTCGATGGCGCCGACCTGGTCTCGATCGATGGGATGGAGTCCTGATGCGCCACCTCCTCTCGACGCGGGACTTCAGCCGCGACACAGCCATCGAACTGCTCGACGTTGCCGAAGACATGGCCGACACCCAACTGCGCGAGGTCAAGAAGCTCCCGACCCTCCGCGGCAAAACCGTCGTCAACCTCTTCTTCGAAGACTCCACCCGAACCCGCATCTCGTTCGAGGCTGCCGCCAAACGCCTGAGCGCGGACGTCATCAACTTCAGCGCCAAAGGGTCGAGCGTCTCGAAGGGGGAGAGCCTCAAAGACACAGCACAAACGCTTCAGGCCATGGGGGCGGATGCCGTCGTCATCCGTCACCCCGCATCCGGCGCACCGCAAACCCTGGCCACCAGCGGATGGATCGACGCTGGAATCCTGAACGCGGGCGACGGGACACACGAGCACCCGACGCAGGCGCTCCTCGACGCGTACACGATCCGGAAGCGCGTCCATGACGCAGCCTCGCGAGGGAAAGACCTCGACGGACTCACGGTCACGATCGTCGGCGACGTGCTCCACTCCCGCGTCGCCCGGTCGAATGTCTGGCTGCTCACGACGCTCGGCGCCACCGTCAGCATCGTGTCACCGCCCACCCTCGTGCCGGTGAACACCTCGGGCTGGCCGGTGACCGTTGGCTACGACCTCGACGAGGCCATCGCCTCAGAGCCCGACGTCATCATCATGCTCCGCATCCAGGCCGAGCGGATGCGAAACGCGTTTTTCCCCAACAGCCGGGAGTATTCGAGGCGGTGGGGCCTCGACGATGGACGATTGCACCAGCTTCGGGCGACTACCATTGTCATGCACCCCGGACCGATGAACCGGGGTCTGGAAATCTCCGCTGCAGCAGCTGACTCGCCCCAGTCCACGGTTCGCGAACAGGTGGCGAACGGAGTTTCCGTGCGGATGGCCGCACTTTACCTGCTGCTGTCGGGCGATCGGGAGGACGCATAACCATGACTACAGAGACCTACGTCCTCCGCCAGGCGACCCTCGCAGACGGCAGCACCACAGACATCCGCATCGCCAACGGCATCATCGCCGAACTCGGTGGATCCCTCTCCGCCGACGGCGCCTCCGTTGTTGACGCGGACGGACTGCTCGCGCTCCCTGGCCTCGTCGACCTGCACACCCACCTCCGTGAACCCGGCTACGAGCAGAGCGAAACCGTGCTCACCGGTACGCAGGCCGCAGCCGCCGGTGGATTCACCGCCGTCTTCGCCATGGCGAACACCTCACCCGTCGCAGATACCGCCGGTGTCGTCGAGCAGGAACTGGCCCTCGGGCAGGAAGCCGGCTACGCGACGGTCCAGCCGATCGGCGCCGTCACCGTCGGGCTGGCGGGCGAACAGCTCGCCGAACTCGGCGCGATGGCAGCATCCCGTGCCCAGGTGCGGGTGTTCTCTGACGACGGCTTCTGCGTCTCCGATCCGCTGCTGATGCGCCGCGCCCTCGAGTACGTCAAGTCATTCGACGGCGTCATCGCGCAACACGCCCAGGACCCCAGGCTCACCGTCGGCGCCCAGATGAACGAGGGCGCCGTGTCGGGCGAACTGGGATTGCAGGGCTGGCCTGCGGTCGCCGAAGAATCGATCATCGCCCGTGACGTCCTGCTCGCCGAACACGTCGGGTCACGGCTCCACATCTGTCACGTATCGACCGCGGGGAGCGTCGACGTCATCCGCTGGGCCAAAGCGCGCGGCATTTCCGTGACGGCGGAAGTCACCCCGCACCACCTCCTCCTCACCGAAGAGCTCGTCCGCAGCTATGACGCCAGGTACAAGGTCAACCCGCCGCTTCGCCGCCAGGAAGACGTCCTCGCGCTCCGTGAGGCCCTTGGCGACGGCACCATCGACATCGTCGCAACGGACCACGCACCGCACCCGACCGAGCACAAGGACTGCGAGTGGGATGCCGCCGCGAACGGCATGGTCGGCCTCGAGTCCGCTCTCAGCGTTGTGCAGGCATCCGTTGTCGATACCGGCCTGTTGAACTGGTCAGATGTCGCGCGGGTCCTCTCATCGGCTCCCGCCCGGATCGGACGCATCACGCGGCACGGCCAGGGCATCGCCGTCGGTGCGCCAGCCCAGGTGCTGCTCTACGACCCCCAGACGTCGCGCACCTTCAGCACCGGCGACCTCCGCGGCAAGGGCATGAACTCGCCCTACCTCGACCTGGCCCTGCCCGGTCGCGTCGTTGCGACCTTCCACGACGGCTACCCAACGGTCCTCGACGGGGCTCTGCGCCCGGTCGATGAGATCGCGCGCCAGGCGCTCACCGGACGGGCGGGCGCGAATGCCTGACCGGCTCCTTCCCGCAGCCCTCGTTCTCGGACTCCTCGCGATCCTGCTCGCCGGCATGTGGCTCGCGTGGCGCGCCAGGGCTCGACGCGACAGCGGCGTCTCCGCGAGTGCACCTCTTCCCACCGGTGGTATCCACCCGCTGCTGACGACAGACGTCCTCTACGTGGCGACGACCAGGGCCGGCCAGCCGCTCGAACGACTGGCGATCAGCGGCCTGGCCTTCAGGGCCCGCGCCGAACTCATCGTGGCTGAGGAGGGAGTCGTGCTGTCCGTCCCAGGCCAGGAGCCGATCTTCCTGCCAGCCGACAGCATCCGCTCGTCCCAGCCAGCCACCTGGACCATCGACCGGGTCGTCGAATCCGACGGACTCGTCAGCATCACCTGGCGTACAGGCGACACGGATGCCGACAGCTACGTTCGCGTCATCGATCCGACCAAGCACGCCCCAGTACTCGACGCACTGGCGTCACTGAACTCGACGGGTCCGGCATCGTCCGGTCCCGCACCGTCAACCGAGAGTGAGAAACCATGAGCAATTCACGATTTGGCTCAGCAGAACCCGCCGTCCTCGTTCTGGAAGACGGCTCCCGCTACGTCGGTCGCGCATACGGCGCGACGGGCAAGACACTGGGCGAGGTTGTCTTCTCGACGGGTATGACCGGGTACCAGGAGACCCTCACCGACCCGTCGTACGCGGGCCAGATTGTGCTCATGACGGCCCCGCACATCGGCAACACGGGAATGAACGCCGAAGACATGGAGTCGTCCCGCGTCTGGGTCGCCGGCTACGTCGTGCGCGACCCATCCCGCATGGTGTCGAACTTCCGGTCGGAGCACAGCCTCGACAGCGAGCTCTCACGCGACGGCATCGTCGGCATCAGCGACATCGACACCCGCGCCGTCACTCGGCGCATTCGGTCAAGCGGCTCGATGCGCGCCGGGATCTTCTCCGGCGCCGACTTCAACCTCTCGGAGGGCGACCAGCTCGACCAGGTCCGCCAGGGTCCAGAGATGAAGGGCCGCAACCTCTCCGGCGACGTGTCGACGATCGACCCGTACGAGGTTCCCGCCCAGGGCGAGCGCATCGGCCGGGTGGCGGTCCTCGACCTCGGCATCAAGAAGTCGACGGTCAACTACCTGTCCGAGCGCGGCTTCGATGTCATGGTGCTCCCGCAGAACGTCACTGCAGACCACGTCCTGAGCCTCAAACCGGACGCCCTGTTCTTCTCTAACGGCCCGGGTGACCCGGCCGCGAGTGACGCACACGTCACCCTGCTCCGCGAGGTCCTCCGCGAGAACGTGCCGTACTTCGGGATCTGCTTCGGTAACCAGCTGCTCGGTCGGGCACTCGGCTTCGATACCTACAAGCTCCCGTTCGGCCACCGCGGCATCAACCAGCCGGTGCTCGACAAGTCCACGGGCCGGGTTGAGATCACCTCGCAGAACCACGGCTTCGCCGTCGACCTGCCGATCGAGGGCGACCACCAGTCACCCGAGGGATTCGGTCGCGTCGAAGTGAGCCACTACAGCCTCAACGACCAGGTGGTCGAGGGACTTGCCTGCCTCGACATCCCCGCGTTCAGCGTCCAGTACCACCCGGAATCGGCTGCAGGCCCGCACGACGCCAACCACCTCTTCGATCGCTTCCGCGACCTCGTGATCGCGAACAACCACACCTCAGCAGGAGACGACAACTAATGCCAAAACGCGACGACATCCAGAGCGTCCTCGTCATCGGTTCGGGCCCGATTGTCATCGGCCAGGCCGTCGAGTTCGATTACTCGGGAACCCAGGCCTGCCGCGTGCTCCGGGAAGAAGGCGTCCGCGTCATCCTGGTGAACTCCAACCCGGCGACGATCATGACCGACCCCGACTTCGCCGACGCGACGTATATCGAGCCGATCACCTGGCAGGTCATCGAGACCATCATCGCCAAGGAACGCCCGGATGCCATCCTGCCGACCCTCGGCGGCCAGACGGCGCTCAATGCGGCCATCCAGCTGCACGAGAACGGGATCCTCGAGAAGTACGACGTCGAGCTGATCGGTGCCAACTTCGAGGCGATCAACAAGGGTGAAGACCGCCAGATCTTCAAGCAGCTCGTGCTCGACGCCGGCGCAGACGTTGCACGGTCGCACATCGCGCACACCGTCGAAGAGGCTGTCGGTTTCGCCGAGGACCTGGGCTACCCGCTCGTCGTCCGCCCCTCGTTCACCATGGGTGGACTCGGATCGGGTTTTGCCTACAACGAGACCGAACTCCGCCGCATCGTCGGCGACGGCCTGCACCAGAGCCCCACCACCGAGGTCCTCCTCGAGGAGTCCATCCTTGGCTGGAAGGAATACGAACTCGAACTCATGCGCGACACCGCGGACAACACCGTCGTCGTCTGCTCGATCGAGAACGTCGACCCCGTCGGCGTCCACACCGGCGACTCGATCACCGTCGCACCGGCGCTCACCCTCACCGACCGTGAGTACCAGAAGCTCCGTGACATCGGCATCGACATCATCCGCGCTGTCGGGGTCGACACCGGTGGCTGCAACATCCAGTTCGCGATCGACCCGGCTGACGGCCGCATCATCGTCATCGAGATGAACCCCCGCGTCTCCCGGTCGAGCGCTCTCGCCTCGAAGGCAACGGGCTTCCCCATCGCCAAGATCGCCGCGAAGCTCGCCATCGGCTACCGCCTCGACGAGATTCCGAACGACATCACCAAGGTGACGCCGGCGAGCTTCGAGCCGACCCTCGACTATGTCGTCGTCAAGGTTCCCCGGTTCGCGTTCGAGAAATTCCCCGCGGCGGATGCCACGCTCACGACAACGATGAAGTCCGTCGGTGAGGCCATGGCGATTGGCCGGAACTTCTCGACGGCGCTGCAGAAGGCGCTGCGTTCGCTCGAGAAGCGCGGATCGAGCTTTCACTGGGGCGAGGAGCTCCGTTCGGTCGAGGAACTCATCGAGATTGCCAAGGTGCCAACAGACGGACGCATCGTCGTCGTGCAGCAGGCCCTCCGCCTCGGCGCGACGCCCGAGCAGCTCTTCGAGGCCACCAAGATCGACCCGTGGTTCCTCGACCAGATCTCCCTGATCAACGAGGTCGCGGATTACATCCGCGACGCTTCGGTGCTCGACACCGAGGTCCTCGTCACGGCGAAGAACCACGGCTTCTCCGACGTTCAGATCGGCCAGCTCCGCGGTTTCGGTGAGGCCCAGGTCCGCGAGGTCCGCCACATCCTCGACGTTCGCCCCGTCTACAAGACGGTCGACACCTGCGCCGGCGAATTCCCCGCGCTGACGCCGTACCACTACTCGAGCTACGACACCGAGACCGAGGTCGCTCCGTCAGACCGCCGGAAGGTCGTCATTCTCGGCTCAGGCCCGAACCGGATCGGCCAGGGTGTCGAGTTCGACTACTCCTGTGTCCACGCGTCGTTCGCGCTCAGTGAAGCGGGCTTCGAGACGATCATGATCAACTGCAACCCGGAGACCGTGTCGACCGACTACGACACCAGCGACCGGTTGTACTTCGAACCGCTGACCCTCGAAGACGTCCTCGAGGTCATTGACGCCGAGAGCAAGTCGGGCGAACTCGTCGGTGTGGTCGTCCAGCTCGGCGGACAGACCGCGCTTGGCCTCGCCACGGGCCTCAAGGCCGCTGGCGTGCCGATCCTCGGCACCACACCTGAAGCGATCGACCTGGCCGAGGAACGCGGCGCGTTCTCACAGATCCTCGCGGATGCCGGACTGCTCGCTCCGAAGAACGGCACAGCGACCGAGATCACCGGTGCGATCACCATCGCGGAGGAAATCGGCTACCCCGTTCTGGTTCGCCCCAGTTTCGTCCTCGGCGGCCGCGGCATGGAAATCGTCTACGACACGGCATCCCTCGAGGACTACTTCCTGCGGATGGCCGACCAGGGCATCATCGGACCCCAGCACCCGCTGCTCGTCGACCGGTTCCTCGACGACGCCATCGAGATCGATGTCGACGCGATCTACGACGGGACCGAGCTGTACATCGGCGGCGTCATGGAGCACATCGAAGAGGCCGGTATCCACTCGGGTGACTCGAGCTGCACCCTGCCTCCCATCTCGCTCGGCCGCGCACAGATCGACAGGGTCCGCGATGCGACCCTCGCCATCGCGCAGGGGATCGGCGTGCAGGGACTGATCAACGTCCAGTTCGCCATCGGCGCCGGCATCCTCTACGTCCTCGAGGCCAACCCACGGGCGTCCCGCACCGTTCCGTTCGTCTCGAAGGCACTCGGCATCCCGCTCGCCAAGGCCGCGTCGCTCGTCATGACCGGGTCGACCGTCGCCGAGCTCAAGGCATCCGGCCTGCTTCCCCCGGTCGACGGGTCACGGATCCCGATCGACTCCCCGGTGTCGGTGAAGGAAGCCGTGCTGCCGTTCAAGCGGTTCCGCACGGCTGACGGCCGCATCGTCGACTCGATCCTCGGCCCGGAGATGCGATCGACCGGTGAGGTCATGGGAATCGACAAGGACTTCCCCCGCGCGTTCGCCAAGAGCCAGACCGCCGCATACGGCGGAATTCCGCTCTCGGGCACCGTGTTCGTCTCGGTCTCCGACCGCGACAAGCGCTCGATCGTGCTGCCGATCCTCCGGTTCCAGGAACTCGGCTACGAGATCCTGGCCACCGAGGGAACCGCGGAGATCCTCAACCGCAACGGCATCTCGGCGCGTACGGTTCGCAAGTACTCCGAGGGCGACGAATCGACACTCGGCGAACCGTCGATCGTCGAGCTGATCAACCGCCACGAGGTGGACATCGTCATCAACACCCCGTCCGGCCGCAGTGGTCGTGCCGATGGCTACGAGATCCGTGCCGCCGCGGTTGCCGAAGACAAGCCGCTCTTCACGACGATTGCCGAGCTGACCGCCGCTGTCGCCTCCATCGAGGCCGTCCGCAACGGCTTCGACGTCCGCTCACTGCAGGAGTACGCCCAGGACAGGGCGTCTCGCGCATGACGGCATCCTTCGGGGAACGACTTGAGCGCGTCTTCAGCGAACGCGGTCGCCTTTGTGTCGGCATCGACCCGCACGCCTGGCTCCTCAGGGACTGGGGGCTCGCCGACACGGCAGCCGGCGCGCGCGAGTTTGGCCTCCGGGTCCTCGACGCCGTCGAGGGCAATGCCGGAATCGTGAAACCGCAGGTGGCCTTCTTCGAGCGGTTCGGGTCCGCCGGATATGCCGCGCTCGAAGAGGTCCTCGCCGCCGCTCGTTCACGCGGCCTCCTGGTCATCGCCGATGCCAAGCGGGGGGATGTCGGTTCGAGCGTCGAGGCGTACGGGCAGGCCTGGCTTACGCCCGGTTCGCCGCTCGAGGCCGATGCGCTCACCGTGAGCGCATACCAGGGCGTCGGCTCACTTGCCGCGCCAGCTGCCCTCGCCGAATCGACCGGCAAGGGCCTGTTCGTGCTGGCTGCGACGTCCAACCCCGAAGGAATGGCGCTGCAGCAGGCACGGATGCCGGCGGGCGAGACGGTCGCGCGATCGATCGTCGACGAGGTCAACGTCTGGAACGCCGAGCACGCCAGCGGCGCTCTCGGATCCATCGGCGTGGTCATCGGAGCCACACTCCAACTCGCCGACTTCGACCTGGAACTCGCGCCGCTGCCGGCACCGCCGGTGCTCGCTCCCGGCTTCGGCCACCAGGGCGCAGAAGCCGAGGCCATGCGGTCAATCTACGGTGCACTCACGAGTGGTGTCATCGTCTCCGAATCACGAAGCGTGCTCGGCGCGGGTCCCGATGGGATCCGACGCGCCGTCACCTCCCGAGCAGAAACAGTGAGGCAGGCCAGTGCCTGAGCAGACAGTCCGAACCCCACCGGAGGTCGACCGCGTTGCGGCGTCCCGCGCCGCTGTCGAGGCTCGACGCGCTCGAGCAGAGCTTAAGAATCGGGTGTCCTCCGGCGCCATATCGGCGCTGACCGTGCTCGACGACGCCTTTGCCGACCCCGATGGTGTTGCCGGTCGCATGCGCGTGACCGATTTCCTGCTGAGCGTGCCCGCGATCGGGCGTACCAAGCTGACCAGGATCCTCGATGACCTGAAGATTTCGCCGGCCAAGCGGCTCGGCGGCCTCGGCCCCAACCAGCGCACCCGGCTCCACGACTTCATCGCAGACCGGGAATCCAGGAACCGCCAGCACAAGCGTTCACGACTGATCGTGCTCGCAGGGCCGACCGCGGTCGGTAAGGGAACCGTCGCCAGTTACATCCGTGAGAACCATCCGGATGTCCTCCTCTCGGTATCCGCGACGACCAGGAAGCCGCGACCGGGCGAGGTCGAGGGCGTCAACTACTTCTTCGTCGACGACGCCGAGTTTGACCGGCTGATCGAGAACAACGAACTGCTCGAGCACGCCACGGTTCACAACGCCTCGAGGTACGGTACCCCACGCGGTCCGATCGACGAGGCCCTCGCCCGTGGCGACAGTGTCCTGCTTGAGATCGACATCCAGGGCGCACGCCAGGTTCGGGCCGCAATGCCCGAGGCCACCCTCGTGTTCCTGCTTCCGCCCAGCTGGGACGAACTGGTCCGGCGGCTGGTCGGAAGGGGCACAGAAGATGCTGAGGAACGCGAGCGCAGACTGGAGACCGCGCGGCACGAATTGGCCGCACAGGACGAGTTCGATTACCGCGTCGTGAACGGCACAGTGGCTGACGCAGCCCAGGAGGTCGTAGACTTGATTAAGACTCGCGGCGCACGACCCCGACGCGCTGTGTAAAAACAGCGCCGAACCGGGCGAATGCACAGCATCAGGCTGTGCACTCGCTGTAGCGATGCAGCCGCCAAAAGACCTTTCTTCCGCAAAATCCGCGACGCACGAGGAGTGTGAACTTCAGTTATGGCTGAAAAACCCAAGGGAATTATTGACCCGCCCATCGACGACCTGCTCAGCAAGGTCGACTCGAAATACGCTCTCGTCATTTTCGCGTCGAAGCGCGCCCGCCAGATCAACGACTACTACGCTGACCTTCATGAAGGCAGCCTGTTCGACAACGTGGGTCCGCTCGTCGACTCGCAGGTCGAGGACAAGCCGCTCTCCGTTGCACTCCACGAGATCAACGAAGACAAGCTCGTTCTGCGTCCCATCGCCGAATAGTCTCTGCAGTACCCGATGACAGGCTCATTGAACGTTGTTGTCGGCATAACGGGTGGCATCGCCGCATATAAAGCGGTCGGTGTCATCCGTTTACTCGTTAAGCAGGGCCACAGCGTCCAGGTCGTCGCCACCGCCGGTGCCCTGAAGTTCGTCGGACGCCCGACGCTCGAGGCCATCTCACGCAACCCGGTGCACACCGAGCTCTACGAGGGCGTCGCCGAGGTGCGGCACGTCGCCATCGGCCAGGCTGCCGACCTGATCGTGATCGCCCCGGCGACCGCGAACACCATCGCCAAACTCGCGGTCGGCCTTGCGGACGACCTGCTCGGGAACACGGTGCTCGCGAGCACAGCACCGGTCGTCATCGCCCCGGCCATGCACACCGAGATGTGGCAGAACCCGGCGACGGTCGCCAACATCCACACGCTGCGCTCCCGTGGCGTAACGGTCGTCGGCCCCGCCTCCGGCCAGCTCACGGGCACCGACTCCGGCCCGGGCCGGATGGAGGAGCCGGAGATCATCGTCGCTGCCGCGCTCGAGGTGGTCTCGCCTCCCGTGCGCGACCTCACGGGAAAACGTGTCGTCATCACCGCCGGCGGCACTCGGGAACCCCTCGATCCCGTTCGCTACATCGGCAACCGGTCGAGCGGCAAGCAGGGCGTTGCCCTCGCGGAGGCAGCGGTGAGTCGCGGAGCGTCAGTGACTCTCATCGCCGCGCACCTCGACGTGCCAGCGCCGGCCGGTGTCGACGTCATCGATGCGCCGACAGCAGCGGATGTCGCGCGTGCGGTCACGGATGCCGCAGAGACAGCGGACATCACGATCATGGCCGCTGCAATCGCCGACTACCGTTCAGCCGAGGTCAGGCACGAGAAGATCAAGAAGGAATCGACGGGCGACGAACTCACCCTCACGCTCGTCAAAAATCCCGATATTCTGGCCGGCCTCTCCGCCTCAAGGCCTCGGGGCATCGTCGTGGGTTTTGCAGCCGAAACCGCGAATTCCGAGGACGAACTGATTGAGCTTGGACGCGCCAAGCTCGCCCGAAAGGGCTGCGATTTTCTCGTCCTCAACCGGGTCAGCTGGTCCGAGGGATTCTCCACCGACCGTAACAGTGTCGTGATGCTGTCACGGGGCGGAGATATAGTGATGAAGGCCTCAGGCGAGAAACTCGACGTTGCTCACAGCATCCTGAACTCGCTCGTTTAGCCCCGCACTCACCCTGTCCCACTTGGAGTTGGTATGACGCAACTGCGCCTGTTTACCTCGGAATCTGTGACCGAAGGGCATCCAGACAAAGTATGCGACCAAATCTCAGACAGCATCCTCGATGCAATGCTCGAACAAGACCCGCAGAGCCGCGTCGCCGTTGAGACCCTCGTCACCACCGGCCTCGTCCACGTAGCGGGCGAGGTCACCACCGAGGCCTACGTCGAGATTCCCGCACTGATCCGCGAGCTCGTCACCAACATCGGCTACGACCACTCCGACGTCGGGTTCGACGGCAAGTCCTGCGGAGTGTCCGTGTCGATCGGCCAGCAGTCGCCCGACATCGCCCAGGGCGTCGACTCGGCATTCGAGGCACGCGAGCAGTCCAGCTCCGACGCGCTCGACGCACAGGGCGCAGGCGACCAGGGCATCATGTTCGGCTACGCCACCACCGAGACACCGCAGCTCATGCCCGTTCCCGGCTGGATCGCGCACCGATTGGCCGAGCGCCTCGCAGAGGTCCGGAAGTCGGGCGAGCTCGACTACCTGCGCCCCGACGGCAAGACCCAGGCGACCATCGGGTACGACGGGATCACGCCCCGCACGGTCGAGACCATCGTGCTCTCGACCCAGCACCAGGACGGCATCGATGTCGAGCAGCTCCGTGCCGACGTCGCCGAGCTCGTCATCAAGCCTGTTCTCGACTCGGTCGACCTGGATTCCGACAACGTCAACTTTCTCATCAACCCGACCGGGCGCTTCGTTATCGGTGGCCCACAGGGCGACGCGGGACTGACCGGTCGCAAGATCATCATCGACACCTACGGCGGAGCCGCACGGCACGGCGGGGGAGCGTTCAGCGGAAAGGACCCGTCGAAGGTCGACCGTTCCGCTGCGTACGCGATGCGCTGGGTGGCGAAGAACGCCGTCGCTGCCGGTTTCGCCGACAAGCTTGAGGTGCAGGTCGCATACGCGATCGGCAAGGCGGCTCCGGTCGGCCTCTATGTCGAGACGTTTGGAACGGCCAAGGTCTCCGAAGAGACCATTGTCGACGCCATCCGCGAAGTCTTCGACCTCCGTCCAGCCGCCATCGTTTCTTCGCTCGACCTCCTCCGTCCGATCTACGCTGCGACTGCGGCATACGGACACTTCGGCCGTGAACTCCCCGACTTCACCTGGGAGCGCCTCGACCGGGTCGCCGAGCTGCAGAGCGCGGCCGGGCTGTAACCATGAGCGCACCGGCCGACAGCGCGCCGGTGAGCCCAGCGCCGGGTCACGTCGCCCGAGTCGCCATCGACTCGCCTCTTCCGCAACTGGATCACCTCTTCGACTACAGCATCCCGCCTGAGCTCGCCGAGACGGCGGTGCCCGGTGTCCGGGTCGCGGTGCCGTTCCGCTCGGCCGGCCGACTGTCGCGAGGGTACATTGTCGACGTCGTGGCGAAGGCAGACGGCTTCGACGGAACGCTCAGCCCGCTCGATTCCGTCGTCTCGCCCGTCCCGGTTCTCACGCCGGAACTGTGGACCCTGGCACGCCGGCTCGCGGACAGGGCGGCGGGTTCAGCGACAGATATCCTGCGACTCGCCATTCCGCCGCGCCAGGTTCGGGTGGAGAAGACCTGGGTCGCCGAACAGGCGGAACAGGAAGCAACGGGCGGCGCTGCCGACCAGCACGCCGATCAGCACGCCGATCAGCACGCCGATTCGATGACGGATGCTCCGGCCAACGGTGCTCCCGCCACTGATGCTCCGGCCACTGATACTCCGGCCACCGACGTTCCGGCCACTGACGTTCCCGCCACTGATGCTCCGGCGAACGAGCACGAGCCCGTCTCCGGGCCCCGGCACCCGCTGCCGATTCACGACTACCCGGAGTCCCTCGGCGACGCCATCGACGCGGGGAGCCGGATCGCGCTTGCCGCGATCCCGACGGTGACCGATCTCGGGACCGCCTGGGTAGGTCGCTGGGCCCTCACCATCGCCGAACTCAGCGCACGGGTCGTCGCCAACGGCTCGTCGGTCATTGTCGCGCTCCCTGACTACCGCGACCAGGACCAGCTCCAGGCCGCGCTCGAACGGATCATCCCGCCGGAACAACTCACGAGGGTTGACGCCAGGCAGTCCAACGCCGAGCGATACCGTTCGTTCCTCGACTGCCTCACCGCCCAGCCTCGCGTGATCATCGGCAACCGGTCGGCCGTGTACGCCCCCGCTGCCCGTCTCGGGCTGATCGTGGTGTGGGACGACGGAGATCCGCTGCACGCGGAGCCACTGGCGCCGTACGTACATGCGCGCGACGCTGCCCTCGTGCGCCAGGAGGAATCCGGCGCTGCACTCGTCTTTGCCGGGCACACTCGGAGCACTGACGTGCAGCGGCTGGTGGAGATCGGCTTTGTCACCCCGGTCGGGCCAAGCCGCGTGTACACGCCACGGGTCATGCTCACGGCCACCTCGAACGAAGCGGAGCCAGGAGCCGTGACCGCGCGCATCCCCTCAATGGCGTGGCGGCAGGCCAAGGAGGCGATCCAGACCGGACCCGTGCTCGTCCAGGTAGCCAGGCCGGGCTACGCGCCGGTCATCGCCTGCGCCAGATGTTCACAGGCCGCGCGCTGCACGGCGTGCCACGGGCCGCTCGGTATCCCTCGTGCAGGTGCACTGCCCGCGTGCACGCTGTGCGGTGCGATCGCGGGCAACTGGGCGTGCGACAACTGTGAAGGCACGAAGCTCAGGCTCGTCACCCGCGGGACAGGACGCACCGCCGAGGAACTCGGACGCGCGTTCCCCGGCGTTCGCGTTGTGGTGTCAGACGGCGAACGGCAGGTCACCGGGGTTTCCGGATCACCGGCCCTCGTCGTCGCAACGCGGGGTGCGGAGCCGGTTGCCGACGGCGGCTATGCTGCCGTCCTGTTGCTCGACGGCGATCGGATGCTCGCTGCCGAATCGCTGCGCATCGCCGAGGACTGCCTGCGCTGGTGGTCCAACGCCGCTGCCCTGTCTGCGCCGGGCGCCCCGGTGATCCTCACCGGGGTCGCCGGCACCCTCGCCACGGCCGTCGCGACCTGGAACCAGCCGGCGTTCGCGTCGGCCGAACTCGCCGACAGGCGAACTCTCCGATTCCCGCCGGCGGTGCGCGTGGCATCCGTGACGGGAGACGACACGGCGGTTCGGGATGCCGTCGCGGCCGTGACCTCGCTTGTCCCGGCTGATGTGCTCGGGCCCGTGCCGACCTCGGACGGCGTGCGCACCATTCTGCGGCTCGACTACGGCAAGGCGCAGGCCGCCGCCCGCGAGCTCAGGGCTGCGGTGGTGAAGAACGCGACGACGAGGCGCAAGCCGCCGGCGGGCAAGGCCGCGTACCGGCAGATGCCTACACTGAGAGTACGATTCGACGACCCGGAGATCCTGTCATGAGCCTTTCCCGCCCCTCCGCCTCCGCCTCCGCGCACTTTTCCGCATGAGGCTGATCTTCGCCGGCACGCCCTCCGTCGCTGTTTCCAGCCTCAGTGCCCTGATCGACAGCGAACACGATGTCGTCGCTGTGCTGACGCGGGAGGATGCCCCGCTCGGCCGAAAGCGCGTTCTCACCCCGTCGCCCGTTGCCCTGGTGGCCGAGGAACACTCGATTCCCGTTCTCAAGGCCAACCGCCTCACCGATGCCGTGACCGAGCGCGTCCGAGCCCTCGACGCTGACCTCGGCGTGATCGTCGCGTACGGGGGACTGTTGCGGGAGCCGTTGCTCTCGACGCCGAGACTCGGCTGGATCAACCTGCACTTCTCTCTGCTGCCGGCGTGGCGCGGAGCAGCACCCGTCCAGCGATCCCTCATCGCCGGTGACACCGTCACCGGCGCGAGCGTCTTCCAGCTCGTGCCAGAGCTCGACGCCGGCGACATCTTCGGCACCGTTGATCACCCGATAGCTCCCGACGCCACGGCGGCAGACCTCCTCTCCGAACTCGCCGTCACCGGGAGCGAACTGCTCGCCCGGGTCGTCGACGACATCGCCGGTGGCCGCGCCAGTGCGGTCCCGCAGACCGGTCAGGTGACCCTCGCGCCCAAACTGAGAATCGAGGATGGCCGGCTCGACTGGACTCACGACGCCGAAACGCTCTACAACCGATTCCGGGGTGTCACGCCCGAACCCGGCGCGCACACGACGATCGGCGGTGCGAGGTTCAAAATCCTCGGCATGACGCCTCGCCCGGACGTCACACTTCCTCCCGGCGTACTCGCCCTCTCCGAACGGGAGGTACTCATCGGCACCGGGTCGACGGCACTGCAGCTCGACACGGTCCAGCCGGCCGGAAAGTCGGCGATGCGCGCGGCCGACTGGTGGCGGGGACTCGGGCCCGATCCCCAGATCGTGGCAGAGTAGAACCACACAATGAATGCCGCACCCGAATCCCCAGCCTCAATCCAGCCAGCACGCCGCGTCGCGTTCGACGTCATCAACGCGGTCAGCCGCGACGACGCGTACGCCAACCTCCTGCTGCCGACCCTCATCAAACGACAGGCTCTCGGCACAGCGGATGCCGGGCTGGCGACCGAACTGACGTACGGCACGCTCCGGATGCGCGGGTACTACGATCGCGTGATCGAGCTTGCCGCCAACCGTCCGGTCGCGCAGATCGACGAGGACATCCTCGATGTCCTCAGGCTCGGTGCACACCAACTGCTCGCCACTCGCGTCGCGCCGCACGCGGCGGTGAACGAGTCGGTCGCCCTCGCCAGGAGCGTCGGGTCACGATCGGCGGTCGGGTTCACGAATGGCGTGCTCCGCACCATCTCCCGGTCATCGGCCGACGAGTGGCGCGAGCGGGTGCTCGCGACCACGAAGACCAACGATGAGAGGCTCGCTGCCGAGTTCGCCCACCCGGCGTGGATTGTGCGCGCGTTCCGTCAGGCACTCGCTGCCGAGGGCAGGAGCGACGAGCTCGAACAGTTGCTCGCCGCAGACAACGTGGCGCCAAGGGTGAACCTCATTGCGCTTCCCGGTCTCGCACAAATCCCCGACGGTGCGGAGCCCGACACGTTCTCCCCGTTCGGTTTCGTCCTCGACGGCGGCGACCCGGATACCGCCATCCGCTCCGAAGCCGGTCGGATTCGGGTACAGGACGAAGGCTCGCAAATCGCCGCACTCGCGCTCAGCAGGGCGATGCCGGTCACGGAGGGGGAGCTGTGGCTCGACCTCTGTGCTGGACCGGGTGGCAAGACCGCCCTGCTCGGCGCCGAAGCCGCCATCGGCGGAGCGCGCCTGACGGCGAACGAGGTCGTCCCGGCGCGTGCGGAGCTGGTTCGCCGCGCTGTAGCGCCGGTGCCTGGCGACATCGAAGTAACGGAAATTGACGGAACCACGATCGGCGACTTGCACCCCGCCACCTACGACAGGATCCTCGTCGACGCACCGTGCACCGGTCTCGGCGCCCTGCGGCGTCGGCCGGAGGCGCGCTGGCGCAAGACGGCCAGGGACGTCGGCGACCTGACCAGGTTGCAGCAGTCACTGCTGCTCTCGGCGTTCGCTGCGCTCAAGCCAGGGGGAGTGCTCGCGTACGTCACCTGCTCGCCCCACCTCGCAGAGTCGCGTGGCGTCGTCCTCGACGCGCTCAGGCGCCTCGGGGAGAGCGCAACACTCCTCGACACAGCGTCCGTCGTGAACTCGTTCGTGCTCGAACCTGTTGAGCTCGGCGAGCAGCAGCCCGACCGCGACGGAACGACAGTCCAGCTCTGGCCACACCGCCACGGTACCGACGCCATGTTCATCGCCCTGATCAGCAAAGCCTGACGGGCTCGGTTAGGCTCTCCCCATGTCGATCCGGATCAACCCGAGCATCCTCGCCGCTGACTTTGTCAACGTCGAGAGTGCGCTTCACTCGATCAGCTCAGCCGACCTCGTCCACGTCGACGTCATGGACAACCACTTCGTCCCGAACCTCACCTTCGGTCCACAGATGGTGGAACGGATCCAGCAGGTCTCACCTGTTCCCCTCGACGTCCACCTCATGATCGACGACCCGGAGCGCTGGGCGCCCGGCTATGCCGAGCTCGGCGCGTACTCCGTCACCTTCCACGCGGAGGCAACCGACAGCCCCGTTGCCGTCGCCAGGCGGCTTCGTGACATCGGTGCCCGCGCGGGAATCGCCGTGAAACCCGGCACCGCGATCGAGCCGTACCTCGACATCCTCGACGAGTTCGACCTCGTCCTCGTGATGACTGTCGAGCCCGGCTTCGGCGGGCAGAAGTTCATGCCGGAGACGATGCCGAAGCTGAGGCTGCTCGCCGAAGCGGCGGGCAAGGTGGGGTCAGACATCTGGCTGCAGGTCGACGGCGGAATCAGCGAGGACACCATAGGGATCGCGGCCGAAGCAGGTGCCGACACCTTCGTTGCCGGCTCGAGCGTGTTCGCTGCCGACAATCCCGGCCTGCAGATCGACCTGCTTCGCAGGGCAGCCTCAGCGCACACGCACGCCCGGGGCCCGAAACGCTAGTACCCTGAGTACTGTGAAGACATTCGACGACCTGTTCGCGGAACTCAGCTCGAAGGCCGAAACCAGGCCAGAGGGCAGCGGCACCGTTCGCGAGCTCGACGCGGGCGTGCACGCCATCGGCAAGAAGATCGTCGAGGAAGCCGCCGAGGTCTGGATGGCCGCTGAGTACCAGAGCGACACCGAGACCGCCGAAGAGATCTCCCAGCTGATCTACCACCTCCAGGTGCTCATGATCGCCAAGGGCCTCTCCCCGGAGGACGTCTATCGACATCTGTGATGCCGGGATAATCCCCCAGTCACACAGTCGATCAGAACCGCTCCGAACGAGAGAAAACCAGATGTTGAGAATCGCAGTGCCCAATAAGGGCTCGCTCGCCGACACCGCAGCCCAGATGCTGTCAGAAGCCGGATATGCCGGCCGCAGGGACCCCAAGGAACTCCACCTCATCGACGCACGCAACGGTGTCGAGTTCTTCTTCCTCCGTCCCCGCGACATCGCCACCTATGTCGGTTCAGGCGCGCTCGACGTCGGCATCACCGGACGCGACCTGCTCCTCGACTCAGGTTCTGAGGCGATCGAGATCGAAAGCCTCGGCTTCGCCGACTCCACGTTCCGTTTCGCGGGCCCGATCGGCCGCTTCACCGAACTGTCAGACCTCTCCGGCCTGCGGGTCGCGACGAGCTATCCCGGCCTCGTCGGCGCGTTTCTCGCCGAGCACAACGTCACGGTCAAGCTCGTGCCGCTCGACGGGGCTGTTGAGTCGGCTGTCCGGCTTGGCGTCGCGGATGCCGTCGCCGACGTCGTTTCGACCGGCACCACCCTGCGCAAGGCTGAACTCGACATCTTCGGGCCGGTCATCCTCGAATCGACGGCCGTTCTCATCGGTGCGCCGGAGGAGAAGCCGGGACTCACGACGCTGCTGCGCCGGCTGCAGGGAGTTCTCGTCGCACGCAAGTACGTGATCATGGATTACGACCTGCCTGAGCGCCTCCTCGACCAGGCCACGGCCATTGCCGCCGGAATCGAATCGCCGACAGTGTCTCCGCTTCGCGATAAGGAGTGGGTGGCCGTTCGGGTCATGGTTCCGCGTGAGCGCACCAACCAGATCATGGACGCACTCTACGAGATCGGCGCTCGCGCCATCCTGGTGAGTGCCATCCACGCGGCTCGGCTCTAGGTCAGGACGACGATGAGCCTGGCGCGACGTGTCATCCCCTGTCTCGACGTCGCTGACGGCCGGGTGGTCAAGGGTGTCAACTTCCAGAACCTGCGTGATGCGGGTGACCCGGTCGCCCTCGCGCGGCGCTACTACGAACAGGGCGCGGACGAACTGACGTTCCTCGACGTCACAGCGACGGTCGACAACCGCGCGACAACCTACGACGTCGTGACGAGGACCGCCGAACAGGTGTTCATCCCCCTCACCGTCGGTGGCGGCATCCGGAGCACCGAAGACGTCGCTCGGCTTCAGGGCAGCGGCGCTGACAAAGTCGGCGTGAACAGTGCTGCCATCGCGAGGCCCGCATTGCTCGGCGAGATCGCCGACAGGTTCGGTGCTCAGGTCCTCGTCCTCTCGCTCGACGTCAAGAGGTCCGGAACCACAGAGTCGGGGTTCGTCGTCACGACACACGGCGGACGGACCGAGACGACACTCGATGCCCTCCAGTGGGCGCGGGAAGCCATCGAGCGCGGAGCTGGTGAGCTCCTCGTCAACTCCATCGACGCTGACGGCACAAAAGAAGGATTTGACCTCGAGCTGCTCGCGCTCATGCGTGAAATCAGCACGGTTCCCGTCATCGCATCGGGCGGGGCAGGGCGCGCAGAGGACTTTCCGCCTGCTATCAAGGCCGGCGCCGATGCCGTGCTCGCCGCGAGCGTCTTCCACTCGGGGCAACTCACCATCGACGACGTCAAGCGCGAACTCCGAAGCGAAGGGATCCTGGTGCGCTCATGAGCGTCTCATCCACTGTCGAATCCATCCAGTTCAACGCGGACGGGCTTGTGCCGGCGATCATCCAGCAATGGGACACCGGCGAGGTTCTCATGCTCGGCTACATGAACGACGAAGCGGTCCGTCGCACCCTCACGGAGGGCCGGGTGACGTTCTGGTCACGGTCCCGCTCCGAATACTGGCGCAAGGGCGACACATCGGGTAACGCGCAGTACGTTCGCGGGGCATCGCTCGACTGCGACAACGACACGCTGCTGATCCAGGTTGAGCAGGTGGGGGTTGCCTGCCACACCGGCACTCGAACCTGTTTCGACTCGCGGGACCTCAGCCCGGTGATCGGCGACATCCCCGACGACGGTGACACCGACAGCGGAGACAGTGATGACTAAGCACCAGGCCCAGACGGGAACGACAACGCACGCCGGGTTCCGGGAACTCACCGCCGCGCACAGGGTGATTCCTGTCATCCGGGAACTCTTCGCAGACGGTGAAACGCCGGTCGGTATCTACCGCAAGCTCGCCATCGGCCGCCCGGGCAGCTTCCTGCTCGAATCCGCGGAGCAGGGCGGCATCTGGTCACGGTTTTCCTTCGTCGGGGTGTCAAGCTTCGGCGTTCTGACCCAGAACAACGACGCGACCGCCTGGCTGGACTACGGCATGAATGCCAAACGTGCACTCGGGACCATCGACGGGCTGACCCCGCTCGAGGCGATCGCGCAACTGCACAGCCGGTGGGAGACCCCACCCGTCGACGGGCACCCGCCCCTGACCGGTGGCCTCGTCGGCTTCATCGGCTGGGAGGCGATTCGTCAAATCGAACGCCTGCCGAACCAGCCGGTCCGCGAGGTGGGTGTGCCGGACCAGGCGCTGTCCTTCGTTGCTGACCTCGTCGTCATCGACCACCGCACCGGTACCGTTCAGTTGATCGCCAACGTGCTCAACGACGGCCTCGATGACGCAGAAACACTGTGGCGGAACGCCCAGGAGCGACTCGACTCGATGCAGGCACGGCTCGCAGAACCCAGCCAGGCCTGGCTTGCCCACGTCGACCTCGCCACTGCGGCGCACCCGAAGCACCGCACCCGGCGTGAGGACTTCCTGGACTCGGTCGTGACCGCCAAGGAACACATCCGCAACGGCGACATCTTCCAGGTTGTCGTCTCCCAGCGCTTCGATCAGGAGTGCGTTGCAGACCCGATCGACGTGTACCGGATTCTGCGGAGCCTCAACCCGAGCCCGTACATGTACCTGATCAACCTCCACACCGTCGATGGCACGCCGTATTCCATCGTGGGCTCGTCGCCGGAGGCGCTCGTCAAGGTGCAGAAGGGCCGGGTATTCACCCACCCGATCGCCGGTTCCAAGCCGAGGGGCGAGACCCCTGAGCGTGACGCCGAACTCGCCGCAGAGCTCGCCTCAGACGAGAAGGAACGCGCTGAACACCTCATGCTCGTCGATCTCGCCCGGAATGACCTGCTGAAGGTCTGCACGCCCGGCACGGTTGAGGTCACCGAGTTCATGCGCATCGAGCGGTTCAGCCACATCATGCACCTCGTCTCGAGCGTCGAGGGAAACCTCACGCCGGGGGCATCGGGCATCGACGTGTTCCGGGCGACTTTTCCGGCCGGCACGCTCTCGGGGGCGCCGAAGCCGCGCGCGCTCGAGATCATCGACGAACTGGAGCCGGCTCAGCGTGGTGTCTACGGGGGAGTGGTCGGCTACTTTGCCTTCTCCGGTGACACCGATCTGGCGATCGCGATCCGCACCGCAACGATCATGAACGGTGTCGCCCACGTTCAGGCCGGAGGCGGCCTGGTCGCGGACTCGGACCCGGACAGCGAGTTCCTGGAATCGCAGAACAAGGCAGCGGCGCCGCTTCGGGCCGTCGCCGTCGCCAACGCGATGACGAGGGTCACATGAGCGAGGCGACCACGGACGCCAGCCGGAGCGGTAAGCGCGTCAAGTACACGCTCATGCTGCTCACGCTGGCCCTCGCCGGCCTCACCCTCATCGCGTGGACGCAGCAGTGGCTCACGGTCACGCTGACGGCACCGGCTCGCGACGTACTGGCCGTTGACGGTGCCGTCGCTGCCCCAGCCCTCGCTGCCCTCGCCCTGGCGTCCCTCGCCCTCGGCGCGGCTCTCGCCATCGCCGGCATCGGTTTCCGCTACCTCCTCGGTGTTCTCGAGGTGGCCCTTGGGGCAAGCGTCGCGCTCTCTGCCGTCCTCGTCTTCACCGACCCGGTCGGTGCTGCCGGAGCCGCTGTGACGGATGCCACAGGCATCGCAGGCACCGAATCGATAGCGGCTCTCGTCGATGCGGCGGCCTTCACCCCGTGGCCGGCCATCACCCTTGTTCTCGGGATCGCCACGGCCATCGCCGGCATCGGCATCGTGGTCACGGCACGCTCGTGGCCGCGCTCGTCGAAGAAATACTCCACGGTACGGCTCGAGCCCGCCGCGACCGCCGAGATGCCGGATGCTGTCGACAGCTGGGACGACCTCACACGGGGCGACGACCCCACGAAGTAACGCTTGCCAGATGTATGCGTGCCGCCGTTGGCTCGCAGCGAGCCACCGGTCCCGCGACCTGATGTGACGCGACCGGTCGTACCGCCACCCGATAGACTGAAAGCTGCACCAAGACTGAAGGAGACCCATGAGCGAAGAGTCAACCGAACCGGGACACGGCCACTCACCTGCCGCCTGGACGGCCATCACCATCATGCTGATCGGCTTTGCCGTCGGCACCATCGCTTTCTGGTTCGACACGCCCTGGCTCGTGTGGTCATCCGCGGGACTCGTCGTCGTCGGCGCCATCGTCGGCTGGATCATGAAGAAGGCCGGCTACGGCGTCAACGGTCCGAAGTCCGCCCCGAAGGAGCACTAGTACCGTGCTGGCCGATCTGATGGCCGGCGCTCTCTCCGACGCTCGCGAGCGCGAACTTGAGCGCCCGCTATCGCAGGTGGAAGCCGCTGCGCTTGCCGCACCAGCACCTCTCGACGCCCTGTCTGCGCTCGCGCCGGCCGATCGCGTCAAGATCATTGCCGAGGTCAAGCGGGCGAGCCCGTCCCGCGGGCAGCTCGCCGACATCCCTGACCCGGCCCAGCTCGCCGTCTCCTACGAGACCGGGGGAGCGAGTGCCATCAGCGTGCTCACCGAGGGACGCAAGTTCAAGGGCTCACTCGCCGACCTGGAAGAGGTCCGCGGTGCTGTGTCGATTCCCGTCCTGCGCAAGGACTTCATCTCGACCCCGTACCAGGTGTTCGAAGCGCGGGCCGCTGGAGCAGACCTCGCACTGCTGATCGTTGCAGGCCTCGACAGGTCGACACTGAGTGAGCTGTACACGCTCATCCGCGAACTCGGAATGACCGCGCTCGTCGAGACCCACAGTGCGGAAGAACTCGAGCAGGCCCTCGACCTCGGCGCAGAACTCATCGGCGTCAACGCACGCAACCTCTCCACCTTCGAGCTCGATCGCGATCTCTTCGGCACCCTCGCTTCCCAGATCCCGTCCGGGGTCATCAGGGTCGCTGAGTCTGCCGTGCTGGCCCCGGCAGACGTTGCTCACTACCGCGCGGCTGGCGCTGACGTCGTACTCATCGGCGAAGCGCTCGTGACGAGCGATCCCATCCTCACCCTCGGCGAATTCCTGGCGGTATAGACATGGCTTTACGGGACGAAACTGGTCCATACTTCGGCGAGTTCGGTGGGCGTTTCGTCCCCGAGTCACTCATCGCCGCCCTCGACGAGCTCTCGGAGGCGTGGGAGCTCGCCAAACTCGACCCGGCGTTCGCCGCTGAGCTGACCGAGCTTCACCGGAGCTACACCGGGCGCCCATCGATCATCACCGAGGTGCCCAGGTTCGCCGCCCACGGCGGCGGTGCGCGGATGATCCTCAAGCGGGAAGACCTCAACCACACGGGTTCGCACAAGATCAACAACGTGCTCGGCCAGGCTCTTCTGACCAGGCGCATCGGCAAGACCCGCGTGATTGCCGAGACCGGTGCCGGGCAGCACGGTGTCGCAACCGCGACGGCCGCCGCACTGTTCGGTCTCGACTGCGTGATCTACATGGGCGAGGTCGATACCGAACGCCAGGCGCTCAACGTCGCGCGAATGCGCCTCCTGGGCGCCGAAGTTGTCGCTGTCAAGACCGGGTCCCGCACCCTCAAGGACGCCATAAACGACGCCATGCGCGACTGGGTGACCAACGTCGAGTCGACAAACTACATCTTCGGCACCGTCGCTGGCCCTCACCCGTTCCCCGCGATGGTCCGCGACCTGCAGAAGATCATCGGTGAGGAAGCGCGGGCGCAGGTCCTCGAGCTCACCGGCAAGCTCCCGGATGCCGTCGCCGCGTGCGTCGGCGGCGGATCGAACGCGATAGGCATCTTCCACGCGTTCCTCGACGACACCGACGTTGCCCTCTACGGGTTCGAGGCCGCTGGTGAGGGCGCTGAGACGCTCAGGCACGCCGCCACCATCACGAAGGGCCGCCCTGGCGTTCTCCATGGTGCGCGCAGCTACCTGCTCCAGGACGAGGACGGACAGACCATCGAGTCGCACTCGATTTCTGCCGGACTCGACTATCCGGGCGTCGGACCTGAGCACGCGTGGCTGTCCGACCTGGGCCGGGCCACGTACCGACCGGTCACCGACGCAGCGGCCATGAGCGCTCTTCGGCTGCTCAGCCGCACCGAGGGCATCATCCCCGCGATCGAGAGTGCACACGCCCTCGCCGGTGCGCTCGAACTCGGCAAGGAACTCGGGCCGGACGCCACGATCCTGATCAACCTGTCCGGCCGCGGCGACAAAGACATGGAAACTGCCGGGCGCTACTTCGACCTCATCGATTCGGGAGCAGAACAATCGTGACCAGCGTGGCATCCGTTCTTCAGGTTCGCCGCGAGTCAGGGACTGGAGCGCTGATCGGCTACCTGCCCGCCGGGTTTCCCACGCTTGACGAGAGCGTCGACGCCGCGGTCGCCATCGCCGAGAGCGGCGTCGACATCATCGAGCTGGGCCTGCCGTACTCTGACCCCGTCATGGACGGCCCGGTCATCCAGCAGGCGACCCAGCAGGCACTGGCCAATGGGTTCCGGCTGAGGCACGGGTTCGAGGCGGTCAGCCGGATCACGTCACAGGTGGACGTGCCCGTGCTGATCATGACCTACTGGAACCCCGTGGTTCAGTACGGGGTCGACAGGTTCGCCGACGACCTCGCCGCAGCAGGGGGAGCAGGGCTGATCACGCCTGACCTCATCCCCGATGAGGCCGAACCGTGGCTGAGCGCGTCAGAGCGGGCTGGCCTCGACCGGGTCTTCCTCGCTGCACCGTCATCGACGAACGAACGGCTCAGGCAGGTCGTCGAGGCGAGCCGCGGCTTTGTCTACGCGGTATCCACGATGGGCATTACCGGTGCGCGGAGCGACGTCGACTCTGCGGCCAGGGCCCTGATCGGGCGACTCCGTGAGGTCGGTGCCGAGAACGCCTGCGTCGGTGTCGGTATCTCCACGGCAAGCCAGGTGCGCGAAGTCCTCGAGTATGCGGACGGTGCCATCGTCGGCTCCGCGCTCGTGAACGCCCTCGCCACCGGCGGGATCTCGAGCGTTGCTGCCGTTGCGCGTGAGCTGTCACAGGGCCGCGCCAGCGAGAACTAGAGTTAGACGCGCACGTCCCAAGAGTCATACCGAGAAAGGCGTGGAGCTCAGTGTCCTTCCACCTCAGCATCCCCAGTCCAGATGTCAGCTACATCCAGCTGGGCAACTTCACCATCCACTTCTACGCCCTGTGCATTCTCGCCGGCATCGTCGCCGCTGCATTCCTCACCAACGCACGCCTCACCCGCCGCGGAGCTGAACCGTGGGTCGTCCTCGACATCATTCTCTGGGCGGTGCCGTTCGGCATCGTGGGAGCGCGGGTCTTCCACGTCCTGACGCACCCCAACGACTACTTCTACCCCGGCGCCGACCTGCTGCGAACCCTCTACATCTGGGAGGGCGGCATCGCCATCTTTGGCGCGCTCATCGGTGGCGCGATCGGTGCGTGGCTCGGCTGCAAGATGACCGGTATCAGGTTCTGGACCTTCGCGGATGCCGTTGCACCCGCCCTGCTTCTGGCCCAGGCCTTCGGGCGGTTCGGCAACTGGTTCAACCAGGAACTGTTCGGCACCCCGACCACGCTCCCGTGGGGACTCGAGATCGATGAATCCAACGCGGCCTGGCCCCAGGGCCTCCCTGCTGGGACGCTCTTCCACCCGACGTTCCTCTACGAGGTCATCTGGAACCTGGCCGGTGTTGCCGTCCTGCTCATCCTCGAGCGCCGGTTCCGGCTGCAGTGGGGCAAGGTGCTCGGCCTCTACCTGATCTGGTACGGCCTCGGCCGCACCGTGTGGGAGTCGATCCGGGTCGACCCGAGCGAGGTCATCCTCGGTCTCCGCGTCAACGTCTGGGCGGCATTGCTCGCCATCGTTATCGGCATCCTCATCGTCGTCGTTCAGTCCAGGCGCCACACGGGTCTCGAGCCGAGCCCGTACGTTCCTGGCCGTGAGTGGGCCGGTACCGACGCCGGTGTACAATCGACACACACGGATTCGGACTACGTGGACGTCAGCGAGCCTGACCTCCCAGCCGTCGGATCCCGAGAGACCGCCGCCACAAGCGAGACCGGTTCTCACTCCTAGGATTGCCGTTACCCGGAAAGCTTCTAAACCCAACGCGGTCGCCCGCGGAGTCGTCGATAGACACTCAGCCCAATGTCGGGCGGCGACGCGCTCAGATATTCAGGGCCACCGGCGTCCCCCGCAATCTTTAGGACGGTAATCGATGGAGCCACGGCCCACCTTTTCACAGTTCAGCCTTGTGCCAGAGGCACAGGGACTCTACAACCCGCGTCGCGAGAAAGACGCCTGTGGCCTCGCCATGGTCGCAACGCTTCGCGGTACCGCCGGGCACGACATCATCGTGTCTGCGCTCGATGCGCTGCGTAACCTCGAGCACCGCGGGGCCATCGGCTCTGACGCAGGAACCGGAGACGGCGCAGGCATCCTGACGCAGATCCCCGACGACTTCCTGCGCGCTGTAGCTGACTTCGAACTTCCCGGAGCCGGCGAATACGCGGTCGGCATGGCGTTCCTGCCGCGCGACGCGGCTGAGCGGGCTGCGCTGAAGGCGAGCATCGAGCAGATCGCATCGAGCGAGAGCCTCAGGGTCCTCGGCTGGCGGCAGGTGCCCGTCGATTCCACCCACCTCGGCAAGCTCGCCCTTGCGGCGATGCCCGCATTCGAACAACTGTTCGTGTCGAGCACAGCGACGACGGATGCCGGCGGCGCGGTCAGCGGGATCGCTCTCGATCGTCAGGCGTTCAGGCTTCGCAAGCGCGCCGAGCGAGAGCTCAACGCGTACTTCATCTCCCTGTCCTGCCGCACCATGGTCTACAAGGGCATGGTCACGACGCTCCAGCTCGAGCCGTTCTACCCCGACCTCAGCGACGAGCGGTTCGCGTCGAAGCTGGCGATCGTCCACTCCCGCTACTCCACCAACACGTTCCCGTCCTGGCCGCTCGCGCAGCCGTTGCGGATGATGGCGCACAACGGCGAGATCAACACGGTCGAGGGCAACCGCAACTGGATGCGCGCCCGCCAGTCGCAGCTCGAGAGCGAACTGCTCGGCGACATCCGCCGCCTGCTTCCAATCATCACCCCCGGCGCGAGTGACTCGGCATCATTCGACGAGGTCCTCGAGCTGCTCACGCTCACCGGCAGGACACTCCCGCACGCCATGATGATGATGGTCCCTGAGGCCTGGGAGAAGCAGACCGGCCTGCCACAGGAACTCAGGGACTTCTACGAGTTCAACTCGATGCAGATGGAACCGTGGGACGGACCCGCCGCGCTCACCTTCACCGACGGAACCCTCGTCGGCGCAACCCTCGACCGGAACGGGCTCCGCCCGGGGCGCTGGCTTGAGACAACAGACGGCCTCGTCGTGCTCGGCAGTGAGATCGGCGTGCTCGACATCGCACCGGAGCGGGTCAAGCGCAAGGGCAGGCTGCGCCCCGGCAAGATGTTCCTCGTCGACACCGAGGCTCAGCGCCTCATCGAGGACGAGGAGATCAAGGCGACACTTGCGGCGTCACAGCCGTGGGGCACGTGGCTCGACGCGGGGCGCATCAACCTCAGCGACCTGCCGGAGCGCGAGCACATCGTGCACACGCCAGCGTCAGTGACCCGCCGGCAGCGCACCTTCGGTTACACGGAGGAGGAAGTGCGCATCCTGTTGAAGCCGATGGGCCAGAACGGTGCAGAGCCGCTCGGTGCCATGGGCTCAGACACACCGATAGCCGCTTTGTCCGCTCGCCCGAGGCTGCTCTTCGACTACTTCACCCAGCAGTTCGCGCAGGTGACCAACCCGCCGCTCGACTCCATCCGTGAAGAGGTCGTCACCTCGCTCAAGCTGGGACTCGGTCCCGAACGGAACCTGCTGAGCGCCGGGCCGGAGCACGCCCGACAGGTCGTTCTCGACTTCCCGGTGATCGATAACGATGAACTGGCCAAGATCCAGCACATCGACCCGCGCCACGGCTCGCGCACCACCACCACGATCAGGGGCCTCTACCGCTTCGACGAGGGCCCCAACGCTCTTCGCGACCGCATCGACGCCATTTGCGCTGAGGTCGACGAGGCCATCGCCGCCGGGGCGTACTTCATCGTGCTGAGCGACCGCGACTCCAACAAGGACCTCGCACCGATCCCGTCGCTCCTCCTCGTGGCCGCGGTCCACCACCACCTCATCCGCGCGCAGAACCGACTCAAGGTCGGAATCGTCGTCGAGGCGGGTGACGTCCGCGAGGTGCACCACGTCGCGACGCTCATCGGTTATGGCGCGTCCGCCGTCAACCCGTACCTCGCGATGGAGACCTGCGAGGACCTCGTCCGCAATGGCACGATCACGGGAATCACGGCCGAACAGGCAGTGCGTAACGTCATCTACGCACTCGGCAAGGGCGTGCTCAAGATCATGTCGAAGATGGGCATCTCGACCGTGTCGTCGTACGCCGGCGCCCAGTGCTTCGAAGCGGTCGGCCTCAGCCAGGAATTCGTCGACAGGTACTTCACCGGAACCGAATCGACACTGGGCGGCGTCGGCATCGACGTGATCCAGACCGAGAACCTCAAGCGGCACGAGGCGGCATACCCCCTCAACACCGCCAAGATCTCGCACGAGCGGCTGGAGACCGGCGGCGAGTACGCCTGGCGTCGTGACGGTTCTCCACACCTGTTCAACCCGGACACGATCTTCCGCCTCCAGCACTCAACGCGCACGAGGCGTTACGACATCTTCCGTGACTACACCAAACTCGTGGACGACCAGGCGGAGAGCCTGATGACGCTTCGCGGCCTGTTCCGGCTGAAGACGGAAGCACGTCACCCGATCCCTCTCGACGAGGTGGAATCTGTCGAGTCAATCGTCAAGCGGTTCTCAACGGGAGCGATGAGCTACGGCTCGATCTCCGCTGAGGCGCACGAGACGCTCGCGATCGCGATGAACCGTCTCGGCGGCAAGAGCAACACCGGTGAGGGCGGCGAGGACACCGACCGGCTGCTCGACCCTGAGCGCCGCAGCGCGATCAAGCAGGTCGCGTCAGGCAGGTTCGGTGTCACGAGCATGTACCTCACCCACGCCGATGACATCCAGATCAAGCTCGCCCAGGGTGCGAAGCCGGGAGAGGGCGGCCAGCTGCCGCCGACGAAGGTCTACCCGTGGGTCGCCCGTACGCGTCACGCGACTGCGGGCGTCGGACTGATCTCACCGCCTCCGCACCACGACATCTACTCGATCGAAGACCTCAAGCAGCTCATCTTCGACCTCAAGCGGGCCAACCCGTCTGCACGGATTCACACCAAGCTCGTGAGCCAGTCGGGCATCGGTGCCGTCGCCGCCGGTGTCGCCAAGGCACTCTCCGACGTCATCCTGGTGTCCGGTCACGACGGTGGTACCGGAGCGAGCCCACTGAACTCGCTCAAGCACGCCGGAACGCCGTGGGAACTCGGCCTCGCCGAAACCCAGCAGACGCTCATGCTGAACGGCATGCGCGACCGCGTCGTCGTCCAGGTCGACGGTCAGCTGAAGACCGGCCGTGACGTCATCATCGGCGCGCTGCTCGGTGCTGAAGAGTTCGGTTTTGCGACGGCGCCCCTCGTCGTTTCGGGTTGCGTCATGATGCGCGTCTGTCACCTCGACACCTGTCCCGTTGGCGTTGCCACCCAGAACCCCGTGCTCCGTGACCGGTTCACCGGCAAGCCGGAGTTCGTCGTCAACTTCTTCCAGTTCATCGCCGAGGAAGTGCGCGAGTACCTCGCCGCACTGGGTTTCCGGACCCTGCAGGAGGCGATCGGGCACAACGAGCTCATCGACACCAACACGGCGATCCAGCACTGGAAGGCGTCGGGGCTCAACCTCGAGCCGATCCTCGTCGGCCCCGCTTTCGACGCTTCCGAGCCGCGGACACACGCCCGCAACCAGGAGCACGAACTCGACAAGCACTTCGACGTCTCGCTCATCGCGGAGAGCCGCAACGTGCTCGAGCACGGCGGAACCGTCTCGATCGAGCGGACCATCCGCAACACCGAGCGCGCCGTCGGAACAATGCTCGGCCACGAGGTCACCGTGCGACACGGAGAGAACGGACTCCCGTCCGGCTCGATCCAGGTCAGGCTTCGGGGCTCAGCCGGCCAGTCGTTTGGCGCGTTCCTGCCGAGCGGCATCACCCTGCGTCTCGAGGGGGAGTCCAACGACTACGTCGGCAAGGGCCTCTCCGGCGGCGAGATCGTGATCTTCCCGCCGAAGGGAAGCACGTTCCCGTCAGAGGAAAACGTCATCGCCGGGAACGTCATCGGTTACGGGGCGACCCAGGGCACGATGTTCCTGTCCGGCATCGTCGGTGAACGATTCCTCGTCCGGAACTCAGGGGCAACGGCCGTCGTCGAAGGCGCTGGCGATCACGCACTCGAGTACATGACGGGCGGGCTCGCGGTGATTCTCGGCGAGACGGGTCGGAACCTGGGCGCCGGGATGTCCGGCGGTACAGCCTATGTTCACCGTCTCACCCCGGAGAAGGTGAACCGTGAAGCCCTGGCTGCTGGCGAGTTGACCCTGTCTCCGCTCGGCAGCGCAGACATCGAGATCGTCCGCGACCTGCTCGAACGCCACCTCGCCGAAACCGGTTCACCCCGTGCGGCCCAGCTCCTCGCCGACGGCGAATCGGGTCTCTCGGAATTTGTCAAAGTACTGCCCCGCGACTACGCAGCTGTCCTGCGCACGCGCCAGGACGCCGTTGCCGAGGGACTCGATCCCGACGGTGACGTCGTCTGGGGCCGAATCCTGGAGGTTACCGGTGGCTGATCCGAAAGGCTTCCTGAAGGTCACAGAGCGCGAACTGCCCAAGCGCAGGCCTGTCCCGATCCGGTTGATGGATTGGAAAGAGGTCTACGAGGAGGGCGACCCGACCCAGCTTCGCCGGCAAGCCGGGCGCTGCATGGACTGCGGTGTGCCGTTCTGCCACCAGGGCTGCCCGCTCGGCAACCTGATTCCCGAGTGGAACGACCTCGCCTGGCGCGGAGACGGCAGGCAGGCGATCGAACGCCTGCACGCCACCAACAACTTCCCTGAGTTCACGGGCCGGCTCTGCCCGGCTCCGTGCGAGAGCGCCTGCGTGCTCGGGATCAACCAGCCTGCGGTGACCATCAAGCAGGTCGAGGTGTCGATCATCGACCAGGCGTTCGCCAACGGCTGGGTCGACTCGCACCCGCCGGAGAGCCTCACAGGCAAGACCGTCGCCGTCGTCGGATCGGGCCCGGCCGGGCTCGCCGCGGCGCAGCAGCTCACCCGCGCCGGCCACACCGTCGCCGTCTACGAGCGCGACGATAGAATCGGTGGACTGCTGCGTTACGGCATCCCCGATTTCAAAATGGAGAAGAGACACGTCGACGCTCGCCTCAAGCAGATGGCCGACGAGGGAACCCGGTTCAGGGCCGGAGTGAACATCGGCGTCGACATCAGCTGGGACGCACTGCGTTCGCGGTACGACGCCGTCGTCATCGCGACCGGTGCCATGGTTCCGCGCGATCTGCCCATCCCTGGGCGCGACCTCAGCGGCGTTCACTTCGCCATGGACTACCTGGTGCAGCAGAACAAGGCGGGCGCCGGCGACGACGTTCCCGGCCAGATCGTCGCTGAAGACAAGCACGTCGTTGTCCTCGGTGGCGGCGACACCGGTGCTGACTGCATCGGAACGGCGCACAGGCAGGGTGCAGCAAGCGTGACAAACCTCGCGATCGGTACCCAGCCCCCGACCTCCCGCACCGACGCCCAGCCGTGGCCGATGACGCCGACCCTGTTCGAAGTGTCGAGCGCACACGAGGAGGGCGGCGAACGCCAGTACCTCGTATCCACCGTCGAGTTCCTGGGCAACGAGTCCGGCGAGGTGCGCGCCATCCGCGTCGCCGAGACGGAATTCGTCGACGGGCGGCGGGTGCCGAAGAGCGGCACCGAACGGGAGATCCCTGCCGACCTCGTGCTCCTCGCACTGGGTTTCACCGGCCCGGAATCGCACGACCTCACATCCCAGCTCGGCCTTCCGTTTGACGCTCGCGGCAACGTGGAGCGCGGCAACGACTACGCGACGAGCGAGCCAGGCGTCTTCGTTGCTGGCGACGCCGGGCGCGGCCAGTCACTCATTGTCTGGGCAATCGCAGAGGGTCGCGCCGCTGCCGCGGCCGTGGACAGGTACCTCGAAGGGGAGAGCGATCTCCCCGCCCCGGTACGCCCTACCGATCGAGCCATAGCGCTCTAGACTTGGACCGCGTGTCAGGTCCGCATCTTTTTCCCGCCAAGACAACCCCGCAAGAGCGCGCATGCGCAGAAGCACGGAGAACGACAAGTATGAGACGAGCTAAAATCGTCGCTACCCTCGGGCCGGCAACCGCCAGCTATGAGGATATTCGGGCAATCATCGACGCAGGTGTCAACGTTGCGAGGATGAACCTCAGCCACGGCACCTACGACGTCCACGAGGGTGTTTACGCGAACGTGCGCAGGGCCGCAGCGGACGCGGGCCAGCCCGTGGCCGTGCTTGTCGACCTGCAGGGGCCGAAGATCCGGCTCGGCAAGTTCGAGGGCGGACCGTACAACCTGGCCAAGGGCGACATCTTCAAGATCACCACCGAGGACGTACTCGGAACCAAGGAGCTGTGCGGAACAACGTTCAAGGGCCTGCCCGACGACGTGAAGCCGGGCGACTTCCTTCTCATCGATGACGGCAAGGTCAAGGTGAAGGTCCTCGAAACCGACGGCGTGGTCGTCACGACGGAGGTCATCGTCGCCGGCGCTGTCTCCAACAACAAGGGCATCAACCTCCCGGGAGTGGCCGTCAACGTCCCCGCCCTGAGCGAGAAGGACGAGGCCGACCTCCGCTGGGGTCTCAAGCTCGGCGCCGACTTCATTGCCCTCTCCTTCGTGCGCAATGCGGAAGACATCACACGCGTCCACGAAATCATGGACGAGGAGGGAAAGCGCCTCCCCGTCATCGCCAAGATCGAGAAGCCGCAGGCCGTTGATCACCTCGAGGAGATCATCGAAGCCTTCGACGGCATCATGGTCGCGCGAGGCGACCTCGGTGTCGAGCTTCCCCTCGAAGCGGTTCCGATCGTGCAGAAGCGCGCCGTTGAACTGTGCCGCCGGATGGCCAAGCCGGTCATCGTCGCGACGCAGATGCTCGAGTCGATGATTTCAAGCCCGATTCCGACCCGCGCGGAGACCTCGGACGTCGCGAACGCTGTTCTCGACGGTGCGGATGCCGTCATGCTCAGTGGCGAGACGAGCGTCGGGCAGTACCCGGTGATCACGGTTCAGACAATGGCCCGCATCATCGAGTCCACCGAGGAACACGGACTCGAGCGCATCGCTCCGCTCGGCACCAAGCCGCGCACGCAGGGTGGGGCCATCACCCTCGCCGCGAGCGAGGTTGCTGACTTCGTCGAGGCCAAGTTCCTCTGCGTATTCACGGAGTCGGGTGACTCGGTACGCCGGATGTCACGCCTTCGCACACAGATCCCCGTGCTCGGAATGACGCCGGATGAAGGCATCCGCCGCCGCATGCAGCTGAACTGGGGTGTTGAAGCATTCCTGGTCGACCGCGTGACCCACACGGATGCCATGTTCAGCCAGGTCGACGACATCCTCCTCGGTCTCAACAAGGCCAAGGTCGGTGACAAGGTCGTCGTCATCTCAGGTTCCCCTCCCGGAATCCCCGGATCGACGAACGACCTCCGGGTCCACAAGGTGGGCGACGCCCACCACGGAGTCGTTCCCGCATACCAGTAGCCACGCACCCGGTTACACACGCGAAACGCGGACCCTGTCGGGTCCGCGTTTCGTCGTTGGTCGAGCGCTCGGCCCGGTCCTACAGGTCCTCTGGCCGCACAACGCCGTCCAGATCGGGGTCGGTGTCATCGATCGGGCGCTCCTCATCGAGTCCGTCGAACTCCTCGAACGGGTCATCATCCTCGTCGGGAAGCACAGCGAGTTCTTCGTCATCCGGAACGATGATGTCACCGTCGTCGTCTGTCAGGTTCGCCATGGGCCGTTCCTTCCGTGTGGGGGTCGCGGTCGAACCGCCGCTTGAGTCAAACCCTAGGCTGGGTGCAACGTCGGAACAAGAGCCCGACGAAAGGAATCAACGGCGATGACTGATGAACACAGCGAAGACCGACGGGATGCCATCGGAAACGGGCGCGACGAAAGTGACGAGGAGCGCTCTGACCGCAACTGGATAGACCTGCTCCAGGAGCTCAGGGTCCTCCAGGCGGGTACTCAGATCCTGACCGCGTTCCTGTTGGCGATCGCCTTTCAACCGCGGTTCACCGAACTCGACGTGTTCCAGCGCACCCTCTACCTGGCACTGGTCTCCGCATCGATCCTCACCACCGTGCTGTGCCTCCTTCCGGTGAGCCTGCACCGGGTACTCTTCCGGCAGAGGCTCAAGAGCTTCACGGTCTCGATCGGGCACGCCATGGTCCGCGCCGTGATCTTCGGCGTCTCGGTTGCCACCATCGGCACCGCCATGCTGATCTTCGACTTCGTCGTCGGCCGAACCGCCGGCCTGGTCGCGGCCGGCATCCTCGCCGTGATCCTCATCGTCTTCGGACTCATCCTTCCGCTCGTCGTGAGGCACGTGTCGACGCCAGACGGGGACACCGATCCGGCGAGCTGAACCGCAGCCGTACCCGCCACGGCGGTGTCAAGCGCTGGCGAACGGCCAGGAAACGGTGTTCACTAAAAGCATGAGAGCAATCTGGAAGGGTGCCATCACCTTTGGCCTCGTCAACGTGCCGGTGAAGGTCTACAGCGCCACCGAAGACCACGACATCCCCCTGCACCAGGTCCACGACAAGGACGGCGGTCGAATCCGCTACCAGCGCCGGTGTGAGGTCTGCGGCAAGATCGTCAAGTACGAGAACATCGACAAGGCGTACGACGACGGGGAACGCACCGTCGTCCTCACCGCCGAGGACCTGGCGTCGCTGCCGCAGGAGAAGAGCCGTGAGATCGAGGTCGTCGAGTTCGTGCCCACCGAGCAGGTGGATCCCATGATGTTCGACCGCAGCTACTACCTCGAGCCTGACTCGACATCATCGAAGGCGTACGTTCTGCTCAGGAAGACGCTCGAGTCGACCGACCGAACGGCAATTGTCCGGTTCGCCCTGCGGCAGAAGACCCGGCTTGCCGCTCTCCGTGCCCGCGATGGGGTCCTCGTCGTCCAGACGTTGCTCTGGGGAGACGAGATCCGCGCGGCGGATTTCGACAGCCTGAAGGAGCGCGTGCGCATCTCTGCGAAGGAGCTCGAACTCTCGAGCGCGCTCGTCGACAGTTTTTCCGACGACTTCACACCCGATCAGTTCACCGACGAATACCAGGGAGAACTGCGAACGCTCATCGACGCCAAGCTCGAACAGGGCGAGGCGCTCGATACGGATGCCACCTTCGGCGAGAGCGAGAAGGAAGAGGAGTCGGGTGAGGTCATTGACCTGATGGAAGCCCTCCGCCGCAGCGTGGAGAAGTCCCGCGATGCCAAGAAGAAGAAAACGCCGGCGAAGGCTGCGAAGAAGAAGCCCGCCTAGCGGCGGGCTGGCGCTGCCGCGTCAGCCCGCGAAATCAGTTCGTGAGCCCGGTGACCGAAGGGCCCTCGAGCACCTCACCTGTCGCGGTAAACCGCGAGCCGTGCAGCGGGCAGTCCCATGATCTCTCGACGTCATTCCAGGCCACGATTCCGCCCAGGTGAGGACACACCGCCGAGGTTCGCGAGACGACGCCGTCGACCCGGCAGACCGCGACGGGTTTGACGCCGTCGCGCACGACAATGCCTTCGCCTTCGACTGGCCCGCCTTCGGGAAGGCCCGACAGTTCCGCGCCTACCCAGCCCTTTGCGAGATCCGCGGCAACCGTGGCACCGGCAGCGAGAGTGGTACGGATCGCACTCGAGGTCGGTACCCGGCCGCGAAGCGCGGTGGCCCAGTCGGGGGAGGTGCCGGCGAACTGCGCAGCGAGCGAAATTCCCGCAGCGGCGCCGTTGGCCATTCCCCACTTGTTGTAACCGGTGGCGACGAAGACCCGGTCCTCGCCTGGACTGATCGGTCCGAAATGCGGCAGCCCGTCCGACACCCGATAGTCCTGGGCAGACCAGGAGTGGGTCTCGGTCAACCCGCCGAAGGTCTCCGTCGTCCACCCGGCGAGGTCGTCGACCCGTGCTGTCGTCGGTTGGCCTGTACCCACCCTGTGGTCGTTACCCCCGACGATGAGGTACCGGCCGTCCGGGCGAGTCCAGTCCCGGATGGATCGGGAGGGCTCGTCGACGGACAGGTACATTCCCCCCAGTTGCGGCTGGTCCCACCGATACGCGAGGGCATATGACCTGTGCGCCTGAATGGTGGCGAACTGAGCTCCACGCTTGAGGAAGGGCATGCCGGTCGCCAGGACAACGCGGTTGCCCCGAACCTCCCCGCGGTCCGTCGCGACGACGCATGGGCCGCCCGAGTCGACATCGAGGGCACGGACTCCCTCGATCACAATCCCGCCATTCCTCCGGACCGCCCCGGCGAGGGCGGCGAGAAGTTCGACGGCGTCGAGCTGGAACTGTCCACCAAGACTCACCGCCGCGGTGATGTCGATCGGTAGTTCGAGTGCCGAGAGCGCCGTCACATCAAGACCGAGTGACGACGCTGTGTCCAACTCGGCTTCGATCGTCGGCGCGCCCTTGTCTGTCGACGCGTAGGTCACGGCATCCCTGAATTCCAGTCGCACGCCCTCCGCGCCAGCGAAGTTCCTGATCCAGTCCTGCCCGGCACGGTTCGCGGCGAGATAGGCGTCGAGCAGCTCACGCGGAAGTGACCGGTCCAGGCTTGACAGCTGGGAGCCCTGCAGCAGCGACACTTTTCCCGTTGTGTTTCCCGTCGATACAGCGCCGACGTACCGTGCCTCGAGCACGATCACTGATTGCCCCTGCTCCGCGACCGCGAGCGCTGTAGCAAGGCCGGAGAGCCCGGCCCCAACCACGACGACGTCAGCCTCGAGGCCGTCGCGCCAGAGATCGGTGTCGATGCTGTCCTGCCGGTCAAGCCACAGCGACGGTCCCTGGGGCAGCGTGGATCTGGGCATCGTCGTTCTCCTCGTTCGAGCCGCGGGCGTGGTGCGCCGTGGCCCGCAAGTCGTCAGGGGCGGCACGTCCCGACCGTAGCGGGGCAGAGACGCTTTCGCCACCCCTTGAGCCTGTAATTGCGCCGCGCGTATTGTGTGTGCCAGTTCTCGCCCGGTGGCCCATCAAAGAAAGGCGCCGGACGGGCTCGCCGAATACCGACAGACCCAACGACATATTCAGGAGAGTCAGCCATGGCCGCAGACGCGACAACACCGGACCCCAGGAACAAGTACCACGTCGGGGGCTTCCCGCGACAGGAACAGGACCAGCCAGGCCTCCTCTCCAAGACCGACCCGACGCCTGACCACGGTGAAGACACCTACACGGGTTCGGGAAAGCTGACCGGTCGTGTCGCCCTCATTACCGGAGGTGACTCCGGTATCGGACGAGCCGTCGCGATAGCTTTCGCTCGCGAGGGCGCCGATGTCGCCATCTCCTACCTCCCGGAAGAACAGGATGACGCTGAGGACACCGCGGAGTGGGTCGAGAAGGCCGGCCGTCGAGCGCTCCTGCTGCCCGGCGATGCCCGTGACGAACAGTACTGCACCGAAATGGTGGAGTTGACTCTCGCGGAGCTCGGGCGCCTCGACATCCTCGTGCTCAACGCTGCGTACCAGGAAAACCGTGAGGGGCTCGAAAACCTGCCGACCGAAGAGTTCGACCGGGTGTTCAAGACGAACCTCTACGCCGTGATGTGGACGGCGCGCGCGGCGATCCCTCACCTGAAGCCGGGGTCTTCGATCATCACCACATCGTCGATCCAGGCATTCGACCCGTCACCGGAACTCATCGATTACGCGATGACCAAGGCCGCGCAGGTCGCGTTTACGAAGGCCCTTGCGCAGCAGCTCGGCGACAAGGGCGTGCGGGTCAACGCTGTTGCCCCTGGTCCGATCTGGACCCCACTTATTCCCGCGACGTCATGGCCGGACAAGGTGGAGAGCTTCGGCGCCGACACCCCGCTCGGTCGCGCGGGCCAGCCCGCCGAACTCGCGGGGGCCTACGTTTACCTCGCCTCCGATGACGCCTCATACGTGTCAGGCGCGGTGCTGCCCGTCACCGGTGGCAAGGGACTTTGAGCGTCAGGGCACCGCGCCTTCGCCGGAGCCAAACCTCGGGCCCCGGTCTCGGACGCCGACGGACGAGGTCGGGCTTCCGGTACATCGATGAGGGCGGTCGGCCGGTTCACGATCCGGAAACCATCGAGCGGATCGCCGCGCTCGTGATCCCGCCGGCGTGGACGGACGTGTGGATTTCGCCGCACGCGCACGGTCATATCCAGGCTGTTGGCATCGACCAGGCCGGCAGGCGCCAGTATTTGTATCACGAGGTATGGCGGCAGAAACAGGACAAGCAGAAGTTCGACAGGGCGCTCGAGCTGGCACTCGCCCTCCCGTCCGCCCGGAGGCGCGTGACAAGCGACCTGAGGGGTCCAACCGGATCCCGTGACCGCGCGCTCGCGACGGGCTTCAGGCTTCTCGATTCCGCCCGGTTGCGGGTGGGCAGCGAGCGATTCGCACTCGAGCACGGCAGCCACGGCCTCACGACGCTGCTGTGTGAACACGCGACAGTCTCTGGCCCAACGGTTTCTCTTGAGTTTCCTGGCAAGAGCGGTCAGGCCTGGTCGAGCGATACGACCGACGACGACCTGGCGAAAGTGATTCGTTCGCTCAAGCGCCGGGGCGGTGAGGCGCGCCTCCTGGCGTGGAAGAACGGAAGGGACTGGCGGCCGCTGAGCGCCCAGGACATGAACGACTACGTCCGGTTGCGGACGAACGGCGACTTCACCGCCAAGGACTTCCGGACGCTGCACGGCAGCATTATCGCCGCGCGCTCTCTCCGCGATTTCGGCGTGGTCTCATCCGCTCGGCAGCAGGCGAAGATCATCACAGCCGCCGTCGCCGAGACCGCGGATGCCCTCGGCAACACGCCCGCCGTTGCGCGGTCGAGCTATATCGATCCGCGCGTGATCGACCGCTATCGGAACGGCGAGTTGCTTGACGGCAATGGCCAGCCGGAACCCGCGCTTCGACGTCTGATTCTCGGTTCGTAAGCGGCCCGGCTGACGGAGATCATGCCCTCAGGAACCGGCGGCGGCCAGGTCCGCCCTTCCCGCGGCAGACTCGGCTTCTGCCAGCAGGGGAAGCTGGAGGGTGAGCCACGGGCTGAACGCCCACGGCGTCGCGGTGACGGCTGTGGTCAGGTGTGCCGGGTCGACCCACAACCACTCAGCAACCTCGTCGGGTCGTGGGTTCACGGAACCGCTGACAATGGCGCGATAGACGGGGCACACCTCGTTCTCCACGATGCCCGATGCGTCGACCGCACGGTACCGAAAATCGGGCAGGACCAGTTCGAGGGAGTCGAGAACCACGCCGAGTTCGTGGCTCGCGCGGCGGTGCACGGCCTGGTCCATATCTTCACCCGGTGCCGGGTGCCCACAGAACGAGTTCGTCCACACTCCCGGCCAGGCCACCTTCGTCAGCGCCCGCCGCGTCACCAGGATCCGCCCGTCCGGGTCGAAGACATGACAGGAGAACGCGAGGTGGAGCGGTGTCGCCCGGGTGTGCACCGTCGACTTATCGGCGACACCGGCCACTGAACCGTCGTCAGCAAGCAGGACAACCTGTTCAACCGTTGTACTCATGTCTCCATTCTGTGCCTCGTCCAGCGGTCGACCAAGCCGGGACTTGGGGGGCTGGTCGAAATCAACCGAAAGTATGTGACGATCATTCAGACCGTCAAGTACCGTGGACGAATGGACCAGCACCAGCTCATCGACGCGCCCTGGCGAGGGGCGCAGCAGGTCGATGACGCGCTTCAGCGCTACTTCAGCCTCGCGCGGAGCCAGGCTGGAAAACACGGCCATCGGTTCGAACGACTCTGGGACGTCATCGAACGAAACACGACGGGCGGCAAGCGATTCCGGCCGCGCATGGTCATGGCGGCTTACACGTCTCTCGGCGGTAACGACCTCGAAGCCGTCGCGCAGCTCGCTGCTGCCTACGAGATGCTCCACACGGCGCTCATCATCCACGACGACGTCATCGACAGGGACTTTGTCAGGCGGGGCCACGCCAACATCTCCGGCAGTTACCGCGACATCGCCACAACGGCCGGCGTGCCGCTTCCCGCAGCGGAGCACCGCGGCATGTCGGCGGCGGTCATTGCCGGCGACCTGGCGATCTCCGCCGCATACCGGCTCGTCGACCGGACCGGTGCAGCAGACGATGTCAGGTTCAGACTGCGCGACCTCCTCGACGACGCGATTACGGCATCCGCGGCGGGTGAACTCGCCGACGTTGACTTCTCACTGCTGCCCGAACAACCGACCGTCGACGAGATCGTGGAGATGGAACGCCTGAAGACCGCCGTGTACTCGTTCGAGGCGCCACTCCAGTCGGGTGCTGTGCTCGCTGGCGCCTTTGACGAGACCATCGAGCAGCTCGGCGCATTCGGGCGCAACATCGGCATCGCCTACCAGATCGTCGACGACATTCTCGGTGTCTTCGGTCGGGAAGAGGTGACGGGCAAAAGCACGCTCGGGGACCTGCGGGAAGGCAAACGGACCGTGATCACGGCACGGGCATCCACCCACAACCTGTGGCAGCCCGTCTCCGGGCTCTTTGGCAAATCAGATCTCGATGAAGAGGAAGCGACCCACATTCGCAACGCCCTCGTAGACTCAGGGTCCAAAAGCTTCGCCGAGAGCCTCGCAGCCGATTTCACCAACCGCGCCTGGGAGCACCTCGCGTCTGATGCGATTCCTGTCGCATTGAGAACCGAGCTTCAACCCGTCGTCCGAAGAGTTCTGGAGCGTGTCCGTTGAACCGTCCCTCCCTGCGCTCCCGGCCCGCCGGGTCTCCAACCGGCGGCGCCCTCTACGACGAAGTCGCCGTCGAAACCTCCGCTCGCGTCATCGAACGGTATTCGACGTCGTTCGGCATGGCATCCCGGCTGCTCGGTCCCGATGTCCGCGTGCACGTGAGAAACATCTACGCCCTGGTGCGCGTGGCCGACGAGATCGTCGACGGAGTGGCCAGGGACGCCGGGCTTGCCCCCGATGAGGTGGCGTCGAGGCTCGACGCGTTCGAAAGGGAAACGGATCTGGCCACTGCCACCGGCTACAGCACAAACCTCGTAATCCACGCCTTTGCCCTCACCGCCCGTACCGTCGGGATCCCGCGGGACCTGACCGCACCGTTCTTCGCGTCCATGCGGGCCGACTGCACCGAGACCACCCACACCCCGGAAACCTTCCAGACATACGTCTACGGTTCTGCTGAGGTCATTGGCCTGATGTGTCTGCGCGCTTTTCTCCACGGCCACACGGTGCCCGAAGATCAGGAAGCGCGACTCGTCAACGGAGCGCGCCACCTCGGCGCCGCATTCCAGAAGGTCAACTTTCTGCGGGACCTCTCCGCAGACTTCGACGGCCTCGGGCGCAGCTACTTTCCCGGTGTCGAACTCACCTCATTCGGGGATGACGACAAGCGCCGGCTTCTCGCGGACATCGACGAGGACCTCGCGATCGCCTCGGCGACACTGCGGGAACTCCCGCCCTCGTCGAGGCGCGCCGTCGCGCTCGCCCAATTGCTCTTCGGTGAGCTCACGGAGCGGATCCGCCAGACCCCGGCGAGCGCGCTCAGCCACACCAGGGTCCGTGTTCCCACCTCGGTCAAGCTGCGCCTCGCGGCTGCCGCCGCGGCTGGAAAGCTCCCGTGACCGGCGTGAAGAACGCCGTCGTCATCGGCGGCGGCATCTCCGGCCTGGCCACGTCAGCACTTCTCGCGCGGGACGGCTATGCGGTGGCCCTCCTCGAAAAGCGCGGTGAGGTCGGCGGGAGAGCAGGTCTCCAGGAACGCGACGGCTTCCGCTTCGATACGGGGCCGAGCTGGTACCTCATGCCGGAGGTCTTCGACCACTTCTACCGGCTGCTCGGCACCTCTGCCGCTGAGCAGCTGGACCTCGCGCGACTCGACCCCGGCTACCGCGTCTTCTTCGAGGGCCGGAGCGAACCGGTCACGATCGCAGCATCCAGGGAAAAGAACATCGCACTGTTCGAGAGCATCGAGAGCGGGGCAGGCGTTGAGCTCGAGCGTTATCTCGATTCCGCGGCGCTCACCTACGAGATGGCGAAGAAGCGTTTCCTCTACTCGACCTTCGAGTCCTTCCTCCCGCTGTTCAGACGTGACGTCCTCCGCCGGACCCGGCTACTCGTCCGTTTGCTCACCGAGTCCCTCGACACATTCACCTCCAGGTACTTCCGCGATGACAGGCTGCGCCAGATCCTCGGCTACCCGGCGGTCTTCCTCGGGTCGAGCCCGTTCTCGACGCCGAGCATGTACCACCTGATGAGCCACCTCGACCTCGCCGACGGTGTGTACTACCCGCGCGGCGGCTTCGCCACGGTGATCGACACGATCGCTGCCCTTGCCCGAAGCGAGGGGGTCGACATTCGGACCGACGCGACGGTGACGTCCATCGACACGCGCAGGGCGGCATCCGGTAAGAAACCGGCGGTCAGGGGGGTCACCTGGACCGACAGTTCCGGCGAATCTCACTCCCTCGCCGCGGACCTCGTCGTCTCGACGGCTGACCTGCACCACAGCGAGACCCGCCTGTTGCCCGAGCCGCTGCAGACCTACCCCGAGAGCTACTGGGAGAAGAAGACAGCGGGGCCGAGCGCTGTGCTGGTGTCCCTCGGCGTGAGCGGGTCCCTCCCTGAGCTCGAACACCACAGCCTGTTCTTCACGAGCGACTGGAAACACAACTTCTCGCAGATCTTCACCGAACCGACGAGTGTTCCATCGCCGGCCTCCCTGTATGTCTGCAAGCCGAGCGCGTCAGACCCGTCGGTCGCGCCGGATGGCACCGAGAACCTCTTCATCCTCGTGCCGGTACCCGCCGATCCGGCGATCGGCGGGCGAGCGGATGCCACTGTGCAGCGGATCGCCGACGACGCGATTGTGCAGGTGGCTGAGTGGGCGGGCGTACCCGACCTGGCCGACCGGGTTCTCGTCCGCGAGGTCACCGGGCCCGCTGACTTCGCCTCGGATCTCAACGCCTGGAAGGGGACGGCGCTTGGTCCAGCCCACATCCTGACCCAGAGCGCGTTCTTCCGCGCGGGCAACGTCAGCAGGAAAGTCGACGGCCTGCTCTACGCGGGTGGCTCGAGCATCCCTGGCATCGGCCTGCCGATGTGCCTGATCAGCGCCGAGCTCGTGATCAAACGCCTCCGCGGTGATACGAGCACCGAGGCAATGCCGACACCGCTCACGCGATCAGCAGCGGCGAGCCGCGTTCGTGACGCCGGTGCTCGACGCTGATGGCGTTCCTCTACCTCGGCGCGCTTCTCGTCTCACTCGGTTGCATGGCCCTGCTCGACCGGCGGTTCACCCTGTTCTTCTGGACTGACGCCCGGCGCGCGAGCATCGTGCTCGTCCTCGGTCTCGCCTTTTTCCTCACCTGGGATCTCGCGGGGATCGGGCTGTCGATCTTCTACCGCGGCGAGACGGACTTCATGACCGGCATCCTGCTCGCACCAGAGCTCCCGCTCGAAGAGCTCTTTTTCCTCGCCCTGCTCTGCTATCTCGCCATGAACCTCTTCGGCGGCGCTGCCCTGCTGCTCAATCGCACGACACGCCGGGAGGGACGTTCGTGACCTACTGGCTGCTCAATCTCGTGTTCCTCGTGCCGGCGCTCGCCATCGGTGTCCTCGCTGCCACGCGCACAGCACGTCGAAAGCCCGGCTCCCATCCGTTCGCCCGGATGGCTGTCACACTGGTCGTCGTGCTGATCCTGACCGCGGTCTTCGACAACATCATGATCGCCGTCGGCCTGTTCGGATATAACCCGCATGTCATCAGCGGCGCCTTCCTCGGACGCGCACCGCTCGAAGACTTCGCTTACGCGATAGCGGCAGCCGTGCTGCTTCCGGGGCTGTGGCTGCTGCTCCCAGGCAGGAAGCCGGAGGCCGGGCGATGAAAACCCTCGGAGCGATTCTGTTGTCATCGCGACCGCTGAGCTGGGTCAACACGGCCTTCCCGTTCGCTGCCGCCTATTTCATGTCGACTCGCGAACTCGACCTCACGTTCTGGATCGGCACCGTGTACTTCCTCGTGCCGTACAACCTCGCCATGTACGGCATCAACGACGTGTTCGACTACGAATCCGACCTGCGGAACCCGCGGAAGGGCGGCGTCGAGGGGGCTGTGCTCGACCGGTCCCTCCACCGGCCGATCCTCATCGCGGTCCTGATCACCAACCTGCCTTTTCTGGTCTACCTTGTCGCCGTCGGATCCGCGGTGTCCACCCTGGTCCTCGCGGTGAGCATCTTCGCCGTGATCGCATACAGTGCGCCGCGACTCCGGTTCAAAGAGGTCCCGTTCCTCGACTCCCTGACATCGTCCACCCACTTCGTCAGCCCTGCGGTCTTCGGGCTCACCCTCGCGGGAGCGTCATTCGCCGACGTAGGGCTCATTGCCCTTCTCGCCGGGTTCTTCCTCTGGGGGATCGGAAGTCACGCATTCGGTGCTGTGCAGGACGTCCTCGCTGACCGTGAGGGCGGCATCCGTTCGATAGCGACCGAGATCGGCGCGCGAGCGACAGTGCGGTTCTCGGTTCTCGCATACCTGCTCGCCGGGCTTCTCCTTCTCGCGACACCGTGGCCGGGACCGCTCGCGGGAGTTCTGGCCCTGCCGTACATCGTCAACGCCCTCCCGTACTGGAACATCACCGACGCTACCGCCGAGTCCGCGAACCGCGGCTGGAAACACTTTCTTGCCCTCAACTTTGTCTCGGGGTTCTGCGTGACGATGCTGTTGATCTGGGTTGCGCTCGGCTGACACCGTTGGTTGTAACGTGGACGTACCGTCACACCGAGCAGGGGAGCAACCATGGACGCTGAAGAGAAACGCCACGACCAGCTGACCACAGCGCCTCAGGCCGACGAGTCCGACGCTGCGCCTCGCATCGATGTGACCGAGAAGCCAGACGGAGTGACCAGGATCGACATCAGGGACGACGCGAAGTATCGCCCGAGCGACCCCGACCCCGAAGCCGACACAGCAGCCGAGTGACGAGCGCGTCGCCGGCGGCGACGAGAGCCGCACCGATCGCATAGAAAATCAGGTCGGTGGCGACGAACGTCGTGCCGAACACCAGCCGTGCCGGGGGAAAGACCTCGGCCAGCGCTGCAGGAAGCCCCGTCAACTGCGAGAACTCGACGAGCGCAGAGACGCTGAACGCCACAATCGCGGTGACGAACGTGTGCAGCCTCGGGAAGACCGCTCCAACGAGCAGGTAGACGAGCACCGCGTAGAGGGCGTCGGCGGTGGCATCCGCACTGAACCCGGAGAACGCTGTCGCTATCGTCAGCCCGGCGATGATCGTCACGACGGCGCCGATGGTGAGTGCGAGGCGGCGCGCGCCCGGCCGGGGAGCGGGGGCCCTGTCACTGCCCGATGCCGCGACACCGTCGTGGCTCACGAGTCTTCGCCTCGCGCTGTGTGGGCGGTGACGGTGCGGGCGAATGGCGCGGCCGAGTGGCGCGGGGGAGCGGCGTAGGAGGACACCCGTCCATCATGGCCGCCCGTTGCGCCTGTCGTCATCCCGACTACGCGCTCTGCACCCGTGCCCGTTCCGTGACAGCGAACGGGCGGTACCTCCGACCCGCGCCGGGTGGCATCCGTTGCTCTCATCGGACGGATAATCTGGGCCCATGAACCTGGAATCCGTCGCGACCGAGCTGTACACGGTGCCGCTCAGCGAATTCGTCCGAGCCCGGGCCGCTGCGGTGAGCGCGGCGAAGGATGCGGGTGACAAAGACCTCGCGCGTCGGCTCGGAAAGTTGCCGAAGCCGTCGGTCGCTGCGTGGCTCGCCAATCTCCTGGTCGCAACGCACAGGGACGACGTCGACAAACTGATCGCGCTGGGAAAAGACCTGCGCGCTGCCGAGGAGGCCCGCGAGACCGATGACCTCAGGAGGCTCGGCCGTGAGCGGCAACAGCTGATCCGGGCGGTGTCCCGACTCGGCGTCGAGACCGGCGCGAAAGCCGGCACGAAGGCCAGCCCGAGCGCGGTGCGGGAACTCGAGCAGACGCTTCAGGCGGCGCTCGCCGATTCCGCCGCAGCAGACGCGGTGCTCACGGCGGTGCTCATTCGGAGCCTGACGTCAAACGGGGTCGAACCCGTGGACCTCTCCGGTGCCCTGGCTGTCGACTCGGTGTCGGCGGCACCGTCGTCCTCCCGTGATGACCCCCCACGGCTCCGTGCCGTTGATACCACCGCTGCACAGCGTGACCTCGCTGAGGCTCGTCGAAAACTCGAGGATGCCGAGCGCCGCGCCGATGACGCGGACGAGGCGCTCGAGGGCATTCAGTCGCGAATCAGCGCTCTCGCGCCCGAGATTGAGACCCTCACCGACGAACGCCGTCGGCTGCGGGCCCGTCTCACCGAGATTGAGTCGGAACTGGACGATCGTAAGGCCGAGCACGACACGCTGCGAAAAAACGTTGCAGGGGCTCGGCATGAGGCCGGTGTCGCCGGCCGCGCGCTTGCGCGAGCCAGGGAACGCGCGGAACGGCTCTCGCGTAGCGCGTCGAACGACTAGGGATCAGCCCTGCTCGGGGAACTCCAGAATGTCGTCGCCCGGCACCCTTTCGATGTCGGACGTCTGGGGGTGTGCGTTGCCGAGGCGAGCCGTTGCCTCCTGCAATTCGGCCACCAAATCAGCATCGGTGACCTCGGGGAACGTGCTGTCTTCCGTCTCGGATACCAGCTGGCTGGCGGGGCCGACCAGGAAGTTCGCGCGACCCAGTGTGCCGTCCTCGTGGAGCGAGGGAATATCGACGGATGCAGACGAGCCCACCTTCGCGAGGGCTTCTGCGTAACCGACAAGGGCCCTGGCGATCTCCGACCCGGTGAGGATCGAACCTGTCGCGTAGTGTATGCGTTCCATACCTGCAGCTAACCCCGTCGATACCAGCTCGTTCAACCCCTGAACAAATCGGCAGTTATGGGCTATAGGGGACACTGCCGCATCGAACGGATGCCACGGCATCCGTCTCAGGAATTCTCAGCCCGCGGGGAATTCTCAGCCCGCGGGGCGCCATGCCCCCGTACCGTGCGGGACGATCGTGGCGAGCTGAGCGCCAGCGCGGCGATCAGTAAGCCGGCTGCGGTCAGCACCCCCCGCACCCAGCCCCCCATCTCCTCGAACTCGAGGGCCTCCGAGGTCGTCGCCGCCGCGGCGAGTATGGTGCCGATCCCGGCGATACCCAGGAGCTGACCGGTCTGCTTCGATGTCGATACGAGGCTCGAGGCCAGTCCCGCCTCCGAGATGGGAAGGGACGACAGCGCTGTCACGCTGACTCCCACGGAGGCAGCCAGGATTATGGCTGGCGAAGTCCAGCCCAGGTGCACACCCTCGATGAGCGCGAACGCGAGTCCGGCGAGGAACACCGTGAGCAGCACCTGACCGATGGCGTCGAACGGTTGCGGCTGATCGGCCCGCGATGCCGTCAGGAGCACGGCAGCAAGAGCAGCGGCGAGCAGTCCGATGGGCACCCCTGCCCAGAAGACGCTCGCCCAGCCGAGGTCGCGCACGAGCAGGCCGCCGAGAATGGGACCGGCCGCGAGCGAGGCTGTACCGATCGTGGTCCACCACATGACAGCCACAGCGCGGCGGGCGGTCTCGGGGAATGCCGCCGCGAGCAATGACAATCCGGCGGGGGCGATCAAGGCGCTGCCGATCCCCTGGACGACCCGCCCCATGATGAGAAGGGGAACCGAGCTACTCATCGCGCAGAGGATGGAACCAGCGATCATCATGACGTTGCCCGCGATCAGGACACGTTTCCGGCCGATGCGGTCGGCGAGCGTGCCGGAGAAGGTGAGCATGCTCGCGAGCGTCAGCACGTACGCGCTCACCACCCACTGCAGTGAGTCGATCCGGGCGTCGAGGTCTGCGCGATGTCGGGCAACGCAATGTTGGCGACACTGCCGTAGACGGTGTGCAGGAACTGGGAGAGGCAGCAGACGACCACCAGTCAGCCGCTCGCGACGCTCGATGATCTGATCATGGCCGCCCCTCGCTCGAGGTCCCGACTATAGCTACCGGACGCGCCTTGCGCAGGGTCCTGTGCCCGGCCGATTCGGCCCCGGCCGTCGGTCGGACTTCGCCGCACGTGCGCCATAGTGACGGGTCCAGCCTGGGTCCGTTTACTTCCGGATCACTCGTGCCCATCGTCGCGGTGGCGTCGCGTCGTCGTCTGTCTCGGCATCCTCGGCGAAACGCACGCATGTGCAACGCGCCTCGGGACAGGCCAGGCGGCACGCACAAAAAGACCCCTTCATCTCCCCGTCAAAACGAGGAGATAAAGGGGTCACACTGCTGTGCCGGTGGTGGGACTCGAACCCACACGTCCTCTCGAACAAAGCATTTTGAGTGCTCCGCGTCTGCCATTCCGCCACACCGGCGCACAACAACGTGGACAAGAGTACCGTAGGATTAAGACGTGACCGAGCAAGAAGCATCAACCCCAGCCCCACGACGCGTCGTCGTAGCAGAAGACGAATCACTGATTCGTCTCGACATTGTCGAAATCCTCCGTGACAACGGCTTCGAGGTTGTCGGTGAAGCTGGTGACGGTGAAACCGCCGTTGCCCTCGCCATGGAACTGCGCCCCGACCTCGTCATCATGGATGTCAAAATGCCGCAGCTCGACGGCATCTCCGCCGCTGAGCGCCTGCACAAGGCCCAGATCGCCCCCGTCGTCCTGCTCACCGCCTTCAGCCAGAAGGAGCTCGTCGAGCGCGCGAGCGAGGCAGGTGCCCTGGCCTACGTCGTCAAGCCGTTCACGCCGAACGACCTGCTGCCCGCGATCGAAATCGCGCTGAGCCGCTACCAGCAGATCATCACACTCGAGGCCGAAGTCGCCGACATGGTCGAGCGTTTCGAGACCCGCAAGCTCGTCGACCGGGCCAAGGGCCTGCTCAACGAGAAGATGGGCCTCACCGAGCCCGAAGCTTTCCGCTGGATCCAGAAGGCGTCGATGGACCGTCGCCTCACCATGCACGACGTCGCCCAGGCCATCGTCGAGCAGCTCACAGCGAAGAAGTAGAACCCCAGCTACGACAGAAGGCGGGCCGGTATACCCGGCCCGCCTTCTGCGTTGTCCCGTGCCGCTGCCGCACACTCATCGGTCCGGAAGGCAGGGTTTCCTCGACGGAACCCGACATTCGCGACCGACGAACCCATGCCGCCAGACACCGCCGCACGCATCGGTCCGGAAGGAAGGGTTTTCTCGACGGAACCCGACATTCGCGACCGACGAACCCATGCCGCCGCACACCGCCGCACTCATCGGTCCGGAAGGCAGGGTTTTCTCGACGGAACCCGACATTCGCGACCGACGAGTGTGGCTCCACGTTGCGAATTCTGAACGAGGGATGCCGTTCAGCCGGCTGGCGCGTCCTTGATCATGTTCGTGATCCGAATGGTCGAACACCGACGGCCCTGTTCGTCGGTCACCGCGATCTCGTGCACGGTCATCGAACGCCCGAGGTGAATGGGGGTGCAGACGCCAGTGACGATTCCGGACGTGGCCGACCGAGTGTGTGTTGCGTTGATGTCGACGCCGACAGCGAGCTTGCCCGGACCCGCCCACAGGTTGGCCGACATGGAGCCGAGCGACTCTCCGAGTACCACGTACGCACCGCCGTGGAGGAGCATGGCCGGCTGGGTATTGCCGTCGACGGGCATGGTCGCAACCGCGCGCTCGATCGTGAATTCGGTGAACTCGATGCCCATCTTCGCGGCAAGCGCACCGGCGCCGCGCTGGAGGACATAGTCGAGTGTGTTCTCTGTGGTTTCAGTCATCGTCGCCTTTGCTCGGTGTCGAACCCGCCGTCGCAATTGGCTGTCAGCAGTCGCTTGTAGGCTGGGAGGGTGTCTGACAACGAAAAGCCTACCCTCCTCGTCATTGACGGTCATTCCCTAGCATTCCGGGCGTTCTACGCACTCCCGGTCGACAGTTTCTCCACTAAAGACGGTCAGCACACGAATGCTATTCACGGCTTCCTCGCCATGCTGATCAACCTCATTCGCGACCACAAGCCGACACACATCGCCGTCGCGTTCGACATCTCACGGTTCAGCTTCCGTACCCGCGAGTACCCGGAGTACAAGGGCACCCGCGGTGAAACGCCATCGGAGTTCATCGGCCAGGTCCCGCTGCTGCAGGATGTCCTCGCCGCGATGAACATCACAACGATCTCGATCGAAGACTACGAGGCCGACGACATCCTCGCGACGCTCAGCGTCAAGGGCCGCGAGCAGGGCTACCGGGTGCTCGTCGTGTCCGGCGACCGCGACACGATCCAGCTCGTCAACGACGACGTCACGCTGCTGTACCCCTCGCGCATGGGCGTCTCCGACCTCACGCGCTACGACGCGGCGAAGGTGATGGAACGCTACGGCATCCAGCCGCACCAGTACCCCGAGGTCGCCGCTCTCGTCGGCGAGACCAGCGATAACCTCCCCGGCGTCCCCAAGGTCGGCGAGAAGACGGCCGTGAAGTGGCTCAACCAGTACGGCAGCCTCGACGGCATCCTCGAGAACGCCGACAAGATCACCGGCAAGGTGGGGGAGAGCCTCCGCGAACACAAAGAGAACGCGATCCGGAACCGCAGGCTCAACCACCTGCTCACCGATGTCGAGCTTCCTGTCACTCTCGACTCGCTCGAGAAGAAGCCGATTGATGAAGCTGCCGTGCGCGAGATCTTCGACAAGCTCGAGTTCCGCACGATGCTCGACCGCCTGCTCAAGGCGGAGGGGCTCGACGAGCAGACCACGGGTGTTCCGGCGGTTCGCGCCGACGCCGTGAAGATCCCGGTCCCGCAGCAGCTCCTCGATGAAGAACTCGGTGCGTGGCTCAGCCGGGCCACCGCGGCGAACCCCGACGGGCTCGGTCTCACCATCGAACTGCACGACGGCAAACCCGTCGCCGCAGGAATCGCGACGCTCACCGAGGCCGTCGCCCTCGCCTGGAAGCCGGGTGGTGCCGACTACGCGCCGTTCGAAGCCTGGCTCGCCAGTGATGCTCCCAAGGTCATGACCGACGCGAAGAAGCAGCTCAAGGCGCTCCGTACTGCGGGGGTGGCGTTCGACGGTATTGCCTTCGACACCCACATCGCCGGGTGGCTCCTGCGCCCGAACGGCACCGAAAAGACCCTCGCACACCTCGTCTCGCGGTACCTCGACGAGTCGCTGCCCGTCTCCGACCCGAACCAGCTCGTGCCGCTTGACGATCCGGCAACGGCACCGGTTGAGGCGTGGTTCACCCTTCGTCTGCTCGCACCGCTGACCGAGGCGCTCGACCCGGGTTCACGCAAGGTACTCAGCGACATCGAGATGCCGACGCTCATCACCCTCGTCGACATCGAACTGCGCGGCGTCACCGTCAACCACGATCAGCTCGCCGAACTCTCCGGCCAGCTCGCAACTCGCGCCGCCGACCTGGCCAGCCAGGCATACGCGATCATTGGCCACGAGGTGAACCTCGGCTCACCGAAGCAGCTCCAGGAGGTGCTGTTCAACGAGCTCGACATGCCGAAGACCCGAGCGAACAAGACGGGCTATTCGACGGATGCCGGTGCGCTGGCCGATCTGCAGGCCTCCAACCCGCATCCGTTCCTCGGCCTGCTCCTCGAACACCGCGACGCGACCAAACTTCGCCAGATCGTTGAAACCGTCGACAAGGCGATCGGTCCTGACGGCAGGGTCCACACGAGTTATGTCCAGACCGGAACGACAACGGGCCGGATCTCGTCGACAGACCCCAACCTGCAGAACATCCCGGTCCGCACCGAAGAGGGTCGTCGCATCCGTGCCGCCTTTGAGGCAGGCGAAGGCTACGAGACCCTGCTGACCGCCGACTACTCGCAGATCGAGATGCGGATCATGGCGCACCTCTCCGGTGACCCTGGCCTCATCGAGGCATTCCGCACCGGAGAAGACCTCCACCGGTTCGTCGGCTCGAAGATCTTCCTGGTGGCCCCCGAGGACGTCACCAACGAAATGCGCACCAAGGTCAAGGCGATGTCATACGGGCTCGCCTACGGTCTCAGCGCGTTCGGGCTGTCGAAGCAGCTGCGGATCGATTCATCCGAGGCGAAGAAGCTCATGGCCGGGTACTTCGAACGGTTCGGAGCGGTCCGCGACTACCTCCGCAACGTCGTCGAACAGGCCGTCGAAGACGGGTACACCACGACCATCTTCGGCAGGCGCCGCCCGTTCCCCGACCTCAAGAGCTCCAACCGGGTACTGCGCGATAACGCGCAGCGCGCGGCGCTCAACGCCCCGATCCAGGGCACGGCGGCGGACATCATGAAGATTGCGATGAACAACATCGAGAAGGACGTCGCCGAGAAGCAGCTGTCGAGCCGCATGCTCATGCAGGTGCACGATGAGCTCATCTTCGAGGTCGCCCCCGGCGAGTGGGATGCCATCGAGGCCGTCGTGCGGCACCGGATGGCCACGGCAGCCGACCTCGTGGTTCCCCTCGACGTGCACGTCGGGCGCGGGCACAACTGGGACGCCGCAGCGCACTGATCGTCCCGCCACACCCAACCCTGGCCCGCGATGCGCGGCGGGCCAGGGCGGTCTGTGCCTGACGCGCCGCGCTGCCGTAGGCTCACATCCATGACAGCAGAGCAGCGTACGCCGACCCCCATCGACGCCATAGCCGAATCGTGGGTCGACACCCTCGTCGACATCGACCCGCTCGTCGGCACCTACATCGGCCGGGACGAGGTCAACGACCGCTTCGGCGACTTCTCACCGGCCGGGCACGAGCGGTTCATCGATGAAGCACGCAAGGTCATTGCTGCTCTTGACAGTGCCAAACCCGTCGACGATGTCGACACTGTCACCCGCACCGACCTGCGCGCTGAGCTCGCCCTCGAGGTTGAGAGCGCCGACGCCGGCCTCCACCTGCGCGACCTCAACGTCATCGCCTCGCCGGCCCAGGGCATCCGAGAGATTTTCGACATCATGCCGACCGCCACCGTCGATGACTGGGAGAACGTGTCGTCCCGGCTCAAGGCGCTGCCCGAGGCCATGTCCGGCTACATCGAAACACTCAGGCTCGGCATCCAGCGGGGGATTACCCCCGCGAAACGGCAGGTCGCTGAGGTCTTCGAGCAAGCCAAACGGTACAGCGCCAAGGACGGGTTCTTCGCCCACCTCGCCGCGACCTCCGGCCCGGTCGACGGCCAGCTCCCGGCGTCCCTCGCCTCTCAACTCAACCTCAATGCCGGACAGGCGGCGGTTGCCTACCAGGAGCTGGCGGACTTCCTGGCCCACGAACTCGAGCCAGTCGCGCGAACCGCGGATGCCGTCGGCCGCGACATCTACGAACTGCAGTCGCGCAGGTTCCTCGGTGCGACCATCGACCTCGACGAGACCTATGAGTGGGGCATCGAGGAACTGCGCACCATGGTCGAGGAGCAGGAGTCGATCGCCAGGGAGATCAAGCCGGGCGCGACGGTCGAGGAAGCCATCGCTTTTCTCGACAACGACCTGAGCCGCAAACTTCACGGAACCGACGCACTGCAGAAGTGGATGCAGGAGACGAGCGACCGTGCGGTCACCGAGCTCGGACGCACCCACTTCGACATTCCCGAAGAGATCCGCACCATCGAGTGCATGATCGCGCCGACCCAGGAGGGCGGGATCTACTACACCGGCCCAACCGACGACTTCTCGCGGCCGGGCCGCATGTGGTGGTCAGTGCCGGAGGGCGTCACCGAGTTCGATACCTGGCGTGAACTCACCACGGTGTACCACGAGGGCGTTCCCGGCCACCACCTGCAGATCGGCCAGGCTGTGTACAACCGCGCGAAACTGAACACCTGGCGCCGCCAGCTCGCCGGTACGTCTGGACACGCGGAGGGCTGGGCACTCTACGCGGAGAGATTGATGGAGCAGCTCGGCTACCTCGATGACCCCGCTGACCGCCTGGGCATGCTCGATGGGCAACGGATGAGGGCGGCCCGCGTTGTGCTCGACATCGGCGTGCACCTCGGCAAGAAGGTGCCGGGCGGAGACACCGTCTGGACCGCTGACGACGCGTTTGCCTTCCTCGGCAGGAACGTCAACATGAACGAGGGCTTTGTCCGGTTCGAGGTGAACCGGTACCTCGGCTGGCCGGGCCAGGCACCGTCGTACAAGGTCGGTCAGAGGCTGTGGGAACAGCTCCGCGAGGACGCCGAGCGCCGTGAGGGGAACTCGTTCGACCTCAAGGCGTTCCACCGCCGAGCGCTGGACCTCGGCGGGGTCGGGCTCGACACGCTGAAACACGCACTGCTCGCTGACTGACCAGTGCCAGCGACGTCGGTCTATCAGGCGGCAATCGGTCCTGAGTTCTCAGCACTGCACCCGCGGCTGCACGCGTACTTCTCGGCGATCCCGGCGGGAAGCGTCGGGACGGGGTCCGGAGTCTTCGACGTGGTCGGTACGCCCAGGCGCTGGCTGTGGCCGGCGCTGTGGGTGCTCGGCCTGGCCGGGGTTCTGTTCCCGGTGTGGCGGCGCACCGTGCCGTTCACCGTGGAGAACCGGTCGCTCGACGATGGCGCCGGCGTCCTCGCGGTGACCGCAACGCGCCGCTTTCATTTCCCCGGCGGCGACCGCGTCATGACCGACGTGATGCGAGCTCACCATGGCGAGCTGGTCGACAGCATCGGGTCGGGTGGGCTGATCACCGCACGGTTCGGCGCCCGGGTGGTCGACGGCGGGCTCGTCCTGCGTTCGACACACGTTGATATCCGACTCGGTCGCGCACACGTTCCGATCCCGGCCCGCGTCTCGCCCGTCGTGGTGTTGACCGAGCGATTCGATGACGACGCCGACGCACAGCGGGTCAGGGTCACGATCGATGCGCCGGGCCTCGGCAGGCTCTACGAATACGGCGGAAGCTTCAACTACACCGTCACCGCCCCGGTGCCGGTGCATCCATCAGAACCGAAAGAACCTGATCATGAGTGAACGTGTCGTCATCGCCGGGGCATCCGGGTTCATCGGTCACTACCTTGCGTCCCGGTACCGGTCGCGCGGGGCAACGGTCAGCACCATCGGAAGGCGAACAGCGGATGCCGCGTGGGGCGACACCGCCGCTATCGTCCGGTTGCTTGACGGCGCGGACCTCCTCATCAACCTCGCGGGAAAAAGCGTCAACTGCCGGTACACCCCGGAGAACCGACGGGAGATTCTTCGATCACGCGTCGAGACAACCCGTGAGCTGAACGAGGCGGTGCGTGCGTGCGACGCACCACCCGCCCTGTGGGTGAACTCATCGACGGCGACCATCTATCGCCACGCAGAAGACCGCCCGATGACCGAGTCAACGGGCGAGCTCGGCACCGGGTTCAGCGTCGGCATCGCTCGCGCCTGGGAGGACGAGTTTTTCGCGGGGGAGCTGCCGGCGACACGCAGGGTCGCCCTCCGGCTCGCCATCGTGCTCGGCGATGGAAGTGCGCTCACCCCGCTGCGCTGGCTGACGAGGTTCGGGCTCGGCGGGACCCAGCACGACGGGCGCTGGCCCGCGACACGCCAGCGAAGAGCAGCGGGCACTTTTCACGAGTTCGGCGCACGGGGAGGGCAGCAGAAATTCAGCTGGATCCACATCGACGATGTCGACCGGATCATCCTTTTCCTCAGGGAACGGAGCGACCTCGATGGGATCATCAATGCCGCCTCGCCCCGTCCCTCCGACAACCGTGGGCTCATGACCGCTTTGCGCCACGCCCTGGGCGTGCCGTTCGGATTGCCGACAACCCGGTGGATGCTCGAGCTCGGAACGGCGATTCTTCGCACCGAAACCGAGCTCGTGCTCAAGAGCCGCTGGGTCGTCCCCGAGCGGCTCACGGAGGCCGGCTACCGGTTCCACCACCCCGATCTCGAGCCGGCGCTCGCGAGCATCGTCCGCGCCGGGGCGCCGCTGGCACCCTGACCGTTTGGCATTTGCTCTTCCCGCTTATTTCCGGGTAAACTGGCATGTCACATTTGTGACGATCTATCCGTTCGCTGTGCGCAACAACAGCCTCCCATAATCACCGATTATCGAAGGTCGCGCACGGCCCGAAATATGTCCTTACTGGAGCAACTACTACATGACAACCACAACGACCGCCAAGCAGGTCGCTATCAACGACATCGGATCGGCTGAAGACTTCCTGGCCGCGGTCGAAAAAACACTGAAGTTCTTCAACGACGGAGACCTCATCGAGGGCACCGTCGTCAAGATCGACCGCGACGAGGTTCTCCTCGATGTCGGCTACAAGACCGAGGGCGTCATTCCCTCTCGCGAGCTTTCGATCAAGCACGACGTAGACCCGAGCGAAGTAGTTCAGGTCGGCGACACGGTTGAAGCCCTCGTCCTCCAGAAGGAAGACAAAGAAGGCCGTCTCATCCTGTCCAAGAAGCGCGCTCAGTACGAGCGTGCGTGGGGCGACGTTGAGAAGATCAAGGAAACCGATGGCGTCGTGACCGGTTCGGTCATCGAGGTCGTCAAGGGTGGACTTATCGTCGACATCGGCCTCCGTGGCTTCCTGCCGGCCTCGCTCATCGAGCTCCGCCGCGTCCGCGACCTCACGCCGTACCTCGGCCAGGAGATCGAGGCCAAGATCCTCGAGCTCGACAAGAACCGCAATAACGTTGTGCTTTCGCGTCGCGCACTCCTCGAGCAGACCCAGTCCGAGAGCCGCACCACGTTCCTGAACAACCTCCAAAAGGGCCAGGTTCGCAAGGGTGTCGTTTCGTCGATCGTCAACTTCGGTGCGTTCGTCGACCTCGGCGGCGTCGACGGTCTCGTCCACGTCTCCGAACTCAGCTGGAAGCACATTGAGCACGCCAGCGAGGTCGTCGAAGTCGGCCAGGAAGTCACCGTCGAGATTCTCGAGGTCGACCTCGACCGCGAGCGCGTCTCCCTGTCGCTCAAGGCGACGCAGGAAGACCCGTGGCAGGTCTTTGCCCGCACCCACGCCATTGGCCAGGTTGCACCGGGTAAGGTCACCAAGCTCGTCCCGTTCGGTGCGTTCGTTCGCGTTGCCGATGGCATCGAGGGTCTCGTTCACATCTCCGAGCTCAGCGGCAAGCACGTTGAGCTCGCCGAGCAGGTTGTTTCGGTCGGCGACGAGGTCTTCGTCAAGGTCATCGACATCGACCTCGAGCGTCGCCGCATCTCGCTGAGCCTCAAGCAGGCCAACGAGGGTGTCGACCCCGAGGGAACCGAGTTCGACCCGGCTCTCTACGGAATGCTCACCGAGTACGACGACCAGGGCAACTACAAGTACCCAGAGGGCTTCGACTCCGAGACCAACGAGTGGAAAGAGGGCTTCGAGTCCCAGCGCGAGAAGTGGGAGCAGGACTACGCTGCAGCCCAGGCTCGCTGGGAAGCCCACAAGAAGCAGGTTGTCGCATCTGCAGCTGTCGAAGAGGCAGCAGCAGCAGCTCCGGCCGCCGGATCCTCGTTCTCGAGCGAGACCGCTGGTGCGGGAACGCTTGCTGACGACGAGTCGCTCGCCGCTCTCCGCGAGAAGCTCTCGAGCAACTCCTAAGCAGCAGCGACTGCTCACGCAGTACTGACACAACTGGCCGGCCCTTCTGGGCCGGCCAGTTTTGCGTATCCAGTCCAACACGCCGTTGGCTCGGGGCTCAGCCTTCAGCATCCGTGCGGAATCGGCTGATAGTGTTGCGGCGCAGCCGAGCGCTGCGGCCAGCCTGGGCTGCGCCCCGAGAACCCATCACTATTCGAAGGTGCCACGTGGATATTGATCCTCTGAAGCAGTACCTCGAAACGGATACATCCGCCGAGAAGTCACTGCGCAACAACCCCCAACAGGAACGAAGCAGGCAGAGCCTCCAGTCGATTCTCCGGGTCTGCGGTGAGATTATCGACGAGTCAGGGCACGCTGGTGTGACCACCGCCGAGGTGGCGAAGCGCGCTGAAATGGCAATCGGAACCGTGTACAGGTTTTTCCCCGATCGCATCGCGCTGATGATCGGTGTCTACCAGTACATGCAGGACCAGTTCGTGTCGCTGTGCATCGAGCGGCTCCTGGACGAGCAGCCCGAGACCTGGCAGGACGCACTCGGCATCATGATGGACACTTCCGTCGTCGCGCGGCGCACGATCCCTGGCTTCAAGGCGACGCAGTACCGCATCCTCGGGGACGATGAGAGCCAGGAGCAGTACTCCCGCAGCCAGCGTGCCTACGTGAGCGCGGTCGTCAAACTGCTCTCTCAGTTCGATTTCCCCGACGATGACCGCTGGATCGGCCACGTGAGTGTGGCCGTCGAACTTTCCCGCGCGCTCCAGCGCCTGGCGTTCGACCAGACTCCGGACGGCGACCCCTGGCTGCTTCAGGAAGCACGCGCCGTTCCGATCGCCTATCTCGAGGGTCACCTGGTCCCCGCCGTTTAGGTGACCAGCCCTCGTTCGAACCGCGTGTATCTCATCGGCCTTACCGGCGGAATCGGCTCCGGCAAATCAACGATCGCCCGGCGTCTCGCTGAGCTGGGGGCCGTCCACATCGACGCTGACCAGCTCGCGCGCGAGGCCGTCGAACCGGGCACGCCCGCGCTCGAGGCGATCACGGCATCCTTCGGTGATCGGGTACTGACCGATGATGGCCGGCTCGACCGTGCGGCGCTCGGCGCGATAGTTTTCTCCGATGCTGCCGCGCTCCGAACCCTGAACGGCATCGTCCACCCGGCGGTCCGGCGTCTGACCAAAGACCGCATCTCGCAAGCGGCGAACGAGAACCCCGACGCCGTCGTGGTCTACGACGTTCCGCTCCTGGTCGAGGCGAACCTGCCGCGCTCCTACGACCTCATCGTGGTTGCCCAGGCCAGTGCTGACACCAGGATCGAACGGCTCGTCTCGCTCAGGGGGATGTCTCCGGAAGAAGCGGAGCGGCGGATAGCGGCGCAGGCCAGTGACAAGGAGAGGCTTGCTCTCGCCGACGTCGTTATCGACACCGACAAGACGCTCGCCGACACCCTCGAGCAGGTCGACGGCCTGTGGGCTTCGCTCTCGGCAAAATCAGGGGGCCGCCGCGGGACCTCCGATGTCAGTGACGGTGCCTAGACTCGAAGTATGGCAAAAACGCGCGCTGTTCACCCGTTCGAAGTCGTCAGTGAGTACACTCCATCGGGCGACCAGCCCAAAGCGATAGCCGAACTGAGCGCACGGATCAACGCGGGCGAAACCGATGTCGTCCTCCTCGGCGCGACAGGAACCGGTAAGTCAGCGACCACCGCGTGGCTCGTCGAGGCAGTGCAGCGGCCAACGCTCGTTCTCGCACACAACAAGACCCTGGCCGCGCAGCTCGCCAATGAGTTCCGTGAGCTGATGCCGAACAACGCCGTCGAGTACTTCGTCTCGTACTACGACTACTACCAGCCTGAGGCCTACGTTCCCCAGACCGATACGTTCATCGAGAAAGACTCCTCGGTCAACGCGGAGGTGGAGCGGCTGAGGCACTCGACGACGAACTCCCTGCTCAGCAGGCGCGACGTCATCGTCGTGTCCACCGTGTCGTGCATCTACGGCCTCGGAACACCCGAGCAGTATCTCGACGCCATGATGGCGCTGCAGGTCGGCATGCGAGTGGATCGAGACTGGCTGATTCGCAAGTTCATCTCGATGCAGTACAACCGCAACGACGTCGACTTCTCGCGGGGCAACTTCCGCGTCCGTGGCGACACCATCGAGATCATCCCCGTGTACGAGGAGCTGGCGATCCGGATTGAGATGTTCGGAGACGAGGTCGAGGGCCTCTACTCCCTCCACCCGCTCACCGGCGACGTCGTCAGGAAGCTCGACAACGTCTCCATCTTCCCCGGCTCCCACTACGTGGCGAGTACCGACGTGATGCAGCGTGCCATCGTCAGCATTCAGGAAGAACTGGAGCAGCGCCTCGCAGAGCTCGAGCGCCAGGGCAAACTCCTCGAGGCCCAGCGACTGCGTATGCGCACCAACTTCGACCTCGAAATGATGCAGCAGATCGGGTTCTGCTCCGGGATCGAAAACTACTCGAGGCACATGGAGGGGCGAGCGCCCGGTGAAGCCCCACACTGCCTGATCGATTACTTCCCCGACGACTTCCTCGTCGTGATCGACGAGTCACACGTGACGGTGCCGCAGATCGGTGCGATGTACGAGGGTGACTCGTCCCGCAAGCGCACGCTGGTTGAGCACGGATTCCGGCTGCCAAGCGCCCTCGACAACCGCCCGCTGAAATGGAACGAGTTCAAGGATCGGGTCGGGCAGACCGTTTACCTCTCGGCCACCCCCGGTCGATACGAGATGGGCATCGCTGACGGAATCGTCGAGCAGATCATCCGCCCGACCGGTCTCGTCGATCCCCAGATCATCGTCAAACCGTCACACGGACAGATCGACGACCTGCTCGAAGAGATCAGGATTCGCGCCGCTCGCGACGAACGCGTACTCGTCACGACACTGACGAAAAAGATGGCAGAAGAACTCACCGACTTCCTGACCGAAGCGGGAGTCAGGGTCCGTTACCTGCACTCCGACGTCGACACCCTGCGCCGGGTAGAGCTGTTGAGCGAGTTGCGCGCGGGGATCTACGACGTTCTCGTCGGTATCAACCTGCTCCGAGAAGGACTTGACCTGCCCGAGGTGTCACTCGTTGCCATCCTCGACGCAGACAAAGAAGGATTCCTGCGGTCGTCCACTTCCCTCATCCAGACCATTGGCCGTGCGGCGCGAAACGTCTCCGGTGAGGTTCACATGTATGCGGATGTCCTCACCGACTCGATGAAACGCGCGATCGAGGAGACGACGAGGCGCCGGGAGACGCAGGTCGCGTACAACCTCGAACACGGCATCGACCCGACACCGCTTCGCAAACGAATCGCCGACATCACCGAGGTGCTCGCGAGGGAAGGCGCAGACACGGCGCAGATGCTTGCCGGTCGCGACTCGAAGAAGAAAAAGAGCCCGACGCCCAACCTCAGGCGCGAAGGGATCGCGGCCGAGGGAGCCGATCAGCTCGAGTCGATCATCGCGGATCTCAACGATCAGATGCTCACGGCAGCGGCAGAGCTCAAGTTCGAGCTCGCGGCGCGCCTCCGTGATGAGCTCTCCGATCTCAAACGCGACCTCCGCCAGATGGAGAAGGCCGGCCACCTCTAGCGCCGCATTCAGCGCCGGCGGCAGCTCTAAAATTCGGCGGGGGAGCGGTCATTCCTCTTCCGTGGGACGTTCTGGGACGCCGTAATCGCCGATGAGGGGCACAAAGGTGACCGCGCAGAGGTGCTCCAGGTGGAGCCCTCCGTTCGACCCCCGCGTGGCCCGGGTAAGCACCTGGCCGAATCGCGGCTCGCCGATGGGCATAATGATCCGTCCGCCATCGGCGAGCTGGTCTGCCCACGGTGAGGGAATCGCCGGTGCGGCGGCCGCGGCAACTATCGCGTCGTACGGAGCGCCTGGTGGATACCCGTGCGTGCCATCGCCGACGACGACCGTGACATTGTCGTACCCCAGCCGACGGAGGACTTCGGTTGCAGAATCCGCGAGTTCCGGGTGGCGCTCGATCGACACGACACTGTGCACCAGTTCGGCGGCTACAGCAGCGGCGTACCCCGATCCGGTCCCGACATCGAGCACCGTGTCGTTCTCACCGAGCTCCGCCGCCTCGAGGGTGAGTGCGACGATATACGGCTGGGAGATCGTCTGCCCGGCATCGATCGGCAGTGGGTGATCGTCGTAGGCACTGGCCTGCGACCACGCCCGCACGAACGCTTCGCGCGGTACCCGGCGCATCGCATCGAGCACCCGTGCATCGCGAATGCCGCGAGCCTGGAGTTGCTCGGCGACCATTCGTTCGCGGCGCCAGCGAAAGTCGTCCATTGTCTCATTGTGCCCCCGTGCCCAGCTTCATGTCAGTGGGTCATCGTAGACTCGAGGGGTGTCGATATCGAAGGTAAATTCAACGTCAAAACTCAGCGTGCGAGGCGCACGCGTCCATAACCTGCGCGACGTGGATCTTGACATCCCGCGCGATTCTCTCGTGGTATTCACCGGCCTCTCCGGGTCGGGCAAGTCGTCGCTCGCATTCGACACGATCTTCGCCGAAGGCCAGCGCAGATACGTCGAGTCGCTCTCGGCGTACGCGCGCCAGTTCCTCGGCCAGGTGGACCGACCCGACGTCGATTTCATCGAGGGCCTCAGCCCCGCCGTGTCGATCGACCAGAAGTCGACGAACCGCAACCCGCGCTCGACAGTCGGCACGATCACCGAGGTCTACGACTACATGCGCCTCCTGTGGGCCCGAGTGGGAGTTCCGCACTGCCCCCAGTGTGGTGAGCCGATCCAGCGGCAGACCGTGCAGCAGATTGCCGACCAGCTCATGGAGCTCGAGACGGGCACGCGCTACATGGTGATGAGCCCGGTTGTTTCGCAGAAGAAGGGCGAGTTCGTCGACCTCTTCAAAGAACTGGCTGCGAGCGGCTACGCCCGCGCCGTCGTCGACGGCGAGCAGGTCCAGCTCTCGGAGCCACCGACACTCAAGAAGTCGTACAAGCACGACATTTCGGTCGTCGTCGACCGTCTCGTCGCCGGCCCCGACGCTCTCAGCAGACTGACCGACTCGCTCGAGACCGCGCTGCGTCTCACCGACGGGCTCGTGGAGATCAAACTGGTCGACGAGGAGGGCCCGGATTCGGTTCGCTCGTACAGCGAGAAGCTGTCGTGCCCGAACAATCACCCGATCCAGCTCACCGAGATCGAGCCGCGCACGTTCAGCTTCAACGCTCCATTCGGCGCGTGCCCGGAGTGCTCCGGCCTCGGCACTCGGATGTCGGTCGACGCCGACCTTCTCATCGGCGACCCGAGCCTCAGCATCGACGAGGGCGTCATCATCCCGTGGACCACACAGGGCAAGGGGCTCTACCAGTACTACGAGAAGCTGCTTGACGGACTTTCCCGCGACCTTGATTTCTCCCTGCGGACGCCGTGGGCTGATCTTCCGAAGAAAGTCCAGGAGGCGGTCCTGCGCGGCGAAAACTTCAAGGTCAAGGTCAAGTGGAAGAACCGCTACGGGCGCGAGGTCAGTTACACCTCGGGCTTCGAAGGGGTGATGCCGTACATCGAGCGCCAGTACGCTCAGGCCGAGACCGATGTCCAGCGCGCCAGGTGGGGCGAGTATCTCCGGGAGATTCCCTGCCCCGTGTGCAACGGCCAGCGCCTCAAGCCCGAAGTCCTCTCCGTCCTGATCCACGGCACCAACATCGCCGAGGTCGCCGAGCTCAGCCTCACCGACGCCCGTGCCTTCATGGACCAGATGGAATTGACCGCCCGCGAGTCCACCATCGCGGCCCAGGTGCTGCGCGAGATCAAACTGCGGCTGGACTTCCTGATCCAGGTCGGCCTCAACTACCTCAACCTCTCGCGAACCGCCGGGTCACTCTCCGGCGGCGAAGCACAGCGCATCCGGCTCGCCACACAGATCGGATCCGGCCTCACCGGCGTGCTGTACGTGCTCGACGAACCGAGCATCGGTCTCCACCAGCGTGACAACCGCCGGCTGATCGAGACGCTCGTCACCCTCCGCGACCTCGGAAACACGCTCATCGTCGTTGAACACGACGAAGACACGATCCGCACGGCCGACTGGGTTGTTGACATCGGACCAGGTGCCGGCGTCAACGGCGGTCGCGTCGTCCACTCAGGCTCGTACGAAGACCTGCTCGCGAACCCCGAATCGCTGACCGGTGATTACCTCGCCGGACGCCGCGAGATCCCGATTCCCGAGACCAGGCGCCCGGTCGACCCCGAGCGTCTCATCTCGGTCGTCGGTGCCGAGGCCAACAACCTCCGCAAGGTCAACGTGGATTTCCCGCTTGGCACCTTCACGGCGGTCACGGGCGTGAGCGGCTCCGGTAAGTCGTCCCTCGTCAACGACATCCTGTACCGGGTTCTCGCGAACAAACTCAACGGCGCACGCAAGGTACCCGGAAAGCACACTCGCGTGACCGGGCTTGAGCAGCTCGACAAGGTGATCCACGTCGACCAGGCGCCGATCGGCCGCACACCGCGGTCCAACCCGGCGACCTACACCGGTGTGTTCGACCGCATCCGCACGCTGTTCTCCGAAACCACCGAGGCAAAGGCGCGCGGATACCTCCCGGGTCGCTTCAGCTTCAACGTCAAGGGCGGGCGCTGCGAGGCGTGCTCCGGCGACGGAACCATCAAGATCGAGATGAACTTCCTGCCCGATGTTTACGTGGCCTGCGAGGTCTGCGGGGGAGCGCGGTACAACCGCGAAACCCTGTCTGTGCACTACAAGGGCAAGAACATCGCCGAGGTCCTCGACATGCCGATCGCGGAGGCCGCTGAGTTCTTCGAGGCGATCACCTCGATCCACCGGTTCCTCAAGACGCTCGTTGAGGTCGGACTCGGCTATGTCCGGCTCGGCCAGAGTGCAACCACCCTGTCCGGTGGTGAAGCGCAGCGTGTGAAACTGGCGACCGAGCTGCAGAAACGCACAAACGGCAGGAGCATCTACGTCCTCGACGAGCCGACGACAGGCTTGCACTTCGAAGACGTGCGGAAGCTCCTCCTCGTCCTCAACAGCCTCGTCGACAAGGGCAACACGGTCATCGTCATCGAGCACAACCTCGACGTGATCAAGTCCGCTGACTGGATCATCGACATTGGCCCCGAGGGTGGCGCGGGTGGCGGACGCGTGCTCGCGACGGGCACCCCCGAGAAGATCGCGAAAGTCAAGAAGAGCCACACGGGGTTCTACCTCAACGAAGTGCTCGAGGCCGAACAGGTTCAGGCGCGTAAGGCGGGATAGGTGGCACCACCACTGAGCTATCGCCCCAAGCCGGGCGAAATTCCGACGAGCCCCGGGGTGTATCGATTTCGAGACGAGACATCCCGGGTGCTCTACGTCGGCAAGGCGAAGAACCTCCGGGCGCGGCTGAGCAATTATTTCGCTCCGCTGCACACGCTGCACGAGCGAACCCGCCGCATGGTCACGACCGCATCGAGCGTGGAGTGGACCGTCGTCGGGAGCGACATCGAGGCGCTCCAGCTCGAGTACACGTGGATCAAGGAGTTCGATCCGCCGTTCAACGTCAAGTTCCGCGATGACAAGACCTACCCGTACATGGCGATCACTCTCGCCGACGAAGCTCCGCGTGTGCTCGTCACCCGCAACCCGCGGATCAAGGGCGCCAGGTATTTTGGCCCGTACCCGAAGATCTGGGCGGTTCACGACACGATCGATCTGATGATCAAGGCGTTCCCGATCCGGACCTGCTCCGACTCCAGTTACAAACGGGCCATGCAATCGGGCAAGCCCTGCTTCCCTGGGCAGATCGGACGCTGCGGTGGCCCGTGCTCCGGCAAGGTGACGATCGAAGAGCACCGGGCGATGGTCGATGACTTCGTGAGCTTTATGGCCGGTCACGATCGTCGCTTCGTGACGGATGCCACGCGCAAGATGAAAGACGCCGCTGCCCGGCAGGACTACGAGAGCGCTGCCAGGTATCGGGATCGCCTTCAGGCGCTCGAGGCGGTACTCGAGAAAAGCGCCGTCGTTCTCAAGGACTCAGTCGACGCCGACCTCTTCGGCGTCGTCCACGACGAACTCTCTGCGGCGGTCCAGCAGTTCATCGTCCGTGGCGGCCGGATCCGGGGTGTCCGGTCGTGGACCGTTGACAAGGAACTCGACCTGTCGACCGGAGAGCTCGTCGACAGCATCCTGCAACGCGCATACGACGGATCCGCCACTGACGTGCCCAGGGAGGTTCTGGTCCCCGAGCTCCCCGAAGACGCTGACGAACTCGAAACCTGGCTCGCCGGCATCCGCGGTAAAGGCCGGGTGCGGCTCAAGACCGCCCAGCGCGGAGAGAAGGCCGCGCTCATGCAGACGGCGAATCTCAACGCGAAGAACGCGCTGCAGCTTTACAAGATGCGAAGGACCGCTGATTTCGTCGCCCGCTCCCAGGCGCTGACCGACATCCAGGAAGCGATCGGGATGGAACAGGCACCCCTCCGGATCGAGTGCTTTGACGTCTCGCATCTCTCCGGCACCAACATCGTGGCGTCGATGGTGGTCTTCGAGGACGGCCTGGCGCGAAAAGACCAGTACCGCCGGTTCAGTATCGCGTCGTCCACCGACGATACCGACTCGATCTACCAGGTACTGAGCCGACGGCTGGCGTACCTCACGACCCCTGAGACCGTTGAGCCGGAGCCTGACCCGACGGCACCCGGCATCGTCGCAGACGACGTGAAACGAAAGAAGTTCGCGTACCCGCCGCAACTGCTCATCGTGGACGGTGGCCAGCCCCAGGTGCAGGCCGCACAACGCGCCCTGCAGGAGTCAGGGCGGACAGACATCCAGCTTGTGGGCATGGCGAAACGGCTCGAGGAGATCTGGCTCCCAGATAATGACTATCCCGTGATCCTGCCGCGCAACTCCGAGGCACTCTTCCTCCTGCAGCGGGTGAGGGACGAAGCGCACAGGTTCGCCATCACGTACCAGCGCACCAAACGCAAGCGCGACATCACCAGTGTGCTCACCGAGATCCCCGGTCTGGGACCCGCTCGCGTCAAGGCGCTTCTCGTTCACTTCGGATCGGTTGCGGCGATGCGCGAGGCAACCCCGGAGGCGATAGCCGCGGTGAAGGGGGTTGGACCCGCGCTCGCGCAGACCATCGCCGATACCCTCCAGGACCGCCAGCGCGCCAACAGTCGGTAGGCTTGAAGTCCAGCCAGAGGGCAACGTCCCATCGGGCCAATCGGAGAGTGAACAGTGCCAGACGAAGCGATTCCGAACCAGGAAGTCCTGATTGTGACGGGGATGTCCGGAGCCGGGCGATCAACGGTCGCCAACGCCCTCGAGGATCTCGACTGGTACGTGGTCGACAACCTTCCCCCGCAGATGCTGCGCCCCCTCGTCGACCTTGCCGGCCGTGCGGAGGGCGCGCTCCCACGGATCGCCGCTGTCGTCGACGTCCGCGGGCGTGATTTCTTCACCGACCTGCAGCAGATGATCCAGTCGCTCCGCGACGGAACGAAACTCAGAGTGATCTTCCTCGACGCGACGGATTCAGCACTCGTGCGGCGCTTTGACGCCGTTCGCAGGCCGCATCCGCTCCAGGGCGGCGGTACGATCCTCGACGGCATCGCGACCGAACGGGCACGGCTCGCCACGATCCGCGAGTCGAGCGACATTGTGATCGACACGTCCGATCTCAATGTGCACCAGCTCGCGAACAGCGTTGCCGAGCTCTTCGCCGCCGAGGGGACCCCAGGCGTGAAGCTCACGATCATGAGTTTCGGCTTCAAATACGGCGCACCGTTCGATGCGGACATGATCGCTGACGCGCGGTTCCTGCCCAACCCGTTTTGGGTTCCCGAGTTGCGGGCGCATACTGGACTCGACCCTGAGGTTCGCGAGTACGTTCTCGGCCAGCCGGGCGCATCGGAGTTCACCGACGCGTATGCACAGGCCCTCGCGCCTGTTCTGAACGGCTACCAGCACGAGAGCAAACGATTTGCGACCTTCGCCATCGGCTGCACCGGCGGCAAACATCGCTCGGTCGCGATCGCGAACGCACTCGCTGACAAGTTGAAGGAACTCCCAGGAGTCGCCGTCAACGTCAAGCACCGCGACCTCGGCAAAGAATAAGCCACAGCGTCGCCGGCCACGGCCAGACGCACACACGACGAACACTGATGAGAAAAGGATCCCGCTTGGCACTGACTGCTGAGGTCAAAGAAGAATTGGCCAACATCGTTGAAGAGAAGACAACGGTACGCGCCGCTGAGTTGACATCCACCCTGCGCTTCAGCGGTGGGCTTCACCTGATCTCCAGCCGCATCGCCATTGAGAGCGAGCTCGATACTCCGCACCTCGCCAGGCGGGTGCGCAAGGCTCTTGCCGAGCTCTACGGCGTACGGAGCGAAGTGGTCTCGGTGAGCCCATCGACATCACGGCGTGGAGAGTATTACCTCGTGCGGGTCGTTGACGGCGGCGAGACACTGGCCAGGCAGACCGGCCTCCTCGACGCACGACGCCGCCCCATTCGTGGCCTTCCCAACCGGCTTACGACAGGATCACGAGCCGAACTGGCTGCCGTCTGGCGGGGCGCTTTCCTCGCCGCAGGATCGCTGACTGACCCGGGCCGCTCCGCCGCACTCGAAATCACCTGCCCCGGCAACGAGAGCGCGATGGCTCTCGTCGGTGCCGCCGGCCGCCTCGGCGTCCAGGCGAAAGCGCGCGAGGTCCGCGGTGTTCATCGCGTCGTCATTCGCGACGGTGAGGCGATCAGCGCAATGCTCGTACTCATGGGCGCTCACGGCACCGTCAAGGCGTGGGAAGAGCTCCGCCAGCGGCGCGAGGTTAGGGCAACCGCCAACCGCCTCGTCAACTTCGACGACGCCAACCTTCGCCGCTCAGCCCAGGCGGCTGTCGCGGCGTGCGCGAGGGTCGAACGCGCGATGGAAATCCTTGCCGACGACATCCCGGAGCACCTCAGGTACGCGGGAGAGCTGCGCCTCAGCCACCGTGAGGCAAGCCTCGACGAACTCGGACATTACGCCGACCCGCCGATGACCAAGGATGCGATCGCCGGACGGATCAGACGCCTTCTCGCCATGGCAGACAAACGCGCAACCGACCTGGGGCTCCCAGGCACCGACGCCAACCTGCCGCCTGACTACGACGAGGTGTAACCGCAAGCCCGTAGCGCCGGGAACCGACCTGACTAGACTGAAAGAGGTCGCCAGGACGATGTCCAGGCGCGTTCGCGACACACAAGTTGGCGACACACAAAGAGGAGAAAAATAAATGGCTGAATACACCCTCCCGGAACTCCCATACGACTACTCGGCCCTCGAGCCGAGCATCTCGGGCGCCATCATGGAGCTCCACCACTCGAAGCACCACCAGACCTACGTCACCGGCGCAAACACCGCCATCGCGCAGCTTGCAGAAGCGCGCGACTCCGACAACCTTGCCTACGTCAACAAGCTCGAAAAGGACCTCGCCTTCAACCTCGGCGGGCACGTCAACCACTCGATTTTCTGGACGAACATGTCCCCGAACGGTGGAGACAAGCCCACCGGCGAACTCGCCGCGGCGATCGACGAGTTCTTCGGGTCGTTTGACAAGTTCCGTGCCCACTTCACGGCCACGGCGCTCGGTGTACAGGGCTCCGGCTGGTCTGTTCTCGCGTGGGACTCCATCGGTCAGCGACTCATCATCCAGCAGTTCTTCGACCAGCAGTCGAACTTCGCCGCTGGCACTGTTCCGCTCCTGATGCTCGACGTCTGGGAGCACGCCTACTACCTCGACTACAAGAACGTACGCGCCGACTACGTGAAGGCATTCTGGAACATCACCAACTGGGAGAACGTCCAGAGCCGTTTCGTCGCCGCCCGCGAGCAGACCAAGGGCCTGCTGCTACTCTCATAGTCCTGACTTTTCGCCTGCCGCGGCTCACGCCCAGCATCGGGTCAGTTCACTTTCGTTCCATCAGCACAACCGAAGACGCGCTCCGGCGCTCTAGAAACAGGAGACATTCGTGTCCGTAAAGATCGGTATCAACGGGTTCGGCCGCATCGGCCGCAACTACTTCCGCGCAGCACTTGCCAAGGGCAGCGACCTTGAGATCGTTGCCGTCAACGACCTCACCGACAACAAGACGCTCGCCCACCTGCTGAAGTACGACTCCATCACGGGTCGCCTCGACGCAACGGTCGAGTTTGACGAAGAGAAGATCGTCGTCAACGGCAAGGCCATCAAGGTCTTCTCGGAGCGCGACCCGGCGAACCTCCCGTGGGGCGAACTCGGAGTCGACATCGTCATCGAGTCGACCGGGTTCTTCACGAACGCTGCCGACGCTAAGAAGCACATCGACGCTGGTGCCAAGAAGGTTCTCATCTCCGCTCCGGCCAAGGGTGAAGACGCAACGTTCGTCATGGGTGTCAACGAGGGCCTCTACGAGCCCGAGAACCACCACATCATCTCGAACGCATCGTGCACCACGAACTGCCTCGCGCCGCTCGCCAAGGTGTTCAACGACGAGTTCGGCATCGAGCGCGGTCTCATGACCACGGTCCACGCGTACACCGCTGACCAGAACCTCCAGGACGGCCCGCACAGCGACCTCCGTCGCGCACGCGCAGCAGCGGTCAACATCGTCCCGACCTCGACCGGTGCGGCAAAGGCCATCGGCCTCGTTCTGCCCGAGCTCAAGGGCAAGCTCGACGGCTTCGCACTTCGCGTGCCGGTGCCGACCGGCTCGATCACCGACCTCACTATCGAGTCGTCGCGCCCGGTCACGGTCGATGAGGTGAAGGCAGCCTACAAGGCAGCCGCAGAAGGTCCCCTCAAGGGCATCCTGCTGTACACCGAGGACGAGATCGTCTCGAGCGACATCGTCACCGACCCGCACTCCTGCATCTTCGACGCGGGACTCGTTCGCGTCATGGGCAACCAGGTCAAGATCGTCGGCTGGTACGACAACGAGTGGGGTTACTCCAACCGCCTCGTCGACCTCACCGAGTACGTCGCCGATCGTCTCTAGGACACAGGGCTAGCCGTGCCGCTTCGCACCCTCGAATCGCTGGGCTCGCTCGCAGGCAAGCGCGTCGTCGTTCGGTGTGACCTCAACGTTCCTCTCAAGGACGGGGTCATCACCGACGACGGGCGCGTGCGTGCGTCTGTTCCCACGCTGAAAACGCTCATCGACCAGGGAGCACGCGTCGTCGTTGTGTCTCACCTGGGCCGTCCAGACGGCGCCCCTGAGGCTAAATACAGCCTCGCCCCCGTTGCCAAGCGGCTGTCGGAACTCCTCGGAACCGACGTCGCCTTCGCGACCGACACCGTCGGGCAGTCAGCGACGGATGCCGTCAGCAAGCTTTCCGACGGACAGGTTGTAGTTCTCGAGAACCTCAGGTTCAACCCGGGGGAGACCAGCAAGGTCGAAGCCGAACGAACCGAGTTCGCCGAGAAGATCGCTCAGTTCGGGGACGCGTTCGTCTCAGACGGATTCGGCGTTGTGCACCGCAAGCAGGCGAGTGTGTACGAGCTGGCGAAGCTGCTCCCGAGCGCTGCAGGCGAGCTCATCAGCGCGGAACTCACAGTTCTGGACCGGTTGACTGAGTCACCCGAGCGTCCATACACGGTGGTGCTCGGCGGTTCGAAGGTGTCAGACAAGCTCGGCGTCATCGGGCATCTGCTTCCCCGCGTGAACACGCTCCTCATCGGTGGGGGAATGCTCTTTACGTTCCTCGCCGCACAGGGACACAAGGTGGGCGCGAGCCTCCTTGAAGCCGACCAGATCGACACGGTGAAGAACTACCTGATCGAGGCAGAGAAACTCGGTGTGGAGATCATTCTTCCCACCGACGTCGTCGTTGCCAGCAAGTTCGGCGCCGATGCAGAACACGTGATCCAGCCAGCGGACGCCATCGAAGACACGGCTTTCGGTGCGACAGGCCTCGGCCTGGACATCGGACCGGAGACCGCAGAGCGCTTCGCCGGCGTCATCCGCTCGTCCAAAACTGTGTTCTGGAACGGTCCGATGGGGGTCTTCGAACTCGCGCCATTCGCCGCTGGCACGAAGACCGTCGCGCAGGCACTCACCGAAACCGACGGCCTGAGCGTCGTTGGTGGCGGGGACTCAGCCGCCGCGGTTCGCGCGCTCGGCTTCGAGGACTCGCAGTTCGGACACATATCAACCGGAGGCGGTGCAAGCCTCGAGTTCCTCGAAGGCAAACGCCTTCCAGGACTGGAGGTATTGGGATGGCAGTAAACCGCGTTCCGCTCATTGCGGGCAACTGGAAAATGAACCTGGATCACCTGCAGGCAATCGCGTTTGTACAGAAGCTGGCGTGGAGCCTCGCTGATGCCAAGCACGACCCGGCGAGTGTTGAGGTTGCGGTGTTCCCGCCGTTCACCGACCTGCGCAGCGTCCAGACCCTCGTCTCGGCCGACAAACTGCCCATCGCTTTCGGTGGCCAGGATGTGTCCGAGCACGATTCCGGAGCGTACACGGGCGAAATCTCCGGTGCGTTCCTCAAAGCCCTTGAGTGCAGCTACGTCCTCATCGGGCATTCCGAGCGTCGGACGCTGCACGCTGAGAGCGACGAACAGGTCGCCGCGAAGGTTGCTGCAGCGATCAAGCACAACGTGGTTCCGATCATTTGCGTCGGCGAGACGGCTGACGACCTCGAGAAGCACGGTCCGAGTGCTGTTCCCGTTGCTCAGCTGAAGGCGGCGCTCTCCGGGCTTTCGGCGACGGCTGACATCGTCGTTGCCTATGAGCCTGTCTGGGCGATCGGCTCAGGCAAGGCCGCCACTCCCGAACAGGCCGAGCAGGTTGCCGCAGCGCTCCGCGCTGCACTTCGCGAGACCCTGGGCGACGACGTCGCGGCGAAGACGCGCATTCTGTACGGTGGGAGCGTGAAGGCGGCAAACATCGCCGGGTTCATGCGTGAACCGAACGTCGACGGTGCGCTCGTCGGTGGCGCGAGCCTCGACCTCAACGAGTTCTCGAGCATCGTGCGCTACCAGAAGCACGTGGGCGTTTAGCGCGTCAGGCCTCAGGCTATAATTGGGGGCGGTCCATGGAACATGGGCCGCCCATGTGAAAGGTCCTTTGTGGAGATACTTCAGGTCGTACTGCAGGTGGTGCTCGGTGTTACGAGCCTCTTGCTCACTTTCCTCATCCTCTTGCATAAGGGTCGCGGTGGTGGATTGTCCGACATGTTCGGTGGCGGTATGGGCTCGAACCTCGGATCCTCCGGGGTTGCCGAGCGAAATCTCAACCGGTTCACCGTCGTACTCGGTCTTATTTGGTTTAGTTCAATAGTTGCGCTTGGTCTCATCACCAAGTTCTCGACTGGTGCGTAGGAGGACATATGGCTGCCGGAGGTAGCGCAATCAGGGGATCACGCGTTGGCGCTGGCCCCATGGGCGAACAGGATCACGGATTCCACGCGGACCGTGTTGCTGTTTCGTACTGGGATGCACTGGGAAACGAGACTGTGCGGTACTTTTCCGCCAGCCTGCCCGACGAAGAGATCCCGGAAACGATCGACAGCCCGTCGTCCGGTCTTCCCGCGGGCCGCGACCAGGCGAACCCGCCCGAGGTCGCCAAGCTTGAGCCGTACAAGACTCACCTCGCGTACGTGAAGGAACGCCGCACGGAGGAAGAAGCCGAGGCTCTTCTCGACGAGGCGCTTCAGGCTCTGCGTGCGCGCCGCGGTACGGCATCCGCTTAGGCTCCAACGTAACGTTGTACACAAGAAAGCCCCTGTCCTCGGACAGGGGCTTTTCTTATGGCGCTGGTCTAGTAGGTCGGCGCGATGAGGTTCTCGGGAACCTCTGATGCCGCGGCCTGGTCGACGAAGAACATGGTGCGCTTGCGGCCCTTGATGCCGGCGATGGGGACCTCGGTGTAGGACGCTCCGGCAAGCGCAAGCCCGAGAACCGCAGCTTTGTCAGCGCCGGAGATCTCGACCCAGATCCGCTGTGACGAATTGATCGCGTGCCGGGTGAGGCTCAGCCTCTCCGCTGGCGGCTTGGGGGAGTTCCGCACAGCGACAACTGTCGCTTCGCGCTCGAGCACTTCCTGGCGGTCGGGAAACAGGGACGCCGTGTGGCCGTCGGGCCCGACGCCAAGAAAGGTGATGTCGAAACGGGGGAGAGTGGCGTCACCGTTCGAGTACTCGGCAAGAGTTCCGGCGTATGCCACTGCCGCCTCGTCGAGGGTCATTCCCGAATCGGACGCCGGGTAGCTGTGCACATTTTCGGCGGGGATGTCGATGTGATCGAGCAGGGCGCGCCTGGCCTTGCCGTCGTTTCGTTCGGCGTCATCGGCCGGGACCCACCGCTCGTCGCCCCACCAGAAGTGGACGCGCGACCAGTCGACGCTGTCCCGCGCTGGCGATGAGTTGATGCTCTCGAGAACCTTCATCGCGACGCGTCCACCCTCGAGGACGATGTTCACGAACTCGAGCTCATCGAGGAGGTCAACGGTCTTGGTGAGGAATCGTGCCGCTATCGATGCGGCGAGTGCATCGCTGTCTGCTGAGACAAGCACTCGTCGTTCATTCGTCATTCAGTTCGTACCTTCCGATGCCAGGGCTTCACTCTCAAGCTGAGAGAGACCCTTGGTGATCACTTCACCGTACAACGAATCCGGATCCAGTCTGCGCAGTTCCTCTGCGAGGCAGTCCCGCATGCTGCGCCGGGGCAGCGTGAGATCATGAACCGGCTGGTTCGGCTGGGTGAGTTTCGCGACGTTGTCGAGCGGCCGCTCCAGCACGATGTCACCGCTCGCCCTTGTCATCCGCACACCGTGGATACCGGTGTCGCCGGACCCTCGCGGGGTGAGCTCCTGGAGGACGGGAACCTGCAACTGCATCCCGAGCCAGGCCGCGAGCAGGACTGTGGACGGCGAGTCGGCGGCGCCGGACACCGTCACGGCCGTGACGGGTTCGTACGGCGGCTGGTCGAGCACCGCAGCGAGCTGGGCGCGCCAGAGGGTCAGGCGGGTCCAGGCGAAGTCCGTGTCGCCCGGTGTGTGCGTCCTGGCCAGTTCGACCAGAGCCGCGTGCGGATCTTCGTGCTCGGAGGCATCCGTGATCCTGCGCTGTGCGATCCGCCCGATCGCAGTGTGCGCGACGTCGGCGGGGGCTTCGATGGGCCACCAGGCGACGACAGGGGTGTCGGGGAGGAGCAGCCCGTTGATGAGGCTGTCTTCGTTGCCCGCAGCGTCGCCATAGGCGCGGAGGATGATCACTTCGCTCGCGCCGGCGTCACCGCCGACACGGATTTCGGCGTCGATGCGCGCTGGCTTCGCGCCGCCCTCGTTGTCTGCCGGGATCCGGGAGAGCACGAGCACCCGCATCGGGTGCTCCCGCGACGCGTCGTTTGCGGCCTCGATGGCCTCTTCTTCCTCGCCAAGCTGCGAGACGATCACGAGGGTGAGCACACGTCCGAGCGAGACGACGCCGCCGTCCTCACGCAACTGGACGAGCTTCTTTGACACCTTGCTGGTTGTGGTGTCGGGCAGATCGACGATCATGGGCGTCTCCAAACTCGGCCGTCTCTGGCAAGTAACTCATCGGCGGAAGCCGGGCCCCACGACCCCGGCTGGTATTGCTCGAGCGGACCGCCCTGGCTTGCCCAGTACTCCTCGATCGGGTCGAGGATCTTCCAGGAGAGTTCGACTTCCTGGTGCCGGGGGAACAGGGGAGGGTCGCCCAGGAGGACGTCGAGGATAAGACGTTCGTAGGCCTCAGGGCTCGCTTCGGTGAAGGCGTGGCCGTAGCCGAAGTCCATCGTCACGTCCCGGACCTGCGTGCCCGCCCCAGGAACCTTCGACCCGAACCGGATGGTCACTCCTTCGTCGGGCTGGACCCGGATGACCAGGGCGTTCTGGCCGAGTTCAGAGGTCTGGCTCTCGGCAAACAGGAACTGCGGTGCCCGCTTGAATACGACAGCGATCTCCGTCACTCGACGGCCGAGTCGCTTGCCGGTGCGAAGGTAGAACGGAACGCCGTCCCACCGCCTCGTATTGATATCGAGGCGCATGGCCGCGTAGGTCTCCGTCGTCGACTCGGGGTTCATCCCTTCCTCTTCGAGGAAACCGCTGACCACCTCACCGCCCTGCCAGCCGCCGGCGTACTGCCCGCGGGCGGTCGCCTTGCTGAGGTCGTCAGGCAAGCTCACCGCGGCGAGCACCTTTTCTTTCTCAGCACGGAGGTCAGCAGCATCGAACGACAGCGGCTCCTCCATCGCGGTGAGCGCGAGGAGCTGCAGGATGTGATTCTGGATGACGTCGCGGGCAGCGCCGATTCCGTCGTAGTAACCCGCGCGGCCGCCAACGCCGATGTCCTCGGCCATGCTGATCTGCACATGGTCGACGTAATTCGAGTTCCAGATCGGTTCGAACATCTGGTTCGCGAACCGAAGGGCAAGAATGTTCTGGACCGTTTCCTTACCGAGGTAGTGGTCAATCCTGAACACCGAGTCGGGTGGGAACACCGACTCCACGACAGCGTTGAGCTCACGAGCGGTCTCGAGGTTCGAGCCGAAGGGCTTCTCGATGACCACACGGCGCCACTCGCCGGCTTTCGCCTCCGCCATCCCCGAACGCCTCAACTGCTCGGTCACCTCGGGGAACGCCTTCGGTGGAATCGAGAGATAGAACGCGTGGTTGCCCATGGTCCCTCGCTCGACGTCGAGGAGCGCGATGGTCTCCTTGAGCTTCTCGAACGCGGCGTCGTCCCCGAACTCGCCAGGAACGAACCGGATGCCCTGGGCCAGCTGCTGCCAGACTTCCTCCCGGTACTCCGTGCGTGCGTGGGCCTTCACGGCCTCGTGCACCACCTGCATGAAGTCCTGGTCTGCCCAGTCTCGCCTCGCGAAGCCGACGAGAGCGAACCCGGGAGGGAGAAGACCGCGATTCGCCAGGTCATAGACGGCCGGCATCAACTTCTTGCGTGACAGGTCGCCCGTCACACCAAAAATGATCAGCCCGCTGGGTCCTGCGATGCGGTTCAGGCGTCGATCCGAGTCCAACCGCAGAGGGTTGAACGTCGGGGTGATATCCACGGGGGACATACAGCTCCTAGATGCGGCCGTACTGGCCGGTAAATCCGGTTCGGGGGAACCTAGTTGACAGCTTCGAACAGCGAGACGATGTTCGATTCCGGGTCGGTGAAGTTGAGCACGAGCACAGGGCGTCCGTGATCGGCCAGAACCGTCGCGTCACCCTGGGCCTGGGCCTGAATGAGCTGGCCGAAGGTGAATGGACGGTCGGGGATGGCGAGGTCGACAGGCGCATTCTCCGTGATCTGGAGGAACACACCGACAGCCGGGCCGCCCTTGTGGAACTGGCCCGTCGAGTGCAGGAACCGAGGTCCCCAGCCGAAGGTGACCGGTCGGCCCGCGCGCGCCGCGAGCAGCTGACGCACGCCGGCAAGCTGGGGGAGTGCGAGCCTGTCGACGTAGGCCTGGACCGCGAGGTAGCCATTGGCGCCGAGTGTCGCAAGCAGCGCATCGAGTGCGCCGCGCACGGTCGAGACACCGGCGAGCAGGTTTGCGTCACCGCGCACCTCGATGCCGTTCTCCACGAACAGCGGGGGTGCCTGCTCGGGACGGGCATCGAGAAGACCCCGTGTGGCGATCTTCGCCGACTCGACGTCGGGCTGGTCGAACGGATTGATCCCAAGGATTCGGCCGGCGACCGCTGTGGCGAACTCCCACACGAGAATCTGAGCGCCGAGCGTGCCGCTCACGAGGATTTCACCCTCGTGACGGTCCTTGGCAAACAGGTGCGGGGCATCCGCGTCATCAACGAGTCGAACGACCTGAACATCGGCCGGGGTATCTGTGACCTCGGGCGCGAGAGTGTCGACCACAACAGGAAGGATGCCGGTGCCCTGCTTTCCCGTCGACTCAGCGATGAGCTGTTCAGCCCAGTCTGGGAGGCCGACGATGTGGGTTCCGTCGGAGACGATGGCGAGCTTGTCTTTCAACGGCGAGGTCCCCGCCATTGCAGCCGCGAGGATGAGCCCGGGATTGCGCGCGTCGTCCACTGCGAGTTCAACGGCGATGGCGTCGGCTTCGTCGAGCAGCTCTCCGACGTTGACACCGGCGAGTCCTGACGGAACAAGTCCGAACGCGGTGAGCGCGGAATACCGGCCGCCGACGTTGGGGTCGGCGTTGAACACCCGGTAACCGGCTTCGCGCGCCGACGCGTCGAGCGGGGAGCCCGGGTCGGTCACGACGATGATGCGGCCACGGGGGTCGATGCCAGCCTCGGTGAACGCTGCCTCGTAGGCGCGGCGCTGGCTGTCGGTTTCGACCGTCGATCCTGACTTGGACGACACTACGATAGCGGTGCTGGCGAGGCGGTCGTTCAGTGCCGCGAGCACCTGCCCCGGCGCCGTCGAGTCGAGCACGGTCAGGTCGCCACCGAGTGTCTGCGTGATCACTTCTGGCGCGAGCGAGGAACCGCCCATGCCCGCGAGCACAATGTGGTCGACGCCCTGAGCGTTAAGTTCATCGCGCAGCGCCTCGATCTCGGCAACCAGCGGTCGTGACACGCTGGTCGCCTCGGTCCAGCCGAGCCGTTTCGACGACTCTTCCTCTGCGTCTGGTCCCCACAGCGCAGGGTCCTGGGCGGTGATGCTTGACGCGACCAGATCGGAGACCAGCGTCGGGACGACAGCGGCGACGGCGTCAGCCGCCGCGCCGCTCACCGCGATCTTGAAGCTCATTTTGCGGCCTCGAGCGCTGCAGTGACCGTGTCGAGGAGTTCGTTCCAGGACACGATGAACTTCTCAACGCCCTCCTTCTCTAGGAGGAGCGTCACGTCGTCGTAGGAGATGCCCTGAGCCGCGATGGCGTCGAGCACCTCGTTTGCAGCGGCGTAGGAACCCGTGATGCTGTCGCCCTCGATGACACCGTGGTCGAACGTGGCCTCGAGCGTCTTCTCCGGCATCGTGTTGACTACCTGGGGCGCGACGAGCTGCGTGACGTACAGGGTGTCCGGCAGGCTCGGGTCCTTCACACCGGTCGACGCCCAGAGCGGACGCTGCATGTTCGCACCGGCATCCAGGAGCATCTCCGCGCGTTCGGTCGCGAACGACTGAACGAAGACTTCGTACGCGAGCTGTGCGTTTGCGACTCCGGCCTTGCTCTTGAGCGCGAGGGCCTCATCGGTTCCGATGGCGCTGAGGCGCTTGTCGATTTCGGTGTCGACGCGCGACACGAAGAAGGATGCCACCGAGTGGATCGTCGACAGGTCGATTCCCGCTGCCTTGGCCTTCTCGAGGCCGGTGAGGTAGGCGTTGATGACAGCACGGTAGCGGTCGAGGCTGAAGATCAGTGTCACGTTGACGCTGATCCCGGCCGCGATCGTCTCGGTGATCGCCTCGAGTCCCTCGACGGTCGCGGGGATCTTGATCATCGCGTTCGGCCTGTCCACCTTGGCCCAGAGTGCTTTCGCCTCCTCGATGGTGCCCTGTGCATCGTGGGCGAGGCCGGGCTCGACCTCGATCGACACCCGGCCGTCGAAGCCCTGCGTCGCGTCGTAGACGGGCCGGAAGATGTCAGCGGCGCGCGCGACATCGTCGGTGGTGATCTCGAAGACAGCCGCCGTCACGTCCTTGCCCTGTGCGGCGAGTTCCTTGACCTGCGCTGCATACACCTCACCGTTGCTGAGCGCACCGGCGAAGATTGTCGGGTTCGTGGTTACTCCGACGACGTTCTTGGTGTCGATGAGTTCCTGCAGGTTGCCGGTTTCGATGCGTCCACGGGAGAGGTCGTCGAGCCAGATGCTTACGCCGGCCTCGGAAAGCTGAGCTGTTGGTGTTGAGTTCGTCATGTTGTTCTCCTTCTGAGCCGGCGGTTACTTGCCGAGTGTCTCTTTAGCGGCAACAACGACGGCATCCGTGGTTATGCCGAACTTGTTGAAAAGTGTCTTGTAGTCGGCCGATGCACCGAAGTGCTCGATCGAGACCGAACGACCCCTGTCGCCGACGATGCCGGCCCAGGTGAGGGCGAGCCCGGCTTCGACGGAGACACGAGCGGTGACAGCCTTCGGGAGAACCGACTCGCGATACGCCTCGTCCTGCTCTTCGAACCACTCGAGGCACGGCACGGAGACAACGCGGGCGTTGACTCCGTCAGCCTTGAGCGCCTCGCGGGCGTCGACGGCGAGCTGAACTTCCGAGCCCGTCGCGATCAGGATGACATCCGGTGTTCCGTTGGGTGCTTCGGCGAGAACGTATGCGCCCTTGGCGACATTCGCGGCCGATGCGAAGGTGTCTCCGCTTGCCTCGCCATCGCCACGCTCGAACACCGGGATGTTCTGGCGTGTGAGGGCGATGCCGGCCGGACCGCCACGGCGCTTGAGGATTTCGAGCCATGCGTAGCTGACCTCGTTGGCGTCACCGGGGCGAACGACCGCCAGGTTCGGAATCGCGCGGAGTGTTGCGAGCTGCTCGATCGGCTGGTGCGTCGGCCCGTCTTCGCCGAGCGCGACGGAGTCGTGGGTCCACACGAAGATCGACGGCACATTCATGAGCGCGGCAAGCCGAACCGCCGGGCGCATGTAGTCGCTGAAGATCAGGAAGGTTCCGCCGTAGGCACGAGTCGGACCGTGAAGAACGATGCCGTTGAGGATCGCAGCCATCGCGTGTTCGCGGATTCCGAAGTGCAGGACCCGCCCGTACTTATTGCCGGTCCACTCGTGGGTGGAGTGCTCGCTCGGAACGAACGATTCCGCACTCTCGATCGTGGTGTTGTTGGACTCAGCAAGGTCGGCGGAGCCACCCCAGAGTTCGGGGACAACAGGACCAAGCGCGTTGAGAACCTTGCCGGATGCCGCGCGGGTGGAGACATCCTTTCCTGGCTCGAAGACCGGAAGCGCCGATTCGACACCCTCGGGGAGATCGCCGGTGAGAAGCCGGTCGAGCAGAGCGCTCTTGTCCGGGTTGGCGGCCTTCCACGCGTCAAAGCCCGCCTGCCACTCGGCGCGCTGCTCCGCTCCGCGGTCGATCGCCTTACGGGTGTGCTCGATGACCTCGTCTGCGACGACGAAGCTCTCAGCAGGGTCGAAGCCGAGTACTTCCTTGACAGCCGCGAGCTCGTCGGCGCCGAGTGCCGATCCGTGGATCTTTCCCGTGTTCTGCTTCTTCGGGCTTGGCCAGCCGATGATCGTCTTGAGGATGATGAGCGACGGCTTGTCGGTCTCGGCCTTTGCGGCCTCGATCGCGTCGTTGAGAGCCTGAATGTCCTCGACGTACTCGCCGGTCTTCTTCCAGTCAACGGTCTGCACGTGCCAGTGGTACGCCTCGTATCGCGCGGCAACGTCCTCGGTGAAGGCGATGTTCGTGTCGTCCTCTATGGAGATCTGGTTGCTGTCGTAGATCGCGATGAGGTTGCCGAGCTCCTGGTGGCCGGCGAGGGATGAGGCCTCGCTCGTGACACCTTCCTGCAGGTCGCCATCACCGGCGATGACATAAACGAAGTGGTCGAACGGGCTCTTGCCCGCTTCGGTGTCCGGGTCGAACAATCCACGCTCATAGCGGGCGGCGTATGCAAAGCCGACGGCTGATGCGAGGCCCTGTCCGAGTGGCCCTGTCGTGATCTCGACACCGTCTGTGTGTCCGTACTCGGGGTGGCCCGGCGTGAGTGAACCCCACGTGCGCAGCGCCTTGAGGTCCTCGAGTTCGAGGCCGTATCCGCCCAGGTACAGCTGGACGTACTGGGTCAGTGAGCTGTGACCGACCGAGAGCACAAAACGGTCGCGGCCGAGCCAGTGCTGGTCCTTGGGATCGCGGCGCATGACTTTCTGGAACAGGAGGTATGCGGCCGGCGCGAGGCTCATCGCCGTTCCCGGATGCCCGTTTCCAACCTTCTCCACCGCATCTGCTGCGAGCAGTCTGGCGGTGTCAACCGCCTTATCGTCAATGGAGTTCCACTGCAAAGCTGCCACTATATTGGACCCTTCTCGTTTCGAATCAGGGGCCATCTCTGACCCACCGATGAAGCGTGTTCCCACGCCTTTTGGCTTCATTGGCGCCGATGGACAGATTTCACCCGAGGTGTAACGATCGGGGTTTTCTGAGCCAGCGAACGGTTTGGCGAGCACCTTCATTATAGGTAGTGCGCCCGGCCACCGGCCGGTTCCTTACGCCCGGTGAGCAATGACCTAGAATTGGGTGGTAATCCACCGGTTAGAGGAGCAATGAACATTGCAGTAGAAGACCGCGTCGCGCAGCACAGCGTGACGCGCGCTGACAAGGTGCGGGGCTACATCTCCCTCACCAAGCCGCGGGTGATGGAGCTCCTGCTCGTCACGACGGTGCCTGTGATGATCCTCGCTGAGGGCGGCATCCCGAACCTGTGGCTCGTTCTCGCAACGGTGATCGGCGGTGCCATGAGTGCCGGAGCCGCCGGAGCTTTCAACTGCTACATCGACCGTGACATCGACAAGGTGATGAAGCGGACCAAGAACAGGCCACTCGTCACCGGCGTCCTCTCGCCACGCGAGGCACTCGTCTTCTCCTGGTCGCTCGCCATCCTGTCCACCGTCTGGCTCTACTTCACAACGAATCCGCTGACGGCCGCACTCTCGGTCGGCGCCATCTTCTTCTACGTTGTGATCTACACACTGTGGCTCAAGCGCTGGACAAGCCAGAACATCATCTGGGGCGGGATCGCCGGATGCTTCCCGGTGCTGATCGGGTGGGCCGCCGTTGCCAACTCCCTCAGCTGGGCACCGTTCATCCTCTTCGCCGTCGTCTTCCTCTGGACGCCGCCACACTACTGGCCGCTCTCGATGAAGTACCGCGATGACTACAAGTCCGCGGGAGTGCCGATGCTCGCCGTCGTCCGCGGCCGCGCACAGGTCGGCCTCCAGGTGATTCTCTACGCCTGGGCAACCGTCGCGTGCTCGCTCCTTCTCGTCCCCGTCGCATCGATGGGCGTGCTCTACACAGTCGTCGCCGCAGTCTCAGGCGGCTGGTTCATCTTCGAGACGCACCGCCTCTACAACCTGGCCATCCGGCACGAGCACGTGTCACCGATGCGCGTGTTCCACGGTTCGATCAGCTACCTGACGCTGTTGTTCCTCGCGGTCGGCATCGATCCGCTGCTTCCGTTCTAGGCAGTCGCTGCTGCCTGCGGGTCGGGCGCGCCACTCATTTCGAGTGACAGTTGCCGCTCCATGCGGGGTCTGCTATCGAGTGACAGTTCCTGCTGGTGTTCGGCCGCGGCACACGCGACAAGTGTCACCTTCAGGGCGGGCAACGGATGCCACCGGGGAAGCGCAGGTCCGACGTCTGAGCCGCGGCCGCACCGGTCGGACCCGGGTGGGTCGACACGCGGGCCGCGGCGCAGGGAAAGTCCACATCGAGTCGCGCCCATTTCAAGTGACAGTTTCTGCGGGCGCGGGACCGCAGCACCCACAACAAGTGTCACTTGAGTTCACTGCGCGAGGCGCTGGCTCATCCCAGTGACAGTTGCCGCGGGTGTCAGGGCGCGGCACCCACAACAAGTGTCACCTTCAGGGCAGGCGACGGATGCCACCGGGGGAGCGCAGGTTTGGTGTCTGAGCCGCGGCCGCACCGGTCAGACCCGGGTGGGTCGAGACGCGGGGCGCGGCCCAGGGGAAGCTCACATCGAGTCGCGCCCAGTTCGAGTGACAGTTGATGCGGGTGTGCGACGGCGGTACACACCACAAGTGTCACCTGAGTCCGCGGCGCGGGGCGCCGACTCATTCGAGTGACAGTTCCTGCGGGTGTTCGGCCGCGGTACACACCACAAGTGTCACTTGAGTTTACTGTGCGAGGCGTCGGCTCATTCGAGTGACAGTTGATGCGGGTGTTCGGCCGCGGCACCCACCACAAGTGTCACCTTCAGGGCATGGGCACGACCCGTGCCGAGAACGCGAGCGCGTGCTGAGACCGTGATCCGGGCCGAAACGAATGCAGGCCACGACGCAGGTGGGGCCCGCAGTCGCTCCCACCCGGGCTAGGACGCGCGCACGGCCTCCACCGGTTCCGCGTCCACGCGCACCGGGGCGGACGACTTGAGGCTGAGGACGGTCACCGTCATCGCCGCCGCGAGCACGCAGGCGAGCACCATGTGGATGCCGACGAGAATCTCGGGCAGCCCCATCCGTGCCTGAGCCAACCCCACAGCTATCTGGACGAGCTCGACGGCGAGCAGCAGCGTAAGGTTGCGGCGCACCTTCTCCAGCCCGAGCGAGACCGCCGCAACGAGGAGCACGATCGTCAGCCCGAACGTCACGTAGGCGGGCCACGCGTGCAGGTGCTGGAGCAACTCCGAGTCGAGCCCGTTGCGGGCAGCACCCGAATCACCCGCGTGCGGGCCTGAGCCCGTTGTGATGATGCCGATGATCACCGTGACAGCGACGAAGAACGTCGTGACGTGCGTGATGATCGCGAACCAGCGGGGGACCGCGAGAGTCCGCTCCCCGTTTCCGTTGTACACCCGGTAGACGAGGACCGTAGCGAGTACCACGAGGACGACGCTCAGGACGAAGTGCAGCCCGACGACGTAGGGGTTGAGGCCACTGAGGACCGTGATGCCGCCGACGACGGCCTGGAACAGGACGCTGCACGCGGGAATGACGGTGAGGATGAAGAGGTCGCGGCGCTGGCGGCGGTACTTGAGAACGAAGAAGAGTGCGGTGAGCGCAATCAGCTGGAGCACGAAGAACAGGGTCCGGTTGCCGAACTCGATGACGCCGTGAATCCCCATCTCCGGAGTGCTGACGAACGACTCAGCGGTGCACCGCGGCCAGGTCGGGCAGCCGAGGCCTGAACCGGTCAGCCGCACGGCGCCGCCCGTGCCGACCAGGGCCGTCTGCGCCGCGAGGTTGAGCCAGGCGATCACGCGCACGCGGCGGTCGACCCCCGTCGGGAGCCAGTCCCAGAATCGACGTGCTGCCTGTGAGATCGGGTTCACTGTCAAAGTTCCTCTTGCTTGCTGTTTCTCTGGGACGGACCGGCTCGAAAGGCTCTCGCGTCACCAGTCCCAATAGTTGGCTGGGTATTTGTGTTGTTGCTGTGACTGCCAGCACGTTTACTGCAATTTACCCCGCCTCCCTGTAGAATTATGGGGTTCAGGTAATACGTCTCGGCAATTAGCCGATCGTGACGTGAGGCAGCGCAGCTTGGTCCTTGAACAATTGTAGGTATGCATTTCAGCAACCCGCACACTCTCGACAACACGGCGACCGAATATCGCCGCAGGTGCGGCGTGCGTGGGAATGAGTGATGCAGAGAGACTGTTACGCAAGCTGTAAGGAAAGAGGTTGACATGTCAGATGTACTGATAGACCGCCCAGAGCTCGAAAGCCTCGGGCAATACGAATTCGGTTGGTCTGACTCCGACGCTGCGGGCGCTTCAGCTCGCCGTGGAATCTCTCCGGAAGTTGTTGCGGACATCTCCGCCCTCAAGGCTGAGCCCGCATGGATGCTCGAACGCCGCCAGAAGGCACTCGCACTTTTCGAGCGCAAGCCGATGCCGATGTGGGGTGCTGACCTCTCAGAGATCGACTTCGACAACATCAAATACTTTGTCCGTTCGACGGAGAAGCAGGCGCAGACCTGGGACGACCTTCCCGACGACATCAAGAACACCTACGAGAAGCTCGGGATCCCTGAAGCCGAGCGCCAGAGGCTGGTCTCCGGTGTCGCCGCTCAGTACGAGTCCGAGGTTGTCTACCACCAGATCAACGAGGACCTCGAGCGCCAGGGTGTCATCTTCATGGACACGGACACCGCGCTCAAGGAGCACCCCGAGTTCTTCGAGGAGTACTTCGGCACCGTCATCCCCTCGGGAGACAACAAGTTCGCGGCCCTCAACACAGCTGTGTGGTCGGGTGGCTCGTTCGTCTACGTGCCGCCGGGCGTGCACGTCGAGATCCCGCTCCAGGCGTACTTCCGGATCAACACCGAGAACATGGGCCAGTTCGAGCGGACGCTCATCATCGCCGACGAGGGCAGCTACGTTCACTACATCGAGGGCTGCACGGCCCCGATCTACAAGTCGGACTCGCTGCACTCCGCTGTCGTCGAGATCATCGTGAAGAAGAACGCACGCGTTCGTTACACGACGATCCAGAACTGGTCGAACAACGTGTACAACCTCGTGACGAAGCGCGCGACAGCCGCAGAGGGCGCGACCATGGAGTGGATCGATGGAAACATCGGCTCCAAGGTCACCATGAAGTACCCGTCGATCTACCTGATGGGGGAGCACGCCAAGGGCGAGACCCTCTCCGTCGCATTCGCCGGCCCCGGCCAGCACCAGGATGCCGGCGCAAAGATGATCCACATGGCCCCGTACACGCAGTCATCGATCGTGTCAAAGTCGATCGCTCGTGGCGGAGGACGTGCCGGATACCGCGGTGAGGTTCGTGTTGACGCCAACGCGCACCACTCGGCTAACACGGTGCGCTGCGACGCGCTGCTCGTCGACACGATCTCACGAAGCGACACCTACCCGGCCATCGACATCCGTGTTGACGATGTCCAGCTCGGCCACGAGGCGACAGTCTCGAAGGTCAGCGAAGAACAGCTCTTCTACCTGATGAGCCGTGGCATGCCGGAAGACGAGGCCATGGCGATGATCGTCCGCGGCTTCATCGAGCCGATCGCCCGCGAACTCCCGATGGAATACGCTCTCGAACTCAACAAGCTCATTGAAATGGGCATGGAAGGATCAGTCGGCTAAATGACGATCTCTGCGCCAGAAACAATGTCGACAAATCTCGAGAACACCGGGGCACTCGGTTACAAGAAGCACACCGACGGCGGATGGGGAGTTGTCCCGATCCAGACCCGGTCTGAGCGGTTCACCTCCACGCTCGTCACCGACTTCCCCGCCGTCACCGGTCGTGAGGCCGCGTGGAAGCTCACTCCGGTTGACCGCATCGCCGACCTCATCGATGGCCCGCTCGACGGAAGCGCCTATGACCTCACGACCACCGCCGTCCCCGGGATCGCTGTGGACTGGGTGGAGCGCACCGACACCCGCATCGGAACGGCAGGAACGCCGGAGGACCGGGCATCAGCCAACGCGTGGACCCAGGTCGAGAAGGTTCTCGCGATCACCGTGACCGGTGAGGAAGCCAAGACCCTCCGCCTGTCCCGCGACAACCTCGGTTCCGCGCCGCGTGCCGGGCACATCGTCATCGAGGCGAAGCCGCTCAGCCGCGGGCTGATCATCCTGCAGAACACCGGAGACGCCCGACTGACCGAGAACGTCGAGATCATCGTCGGCGATGCCGCGAACCTCACCGTTGTGACCGTCCAGCAGTGGAACGACGACGCAGTGCACCTGGCATCGCACTTCACCACGGTCGGGCGTGACGCGAAGATCAAGCACGTCGTTGTCACCCTCGGTGGCAGCATCGTCAGGATCAACCCGTCGACCCACCTGGTCTCAACGGGTGCCGACGTTGACGCACTCGGGCTGTATTTCGCCGACGCCGGCCAGCACTTCGAGCAGCAGGTGTACGTTGACCACGACGCGCCGCAGACCCGCAGCCGTGTCAACTACAAGGGCGCGCTTCAGGGCACAGGGGCACGCACGGTCTGGATCGGCGATGTGCTGATCCGTCAGAGCGCCGCCGGCACCGACAGCTACGAGCAGAACCGCAACCTCGTCCTCACCGACGGCACGCGCGCTGACTCCATCCCGAACCTCGAGATCGAGACCGGCGACATCGCCGGTGCCGGGCACGCAAGCGCCACCGGCCGTTTCGATGACGAGCAGCTCTTCTACCTGCAGGCCCGCGGCATCCGCGAAGAAGAGGCGAGGCGACTCGTCGTTCGCGGCTTCCTCACCGACATCGTTCAGCAGATCGGCGACGCCGACCTGCAGGACCAGCTTCAGGATGCCATCGAGCAGGAGCTCACCCGCACCCGGTTGTCGACAGAGGGCAGCTGAACGTGGCGCGAACCCAGGTATGTGCCCTTGCCGATCTGACGTTGAATGAGGCGAAGCGGGTCGTCGTTGACGGCACCCCGATCGCGCTCGTTCTCGATTCGGCCGGTGACGTCCACGCCATCGGAGACACGTGCACACACGGGGACATCTCGCTGAGCGAAGGATTCGTCGAGGGTGAAACCCTCGAGTGCTGGGCGCACGGCTCCCAGTTCTCCCTGCTCACGGGCAAGCCACTGACGCTGCCCGCGTACGAGCCAGTCCCGGTTTTCTCCGTCGAGCTTGCCGACGGCAACATTTTTATTGACCCGACCGTAACGAAAGAGATTTAGCAATGGCTGTACTTGAAATCCGCGACCTGCACGTCAGCGTCGAGACCGACCAGGGCACCAAGCCGATCCTGCGTGGCGTCGACCTCACCATCAACAAGGGTGAGACCCACGCCATCATGGGGCCAAACGGCTCGGGCAAGTCGACACTCGCGTACACGATCGCCGGTCACCCGAAGTACACGGTCGATTCAGGCTCGATCACGCTCGACGGCCATGACGTCCTCGCCATGAGCGTTGACGAGCGCGCACGCGCTGGCCTCTTCCTGGCGATGCAGTACCCGGTCGAGATCCCCGGCGTCACCGTCACGAACTTCCTGCGCACCGCGAAGACCGCGATCGACGGAGAAGCCCCGCCCATCCGTTCCTGGATCAAGGACGTCAGGAGCTCCATGAAGGACCTCCGCATGGACGCGACCTTCGCCGAGCGCAACGTCAACGAGGGCTTCTCAGGCGGAGAGAAGAAGCGCCACGAGATCCTCCAGCTCGAACTGCTCAAGCCGACATTCGCGGTTCTCGACGAGACCGACTCAGGTCTCGACGTCGACGCACTCAAGATCGTGTCAGAGGGTGTCAACCGTGCGAAGGAGAACACCAACCTCGGTGTGCTGCTCATCACCCACTACACCCGCATCCTCCGTTACATCCGCCCCGACTTCGTGCACGTCTTCGTAAACGGACGCATCGCAGAGCAGGGTGGGCCCGAGCTTGCAGACCGCCTCGAGAACGAAGGTTACGACCGCTTCCTCATTGACGGGGCCTCGGTTTAGAGTCAGGTCATGGTAACAACGCTCAGTCCACAGAAATTCGACCAGGTCGAAGAGGCGCTCAAAGACGTCATGGACCCGGAACTCGGGATCAATGTCGTCGACCTCGGGCTCATCTACGACCTCGGCTGGGACGATGAGAACGATGCGCTCGTCATCCACATGACGCTCACGAGTGCCGGTTGCCCGCTGACCGACGTGCTCGAGGAGCAGACTGCCCAGGCGCTTGACGGCGTCGTCGAGGCGTTCCGGATCAACTGGGTCTGGATGCCGCCGTGGGGGCCCGACAAGATAACCGATGACGGTCGCGACATGATGCGTGCGCTCGGATTCAGCATCTGACCCTTCGCACCGCACTCACTGATGCCCTCTTCTTCGGAAGGGGGCATTTGTGCGTGGGGGAGCGGGACTGTCGTAGTGTCGGGGCATGGAACGAGTTCAGGCAGACCCACTGGACGTCCTGCGGACCCGGACGAGCGAGAAGTGGACGGAGTATCCCAGCGACGTTCTCCCGATGTTCGTTGCGGAGATGGACTACCCGCTCGCCGCCCCGATCAAACGCGCGTTGCACAGCGCCATCGATCGCGGAGACACGGGCTATGTGTCGTCATCCAATCCCGTCTTCGACCCGTTCCGGCATTTTGCACGGCGCCGCTGGTCGTGGGACATCGAGGATGCTGCGCTGCTGTCGACAGCGGACGTCTCGATGGGTATCGTCGAGGTGCTCCGCGCTGTCTGCCAGCCCGGCGACCGGGTGCTGGTCAACGACCCGGTCTACGCACCGTTCTACGACCTCGTCACTGAAGCGGGAGCATCCGTCGTACGCGTGCCGCTCTCCGCGATCGAGAAGTCACACAGCGCTGCCCACGGATCAGCGCACCGACTCGATCTCGACGCCATCGAGGCTGCGTTCGCAGACGGAGTTCGCGCCTTCTTACTCTGCAACCCGCACAACCCGCTCGGGCTCGTGCACGAGCGAGCGGACCTGGAGGCGGTTGCCCGGCTCGCGGCCCGATACTCGGTGACCGTGGTCAGCGACGAGATCCACGCACCCCTGACCCAGCCGACCGCCACATTCACGCCGTACCTCAGCGTGTCGCCCGAGGCGCGCGCAACCGGGTTTGCCGTCCATTCCGCCAGCAAGGCGTGGAATCTCGCGGGACTCAAGTGCGCCATCGTCGTCGCGCACGCCACCGCGACCGCCGCCGTGCTCCAGGCGCTTCCGATCGAGGTCTCCTGGCGAACCGGCCAGTTCGGCGTGCTCGCGAGCGTTGCCGCGTATACCGACGGGGAGCCGTGGCTTGACGGTGTACTCGAATCCCTCTCGGCAAACTTCGACCTGCTCGACACGCTGCTCGGCGAGCACCTTCCCGAGGTCACCTGGAGCAGACCGCGAGCCAGTTACCTCGCCTGGCTCGACTTCCGCAGCCTCGGCTGGGGTGACGACCCCGCGGAGAGGATTCTGACCCAGGCCAGGGTGGCGCTCAGCTCCGGCGTCGACTTCGGCGACGCCGGTCGGGGTCACGCCCGAATGAATCTCGCCTGCTCGCCTGAGGTACTGACGGATGCCATTGTCAGGATCGCGAGGATCGCGCGCCCCTGAGGAGCTGGGCTCCGCCGAGAGCGAAGCGGCCGTTAGTTCTTCGCTGCTGGGGCTCTGGTGAGTTACACAGGCTCGACACCGTAGACTTGAGGGCTGACCCCCACTTTTCGCGCTTCTTTGGCGCGCCAGCTTGAAACGGACTTTGCTTTGCTCACTGTGCACGACCTCGAAATACGCGTCGGGGCACGAGTCCTCATGGAGGACGTCAACTTTCGAGTAGCGGCCGGAGACAAGATCGGCCTCGTTGGCCGAAACGGTGCTGGGAAGACCACACTGACCAAGGTGCTCGCCGGCGAACTGCTCCCCTCAAAGGGAAAAGTCGAACGATCGGGCGAACTCGGCTACCTCCCACAGGACCCGCGGAGCGGCGACCCCGACGAACTGGCTCGTACCCGGATCCTCAACGCCCGAGGCCTCGGAAGCATCGTCCTCGAAATGCAGGAAGCAACAGTCGGCATGGCGTCGACCGATGCCGCGGTGAGCGCTGCAGCCATGAAGAAATACGGCAACCTCGAGGAACGGTTCCAGATGCTCGGCGGTTATTCCGCTGAGGCTGAAGCGGCGTCGATCGCGAGCAACCTCAACCTTCCCGATCGGATCCTCGACCAGCCGCTACGCACACTGTCGGGTGGACAGCGCCGACGCATCGAGCTGGCACGCATCCTGTTCTCCGACGCGAAGACGATGATCCTCGACGAGCCGACCAACCACCTCGACGCCGACTCGGTCGTCTGGCTCCGCGAGTTCCTTAAGACCTATTCCGGCGGCTTCATCGTCATCACTCACGATGTCGAGCTCGTCGGCGAGACCGTCAACAAGGTGTTCTACCTCGACGGCAACCGTCAGGTTATCGACGTCTACAACATGAACTGGAAGAACTACCAGCGCCAGCGTGCGTCCGACGAGGAGCGCCGCAAGAAGGAGCGCGTCAACGTCGAGAAGAAGGCATCGACGTTGCAGCTTCAGGCTGCCCGGTTCGGGGCGAAGGCGTCCAAGGCTGCTGCCGCCCACCAGATGGTCGCGCGCGCTGAGAAGATGCTGTCGGGACTCGAGGAAGTCCGGTCGGTCGAGCGCGTCGCGAAGCTGCGCTTCCCCGACCCCGCCCCGTGTGGCCGGACTCCGCTCATGGCGAAGAACCTGTCGCGGAGCTACGGGTCGCTCGAAATCTTCACGGCCGTCGACCTCGCCATCGACCGCGGCTCCAAGGTCGTCGTGCTCGGTCTCAACGGTGCCGGAAAGACGACGCTCCTGCGTATCCTCGCTGGCGTCGACAAGCCGGACACCGGACAGGTGGAGCCTGGCCACGGACTGCGGATCGGTTACTTCGCCCAGGAGCACGAGACGCTCGATGTGAAGCGGAGCGTTCTCGAGAACATGGTGTCGAGCTCTCCGAACATCACCGAGACCGAGGCCCGCAAGGTCCTCGGTTCGTTCCTGTTCACCGGTGATGACTCGCACAAGCCGGCCGGGGTGCTCTCCGGTGGCGAGAAGACTCGACTGGCACTTGCCATGATCGTCGTTTCGGGTGCCAACGTGCTGCTCCTCGACGAACCGACCAACAACCTGGACCCGGCGAGCCGCGCCGAGATTCTCGACGCACTCGCGCACTTCACCGGTGCCGTCGTTCTGGTCAGCCACGATGAGGGAGCCGTCCAGGCCCTCAACCCCGAGCGCGTGCTCATCCTGCCCGATGGTGTCGAAGACCACTGGAACAAGGACTACCTCGAGCTCATCGAGCTCGCGTAGAGCAAGAAACTCATCGAGCGGCGGGCAGAATGCCCGCCGCTCGTGGTTTAACCGACCTTTTCCGGCTTCGGCAGGGCGTGCTCAAGCAGTTCGTCCTCGACATCCGCGTCGGAACGCTTCGCACGACGCTTGCGTTCCCGATCCTCGGCGCGCTTCTTTTCTTCGGGGTCGTCCGCGTTGAGGTGACGGTACTCCTGCCGAACGGCATACGCGAGGAAGGCAAACCCCAGTAACCCGAAGATGACCCACTGGAACGCATACGACAGGTGGATTCCCTCATCGAGTACGGGCTTGATCGCCGGCAGCGGTGCGGTATCGGCGGGTGCCGGCGTCTCCTGGTCGAGGAGACCGTACGCGCCGGTGTAGAGCGGAACCCCGAGGCGGTCTTCGAGGTCAGGCAGATGCACAGTGGCAATCTGCCCGTCAGCAGCGCTGCGCCCGGGCAGAGTGGGCTCGCCAGCCTTGAGCCGCGCCACCACTGTCACTTCGCCCGACGGGGGAGCGGGAAGAACATCCGGCAGGTCCTGCGCGTTGCCGGTGGGGAGCCAGCCGCGGTCGACGATGAATACGGAGCCGTCGGCGAGCCGCAGGGGAACCAGCTGCTCGAAGCCGGGCTGCCCGTTCCGCGGACGGTTACGGACGAGGATCTGTTCGTCCTCGAGGTAGGTACCGGTGACAACCACGGGGATCCACTTGTCACGCTCGTCGAAGGACTCCCTCGTCGGGAGTGCATCGGTGATCGCAACGGGAGGGCTGCTGTAGTTGCCCTCAACGAGGGCGATCTCGTGCTTCTTCTCGTCGACGCGAGACAACTGCCAGTTCGCGAGCAGGACGCAGACGAGAGCAAACACCATCGCAACGGCGAGGTAGCCGAACCATCGGCGGCTCATCACGAATCGCCAGTTTTTCACAGTGCGTCCTCCGGACTCAGTTCGATCACGTTCACCGGAAAGTCCCGCGATGCAAGAAAGTTTTCGAGGTAGTCACGGTGCTCATCGCACGCCAGCCACACCTTGACCCGGTCGGCCGCGTGAATTTTGGGGTTGCGCCACTCAATCCGCCATCCCGCGGTCGCGGAGCATCCGGCGCGCGAACAGGTGAGTCGTTCGGGCTCCGAAAAGAGACCGATCATGCGCTCCACTTATCTTCGTCAGGGCGGGTGTTTTCCTCTGGCTGTGCGTTTGGCTCTGGCTCCGCGTCGCCGGGCCGGGCGCTGTGGTTAGCACTGGCGCTTTCGGAGGGAGCGGGATACTCACCGGGGCCGGGAGCCGGGCGGCCAACCGGAACAATAGCGCCGGGGCGGATGACTTCAGCGCCGGTGGTGGCGGTTCCAACGTTGGCCAGTACGACAGCGACATAGGGCAGGATGATCGCGCCAGCGACACAGACAGCGAGCCACCAGCCCTGGACAAACAGCATCAGGACAAGACAAACCACACGGATGCTCATGGCAATCGTGTATTTGATCATTCGTGCCCGCTGCTCCTCCTCAGGAGCCGTCGGGAGCGACGTGATTGAGGGCTGTTTCATCAGCCCAAGCCTACGCTTCTTTGACACCCCATAAGCTGGGTGAGGGCGAAGACACAGCCCCCGGCGGTGGCGATAGCGCTCTATCCCACGCACGGCACCCACGGCATCCGGAAGGTCCATTCTTGGTACAGACATCTCCCACCCCACGCACGGTTCTCATCACGGGCGGCAACCGCGGAATCGGATTCGCGATCGCCGAGGAGTTCCTCGCCCAGGGACACAGGGTCGCTGTGACCGCTCGCTCGGGCGCTGGCCCCGCCGGCAGCCTCACCGTGCGCGCCGACGTCACCGATGCAGCATCCATCGACCAGGCGTTCAGCGAGATCGAGCGCGAACTCGGCCCGGTGGAAGTCGTCGTCGCCAACGCCGGAATCACCAAAGACACTCTGCTCATGCGCATGACCGAGGATGACTTCGACAGCGTTGTGAACACGAACCTCGGTGGGGCATTCCGCGTGGTCAAGCGAGCGTCGAAAGGAATGCTCAAGGCGCGGTTCGGCCGGGTCATCCTGATCTCGAGCGTCGTCGGCCTCTATGGCGGGCCGGGGCAGGTCAACTACTCGGCGTCCAAGGCGGGGCTGGTCGGCATGGCGCGCTCAATCACCCGCGAACTCGGTGCGCGCGGCATCACGGCGAACGTCGTTGCACCAGGTTTCATCGAAACGGATATGACGGCTGAGCTTCCCGAAGCGACACAGGCTGAGTACAAGAAGAGCATTCCTGCCGGCCGCTTTGCGACACCGTCAGAGGTCGCGAAGGCCGTCGCGTGGCTGGCCAGCGACGACGCCGGATACATTTCCGGCGCGGTCATTCCCGTCGACGGCGGCCTCGGCATGGGGCACTAGTCGTACTGACCGGAGAGGGTGAGTGAGCGACTCACTCACCCTGACCGTGCACCGGCCTCGCGTTCGCCGGGGGTTCGCCGACCTCGTGGACGGTATGACCGCTGCACGCCGTCCCGGTTACGCTGGCCCGCTCGATGCGCGACACGGTGAACCATCGCATTGCGGTGCGCAGTCGGCACCACCCAACCAGGTACCACTGGCCGTTCGTGGAGGCGAACAGCACGGGTTCGACGTCCCGCGTGGTCGTGGTCCCATCTCTCGACGTGTAGCGAATGCGAATTACTCGCTGCTCGGCCATCCCCTCCTCCAGCGCAGACCTGATTATGCGTGAGGAGGTGGGAATCGCGTTGACCCAGACGCGGCCGGCCAGCTCGTCGGCTCGTGCCCGGGTTCTGGGATCGAGGACGTCCATGATCTTCTGGATCCCCGCTGCTGCCAAATCGCCGTAGGGGGCGTCGGGTGCAGCGGACACCGCCGCGAGGAGCGCAACGGCCTGCGCCGGGGACAGGCTGACGGGCGGCAGGGACGCGCCTGCAGCCAGTCCGTAGCCACCGCCGGGTCCCGGGCGCGACCATACGGCCGCGCCGCTCTGCTCGAGCGCAGCGAGGTCTCTCTTGACCGTGCGCACTGAAACACCGAACTCTCTCGACAGTCGCTCCGCGGAGCACCCCCGTGATCCATGACGGCGCAGCATCTCCGACAGGGCATGGAGTCGTTCCGCTCGCTTCACCGTTCTGCCCTCATCAAATTCATGACACAAATAGTGACATACAGCTGCCCGGAGCACCCGCGAGAGTGGTGCCATGACAACAAGTGCGAGCCGCCCGACCATCATTCTCATCGCCGGCCACTGGCTGGGCGCCTGGGCGTGGGATGACGTCCTTCAACACCTGAAAACCGACCACTCTCGTGCACTCGCGATGACGCTGCCCGGCCTCGATGGCGACGATCCCGAGCGTCGTGCGAAGACTCTCGACGATCAAGCCGCCGCGGTCCTGGAGCTCTTCGCCAGGCTCGGTGTCTCCGAGGATCTGCCCGCAACTCTCGTCGCCCACAGTGGCGCGAACTTCCCGGTCAGCCTTGTCCTTGACCGCCACCCTGAGCTTGTCCAACGGGTGGTGTGGATCGACTCCGGCCCTGTGGCGACGGGAAGCGTCTTCGCGCCGGACCTGCCGGAGGGGGTGGAGGAGCTTCCGCTGCCGCCGCTCGAGGTGCTCGCGCAGCAGGCGAGCCTCGAAGGCCTGAGCGCCGAGGTCCTCGAGCGTTTTCGGGCTCGGGCCGTCCCTGAGCCCGGCCCCGTGCTCCGCCAGCCCGTCGAGCTCACGAACGATGCCCGCCGCACCGTCCGGACCACCCTGGTGTGCTGCTCGATCCCGAGCGCGCAGGTGCTGGAGCTGGCCCGCGCAGGCCATGCCATGTTCGCCGAAGTCGCGAACATCGAGCACCTCGACGTCATCGACCTCCCGACGGGGCATTGGCCTATGTGGAGCCGTCCCCGCGACCTCGCCACGGCCATTCAGTCAGCAGCCACACGAACCGACCAGACCCCTGGCGTCAGCCCCGAAGGCCGAGGAGCGGGAGCACGTCGCTGAGGTCGACGTCAGCCGCCGTGACATTCGCCCTCTCGCGAACAGCGGGCTTCGCGTTGAATGCAACGCTGAGCCCCGCCGTGTGCATCATCAGCAGGTCGTTCGCTCCGTCGCCGACAGCGACGGTGCGAGAGAGCGGGATGCCGTCAGCCGCCGCCCACTCGGCCAGGGCCTCAGCTTTCGCCTGCGCGTCGATGATCGGGCCGCGAACAACACCGGTCAGGCGTCCGTTTACGACCTCGAGACGATTCGCCCGCAAGTGGTCCAGCCCGAGCCGAGCGCCGAGAGGGTCGAGCAGTTCGTGGAACCCGCCTGACACCACGCCGACGCGTGATCCACCCTTGTGAAGGCCGTCGATCAGCGCCGTTGCTCCGCGAGTGACGGTGATCCGGTCGCGGACGACGCCAAACACGGAATCGCTGAGACCCGCGAGCGTCGCCACCCGCTCACGAAGGCTCGCGGCGAAGTCGAGCTCGCCGCGCATCGCCCGCTCGGTCACCCGTGCAACGTGGTCGAGTGAGCCGGCCTCCTGCGCAAGCAGTTCGATGGCCTCGTTCTCGATGAGGGTCGAGTCAGCGTCGAGCACGACGAGGAAACGCGCCGGAGCGATCACGCCCGGCATACCGGTGAGACTCATGGAGTGACGCGCACGCCCTTGCCCACAACGGTGAGTCCTGAGTCCGTGACTGTGAAACCGCGGGCGCGATCACGATCATGATCGACCCCGATCGAGGCACCGGATTCGACGACGACATCCTTATCGAGGATCGCGCGCCTCACGACAGCATCCGGGCGAACCTCGACGCGGTCGAAGAGCACGGAGTCGATCACCCGAGCACCTGAGTCGATCTTCGACCAGGCCCCGAGCACGCTTCGCTCGATATGCGCACCCGAGATGAGGGAGCCGAGCGAGACGATGGAGTCGATGGTCGTCCCCAGGTTGCCCTTGCCGTCGCGCACGAACTTCGCCGGGGGAGAGTTCAGCTGCTGGCTGAAGATCGGCCACTTGCTGTTGTACAGGTTGAAGATCGGGAGCGTCGAGATGAGATCCTGGTGCGCCTCGAAGAACGAGTCGATGGTCCCGACATCCCGCCAGTAGTACCTGTCGCGATCGGTGGAACCCGGAACATCGTTGCGCTTGAGGTCGTAGACGCCCGCGTCACCCGCCGCGACGAAGGCCGGGATGATGTCGCCGCCCATGTCGTGATTCGACGCGGTCAGCTCGCCGTCCTTCGTCACCGCTTCGATGAGGGCCTCTGTCGTGAACACGTAGTTACCCATCGATGCGAGCACTTCGTGCGGCGCATCGGCGAGTCCTTCGGCGTTGATCGGCTTCTCGAGGAACTCGGAGATCTTCGTCGGGTCGTCCTGGTCGAGCTGGATCACGCCGAACTGGTCGCTCAGTTCGATCGGCTGGCGGATCGCGGCGACGGTTGCACCGCGGCCAGAGTCGATGTGTGCCTGGATCATGTCGCGGAAGTCCATCCGGTAGACGTGGTCGGCGCCGACAACGACAACGATGTCCGGCTTTTCGTCGCGGATGAGGTTGAGGCTTTGCAGGATCGCGTCGGCCGAGCCGGAGAACCAGCGTTTGCCGAGGCGCTGCTGCGCCGGGACGGATGCCACGTACGAGTTCAGCAGCCCGGACAGGCGCCAGGTCTGCGAGACGTGCCTGTCGAGGCTGTGCGACTTGTACTGCGTGAGTACGACGATTTGCGTGAGTCCTGAGTTGATCAGGTTCGACAGCGCAAAGTCGATGAGCCTGTACTGACCGGCGAACGGGACTGCGGGCTTCGCCCTGTCGGCGGTGAGGGGCATCAGTCGTTTGCCCTCACCCCCGGCGAGGACGATGCCAAATATCTTCTTCGATGCGACCATGCACCAAGACTATTGCAGCCCAAGCTGTACTAGCGTTCGTGGTATGCGTGTTGATCTTCTGACCCGGGAATATCCCCCGGAGGTATATGGCGGTGCCGGAGTGCACGCCGCTGAACTTGTGACCGCCATGCGGTCTGACATCGACGTCACTGTGCGGTGTTTTGGGGCTCCGCGTGACGAGCCCAACACCTTCGCCTACGGCGTCCCGGTCGAACTCGCGCAGGCGAATCCCGCACTGACGACGCTCGGCACCGACCTGGCGATCGCGCAGGATGTCGGGGGAGCGGATCTCGTTCACTCCCACACCTGGTACGCGAACGGCGCCGGTCACCTCGCCAAGCTGCTGCACGGCATCCCGCACATCGTGACCGCCCACAGCCTCGAACCGCTGCGGCCGTGGAAGGCCGAGCAACTCGGCGGCGGGTACCGCGTGTCGAGCTGGATCGAGAAAACAGCATTTGAGAACGCGGATGCCGTCGTTGCGGTCAGCGACGGAATGCGCCGGGACATCCTGAAGAGCTATCCGCGGCTGGATGAGTCACGCGTGCACACCATCTACAACGGAATCGACCTGACCGAGTGGAAACCCGTTTCCGATCCTGAACTCGTGCGCTCGCTCGGGATCGACCCCGATCGCCCAAGTGTGGTGTTCGTCGGCAGGATTACCCGCCAGAAGGGGTTGCCGTACCTGTTGCGCGCCGCGGCGCTCCTGCCGGATGACGTGCAGCTTGTGCTCTGCGCCGGCGCGCCAGACACGCCAGAAATTCTTGCCGAGGTCGAGGCTGGTGTCCGCGAACTGCAGAAGCAGCGTTCGGGCGTGGTCTGGATCGACAGGCTCCTGCCCCGCTACGAGCTGTGCGCGATTCTCAGCCAGGCCACGACCTTCGTGTGTCCGTCGGTGTACGAACCGCTCGGAATCGTCAACCTCGAGGCGATGGCGTGTGGAGCAGCCGTCGTCGGGACGGCAACCGGGGGTATTCCCGAGGTCGTCGACGACGGCGTGACCGGGAGACTCGTCCCGATCGACCAGGTTCAGGACGGGACGGGAACTCCGGTCGATCCTGAGCGCTTCGTTGCCGATCTCGCGGCAACGCTCACCGAGGTTGTTTCGGACCGGGACCGGGCCAACCGAATGGGCGAGGCGGGTCGGGTCCGCGCTGAAGCCGAATTCGGCTGGGCGCGCATCGGTCGGCAAACCATCGACCTCTATCGCTCGGTGCTCGCCGGCGCCTGAGCCCCGTGATCGGGGTGAGCGAGAAGAAGAGAGGCGTTGGCCGACGCACGGTCAGGAATGGGCGTGGCGGAGCTGGTTGGACGGATAGGCTTGGACCCATGTCGAGCGTTTTGCAGTTGAGTGATGTATCGGTCGTGCGCAATGGCCGCGCGATCGTGGATTCCGTGTCGTGGTCGGTTGAACCGGACCAGCGATGGGTCGTTCTCGGCCCCAATGGTGCGGGGAAGACGACGGTGCTGCAGCTCGCATCGACGCTCATCTACCCGACCAGGGGTTCCGTCGAGATTCTCGACTCCACCCTGGGCAAGACCGACGTCTTCGAGCTCCGCCCGCGCATCGGAATCGCGTCGACGGCCATGGCTCGACGGGTACCGGCAGACGAGACCGTCCTCAACGTCGTCATGACCGCCGCGTATTCAGTCACCGGCAGGTGGAATGAAGAGTACGAGGACATCGACATCAAGCGCGCGAAGCGTGTGCTGACGGAGTGGCGCCTGGATCACCTCGCCGAGAGGAGCTTCGGCACCCTCAGCGACGGCGAGCAGAAGCGCGTGCAGATCGCCAGGGCCGTCATGACCGATCCCGAACTTCTGCTGCTCGATGAGCCGGCGGCGAGCCTCGACCTCGGTTCGCGTGAGGAACTGGTCGCGTTGCTCGGCGGTTACGCCCAGTCGGAAGACTCGCCCGCCATCATCATGGTTACTCACCACGTTGAGGAGATCCCGGTCGGCTTCACTCACGCGCTGCTCCTCAAAGACGGCGCGGTTGTGGCCTCAGGGCCCCTGAGGGAAGCCCTGACCAGCGAGAGCCTCACCACGACCTTCGGCCTGCCCATTGAACTGACCGAAAACAACGGTCGTTTCTCGGCTCGTGCCGAGTAGCTCCGACTTTCTGATAAAGTAGGTAGCTGGCCCGAGGGGCCACAAGCTTTCTTGCCATACCTGAGCCTCAGGCACTGGTGCAGGGCGAGACTGAAACAATCCACACGACTCACAAGGAAGTCCTCATGAAGACTGACATCCACCCCAACTACCAGGCTGTAGTTTTCCGCGACCTCGCTTCGGGCGCAACGTTCCTCACCCGTTCGACGGTGACGAGCTCGAAGACCATGGAGTGGGAAGACGGAACCACCTACCCGGTGATCGACGTTGAGATCTCGTCGGAGTCGCACCCGTTCTACACGGGCAAGCAGCGCATCATGGACTCCGCTGGACGTGTCGAGAAGTTCAACCAGCGCTTCAAGGGCTTCGGCGCGTAGCCACCAGCCTTACAAGAAAGACCCGCAACGAAAGTTGCGGGTCTTTTTTTGCTGCCTGCGCCTGGTGCTGCGGGCGATTCGTGCCGGCGCAGCGCAGCGTTTCGCTTCAGCGCACCGGCCACCCGGCGGACGCAACGTAGGTGGCGTCGCGGGTGCGGCGGATGTAGTCCTGGAAGCTGTCCGACTGCTCTTTGCACCAGCCGGCCTGCAGTTCGTGCAGCTCAAACGCGTCGATATCGAGTGCGCGGGAGTGTGCGCGGGCGATGGCCTGCGCGACGCGGCCTGCGGCGATCGCATCGGCGCCGGCGTCGTGGGCGTCGGTGAGTTCGACGCCGTAGAAGGCAGCCGCTGCCTCGAGCGTGCGCTTGCCCTTGCGGTATTTGTCGAGCGCCTTGTCGATGACAAGCGGGTCGATCACCGGAAGGGGGTCGACGATCGGCGGGATGCCGTGACGCAGCGCCTCGTTGAACAGCAGGGACAGGTCGTATGGGGCGTTGTAGATGACGACGGGGGTTCCTTCGTCGAAGAGCTCGCGGAGCGTTTCTACGATTTCGCGAACAACGATCGGCGCGGAACGCCCGTAGGACTGCGCGAACTCCGTGGTGATGCCGTGCACGGCGGTCGCCTCACCCGGGATCTCGACCCCGGGGTCAGCGATCCAGTCGCGGCGCCGAAGCACTGAGCCATCTTTGTCGAGAACGCCGACGTTCGCGGAGACGATGCGACTGGTCGTCACGTCAATGCCTGTGGTCTCCAAATCGAAGACGGCGAGAGAGTCTGACCAGTGTTTGACCGCTGTTGTTTCCACATTTTTTACTCTAGGTGAGACGACCGACAGCCCGGTTCAGCCGTGCCGGTGTTGCGCAAACGGCGAATCACCCGGGCGTGCGATGTGCAGCCAGTAGAAGCTCTGCGTGGCTATCGTCAGGGTCACCCGGCCTGTGTCATCGAACGGGGGGAACTCGGCGCCACCGAACAGATCGAACAGCCGGCAGCCTGCAAGGTCGGGTGCGACGAGTGTTGTGGCGACGGGGTGGTGCGAGAAGCTGAAGACGCACAGAATGTCTTCCTGCTCGTCGCCGCTGCTCCTGCCGGTTCCCCGGTAGCTGCGGACGAAGCCCAGCACCGATTCGTGGTCCGCCTGAAGTACCTCGATGCTGCCCATGCCGAGCGCGGGATGACCCCTCCTGACGTGAATGACGTTCCGCACCCAGTGCAGCAGAGACCGGGACTGGGCGAGCTGGGACTCGACGTTGACCAGCGTGTAATTGAAGACGAGCGACTGGACGACCGGCAGGAAGAGTTTGCCGGGATCGGCAGAGGAGAACCCGGCGTTGCGGTCAGGCGTCCACTGCATCGGTGTGCGGGACGAGTCCCGGTCGGCGAGCCAGATATTGTCGCCCATTCCGATCTCGTCGCCGTAGTAAATGAACGGACTCCCCGGCAGCGAAAAGAGCAGGGCGTGTGCCAGTTCAAGTTCCGCGCGCGAGTTGTCGAGCAGGGGAGCGAGGCGGCGGCGGATTCCGACGTTTGCGCGCATCCGTGGGTCATAGGCGTACCAGCCGTACATCGCCTGCCGGTATTCCTCACTGACCATTTCGAGGGTGAGCTCGTCGTGGTTGCGAAGGAAGACACCCCAGCCGGCCCACTCGGGAATGTCCTGTGTCTCCGCGAGAACCCGCCCGAGTTCCTCGGCCTGCTGCGACCGCAGCGAGTAGAAAATACGGGGCATGACCGGAAAGTCGAACGCCATGTGGCACTCGGGCTCCTCATCGGTACCGAAGTACTCGGAGACCTCCCTGGGCCACTGATTCGCCTCGGCGATGAGTACGCGGCCCGGGTACTCGAGGTCCACCATCGCCCTGAGCAGCTTCGCAAAGCCGTGGGTTTTCGGCTCGCCTTCACCGTTGCCATCGTCTGACTCGTACAGGTACGGGATGGCATCCAGGCGGATGCCATCCACACCCATATCGAGCCAGTAACGTATCGCCTCGAAGATCGCCTCGTGCACCGCAGGGTTCTCGAAGTTGAGGTCTGGCTGGTGCGAGAAGAACCTGTGGAAGAAGAACTGCCGGCGCACAGGGTCGAACGCCCAGTTGGAGTCCTCGGTGTCGGTGAAGATGATCCTGATGTCTGGCCACTTCTGGTCGGAATCGCTCCACACGTAGAAGTCACCGTACGGTCCATCGGGGTCGCTGCGGGACTCCTGGAACCAGCGGTGCTGGTCAGAGGTGTGGTTGAGCGGCATGTCGATAATGATGCGCATGTTGCGCTCGTGGGCCTTCGAGACCAGATCGCGGAACTCCTCGAGGCTGCCGAACTCGGGCAGGATGGCCTGGTAGTCAGAGACGTCATAGCCTCCGTCCCTCAGCGGCGAGGAGTAGAACGGCGGAAGCCACAGAGCATCGACGCCCAGCCACTGCAGGTAGTCCAGCCGCGTTGCCAGACCCTGCAGGTCACCGGCGCCGTCCCCGTTGCTGTCGACGTACGAGCGGACCATGACCTCGTAAAAGATCGCCCTGCGGTACCAGAGCGGATCGCGCGCGAGCCCCGGCAACTGTATGGGAGCGGTGAAGGTCACGGGTATCCAATCACGTCACTGTGCGAGCCAATGAATCCTTGGCTTGAGTCTAGGGTCGCCGCCTTCGGCTTGGCAGGAGCCACAGTGCCTAAACTGGGAACGCCATGACAACGACCTCGCCATACTCCAGCCTTCTCGATCGCATTCCGGTGACGAAGCAGCAGATCTCGATCGGCGGGAGCAGTGCCGCCTACTGGGAGTACGGCACGCCGTCTGACCGCCCGACAATCGTGATGGTGCACGGGTTCCGCGGTGATCACCACGGGCTCGAACCCGTCGTTGCCCATCTGCCCGGCTTCCACATCATCAGTCCCGACCTTCCGGGCTTTGGCGAATCCGAACCGCTGCGGCTCAGTCGCCACGACCTCGACGGCTATGCCGGCTGGCTGAAGCGATTCGTGGACGCACTCGACCTGGACTCGAAGCCGATCATCCTCGGGCACTCGTTCGGCTCGATCGTCGTCTCCGCGGCACTGGCGCGCACCGGGCTGGCCACCGACCGGCTCATTCTGGTCAATCCGATCGCGGCTCCAGCGCTGTCGGGGCCACGCGGCATCCTGACCCGGCTCGCCGTCCTCTACTACCAGCTCGGCGCCGTTCTGCCCGAGCCCATCGGCTTCGGTTTACTCCGCAACCGGATCATCGTCCGCGTGATGAGCCAGACAATGGCCAAGACGAAGAGCCGGACGCTGCGTAAATGGATTCACAGCGAACACGACAGGTACTTCAGTGCCTTCAGCGATCGTGACGTGGTTCTTGAAGCGTTTCGGGCATCCGTCTCAAACGATGTCAGCGAGTTCGCGAAGTCGATCGATGCGCGCACCCTCCTGATCGCCGCGGACCGGGACGACATCACACCGGTGAGCGCGCAGCACACGTTGACCGCCCTGTTTCCGGATGCAGCGCTCGAGATCATCCCCGACGTTGGACATCTCATCCACTACGAAGTGCCCGAACGGGCAGCGACACTCATCGAGGAGTTCCTCACACCAGATCCGCGGTCGACATCGCTCGTGGACCCGGACGAGGCGCCACTGTGAAACTTGTCGTTGACTGCCGGTGGGTGACGGGCGATCCCGATGACCACCTGAGTCTCATGAGCCTCGGGCTGATCCGTGCCCTGGCTGAGCGACGGCGGTTCGTGATGCTCGTCGGGCCGAAGACGCGGCTGGCGCTGCTGCCGGACCTCCCCTGGGAACTGTTCCCGCATCCGCTGAGCCCTCGCGAGTTCCTGACCGGTCGGCGGCTCAACTCGATCGATACCGATGTGCTCTTTTCGCCCGCTCCGACCTGGGGCGGCTGGGGCCGTCGATACGGCCTCGCGATCGCCGGGGGAGTGCCGCACGCCGCGCCCGACGCGCCACTCTCCGAACGGTTGCGTCTGCTCGTGTGGCGGTTCCCGTTGTCCAGGGGAGTGATGACCCGCAGGGCGGATATCGTCGTGGGCGTGTCGCGGGCGCAGCAACGCAGTCTCATCACGGGCAGCGCTCCCGGCCAGCCCGTTGTCACCCTTCACGCGACGGACACGGCGAGCGACGATGTTTCCGCCTGGCGGCCCTCAGCCGAACAGCTTGAGCAGGTGCTGATCGAGCTCGACAACTCGCGGCGGAGCGCTCGAGCCAGGTAGGAGCGTCTGCGGGGCTCCATCACTGGCGCGGGGCGCTTACACGCCATACGCTGGCTCCATGACTGCTTCCCCGGACACCCCGACCCTTCCGCGCTGGCTGTGGGTCGTAGCCGTGGTGTGGACGCTCCTGCTCATCGGCCTCGGTCTCTGGATCGCCCTCACCACCGGCTACTGGATCGCCCTTGTGCTCGCTGTCGCGCTTGCCGCGCCGATCGACCTCATGCTCGTTCGGCACTCACGCCGCGCCACAGCGACGCACGCAGACATCCGTCGCTAGCGAGTACGCCGTTCGGCCGACGCTGATGGTCGTAGAGGGAGCCCGGTGGGGCACTACGGACCCCACTGCAACTGACAGCGCGAGAGAAATGCATCGAGTCGCCGCTTCATCTGAGGGAGTCCGGTTGGCTCGCCTTTCTCAGCCTCGGTATACCGGAGGAAGTGTTTGTAGTTTTCCGGGTAGCCCAATGTACGAAGATGTGTCTCGACGGCATCCCACGGGTCATCGAAGCTGGCCCACACAACGTTGATTCGAGCGAGCCCCACATAAGCCCACACATCCAGGGGCTGGCCGAGGGGCGTGCTGGCAGCCACAGCCGCATCCAACAGGGAAGGAACCCGCTCGAGATCGTCTGACAGCAGCAGCGCAATCGTTTCTTCGACGGAACCCTCCTCAAGATCGCCGGCTCGGTATCGCACAACTTCGAGGCTCACGACGTCGGAAGCCGTGAGGAAATCGGCCTCAACCCCGAACCGAACAACGGCCGGCTCGATAAACCTGCTCGCGACGAAACGACGGAGGTCCTGTGCGCCCGGTAGAACAGCTGTCTCGTCCTTCGGGAGAACGGGTGACCGTTTGGAACGCCGTCTGGAACGCTTCGTGAAGAACATGTCATTTTCCTCGGGTCGGAGTGTTGCCTTGAAGTTGCCGGCATTCGGCGTACTTTCCGTCGATGTTATTGGGTGACCTGACCGTTGAACCCTCCGCCCAGCTTCGGGCCGACGTTACGCCTCGAGTGAACCGTCTTGTCTGACGCACGTGAGTCACAGTTCTATGAACGTATGAAGCTACTCGTTCTCGGCGGCACAGAATTCGTGGGTCGCGCCCTCGTCGATGCAGGACTCAACCGGGGCTGGGATGTGACCACGTTCAACCGCGGCACGCATCCGCCACGAGCGGGCGTAACGGCAGTGACCGGTGACCGCACAAGCCCACGAGGCATCCAGGACCTCACCGACCATGACGGCGACTGGGACGTCGTTGCGGATACCTGGTCGTGGGCCCCGTCGACGGTTCGAGACACAACGCGGGCGCTCGCCGCCCGTGCGCGGCGATACGTCTACATTTCGAGCTGCTCGGTCTACGGCTTTCCCACCCAGCCGGGCTCGACCGAGGACTCGCCGGTCGTCGACAGTTCGGCCGACGATGACACGTTCGACGATTACGCCAGGGCCAAGGCTGGGGCAGAGCGTGCTGTGACGGATGCCTTCGGCGAACGTGCAATCCTGGCCCGCGCCGGGCTGATCCTCGGCCCGCATGAGAACATCGGCCGACTGCCGTGGTGGCTGCTGCGCGCGGCCCGCGGCGGACGCATCCTTGCCCCAGGGACCCCGGACGCCGGCATCCAGTACATCGACGCCCGGGACCTCGCCAACTGGGCACTGACCGCAGCCGAGGACGGGGTTTCCGGACCCGTCAATGTCATCAGCAAGCCTTCCCAGACGACCATGGGGGAGGTCCTCGAACTCTGCCTGCGTGCGACCGGCTCGACCGGCTTGCTGGAGTGGGTGACCCCCGAGAGAATCCTCGAGGCGGGAATCGAGCCGTGGACACAGCTTCCGCTGTGGCTGCCACCCGGCGAAGCGCACGACACCATGTACCGCATCGACGTGAGCCGCGCCTATGAAACGGGCCTCAGCATCCGCCCGATTTCCGAGACTGTCGCGGACACCTGGGCCTGGCTGCAGAGCATCGGGGGAGTGCCGCCACAGCGTACGGACCGCCCATCGCCGGGGATCGATCCCCGGCGGGAAGCCGAGGTCCTCGCCGCGCTCAACCGCCCGGCTGACGTCAGGTGACACCGGACCTGGGCAGCAGTCACCGAACCTAGGTGACCAGTCGCTCCGCGAGCGCGGTCAGGGTTTCGCTCGCCCCGGCATCCAGCTTCACGTCGGCACGCCCATCGCCCTTGGTCTCACCACGGTTGATGATGATGATCGGCAACTTGCTCCGGCGCGCGTGTTCCAGGAGACGGATGCCGGAGTTGACGACGAGTGACGACCCCGCGATGACGAGCGCGTCGGCTGCGGAAACGATATCCCGTGCCTCCGTGAACTTGTCTGACGGGACAAACTCACCGAAGAAGACGACGTCGGGTTTCAGTGCGCCACCGCACACCGAGCAGACCGGAACCACGAAATTGTCGACGTCAGCGATCTCTGCGTCGCCGTCCGGGTTCAACGTCACGGCATCCGGTCTGGACAACCACGGGTTTTCCGCTTCGATCCGCGCGGCGATGCTCGCGCGCGCAAAAGTCTGGCCACAGACGAGGCAACTGACCCGGTCCATCGAGCCGTGGAGATCAACCACGCGGCGGGAACCGGCCCGCACGTGCAGACCGTCGACGTTCTGGGTGACGATGCCGGTGACGAGTCCTGCCTCCTCGAGTGCGGCGAGGACCTTGTGCCCGGCATTGGGCCTCGCGGCGTCGAACATGGCCCAGCCCAGGTGGCTGCCGGCCCAGTACCGCTTGCGTGACGAGTCGTTGAGCAGGAACTGCGAGACAGTCATGGGCGTGCGCTTGGGTGCGCCCTCTCCCCGGTAGTCGGGTATTCCGGAGTCGGTGCTCATTCCGGCACCGGTGAGGACGGCAAACCGCCGCCCCTCGAGGAGCGCGTATGCTGCATCAAGCCGATCAGTGTCTATCGCTGGTGTTTCGCTTGCGAGCGTTGTCATGTGAACCTCCGAACCTCGCAGATGTCACGATGGTAAACAACTCACGTGTCGGGATTGTTTCGCGACGCACATCCACCGGCCTGTCTCTCTCAAACCCTACGCCACCCACCCGAAGGACCACCCGTGCGAATCGTCCCCATCGACAGCCTCGACATCGAGGGTCTCGGCGACTACGCCCGCCTCACCGACGTCGCACTCCGCCGTGTGAGCGAACCCGCGGGCGGCCTCTACATCGCCGAGTCGCACAAGGTCATCGCCCGCGCGCTCAACGCGGGTCACACACCTCGTTCGCTGCTTCTTCAGGAGCAGTGGATCCCGGATGTCACTCCGCTGCTTGCCGATTTTCCCGATGTCCCGGTCTACGTCGGCGACGCGGCAACCCTCGAGTCGCTGACGGGTTACCACATGCACCGGGGGGCGCTCGCCGCGATGCACCGGCCCCCTCTGCAACCGATGGAAGACGTCATCCGGGACGCTACCCGGATCGTCATCCTGGAGGACATCGTCGATCACACCAACGTCGGTGCGATCTTCCGGGCCGTTGCCGGCCTCGGCGCCGACGCCGTTCTCATCACGCCGCGGTGCGCCGACCCGCTCTACCGCCGCAGTGTGAGGGTCAGCATGGGAACCGTCCTCCAGGTGCCGTGGACCCGAATGCCTGAATGGCCGGAAGCGCGGCGGATCCTGGACGAGGCCGGCTTCCACGTCGCCGCCCTCGCCCTCGACGATCGCGCGATCACCCTCGATGACTTCGCCGCTCACCTCCCGGACAAGATCGCCCTCACGATGGGCGCGGAGGGGGACGGCCTCAGCGCCCAGGCACTGGAGGCAGCCGACTCGACGGTGATCATCCCGATGATGCACGGTGTCGACTCGCTCAACGTCGCCTCGGCGAGTGCGGTGGCGCTCTGGGCGATTCGCGACCGCCGAGCCTCGGCGGACGATCCAACAGCGCGCAGATAGACTTCATATCCGTGTACCAGTCCCGTCAGCCGCTCTCAGACCGACGGGTGTACCTGCGACGCAGGCTCACCGTCTTCGGTGTCCTCGTTCTCATCCTCGGGATCATCGGCTATCTCGTGTTCGCCGTGCTCCGTCCGCTCCCTGCGACGGCCGCGAACCTCGAACCAGCGGAGACCATTACCCAGACCGTCACCCAGGTGGCGTGGCCGGCGTACGGCAACGGCGCGATCGGCGCCGTTGGCTTTGACGGCATCCTCTCCAGTCACGGCTCACAGGAATCGACGCCGATGGCCAGCATCACGAAGTCGGTGACGGCCCTCGTCGTGCTCGAAGCGATGCCCCTGGGCGAAGGCGAATCGGGACCGCAACTTACCCTCACCGAAGACGACCAGCGCATTTACACCGAAGTGATCGCCGAGGGGGGTTCGGCCGCACCCGTTGCCGTTGGGTCCGTCTTCACCGAGCGCCAGTTGCTCGAAGCGTTGATGTTGCCGTCGGCCAACAACTACAGCATCACCCTGGCCAACTGGGCATATGGATCGGTGGATGCCTTCCTCGTGGCGGCCACAGCCTGGCTTGGCACACACGGCTTCGCCGGCACGCATCTCGCGGACTCCAGCGGCATCAGCCCGGACAGCAGATCGACACCGGCCGATCTCGTCAAAATCGGCGAAATGGTCCTCGCTCACCCCGTTCTTTCCGAGATCGTGTCGCAGCAGTCGGCAGACCTGCCGATCATCGGGCCGGTGAGCAACACGAACAAGATCCTCGGCCAGGGGGGAATCATCGGACTGAAGACCGGGACGACCCGCGTCGCGGGCGCCTGTCTGCTGTTCGCGGCCGAACTCACCGTTGGCCGAGAGACGGTCACGGTGGTCGGGGTGATTCTCGGCGCGCCCAATCATAAAGAGCTCTTCTCGTCGGTGCTCGGTCTCCTCACTACCGTCGAGGCTGGCTTCAGGGAGCTTCCCCTCGTCACCGAGGGAGAGTCATTCGGGAGCTACACCACACCGTGGGGCTCGACATCCGACATCGTCGCCACCGAATCGGCATCCGTTCTGGTGTGGCAGGACGCGTCCGTCGCTGTTGAGGTCTCTGCGTCACCCCTGATTTCGGGCCCATCAGGACTCGACGTCGGTGAAGCGACCTTCACCGTCGCGGATTCGGTCATCGACGTCCCGCTCGCGCTGTCCGATGACCTCACCGAGGCTGACACCGGCTGGCGAATCACCCATCCGTCCGACTGACGCACGACCCACCGAACGCGTCGCGTTCAGTCCCCGGCTGGAAGGTCGCCGTCACGGAAGAATTTCTCCGCCTGCGGCCGCTTTGCGGTGATGAAGTCCCCGGAGGACTGGTGACGCAGGCGCCGGAGGACCCACGGAACGAAGAACTGTCGCGCCCAGACGAAATCCTCCGTGCGTGCCTCCCGCCAGGTCGCCGGCCGTACCGGCTCAGGCTTGAGCGGCTCCAGGCCGTTGGGAACCGCGAGGGAATCAAGCACCATCCTGGCCACGGTGTGGTGGCCGAGTGCATTGAGGTGCAGCCGGTCGTTCGACCACATCCGCGCGTTCTGGATCTCGGTCAGCGCCCACTGGTCGGCGACGATGCAGTCGTACTTCGCCGCGACGCTCCTGAGGTTCTCGTTGTAGATCGCCACCTTGCCACGGATGGTGCGCAACACCGGTGAGAAACCGACGTCGACGCCGGTAAAGAGCACAATGGTGGCGCCGTCCCGCGAGAGCCGGGCAATCGCATCGTCCACTTTCTGCGCTATGACGTCCGGATCGGTGCCCGGACGAAGCACGTCGTTGCCCCCCGCCGAAATGGTGATCAGATCAGGGTGGAGGTCAAGGGCCGGTTCGATCTGATCCGCGGCGATTTGAGCGATCAGTTTTCCGCGTACAGCCAGATTGGCATAGGCGAAATCGTCCACACCCTGCGAGAGCACTTCGGCCACGCGATCCGCCCAGCCCCTGTGGGCTCCCGGCGGCGACGGGTACGGGTCTCCGATGCCCTCGGTGAACGAATCTCCGAGAGCGACAAAACGCGTCCACGGATGCGGCCGCTCCTGAAAAATCGAAACCTCGTCAGAAGATAATGCGTCCATCAACCCGAGTTTACCCGGCGAAGCATCATCGGTCACGGTCCGTGACGTGCCGCTCGTCGGGTAGATTGGTATCCAGTGAGTACAGAGTTCGAGCCGGTCCCCCCAAAGTCCGAAGCACCAGCAATCCGCATCGGAACCAGCGCCGCCGAACACCTCTCACCCACCTTCCCTGAGCGTGCAGCGTGGGGAACGGTCTCCAAGCTTCGCGCCTGGCAGGAAGAGGCGCTCACCGCCTACTTCGTTCACGAACCCCGCGATTTCCTCGCCGCTGCAACGCCCGGCGCCGGGAAGACGACGTTCGCGCTTCGGCTCGCCGCCGAACTGCTCGCCCGCAAAACCGTCGATCGCATCACCGTGGTCGCGCCGACCGAGCACCTCAAGAGGCAGTGGGCGGATGCCGCACACCGCGCCGGCATCCGACTCGACCCGATGTTTTCCAACAGCGACGGTCGTTACGGCAGCCACTATCACGGTGTCGCCGTCACCTACGCCCAGGTCGCGGTCCGCGCCGCGCTGCACAAGGACATCACCGAATCACACCGCACCCTCGTCATCCTTGACGAGGTGCACCACGGTGGTGACGCGCTCAGCTGGGGTGACGCGATCCGTGAGGCCTTCGAACCGGCAACCCGCCGGCTCTCGCTGACCGGGACCCCGTTCCGGTCGGACACCGCCCCGATCCCGTTTGTCAGCTACCTGCCGGACAAAGACGGCATCCGCACGTCACTTACCGACTACAACTACGGCTACGGTCGCGCACTCGCCGACGGCGTCGTTCGCCCGGTCATGTTCATGGTCTACGCCGGACACATGCGCTGGCGGACCAATGCCGGCGACGAGATGGAAGCAAGGCTCGGCGAGGGCAACACCAAGGACATCACCTCGCAGGCCTGGCGTACGGCGCTCGACCCGGCAGGGGAGTGGATCCCGCAGGTGCTGCAGGCTGCCGACCGGCGCCTCAGCGAGGTGCGTCATGGCATCCCGGATGCCGGTGGCCTGGTCATCGCGACCGACCAGACCGCGGCACGCGCGTACGCGAAGATCCTGCACGGCATCACCGGGGAACCGCCGACTGTCGTACTGAGCGATGAGAAGGAAGCATCCGATCGCATCGACGACTTCTCGGCGGGCACGAGCCGCTGGATGGTCGCGGTCCGCATGGTTTCCGAGGGCGTCGACGTGCCACGGCTCGCGGTTGGCGTCTACGCGACGAGCGCATCGACCCCCCTGTTCTTCGCCCAGGCCATCGGACGGTTCGTGCGGGCACGGCGTCGCGGTGAAACGGCATCCGTTTTCCTCCCCGATGTTCCCAACCTGATGAACCTCGCGAGTGCCCTCGAACTCGAGCGCGACCACGCGCTCGATCGGAAAAGCGACGGCAGCGGCGAGGGGGACATGTGGAACCCGGAAGACGCGATGGTCGCAGAGGCCAACCGCGAATCCAAGGGGTCCGATTCGCTCGGCGATGAGTTCCGGTACGAGGCCATGTCTTCGTCGGCGAACTTCGACCGCGTCGTTTACGACGGGGACGAATTCGGCCAATGGGCAGAGCCGGGCACTGAGGAAGAGCTCGACTTCATCGGCCTTCCCGGCCTCCTCGAACCCGAGCAGGTTCACGAGCTCCTGACGCAGCGTCAGGCGCGGCAGGCAAAGCGCCACTCGACCCGCAGCGAGGCACCTCAGGCGACGGCAACAGACAAGTCGACCGATGTCCCGCCGCCGCTCTACCGGACGCTCAAGGAGCAGCGCAGCCTCCTCAACAGCCTCGTTGGGCTGTACGCGAAGTCCACGAATCAGGGCCATGGCCTCGTTCACGCTGAGTTGCGGCGGATGTGCGGCGGACCCGCCGTTCAACAGGCCAGTGTGACGCAACTGCAGTCCCGCATCGAGCTTCTGCGGAAGCGGATGAACGGTAGGCGCTGACCCGACCCGCGGTAACGCTGTGATCCTCGCGAACTTCGCCGCGGTGTCGTGACGCGCGACCAGCACGAGTGTCAAAGCTGGTGATATCGTCAGCCATCCAGCGGAAGGCGGACATCAACACGCCATCCGCTGACCGATGGTCCCACGACGGCGGACCCGCCCAGTTCTTCCGCGCGGTCGACCATGGATTCTACGCCGACTCCGGGCTTCCACTCGGTCACCGGTTCCCCGTCATCGTCCACGACGATTCGAATTTCCGCACCGACGGACACCGCCACTGTGCAGAGCGAACCAACTGAGTGCTTGAGCACGTTTTCCAACGACTCAGCCACAATTCGATAGGCTGCCAGTTCTGTGGCGGGTGAGAACTCCGGGAACGCGGGGTCAACGGTAGCCCGGATGGTGACCGTCTGGCGGGGGTCGTCGTTCAGACTGGAAATGCGTCTGCGGAGTGCGCCGTCGAAACCATATTTGTCCAGTTCGACCGGACGTAATCCGTACACCACCCGACGGACGTCGCTGATGGATGAGCGCACTTCGTGTCGCAACTGGGTCAGCAGCTCGGCTGCACCGTCCGGGTCGCTGTGGACGAGGTTGAACGCCGCATCGGCGTGGAATGCCGCCCCGGTGAGCGCCGGGCCGAGACCATCGTGCAGCTCGCGATGGAGCCGTTTTCTCTCTCGTTCACGGGCTTGGGCTGTGGCAGAACGGGCGGCTTTGAGTTGTTCGGCCAGTTCGATGGCGTGCTGGGCAACCGAGAGCGGAACCCCGATCAGGCTGAGTGCCCGCCGGTCCGCGTCATGGAGAGTTCGCTCGCCCCGGCGAAGGGCGACGACGAGTGTTGATTCGTGGTGCCCGCGGTAGGCGAGGTCGACGGTCGCGGTCGCAGTGACGCCGGCCAGGTCTCCGGCGGACGCGATCGTGGGCCCGTCCGGCTGTTTTCTGAGCGCCAGGTAGGGCAACCGGAGATCCTGCCGAGCCCGTTCGAGCAGCATGGACAGATCGCCGTCCGATCGCTGGAGCTGCTGGGAGAGAGCCAACGCCGTCGTGAGCTGGTCTTCGCGGTTACCGTAGAAGGCGCGCGTGATGAGCCGCTGGAGCATGATGCGGAGCGGATTGAAAACCAGCGCCACCCCGATCGCTGCCGCAATCGGAACCGACTGATCAGCGGAGGCGGGCACGACGAGGTTGAGGCCAGCGACAAGCGCGACGTAGCCGGCAATGGTCGCCCCGATGGCCAGTGTGTAGATAAGCGTCCGGGAGAGGACGATTCGGATGTCAAGGAGCTGATACCGCAGGATGGCGATGGCGATGGCGACGGGAAAAAGGGCGACACCAAGAAGCGCGAGAATCGGCCCATCGCCGGTAATCCATCGCTGTGAGTTGAGCAGTCCGGCAGCGAAAAACGCGAGGATCAGCCACAGCAGTTGTCTCTTCTGGCGTTCGCTACCGGTCACGTACCGTTCGAGAAGCGAGAGACCGACCAGCACGTAGAAGGCACCCGTCAGTACCGTCGATGCCTCGGCCAGCACTGTCGGTGGCTGGTACCCCACCGACAGGATGGACGCCGTCCGTTCGTCGCCGAGGAGACTTGCGTCAGACAGGACCCCTGCGACGACGTTGTATGCGGCAGAGACAGCGATGCCAATTGCGAGCGGCAGCCATCGTCTGGAGGGGAGGTGCCCGGTGGGAAAAAGCAGCAGCGCGAGCAGGAACAGTCCAGGCAGCCCGATGAGCCACCCGACGTGGAACGCTGTCGTCAACGACCGTGTCACGACTACCGGCCACCCGTCGCTGACCCCCCACAGGATGAGCGTTGCCCCCGCTGCGGCGGCCAGGTGGCCGGTTCCGCAGACGAGCAGCAACCACCCCACCGCGTTGGACGGCCGAAACCACGCGAGAACTGACCCCGAAGACACCAGGCTCGCCCCGATCACCAGATTCGTCAGGGTGTAGCTGTCAACGAAGAGACGGAACGGCGTACCGAAGGCGAGAGCGATACCGATCGCGAGCACAGTCAGCACGGCGCCGATGCCGCTCACGATGATGACCACCCCGTGAGTTCGGCTCCGGCGGCGCATGGGGCGTTCCTGGACGGGAACCTCGGACTCAGTCACGGCGCCCCAGGCCTGCTTCCCTCGCCAGGACGATAGCCCGGCTTCTCGTCGCAGTTCCGAGCTTGAGGAAGATGGACGAGATGTGGTTGCTCACGGTCTTGGGTGACAGGTGGAGTTCGTCCGAGATCGAGGCGTTGTCGATGCCCGTCGCAATGAGGTGGAGAATCTCGCGCTCGCGCGCAGTGAGGCGCGGCAGGACGGGGGCAGGCGCGGGGTGTGCAAGACGGTCGAGCACCCGACCGGCAACCGGGCCGCTGAAAATCGCTTCTCCCGCGGCGACGGCGCGAATTGCACGGTCTATTTCCCCCTGCTCCGCACCTTTGACGAGATAGCCACGCGCGCCCGCACGCAGTGCGTCACCGACCAGGTCATCGTCGTCGTACATCGTCAGGATCAGCACGTTGATGTGTGGTGAACGATGGAGGATCTGTTCCGTTGCCTCGATGCCGCTCATGTCGGGCATGCGAAGGTCCATGACGACAACGTCCGGGGCGCGCAGCGCCGATTCCCGTACGGCCTCTCGGCCAGACCCGACCTGACCGACAACGGTGATCCCCGGAAGGGTACTGAGCAGCGATACCAACCCGTGTCGGACCACGGGGTGGTCATCGGCAATCAGGACGGAAATGCTGTCGCCGCGCTGACTCGGGCGCTCCATTGCTTGATTATGCTCGCTCCCTGGCCAGGGATGATAGGTGCCTGCCCCCAAATCACCCGGGCAAAATCACCCGTGCCATCAGGGCGAAGCGGGGCCGGGGTCCCATCCGTCAGTCGTGTGGTCGCCTCGATCATGGTGTCAGCGGCAATCGGTGCCGCGCCGGAAGATCACCTGGAGGTTTTCACATGGTCACTGACAACTCAGCCCGCGCTGATCGGAGAGTGTCGCCCAGAGCCACGTCAGCGCCGACGACCACTGCGGATGTGGCCGTTCGGGACGTCCGTACGCTTCGGCGTTGCGTAGCGGCGGTCCTTTTGCCCGTCGGCCCTGTGGCGGTGTCGCTGATCCGCTTCACGCTCCCTGGGGCACCCGTCGGTGAGACCGTCGCGGCCAATCAGGGTGTCCAGTCCGCCGTTCTGTGGCTGGACGTGCTTGCCCTGTTCACGTTGCTCCCGGGAGCGTGGGCGGCGCTCCAGCTCGCACGACGGCACAGCCCTATTCTGGCGCTCGTCGCTGGTGCGTTCCTCGTACCCGGCTACCTCGCCCTGAGTGTCCTGACCGGCCTCGACGCCGCGGTACTGGCGGCAACGCAGATCGGTCTGAGCCCGGACGAGGTTACGGCGCTTGGTACGCGACTTCTGGCGATGCCGAGCCAGGACTTCCTTCTCAGCGTATTCATCGTCGGACACATCGTCGGAGTGGTTCTGCTCGGAGTCCTGAGCTACCGGCGCAGGTTGATGCCACGGGCGGTGGCGATCCTCCTTGTGATCTCACAACCGCTTCATTTCGTCGCGGTTATGACCGACGTTCGCTGGCTCGATCTGATCGCCTGGAACCTGACAGCGCTCGGAATGGCTTTCCTGGCCTGGCGGATCCTCCACACACCGAATGACGAGTGGGAGCTGGGGCCACTCCCGGGACGCAACACCTGACAGATCACATATTGACGGGTTAAAAGCGAAAAGCCGGATCCAATGGACCCGGCTTTTCTACTGTCTCAACACAGTTCTTCACAATGTGCGCGAAGGGGGACTTGAACCCCCACGCCCGTAAGGGCACTAGCACCTCAAGCTAGCGCGTCTGCCATTTCCGCCACCCGCGCATTGTTTTGTTTCTGTTTCTGGCCGGTTACCGAAGCACCCTGCCGAGAGAAAACTTTAGCACGGTTTTCGGGACGCAATGAACACACACCGTCTGTGCCGACACCGATAGCGTTGTGGCATGAATTTCGACGCGCAATCACCAGGCACGGCACAGGCTCCCATCGACGCTGAGCTCGACGAGACCGTGCGGCTCGCCAGGGACCTCATTCGCATGGACACCACCAACTACGGCGGGGGTAAGTCCAAGGGGGAGACGATTGCCGCCGAATACGTCGCGGAGTACCTGCGGGGACTCGGTCTCGAGCCGGAACTGATCGACTCAGATCCCGGACGCACCAGCGTCGTCGCGCGGGTCGCTGGACGCGACAGCTCGAAGGGTGCACTCGTCGTTCACGGCCACCTCGACGTCGTCCCCGCCGACCCGCGCAACTGGAGCGTCGATCCCTTCGGTGGTGTGATCCGTGACGGGATGCTGTGGGGCAGGGGAGCGGTCGACATGAAGAACATGGATGCCATGATCCTCACCGCGGTGGCCGACATCCTGCGGGGTGGCGAACGCCCGGCGCGTGACCTCATCCTGGCGTTCTTCGCCGACGAGGAGAACGGCGGAGTCCTTGGCTCTCATCACCTCGTCTCGACCCGGCCTGACCTGTTCGAAGGTGCGACGGAGGCCATCAGCGAAGTGGGCGGATATTCCATCACGCTCGGCGGCAAGCGCGCGTACCTCGTGCAGACCGGAGAAAAAGCTCTGCTGTGGGTGAAGCTCATCGCGAGGGGTCCGGCGGCTCACGGCTCGCGCGTCGTCCGGGAGAACGCCATCACACGCCTGGCCGAAGCCGTCGCGGCCGTCGGCAGGCAGGAATGGCCGATCAGGCTCACCGATACGACGACGGCACTCCTCGACGAAGTCGCCCGCATCCTCGGCGTCGACCCGCAGGCACTCGGCCCGGACGAACTTGCCCTCGCGACCGGAACGGCATCCGGCTTCATCCAGGCGTCACTCCGCACCACCACAAATCCCACAGTGCTGACGGCCGGATACAAGCACAACGTCGTTCCGGACACCGCAGAGGCGCTCGTCGACATCCGTTCGTTGCCCGGTGAGGAAGACGCTGTTCTCGCCGCGGTGCAGGAACTCGTCGGACCCGACATCGAAATCGAGGTGATGCACCGGGACGTCGGCCTCGAGAACGAGTTTGCCGGCCCGCTGATCGACGCCATGATCGAAACGCTCAGGATCCACGATCCCGGCGCCGAGGTGCTGCCATACCTCCTGCCGGCGGGTACCGACAACAAGGCTCTGTCAATGCTCGGCATCACCGGATACGGCTTCGCTCCGCTCCTCCTGCCACCCGAGCTCGATTTCCCCGCCATGTTCCACGGTGTTGACGAGCGTGTCCCGCTCGACGCATTAGTCTTTGGCAGGCGGGTTTTGACCGACCTGCTTCGCACTTACTGACGAAAAGCAAGGATTCCGTGGACATTCTCAACGCGATAATTCTGGGTCTTGTACAGGGACTCACCGAATTTCTCCCGGTGTCGTCGAGCGCTCACCTGCGCATCGTCGGCGAGTTCCTCGGAACAGGCGGCGACCCAGGGGCGCGCTTCACCGCAATCACCCAGATCGGCACAGAACTCGCTGTCGTCATCCTGTTCTGGAAAGACATCGTGCGCATCATCGGTGCGTGGTGCCGTGCGCTCGTGGGAAAGATTCCGCGCAACGACCCTGACGCCCGCATGGGCTGGCTCATCATCATCGGCTCGGTGCCGATCGTCGTTCTCGGTCTGCTGTTCCAGGATCAGATTGAGACCACACTGCGGTCCCTGTGGTTCACGGCATCCATGCTCATCGGCTTCGGCATCCTTCTCGGAATCGCCGACTGGATCGGCCGGAAGAACCTCAAACTCGAGAACCTCGGGTACCGCGATGGCATCATCTTCGGACTGGCCCAGGCCCTCGCGCTCATCCCCGGGGTGTCACGTTCGGGTGGAACGATCACCGCGGGGCTCTTCCTCGGCTATGAACGGGCAGCAGCCGCCAGATACGCGTTCCTCCTCGCGATTCCCGCCGTACTCGGCAGCGGCTTCTTCCAGATCTATAAGTCGATAGCCGACCCGTGCGTCGAAGGCGCGACCGATTGCATCCCGGAGATTTACGGCCCTGGGGAGACCCTGATCGCGACGGTCATTGCCTTCATCGTCGCCATCTTCGTCATCAAGTTCTTCATGAGCTACATCTCGAAGCGCAGCTTCATGCCCTTCGTGATCTACCGCATCCTGCTCGGTGTCGTCGTCTTCATCCTGCTCGGCACCGGTGTCCTCACGGCCTAGCCGCGCAGCTTAGGCTGGACAGGTGAAGGCATGGAATAGACCGCTCGTCCCGACCCTCCCCGGCAACTCGCTTCCGCCGTGTCTTTTCGACACAGCAACCGGCGGCATGATTGAGGCACACACCGGGGAGATCGCGCGGTTGTACGTCTGCGGGATCACGCCGTACGACGCGACCCACATGGGACACGCTGCGACCTACCTTGCCTACGACACCCTGCAGCGCGTGTGGCTCGACGGCGGCCTCGAGGTCCACTACGCCCAAAACGTCACCGACATCGACGACCCCCTGCTCGAACGCGCGGCAGCCACGGGAGTCGACTGGCGAGACCTCGCCGAAAGCCAGGTCGAATTGTTCCGGGGCGATATGGAGGCCCTCAGCATCCTCCCGCCCGAGAACTACGTCGCGGTCACCGAGGTGCTCGACGAAATAGCCGAGGCAGTCAGACGGCTTGTGGCCGCAGGAGCGGCATACTCTGTGCCGACCCCGGATTCAACCGTCGGTGACGACATCTACTTCGACAGTGCCGCGGCTGCGAAAATCGGCCCGTGGAAGCTCGGCGACGTCAGCAATTACGACGCAGAAACCATGGTGAAGTACTTCGCAGAGCGCGGGGGAGACCCGGACCGCGCCGGTAAGCGCGATCGCCTCGATCCACTCCTCTGGCGCGCGGCACGCGACTCGGAGCCGAGCTGGCCTTCGAGCGTCGGCCGCGGCCGGCCCGGGTGGCATATCGAGTGCTCGGTGATCGCCCTGATGGAGCTCGGCACCGACTTCACGGTGCAGGGCGGCGGCGGCGACCTCGTCTTTCCGCATCACGAACTCAGTGCCGGCCACGCGTCTGCCCTGAGCGGGCACCCGCTAGCACGGGTCTACAGCCACGCCGGCCTCGTCGCCTTCGAGGGCGAGAAGATGTCGAAGTCGCTCGGGAACCTCGTGCTCATCTCCCGCCTGCTTCAGTCGGGCGTCGACGCGCGCTCGATTCGGCTGGCGATCCTCGCACACCACTACCGCTCGGACTGGGAGTGGACCGACCGTTTGCTCGTCGACGCGGCGGCGCGGCTCAGCCTGTGGCAGAGCGCCTTCAGGCCGACGGACGACATCAGCACGAGTGCTGCGACCCCGGACGCTTTCGATTCGCACGCAGTGCTCTCGGCCCTTCGGTCGGCGCTCCAGCTCGACCTCGACACGCCTGCTGCGCTCCGTGTGATCGACGACGCGGCGACGAGCGGTGTGACCGACCCCGAGCTGATTCGCCGCGCCATTCACGCGCTGCTCGGCGTGGAACTCTGACCGTCGAACGGCACGGCTGAAAGCGAGAAGCGGTGAGGCGGGGGACTCAGCCGCGGGCCGGGGGCTCGTTGCGGCCGTCGCCCTTGCCGTCACCTGAGCGGCGCAAGTAGCGCTCGAACTCCTTGGCGATGGCCTCACCGCTGGCCTCGGGGGATTCCACGGTGTCGCGCGCCTGTTCCAACTGAGCGATGTAGGCGGCCATGTCTTCGTCATCGCCCGCGAGCGCGTTGATGCCGTTCTCCCACTCGCCGGATTCCTCAACCAGGTCGCCGCGCGGGATCACGACATCGACGATCTCCTCGAGCTTGTCGATGAGGGCAAGCACCGCCTTCGGCGATGGCGCGTTGTGCACGTAGTGGGGGACTGATGCCCAAATCGAAAGGGTGGAGATTCCGGCCTGCTCGGCCGCCTCGGCGAGCACGCTGAGGATCCCGACGGGGCCCTCATAGCTGCTGCGTTCGAGTTGAAGCTCACCCCGCATCTCGTCATTCTCGCTCGACGCGAAAATGGAGATCGGGCGGGTGTGGGGAACATCGGCGAGCATGGCACCGAGAAAGACGATCGTCGAGATGTCGTGGGTGAGTGCCGCGTCGATGATCTCCGCGGTGAACGCTTTCCAGCTGCGCGACGGCTCGCTGCCAACCAGCAGGAAAATATTGCCGCCGTTGGAACCGCTGACGCTGAGGTCCGCATCGTCAGCGAGCGGTGCAGGGGCGTCAGTGTCCGCGGCCGGGGCGCTCGGGCCATAGAGAGTTGCCGTTGGCCAGGTGATCCGGCGCTTGCCGTCGTCATCGACGGCGATCACCGGCCGGTTGAACTGGTAGTCGTAGTAGAGCTCGGGGTCGATCTCGAAGATCGCCGAGACGTCGAGCTGCTCCTGCAACACACGGACAGCACCCGTGGCTGCTTCACCAGCGTCGTTCCAGCCCTCGAAGGCGACGACGAGCAACCGACCACTCAGCACTAGTTCCCCATTCCACGGGTTTCCCCGACGCAGTATTGGCTGGCTCTCGCCCGCACTGGTTCCAGAATAGGCGCTCTCCGGCAACAGGTAGCATTGAAACTCGTGACTACACAGCTACCCGCCGCTGTCCTCTGGGACATGGACGGCACCATCGTCGACACTGAGCCGTACTGGATCTCCGCCGAAACCGACCTCGTCGAGTCGTTCGGGCACACCTGGACCTACGAAGACGCGATGACCCTCGTCGGTGCAGGCCTGTGGGAATCCGCGAAGGTGTTCCAGGATCACGGGGTTGAGATGACCGCAGACGACATCGTCAACCACCTCACCAGCCGGGTGCAGGAACGGCTCGAGAAAGACGGTGTCCCGTTCCGTCCAGGAGCCCGCGAACTGCTCGAGGAACTCAGATCCCTCGGCGTCAAAACGGCGCTGGTCACCATGTCCATCCGCAGGATGGCCGAACAGGTTGTCTCTCACATCCCATTCGACGCGTTCGACGTACTCGTCACCGGTGACGAGGTCGAAAACCCGAAACCGCACCCGGAGCCCTACCTCACCGCGGCCCGGCTGCTCGGAGTCGACATTGCTGACTGCGTTGCCATCGAGGACTCACGCGCCGGACTGGCATCCGCTGTCGCCGCCGGCAGCATGGCCGTCGCTGTCCCGCACGCTGTTTCGATAGCCCCATCTGACTCTCACACCACCTGGCCGACACTCGCAGGCAGGACAAGCGTCGATCTCGCCGCCCTCGTTGCCGCTCGCGCAACCGAAGGACTTCCCCGATGACCGACACCTCCGCCACCCAGCCAGCCACCACACCGCCCACCGACGAGCGACCGCAGAACTCCGGGCCGTTCCGTGTCGGTGATCGGGTACAGCTCACCGGCCCGAAGGGCAAACGCAACACGATTACCCTGGAACCGGGCAAGGAATTCCACACCCATCGCGGCATCGTCAGCCACGACACCATCATCGGCCTGCCCGACGGTTCGGTCATCACGACCACCGACGGCATCGAGTACCTCGCCCTGCGCCCACTCCTCGTTGACTTCGTCATGTCGATGCCGCGGGGCGCAGCCATCATTTACCCGAAGGATGCCGCGCAGATCGTCGGACTTGCAGACATCTTCCCCGGTGCAACAGTCGTCGAGGCCGGTGTGGGCTCCGGCGCTCTCTCGCTCTGGATCCTCAGGGCCATCGGGCCGACAGGCAGGCTCGAATCGTTCGAGCGACGTGACGAGTTCGCCGATGTTGCGCGCGGCAACGTCGCCACCTTCTTTGGGTATGACCCCGAAAACTGGAGGGTCTCCGTCGGCGACCTCACCGAGACGCTGCCGACCACCATGGAGCCGGACTCGGTCGACCGCGTCGTCCTCGACATGCTCGCACCGTGGGAGTGCATCGACGCGTGCGCAGACGCGATGAAGCCGGGTGGAGTCATCCTCTGCTACGTCGCGACTGTGACCCAGCTTTCGCGAGTCGCAGAGGCCATTCGGGCGACAGGGCGCTTCACCAACCCTGACTCGAGCGAGACCATCGTCCGTGGCTGGCACGTCGAGGGACTCGCCGTGCGACCTGACCACAGGATGATCGGCCACACCGGCTTCCTCATCACCGCGAGAAAGCTCGCAGACGGAACAATCCTTCCCGAGCTCAAGCGCAGGCCGAGCAAGTCCGACTTCAGCGATGACGATGTCGAACAGTGGACGCCGGGCGCTCTCGGTGAGCGGAACGTCAGCGCCAAGATCCTGCGCAAGAGGGTCAGAAGCGTGGCCAATTCCGCCGAGCTCTCCAAGGCCAGGGGCCTTGGACCAGCCGCTGAGGCACCTGTGGGGGACTCAGGAGAATCCGCCGCCAGCGAGGGGTCCGCCGACTCCGTCTCAGCCATCGAACCCGACACTGATGCGACGGACACTGCAAACTCCGAGCCTGGAGAAACGCCGCGTGGCTAAGATGGCCCGGGCGAGAGGTGAGAGTCACGCCACACAGGGGACACCAACCCAATTGGTTCCCGTCGAGAACACCCGAGTACGAAATCGAGGCACCGTGCAGAAGGCACCCGCATTGCTCCTGACCGCAGGCGTCGTCCTGGCCACCCTCACGGGCTGCGCACCCGCAACGGGAAGCGACTGCGACTCACCGGTCTCCTCCGGTGACGCGTCAACGCTCGTCGACGCGACGGGAGCCCTCGGTTCGCTGAAGGAAGTTGATTTCCCCACCCCGCTGAAGACGGACACCACCCAGGTCTCCACACTGATCGAGGGTGACGGAGCACAAATCACCGACGACCAGCTCGTTGAGATGAGCTTCTCCTTCTACAACGGCACAACAGGGGCGCCCATCGAAGAAGGCGCGTACGCCGAGCCCGGGGTTTACCTGCCGTCGCAGCTCCTGCCAGGGATGGCTGACAGCATCGCGTGCTCGACCGTCGGATCGCGCATCGCCGCCGTGATGACCCCCGCCGACGCATTCGGCGACCAGGGCAGCGCCCAACTCGGAGTCGAGTCGAACGACGCCGTCATTATGGTCGCGGACATCACGGACGCATTCCTCGCCAAGGCCGACGGCACACCGACCCCCGTCTTCCAGTCGGGCTTCCCCAGTGTTGTCACGGCAGCGGACGGCACCCCTGGCATCACCGTCCCGAAATCAGAGGCTCCCACCGAGCTCAAGGTTGCGACCCTGAAGACCGGAAGCGGAGACACGGTCTCCGCCGATGACCGCGTCGTCGTTCACTACACCGGCGCGCTCTGGGATGACAACAGTATCTTCGACACGTCATGGGACGACGCGACACCGGCTGTCTTCAGCCTCGACGGCATAGTCCCCGGCCTCGCGACAGCCCTCGAGGGGAAGACGGTCGGTTCGCAGATCATCGCCGTCATCCCGGCTGAGCTCGCGTACGGCGAACAGGGTTCAGCAACGATCCCCGCCGGATCGACGCTCGTTTTCGTCGTCGACATTCTGGGCACCGTCAACTGATCGACCGCCTCGCCGGCGGACCCGCGCCAGTCGGCTCGGGTCCGCCGGATTCCCGCTCCCGGCGCAACTATGATGATGCTGTGCAAGAACCCCGCGCTGCAGCGCCAGTCCCCGTCGAGGAACGACTCTTCAGCCTCGTTCTGGCCCTGCTCGCGACCGAACAGGGCCTGACCAAGTCCGAGATCCTGTCGACCGTCCAGGGATATCGGCAGCGGTACTCCGCGTTCGGCGACAACGCGAGCCTCGACCGCCAGTTCGAACGCGACAAAGACGACATCCGTGAACTCGGCATCCCGCTCGAGACGATCGAAACACCGGGCGATCCCGGCAACAACCAGTCGCTGCGCTACCGGATCCCCAAGGGGGAGTATGACCTGCCCAGCGACATCACGTTCTCGCCCACCGAGATAGCCATGCTGTCGCTCGCCGCGACCGTGTGGCAGCAAGGGTCACTGTCGGCCGAGTCCCAGCGGGCGTTGCTCAAGCTCAACTCCCTCGGCATCGAGTCGGACGAGCCGGTCATCGGATACGCGCCACGGGTGCGGATCCGGGAGAGCTCATTCGATCCGCTGCGCCTCGCGCTCGAGAAACACGCCGTTGTGACGTTCCCCTATCTCAAACCCGGTGAGGCCAGCCCACGGACACGGACCGTTGCGCCGCTCGCGCTGGTCCAGCACCATGGCCGCTGGCACCTGTCCGCCGAGGACATGGAAGTGAACGAGGGCAGAACCTTCCTGCTGAGTCGCATCGTCGGGCCGGTCACGACGACCAGCAAGACGTGGCTTCCCCCGGAAACCGTTGGGCATGCGGAACGGTCGCTCCGTGCTCTCGACGCCCTCTGGGAGGCTCAGGTTGCCGTTGTCACTGTCGAACCGGGAACGGATGCCGCCACGCGGCTCTCCAAACGCGCCGAGCCGGCATCCGACAACGACTCCACCGAACTCCGGTTGCACTACACCGACGTCGACGTGCTTGCGGACGAGCTCGCCAGTTACGGCCCTGAAGTACTCGTGCTGAGCCCGGAACGCCTGCGCACCGCGGTGCTCGCGAGGCACATCACCACCAGAGACCGGCACCTCGACGCCCCAGCGGACGGACTTGACAATGGCTAGTTCGACACCACACGGGCGGGACAAGCTCGCCTTCCTGCTCGCGTTTGTGCCGTACCTCATGGACAAGGGCCAGGTCTCCGTCCAGGAGGCGGCGCGGCACTTCGGTGTGTCCGAGACCCAGATCCGCGACTCGGTCAACCTGATCGCGGTCTCCGGTGTACCGGGTGAGACCAGCTCGTACCAGCACGAGGACCTCTTCGACATCGACTGGGACCTGTTCGACGAGCGCGACGAAATCGCCATCACTCATCTCGTCGCGATCGACGACTCTCCGCGTTTCTCAGCTCGTGAGGCAGCTGCCCTCATTGCCGGGTTGCAGTACCTGTCATCGCTCCCGGAGCAGGCCGACAGGGGAGTCCTGGTCTCGCTCCTGGCGAAGCTGTCCAGGGGCGCGTCCGGCACGCCGAGTGAAGTCGCGGTTGGGTCATCCGAGGTCGATGAGTATCTCAGGATCATTCGGGATGCCGTCAGCGCAGGATCCCGGATCGAGTTCGATTACCTCAACTCGCGCGGCGAACTGGAACGACGAGCGGTCGACCCGCTGCGGATCGAGTCCCTCGACCAGGACTGGTACTTGAGGGGATGGGACCACGGTCGCGACGCCGCCCGTACCTTCCGGCTTGACCGGATGAGTGCGCTCGTGGCGACGAGCGTCCCGATCAGCCGAAGAGCCGATGACGTTCCCCTCGGCGACAGGCTCTTCGAACCGAGCGAAACCGACCTGAGCGTCGTCGTCGAGCTGGACGCAAGCGCGCTTCCGCTGATCTCCGACTACCTCACGGCGGAACCCGCCAAGCCCGGAGGCACAGGGCACACGAGGGTCACCCTTCACCTCGCCCACACCCACGGGCTCAAGAGGCTGGTTGCCGGACTGGCCGGAGTTCTTACGGTGGTCGAGCCGGCGTCGGCGCGTGCCCGGGTTGCGGACTGGGCACAGGCCGCGATCGACAGGTATGCCGACGGCGATGCTTCCAGTCGCCTGCCAGAAAACCCGCGATAGCTTTGAACCACGCTAAACTTCTGCCTAACGGCACCAATCAAAGGATGGATCATGTTAGGTAACCTCACCGGCTGGCACCTGCTCATCATTGTGTTCCTCGTGCTCCTTCTCTTTGGCGCACCGAAGCTCCCTGGCCTCGCCAAGAGCCTCGGACAGTCCATGAAGATCTTCAAGAACGAGATCAAGAGCGACAAGCCCGAAACGACCACCCCGGTCGACCCGACAGTTCCCGTTCCGCCGACGACGACGTCCGCAACGGCCACCCCGGTCTACCCGACAGAAACGGCGCCTCCGGCTTACCCGACTGAGACCGCTACATCCAGCGCGCCAGAGACACACACGAAACCGTAAGGTCAGTGACTCAGGGAACCACCGGGCGAAAAAGCGCACAGCGCTCCAGGGGAAAGAACGCCGAAGGCCGGATGTCGCTCGGCGAGCACCTGGTCGAACTGCGGAAACGCCTCTTCATCATCGCCGCCGGTGTTGTGATCGCAATGATCGGCGGGTTCGTCCTGTCCGAATGGGCGATCAGGATGATGGCCGCCCCGATCACTGAGATTGCCGTTGAACGCGGCCAGGCGCTCCTCAACTTCGACGCCGTCACTGGTGCGTTCGACCTCAGGATGAAGGTCGCTCTCACCCTGGGCATCGTCATTTCGAGCCCGATCTGGCTATACCAGATCTGGGCGTTCCTGGTCCCGGGTCTCACCCGGAAAGAGATCGGCTACGCGCTCGGGTTCCTGCTGAGCGCAGTGCCGTTGTTCCTTGCAGGGTGCGCGGCCGGCTGGCTCATCATGCCCCACATTGTTGAGCTGATGGTCGGCTTCACTCCGGCGGAAGCCTCCAACTTCTTCAACGCCGGGATCTACTTCGACTTCGTGTTGAAGCTGCTGCTCGCCATCGGTATCGCTTTCGTCGTGCCCGTCTTCCTCGTCCTGCTCAACTTTGTCGGTGTCCTCAGCGCGGCGACCATCATCAAGTCCTGGCGGATTGCGGTGCTCGTGATCGCCGTGTTCTGTGCGATCTCCACACCAGCGGCCGACGTGATCTCGATGTTCCTGCTCGCCATACCCATGATCATCCTGTACTTCGCCGCGTATGGAGTCGCATACGTGCACGACCGCCGCGCCGCGAAGCGGCAGGCCGCCCTCGACGCAGAATTGGCCCTGTGACCACCGCAGACCTCAGCCCAGCGGAGCGCTACGCGGCCTCCCGACGGAAAACCCCTCTTCTCGATGCCTTCCGCGAGAAGCAGCACTTCGACCTTGACCCATTCCAGATCGAGGCCTGCGCGAGTATCGAGGCGGGCAACAGCGTTCTCGTTGCAGCGCCAACCGGAGCCGGCAAAACGATCATCGCCGAGTTCGCCATCTACGCTGCCATGCAGAGCCCGCGGCGGAAAGTGTTCTACACGGCGCCGATGAAGGCGCTGAGCAACCAGAAGTTCGGCGAACTGGTCGCCGAGTACGGTGCCGATTCGGTCGGCCTCCTCACCGGAGACACCAATATCAACGCGCACGCGCGGGTCGTCGTCATGACGACCGAGGTGCTCAGGAACATGCTTTACGCGAATTCCGACCTCCTCACTGACCTTGCTTACGTCGTCATGGACGAGGTGCACTACCTCGCCGACAGGTTCCGCGGGGCAGTGTGGGAAGAGGTCATCATCCACCTTCCCGAAGAGGTCCGGATGGTTTCCCTGAGCGCAACGGTGTCCAACGCCGAGGAATTCGGCGACTGGCTCCAGGCTGTCCGCGGCCACACCGAGGTCATCGTGTCAGAGGAACGACCGGTCCCACTGGACCAGCACGTCCTCATGCGCGGCAAACTCATCGACCTGTTTGCGGCGCCGTCGCTCGCTGACACGTCCCGGGTCAACCCCGAACTCGTCCGAATGGCGCAGTTCGGCGGACGCAACCCCAACACCAGGCAGCACAACGACGTCTCCAGGTACAACGCCAAGGGCGGCCGCCGTCCTCCCCAGCGCATCGACCGGGGCGACGTCATCCGCCTTCTTGACGAGCACCACCTGTTGCCCGCCATCTTCTTCATCTTCAGCCGGGTCGGGTGCGACCAGGCCGTCGCCCAGGTACTGCGCTCGGGCATCCGGCTCACGGAAGTCCACGAGCGAGACGAGATCCGGGCAATCGTCGAGGAGCGCTGCTCCCAACTGCCCGATGAAGACCTCGCGGTTCTCGGTTACTGGGAGTGGCTCGAAGGACTCGAGCGTGGCGTCGCTGCCCACCACGCCGGCATGCTGCCCGCCTTCAAGGAGGTCGTCGAGGAGCTCTTCAGGAAGAAGCTCGTCAAGGCGGTCTTTGCCACGGAGACGCTCGCGCTCGGGATCAATATGCCCGCACGGACGGTTGTGCTCGAGAAGCTCGAGAAGTTCAACGGCGAAGCGCGAGTGCCGATCACTCCGGGGGAGTACACCCAGCTCACCGGTCGGGCCGGTCGCCGCGGCATCGACGTCGAGGGACACGCCGTCGTCACCTGGCAGGACGGTCTTCACCCGCAGTCCGTTGCATCCCTCGCATCCCGCCGGAGCTATCCGCTCAACTCCAGCTTCAAACCGACCTACAACATGGCGGTGAACCTGATCGACCAGTTCGGCCGGGAGCGCACCAGGGAGATCCTCGAGTCGTCGTTCGCACAGTTCCAGGCCGACCGGGCGGTCGTCGGAATCGCACGGAAGGTGCGTGAGCAGGAGGCATCACTCGCCAAGTACGCCGAGTCGATGACCTGTCACCTCGGTGATTTCCGCGAGTATGCCTCGATGAGGCGTGAACTCACTGATCTTGAGCGCGGGTCGGCACAGGCGGAGCACGGGTCGCGCGCGACGCGTGAAAAGCGCCAGCGCAGGGTCAACGGGTTGCGAAAGCGGCTCTCCGCTCACCCGTGCCACAACTGTCCCGACCGGGAGCAGCACGCCAGGTGGGCAGAACGGTATTTCAAGCTGAAGAAGCAGACCGACCAGCTCACCCGGCAGATCGCGACGCGCACCGGCGCCGTTGCGAAGATCTTCGACCGGGTCACCGATGTGCTGGTCGAGTACGAATACCTCGTTCCAGGAGATGGCGGTCAGCTCGAACTGAGTGCAGCCGGTCGGACCCTCAAACGGATCTACGGCGAACGGGACCTGCTGGTCGCCGAGGCCCTGCACCGCAATCTCTGGAACGACCTCGACCCGGCGAGCCTCGCCGCAATGGCGAGTTGCATCGTGTTCGAACCGCGCCGCGATGAGGGGCAGGTGCCCGAACGATTCCTCCCGCGTGGTGCGTTCCGCGTCGCGCTCGACAAGACCCAGGACCTCTGGGCCCGCCTCGACGACACCGAACAGGACCACAGACTGCCAGGAAGCGAACCGCTGGCCACCGGTCTCGCCATCGCCATGCATAAGTGGGCCCGCGGTTCGACGCTCAATTCGGTGCTTCTCGACGCCGATATGGCAGCGGGTGACTTCGTCCGCTGGACCAAGCAGACGATCGACCTGCTTGACCAGTTGTCGATGGTTGCCGACGGGGGCGTGGGCCGCAATGCCCGTAAGGCACTGGATGCCATCCGCCGCGGCATCGTCGCATACAGCTCAGTGTGAGGTTTCGGGGGCGGCGACAACCTAGGCTGGGAGAGTGACCCGCCCGACCCGACCGCTCCTGCCCCTCACCGCCGCCATCCTGTTGGCCGCGGCATCCGGCCCGGTCCTCGACGCCGGTTTTCCCGACAAGGGAATCTGGCCGCTCGCGTTTGTCGGGGCTGCAATCTTTCTCGTCTGCCTGATCGGCCGGAGCGTCGGCGGAGCGCTTCTCGTTGGATTCATCGGCAGCGTCTCGTTCTACCTCGTGCACGTGTCGTGGGTCTCCCTGTACCTCGGACCGGTGCCCTGGATCGCGCTCTCCGTTCTCGAGTCCATCTTCTTCGCCGTCGGCGCGGTCCTCATCACACTCGCGTTCCGCTGGATCCCTCGGGTCTGGAACAACAGGTTCGGCAGGCTCGTCCTTCTCCCTGTCGTCGTGGCCGGCCTGTGGACCGCCCGCGAGGCGCTCGTCAGCACCTGGCCGTACGGCGGTTTCGCATGGGGCAGGATGGCGTTGAGCCAATCCGAGAGCCCCTTCGCACCGCTCGTCGCCTGGGTCGGGCTGAGCGGTCTGAGCTTTCTCATGGTCTGGCTGATCGTTCTCACGATCCAGGTCATCCGCGAGCCTGATGCCCTCACCACGTTCACACGAATAGCCGTCCCCGCTGCCGCCATCGCCGCAGTACTCGCCGTACCGGCTGTACCGTTCGTGCAGAGCGGGGAGGCGACGATTGCCGCCGTCCAGGGCAACGCGAAAGCGGGATACTTCGATGACCGCGAGCCGGGAGATATCCTCGCTGCGCAGGCATCCGCGACACTCGATGTCGTCGGCACCGAGGTGGACATGGTTGTCTGGCCGGAGAACGGGTCAGACCTCAACCCCCTCACTGACCCGCAGGCCGCCGGCGTCCTGGACTACCTGGCGTCACAGGTCGGAGCGCCGATCCTGACCGGAACGGTCACCGAGCGTGGCGACGAATACTTCAACACCTCCCTGCTGTGGGTCGCCGGCACCGGCGCTCTTGACTACTACGACAAGCGTCACCCGGTACCCTTCGGCGAGTACGTGCCTGACCGTGAGTTCTGGGAGCCGTTTGCGCCGGACCTGATCGGCCTCGTTGCCCGGGAGTACACACCGGGCACCCGAGATAACATCTTCAACGTGAACGGTGTGATCGCCGGTATCTCGATTTGCTTCGACATCGTCGATGACGCCCTGACCCGTGAAGCAGTGGACCGGGGAGCCCAGGTCATCATCGCGCAAACCAATAATGCGGACTTCGGGCGGACCGATGAGAACCAGCAGCAACTGGCGATCGCGCGGCTCCGTGCCATCGAGTCATCACGAAGCGTCGTCAATATCTCCACGGTAGGGACGAGCCAGATGATCGGCCCCGACGGGAAAACCCTGACCGAGATCCCTGCCTATGAGCCCGGCGCCATGGTCGAGACGGTTCCGACGTCGAACGCGAAGACCCCCGCCATGCTCTACGGTGCACAAATCGAGGCTGCCATCTCGCTGTTCGGTCTCGGTGCACTCATCGTCGCCGGGCTCTGCCGGCCACGCCGGCGTGGGTCGTCAGTCACCCCGACCGGAATACCGAGGCGCACCGCCGACCGACAGCCGGTGTGAGGCACCGGCCAGCGTGATCCGGCGCCGAATTGCCCTGAGCCGCGCGGGGGCAGCAAAAAGGGCGCCCGCACAGCGAGCGCCCCATTCATCCGGTGTGGAGCTTAGGCTCCGACCTTCTTGTTCAGTCCGCGACGTTCCCTGAGGAAGGCGAGCCGGTCTTCGAGAAGCTCCTCGAGCTCCTCACGTGACCGGCGTTCGAGCAGCATGTCCCAGTGGGTTCGTGCCTGCTTCTGATCTGATTTATCGATAGTGATCGGCTCTGAACCAACCATGAGTACGGCCTCGTGCCCGCAGTGACGGCACTCCCAGGTCTCCGGGGGTTCCGCGTCGGCAGCGAACATCAGTGCGCTCTCGTGGTTACATTCAGGGCACAGATACACGGATCGAGTCCGTTCCGAAAATACGACGCCCTCTTCGCTCTGTAAGCTCTGGGCGCCGAGGCGCATTCCGCGCAAACTGCGATCTGCCATTGTGTGGTCCCCTCTCGTTTGCTCCTCCAGTTATAGACCCCCAAACTGGGCAGAAGCTTCCCGCTGAGCGGATATTCGCAGCTAACCTCCAGATTGCCTAGAGGCGCTTTGCCACTCCCTGACCACGGTGAGCGCGATGTCGGCGCGGTCGGTGATGATTCCGTCGACACCGAGGTCCAGTAAGCGTCGCATGTCTGCCGGTGCGTTGACCGTCCAGACGTGTACCTCGACACCGGCGCGGTGCAGCGTGCGGAGCGTCCGTGGGGTGACGAGTTGAACGTTTTTGTAGCGCTCAGGGATCTGCACGATGGCCACACCGGTCAGTGATCGCCTGACGAACGCGGGAATGCCCATCTTGGCACCGACAAGTGCCCGCGCGAACAGCCGGGATGACGCCGAACTGGTGACACCATCCAGAATTTCGAGAGCCCGCAGCCGCCTGGACTCGTCAAATGACGTCACGAGTACTCGATCCATCGCCCCGGCAGCGCGGATCGCCCGCGCCGCTGGCCGGGCGGCTCGTTCGTCTTTCACGTCGATGTTGAAGCGGATGTGCGGAAAGGCCGCAAGCGCCTCTGCCAGGGTGGGTGCCCGGTGGCCGTCACCCAGATCGAGCAGGCAGAGCTGGTCAAAGGTCACGTCTCGCACCACGTGCGAGACGACGCCAACCCGAATCTCCGGGTCGTGGACCAGGACGGCGATGCCGTCTGCTGTGGCGTGAACGTCGGTCTCGATGTAATCGGTGCCAGCGTCGACCGCGGCCTGGAACGCGGCGAGCGTGTTCTCCGGTACGCCGATGGCGAGGCCACGGTGCGCGAACACCCGTGGTCCCTGAGGGGTCAGATACCGCGAGCCCGTGGCAATTCCGGCAGTTGGCACAGCGCTATTCTGCCCCAGGCGGTGCCGCCGGGGGAGCGGAGGGTGACGCGGGTGGGAACACCGGGGGAACGCTCGTCGGGAAGACGCTCGACGGCACGTCAGGGGTTGGAGGCGGCGGACTCTGCGGCTGGTCATCCGCAGCGCCGGGGACGAACGCTTTTCCGAGCCCCTTGACCGCTTCGGTCAGTTCGGACGGGATGATCCACAACTTGTTCGCCGTGCCCTCCGCGAGCTTCGGGAGGGTCTGGAGGTACTGGTACGCGAGCAACTTCGGGTCGGCGTCGCCGCGGTGGATGGCATCGAAGACGGTCGTAATGGCCTCGGCCTCACCCTGCGCGCGCAGCACAGCGGCGCGCGCGTCACCTTCAGCGCTGAGGATCGCAGCCTGGCGCGCTCCCTCCGCCGTGAGGATCGCCGACTGTTTGGTTCCCTCGGCGGTGAGGATGAGTGCCCGCCGGTCACGCTCGGCACGCATCTGCTTCTCCATCGAGTCCTGGATGGACACGGGCGGATCGATGGCCTTGAGCTCGACCCGGCCGACGCGGATTCCCCACTTGCCCGTCGCCTCGTCCAGAACGACGCGCAACTGCCCGTTGATGTTGTCGCGGCTGGTCAGCGCCTCTTCGAGGTTGAGCCCACCGACGACGTTTCGGAGGGTGGTGGTGGTGAGCTGCTCGACCGCGCCGAGGTAGTTGGCGATCTCATAGGTCGCTGCGCGGGCATCCGTTACCTGAAAGTAGACGACGGTGTCGATGGAGACGACGAGGTTGTCTTCGGTGATGACCGGCTGCGGCGGGAACGACACCACTTGCTCACGCATGTCGATGAGCGGGCGGACCCTGTCGATGAACGGCACGAGGAGGTTCAGCCCCGGTTGCAGTGTCTTGTGGTAGCGGCCGAGACGTTCGACCACGCCGGCCGATGCCTGCGGAATGATCCGGATCGCACGGAACAGCACGACGAGGATGAAGATGAGAATGACAACGCCGACAACCCAGGCGATAACCGTGCCGACGACGTCTGACGCGTTGTTCATGATGCGTTCCTCCCTGTGGGGACCACCACGGCGGTTGCGCCGCGAATGGCCTGGACCTGTACCTGCGTTCCCGGTTCCAGCGTGAGTGCCTCCGACTCGGAAGGCACGTTCGCCGTCCAGAGCTCGCCGTTGGCCAGCTTGACCTGGCCACTGTGCCCGTTGACGGGCTGAACCACGCGCCCCGTCGTACCCACGAGTGCGTCAACGTTGCTCTTCGCGGGATCCGCCCCCTTCCGGAGAGCACGGAGCAGGGAAGGACGAACGAGCAGGAGCAGAAGGACGGATGCCGCAGCGGCGATGAGGAACTGGGCCCACCACGGCACGCCGAGAAAACCTGACGCGAGACCGATGGCCGACCCGATGCCGAGCATCAGGAAGGTGAATTCGAGGCTGAGCATCTCGATGGTCACAAAGAGAAGCATGAGGACCAGCCAGACAATCCAGATGTTCTCGACGATCCAGTCCATGCGTACCTCCCGGTGGCGAAGCGGCTCGTGGTGGGCGCCCCTCCGCGTCTCACACCGAATCTATCAGTCGGCCACCGCGGCGCACCGAAACTTCTTGATAGTGTCGGGTGCCGGGATCAGCTGCCGTCCGGCCGTATCGCGCTGTGTGTTAAGGAGTCAACTGTGTCCAACCCTCTCGCCCCGGGCTCGCTCGCCGGAAAGAACATCCTCGTCACCGGCTCGTCCCGTGGCATCGGTGCAGACACCGTCCGTTACTTCGCTGAAGCCGGCGCGCGCGTGGTCATCAACTACCGCAACAAAGAAGCGAGGGCGGTAAAGCTCGCCGATTTGATCCGCGCAGCGGGCGGAACCGCGATCACCGTCGGCGCCGACCTGACCGATCCCGCCAGCGTCACGGCGATGATGGAAACCGTCAGGACGGAACTCGGCTCCCTTGACGTTCTCGTGCTGAATGCCTCCGGAGGTATGGAGAGCGGGATGGCCGAGGACTACGCCATGCAGCTCAACCGCGACGCCCAGCTCAACGTCCTCGAGGCTGCGCTGCCTCTCCTTTCCGAGGGATCTCGCGTGGTCTTCGTCACGAGCCACCAGGCGCATTTCATTCGGACAACACCGACGATGCCCGAGTACATCCCGGTCGCACTGTCGAAGCGCGCGGGGGAGGACGCTCTCCGCGAGAAGCTCCCGGAACTCACGGCACGCGGCATTGAGTTTGTTGTCGTGTCCGGCGACATGATCGAGGGCACGATCACAGCGACGCTTCTGGAGCGGGCGAACCCCGGCGCGATCAGTTCGCGCAAGGACTCAGCCGGCAAGCTCTACAACGTGGGGGAGTTCGCCGCCGAAGTCGTCCTCGCCGCCGTCCAGCCGATCCCGGGGGACAACACCAGGTACGTCGGAGACACCAGCGACTTCAACACCGCCGGGTAGCCTGCCCGCACCCGGCGCTCGATAACCCACCGCAGCGCGGCGACAGTGACGAGCTGTCAGCCGGATTGTCAGCCGGGCGCAGTCAGCGGAGGCCGCTGAAGAATATCCGAACGTCGCCGACCAGGAGATCCGGGGCCTCCATTGCGGCGAAGTGCCCGCCACGATCGAACTCCGACCAGTGCACGACGTTGTTGTCCCGTTCCGCGATTCGTCGGATCCCGTAGTCACCGGGGAAGACCGCCACGCCGGACGGCACCTCCGAACGCGGCGCGCGCTGGCCCCAACCCGATTGTCCTTCTTTGTATAGCCGCGCCGATGACGCCGCTGTACCGGTGTGCCAGTACACGCTGACGTTCGCGAGCAGCTGATCACGATCGACCGCCTCTTCAGGGAGTTCGAAGGCGGGATCCGTCCATTCCTTGAATTTCTCGACGATCCAGGCCAGCTGGCCGACGGGGGAGTCGGTCAGGCCAAAACTGACGGTCTGCGGCCGGGTTGACTGCAGGATCGCATAGCCAGCACCGTCCTCGAGTTGGTGCTGCAGCGCCGCAAGCCGTGCCTGATCTGCGTCGCGCAAACCACTCAGCTCTGCGGGGTCGCCCGTCGGGAAGCCCAGGCTCCCGTTGACGTGGACTCCGACAACGCGCTCCGGTACGAGATGCCCCAGGAGCGGTGAGATCACCGATCCGCTGTCTCCGCCCTGGGCACCGTAGCGGTCGTAACCGAGGCGAGCCATCAGTTCCGCCCAGGCGCGTGCCACGCGCGCGATGTTCCAGCCCGTCTCGGTCGTTGGACCCGAAAATCCGAAGCCGGGGATCGATGGGGCGACGACGTGGAAAGCATCCGCCGGATCGCCGCCGTGCGCTCGGGGATCGGAGAGCGGCCCAAGAACGTGAAGAAATTCCACAATAGAACCCGGCCACCCGTGGGTGAGGATGAGCGGAAGCGCGTCCGACTCGGGGGAGCGGACGTGCAGGAAGTGGACGTTCTGCCCGTCGATGGTCGTTGTGAACTGCGGGAAGCCGTTGAGCGTCGCCTCCCATGCACCCCAGTCGAATGAGGTCCGCCAGTACCCAGCGAGTTCGCGCAGGTAGCTGACGGGCACGCCGTACGACCAGCCAACGCCGGGCAGTTCGTCCGGCCAGCGCGTGAGTTCGAGGCGTTGGTTCAAGGCGTCTAGCTGGGCCTGGGCAACCTCGACACGAAACGGGCGAATCGTCCTGTCATCCATCGCATCACCATAGTGACCGCGCGCGGCCAGTTTCGACCCCAATCTCATGTGATTATGTCAAGTAGCTACACTCGGGACACCCGACCGAGAGTGATGCCCTGGGCGACCTGCATGACACCGACGATCACGAGCAGGGCGGCAGACACCCGCAGCCAGAACACGGTCGCGGCGACAGGGGCGAACAACAGCACGAGACCGCCGAGAATACTCACGACACCGACGAGCACGGCGAGCCAGGCTGCGCCGCCCCTGGGCACATCCATCAGGACACCGATTCCCTCGACGATCCAGGTCAAGCCGATGACCGCAGCCACAACGGCGACACCGAACAGCGGATTGGCGAAGACGAACACACCACCGACCAGGAGAAGAATGCCAAGCACCGCAAGGAACACCCGGTACGAGGCAGGCTGGCCACTCGCTGCGATCGCCCTGACGATCCGCGCAATGCCGCTGACGACGAAGTAGAGCCCGAAAAGCCACGCAACGATCGACAGCGTCGCTCGAGGCCAGGCGAAGATCGCGATGCCAGTGACGATGGCGACAACGCCGAGGACGATGACGATCGTCCGGGCAGTTCTCAGCTGCGGCAATCCCATGCCGACTGACTCGGTGTGAAAAAAATAGGACACAGCCATCTCCGTTCTCCAGAACGCCTCACGAGCCGTCCTGACGCCGCAGCGACGGCCGCCGCCGATCTGCTGTGACGATTGTCACCCTGGTCCCGACCCTCCGCCAGTGGCACTGGAACTATTCTGCATTTCGCCGTTCCGATAATGCACATTATGTCAACAAGGAGAAATTACCGTGAATCAGCGCGGTCTCCAGCCCCTACCCGGCCCGAGCGCAATACACGCGCGCAATGCTCGCGCGGTGCCATGACTCTGGCCTAGTGCGCCGTCGGAAAGCTCGGCAGCTCGTCGGCGCCACCGCCGGGCCCGTCGTTCTTTTTTTCGGCGATGTGATGAACCAGTCGGACGGCGAGGCAGGTCGCCAGGAATGTTGGGTTCGCCTCCCCCGCCGTACGGAAAACGCTGCTCGAGGCAATGTAGAGATTCTCGGTTCCATGAACCAGGCAATCGGCATCGACAACCCCGTCGGCCGGATCAACACTCATCCGGGTCGTCCCGATGCTGTGGAAGCCATCGATCGCCTGCTCCCAGACGGATGCCAGCACCCGGTCATCCGTCGGTGCCAGGTACTCGATGCGGCCGATACCCGCCGCCCGCAACCGCTCGTCGAGAAGTTGATGACTGCGCATCACCGAGTCGATGTCCTGGTCGGTATAACGGTAGTCGATCGAGAGCCGAGAGCCCGTGCCATCCGGGACGAGCGTCAGACGGCTCTCCCCATTCGGCACCTGCTCACCGTGGTAGTGAATGGCGTACCGGCCGGTGTCGTTCCCGAGGATGAATCCGGGCTTCCGGACCGGCGAGAGATACCGCCGCCTGAGCACATCGACGACATCCGCTGCGGCCCGCCACGGACGCCGAAGCACGTTCGCTATGTGGGCAGCGATCCGGTGCGGCCGAGGCCCGATGTGCCGGAGCCGAATCCCCTCGGCAAGGAGGGCGCGCCCGATGGGCGGAATCATCAGCCCGAGGTAAACGAGCGAGAGCGTTGCGTTGCGGTGCTCAGCCGCGTAGAACGGCGGGTTGTCGATGTAGAAGCTTGTATTGAGGAGCTTATGGCCCCGCTGGGCCTCCTCCGACAGGGTGAAGCGCCTCCTGCGGTACGTGCCGTCGCCGTCCCTCCGGAAGTCCATCTCCCTTGCCCGGTCCGGATCGACGAAGACGATATCCGCGACGCTCCCGGTCACGTGGCCCATGTAGTAACGTCCGAGCGGCCCATCGACACCGCCGAACATCGCGGGGCGCGCGCGCTGGACCCTCAGGAGCAGCCGGGTGGTCTCCAATCCCCCCAGGGCGAGCACAAACCGCGCCGCCTCGACGTGCGTTCGCTTGCCCTTGTGCTGCACGACGAGCGAGCGGACGCTTCCGCCAGGAGTGACATCCATATCGATAACCGGAGAGTCGAGCATCAGGGTGATGCCGGGATGCTCGATAACACGACGCCCGAGACGGCCAGCGAGCCTGGGCTGCCGCGACCACCGTTCGACCTGGGACACCTCAACCGCGCCGAGGTCCGGCCAGCCGGTGACCTCCGAACGGAACCCTGCCGAACCACAGTCGAGATAATCGGCAGCGGCAGCCGCCCATGGCGTGACGTCGTCGATACTGACCGGCCACCCGGAGGCAGGAACAAACCCGCGGTGCTCGAAATCAAGAGGATCGAACCCCACGCAGCGGCCGCCCCACAACCATGACGTTCCCCCGATGCCGCGGCGGGTCGCTTGCTGGATCGGCACATGCCTCCGCGGATCGACGATGAGGTCGGGTCCGTCGACGCTTCGGGGATTTTTGCGTCGTCCTGATGTGGCCGTACCGGCGTCGACGAGGAGCACCGAAAGGCCGGCATTCGCCGCCTCGAGCGCGAAAGCGAGACCGACGGGCCCCGCTCCAACGACACAGCAGTCAACGTTGCCGCTCACCGCGGGGACCGTGTACCCCGTGCTCACCTGGCTGCTCCCCTGTCGAGCGCCGCGTCCGGCCGGGTGGACGAATCTCGCTCCCAGAACCGGACCCGGGACCGGAGTGCCGCGCGCGACCGATGGCGGGCGATGGCCGTCAGCCCGACATACCACGCGGCATCCGCTGCGCTGCGCGGCCCGCGAATGGAGGCGAAAAGCGAAAGGGAACGGCGTGACGTCGCCGATGGCACACCGAGCTCCACCTGTCCCCTGCGCTGGCGTGTGAGCACGGCCAGCAGGCCGTCGAGGTTACGCGGAGTCCTCACACGCATGGGCAGCGTGCCGACAACGCGCTTCTCACCCTCTGCGAACTGAGCATCGATCCAGGAATCATCAGCCGTCACGTCGGGAAAGGCGGCGAACCGGCTGTGGCCTGCTCTGCTCAGCGCGTATCCCCCGGCGCCCCACAATCGGTTCTCGGGAACCCGGATCCGGCTTCTGGCCCGATAGTAGGCCTTGACGGGTGACGAGGCACCCGAGGTGTCGTAAACAAAGGGAGGGCGAGCGGCGACGCTTCCCGGCGCCTGAAGTTCCTCGAAGACGGCGATGACGGCATCCGGTGCCACCTCGATGTCTGCGTCAAGGTAAAGCCTCGGCCACCGGGTGGCGTGCGCATCGCCCGCGTTCAAGGCGGCGGTCTTCGATGCCTCCGGGATCTCGACGACGGTGACCCCCGGAACGGCACGAGCGATGGATGCCGTTTCGTCAGTGCATCCGTTGCACACGACGATGACTTCGACGTCGGCTCGCTCACACAGGGCGGCCAGCCCGCGAAGCGTCCGATCGATGACCGCGGCCTCGTTATGGGCCGGGATAACGATCACCCCCGACCCGGCGCGATCATCGATCATCGTGCGCTCCCCCGCCATCGCAGGGGATGGCCGACAGTTCCGGCGACCTGCGCCCGCGGCCGACCGGGTCAGGAGTTGACATCAGCGCGAGCCGCCCGGCCTCTGAGCGGGCGTACGACGGAGCCACCGGGGCGTCCGTGCTCGGGTAGCGTCATCGCTGCTCCCTGCGTGTCATGGTACATAGTGGCGTCGAACACCGCAGAAGCACTTAACTGAGTGACGCTCGCGTTTCGATGTCCTCACGGTAGCGCCGTTCTCCGATACCAATCGCGCCCCAACTCGGGGGGGGGGGCAGCACCCTCCCGGCCTGATCGGGCAATTGAACGCCTGCCGCGGGGCCGAAGGTCCCTTTCACCGCCCGCATTCACCTGCGACGATGTCGCACGTAGAGAGGCGGGGCCATGACCTCCATCGACGAACTGCCGACAGGCCGGGCGGCAAGCCTCACAGGCTCGATTCGCGCCAACCGTCGCCGCACTGCGCTGTGGACGCTCGCCCTGGCCGTTGGCCTTCTGGTTTCGGCGGTCCTGACCATCGGTATTGGGCCGGTCACCATCGCCCCAGCGACGATCGTGCAGGTCATCGCCCACCACCTTGGTTTCTCCCCGGACACGACGCTGGCACGTGCCGATGAAACGATCATCTGGAACGTCCGAATACCGCGGGTTCTGCTCGGCATCGCCGTCGGTGCCGGGCTCGCGCTTTGTGGCGCCGCCCTGCAGGCAATGGTGCGCAATGTGCTCGCTGACCCTTACATCCTCGGGATTTCCGGCGGAGCGTCGACGGGCGCGGCCGGCGCGATTCTCTTCGGCTTTGGTGCCGGCGCAGGCCAGTATGCCCTCCCGCTCAGCGCATTCCTCGGCGCGCTCGCCGCATCACTCGTCGTGTTCTTCGTGTCGCACACCGGTGGGCGTGTCACGTCGCTGCGACTGTTGCTTTCCGGCGTTGCTGTCGGCTACGCCCTCTCGGCAGCAACCAGTTTCCTCATCTTCGCTTCCGACTCTGCGGAGGGGTCCCGGTCGGTCATGTTCTGGCTCCTCGGCTCGCTGGGTCTCGCGCGGTGGGACATCGTTCTCGTGACCGTCATGGCGGTCGTGCTCGTCGCCCTCGCAGCGTTTCTGATCAACGGGCGCCGACTCGACGCCATCGCGGCCGGCGATGAGACCGCCGTCACTCTCGGCATCTCCCCGGCACGCACTCGCGTTGGCATGCTCGTCATTGTCGCCCTGTGCACGGGAGCCGTGGTCGCGGCCGCCGGCGCGATCGGATTTGTCGGCCTCGTCATCCCCCATCTCGCTCGGCGCCTCGTTGGTTCGGTACACAGCAGGATGCTGCCGGTGACGGCGCTTCTCGGCTCACTGTTCCTGATCTGGGCTGATGCGCTTGCCCGCACAGTCATGCAGCCTCGGGAACTCCCCATCGGCATCCTTACCGCGGTTGTCGGTGCCCCTTTCCTGCTCATTCTCGTACGCCGCATGTACGCCAGTCGCCCGTAACCCCCGAAGGACTCTCATGGCCAGAACCACCCGATTCCTTACCGTAACGATCAGCGCGCTCGCCATCGCCCTGACGGGATGCGCTGCACCGGCGAACGCACCGGCGGGTTCCGCGAGTGGTGCCGACGGCGACACGACCTATCCGCTCACGATCGAGAACTGCGGCGAGGAGGTCACATTCGAAGAAGCCCCTGAACGCATCGTCCTGCTCGAAAGCGCCCCGGCAACGATCCTCGACGCGCTCGGCGTGCTCGACCGGGTCGTCTCCCGCGCTGGGCCTTTTCCCAACGGCTACTACGACGACGCTCTCGCCGGACGCATCGGCACCATCGACACGCTTTCCGACGAGATCGACGCATCGGGTCACCTGATGATCTCTGCAGAAGTCGTCCTCGCCCAGGAGCCCGACCTCGTCCTCGGTCTCCCCGACGGCCTCACGCGTGCCGGTCTGCTGGACGGCGGGTCAAACACCCTCATCCAGCCGGTCTACTGCCCGACGGGCGTCGAGGACACCTCATTCGAGTCCCTTTACGCCCAGGTCCTGACCTATGGCAGGATCTTCGACCGGAACGACGAAGCCGAGCAGCTCGTCGCGGACCTCACCGCCCGGGTCGCCACTGTCGAGGAATCGACAGCGCCCGCGCCCGATCGGACAGCGGCTGTTCTGTATCCGTCGGCTGGCGGCGGTCCGCTCTACGCCTATGGCCGAGCATCGATGTCACAACCCCAGCTGGAAGCAGCGGGTTTCACAAACGTCTTCGATGACACGTCCGAGCGTGTCTTTGAAGTGAGTGTCGAGGAACTCATCGCGCGCGATCCCGACGTGCTGATCCTGCTCTACCAGGGTGATTCGGCCGGGGTAGAGGGCGAAGTCAGGAGCCTGCCGGGCAGTGACGCGCTCACAGCCCTCACCGACGGCGAGGTGCTTGTCCAGCTGTTCAATTTCACCGAACCGCCCTCCCCGCTCTCGGTCACTGGCCTTGAACGCATCGTCGAGAGATTCGGCACCGGATCATGATCTCAGCACACGGGGTGACCCACTCCTATTCCGCAGCCGCGGTACTCGTGAACGCGTCGCTGATGGCGCGCTCCGGTGAGGTCGTCGGTCTCATCGGCCCTAACGGCAGTGGCAAGACCACCCTCCTGCGAACGCTGTATCGCGCACTCACTCCCGACGAGGGCACGATCCAGGTCGACGGCACGTCGATTGCCGGCATCCGTCCGCGGGATCTCGCGCGCGCCATCGCTGTCGTCGTCCAGGAACCGGCGGGCGAGCTGCCCCTCTCTGTCGCCGATACGGTGATGCTCGGCCGCAGCCCACACCTCGGAACGTGGCAACGGCAGTCAGAGCGCGACGTCGAAATCGCTTCGGGCGCACTGGGCCAGGTGGGTGCCGAACACCTCGTCGACCGCGATTTTGGTGACCTCTCCGGTGGCGAGAAGCAGCGCGTCCTGATCGCGCGCGCACTTGCCCAGCAGGCGACCCATCTCCTGATGGACGAACCGACGAACCACCTTGACGTCCATTTCCAGCACGAGATTCTCGCGCTGGTGCGCGCACTCGGCGTCACCACGGTGATTGTGCTGCACGACCTCAATCTCGCCGCGCGGTACTGCGACAGTCTGGTTCTGCTCGACCGAGGGAACGTCGTCTCGGCGGGCACTATGGACGAGGTGCTCCGACCAGAGATACTCGAGCCAATCTACGGCATACAGATGCAACGGATTTCAGCGGAGGACGGGTGTCCTCAGCTTCTCTTCCGATCACTCAGCTCCGCACATCCGTCGACACACCGGCACTGGCCCGAGGCCGCGACGTCGCTCGATCCAGCGCCGAGTGAGTCCCGCCGCCGCTAACGGTATGCAAGAGCTGAACTGGCCGGTCCACCCTGCCCCCTGGCGCACCCGAAAGGCGATGTCCTTCGGTCAGGCGAAGGCCCCGACGCCGTCGTACAGCACCTCGGGTGACGCGCTCAGTTGCTGCTTGACCGCCTTGGTGCCCTGGTCGAGGAACTCGTGGGCGCCTGCTGCCAGCGCGTCGAGGACTTCCGAAATCACCACCCGCGGGTCGTTCTTGGGGATATCCCACTCCTTCATCATGTCGGTGTCAGTGGAGGAAAGATGCACACCGAGTACGTGCGTACCCTGTCCGGCGAGCTCAAGGCGGGTGCTGTTGGTGAGTTGCCACTCGGCGGCTTTCGCCGCGGCGTACGCACCGTTGCCCGGGTACACCCGGAAGGACAGCAGTGACATGACGTTCACGATGGCTCCTCCCCCGTTCGCGCCGAGGATCGGGGCGAAGGCACGACTCATTGCCAATGTTCCCCAAAAGTGGGTGTCCATCTCGGAACGGATCCGGCTGAGGTCACCCGTGAGCAGATCGGTCGCTGTTGCAATACCGGCGTTGTTGATCAGCAGGTTGACGTCCGTGGCTCGAGCGGCAGCCGCCTCGATGGTTGCGGAATCAGTGATGTCGACCAGGAGAGCTGTGACCTGCCCCGGTGCCCCCATTTGTTCCAGCACATCGAGTTCCTCCGGACGCCGAGTCGTCGCATAAACCTTCCTCGCTCCCCCGGCCACGAGTTGGGTGAGGAACTCGCGCCCCAGGCCCCTGTTCGCTCCGGTTACCAGTGCCACTGCGTCAGATATATTCATAGGCTCAGGATAAAACCTGACATCAGTGTCAGATTCAAGTCGGGGAAAGGCTGGGTATGCGTATTGGAGAACTCGCAGCGAGCAGCGGGGTCAGCGTCAGGTCCCTGCGCTACTACGAAGCCCAGGGCCTCCTCCTGTCATCACGGACATCCGGAGGGCACCGCGAATACAGCGACGACGCGGTCGACCGAGTCATCCTGATCCAGGAACTCATTGCAGCCGGCCTGACCAGCAAAGTCATCGTGGAGCTCCTGCCGTGCATCTACTCCGGCACCACAACGCCAGCCATGGTCGAGCGCCTGCACCACCAGCGCGAAGACATCGACCGGCGCGCCCGCGAGCTCCTCGCCACCAGGGATCGACTCGACGACCTCATCACGGACGCCCGCCATCGACTGGCCGTTTGAAAAGAGCGTTCGACGGCGGTTCCGGCCCCTTCACAACCCGTGTGCTCCGTGGCACCATGACATATGGACGCCAGCAGCCCGTCACTCCACCGGGATCTGCATCATGCTTCCGAACAAGCCCTCTCTCTCGCCATCGCCCGATTGCAGGAGTCGGGAGAACGGCTGACGGGCCCGCGCCGCGCGGTACTCGATGTCCTCGCCCGCCACCATGAGCACCTGACCGCCGATGAGGTGGCGATGATTCTCGAGACGCGGGGCATCCACCGTGCCACCGTCTACCGCACGTTCGAGGTCCTCGCACGTCGGGCGATCATCGCGCAGCGGCAGCAACCGGGAGGTGCCGTCGCCTATCATCTGGTCACGACGCCGTCAGGTCACGAGCATCTTCACGGCGTCTGCAGATCCTGCGGGGAAGTCACCGTCCTGCCCGCTGACGCTTTCACGAACAGCTCAAGAGCGATCGCCAATGCGTCCGGCTTCCTGCTGGAACCGGAACAGAGCGCTTTTGTCGGTCTGTGCGCCGCCTGTCAAGCCGTCGTCTAAACAGCGGACAGCGAAGGTCCCTGTTGTCCGGCAGTTCCTGTCGTGGCACTCGAGAGCACGTCGGCGCTCGGGCACAGTAGTCCCGCCCAGGGACGCCCGGCTGTCCCGGTGATACCGTCAACCGACCGGACGATCCTCGGTGGGACCGGCGTGCGCCGCTCCGTAAACCGCGGCCTGGGTGCGCCGCTCCATACCAAGCTTGGCCAGGAGACCGGAGACATAGTTCTTCACGGTTTTCTCGGTGAGTCCGAGCTTGCCGCCGATCTGCTTATTGGTCATCCCGCCGGTGATGAGGCCAAGCACCTGGTGCTCGCGCTCGGTGAGGTGGGGCGCAACAGCACCGGTCTCCCGATTAGCCGTACCAGCCACGAGTGTCTCTGGCGTCGCCTGCGGCGGAAGAAGAACGCGTCCGAGCGCCGCCTGTCGGATCGAGTCGAGCAGGCTGCTTCCGTGGATGCTCTTCAGCACGTATCCGGACGCCCCGGCCATGACGGCGGCGTTCGTTGCCTTGTCTTCGCCGTACGCGGTGAGAATGAGGCACCGCGTGTCGACGTGCTCCGAACGGATGCTCCGGCACAGGTCGATCCCGTTGCCGTCGGGAAGGTTGACATCAAGGATCACTACATCCGGGTGGGTCGCTGCCACCCGTGGCAGTGTGCGGCGGACCGAATCGGATTCACCCACGACTGTCATGTCCCGCGCACCGTTGATCAGGTTGGTCACACCGAGCCGGACGATCTCGTGATCGTCAACCACGAACACCCGGATCATTGGTCGCCCTGCTCACCGAACGAGACGTTCCAGCATGCTCGAGTGCCTCTCGGCACGCGCGGTTCGAGAGTGAATGTGCCACCGTACCGCTCAGCGCGGCGTGCGAGGTTCTCCGTTCCGCTCGCGCGCTCTACCCGAGGGTCGATGCCGATCCCATCGTCGTCGACAGTGATCGACACGCCTGAGTCACCCAGCTTCACATCGATCGCCGTTGTGTGTGCTTGTGCGTGTCTGGCGACGTTCGTGAGTGACTCCCTGATCACCGCGACCACGTCGTCCGCGAGGCGCCGAGGGATCACCATGTTGGGACAACCGGAAAAGGCGACGCGGGGTGGCGAGCCCAGCGCCGGTGTGAGCTGAATGATGACATCCAGGACGCGGTGGCGTAGACGGGTTGCATCGGACGGCGGAGCCGAGACCCGGGTGAAAATGGCACTCCTGATATCGGAAATTGCCGCGTCGATCTCGAGGGTGTATGTGTCGATCGTCGCAGCGTGCGTCGGATCTGCGGCAGCAAGAGCCTGAAGGCCGAGGCCGGCAGCGAAGAGGCGCTGAATGACGTTGTCGTGAAGGTCCCGCGCTATTCGCGCGTGGTCCTCGATGACTTCGAGCCGCTGTTGGTCCAGTCTGGCCCACGCCAATGCGACGGCGAGTCCCGCCTGAATGGCAAACTCGGAGATCGTGTCTTTTTCTCCGCGCGTAAGGCCAGGGCCGCCTGGCTCACGGGCAACGCACAGCGCGCCGATCGCACGTCCCGAGACGACGAGAGGCACGGCCGTTACCGGGCCAAACCCGATGGACCCGCCTGCTGAGCGAATTTCGTGTCCGCTCTCCGAACTAATGACAGTGCCGGAAACCACTGCCTGAGCCGCGAGAGACCCGTGCGCCGGGTACACGGTCCCGACGGCCTTCTCGGACAGCACCCCCTCCGCAGCTTCGACTTTCATTTCGTTCTCACCGGGACCCGGCACCACGACGGACACCAGCGTGGCCGGGAGAAGCATCGCAACCTTCGATGCGACCGCCGCGAGCACGTCTTCGGCACAGGCGGTTAACAGCGTCGAGGCTACCTCGGAGAGAGCCGCTGCCAGCAGTTGTTTACGGTGGGTCTCTTCAAACCGCCGTGCATTGTCAATCGCGACCCCGGCTATTTCAGCAAGCTCCGCCACGAGCTCTTCGTCGAGCTTTGTGAATCCGCCTTCACGACGGTCCGCGAGGTACAGGTTGCCCAGGATTTCACCCCGAACCCGAACAGGCACACCGAGGAAGCTGCGAATGCTCGGGTCGTCTGGCGCGAAGCCCGCTGATCGCGGATCCTCACGGAGATTGTCGACGCGGACGGGACCACGGGTTTCCGTCACAGCCTGAAGCAGATCGTGGGCCCCGGGCTGAATGTGCATGGTCCCGCCTTCGACGCTCGGCGTCCCGGTCTGAATCAGGCGTTCGATGCATCCGTCGGGTTGAAGCATACCGAGCGCACCGTATCGGGCGTTGACCAGGGTGGCCGCGGACTCGGCGATCCGTTTGAGCACGGAGTCCAGTTCGAGATCTCCGGCCACAGCAACGCTTGCATCCAGCAGGCTGCGCAGTCTCCCCTGCGTAGCCCTGTCCCGTTCGGCTTGGCGCCGCAGACCTCTCACCGTTCGCTCAAGCTGGGCCACGGTTCTCTCGAGATCAGAGAATCTGGCATCCGGCAGTTGAAAAACATCATCGATCATCGTGCCCCTCCCCCTGCTCATGGAGCACCTGCATTTTACATGCACGTCCCCCACAAGACACTGCGTAATTCGGACACCGTTAGCGCGACAGTCACACTTCGTTCACTCTCGTGAACGACTGCTGTTGCGTCGGCAGTTCGATTGCGCGCGTTCCCCCGCGAGCCATCTTTTATTTGCTGACCAGAATGCCCTGACCCGGGTCGTCTCCATAGAGTCCAAGGTCCCGAAATTCTGAAGAACCAGAGGCGATAGACCCCTGCCGCTGGCGCCTGCCTCTGGTACCAGTCGACTCCCGTCTGCCCTCCCCCTGCTCCCTCTCCCCCGACATCGTGCACGTCCCGCGGTCCGGCATGACCTACGGCTCTAGCCGGACGTGGTGTGGCAGAGGAGCCTCTTCTGTGCGCACGACCAGCCGGAACCGTGAGCCACCGCGTTCGGCACTTCAGACGCGCAACTGGCGACCCGGGCGGCTTTCTCGCTCGCGAACGTCAACAAATGCACACAACCGGATCGCCCGCGGTGGTCCTGAAAGGCGACATCATGAAAAACAGTCTCGAACGATTTGACCCGTTTGCCGGTCTGGAGGCGCTGACCCGCGACTTCGAGGATGGCATCCTGCGTGCCTACCGCGGAAAACTGCCAACGACAGATGTGTACACGCGCGGCGACGACGCGCTCGTTGTCGAAGCACACCTGCCCAATTTTGACGAAGACAACATCACGGTGAATGTTGACAGGGGCGCCCTTGTAATTCAGGCGGAGCGCCATGAGAAGGACGAGGACAAGAAAAAGAAGTACGTCCTCCGGGAGAGCAGCAGCAGCTTCTACCGCAGGATCGTGCTTCCCGAGCAGGCGGAGGAGCAGGACATCTCGGCCGAGTTCAAGAAGGGGGTCCTCACGGTGAACGTCCCGCTGTCCAAGGGCGCCTCGCCCCGGCAGGTTCCGATCGGTTCCGGAAGCAAAGGTTCCGGAGAGAAAAAAGACGACTGATCGACCCAGCGCAGGAACGAACGGTCCGTAACGACAGCGCTGTCCCGCTCACACGGGGCGGCGCTGTTGCTTTCGTATCAACCGACCAATGACGTTCGACTCTACGGCGCACGGATGGCTGACGAGAGGATCACCCGACGTCCCCGGATTCCGGGGCCCGTCAAAGGAGCAGCATGAACGATTCAGTCATCCACCGTCCGGCTCTCATCGGTCCAGACGATCAGGAACTCCCCGAAACGCAGCCGCTCGATGTGATCGAAGTGGTTCACGCCCAGCGGCCGGCCGAGGCACCCGAAGAACGACGACGACCTTCTTCCGCTTGAGAACCACTCACACAACGACGCGCACATGACTGCGTTGCGCTCAGCCCGTCTCCGTCCGTCGCCCAGGCCCGCGTTCGGCTACTGGCGCTGTGTTCGCTTGCGTTCGCAATGTGCATGGGACTCATGTTCGTCGGTCCCAGCCCGTCCGCCCAGGCGCAGCCGACTGACCCGATGCCCATTGTCGAGGCTGTGTTCGGCCCGAACACAGAGATCTATACGGTCAGCATCGGCGCGGGACTCACGATTGACGGATTTCAGCCGCCGAATACGACTACGCAGGACCCGACGGCGCCATACCCCGCAACGGACCCGGCAGGATATGAACCGCGCAACGATACATTGGCGCGGATGATCAACACCGCAAGCGTCGAGGACCCCAGCCTCGTCGGGGCAATGTATTGCATCGACCTCGGGGTCCCCACCGCGCCCAACCTCGGATACGAGAGCGGGACGTGGGAAGAGACAAACGTTCCCAACCTCGGTTACGTCACCTACATTCTCAACACCTATTACCCCACGACGAGCCTGCCGGAAGGCCTCACCAACAACCAGCGAGCGGCGGCCGTCCAGGCCGCGATCTGGTATTTCACCGACGCATTCGTCGTGAGTTCGACCGCGGCCGTCGTTCGGGCGGCAACAGCAGCAATCGTCGCTGCCGCTCAAACGAACGGCCCTACCGTTGAGCCCCCAGCACCGGACGTCACAGTGACTCCTCCGAGCGCAGCGGCTCCGATCGGTAGCCCCGCTGGGCCATTCGTTGTCCAGGCTCAGGACGACGCCTCGCTCACCGTATCGGTTCCCGCTGGCTCGGAGATGTTCAGCGACGCCGCCGCAACAGTCCCCCTGGCGAATCAAAGCACCGTGCCATCCGGGACATCGATTTGGGTGACGAATTCGGCCGGAGCCGCGAGCGAGACGGTGCTCACCGCCCGGGCGGCCGTCACGGTTCCCGCCGGCCAGGTCTACTTGTACGACGACAATAACCCTCTCTACGAACGCAGGGCGCGAGCCAGTTGCTCATTGACTGTGGTCCAGGCTCTGTATTCACCGCGGACATTCCGGCTGGCATAACGAGCGATGAGGTGTTCGAGTTCGGGAACATTCCCGCAGGGAGTACGTGCTCCATAACCGAACCCATCCTCGGCACCAACACCGTGGCCGTCGTGACGTCTGACGCCCCGGTCGAGGTGCAGGTGCCGGAGACAGGCGCATCAGCGGTCGTCACCAACACCGTCGAGTTTCAGCCGGGAGGGCTCGAGGTGACCAAGGTGATCACGGGAGCGGCGGCGGGCCACCAGGGCGAGATCGTCCTGCTGATCGACTGCGGGGAGGTTCTGAGCGACTCCTTCGTGATCCCAGCGAACCAGCCCGCTGGAGAGTATGTCCGCGCCTACGCTGAACTGCCGGCCGGAACGGAGTGCACAGTGACCGAGAGCACCTCAGGCCAGTCGAGCGCGATCGAGGTCGAACCGGCCGCAGACGTCACGGTGACAATCGCGCCGGGCGCGATCGCGGAGGCGGCGCCGGACGCGGGCAGCCCGCGAGTGACTTGAGCCGCTGACAGGACTGATCCTGTGGCCGGCACGTGAACCAGCCAGTGACAGGATCAGTCCTTGCGTGCGGGCGGCGGAGCCGGATGCCGTTCCATACCCAGTTCATCGAGCGGCGATGTCGTCTCCGGAATACGGCTGTGATCGATCGGCGCAGGGCAGATGAGAATGGGGTTGGACGTGCTGTGGTCGATGACATGCTCCCTCATCGGATGGCCGCAGACCGGACAGGGCGCCGCAGCGCGCTCGGCCTCGATATCGGTCACTGCATCGGACCCATGCCCGTCTTCCGAGCGGGACTCGGGCGCGCGCTCAGGGCTCTGTTCAGCGTTCTCTGGCGTTGTCATGGCAGCCATGCTACGCCCGATGCGCCGGGAAGAACGCTGCCATTCGGCACGTCGCGCGTTGCGGTTCAGGACTCGCCGAAACCGGATTCCACGAGGTCCGCGAGCGCATCGACGGCATCCCGTCCGGCTGGATCCGCAGTGGCGATCTCGGCACTCTTTCCCTTTTGAAGACCGAGCGCCATGATCGCGAGGAGGCTTTTCGCGTCCCTGCCGTTGACGGTGACCGGTGTGTCAAAGGTGCTGGCGAGCTTGACGAAGTCCGCCGCCGGGCGTGCGTGCAGCCCATCACGATTAATGATCGTCACCGAGCGGGAGTAACCCCCGTGAGTCTCACTGTCATGAGCCGGACCGGCAGGAGCGGGACTCTCGACGTCAGCGTCCTGGTTCCGGGCAGGCGAAGAAGCAACAAAGACGTCGACGGCCGATCGGGCGGCAGCCGCGACGCCATCGATGTCCGCCCCGGTCTGGGCGGCGACAGCGGCGGCAACCCCTCCCTCAACGAGAGGAGCGTCGATGATGCGAACGGATGCCCGTTTGGCGTCGTCGAGGAAGTCGAGCGCTGTCTCTGCGGTGAGGATAGCCGAGCCGAGATCGCAGAGGATCGCCACTCCGCCACCCGAGTCCGCCCGTGAGATGGCCGCGGTGATTCTGTCGAAGCTCGTTCCGATTCCGTCGTCGTCGGTGCCGCCGGCCGGAACGAGGGACACGTCCGGCGCCATCTGACCCGCGAGTTGCACGAGGCCGTTGGCGATCAGTGTGCTGTGTGAGACGAAAACGAGCCCGACGGTCACGACGTAGTCTCCGTCGACGCTGCAGCTGTTGTTGCGGCGGCCCGGAGGAGGAGGGCGGTCGACTGCGCGCCAGGATCGCGGTGGCCGATGGCACGCTCGCCCAGGTAGCTTGCCCGGCCCTTGCGGGCGACGAGCGGCTCCGTCGCTTCTGCACCGCTTTCTGCAGCATCCGCGGCGGCGGCGAGAACGCCAGCTTCGTCCTGTCCCTCGGCCGCCGCGGCCGCTGCGGCGTCAACGGCCGGCGTCCAGGCATCGATCATGGTCTTGTCACCGACATCCGCTTTGCCACGGAGGACAATGCCATCACGCGCAGCCCGCAGCAGCGAGACGACGGCAGCGGAATCAAGCTCGGGGACGGACCCGACAGCGCCGGCCGCCTTGAGGTACGCGGTCCCGAACAGCGGCCCTGATGCTCCTCCCACCGTGGAGATGAGCGTCGTCGCCACGAGCTTCAGCACGTCTCCCGGAGTGGCTTCGGCGGGGAGGTCGTCGAGTTTTGAGAGGACAGCGGCGAACCCCCTGTCCATGTTCTCGCCGTGGTCACCGTCGCCGATGTCGCGATCCAGCGTGATCAACTCGGCGCGGTGCTCGGCAATAACTGCCGCGCTTGCTCGAATCCAGTTGATCGCCCACGGGGTTCCCAGAGCCATGTCGTTCCTTTCAGTCGGTTGCCGGCCGGCGCAGCTGCGGCGACCCGGATGATGCGGGGTCAGCGACCCCAGCGGAGCGCCGCGGTCTGGACAGGGGCGTCCCACAACTCGGTGAGCTCGTCGTCGAGCCTGAGCACGGACAGCGAACAGCCCTGCATCTCCAGCGATGTCGTGTAGTTGCCGACGAGCGATCTCGAAACCTCGATCCCCCTGCCAGCGAGCACCTCAGCCGCGTGCCGGTACACGATGTACAGCTCGACAAGTGGAGTCCCGCCCATTCCGTTCACGAGCAGGAGCACTCTGTCTCCAGTGGCGAAACCGCCGTCGTCGATAATCGGCCCGAGCAGACGGTCCACGATACCGTCAGCCGGTTCGAGTTTGATCCTCTCCCTGCCCGGCTCGCCGTGAATGCCGATCCCGATCTCGATCTCGTCTTCCGCCAGTTCGAAGCTCGGTTCTCCGGCGTGCGGCACGACGCACGGCGTCAATGCGACGCCCATTGACCTCACGTTCGCGTTGACCCGCTCGGCCACCGCAGCGACGTCGTCGAGCGCATCGCCGCGCTGGGCAGCTGCTCCCGCGATCTTCTCGATCAGGACGGTCCCTGCCACACCGCGACGACCGGCGGTATAGAGCGAGTCCTGTACGGCGACGTCATCGTTGACGATCACGCTCCGCACCTCGACGCCGTCTGCCGCGGCCAGATCAGCGGCAGTTTCGAAATTGAGGACGTCGCCCGTGTAGTTCTTCACGATGTGAAGCACTCCGGAGCCGCCGTCCACCGCGTGCGTGGCAGCAACAATGGGGTCGGGGGTCGGCGAAGTGAAAACCGGGCCAGGGACGGCGGCGTCGAGCATTCCAAAGCCGACGAACCCGGCGTGGAGCGGCTCGTGACCACTTCCGCCGCCGGAAACGAGGCCGACTTTTCCGGTCACAGGCGCGTCCGCGCGGACGACGAACATGGGGTCTTCCGACGCGCGCACGATATCCGAGTGGGCGGCAGCGAAACCGGCGACCGCTTCGGTAACGACATTCTTCGGGTCGTTGATGAGCTTCTTCATTGAAATCTCTCCAGGTGACAAATAGGACGCAAAAGAGCTACTTCGATCGCCGGACGGTGGGGCCGACCGGCCTGAAGCTCAACCTAGCCCCGAAGAGCCAGCGAGGTAAGGGGCATCAGGCCCCGGTAGCGCCGGCCGAGGTGGCCGCAACCCACTCGTCGAGCTTTGCCGCAGCGCGCCCCGAGTCGAGCGCATCCCGCGCCACCTCCATCTGTTCCGCAAACCTGTCGAGAATGGAAACCTGCATCTGCGTGGGGTCCTCGGCGAGACGGTAAGCAACGAGGCCGGCAGCGGCGTTGAGCAGCACGATATCGCGAACGGCGCCTTTCTCACCGGAGAGCACGCGGCGGACAACACCGGCGTTGTGCTCAGGGTCGCCACCGACCAGTTCCGACATCTTGACGAGAGGGATGCCGAGATCACGCGGGTCGAGATCGTGTTCCGTCACGAGGCCACGACTGACTTCCCAGATGTGCGAGTGCCCGGTGGTCGTGAGCTCATCGAGCCCATCGTCACCGCGGAAGACGAGCGCCGTCGCTCCCCTGGTCTGGAACACGCCAACAAACAGGGGCACCCGATCCAGCTGGGCGACGCCGACAGCGGATGCTTCCGGGCGGGCGGGATTGCACAGCGGTCCGAGGATATTGAACACCGTCGGGATGCCCAGGGCTGCCCTGACCGGCGCCGCGTGACGGAAACCCGGGTGGAACGCAGAGGCGAACGCGAAGGTGATCCCCGTGTCCTGCAGTGAGGATGCCACCTGGTCGGCCGTGCGGGTGAGGTCGATCCCGAGGGCCGAGAGCACGTCACTGGCGCCGGACACGCTGCTGACGGCGCGGTTGCCGTGCTTGATCACTGGCACTCCCGCTGAGGCCACAACGACACAGGCCATCGTCGAGATGTTCACTGTGCCGAAGCGGTCACCGCCGGTCCCAACGATGTCGAGCGCCATGGAGTTGACTGGAAGCGGAACGGCCTGTTCGAGGATGGCATCCCGGAACCCGACGATCTCGTTGACCGACTCCCCCTTGGCGCGGAGCGCAACCAGGAACCCGGCGATCTGCGCGGGGCTCGCTGTCCCCCTGATCACGCCATCCATTGCCCACGTCGCCTCCGCGACACTCAGGTCGTCGCCGTTAAGCAATGTCGAGAGGAGGTGCGGCCAGGTGACGGAATCAGACATGACTCCCAGCCTACCGAGCACCCCGACCGACGCGAATTCATGGCACTTTCCCGGCGAAAAGTAAGGTTCCCCTAACTAACGACTTCCCGCACAGAGGCTCCGAATGCGAAACAGCCGCCCGGATATCGGCCATAATGGAACGGTGACGAGCACCTCATTGAACTACGCGGCGAAAGCCCAAAAGATCAACAGGCCGAACCCTGTAGCCGTTGGCACCATTGTGTGGCTCGGCAGCGAAGTAATGTTCTTCGCCGGCCTGTTTGCCATTTATTTCACCCTTCGTTCTGTTTCGCCAGAGCTGTGGGAGAGCGAGACAGCGCTCCTGAATATTCCGTTCTCGACGACGAACACGATCATCCTCGTGGCGTCGAGTTTCACCTGCCAGTTCGGGGTGTTCGCCGCTGAACGGATGCGGCCGCGATCGGTCGGACCGAAGCCGTCCCAGTGGGGAATGGTCGAGTGGTTCTTCCTCACCTACGCACTCGGCGCAATCTTCGTCGCCGGCCAGATCTTCGAGTACGCCACGCTCGTCAGTGAGGGCGTCTCGCTCTCGTCGAACGCGTATGGCTCGGCGTTCTACCTCACAACCGGATTCCACGGTCTGCACGTCACAGGCGGACTCATCGCGTTCCTGCTCGTCATCGGTCGCGCATTCGCCGTCAAGACGTTCGGCCACAAGGAAGCCACTAGCGCCATCGTGGTCTCGTACTACTGGCACTTCGTCGACGTGGTCTGGATCGGCCTCTTCTTCGTCATTTACGTACTGCAATAGAACCGGAAGACCTCACGCGAATGTTTAGGACTCACACCAGCTCCCCCCGCAAGGGCCGGAACACAGGGCGCCGCTCTCCACTGGCGACCACAGCGCTCATCGCCGCAGGCCTCCTGTTCACCGGGGGCGCGTACGCCGCGTTCTCGACGACGACGGCAAGCGCTGAACCGTCGCACGCTGCAACCGCAGCGACGGTGGAAGAGGGAAAGAAACTCTTCGACGCCAACTGCGCAAGCTGCCACGGCCTTGCCCTCGAGGGCACCGATGCCGCTCCGAGCCTCATCGGCGTCGGCGCCGCATCGGTCGACTTCCAGGTCGGAACCGGTCGGATGCCCCTGCAGCAGCAGGGACCGCAGGCCCCTCAGAAGCCACCACAGTTCACCGAAGAGCAGACTCTCGCCCTCGCGAAGTATGTTGCGACGACGGGCCCCGGCCCCGGCATCCCTGACGAGGACCTACTGCACGCCGATGGCGACGCCGCCAACGGAGCCGAGCTCTTCCGGATCAACTGCGCAATGTGCCACAACGTTGCTGGCGCGGGTGGAGCACTGACCCAGGGCAAGTACGCCCCTCCCCTGACCGGTGTTGACCCCGTTTACATTTACGAAGCCATGGTGACCGGCCCGCAGAACATGCCGGTATTCAATGACGCGAACCTCACCCCGGAGGACAAGCGCGACATCATCACTGCGCTCAAATTCACCGAGGAAAATTCCACCGTCGGCGGAAACGCCCTGGGAAGCCTCGGCCCTGTTGCTGAAGGACTCTTCATCTGGATCTTCGGTCTCGGGACAATCGTCGCGTTGACCGTATGGATCACGGCGCGTTCAAACTAAGCAACACAGCAATGACTTTGCGCAGAACTACGAAGGAGCACAATGGCACAGGACGGTAACAGCGGCACGGAACTCGCCGCTGCCGACTCGTCAGACCACGGCCACGGCACTGAAACTGCCGTCGGTACGGCGGTTGTGGCCACGGACGCGATCGCCAACCCGGGGTTTCCCCCGCACCGGCCGCGAGTAACGGATCTTGACCCCAAGAAGGAAAAGCAGGCGGAACGAACCGTCTACACCCTCTTCTACCTGTCGGTAGCGGGAAGCATCTGGGCGATTGCCGCCTACATGATGTTCCCCATCGAACCCGAAAACCTCGAATCGGTTCGTCTCAACAACCTCTTCATCGGTCTCGGACTCGCGCTGGCATTGCTCGCGCTCGGTATCGGAGCGGTTCACTGGGGCAAGGCGCTCATGGCCGACCACGAGGGTATCGACGTCCGTCACCCCGTGCGCGGTTCAGACGAGACACGGGCACGTGCCGTTGAGATCTTCCAGGAAGCGAATGAAGAATCCGGTTTCGGCCGGCGCTCGCTCATCCGGAACAGCCTCATCGGAGCGCTCGTCGCGTTCCCGCTCCCGGCCGTCGTCCTGTTCCGCGGGCTTGCTCCCGAGGGTCAGAACCCCGTCACGCTCCTCGAGCACACCATGTGGAAAGAGGGCGACCGCCTCGCCAGCGACCCGTCGGGTCTGCCGATCAAGGCTGCCGACGTCACAGTCGGCTCTGTCTTCCACGTGATTCCCGAATCGCTCGCCAGCGTCGGGCACAGCGAGGGATACCTCGAGGAGAAGGCGAAAGCCATTGTTCTCCTGATGCGTCTGAAGCCGGAAGACCTCCACGAGGCTGAAGACAAGAAAGACTGGTCGTACGACGGCATCGTCGCGTACTCCAAGGTCTGCACCCACGTTGGATGCCCCGTCGCACTGTACGAGCAGCAGACGCACAACCTGCTCTGCCCCTGCCACCAGTCGCAGTTCGACGTCACCAACCACTGCGCCGTGATCTTCGGTCCGGCCGCCCGTCCCCTTCCGCAGCTTCCGATCGCTGTTGACGACGAGGGCTACCTCATCGCACAGAGCGACTTCCACGAACCTGTTGGCCCAAGTTTCTGGGAGCGTCATTGAACACCGTCACGGCCCCGGCCGACACTGAAAAGGCACCAGCCAGGAAGTCAGGCGGTTTCACCGCCGCAGCTTCCAACTATCTCGACGAACGCACGAGCATCTCGACAGCCGTCAAGGAGCTCGGTCGCAAGATCTTCCCTGACCACTGGTCGTTCCTGCTCGGTGAAGTAGCGCTTTACAGCTTTGTCATCATCCTGCTGTCCGGCACATTCCTCACCTTCTTCTTCCAGGCATCGATGGCCGAGGTCCACTACGAGGGCTCGTACGTCCCGTTGAAGGGTGTCGAGATGAGCGCCGCAATGGCGTCGACTCTCGACCTCTCCTTCGACATCCGCGGTGGCCTCCTGATGCGTCAGGTACACCACTGGGCCGCTCTGCTGTTCGTGGCGTCCATCGGCCTGCACATGCTGCGCATCTTCTTCACCGGTGCGTTCCGCAAGCCGCGTGAGCTCAACTGGGTCATCGGCTTCGTTCTCTTCATCCTCGCGATGGCCGAAGGATTCACCGGGTACTCGCTGCCGGACGACCTGCTGTCCGGTAACGGTCTCCGGATCATCGACGGCATGGTCAAGGGCATCCCGCTGATCGGAACCTGGACCTCGTACCTGCTGTTCGGTGGAGAGTTCCCCGGCACCGACATCGTCGGCCGCCTGTACTCGCTCCACATCCTGCTGCTTCCCGCGATGGTCCTCGCGTTCATCGCACTGCACCTGTTGTTCGTCGTCGTGCACAAGCACACCCAGTACTCCGGTCCGGGTCGCACCGAGCAGAACGTCGTCGGATTCCCCGTCCTTCCGGTTTACGCCGCCAAGGCCGGTGGGTTCTTCTTCATCGTCTTCGGTGTCGTCATGCTCATCGCGTCGCTCTTCACGATCAACCCGATCTGGAACTACGGCCCGTATGACCCGTCACCCGTCTCCGCTGGTACCCAGCCGGACTGGTACATCGGCTTCGCCGACGGTGGGTTGCGACTCGCTCCGTCGAACATGGACCTGGTGCTGTTCGATCACACCTTCTCGTTCGGAATCCTGCTGCCGCTCGCGGTCATCGGTATCTTCATCGTCGCCGTCATGCTCTACCCGTTCCTCGAAGCGTGGATCACCGGCGACAAGCGCGAGCACCACATCCTCGACCGTCCCCGCAACGCCGCTACCCGCACCGCCATCGGCGCAGCGGGTGTGACGTTCTACGCGGTCCTCTGGGCTGCGGCAAGCTCGGACATCATCGCGACGCACTTCCACGTCACGATGGAGGGCGTCATCCGCACACTCCAGGTGTTGCTCTTCCTGGGTCCGGTTATCGCTTACTTCGTCGCCAAACGGATCTGCCTCGGCCTTCAGAAGAAGGACCGCGAGATCGCGCTGCACGGCTTCGAGTCCGGTCGCATCGTTCGCCTGCCCGGTGGCGAGTACATCGAGGTTCACGAGCCGGTGTCCGATTACGAGCGCTGGAAGCTCGTGAGCTACGACGACTACCAGCCGCTCATGATCCGCCCGAACGCTCGCGGTAAGATCACCGTCGCCCAGAAGGTCCGCGCCGGGTTCTCCCGCTGGTTCTTCGAAGATCGCATCGCACCAGTGTCGAGGACCGAAATCGAGTCATCGCACGGGGACCAGCACTAAATCACTACTCACGAACGGGCAACGTTGACCCTCCGACATCTGGCGGAGGGGCTTCGTTGCCCGTTCTGCTTTTCCCAGCGCGCAGAAGAGTGCCGCCTGTCCCCCGTCGATCACCTCGTGATCGGGTGTGACGACGGTCATCGGTTCGACGTCAACAAACGCGGCTACGTCTCGTTGCTGCCGCCATCCACCCGGGTCACCGGCGACAGCCAATCGATGCTCGACGCCCGCGCCCGGTTCTTTGAGACCGGTGCGTTCGATCCCATCGCGGATACCGTCGCCTCCGCCACCTCCCGGGCGTGGGCGTCGCGCTCCATCGACCCCACCGCCCCGGCCGCGACGGGCACCGGTGCCCCCTGGCTGCCCCGTCTCGCCGAGCTGGGCTGTGGCACGGGCTTCTACCTCTCCGCAGCTGCAGCCGACCTTGTGGCTGCCGGAACGAACAACGTCCTGCCCGTCGCTGCTGACCTCTCGCCCTTCGCCGTCCGGATGGCCGTCCGCGCCGTTCCGTCGGCGGGTGGGGTCGTGCTCGACGTGTGGCAGCCGCTCCCGTTTCTCAGCGATTCGCTCGCCGGTATCCTCAGCGTGTTCGCGCCCCGCAACCTCCCTGAGTTCGCGCGCGTCCTCGACGCCGACGGCTTCCTGGTTGCGGTCGTGCCCACCACACGTCACCTGCAGGAGGTTCGGGCAGAGGGCCGCGCCATCGGCATCCCCGACGGCAAGCCAGAGGCCCTGACGGATGCCGCGTCACCCTGGTTCAGCGAGGAAAGCCGGACGCAGGTCGAGTTCGAGATGAAGCTCACGGCTGACGATCTGGACGCTCTCATCGGGATGGGTCCATCGGCGCACCACACGACGTCGCCGTCCAGCGAAACCGAGCATCCCGGGGTCTCGCCCCGAGCTTCAGAGGTGACCGGCGGGATCCCGGTCCCAATGCGCCGCGTGACGGCATCCGTGACCGTTCTCACGTATCGCCGGCTACCGGCAGACGCGCCGTCGGTCACGGAGTAACCTGTTCCGGATACGCAAAAAGGGCCACACACATTTCTGTGTGTGGCCCTTCTGCGTAGTGCAGAACGCTCTTATCTACCTGGCGTGGAAGCCGCGGTAGAACTCGTAGGTCCAGCCGACGATCGCGATGAGCAGAAGCGGAGCCGCGATGAACGAGATCCAGAATCCGATCGAGAGACCGAGCATCATCAGCGCGCCACCGGCGGCCATGATGATCGGCCACCAGCTCCAGGGAGCGAAGTGTCCGAGTTCGGGGTCACCGTCATCGATGTTCGCGGTCAGGGTGTCTTCCGGCAGCTCTCCGCCCTGGTGACGGTGCACCCGGCTGAGGTAGAAACCGACGAACGTGGCCAGGATGGCCGACAGCGCAAGCGCCGTGGTTCCCGCCCATTCGATGGTGCCGTAGCCCGGGTCGGTCAGGCTCCAGTACACGTAGACCGCCGTGATAAACGCGAAGAATACCGCGAGGATCCAGAAGAGGTTGACGTTGGCCTTCATTACTTCACTTCACCTTCTGAACGGTCATAGGTCGGAGCATCTGGTGCGTCCTTGGCAGGACCGACACCGACCGGGATACCCGCTTCGGGGTGGTTCAGGTCGAAGGCGGGCCGCTCGGAGCGGATCCGCGGGATCGACGTGAAGTTGTGACGGGGCGGCGGGCAGGAGGTCGCCCACTCGAGCGATCCACCGTATCCCCACGGGTCGTTCACGGTGACCTTCGGCGCCTTGCGGGCCGTGATGTACACGTTGAGGAAGAACGGCAGCATCGAGAGTGCCAGGATCATGGCACCAACGGTCGACAGCTGGTTCATCCAGGTGAAACCGTCTTCCGGTGAGTAGGTCGCGTAGCGTCGCGGCATACCCATCACGCCGAGCCAGTGCTGGATCAGGAACGTGGTGTGGAACCCGATGAAGAGCAACCAGAAGTGCCAGTAACCGAGCTTCTCGTTGAGCATCTTTCCGGTCCACTTGGGCCACCAGAAGTAGAACCCACTGAACATCGCGAACACCACTGTGCCGAAGACGACGTAGTGGAAGTGGGCGACAACGAAGTAGGTGTCAGACACGTGGAAGTCCAGCGGAGGCGACGCGAGGATCACGCCGGTGAGTCCACCGAAGGTGAAGGTCACGAGGAAGCCGATAGCCCAGAGCATGGGCGTCTCGAATGTCACTGAACCTCGCCACATGGTGCCGATCCAGTTGAAGATCTTCACACCTGTGGGAACCGCGATGAGCATCGTCATGAGCGAGAAGAACGGCAACAGGACGGAGCCGGTGACGTACATGTGGTGAGCCCACACCGTGACCGAGAGCGCCGCGATCGAGATCGTCGCGTAGACGAGAGTCTTGTACCCGAAGATCGGCTTGCGGCTGAAGACCGGGAAGACCTCGCTGACGATGCCGAAGAACGGCAGCGCGATGATGTACACCTCTGGGTGGCCGAAGAACCAGAAGAGGTGCTGCCAGAGGATCACTCCCCCGTTTTCCGGGTCGTACACGTGGGCGTCGAAGACGCGGTCAGCACCCAGGCCGAACAGCGCAGCGGCGAGAACAGGGAACGCCATCAGCACCAGGAGTGAGGTGACGAGCGTGTTCCAGGTGAAGATCGGCATCCGGAACATCGTCATGCCTGGTGCACGCATCGTGATGATCGTCGTGATGAAGTTCACACCACCGAGAATCGTTCCGAAACCCGAGAGCGCGAGGCCGAGAACCCAGAGGTTACCGCCGACGCCGGGAGAGAACGTCGTGCTCGAGAGCGGTGCATACGCGAACCAGCCGAAGGATGCCGCACCCTGCGGGGTGAGGAAGCCACCGATAGCGAGGAGGCTGCCGAAGAGGAACAGCCAGAACGCGAAGGCGTTCAGTCGCGGGAACGCAACATCCGGTGCACCGATCTGCAGGGGCATCAACACGTTGGCGAACCCGGCGAAGAGCGGTGTCGCGAACATGAGGAGCATGATCGTTCCGTGCATCGTGAACAGCTGGTTGTACTGTTCCTTCGTCTCGAGCAGGTTGAGGCCCGGTTCGAAGAGCTGTGCGCGGATGATCAGTGCCATCACGCCGCCGATGCAGAAGAACACGAAGGACGCGATCAGGTACATGTACCCGATCGTCTTGTGGTCAGTGGATGTGATCCAGTTGACCAGGACGTTTCCCTTTTTCTCGACGCGGGTGCTGTTGACAACCCGTGCCTGTCCGGCGGGAAGCTCAATAGTAGTAGCCATGATTATTCGCCCTCTCCTTCTCGGACGGGCGCGTCTACGCCTGGCAGATTGCTGTTTCTGTCGTACTCGGAGCCGTAGTCGCCGACGTTGCCTTCTTCAGCGAGGCCGCGAACGTACTCATCGTAGGTTTCCTGGTCAACGACCTCGACGTTGAAGAGCATGAGCGAGTGGTATTCACCACAGAGCTCGGCGCACTTGCCCGCGTAGGTTCCCTCACGCTGCGGCGTGATCGACATGTAGTTGGTTGCACCGGGGAACATGTCCTTCTTGTAAAGGAAGTCGATGACCCAGAACGAGTGGATGACGTCGCGCGATTCGAGCGCGATCTTGACGTCAGCGCCAACGGGGAGGTACAGGGTCGGCAGCTGCTCCTGGTCGATGGTGCCTGCTGGGGCACCTTCTTCTTCCTGGGCCTGGATGCCAACGGACCACACATCTTCGCCGTCAACGGCATCCGTGTAAATGAAGTCCCACGCCCACTGCTTTGCGAAGACCTGGATTTCAACGTCCGGGTTTTCGAACTGAGTCTCGATGATCTCCTGGTCACGCGCGGTGAACGCGAAGAAACCGAGGACGAGGATCAGCGGCACGATCGTGTAGAAGATCTCGATCGGCATGTTGTAGCGCATCTGCACCGGCAGGCCGGTCTGGCCCTTGCGCCGGCGGTAAACGATGATTGCCCAGAGCGTGAGTCCCCAGGTGAGAAGGCCAACGCCGAGAAGGACTATCCATGAGGTCACCCACAGACCGGCAACACGCTCTGTGTTGTTTGTTACGGGCGGTTCACCCTCCAGAAATCCTGGAAGATAACCGTGAAGTTCGGCCTGGGTACAGCCGGCCAGAACCACGGCAAGCGTGATGGCAACCGGTATAGCAGCCCATCGGAGTCGACGATTCGAGCGCACCTGGGACCTTTCGATGACAGTGTTATTTCAGCTTTCAGTCTAGCCCGATTGACGCCACCGCTCTCGACCAATTGGGCCGTGGTACCGCGAATTCCGCCGGTCGACCCGGGTTAAAAGAAGCAGGGGACCCGCCACACGTGGCGTGTCCCCTGCACGATTTGCTGAATATTCGCCTAGTGGAAGCTGTCTCCACACGCGCAGCTTCCGCCGGCGTTCGGGTTATCGATGGTGAATCCCTGCTTCTGGATGGTGTCCTCGAAGTCGATCGACGCGCCGTCGAGATACGGAACGCTCATCTTGTCGACGATAACTTCGACGCCACCGAAATCGACTGTCGCGTCGCCCTCGAGCATGCGCTCGTCGAAGTAGAGCTGGTAAATGAGTCCGGAACAGCCGCCGGGCTGGACGGCGACCCTCAACCGAAGGTCGTCCCTGCCCTCCTGCTCGAGGAGGCTCCTCACCTTGGCTGCAGCGGTATCGCTGAGGCCTACACCGTGGGTAGCGGGCTGCGGCATGGTGGATGTCAGCGTTGTGTCGCTCATGACTCTCCTCGGTAGTGGACTGACCTGTAGTTACACATCTGGCCCCAGTGTAATCCCCGCAACCGCGCAATCGCTGTGACGGGGACCATCCGGGTTATCCGTCCGGTTTCGCTCGGGCGGCTCAGCGCCCAGCCGCCTGTGGACCCGCGTTCAGGCGGGCAAGCAGGAGGGCCTCCGCGAGCACAGACCGGGAGAAGACGCCGAGGTGGAGAGACTCGTTGGGGCTGTGTGCCCGCGAGTGCGGATCCTCGACTCCGGTGACCAGGATCTCGGCCGCGGGGAACACACGCACGAGGTCCGCGATGAACGGAATCGACCCTCCGACCCCGAGCTCGACCGCCTCCGTGCCCCACGCGTCCTTCATCGCCCGCTTCGCTTCGCCGAAGATGGCCCCGGAGCCGTCGACGAGGAACGGGTCGCCGAGGTCGACGTCGTCGATCTCGACCTCAGCGCCGAACGGGGTGTGTGCCGCGATGTGGGCGCGAATTGCCTGCTCTGCGTCTGTCGCATTCTGGCCTGGAGCGATTCTCGCGCTCACCTTGACCGAGACGACGGGCGAGAGGGTGTTCGACGCGTTGGCGACGCTCGGCGCGTCGATCCCCGTGACGGTCACCGAAGGCTGGTTCCAGATCCGCGAGAGGATGGTACCGGTTCCAAGGGGCGATACGCCGGGCAAGAGGCCGGTCTCTTCGCGCAATTGGGCCTCGGAGTATTCGGGGGTCTCGCCTGAGTAGCTCTCGAGGCCGTCGACGGCGACGGATCCGGACTCGTCCCAGAAGGCGGCGAGGAGCTTGATGGTCGCGAGCATCGCGTCGGGCACCGCTCCCCCGAACATGCCGGAGTGGCTGGCGTGCCCGAGAGTGCGCACCGTCAGGCGGAAGGTGACGTTGCCGCGGAGGCCCACCGTGATCGCGGGGGTCACCTCATCCCAGTTGTTGGAGTCGGCGACGACGATGGCGTCGGCGGTGAGGGCCCCACGGTTGTCGGTGAGGAAATTGGCGAACGAGCGCGAACCGAACTCCTCCTCCCCCTCGATGAACAGCGCGAGACCGAGGTCGAAGTCCGAGCCGAGCACCTCCTTGAGCGCGCGAAGCGACGCGATGTGGGCCATCACTCCCGCCTTGTCGTCGGCGGCACCGCGGCCATAGATCCTGTCACCCTTGACCGTCGGCTCGAACGGCTTAGAGTCCCAGTCGTCATCCTTGCCGGGAGGCTGGACGTCGTGGTGCGCATAGAGCAGGACGGTTGGAGCACCGTTTCGTGCCTTCCGGGTGGCGAGAACCGCTGGCTGCCCAAGTTCTGACGTGTCATCGATCGGCGCCTGCTTGACCTCGACAACGTCGAAAAGTCCCGTCGCCTCGGCCAGTGCTGCGACCGCCTCCGCGCTCGCTCGCACGTGGGCAGGGTCGAATGCGGCCCAGGAAACACTCGGAATGCGCACAAGATCGGAGAGGTCTGCGATCGCAGCCGGCATCCCTCCGGAGACGGCGGTGTGAATATCTGCATCGATTGCTGTGAGCGTGGTAGACGTGTGTTCGGAGTCTGAGGTCATGCAGGTAATCTTAAGAGGTATCCAGCGCTAGGACCCACAGTGACCAAACACACACCACGCTCGACAGCCGAGCCAATCATCGAAACTCCCGACCAGACCGCGGAACGTATTGCCGCTGCTGGCAAGGGCAGGCCGACGCCGACGCGCAAGGAGCGGGAGGCCCTCAATAAGCGCCCCCTCGTGCCAGGCGACCGCAAGGAAGCGAAGCTGGCAGCCCGCGCCAAACTCGCGGAGTCCCGCGAGAAGGCGAGGATCGGCCTGGCTGCAGGAGATGAGCGTTATCTCCCGCAGAGAGACCGGGGGGTACAGAAGCGCTGGGTTCGAGACTACGTCGACGCCCGCTTCAACATCGGTGAGTTCCTCATCCCCGTGATGTTCGTCGTGATCATCCTGACGCTCATCCCCTCCCCGGTCGTTCAGGTGTACGGGATGCTGGCGCTCTGGGCGTTCTTCCTCATCGCCCTCATCGACTGCTTCTGGATGGGCACCGTCATCCGCAAAAAGCTCCGCGCCAAGTTCGGTACGGACAACGTCGAACGGGGCGTGCGCTGGTATGCCGGGATGCGCGCGCTGCAGCTGCGCGTCCTTCGGCTTCCGAAGCCGCAGGTCAAACGCGGGGACTACCCAGCCTGACCCACTGAAAACCGCCTCACCGTCTCGGTGGGGCGGTTTTTCGTTAGGCCCGGAGTGCGGAAAGACCCCGGTTGACCTGGCGCGCCCATAACGGCCCGAGGTACAGGAACGCCGTGTAGCCCTGGACGAGGGTTGCGCCGGCATCGATGCGCTCCTGGACGTCGCGCGCGGTGAAGACCCCTCCCACCGAGATTACGCACATCGAGTCAGGCACGACGCGCCTGATCAGGCGGAGCACCTCGAGTGAACGTTTCGCGAGTGGGGCGCCGGAGAGTCCGCCAGCCCCGGCGGCCTCGACCACGGCACTGTCCGTCGTGAGGCCCTCCCGAGAGATCGTAGTGTTCGTCGCAATGATGCCGTCGAGGCCGGTCGAGACCACGAGTTCCGCGATCCGGGTCACCTCCTCGTCGCTGAGGTCAGGGGCGATCTTGACGAGAAGGGGGGTGGCACCGGCGGCGGTCTTGACAGCGGCAAGCAGCGGCGCGAGCCTGTCGAGCTCCTGAAGTCCGCGAAGACCCGGCGTGTTCGGAGAGCTGACGTTGACAACGAGGTAATCCGCGACCGGAGCCAGAAGTCTGGTGCTCGTCAGGTAATCGGCGACGGCGTTGTCGACGGACACCACGCGGCTCTTTCCGATGTTCACCCCGAGCACCGGGCGGTTCCTGGCCAGACGCACGTGTGCGAGTCGCGCTGCGGCTTCAGCTGCGCCGCCGTTGTTGAACCCCATCCGGTTGATCACCGCACGATCCGGCACGAGCCGGAACAGGCGCGGTTTCGGGTTCCCCGGTTGCGAGTGTGCCGTGAGCGTGCCGACTTCGACGTGCCCGAACCCGAGCGCCCCGAGTCCAAGGACGGCCTCGCCGTCTTTGTCGAACCCCGCAGCAACGCCGAACGGTGTGGGAAACGTCAGTCCGAGCGTCGACACGCTGAGATCGGCGCTCGGCGCCGTCGCGCGCCCGAGCGCAGCAGCCACCCTCCGGTTGCCAAGCAACCGGATCGCGTCGAATGCCAGGTGGTGGGCGACCTCGGGGTCGAGTTTCGAGAGGACAGTACGGAAGAAGAACTGATACATCGTCGGCGCTGTCACCGCTCGACGGCGTCGCGAGCGTCGTCGGCAGTGTCGGATGCGTGCTCAACCCGGAGCAACGCGATCGCGGCATCGAAATCCTCGAGCGAATCGAACCCCTGGTAGACGCTGGCGAAGCGGAGGTAGGCGACCTCGTCGAGTTCCCGGAGCGGCGTGAGAATGGCGAGGCCGATTTCGTTGGCATCGATCTGGCTTGTGCCGGTCTGCCGGATCGACTCCTCCACCTTTTGCGCCAGAACGGCGAGGTCGGAATCGGTCACCGGCCGGCCCTGGCACGCCTTGCGCACTCCCGAAACGACCTTGTCGCGCGAGAAGGGCTCAACGACCCCGCTGCGCTTGATGACGTTGAGGCTCGCTGTTTCGGTTGTGCTGAAGCGACGGCCGCATTCCGGGCACTGCCGTCTCCGCCGGATGGAAAGCCCGTCATCACTGGTGCGGGAGTCGATGACGCGGGAATCGGGATGGCGGCAGAAAGGACAGAACATGATGGCTACTCCGGCTGGACGGGTGCTTCGACGCGAGTCGACGCTATGACAATCGAACGGTGACTGCTTCGCCGTGCGCGGGAAGCTCCTCAGCTCCGCTGAGCGCGACCACATTCTCAGCCACGTCCCCGAGCGCCGCCTGGCCGTACTCGACCACCTGCTGGGGGCGAAGGAAGGTGTATGCGCCGAGTCCGGACGAGAAACGGGCCTGCCCCCCGGTCGGCAGGACGTGGTTGGACCCGGCGAGATAGTCGCCGAGGCTGACGGGAGAGAACGGTCCAAGGAAGATCGCCCCCGCCGTGGAGATGAGTGAGAGCACCGCCTCGTTGTCTGCGGTCTGGATTTCGAGGTGCTCTGGCCCGTACGCGTTACTGAACCGTGCTGCGGCGTGCATATCGTCGACGAGGACAATCGCCGACTGCTGGCCGCCGAGCGCCTCGATCACCCGGGCTGAGTTCGCTGTGGCCGCGGCGAGCTCATCCAGTTCGCGCGCAACCAGCTCGGCGAACTCGGCCGAGTCAGTGACGAGGACCGACGCGGCGGCCTCGTCATGCTCTGCCTGGCTGATCAGGTCTGCGGCGACGAATCGAGGGTTGGCGGCAGCATCCGCGATCACCAGGATCTCGGTTGTCCCCGCTTCGGAGTCGATACCGACCACTCCGCGCACAAGGCGCTTTGCCGCGGCGACGTAAATGTTCCCAGGGCCGGTGACGACGTCGACGGGCAGCAGTCCGAGTGACTCGACGCCGTAGGCAAGCGCACCGATAGCGCTCGCGCCGCCCATTGAGTACACCTCGTCAATGCCGAGAAGACCGGCGGCGGCGAGGATTGTCGGGTGCACACGTCCGCCGAATTCCTTCTGCGCTGGTGAAGCAAGTGCGATGGAGGGGACGCCGGCCACCTGGGCGGGAACCACGTTCATGACAACGCTCGAGGCCAACGGCGCTTTACCGCCCGGTACGTACAGACCAACGCGCTCGACCGGCTGCCAGCGCTGGTGAACCTGCGCGCCCTGCCCAAAACTCGTTGTGGCGGAGACAGGGAGCTGGGCGGCGCTTGCGGCTCGCACGCGTTCGATCGATCGATCGAGTGCTGCGCGAACGGCGGGGTCGAGTCCAGCCACGGCCGCGGCGATCTCCGAGGGATCAACGGCGATCGACGCGTCGCGAACACCGTCGAATGTTTCCGCGTGCCGCTTGAGGGCGCTTTCACCCTCGAGGCGAACCTCACTGATCAACCGCTCGGCGGCTTCGCTCGCGACGGCAATATTGACGATCGGACGCGGGATCCGCTGCAGCAGTTCGGCGCGGGTAGGCTGAATACCGCGCAGGTCGATGGTCTGAATTTTCGTCTTGATCATGGCAGTCCCAGTCTATCGCCCGCTCCCCGGGGCCCGGCCACTCGGCCCAGTGAAAGGAATTCCACACAGGATGAACCCCATGCAGCAGGACCTCGAAGCGTTCAAAGCGGCGTTCCGTCGGCACGCGGCCGGCGTCGCAGCGATCACGGCAAGGGACGCCAATGGGAAACCTGTGGGTTTCACCGCCACCTCGCTCGCATCGCTCAGTGCCGTGCCCCCGCTTGCGACGTTCAACCTGGCACGCAGTGCGAGCAGCTGGCCGGCGATCGCCGACACCGACAGGGTCGTCATCCACATGCTCGGTGCACGCAACCGGTCACTCGCCCAAATCATGGCCGGAGACAATGCGTCGAGGTTCGTCGGTGAGCACTGGCACGAGGGCGAGCACGGGCTGCCCATTCTGGACAACGTCACCACGTGGATGATCGGCCGGGTTATCGAGCGGTTCACCGTTCACAACAGCGCCATCGTCGTGGTGCAGATCGAGAGCGGTGAGGTCGGCGCGGACGACGCTCCCCTGCTCTACCACGAACGCCAGTATTTGCGCCCCGGCGAACTCGCCTAGCCGCGCATAATCCCGGTAATCTCCCGCAGAACGCCGACCCTGCCGTCATCGTGACGGATCACGAGTTCGGTGCCGCGGTCGATGATCGCGAGTGCCCAGGCGTCCGGGCCGATCTCGAAGACCGGTGCGCCACTCTCCTCATCGACAACAACGAGCGGAACCGGTGAGAACACCCAGAACGGCTGCGTCGAAATGACCGTCGGCGGCGCCCCCCCGGAGTCCTGCTCCCCCTGCTGGGCTGATGCCGAGTGAACCACATCAGGGACGCGCTCGTCGCGCGCGTCGGGAACGGTCGCCGGCACAGTCTCCGGCAGGAGCTCTGGCCCGGTCTCGGAAACCGTCTCCGGCGCGAGCTCGTCCTCGATCTCGATCTCGATCTCGGGTGCAAGCTCTGGCGCGAGCTCGGGTGCGAGCTCGGGCTGCAGCTCAGGGGCGAGTTCAGCGCCGGCTTCCGACGCCCTCTCGGGCTCGGTCTCGAGTGGGGGGTCCAGAACCTCGGTGCGGGACGCGGGCTCCGGGGCTGACGGGTGTTGTGGTGTGGCGGACGGTGCCACCTCGTGGCTTTCCTGTCCGGACGCGTCGGCGAGGGATTCCTGTTCCGCCACGTGACGGATCGCCGACACGGGTGCGGGCTCTTCGCCCGTCTGAATTTCGTCGATCTCATCGCCGAGGAGAGAGTCGTCCGTCGGCCCGCCCGCGAGGCCGGTGGGGGGCTGCGTGGCGAGAGGGACACTCGAATCCGAACCGTCGGCGCGGGACCCGGGGACACTCGCCCGCGCCTCCTGGAACTCGGCGTATTGAGAGTCGGTGTCTGACACGGAATCCGGTGACCATCCGCTTCGGCGGTACGCGGCAAAGTCTTCTGGACGTGTATCAGCGGGGGTCAGCTGCACAGACCCCGAGTGCTCGAGGCCGTAGTGATGCACCTCGGGCTGGTGCTCTGCGGTGTGGCGCACGGGGCGGGGCCGAACCGGAACGACGGCGGCCTCCCTCGCGGCAGGGTGCGCCGGGATCTCCGCACGGCGGCTGAAATCCTCCGCGAAGACGGGCACAAACATGGCGCAGGCCGTGGGGACAATGCTCGCCAGCGAGAAGATCAAGCCGAGAATGAGACCAGCTCCCGGCGTGAGTCCGTCGAAGTTGTCGCCGCCAGGATTCCCGCCGAAGGCACCGGGTCGGAACCACGCGGTAAATCCGAGCAACAGGAACAGCGACCCGAGATAGAAACCGGCGGTCGTAACCGCGGCTACCGAGGCGAACTGGTCGACGGAGAGCGAGCCGACACTGAGCCGCCGTTGCGGTTGCAGCCGACGGATGACGATGAGCGCTCCAGCGGAGGCGAGGAGCAACGCTCCCGGGATGGCGAGCCACGGAGCAGGGGCCCACAGGCTCGAGTATCCGAACAGGTCCGCGTACACGCCTCCGATAAAGGGAAGGAATGAGGCGACGACAACGAGTGCGGCGAGAATCAGAAAGACGATCTCGCGCAGGCTGAACGGGCCGACCCCATATGGGGCGCCGTTCTCGTCGGTACGCGGGCGGCTGGGCTTTTTCGGTCGAGGTGCGGTTCCGGCACCCGGCAGCGATCCTGACCGAGGTCCTGGCCCGGCGCCGCCCGGAAGTCCGGCCGGAATCTGGCCGGGCGCCTGGCCCTCGTCCGACTGGGTCGGGTACGGCTGGCCCGTGTACTGCTCAGCGGGATACTGCTCGGTGGCGTACTGCTCAGCGGAATACTGCTGGTCGGGATAGCCGACGTACTGCTCAGCGGGATACTGCTCCACCGGGTACTGCTGAGCGGGAGACTGCTCCACCGGGTACTGCCCAGCGGGGTACTGCTGAGCGGGGTACTGCCCGGAAGGATACTGCTCAGGCTGGTAGCCACCGGCGGCATACTGCGGTTGCGTCGCCTGGCCAGCCTGATACTGCGGCTGCTCATACTGCGGCTGCTCGTACTGCTCAGCCTGATACTGCGCCTCATGTCCCTGCGTGTCCAGACGCTCGCCCTGGAACTCCTCACCCTGGAACCGCTGATCAGCGAACGAGGGTGGCGTGGCATCCGAGCCAGTGTCACCGACAGGCTCAGCCGGTTGCGGTGCCGCAGCCGGGTCGCCGAGCGAACCGTCTGCCGGTTCAGCGGGCCAGGCGGCTGCGGGCTGTGCGACAGGTTCTCCGGCGGCGGTGACAGGCTCGTCTCGCGCAGGGTCAACGGGCCGGTTGTCAGGGTTATTCATAGCGTTTTTCCTTCGATCCCGCGCTGAGCACGGTGGTCACGGCGAAGCACCACTGTGCCCCGAACGGGTTCAGCCGATCCTAGCCGAGGCAATTCGGGCCGAGCAACGACTTCAGCTCTCCGAAGAGGTCCGGCGTCACTTTCACGGGGTACGGGATTTCAAAGAGTCGGGCGATGTCGCCACGGACCAGCTTCAGCCGCACTTCCGCGTCACCCGAGTGCCGGGTCAGGATGCCGCCGAGCTGGGTGACCAGTTCGGTCGTCGCCCGCGAATCGGGCATCGTCAGCGTGAGCGGCCCGGAAGAGCCACCCTGGCCGATCTCCGGCGAGAAAATGCTGTATGCGTGCAGGTTCATGCCGTCATCGCGCATGCTGACGCGTCCCCTGACCACGACGACCGAGTCGTTCACGAGGGTCGGGGCGAACTCCTGATACGCCTTCCCCATGAACATCACGGTGATTTCGCCACCGAAGTCCTCCACCTGGATCATGCCGTACTGGTTCCCGGAGGTCTTCGCCACCCGGTGCTGCACGCTCGTGGTGAGGCCTGCGATCGTGACGGTGTCGCCATCCTCCGTGTGATCGGACGTCAGCAGGTCGGTGATCGTGGTGGTCGCGTGCTTGGCCAGTTCGAGCTCAAGACCGGCGAGTGGGTGATCTGATACGTACAGACCGAGCATGTCGCGCTCAAACGCGAGCTTGTCTTTCTTCGACCACTCCGGGCGGTCGGGCATCGCCTCAGCGGTTGCATCCAGTTCGAAGATCCCGCCGAAGAGGTCGACCTGCCCGTTGGCCTCGTTGCGCTTGAGGCTCACCGCGCTCTCGACAGCATCCTCGTGGATTTCGATGAGCCCGCGCCTCGTGGCGCCGAGAGAGTCGAACGCGCCGGCCTTGATCAGCGACTCCATGGTGCGCTTGTTGGCGACCTGGAGTGGAACCTTGCGCAGGAAGTCGTGGAAGGAGGTGAACTCGCCCTCACGCTCCCGGGTCGCCCGGATCGCCTCGACGACGTTGAAACCGACGTTTCGCACGGCGCCAAGGCCGAAGCGGATGTCTTCACCAACGGCGGCGAAGAAGCCGATCGACTGGTTGACGTCTGGCGGGAGCACCTGGATACCCATTCGCCTGCACTCGTTGAGGTAGATGGCGAGTTTGTCGCGGGCATCGCCGACGCTCGTGAGCAAGGCAGCCATGTACTCGGCCGGGTAGTGCGCCTTGAGGTAGGCCGTCCAATAAGACACAACGCCGTATGCGGCCGAGTGCGCCTTGTTGAAGGCGTAGTCGGAGAACGGAAGGAGGATGTCCCACACCGCTTTAATCGCGGCATCCGAGTATCCCCGCTCGTGCATGCCGCCCGAGAATCCCTCGAACTGCTTGTCGAGTTCGGATTTCTTCTTCTTGCCCATGGCGCGCCGAAGAATATCCGCCTGTCCAAGTGAGAAGCCCGCGAGCTTCTGCGCGACGCTCATCACCTGCTCCTGGTAGATGATGAGGCCGTATGTTCCACCGAGGATCTCCTGGAGCGGCTCCTCGAGTTCGGGGTGGATGGGCGTAATCGCCTGCAGGCCGTTTTTACGCAGTGCGTAATTGGTGTGCGAGTCCGCGCCCATCGGGCCCGGTCGGTAGAGCGCGATGACTGCCGAGATGTCTTCGAAGTTGTCGGGCTTCATCGACCGGAGGAGGCTCCGCATCGGACCACCGTCGAGCTGGAAAACGCCGAGGGTGTCGCCGCGGGCGAGCAACTCGTATGCGCCTGGGTCGTCGAGCGTGAGTTCCTCGAGTTCGATCCGGTGGCCGCGGTTCGACTCGATGTTGTCGAGCGCGTCACTCACGATGGTGAGGTTGCGCAGCCCGAGGAAGTCCATCTTGATCAGCCCGAGGGACTCGCAGGCCGGGTAGTCGAACTGCGTGACGATCTGGCCGTCCTGCTCGCGCTTCATGATCGGGATGATGTCGATGAGCGGGTCGCTCGACATGATCACGCCCGCCGCGTGGACGCCCCACTGGCGCTTGAGGTTCTCGATCCCGAGCGCGGTGTCGAAGACGGTCCTCGCCTCGGCATCCGTCTCGACGATCGTGCGGAGGTCGACCGTTTCCTTGTAACGCGGATGGGTCTTGTCGAAGATGCCGGTGAGCGGTACGTCCTTGCCCATGACGGGCGGCGGCATCGCCTTGGTGAGCTTGTCACCCATGCCGAAGGGGAAGCCGAGGACGCGCGAGGAGTCCTTGAGCGCCTGCTTGGCCTTGATGGTTCCGTAGGTGACGATCTGCGCCACTCGCTCGTCGCCGTACTTCTCGGTGACGTAGTGGATGACCTCGCCGCGGCGACGATCGTCGAAGTCGACGTCGAAGTCGGGCATCGAGACGCGGTCAGGGTTGAGGAACCGCTCGAAGATGAGGCCATGCACGAGCGGGTCGAGGTCGGTGATCTTCATCGCGTACGCGACCATCGACCCTGCCCCCGAACCTCGACCAGGTCCGACGCGGATGCCATTCTCCTTCGACCACTTGATGAAGTCGGAGACGACCAGGAAGTAACCGGGGAAACCCATCTGCACGATGACGCCGGCTTCGTAGTTGGCGCGCGCGCGAACGTCGTCTGGGATGCCGTTCGGGTAGCGAACGTGGAGGCCGCGCTCGACCTCCTTGAGGAACCAGGTCTCCTCGGTCTCGCCGGCAGGCACAGGGAACCGGGGCATGTAGCTCGCGCTGGTGTTGAACTCGACGTTGCAGCGCTCGGCGATGGCGAGCGTGTTGTCGCAGGCCTCGGGGTGGTCCCTGAAGAGCTGGCGCATCTGCTCCGCCGACTTGAGATAGAACTCGTCTGCGTCGAACTTGAACCTGTTGGGGTCGTCGAGGGTGGATCCGGACTGAACGCAGAGCAGCGCCGCGTGTGCCTTGGCGTCGTGCGCGTGGGTGTAGTGCAGGTCGTTGGTGGCGAGAAGCGGCAGGTCGAGCTCCTTGGCGAGCTTGAACAGGTCACTCATCGTGCGTCGCTCGACGTCGATTCCGTGGTCCATCACCTCACAGAAGAAGTTGTCTTTGCCGAAGATGTCCTGGAACTCGGCGGCGGCTTTCTTCGCCTCGTCGTACTGGCCGAGACGGAGCCGGGTCTGGATCTCGCCACCGGCGCAGCCGGTCGTGCCGATGACGCCCTTTGCGTAGGTGGAGAGCAGTTCGCGGTCCATGCGCGGCTTGAAGTAGTAACCCTCGATCGACGCGAGCGACGACATCCGGAACAGGTTGTGCATGCCCTCTGTGGTCTCGCTGAGGAGGGTCATGTGGGTGTACGCGCCGCTACCGGAGACGTCGTCGCGACCCTGGGTGCTCGAACCCCAGCGAACGCGGGTCTTGTCACTGCGGTGGGTACCGGGCGTGACGTACGCCTCTGTGCCGATGATGGGTTTGATTCCGGCCGCCGTTGCGGTACGCCAGAAGTCGAAGGAACCGAACATGTTGCCGTGGTCGGTGACGGCGACGGCCGGCATCTTCTCGGCGATGGCGGCGTCGATCAGTGGTTTGACGCGCGCGGCGCCGTCGAGCATCGAGTACTCGCTGTGGACATGCAGGTGAACGAACGAGTCGTCTGATGAGGTCAAGACTTCTCCGTGAAGCTGGTGGGCTGGACTACAAGCCTAATCCTCGCGGAGGACATCGAGTGCGTGCTGGAGGTCCGCCGGGTAGTCGGAAGTAAAGGTGACCCACTCCCCCGTGCCCGGGTGCGTGAACGACAGCTGGCGGGCGTGCAGCCACTGTCGGGTGAGCCCGAGTCGAGCGGAAATCGTGGGATCTGCGCCGTAGAGAGGATCCCCGACGCACGGATGCCGCTGGGCGGCCATGTGTACCCGGATCTGGTGGGTGCGGCCGGATTCGAGGTGGATCTCGAGCAGCGAAGCGCTCGGAAAAGCTTCAAGAGTTTCGTAGTGCGTCACCGACGGCTTGCCCTCTGCGGTGACCGCGAACTTCCAGTCGTGCCTGGGGTGGCGTCCGATCGGCGCGTCGATGGTGCCGGCGAGCGGGTCAGGGTGCCCCTGTACGACCGCGTGGTAGATCTTCTCGACCTCCCGGTCGTGGAACGCACGCTTGAGCGCCGTGTACGCCCGCTCGCTCTTGGCAACGACCATGAGTCCTGTTGTGCCGACATCCAGTCGGTGGACGATACCTGCGCGCTCCGTGGCGCCGGACGTCGCCACTGAGTACCCGGCGCCGGCAAGGGCGCCAAGAACGGTTGGCCCGGTCCAGCCCACCGAGGGGTGGGCGGCGACGCCGGTCGGCTTGTCGACCACGATGATGTCGTCATCGTCGTAGACGACCCTCAGGTCGGACACGATCTGAGGAACGACGACGGGCTCCTGCCGGGGCGCCCATGACACCTCGAGCCAGCCCCCGGCGCGGAGGCGATCCGACTTGTCGACGGTCCGCCCGTCGATCATCACGCCACCCGCCTCGGCGACTTCGGCGGCGAAGCTCCGGGAGAAGCCGAGGACCTTGGCGAGACCGGCGTCGACGCGGGAACCGTCAAGCCCGTCAGGGATGGGGAGGCTGCGGGTTTCCATCAGGCAGCTGGGTGGTTCGGGCCGGAAACCGGCGTCTCGACAGCGCGCGCGGTTTCGTGCGGGGAACCGTCCTGCTCACCCGCTGGCGTGGCATCCGCCTCGTCCTTGACGCTGACCGTGCGGGTGCCGTCGAGGTTGATACCGCGGAGGGTCAGGATGATGAAGAGCCCCATGCTCGAGACGATGCAGATGTCGGCGACGTTATAGATCGCTGGCATCATCCACGGCGTCGAGATGAAGTCGATGACGTGGCCGAGGCCGAACGACGGCTCGCGGAAGAACCGGTCGGTGAGGTTGCCGAGAACGCCGCCGAGAAGCAACCCGAAAACAACGGCCCAGCCGAGAGAACGAATCTTCCTCGCGAGAACCAGAATCGCGATTGTGACCGCGGTCGCGAGGATGGAGAAGATCCAGGTGCTGCCGGCGGCGAGCGAGAACGCGGCACCGGGATTCTTCACGAACTGGAAGAACAGCACGTCGCCGACGACACTGACCCGCTCACCGAGCGGCAGGTTCGAAACGACGAGGTATTTGGTGAATTGATCGAGCGCGAGCGCCGTTCCCGCGATGACCGCGAGAACGACGAGCGCTCGAACACTGGGAGAACCAGCTGGTGTCTTGGGCAAAACCTTAGACGTTGGACTTTTCGGCGCTTGACGCGAAACCGGAACCGGTTCCCTGTGCGCTCGGCCCGCCGTCTGCGTCGAGTTCCTTGAGCTGGTTCTCGATGTAACCGCGGAGCTTCTGGCGGTACTCGCGCTCGAACTCGCGGAGTCCGTCGATCTTCTTCTCGAGGGTTGCGCGCTCCTCGTTGAGGATGTTCATCTGGGCACGCTGCTTGGCCTCGGCCTCGGCGACGACGCGAGCGGCTGTCGCGTGTCCTTCGGCGATGAGAGCGTCGCGCTTCTCGGCACCCTCGCGGACGTGCTCGTCGTGCAGGCGACGGGCGAGCTGGAGCAGGCTCGAGGACGACTCAGAGTCGTCCTGTGCCGGTGCGGCCTGAGCAACAGGTGCGGCTACCGGAGCCGGGGCTGCAGCGGCCTCAGCCGGACGTTCGCCCGAGTCGGAACCGGCGGCTTCGAGCTTGGCCTGAAGTTCCTGGTTCTCCTGGAGCAGACGCCGCAATTCGACGACGACCTCATCGAGGAAGTCGTCGACCTCGTCCTGGTCGTATCCCTCGCGGAACTTGGTCTGCTGGAACTGCTTGTTGACAACATCTTCCGGAGTTAGCGCCATGGCTTCCCACCTCTTACTTGTTTTGGCTCGGTTTGGCTCGAATGGACGTGCCTACGCTAGCAAAGTCCCCGGCGGTTCAGCTGGGATCGAAGCGATGAAGGACACGTGCGTTTCAGGATACCGCTATGACCGCTCCCGGCGCAGGACCGGAGCCGGACCGGCGCGTGCTCGCGGCAACGACTCCGGACGGCGCGGTGAGCACGAGCGCGGCGATCACCATCGGTGGCGCATAACCGGGGCCTGTACCCGCAGAAAAACTCTCAGCGAAGTATGACGTTGACCAGGGTCATCGCAATGATCACGCAGAGCATCGTGATGCTCCAGCCGAAATCGAGTGCGAGCGCACCCATCCGGATCGGCGGAAGGATTCGCCGGAAGAACCGAATGGGAGGATCGGTCAGCGAATACACCAGCTCGGCGACGACGAGGACGAACTTCTCGGGCCGCCAGCGGGGCTTGAAAGTGCGCACAAGGTCGAGTGCGAATCGCGCCCACATCACGAAGAAGTAAAGCAGCAGCGCGAAATACAGGATGTTTCGAATCAGAGAAAGAACGGAGTCCACCCGTCAATTATTGCTGAGCGAAGAAGGTGGATTCTGCCGCAGCAGCTCCACCGGCATCCCCGAGCACTGCAACGTGCTGGGGCGAGAGCAGGAACACCTTGCTCGTCACGCGCTCGATCTTTCCGTAGAGACCCTGTGAGAGTCCGCTCGCGAAGTCGATGAGGCGCTTGGCGTCGCCCTCGCTCATCTGCGAGAGGTTGATGATGACGGGAACGCCGTCACGGAACGTCTCGGCGATGACCTGCGCGTCGCGGTACTGCTTGGGGTGCACAGTGAGGATCTCGTTGAGCTCAGTGGGTGCAGCCTGCGTTGTTGCCGTCGGGCGGCGCAGCGGGGTGACCGGCGCTCGATTCGCGACGGGGGTCGGCGTCGATGCCGGTGTGCTCGCGGCACTCGTGCCTGAGCTCTGCGCGGCCGGTCCGGCCTGGGGCGCAGCGGTATCCCGGGCTTCGTACTCAAGATCGTCGTCTGCGAGGCCAAGGTAGACCATGGTCTTCTTCAGGGGGTTGGACATCGCTACCTCCGTTTGTGCGGTTCCTTCTCTATGAACATTAACCGTCTGTTGGCCTGATACCCGTGATTGCCGTTCCAATGCGAAGGTGTGTCGCGCCTTCGAGGAGGGCTTCACGATAGTCGTGTGACATTCCCGCTGAGATATGGGACGCAGCGGGCTGAAGGGCGACGACCCGCTCCGAGTACTCCCGGAGGCGAGCGAAAGCCTCGCGAGGCTCACCGCCGACCGGCGCGACAGCCATCACGCCAAGAAGCTCGAGCCCGGGAGCGTCAAGGACCTGCTCGACGAGTGGCTCAAGACCCGAGGGCGCTACTCCCCCGCGTGCGGCGTCGTCGGTCAGGTTGATCTGGATGAAGCACGGCAACGCCGGAACGCTCTCGTCGGTCGCAAGCGCTGTCACGAGCGCGGGGCGGTCGACGGAATGAACCACGCTCGCATACTGCCTCACCTGCCTGGCTTTCTTTGACTGCAGTTGCCCGACGAAGTGCCAGTTGAGGTCTGTGAGCCGCGCGAGTTCGGCGGCCTTCAGCGAGGCCTCCTGGTGTCTGTTCTCACCGAAGTCGCGCACTCCGAGCCGGTAAAGCTCCTCGACAAGCGTCGCCGGGTGGAACTTGGTGACGACAATTGTGGTGATCTCGGCACCGGTCCGGCCTGCTTCGGCAAGCGCATCGCCGATTCCGCTCTTCACGGACGCCAGACGCTCGGCCAGCGAGAGCTGGCCGAGCGTCTGTTCGTTCTCGGAGGTCATTTCCTACTTGAGGAAGTCGGGAATGTCGAGCTCGTCCTCGTCCGCAAAAGCCGGGTCAGCGGCCGCTGGCGGGGTGGACAGCGACTCCTCGGTGACGCGCCAGGTCTGGGGCGCCTCGGTGAGCACAGCTCCGCTGGCAGCCTTCTCGGCGCCGGCGCTCGACGAGGGGGCCGCGGCGACCGCTGGAGCGCTCGTCATGACGCCACCGGTTGTGATGACGGCGTCACGAACCGACTCGCCCGCACGCGACGGTGGTTCGCCACCGTCAAAACCGGCGGCGATAACCGTTACCCGGACTTCATCACCGAGAGTGTCGTCGATGACGGCACCGAAGATGATGTTCGCCTCGGGGTGCACAGCTTCCTGGACCAGGCGGGCGGCGTCGTTGATCTCGAAGATTCCGAGGTTGGAGCCACCCTGGATCGACAGGAGAACACCGTGTGCGCCCTCGATCGATGCCTCGAGCAAGGGAGACGCGACAGCGAGTTCCGCCGCCTTGATGGCGCGGTCAGCGCCTCGCGACGAACCGATACCCATGAGGGCGGAACCGGCACCCTGCATGACGCTCTTCACGTCGGCGAAGTCGAGGTTGATCAGGCCTGGTGTCGTGATCAGGTCGGTGATGCCCTGAACACCCGCGAGGAGCACCTGGTCGGCGGTCGAGAACGCCTCGAGCATGCTGATGCCGCGGTCGCTGATCTCAAGGAGACGATCGTTCGGCACGACGATGAGCGTGTCGACTTCTTCCTTGAGCTTCGCGACGCCGAGTTCGGCCTGAGCCTGGCGACGACGGCCTTCGAAGCCGAACGGCTTCGTGACGACACCGATCGTCAGTGCACCGATGGACTTGGCGATCCGGGCGACGACGGGAGCGCCTCCGGTACCGGTTCCGCCGCCCTCACCGGCGGTGACGAAGACCATGTCGGCCCCCGCGAGTGCTTCTTCGATTTCTTCAGCGTGGTCCTCGGCGGCGCGACGGCCGACCTCGGGGTCCGCTCCGGCGCCGAGACCGCGGGTGATCTCGCGTCCGACGTCGAGCTTGACGTCTGCGTCGCTCATGAGCAACGCCTGTGCGTCGGTATTGATGGCGATGAACTCGACGCCGCGAAGGCCGAGCTCAATCATTCGGTTGACAGCATTGACGCCGCCGCCGCCGATGCCGACGACCTTGATTACGGCAAGGTAGTTCTGGTTTGTAGTCACGTCCGGCCTCCGGTGAGAACCCTCAACCTCAGGTTAAGGTTTAAAGTTATGCTCAGTATGCATTTCTTGTGATTGACGTTAGGGCCAGATCAGTCCGGCACAGGGACCTGTCCCGCGTGTCGGGGAACCGGCGCGGAAATTGACCGTGGCGCGGGGTCAGCGCACGACGGCGACAGAGGGGGAGCTGACGTCGTAGACGTCATAACCCGGCTGGGATGCCATGAGTCTGGTGAGCGTGTATGCCTTGAGTTTCGACTCGTCCCCACTCCCCCAGACAACCGTCGCCTCGCTGTCGCGGAGGGTGAAAGTCACGTCGTCCTTTGTCGTCGCCGTTACCTCATCGACAGTGGCGAGCAACTCTGCCGGAATGCTGCGAAGAGCTGAGGCGGCAGCCGTGAAACCGTCGGCGTCCGAACCCCCATCGACAGCGATCAGCGGGTAGTTCGGCGGCCGCGTCGCCGAATCAGCGATGACGACTCCGGCGGCGTCGACGACCGAGAACCCGTCGGCTGTCGCCAGGGCGCCGACCGGGGTGCGCTCAACGAGCCGAACCACGAGCGTCGACGGCGGCCGGGCCTGGATCGAATATGACTCGATCAGCGGGTACGTCACCAGGGCGGCCTTGATGGCCGTGTCGTCGACGAGCGGGAACGGCGAGCCGAGCTGGCTCGACAGGTCGTCGACGACGGCGTCGGAATTGACGAGGAACGCTCCCTCGACCTGGATCTCTCGCACGGACAGCAGAGGAGTGTACGCGGCGACCACAGCGGCGAGAGCGAGAACGACGATGCCGCCGATCCCTATGAGCCAGTTGCGGCGCACCCTGCGGGAGCCAGCAGTGAAGCGCTTGACCTCCGCGCGCTCGAGCCGCTTGCGCAGCTTCTGCGCCTCACGGAGAGTATTACCCGAACCGCCAGCGGACCCGATTCCGGCAACGCCCGCCGCCGGGTCTTTCTTTTCCCCGTCGGCAGTGAACAGTGGGATGGGAGTGGCTGTGGCTCCCCTGGCATCCCGCGCACGACCCGTGCCGCTGGACGAGCCGGTGTCATCACGCCCGGCGTCGGCGCGCCCGGCGTTCCCGGCACGACCGGCAGCACCGTCAGCACCGGGACCGCGTTCAGCCCCGGTGGCTCGTGGCGGGTTCGCCGGTCGCTGTGGGGTAAAACCCGCTGGGCGCTTCATGAAGCTAGCCCCGTGACGCGGTCAGTGAACCGAGGAGCTGCGGGACGATGCGGTACACGTCACCACAGCCGAGGGTGATGACGAAGTCACCCGGCCGCGCGATCGACGCGACGTAGTCGGCCGCTTCCTGCCAGTCAGAAATGAACCTGACCTTCTCCGGGTCTTGGAACTTCTCCGACACCAGCGCGCCGGTGACGCCCGGCTCCGGATCTTCCCTCGCGCCGTAGACGTCGAGGACGACGGTCTCGTCGGCGTGCGACTCGAGCGTCTCGGCGAATTCGCCGGCCATGAGCCGGGTTCGGCTGTACAGGTGCGGCTGGTGCACCGCGATGATCCGCCCCTCACCGACAACCGTCCTCGCCGCTGACAGCGCGGCTGCGACCTCTGTGGGGTGGTGGGCGTAGTCGTCATAGACGCTCACGCCATCGACGGCGCCGTGAAGCTCGAAGCGGCGCTCGGTGCCGCCGAATTCGGCGATCGCAGCGAGGGACTCAGAAGCGCCGAACCCCAGGCCGACAAGAACGGCGAATGCGCCGGCGGCGTTGATGGCGTTGTGCTTGCCGGGGACGCGGAGCGTTGCCCCGTTGTCCTGCCCCTCGTAGCTCACGATGAAGGACACAGGACCCTCTGTGCTGATCGAGGAAACGCGGACGTCGGCATCCGGGCTCTCACCGAAGGTGATGATCCGCTTGTCAGTGAGCTTCTTCGTCACACGGACCGCGCCGGGGTCGTCTGACGAGATGACGACGAACTCTGAGGCGTTCTGCGCGAACGTCACAAACGCGTCGTCAAACGCTTCAAACGAGCCGTAGTGGTCGAGGTGATCGGCGTCAACGTTGGTGATGAGGGCCACAGCTGTGTCGTACAGCAGGAAGGAGCCGTCTGATTCGTCAGCCTCGACGACGAAGAGGTCACCGCTGCCCGCTGCGCTCGAAACGCCGAGCGATTCGATGACGCCTCCGTTCACAAAGCTCGGGCTCTCGGAGAGTCCGAGGAGACCGGTAACGATCATGCCGGTGGAGGTGGTCTTGCCGTGTGCCCCCGCCACGGCAACGAGCCGCTTGCCGTTGATGATCCAGGCCAGTGCCTGTGACCTGTGCAGTATGGGAATCCCGCGCTCCCTGGCGAGGAGATATTCGGGGTTGGTCGGCCAGAGCGCGCTCGTCACAACGAGGGTGTCGGCGTCGCCGACATTCGCAGCATCGTGCCCGATCGCGATCTTCGCGCCGAGTTCGCGAAGCGCCTCGATGTTCGCCGAGTCACGCACGTCTGACCCGGTGACGGTGTGTCCTGCTGCGAGGAAGAGTCGGGCGATGCCGCTCATTCCGGATCCGCCGATACCAACGAAATGGACGGTTCCGAGTTCTTCGGGAATCTCGATGGTGAAGTCGGGTTTGATCACTGTGTGCTTCCTGGTGTGGTTATGCTGCCGCATCGGCAGGTCGAGTGTAAGCCTGTGGGCTGGGAGTCAGGAGGTCCCGAGGGCCTCGCGGATGAGGGCAAGCATCCGGGTCGATCCCTCGAGGGTTCCCATCAGCCGCGACTGGACGGCCATGTCCTGGACGCGCATCCGGTCGGTCATGAGCGGAATCAGCGAGGACGACACCCACTCGGGAGTGAACTTCGAATCGAGCACGATGACCGCGCCACCGGCGTTGACGGCGTCGGCCGCGTTGTAGCGCTGCTCGCCGTTTCCGACCGGGTACGGCACATACGCCGCCGGGATGCCAAGGGCGCTCAGTTCGGAAACCGTCGCGGCGCCGGCACGCGAGACTGCGAAGTCGGCAACCGCGAGAGCGAGGTCCATCCGGTCGCAGTACTGCGCCATCCGGTAGTGGCGGGTTCCGGGGTCGGTGAGTTCGGACTTGTCACCGATGATGTGCAGGATCTGGAAACCCGCGGCGATGATGGCGTCGCGGGAATCGTAGATCGTCTGGTTGACCTTGCGTGCACCGAGCGAGCCGCCGGTGACCAGGAGTGTCGGGCGGTCATCGGCGAGGTCGAAGACCTCCCTGCCTTCCTTCCTGGCAGCGTCACGGTCGAGCCGTTCGATCTCGCGGCGAAGCGGCATACCGACGAACCGGGAATTACGCAGCCTCGTGCCGTGGAAAGCGACACCGACAAACTTGGTGTATCTGGCGCCGAGGCGGTTGGCGAGGCCAGGCTTCGCGTTCGCCTCGTGGATGACGAGAGGGACCCCGGCCCGCTTGGCAGCGAGATAGGCCGGAGCTGAGGCGTAGCCGCCGAAGCCGACGACGACATCGATCTCGTGCGTCGAAAGCATGTCGACGACGCTCGATACGGCCTGCGAGAAACGCGCGGGGAATCGGGCAGCTGCCTTGTTCACGCGGCGGGGGAACGGGACCTTCTCGATGGTCAGCAACTCGTAACCGCGTTCAGGGACGAGCCTCGCCTCGAGGCCCTCCTTCGTTCCAAGCACGAGGATCTTCGCGTCGGGTTCACGCTCGGTAATGGCATCCGCAATCGCCAGGAGCGGGTTGACGTGACCGGCCGTTCCTCCGCCTGCGAGTAGGTAATTAGTCATCGTGTGTAGTGCTCCCCTGCCTGGGTGAATCGAGGTTTCGCCGCGTGCTCACGCGCAAATGACAGCACGATGCCGACGGCGCAGAGGGACGTCAGGAGTGCCGTCCCTCCCGCTGAGATGAAAGGAAGAGGGACGCCGAGGACGGGCAGCAGCCTGAGCACGACCCCGATGTTGACGAAGGCCTGACCGATGATCCAGACCAGGATCGCGCCCGTGGTGATCCGGACGAAGGGGTCGGAGCTCGCCCGGATCACTCGTACGAACGACACGGCAAGAAGGACGAACATGCCCAGGACGACGGTCGCGCCGATGAGACCGAGTTCCTCCCCGATGATGGCGAAAATGTAGTCGTTGGATGCTGCGGGCAGCCAGGAGTATTTCTCTCGCGAGTTTCCGAGCCCCAGCCCGAACACTCCCCCGTTTGCCAGCGCCCAGGTGCCGTGAAGCGGCTGCCAGCACAGGTTCTCGTAGTCAGCGCACTCCTCGTCGAGGAAAGTCAGGATGCGCGCCATCCGGTTGGGGCTGATAAGCGCCATGACGGTGAACAGTGCAATGCCCGCGAGCACGGGGACGAGCACATATCGGAGTTTGAGGTTCGCGAAGAACATCGCACCGATGACGATGCCAGCCATGATCACGACGGTTCCGAGGTCCTTACCCCCGAGCACGAGGCCGAGGGCAAGCGCCGACACAGGGACAACAGGGATGAGGGCGTGCTTCCAGTCGGAGAGCAGGTTGATCTTCTTGCCGAGGATGAACCCGAGCCACACCGCCAGCGCGAGCTTGAGTAACTCGGACGGCTGTCCGTTGATCGGGCCGATCGCGATCCAGTTGCGGTTTCCGCCCTCGGAGATGCCGAGGGGCGTGAAAACCAGGAGTTGGAGGATCAGCGCACCGAACAGGGCGAGCCAGGCCCACTTCTTCCAGAACCGCACGGGTATCCGCGAGATAACCAGCATGAGCGGGATGCCGATGAGCGCGTACGTCGCCTGCTTCCAGAAACCGCCGAAGAAGCCCTTGTTGTCGAGGAACGAATCGACAGACGAACTGGAGAGGACCATGACGAGCCCGACACCGACGAGGAAGACAGTGGTGCAGAGGACGAGGAGGTAGGTGCTGGATTCGGGGCGGATCTGCGCGCCCAGTCGAACCCGTGAGCTCCTGGCGCCGGTCTCTTCGCTACGCGGACGGTCGGTTGGTGGGGCGGTCATCAGCCTCACCTTCCCATCGCTGGCGTACAGCATCCGCAAACAGTCGTCCACGTTCCGCGTAATCGGCGAACTGGTCCATCGACGCCGCGGCAGGTGCGAGGAGCACCACATCACCCGCAACGGCGATTTCCGATGCCAGTTCGACGGCACGGGGCATGACATCTTCAGTGTTGTCTGCGTCCACCTCGAGCAGGGGGACGTGGGACGCGTGTCGCTCGAATGCAGCGAGAACCGCACTCCGGTCCTTGCCGATGATCACGGCTCCGCGGAGCCGGTCACTGTGCCGCGCGACGAGGTCGCTGATATCGACGCCCTTGAGCAGTCCACCAAGGATCCAGACGACCGACGGGTATGCGCCGAGAGAGGCGTCAGCCGCGTGCGGGTTGGTCGCCTTCGAGTCATTGACCCAGCTGATTTCGCCCCTGGTCAAAACCGGCTGGATCCGATGAGCGTCCAGGCGGAAGTCGGTGAGGGCCTCGCGAACCTGTGCTGGCGTCACGCCGAACGATCGGGCGAGAGCGCTCGCGGCGAGCACGTTCTGGACGATGTGCGGCGCAGCAAGTCCCGCGGCGGCGAGGTCATCCACGGTGGTGATCTCGAGCGCGGACGAGAACCGCTCCTCAAGGAAGGCCCTGTCAACGACGATGCCGTCGACGATGCCGAAATCACTCGGGCCGGGAACGCCGAGGCCGAAGCCGATGGCGCGCGCGCCCTCGGCTACCTCGGCATCGCGCACGAGCGCTTCGGTGCGGCCATCGGATTTGTTGTAGACGCAGGCAACCCTGGTGCGATCGTAGACGTGGCCCTTTGCCGCCACGTATGCCTCGAACGACCCGTGCCAGTCGATGTGGTCCATGGCGATGTTGAGGCACGCGCTCGAATACGGCGTGACGAAGTCCGGGCCGGCCTGGCCGCCCAGATAGTGCAACTGGTAGCTGGAGAGCTCAACGACGAAGACGTCGAAGCCCTGCGGGTCACGAACGGCGTCGAGCACAGGCACACCGATATTGCCGCACGGGGCCACCCTGAGGCCCGCTTGCGCCAGCATGGCGGCCGCGAGCTGGACCGTCGTGGTCTTGCCGTTTGTGCCGGTCACGAGCAGCCACTCGGCCGGCGTGCCGACCTTGTCCCTGACCCGCCAGGCGAGTTCGATATCGCCCCACACGGGAACGCCGCTGGCGTTGGCCCACTCGAGGAGCGGGTGGTCGGGGTGGAACCCGGGCGAGACGATGACGACCTCTGGACGGTGGTCCTCGAGTTCCGGCGGCACGACCGTGAGGTCGGCCTGAACGAGACGCGCACCGATCACATCGATGAGTCCCGCGCGTTCGTCCGGACCGGCGGGCGCGAGCACCAGCACGTCGGCACCGAGTTCGGCCAGGGTATCCGCCGCGGCGAACCCGGTCACACCGAGGCCGAGTACTGCGACGCGCAGCCCCGTCCAGTCGGCGTGCCAGCTCGTGAGTGTGTTCAGGCGATCAGTCATTGTCAGCGCAGAATCCATTCGAGGTAGAACGTTCCGACGCCGGCGGCGCAGAGCAGGCCGCCGACAATCCAGAACCGGACCACGACAGTCACCTCAGCCCACCCCTTGAGCTCGAAGTGGTGATGGATCGGACTCATCCGGAAGATCCGCTTGCCGTGGGTGATCTTGAAGTACGCCCGCTGGACGATCACTGACCCGGTTTCGATGACGAAGAGACCACCGATGAGGACGAGGAGCAGTTCGGTGCGGGTGAGGATTGCCAGCGCGGCGATCGCCCCTCCGAGCGCGAGTGATCCCGTGTCACCGAGGAAGATCTGTGCCGGCGATGTGTTCCACCAGAGGAAACCGATGAGCGATCCGCAGATGGCAGCGGCGACGATGGCGAGAGCCAGCGGATCCCGAACCTCGTAGCACTTGTACGCCACCTCGTCGGCGAGCGATGCACCGAAGCAGGACTGGTTGTACTGCCAGAAACCGATGATGACGTACGAACCGATGGCGAGGATCGATGCCCCAGTGGCCAGTCCGTCGAGGCCGTCGGTGACGTTCACGCCGTTCGATGTGGCGGTGACGATGAAGCTCGTCCACAGCAGATAGAGCACGACACCGATGACCGGTCCGAGAATCATCAGGTTGATCGGGAGATCGCGAGTGGCGGAGATGGCTGTCGATGCCGGGGTTACTCCCTCGGCGCTCGGGAAGTTGATGGCGAGGACGCCGAAGATGACCGCGACGATGACCTGGCCGAACACCTTGGCCCAGCCGCCGAGACCCAGGCTTCGCTGTTTGCGCGTCTTGGTGAAGTCATCGATGAAGCCGACGACACCGAGTCCGACCATCATGAACAGCACGAGGAGCGACGAGACGCTGATCGCATCACCGGTGATGATCATGGCGGTGAAGAAACCGAACAGGGTCGCAGCGATGATGACGATGCCACCCATCGTCGCTGTACCGCGCTTGGCGTGGTGCGACTTGGGACCGTCATCCCGGATGAACTGACCCCACTGGAGCTTGTGGAAGAGCTTGACGAACGCCGGAGTAAGAAAGAGCGAGAAGGCCATCGAGAGGGCGCCCGCCGTAAGAAGTGCTACCACGAGTACAGTGCTCCCAACCGGTCGCCGAGGAACCGCAGGCCGGCCGAGTTTGACGATTTCACGAGGACAGTATCTCCGGGGATGATCTCTGCAGCGAGGTAATCGTAAGCAGCATCCATATCGCCAAAGTACACGCTCTCACCGTCCCACGAGCCTTCATTGATGGCACTGATGTGCATCCGGCGCGCGTCAGGACCGACGACGACGAGCCGGGAGATGTTGAGCCTGACCAGTTGCAGCCCGATTCTGTCGTGCTCATCGCCGGCGAACTCGCCGAGTTCGCTCATCGCGCCGAGGACGGCGATCGTGCGCTTTCCTGGTTCTGAGATCTGCGCGAGAGTCTTGATCGCCGCGGACATCGAGTCAGGACTGGCGTTGTACGCGTCGTTGATGATCGTGACGTCATCCTTGCCGCCGAGAACCTCCATGCGCCAGCGTTCAGCTCGCGTCAGGGTCTCGAGTGCCGCGGCGCTCCGAACGAGCGGGACTCCGAGCGTCGACGCGACGGCGATAGCCGCGAGGGCATTCGACACGTGGTGCTCACCGAGAACGCGAAGTGTGATCCTGACCGGTGCCTCGCCGGGAACGTGCGCCGTGAAGCTCGTTCCCGTCCGGGTTCCGGCAACGTCGGTGGCCCGGATGGATGCGGTGTCCTCCTGCCCGAACCACACAACGCGAGCCCTGGTCTTTTCCGCCATTGACGCGACGCGGGAATCGTCGGCATTGAGGATCGCTACCGCGTTTTCGTCGAGGTCACTGACCATCTCGGTCTTCGCCCGAAGCGTCGACTCGATTCCGCCGAACCCGCCGGCGTGGGCAAGGCCGACCTTGAGAACCACCCCGATGTCGGGCTTTGCCATGGCGACGAGTTTCGCGATGTGCCCGATCCCGCTCGCCCCCATTTCGACGATGAGGTATCTCGTGGACTCACTGATCCTGAGCATCGTGGTCGGTGCTCCAACGGCGTTGTTGAAGGAGCGGATCGGCGCAACCGTCTCGCCCTCGGCCGAGAGGATGCGTTCGAGCATGTTCTTTGTGGTCGTCTTGCCGTTTGACCCCGTGATCCCGATCACCGTGAGTTCGCCAGCCGCGCGAACGCGCTCAACAACGAACCGAGCGAGTTCACCGAGCGCGACAACCGCATCCGAGACAACGATCTGGGCGATCGCGTCGGACACCGGGTGCTCGACAATGGCCAGGGCAGCACCGCGCTCGACGGCCGCACCCACGAAGAGGTGGCCGTCTGTGTCGTCACCGCGCTTGGCGACGAAGATCCCGCCTGGCACGATCTCGCGGGAGTCGGTTTCGACGGGCCCGTCGACTGTTGTGTCCGGGGCGGCGGGCGTCCCATCGAGGTGAAGGACGCCGGACAGCCGATCGGCGATCTCGGACAGGGTCAATCGAATCATAGGGAATTATCTTTCAGGCACACGAGAGCATTTGCTGGTGCCACAGGCGCGAGACTGGCTGTGGCCTCGCGCACGGGGGTTAGTAGTAGCCCGGGTAGTCGGCGCCGGGTGTTGTGGAGGGTGGGAGTCCGTACTTCTTGATCACCTGGAGGACGGCTTCCTTGAAAACGGGTGCTGCTGCCGCGGAAGAACGCTTGAAGAGCGGGTCTTTCAGGGTCACAGTAACGACGTATTCAGGGTCGTCGGCCGGTACGACGCCGGCCATGGATGAGTAGAACGTATCTTGAAGTATACCGCCGATGATTTGCTCGCCCGTTCCGGACTTCGCCGCAACGCGGTACCCGGGAATCTCAAGCTCCTCAGACCAGAACCCCTCGGTGACGACGGTCTCCATCATTCCGAGGGTTTGCAGGGCGGCCTCCTCGGAGATCACCCGTTCCGGCTTGGCTGGTTCCGGCACGTCGGTAACGGTGCCGTCGGGGTAGCTGCATCCTTCGACGAGCTGCAGCGGGAGCTTTTCGCCGAGGTTGCCGAGCGCCTGGTACGCACCGGCGAGCTCGATACCCGTGACGTCGACGCCCTGGCCGAACATGGTCGTGTAGTACGTCTGGTTGTCCCACTCCTGCCAGGGGTGAAGTGTTCCCTTCTGCTCCCCCGGGAAATCGATGCCGCTCTTGTGGCCGATGCCGAAAGCGTCGAGGTAGTTGTAACGCTTCTCCGGGCTGAGTTTCTCGCCCAACTGGCTCGTTCCCGTGTTCGACGACGTCTGAAGCACTCCGGCGAGAGTGAGCTGCTGCCGCTCGTGAGGAAGCGCGTCCTTGATGCTTGCCCCGTTGGACGGCTTGTACCGGTAGTCGGCGACGACCTGTGATGCCGGCGTTGCCAGGCCCGCGTCGATGAGCGAAGCGGCAGTGAGGGGCTTGAACACAGAACCAGGCTCGAACCGGTTCTGGAAGACCCGGGATCGGCGGTCGTCAGGTGCCGTCGCGGTGACATCGTTCGGGTCGAGAGAAGGCGCCTCGGCGATGGCACGGATCTTGCCGGTTTTTGCCTCTGTGACCGTGATGGTCCCCCACGCCGCCTGCTGCGCCTGGACCTGCGATGCCACGAGCTGCTGGAGATACCAGTTGAGGTCAGCGTCGAGCGTGAGCTTCAATTCGCCGCCCGGTTCCGGCTCCTTGGTGGTCGTCGTGGTGCCGGGCAGCGCAACGCCATCCTTGCTTCTCTGGTAGGCCTGCTGGCCGTTCACGCCCGTCAGGCAACTGTTCTTGGCGAGTTCGAGGCCGCCGAGACCGGCATTGTCACTTCCGACGTAGCCGACGACGCCACCGGCGACCGCGCCGTTCGGATAGGTCCTGCCGGCGGTCTGCTTCGGGTAGATCCACCAGATGCCCGACGATTTGAGCGAAAGCAGCTCCTGGTACGTGTCGTACTCGACACCCTTGATCAGGTAAGCGAAGTTGCTCGAGGCATCGGCGGCCAGCGCGCTGTCGACGATCTCGAGCAGTTCCTCAGCACTCTGGCCCGTGACAGCGCCGATCTCGCCCATCGCCTGTTCAACGGTGACGGTCGACGTCGTGCCGTCTTCCGAGGTTCGCTTGAACTCGTCAACGTCCTTGGGCGAGATGGTGACGTCGAAGAGGGTGACGCTCCCCGCGAGGGTCGTCCCGTTCGTGTCCACGATCGACCCACGAGGGGCGTAGATGGTTCCCTCGCTCGAGGTTTTGGCGAGAGAATCGCCGACGAGCTGGCTGGCGCGAACGACCTGGATGTCGATGAGCCTGACGACGAAGACGCCGACGATGGCGATCACGCAGACTATGGCTGCCGCCACCCTGCGTCGCGTCGAGAGCGAGTGTTTCACTGAGTTCGTCCTTCGCACCTATGCCCGGCGTCTAGTGGGTTTGAGGCGACGGGATCCCGTTATCCAACGATATGGGGGCCGCAGGCGCGTCAGGGTCTGCCACGCCAGCACCCGCTGGATCGACAACCTGGTCGGGAACTGTGACGAGAGGGAGGTCGGTAATGAGCGAGTTGGCGACGAGCGTCGATGCGCCGACCGGGACGCTGCTCTCCGCGGTGCCGGCGGCGGGAACCCCGACGATGCCGCCGTCGGAAAGCCGGAGGTAGGCGGGAGTGCCGCTGATGACCATGCCGAGAGCCTGAGCGTTGGCCGCGATGAACTGCGGGGAAGACACCTCGAGCAGGTCGTCGGTCACGGCCTGCTTCTGCCAGGTCAGCTGGGTCTGCTGCTTGGTGAGGGCGGAAATCTCGTAGGCGCCGTGGCTGAGTCCCACGCTCAGGAGCAACTGGGTGACGACGATTGCGAGCACGCCGGTGACGGCACCGACGGCGTACGCGATTTTCGGCCGAGCGCGGCGGGCGTCACTCGCGGGGACCGCGCGGAGAGGCCGGGTCGTCGGGATGCCGTGCGGAACGCCGGGGAGAGTCGCCGGAAACGTCGTCGCCAGGTTCGCACTCATGAGTTTTCCGCTTTCAGTCGTTCAGCTGCGCGCAAGCGGACGGGCGTCGCTCGCGGGTTCGATTCTTTTTCTGCTTCTGTCGCCATCTCGGTGCCGCGCACGAGCAGCCGAAAACGGGCGCTGTGCTCCGGCAGCTCGACCGGCAGGTCTGCGGGAGAGGTGGACGAGCTCGCTGCGGCGAGGTCGCGCTTCACAATCCGGTCTTCGAGGGACTGGTACGAGAGCACCACGATGCGTCCCCCGACGGCGAGCGTGCCGAGGGCCGCGGGAATCGCGCGCCTCAGGACGCTGAGTTCGGTGTTCACCTCGATGCGAAGTGCCTGGAACACGCGCTTGGCCGGGTGGCCGGCCCGCGAGAGTGCCGCCGGCGTTGCGTCCTGCAGCAACTGGACGAGCTGTCCCGAGCGGGTAATCGGTTCGACCTGCCGTGCTTCAACGATCTTGCGTGCGTACCGCCCCGCGAGCTTCTCTTCGCCGTAGTCTTCGAAAATCCTCCGGAGGTCACCCTCCCGGTATGTGGCAAGGATGGTCTCGGCGGTCAGGTCGCTCGTCGAGTCCATGCGCATGTCGAGCGGCGCGTCCTGGGAGTACGAGAAGCCGCGTTCGGTCCGGTCCAGCTGCAGCGAGGACACCCCGAGGTCGAACAGGATGCCGTTTGCCTCGGCGAAGCCAAGACCGTCGAGGGCTTCGGCGATTCCGTCGTAGACCGTGTGAACCGGGTGGAATCGGTCGCTGAAACGCTTGAGCCGCTCCTCGGCAATCGCGAGGGCTTCGAGGTCCCTGTCAAGCCCGACCAGCTGAAGCTCGGGGAAGCGTTCGAGGAATGCCTCGGCGTGGCCTCCCATACCGAGCGTGGCATCGACGAGGACGGCACCAGGCTGTGACACCGCAGGGCCGAGCAATTCGATGGTCCGCTCCAGCATGACCGGTGTGTGAATGTTGTTGAATTCCATAGCTTCTCCGGACTGCCCCTGAATCCTGATCCCCATCCATTCCGACCTGGCACCGGGGAAGTGTGCCAGGGCGAGCGAACGGCTGGGAGTCAGAGTTCAGGGACTAGAACAATCCAGGAATCACCTCCTCTGCGGTGTCGGCGAATGCAGCTTCCTGCTCTTCGAGGTACTTTTCCCAGGCCTCGGTGTCCCAGATTTCGGCGCGGCTTCCGGCGCCGATGACCGTGAGGTCACGCGAGAGACCCGCGTAGCTCCGGAGGGAGGCGGGAACCGTGATCCGGTTCTGCTTGTCCGGTGTCTCCGCGCTCGCTCCGGAGAGGAACACACGGAGGTAATCGCGGGCCTGCTTGCTCGTTACCGGTGCCTGGCGGATCTTGTCGTGCAGCGCTTCGAACTCACGGGTGCTGAACACGTACACGCAGTGCTCCTGGCCGCGGGTCATTACCACTCCCCCGGCGAGCTCGTCCCGGAACTTCGCAGGAAGGATGATGCGGCCCTTCTCGTCGAGTTTGGGGGCATACGTGCCAAGAAACATCGGCACATCCCCCTTCGTTCCGGCCAAGCATCAGGTTGGCTCCACTTTACTCCACTTTGCACCACATTTGTCGGAAATGGTGCTCTATTCGGGTTTTTTCTCGCAAACCGGCCTGAATTTGCAACGAACGCTGAGGTGGAGGGAAATGGAGTCAAATCCGGCGCTACGCCCGCATGATGAGCGCCACTGGCGAATGTCTTCCGCAGGGAACCGCGAATGACCGCAGGATGAGCGCGGGCGTCGGTGGAGGGTGGAGCGCAGTGGAGGACGCGGTGGAGCAGCGAAAATGGGCACGAAAAAAGGGCCGACCAGATGGTCGGCCCTTAGCGTGGGTGGGACTCTCGTCCGCTCAGGTGCAGGCTCTCAGCGCAGCCTGAGTTTTCGTCTCAGTACTCGTCTCAGTCAGTTTTCGTCCTGGCGCTTGTCCCAGCGATTGTTCATTCGATCCATGAACGATGCGGATGCCGCAGACTGTGAGCGTTTGCCCGATGCGGGGAACGCGGAGTGAGGCTCTGACCCGGCATCGCCCTTGCCTGGGGCGATAGCAAACATCACGCCGGCGAGCATGGCGGCGAATCCGATGATGCCGACGACGGGCTGCTGCAGGATCACGCCGGCGATGAGCGCTCCAGCACCGACGATCGTGATGACACAGCCGATCGCTATGTTGCGATAGCTCGGGCGGCCCTTACGGTTTCCGACGGTCGATACGAAATCAGCGTCGTTCCTGTAGAGGTTGCGCTCCATCTCATCGAGAAGCCGTTGCTCCTGTTCAGACAGTGGCATGATGTTCCCCTCCAACTTCGGGTGCGACGCAGGTTCATCCCTGTCGATTCTAGCCTTGCGCGGATGGCTAGGCTAGCTGTGTGAATGAAACCGCCAACCTGAACGACCTTGTCCAGTCTCGGATCGGTGAGTTCATTTCATCGCGGGAGTCAATTCTCGCCCAGGTCGGGTCAGGACTCGATCCCTTTGCCTCCTTTTCTAGGGAATTTCTCAGCGGTGGGAAGCGGTTCCGGGCCCGCTTTTGCTACTGGGGCTGGCAAAGCGTTGCGGATTCGTCCGACGGCGATGACAACGACGGTCGTGCGTCGGTTGCTGACGTGGTTTCGGCCGCGAGTGCGCTCGAGATTTTCCATGCCGCCGCGCTGATCCACGACGACATCATCGACAACTCCGACACCAGGAGGGGCGCGCCGAGCGCCCACCGTCGCTTCGAGCAACTGCACAGGGACGGTGCGTGGGCAGGGGACGGTGCAGAGTACGGTCGGGCGGCAGCGACGCTCCTCGGCGATTTGCTTCTCGGCTGGAGCGATGAACTCCTCGATGAAGCGCTGGATGGATGCTCGAGGCCCGTTGCCCGGAGTGCCAGGGCGGAGTTCAACAGGATGCGAACCGAGGTCACGGCAGGCCAGTACCTCGACATCCTCGAGGAACGTGCGTGGCGTTCTCACGACGACAGCTCGCAGCTGACCCGCGCACAGCAGGTCCTGATCTATAAGTCCGCGAAGTACAGCATCGAGAGCCCGCTCGCGCTCGGGGGCCTCCTCGCCGGAGCAACGCCAGCGCAGCTTTCATCGCTCAGGGCGTTTGGGTTGCCCCTCGGCGTCGCCTTCCAGCTCAGGGATGACCTGCTCGGCGTCTTTGGCGATGCCGCGGTGACGGGCAAGCCAAGCGGTGATGACCTGCGAGAGGGCAAGCGCACAGTTCTCATCGCGCGAACCCGCGCGTCGATCCCTGCACCAGCCAGGAACATCCTCGACGAATTGCTCGGCGACCCCGACCTCGACGATTCCCAGATCGCCTCGCTTCAGGCAACCATCCGCGAATCAGGAGCGGTCGAAGAGGTCGAAGCCATGATCGACAGTAATGTGGCTCGTGCCATCGCGGCACTCGACGCTGCGCCACTTTCGGCGACGGCGACCGGCCAGCTCCGTGAACTGGCGGATGCCGTTACCAGGCGCACCTACTGAACGAGCCGGCGCGCCGCAGGCAGGCTCAGGCCAGAGCCTGAGCCACTCGACGCACCTCGGCTTTGCGACCGGCGCGCAGTGCATCGATCGGAGCCGCCAGAAGGCTCTCTTCTTCCTCGAGGAGCCACCGCATGGCGTCGTCTTCGCGGAAGCCCGCGTCGGCCAAAACGAAGAGCGTTCCGCGAAGTTCGCTCAGCGGCTCGTTGTCGCGAAGAAAGTCGGCGGGGACGCTCAGCACTCCGTCGCGCTTGACGGCGAGCAACTGGCGTTCCTCGATCAGCTTACGGATGCGGCTCTGGGTCACCCCGAGCGCTTCGGCGAGGTCGGGAAGGGTCAGCCACTGTCGCTCAGGAAACATGTTCGTCACGGTATGAGTCTGCCACGTCGCGTCGATCGATCTCACCCCGGGCCAATGAGTTCACGGTTCACAGCCTTCACATGCGTCACGGTGATTGACTCCCGACACAGATGTATGGGACCGTATGAACCGGATGCCACACGAACGGGGGTCATTCCATGTCGTTGCCACCAGCGCCTCACCTGCTTTCCCAGAATCTGCCCACCATCGATGAGCCCGCTCACCCGGCACCAACCGAGCGCGCTGGTGATTCGCGCGCAGCTGGCCGCCGTCGTGCTCGCAATCTCACCCTGCCGCTCGTCCTGACCGGGTCGCTTGCCGCCAGCATGCAGATCGCCCTTCCCGCTGCCGCTCACTCGCCGATGTCGTCGCCGAAGCCCCGCTCGAGCGTCCCCGCTCCCACTCCCCCGAAAGCCGCACCGGCGCCTCTCGCCGTCCAGGCAGCGCCCGCCACGTACACGGTTGAGTCCGGCGACACCATTTCGGGCATCGCGTCGAAGTTCGGCCTGGCAACGGCATCCGTCCTCGCACTCAACGGCCTCGGCTGGTCGAGCATGATCTTTCCCGGCCAGACACTTCTCCTCACCGGCGCGACAGCGAGCCCGGACGCCGCCCAGCCCGCGCCAGCCCCTCCCGCCCAATCCTCATCGACCTACACCGTCGTCTCGGGCGACACGGTGTCCGGTATCGCTTCGGCACACGGCGTGAGCGTTGCCGCGGTGTTCGCTGCCAACGGTCTGAGCTCGGCCAGCATCATCTATCCCGGCCAGGACCTCGCCATTCCCGGCAGCACCCCAGCGCCGGCGGCACCGACCCCAGCGCCCGCCCCGCCCGCACCGGCTGCACCGGCTGCACCGACCGAAGCCGCCATCACGCCGATGACCGCCGAGATGCGGTCGAACGCCGCGATCATCGTGTCGACCGCCCGCTCGATCGGGGTGAGTGACCACGGAATCGTCATTGCGCTCGTCACTGCGGCGCAGGAATCGAGCCTCCGCAACGTTCAGCACGGCGACCGCGACTCGCTCGGCCTGTTCCAGCAGCGGCCGAGCATGGGCTGGGGCACCGCCGAGCAGGCTCTCGATCCCGTTCGCGCAACCAAGGCGTTCTTCGGGGGGCATGTGAACCCGAACCGCGGGCTCACGACAGGGCTCCTCGACATCGACGGGTGGCAGTCGCTCCCCATCAGCGCCGCCGCCCAGGCCGTGCAGAAGTCTGCCCACCCCGACGCATACGCGAAGTGGGAGACGTCGGCACGCAGCTGGCTCTCCGAGCTCGGTTGATCGCGCCAGCGGGGGCAATACTACGATCGGGTCACGAATTGCCCATGATTAGTGGGCCTTGCGGTGTTTTGTCAGCGCCACGGGCACGACCCTCCATAGACTTTCGTTCGTGACAACCAGCCAGCAAACCGACCCGATTATCGGCCGTCTCATCGACGACCGGTATGACGTGCGTTCGCGCATCGCCAGGGGCGGCATGGCGACTGTCTACCTCGCCACCGACCTGCGGCTGGAGCGCCGCGTTGCCATCAAGGTCATGCACGGTCACCTGGCCGACGACAGCAACTTCCGCAACCGCTTCGTGCAGGAAGCGCGGAGCGCGGCGAGGCTCGCGGACCCCCACGTGGTGAGTGTGTTCGACCAGGGTCAGGACTCGGACCTCGCGTACCTCGTCATGGAGTACCTGCCGGGGATCACCCTGAGGGAGCTGCTCCGCGACCACGGCAAGCTCACTCCGCGCCAGGTCATCGACATCATGGATGCCGTCACAAGCGGCCTTGCTGCTGCGCACCGCGCCGGCATCATCCACCGGGACGTGAAACCGGAGAATGTCCTCCTCGCCGACGACGGTCGCATCAAGATCAGCGACTTCGGGCTTGCCCGCGCAGCGAGTGCCAACACCGCGACCGGCCAGTCGCTGCTCGGGACAATCGCATACCTCTCCCCCGAACTCGTCACGCGAGGCATCGCCGACGCCAGAAGCGACATCTACGCACTCGGAATCATGATGTACGAAATGCTCACCGGCGAGCAGCCGTACAAGGGCGAACAGCCCATGCAGATCGCCTACCAGCACGCCAACGAGTCGGTGCCGAGGCCAAGCGCCGTGAACCCGGACGTGCCCGATGCTCTCGACGACCTCGTCCTGTGGGCAACGGAACGTTCCCCCGATCAGCGCCCGAGCGACGCCAGGGAAATGCTTGAGCGACTCCGCGAGGTAGAAAAGCAGCTCGGATTCGGTACCGCCGCAAGCACCCAGGCGACGATGGTGATGGCGACACCGCCCGCGAGCGACACCGCAGGCTTTACTCAGGTCCTGACATCACCCTCGATGCGCACCGATCCCGTTGATCCGGCCAACCCTGTGTCAACCCTCAGCGCTGTGACCGCGAAGAGGCGGACAAAGGGTTACTGGATCCTCGGACTCGTCCTCCTCCTCGCCGCGCTCTCCGGCGGCACCGGCTGGTACTTCGCCGCGGGCCCCGGCTCGCACGTCTCGGTGCCATCGGTCGTCAACGAAAGCCCGGAAGACGCAACCCGGATCCTCACCGACCTGGGCCTCACGGTCACGCAGGGCGAGGAATACAGTTTCGACGTGCCCGCCGGTCTCGTGTCGAGCACCGACCCCGGTGACGGCGCCCTCGTCGACAAGGGCTCGAGCGTCACGGTCAACGTGTCGCTGGGCCGCGCGCCCGTTACTGTTCCTGCCCTCGCCGGAATGCCCCTGGCCGATGCCGAAGCGTTCCTCACCGACAACCGCCTCACCCTGGGAAGCATCGACCAGCAATTCAACGACGACGTGCCCGATGGCGTCGTTCTCGCTGCGACGGATGCCGCGTCAGGAGCCGATGTGTCCGGCGGCGGCGAGATTCTCCAGGGTGAGACGATCAACCTCGCCGTCTCACTCGGCGGGATCCCTTCGGTTGGCGGCATGAGCCCGGACGAAGCGAGGAGCGCCCTCACCGCACGCGGACTCGTCGTCTCCGACAAGAGCAGGGAAGAATTCAGCGACGACGTCGCCAAGGGCGTCGTCATCAGGGCTGAGCTTCCCGAAGGCATCATCCGTGCCACGGACACGGTTACCCTCGTCGTGTCGAAGGGCGAAGACCTCGTCACCGTTCCCGACGTCGTCGGGAAGGTCCTCGCCGAGGCAAAGGCCGAACTCGAGGACCTTGGATTCACGGTCAAGGTCATCAGCGACGTGGCCGAGACGAACTGGGGATTCCCGCTCGTCACCGTCGACCAGTCGGATCCCGCCGGCGGAACGGCGATCAAGCGCGGGGCGACGGTCACGCTGACCTCGTACCTCTTCGAAGCGCCCTAACCGGCGGCGCGGTGAACGCGCCAGTCGGTATGCACGAAACCCGTACGCACGAAACCCCCTGGCCGCTGGCCGGGGGGTTTCGTGTTGGGGCGTGCTGAAACTACTTCGCGAGCTCTTCGGCGACGAGGAAGGCGAGCTCGAGGGACTGCATGTGGTTGAGCCTCGGGTCGCAGAGCGACTCGTACCGTGTCGCCAGCGCCGCTTCGTCGAGCTGCTCAGAACCGCCGAGGCACTCGGTGACATCGTCGCCCGTGAGTTCGACGTGGATTCCGCCGGGGTGAGTCCCCGCCTGGCGGTGTGCCTCGAAGAATCCCTTCACCTCGTCAACGACGTCGTCGAACCGACGCGTCTTGTACCCGTTCGGCGTGGTGATTCCGTTGCCGTGCATCGGATCGGTGACCCACAGCGGGTTGGCATCCGTCGCCTTGATCGCCTCGAGCAGCGGAGGAAGAGCGTCACGGATCTTGCCAGCGCCCATCCGCGTGATGAACGTCAGGCGACCGGGCTCACGATTCGGGTCGAGCTTGTCGATGAGCTTCTGCATGGTCTCAGGAGTCGTCGTCGGGCCGAGCTTGACCCCGATCGGGTTGCGAACCCGCGAGAGGAAGTCGACGTGCGCCCCGTCGAGGTCACGCGTGCGCTCCCCGATCCAGAGGAAGTGGGATGAGGTGTTGTACGGCGTCCCCGTGCGGGAGTCGATCCGGGTCATGGGGCGCTCGTAGTCCATGAGCAGGCCCTCGTGGCCCGTGTAGAACTCGACGCGCTTGAGCTCGTCGAAGTCGGCGCCGGCGGCTTCCATGAACCTGATGGCCTTGTCGATGTCATGAGCGAGCTGTTCGTAGCGGTGGTTCGCCGGGTTGGACGCGAAGCCCTTGTTCCAGCTGTGCACCTCACGAAGGTCGGCGAACCCGCCCTGCGTGAACGCACGAATGAGGTTGAGGGTCGACGCCGCCGTGTGGTATCCCTCGACGAGCCTGGCCGGGTCTGCACGGCGGGATTCGGGCGTGAAGTCGTAGCCATTGACGATATCGCCACGGTAGGCGGGAAGAGTCACGTCGCCGCGGGTCTCGGTGTCGCTCGAACGCGGCTTCGCGAACTGGCCGGCCATGCGGCCCATCTTGATGACGGGCATTGACGCGCCGTACGTGAGAACGACGGCCATCTGCAGGATCGTCTTCACCCGGTTGCGGATCTGGTCGGCCGTTGCTCCGGCGAAGGTCTCGGCGCAGTCACCACCCTGAAGGAGGAAAGCATCACCGGATGCCGCGCGAGCGAGCCGCTCGCGGAGGATGTCCACTTCACCGGCAAATACGAGCGGGGGGAACGAGGCGATCTGCGCTGACGCGCGCGCAACGGCATCCGCGTCTGGCCACGACGGCTGTTGCTTGATCGGCAGTTCACGCCAATAGTCCAGACCGGAAATCACAGAGTCATCTGCCACTACCACCGGATCGATTGGATCTGCCACGGAACGTCCTGTTCTGAATGAGGAATGCCCGTTTCGAATGCGAACGGGCCAAGTTCCAGACTAGCGCGATTCGATTGCGCCCTTGTCCTTCACGCTCGTTGCATACACGTCGACGTACTCCTGCAGGCTGAGGCGCTGCAGCTCGTACATCAGCTCGTCGGTGATGGAACGAAGGATGAACCTGTCGCCCTCCATGCCCTCGAACCGGCTGAAGTCGAGCGGCTTGCCGATGATGATACCGATGCGACGGATGCGCGGAAGCGTGGTTCCGATGGGCATCATCTTCTCGGTGTCGATCATGGCGACGGGGATGATGGGCACCCCGGCTTCAAGGACCATGCGGGCAACGCCTGTGCGGCCGCGATACATCTTTCCGTTGGGGCTGCGGGTTCCCTCCGGGTAGATGCCCAGGAGGTCGCCTCCCCCGAGAATCCGGAGCCCTGTGTTGAGGGATGCCTCTGAGGCTTTGCCGCCTGACCTGTCGATCGGCAGCATTCCCGTCGCCGTCATGAACATCCGGGTCGCCCAGCCCTTGGGGCCCTTGCCCGTGAAGTATTCACTCTTCGCGAGAAACGAGATCCGGCGATCGAGATAGAGCGGGAGGAAGACGGAATCGATCACCGAGAGGTGATTGGAAGCGAGGATGGCTCCCCCGGTCTTCGGCACGTTCTCCTGCCCGATCACCCACGGGCGAAAGATGGATTTCAGGATGGGGCCAGCCACCATGTGCTTCATGAACCAGTAGAACATCGTCGTCCCAGTATCCTCTACAGCTCGATCGGTGCCGTGCGCCTTGCGGCGACACGCGCAAGATCGGCTGCTCCGACAACACCGGCGTTGTTGACGAGCTCGGCGATCCTGAACTCGGGCTCAGGGTGGTATCCCCTCGCGGGAAGGTGCTCGAGGTACGACGCACGGATGGGCTCGAGAAGCAGGTCTCCGGCCTGGGCCACCCCGCCGCCGATGACGAACAGCTGCGGGTCGAGAACCGCCCCGAGGCTCGCGCACCCCTGCCCGAGCCAGGTGCCGAGCTGTCGGAGCGCCGCGATGGCACCGCCGTCGCCTGCGACGATCAGCTCAGAGATGTCGTGCCCGGTGAGCGTGCCGGCCTCGGCACGCCGGTCGGCGAGGATCTGCCCGATTCCACCGGCGTCGGCGAGTTCGTTGGCGAAGCGGAGAAGCGCCCGACCTGAACCGTATTGCTCCAGGCAACCGTGCTGGCCGCATCCGCACGGATAACCGTCGGGGATGAGCCGCATGTGTCCAAGCTCTGCGCCGGCGCCGAAGCCCCCGCGGAAGAGCCTGTCATCGGTCACGATGGCTCCGCCGACCCCCGTGCCGATAGTCAGCATCACCATGTCGCTGAACAGGCGGCCGGCCCCGTACCGGAATTCGGCCCAGCCCGCGGCGTTCGCATCGTTGTCGATGACGATCGGGAGGTCGAGCCGCGCCGAGAGGCGAGCCTGGAACGGCTCGTTGCGCCAGCTGATGTTTGGCGCGTAGTACACGGTGGACTGAGCAGCGTCGATGAAGCCGGCGGCGGCGACGCCGACTCCGTCGATATTCCTGCCGGCCGCGAGAACGCTCACCATCGCGACAACGGCATCCTCGATCAATTCCGTGGTCGCAGGCGTCGGCACACGCGTTTCGCCCACGATCTCACCGTCTTCATCGACGAGCGCACCGGCGATCTTCGTTCCACCGATATCGATACCGATTGCGTGCACGCGGAAGCCTCCAGTAGGGATGGGGTCGAGACCCGACAAAAGCGACAAGGGCAGACCGCGTCGGTACGTCCATGTTAACGATTCGGCCCAACCGCCGCCATCTGACCGGCGCTGGGGGCCCCACACCCCTAGAGTAGACGTACCCTGCCCCTCTAGGTACCGAAGGAGATACCTTGGAACAGTTCGATGTACCAGCAGTTGTCGCCGCCGACCCGAACGCGAACACAACGGATCTGCTGGTCGAGCGCGTGAAGCTTACGCCGACAGCCCCCCTCTTTGCCCTCCCCGTCAATGGCGGGTGGAAAGACGTCAGCGGAGAAGAATTCCTCCGGCAGGTCGTCGCCCTTGCCAAAGGCCTCGTCGCCGCAGGAATCGAGCCTGGCGACAAGATCGGGCTCATGTGTAAGACGAGTTACGAGTGGACCCTCATCGACTTCGCCACCTGGTTCACCGGCGCCATCCTGGTGCCGATTTACGAGACGAGCTCGCCAAGTCAGGTCCAGTGGAACATGGAGGACTCAGGGGCAATCGCCGTCATCGTGGAGACCGCTGACAACTTCGCGCGCTTCGATGAGGTCCACGCAGACCTTCCCCTGGTGCGGAACGTCTGGCAGATCGCGCTCGGCGACCTCGGCAAACTCGCTGCGTCAGGCACCGACGTCACCGACGCTGAAATCGAGCGACGCCGCTCGCTCGCCGTCGGCTCCGACATCGCGACCTTGATCTACACGTCGGGGTCGACAGGCAAGCCCAAGGGCTGTGTCATTACCCATTCCAACTTCGTCGAACTCTCCCGAAACTCCGCGGTCGCACTGCACGAAGTGGTCGATGGAAAGAACGGGTCGTCGACGCTCCTCTTCATCACGCTCGCTCACATCTTCGCTCGCTTCATTTCGGTGCTGAACGTGCACGCCGGTGTGAAGACCGGCCACCAGCCAGACACCAAGCAGCTGCTCCCCTCGCTTGGATCCTTCAAGCCGACCTATCTGCTCGCGGTTCCGCGGGTCTTCGAGAAGGTGTACAACTCGGCCGAGCAGAAGGCTGAAGCGGGCGGCAAGGGCAAAATCTTCCGTGCCGCGGCCGACGTCGCCGTCGACTACTCGAAAGCGCAGCAGGCCGGAAAGGTCCCGTTCGCCCTCAAGGTGAAGTATCTCGTCTTCGACAAGCTCGTCTTCAACAAACTGCGCACCGCTATGGGCGGCAATGTTGAGTATGCGGTATCAGGCTCAGCACCGCTTGGCTCTCGCCTCGGTCACTTCTTCCACAGCCTCGGAATCGAAATCCTCGAGGGCTACGGGCTGACCGAGACCACCGCGCCCGCGACAGTCGGCAGGCCGGGCAAGACCCCCATCGGTACCGTCGGACCGCCGATGCCCGGCGTGTCCATCCGTACACTCGACGACGGTGAGATCGAGGTCAAGGGCCTCAACGTCTTCAAGGAGTACTGGAAGAACCCCGAGGCGACAGCTGAGGCCTTCAATGACGGCTGGTTCCGCACCGGAGACCTTGGCTCGTTCGACGCGGACGGCAACCTCACCATCACCGGACGCAAGAAAGAGATCATCGTTACCGCCGCGGGCAAGAACGTCGCACCCGCTGCCCTCGAGGACCCGATCAGGTCCAACCCGGTCGTCGGCCAGGTGGTCGTCGTCGGCGACCAGCGGCCGTTCATCTCGGCGCTCATCACTCTTGACTCGGAGATGATCGGGACCTGGCTCGGCAACAACGGTGAGGATGCCGGTCTCTCCCTCGCTCACGCCGCGAAGAACCCCGCGGTGCTGGCTGAGATCCAGCGCGCCATCGACCTCGCGAACACGCGAGTCTCTCGCGCCGAATCGATCAGGAAGTTCGTTGTGCTCGCAAGCGAGTTCACCGAGGCGAGCGGCCACCTGACACCGAAACTGAGCATCAAGCGCCACGTGATCCTCAAGGATTTTGCCGGCGACATCGACGGAATCTACGCGAACGCACCGACGCAGGGCATGTCGCTCAAGTAGCTGCCGGCCGACGGCGCTCCTCGGGAGAACGAGAACACCCGTTCCGGACAATCCGGAACGGGTGTTCTGCGTTCCATGCAACCGGGCTCAGCCGCGAGCAGGCTGAACGACGCTGGGAGAGCGGGTTAGAACCAGCTGCTCTCCCTGACCTCTTTCATGGCGGCCCGCCGGTGTTCCTTGCCGAGCCGGTCAAGGTAGAGCATGCCGTCGAGGTGATCGGTCTCGTGCTGGAGCGCCTGCGCGAGCACCCCGGTCCCTGACACCTCTACCTCGTTGCCATCGAGGTCAATTCCTGTCACCCGTGCGAACGGGTACCTGGGCGTCGGATACCACAGGCCGGGTACCGAAAGGCATCCCTCGTCGACAAGTTCGACCTCTCCCCGCGTCTCGACGAGCACAGGGTTGATGATGTACCCGATGTCACCGTCGACGTTGTAGCTGAATGCCCTCAGGTTGACGCCGATCTGGCTTGCAGCCACACCCGCTCGCCCCGGAGGCCGCACGCTGTCGAGCAGGTCTTCGACGAGGCTCCGTGCCCTGTCATCGATCACGTCGATGGGCTCGGAAGGGGTTTTGAGGACGGGGTCTCCGAAGAGCCGGATCTGTCGTTCTGTCACTGGGGCCTTTCACTCTGGGTTGAACGGGAAATGATGGGTCGCGTGGTGGGCATTCCTTCGACCACGAGTGCTGCGAGCGTGCGTGCAGCATGCCTCGTCACGGGTTTGAGGTCCTTGAAGGAGATCGCCGAACCCGCCGCGAGCTGGGGGTCATACGGAATCCGGACGATCTCGCGCACTCTCGACTTGAAGTGGCTCTCGATCTCGCCGAGGTTGACCATGTGGGAGCCCTGGGTTGCGGTGTTCAGCGCCACTATGGCGTTCGACACGAGACTCTCGAAGCCGTTCTGTTCGAGCCAGCTGAGGGTTTCCGACGCGAGCCGCGCCTCATCGACGCTCGATCCGGAAACGATGACGATGGCATCCGCCCGCCGCAGTGTTGCCGACATGACCGAGTGCACGATGCCTGTACCGCAGTCGGTCAGTACGAGCGAGTAGTACCGCGAGGCAAGGTCGGCGACGGTGTCGTAGTCGTCGGCGTTGAATGCGTCGGACAGGTGCGGATCCGTGTCGGATGCGAGGACGTCGAGGCGGGTCTCGTCGCGGGCGACCATCGTCGAGAACTCGGTGTAGCCCCTGATCGCATCAGCCTCGCGCACCACGTCCCTCACCGTGCGATCGGTGTGCTGGGCGATCCGCTCGGCCAGGGTTCCCCTGTCGGGGTTGGCGTCGATGGCGATGATCCTGTCGTCGCGGGCGTCCGCGAGGGCCATCCCGAGCAGCGCGGTGACCGTCGTTTTACCGACCCCGCCCTTCCTGGTCAGCACGGGGACGAACCTGGCTTCCCCGACAAAGCGTTTGCGGATGCGTTCGTCAAGTTCCTTGCGAGCGGTTGCCTTGGCAGAGTCGCCGAGGTGAACGCGCTTGCCCGTCGCATCGAACAGGAGTTTCTGCCAGAAACCATCCGGTGGGGTCCTCGACCCGCGCGCGCCGTCGAGCAGTCGTTCGCTCGTCAGGAGCGCAGCGGTCTCGGGAGCACCCGGTCCGAAGCGTCTGGCGCGTACCGGCTCCTCGTTGGCGATCGGTGTCGTTACCGGGACCGCGACCGAACTCGTCTCGACGTCACCTGACTCGAGTGAGTCGGGCTGCACCGCAACGTCGTCGATGGCGACGGCCTGTTCGTCTTCCGGGATGTCGTGGATCGGCGCAGCGGGCAGTTGCACGGATACCGTCGCTCGCGGTGATGCATCGATGTCGATCGACGCGGTGTTAATCGAGGCGGTGTCGATCGAAGCCGCGTCGATCGAGCTGTTGCCGGGTGAGGCGGAGTCAAACGACTCCGCCTCACCCTCGGCGGGAGACAACGCTGGTCCGGTGGCAGCATCCGAGACGGACCTGCGACCGGAGTGGCGAGCGTTCCCTCCTGTGGCTTGAGTGGGTGCCATGGGAGCTACCCCCTTCGTTCGGGTTCAGCCTCCCAGTGTAGGCGGCACCCCACTGTCGGCGGTCAACAGTCGCCTACGCCCTGGGCGTGATCACGATGATGAGGTCTCCCGCTTCCACCTGCTGGGTCGTCGAAATGGCCACCCGCTCTACTGTGCCGCTGACCGCCGCGGTGATCGCCGCTTCCATCTTCATGGCCTCGATCGACGCAACAGCCTGGCCGGCCTCAACGGCATCGCCCTCGGCCGCCTTCACCGTGACGACGCCGGAGAACGGCGCTGCGACCTGTCCCGGCTTCGACGTGTCGGCCTTTTCGATGGGCTTCGACTCAACCTTGATGCTCGTGTCCCGCACGAACACGGGGCGGAGCTGACCATTGAGCGTGGTCATGACCGTACGCATGCCCTTGTCGTCTGGCTCACCGATCGCTTCGAGACCGGCGTACAGGCGCACGCCCTTGTCGATCTCGATGACGTGCTCCTGGCCCTGGTCGAGGCCGTAGAGGTAGTCGATGGTGTCGACAACAGAGAGGTCGCCGAACAACTCACGCGTTTGCAGGAACGTCTGGGTCGGGGCGGGGAACAGCAACCGGTTGAGGGCGGCTCGCCGTTCGTCAGACGTGCCGTCAAGCTGGGCCTGGTCATCGGCGCTGAGCGGGGACACCTCGATGTTGATGTTCTTCCCGGCAAGGACCTTGCTGCGGAACGGCTCGGGCCAGCCACCGGGAAGGTCACCGAGTTCACCGGCCATGAAGCCGACGACCGAGTCAGGGACGTCGTACTTGTCGGGGTTCTGGGCGAAGTCGTCTGGGTCAGCCTTCACCGCGGCGAGGTAGAGCGCGAGGTCACCGACGACCTTCGACGACGGCGTGACCTTGGGCACGCGGCCGAGGATCCGGTCGGCGGCGGCGTACATGTCCTCGATCAGCTCGAAGTGATCGGCGAGGCCGAGCGCGATTGCCTGCTGGCGCAGGTTCGACAGCTGGCCGCCGGGGATCTCGTGGGTGTAGACGCGACCGGTCGGGCCGGCGAGGCCTGATTCGAACGGCTTGTAGATGTGCCGAACCGATTCCCAGTACGGCTCGAGGTCGGTGACGGCCTTGAGCGAAATTCCCGTGTCACGTTCCGTGTGCGCGAGAGCGGCGACGAGTGCGGATGCCGACGGCTGGCTGGTGGTCCCCGCCATCGGAGCGCTCGCAACGTCGACGGCATCCGCACCGGCTTCGCTCGCAGCGAGGAGCGTGGCGAGCTGGCCACCGGCGGTGTCGTGGGTGTGGACGTGCACCGGAAGGTCGAACCGCTCACGGAACGCCGACACCAGCTTCGCGGCAGCGGCCGGGCGCAGGAGCCCCGCCATGTCCTTGATCGCGAGCACGTGCGCTCCCGCTGCGACGATGTCGTCGGCGAGGCGCAGGTAGTAGTCGAGGGTGTACAGGTCCTCGGCCGGGTCGAGGAGGTCGCCGGTGTAGCAGACGGCCACCTCAGCGACGGTCGACCCCGTGGCGAGCACGGCGTCGATGGCAGGCCGCATCTGGCTGACGTCGTTGAGGGCATCGAAGATGCGGAAGATGTCGACGCCGCTGTCCGCAGCCTCGCGCACGAAGGCATCCGTCACCGCTGTCGGGTACGGGGTGTAGCCGACGGTGTTGCGCCCGCGCAGGAGCATCTGGATGGCCACGTTCGGCAGCGCCTCGCGGAGGCTCGACAGCCGCTCCCACGGGTCCTCCCCGAGGAACCGGAGTGCGACGTCGTAGGTGGCACCGCCCCAGGCCTCGACCGAGAGGAGTTCGGGGGTGAGCCGTGCGACGTACGGAGCAGCGGCGAGCAGATCGCGGGTGCGCACCCGCGTCGCGAGGAGGGACTGGTGGGCGTCGCGGAACGTCGTCTCGGTGACGGCGAGTGCCTTCTGTTCACGAAGGGCGGTGGCGAAGCCCTGCGGCCCGAGCTCGAGCAGACGCTGGCGCGAACCGGCGGGTGCGGGAACGCTGAGGTCGATGTCGGGAAGCTTCTCGGCCGGGTGCAGGTTGGTGGGGCGCGGACCGTTCGGCTGGTTCACCGTGACGTCGGCGAGCCAGTTCATGATCTTGGTGCCGCGGTCCTTGGAGACCCGGCCACGCACCAGCTCGGGGCGCTCGTCGATGAACGACGTGCTGAGGTCACCGGCGACGAACTGCGGGTCCTCGAGCACGGCCTGCAGGAACGAGATGTTGGTGGACACACCGCGGATGCGGAACTCGGCAAGGCCTCGCTTGGCACGCGCGACGGCGGCGGGGAAATCCCGGCCGCGGCAGGTCATCTTCGCGAGCATCGAATCGAAGTGCGGGCTGATCTGGGCGCCGGGGTTGATGGTTCCACCATCGAGGCGGACGCCGCCACCGCCGGGCGACCGGTAGGTGGTGATCTTTCCGGTGTCGGGACGGAAGCCCTGGGCCGGGTCCTCGGTGGTGATGCGGCACTGCAGGGCGGCTCCGTGCATCTGGATGGAATCCTGGCTCAGGCCGAGGTCAGCGAGGGACTCCCCCGCCGCGATGCGAATCTGTGACTGGACGAGGTCGACGTCGGTGATCTCTTCCGTCACCGTGTGCTCGACCTGGATGCGCGGGTTCATCTCGATGAAGACATGCTTGCCCTTGCGCTCCCCCGCGGTGTCCAGGAGGAACTCGACGGTCCCGGCGTTGACGTAACCGATCGAACGGGCGAAAGCGATGGCGTCACTGTAGAGCGACTGGCGCAGTTCGTCGCTGATGTTCGGTGCCGGCGCGATCTCCACGACCTTCTGATTGCGGCGCTGCACAGAGCAGTCGCGCTCGAAGAGATGAACCGTGTCGCCGGTGGCATCCGCGAGGATCTGAACCTCTATGTGACGGGGACGGATGACGGCCTGCTCGAGGAACATCGTCGGGTCACCGAATGCGCTGTCTGCCTCACGCATGGCCTCGGCGAGGGCAGGGGCAAGTTCTTCCTTGGTTGCGACCTTGCGCATACCGCGCCCACCGCCGCCGGCGACCGCCTTGGCGAAGAGGGGGAATCCGACCTCGTCTGCGCCGGCGAGGAGTACGTCGATGTCGCGTGAGGCGGGAGTCGAGGCGAGGACCGGCACGCCGGCCGCAATCGCGTGCTCCTTCGCGGTGACCTTGTTTCCGGCCATTTCGAGCACGTCTGAGGTAGGCCCGATGAACGTGATGCCGTTGGCGGCAGCCTGCTCGGCGAGGTCAGGGTTCTCCGAGAGGAACCCGTACCCGGGGTAGATGGCGTCGGCGCCGGACTCGAGGGCGACCCGGATGATCTCGGAGACATCGAGGTACGCGCGGACGGGATGACCTGGTTCGCCGATCTGATATGCCTCATCGGCTTTGAGCCTGTGCATGGAGTTCCGGTCCTCGAACGGGAACACGGCAACAGTCTTCGCTCCGAGCTCATAAGCAGCCCGGAAGGCGCGGATCGCGATTTCGCCTCGGTTGGCGACGAGAATTTTTTTGAACATGCAGACCTCTCTGGCAGCACAGCGCACAGGGAACAGTTAGGTTCTGCCAGCTTAGTGAAGGTAACGTATCTACTTGTGCACGTACTCAGCGTCTCGAGCCTCAAGGGAGGCGTCGGGAAAACTACAGTCAGCCTTGGCCTGGCCTCCGCGGCCTTTGCGAAGGGCGTCCGAACGCTCGTTGTGGACCTCGATCCACAATCGGATGTCTCCACCGGCATGGATATCGACCTGACAGGTCGATTGAACGTCGCCGATGTTCTCGCGTCTCCGAAAGAGAAAACAGTCCGCCAGGCCATCTCGCCAAGCGGTTGGACGAAGACCCACCCCGGCACGATCGACGTCCTCATCGGAAGTCCGTCCGCCATCAACTTTGACGGCCCTCACCCGTCGATCCGCGACATCTGGAAGCTCGAAGAGGCGCTCGCGCACGTCGAGGACGACTACGACCTCGTCCTCATCGACTGCGCACCGTCGCTGAACGCTCTGACCCGCACGGCCTGGGCGGCGAGCGACCGTGTCGTCGTCGTCACCGAGCCCGGTCTGTTCTCCGTCGCCGCAGCCGACCGTGCACTCCGCGCGATCGAGGAGATCCGTCGCGGCCTGAGCCCGAGGCTCCAGCCGCTCGGCATCGTGGTGAACCGCGTGCGTTCGCAGTCACTCGAGCACCAGTTCCGGATCAAGGAACTCCGCGATATGTTCGGACCGCTCGTTCTCAGCCCGCAGCTGCCGGAGCGCACCTCGCTTCAGCAGGCGCAGGGCGCGGCGAAGCCCCTCCACATCTGGCCGGGCGACAGCGCGCAGGAGATGGCGAACAACTTCGACCTCCTCCTGGACCGCGTGCTCCGGACCGGTCGCGTCGGCGAATACGCCGACCCCGCGAAGGCCGCGCGCTAACCACACTCTGGCGAGTTCACCCGACGCGGGCGACATCACTCGTTCCGCCGGGTGAGCTCACCCGCAGCGAGTGAACCCGGGCCAGCCGCCCACCGTCGGCGTGTTCGCACGCCCGGTGTGGCGAAAGCGTCAGTTGCGGTCGAGCGCATCCCGCGGAACTGATGCTCTCGACCGGAAGTGATGCTCTCGCCGAGACGGCATGAGCACACCACACCCGCGAGTTCACCCGACGCGGGCGACATCACTCGTTCCGCCGGGTGACCTCGACCGCAGCGAGTGAGCCCGGGCCAGTCGCCCACCGTCGGCGTGTTCGCACGCCCGCGGTGGCGAAAGCATCAGTTGCGGTCGAGCGCATCCCGCGGAACTGATGCTCTCGACCGGAAGTGATGCTCTCCTGCGGGGACACAGCGCGCGACGCCGGTTCAAGCCGTACGCGCGGGGCGCACAGAGCGCGCGGCGGCGGCTCAGGCCGTACGCGCGGCGCGGCGAAGGGCGAGTTCGTCCATCGGGTCAGCAGCCTGGCTGTCGAACTCGATGAGGGTGCTCTCCACCTCGCGCAGTACCTTGCCGACGGCAATGCCGAAGACGCCCTGGCCGCGGCTGACGAGGTCGATTACCTCATCGTTCGACGTGCACAGGTAGACGCTGGCCCCGTCGCTCATGAGGGTCGTCTGGGCAAGATCGTTGATGCCGGACTCGCGGAGCTGGTTGACCGCTGTGCGGATCTGCTGGAGCGAGATCCCGGTGTCGAGAAGTCGCTTGACCAGTTTGAGAACGAGGATGTCGCGGAAGCCGTAGAGGCGCTGCGAGCCGGATCCGGCTGCCCCGCGGACCGTGGGCTCGACGAGGCCGGTACGTGCCCAGTAGTCGAGCTGGCGGTAGCTGATTCCAGCGGCACGGGCGGCAACGGCGCCGCGGTAGCCGGACTGGTCATCGAGGTCGGGCATTCCATCGGTGAAGAGAAGTCCGAGATCGTACCGAGCATTCTCGTTGGCGGTATTCTCGCTCATCCGTGTGTGCTCCTGTCGAAAAAGGCTGCGGTGTGTACCGCGTTGTCCACGCTACAGAGCCGGGCCGTTCTGATCAACGACATCCGCTCACCAGGTCCGGCGTGTCGAGAGGCCGTGATCATTCTGTGACCCTGGACGCCGGCGAAAGTCACGAGGTAAGCCTGCCGAGCGCCGACCGGACGAGGCTCGCCCTGATCACATCGAGCCTGCCGGCGATCTCGCCTGACAACTCTGCGGCACGAGCCCTGCTCGCCGCATCGTCGCGCCTCGAGATGGGCAGGAGCGCGCTCTCGATGAGGCTGACCTCGCGTTCGGCCGTCGCGCGGTAGCCGCGCAGGTGCCTCGGCTCGATCCCGGACCGCTTGAGGGCGACGAGTGAGCGCACAACCTCGAGCGTGTCGTCCGTGTAGCTCTCGGATGGTGTGATCAGCGACGCCGAGATGGCCTCGTTGAAGAGGGCGGCTGTCGCGCCGGTCTCCTTGATGATCTCGTCACGCCGGTAACGCCGGCCGGGAGGAATGATCGTCGATACGGTCCCGGTCGCGCCCGGCAGGGCTGGTGAGCGCCCTGCATCGAGGTCGGCGAGGTAGCCGCGGATGACTTTCAGCGGTAAGTAGTGATCGCGCTGCATCGACAGGATGACGCGCACACGTTCGACATCCGCCGGAGAGAACTTGCGGTACCCGGACTGGGTACGGCTCGGCGACACGAGCCCCTGCTCCTCGAGAAACCTGAGCTTCGAGTTGCTGAGGTCGGGGAAATCGTTGGCCAGTCGAGCGAGAACCTGACCGATGCTGAGAAGCGCAGTCGAGGATTGTTCCTGGCGCCCGCGCCCGGCCTCGGGGTGTCCCTGCTCAGCTCCCTGCCGCCTGGCTGCCTGAGCCGACATGCGCTAGGCGCCCGCGGTGGAGTTCAGGTCTTCACGCGACGCGTAAAAGGTCAGGCGGAATTTTCCGATCTGAACCTCAGCGCCATCGCTCAACAGGGCGCTGTCGATGCGCACACCGTCGAAATAGGTACCGTTGAGCGAGTTGAGGTCGCGAACCTCGAAGGCGACGCCGTGCCGAAGGAATTCGGCGTGCCGCCTCGACACCGTGACGTCGTCGAGGAAAATATCGGCGTTGGGATGCCGGCCAGCGGTCGTGACGTCGGCGTCAAGCAGAAACCGTGCACCGGTGTTCGGACCGCGACGAGCAATGAGCAATGCAGAACCAGACGGAAGTGCCGCGATGGCTTCCCGCTCGTCTGCGCTGACGTCGGCCTCGAGAGCCTGGAGCGCAGCACCAAGATCGCGACTGAAACTCATGGTCGAGTCATCTGCGGCCTGACCTGAACCGCCCTGGGCGGCAGGCTGGCGCAGAAATGCCCCTGTTGCGGGGTTCTGCTCATCGGGTAGTTGCACCGTGAACCTCCTAGGTTTCCAGCGTATCGGATGCGGAGTCGGTCTGTGCCGACCCGCGTGGCTTTCGGTTCACTCTTCTTACCCTGATGGTGTCGACCAGATAGAGAATCCCGGCCCACCAGTAAAGCACGGCACCGACCACCGCGAAGAACATGCCTAACGGCTGAACCCAGTCATGGACGTCCGGAATGGCCGCAGCGAGCATGAGCAACGGAAGGCCAAGGAACAGGGATGCTGTCGCGCACTTCCCTACCCAGTTGACCGGGAACGCTCCGTGTCCGATGCGGGCGAGGAAGATGCCGATCGCCAGGAGCATGATGTCCCTGGAGACGATGACGGCAACGAGCCACCAAGGAATCAGCTCACGCCACGCGAGACCCAGCAGTGCGGCGAGGATGTACAGCCGGTCTGCGGCCGGGTCGAGTAACTGGCCGAGTCGCGTCACCTGGTTGAGCCGGCGGGCGAGGAACCCGTCGAGAAAATCGGTGAACCCGGAGACGGCGAGCACGACGAGCGCCCAGATGTCCTGGCCTTCGACGAGCAAAACGAGGAAAACGGGGACAAGTGCGAGCCGGAGAAAGCTCAGCAAATTGGGGAGCGTCAGGATCCGATCGCTCACCCCGAAGTTGCCCTCTGTGCTCACCCCGCCAGCCTAGACGACACGGGGTGCCCTCCGGCACTGGCATGCCGGGCTGCACCGCAGAGTGCGCGACAGGATGCGACCCCGATATGGGGAGCCCACCGGTGGGCACTCTGCCGTAACCTGTACCCATGAAGCGGGCAGCGGGAGCGGGCGGAGATACACACCGCGCATCCGGGCTGCGCACTCGTCTTCTGAAGGTCGCCGTTCCCGCCGCGCTGGCCGCAGTGCTCGCTGCCACGTTCTTCACCGTGACACCCCGCCCCGTCGCTGCCCCCGCGGCCGGAAGCGAAGCGGGTGGCGGCAACATTGCCGGCGCCGCCACGCTGTCCCTTGCGTCGTTCGCCGATGCCTGGGCCAGGATCGACGAACAGGAGCGGACGTTCGTGGCCCAGGTCATCGGTGACTCCACGGGAAACGCGGAGGGCGAATGGGTCGACGTCGCGTTCCGTGAACTCTCGGTCCAGCTCGACCGGCCGCTTGTGCAGCATCCGTGGGACGTATTGTCGAACTCGTATCTCGCGCCGATCACCTTCAACGCCGAGGCGTCGAATGCTCCCCTCGTTGTGTGGAACGGCTCTGCCAGCGGAAAGACCGCCGCGTACTCCCTCACTCACATCGACACCCTCGTGCCCACCGAACCAGACCTCGTCATCCTCAACCACGGGCTCAATAACGTACTCGAGCCTGCCCAGGTCGGAGAACAGTTCACCTCGTTGATCGCCGGGATCGAGCAACGGTGGCCCGCACGGATCGGCTACGCCGCCCTGCTCGAGAACCCGCGACTGGATCAGTACGCCGCAGCACACGACGAGGTCATCGGACACGTCGCAAGCTGGCTTGCCGAGCACCAGGCGGTCCGCCCGATCGACGTGCACTCGGCGTACCTCGAGTCGGGTGATGTTGCATCGTTGCTGCTTCCCGATCTCCTCCACCCTGCGCCCAGCGGGTCAGTGCTGACCGCCGGAACGGTCATCGCAGCCCTCACCCGCTGACGCTGGCAGACTCACGCCGCCGTGATTGACCCGGGGTCGAACACAGCCAGCACACGCCAGAACGGCTGTGACCGTGCCAGCCACCTGGGCGGGAGTACCGAATCGAGCTCGGTCGCGAGGTAGCTGCGGCGGATGGAGATCAGCCCGTCATCGCGGACGAATGACCGGTGAAAGAAGAGTCCGGTGATGACGGAATACAGCACGTAGCCCAGTCGCGTCCTCCGGATGTCGCTGTGGATGGCGATGACCGATGCCAGCCTCTCGGAGTCAGCGAGCACCGCCCCGAGCTCGCGCGCAGAGAGGTGGTGGATGACGTGGTTCGAGATGACGAAGTCGAATTTCGCTCCCTCATCGACGAGGTCAGCGCTCGAGGCACGTCGGTAACGGATGCCGTCGGTGGCTGGCAGGCTTTCGACGTACGCCGCCGCGCGCGGGTCCGGGTCGATCGCCGTGATGTCGAGGCTCACGCCGTCACGCCGCGCCATGCGAGCGAGGGCCCGCACGACGTCGCCTCCCCCTGTGCCGATGTCGAGGAGTGTGTGGCTCGGTCCGGTGAATCGTGGCTTGAGTTCCGTGAGGTAGGTGAGGTGCCAGCCGGCGACGACAGGGTTGACGATGCGGAAGTGCTCATAGGTCCGGAGCAGGGTCGGCAAGTCGCAGTTCGGGTCGTCCATCCACTCGACGGCCTCGGTGTCCCTGAACCGCAACCAGCTGGATAACCCGGTGAGCACGCTCACTGGGTGACCCGGGTGAACAACCCGGTTTCGACGGTGAGCCCCGGCCCGAATGCCATGGCGCACACTCGTTCGCCGTTTCCGCCGACACCATCGCCAGCGTCGCCAGCATCGCCAGCATCGCCAGCATCGCCAGAGTCGCCGCCTGCGCCTGCGCCGTCGAGGATGTCCCTGAGCACGAAGAGCACCGTACCGCTCGACATGTTGCCGTAGTCACGCAGAACCCGCCTCGACGGCGCGAGTTGCGCGACGCTGAGTCCGAGATTGGACTCGACCTTGTCGAGGATGCTGCGGCCGCCCGGGTGGATCGCCCAGTGGGTGATGGTGCCGGCCGGGTCGTCCGCCAGTTGTGGCTCGTTCGCGAACAGCGGTTCGAGCGCTGGCCGGATGTAAGTGTCGATGATCCGGGGTACCGCGGCGCTCAACACCATGTCAAAGCCTGTATCGCCGATCGTCCAGGCCATGTCGTCCTCGCCGATCGGGGTGAGTTCACTCGCCAGCTTGTCGACGGCCAGGCTGATCGAGCCGGGAGGGCCGGGTCGGCCGGTGACAATCGCCGCTGCCGCGCCGTCGGCGAAGACGCTCGATGCGACGATCTGGTCGGGGTCGTTGGACGATCGCACGTGGATCGTGCACACCTCGCAGCAGACGACGAGGACGACGGCGTCGGGATCGGACTCGCAGAATGCCGCGGCTGCCCTGAGCGCGGCGAAGGCGCCGTAGCAGCCCATGAAACCGATGTGCAGGCGCTGGGTCGTCGACGCAAGGCCGAGTGACCGGACGACACGGTAGTCAGGTCCTGGTGCGAAGAAGCCCGTGCACGACACAGTGACGACGTGCGTCACGTCGCTCGCGTCGATGTCCGCGCACGCATCGAGTGCGCGCTGCGCCGCCTCGACGAACAACCGGCCCGCCGCATCGATGTAGACCTCGTTGCGTGTTCGGGTCGACGGCGACAGCAGAGTGCCACTCACCCGGTCATAGAACACCGGGTCGCCGGCCACCGGGGCCTCGCCCAGGTCCTCGATGACTGTTTGCCTCGTCGAAATACCCGAACCGTCGAAGGATGCCCGCACGAGGCGTTCGCCGAGCCTCGTGAGCCCGTCCTGCCCGGAGAAGATGTCCCGCGCAACCGTCTGGTCCAGGCTCGTCGGGGGGACGGCGGTCTGGATGGTTCGCACATGGGTAGGCATGTTCACACTCTAAACACAGCGCACACCTTTGCCCCGCCGGTTGCATTCGGCCCTCAACAGCACAGAGAATGTGCCACGCTTTCGCGCCGCCTGTCTGATCCGCCGGGAATTCGCAAGGGCTTGAGTCGCCCGGCCGTCCCGCCATAACCTGTTGCAACCAGACCGGCCGAGCCGACGGCCGGGCGAAAGGACAGCAGACTATGGCAACCGCAACGCAGGAACGAACCAGGACAACAGCAACGAACTCCGGCGCGAAAACCACGCGGAGGCAGAAGCCGGAGCGAGGCTTCATCGCCTCTCGCGAGCTCGCCGAGAATATGCAGAAAGTGCTCGTCGACCTCGTCGAGCTGCACGTCCAGGGCAAGCAGGCGCACTGGAACGTCGTCGGCAAGAACTTCAGGGACCTTCACCTTCAGCTCGATGAGATCATCGACGCCGCGAGGGAGTTCTCCGACGAGGTAGCCGAGCGGATGCGTGCACTGCACGCGGTGCCGGACGGCCGGAGCGACACAGTCGCGTCGACCACGACACTCCCGGCTTTCCCGAACGGCGAGGTGGACACGGCCCAGACCGTCGACCTCATCACGGTTCGCCTCGAGGCGACGGTCGGAACGATGCGAGATGTGCACGACGCCATCGACGAGGAAGACCCGACGACGGCCGACATCCTGCACGCGATCATCGCCAAGCTCGAGCAGTACGCGTGGATGGTCAGTGCCGAAAACCGCACGACGTCGTAGGGCTAACCTGCCTCTGAGCGCGACACTGTACGCATGACGTCCAGGAGCGCGATCGGAACGCCGGGCGAAATCAGGAGGTAAGCGGGTTCGAGGATGCCCTCGCCGCTGTTGACTTCGAGCCAGTGCGTTTTTCCCGCACCAAGCGCATCGCCGATCTCCGAGCGGAGGTCGGCGATGTCGCGGTTGGGGACCGAGTACTTCTGGCCGCCGTACGCGATCTCGACCCGCTTCACGACTCGTCGTCCTGTGCGGCACCTGGCGGTCGCTGCTGCGGTTCCGGCACGATCTGAAGACCACTCGCTGAGTTCGACGAGGCGCTCAACGCGAGAATCCAGTCACGATTGAGCGCCGGCAGGCGCGAACCGAAGTATTTGTAGTGCAACGGGATGTTGGGGGCCAGCCAGATTGTGCTCCGGCCGTCGCCGACCGCTGGGTCATCCTTCCAGCTGAAGTAGAACGATTCACCCCGCCGGAGTTTCGCGCCGATGACGATTTGCAGGTGCGCGAGCACCCTGTCGTCGAAATCGACGGTCAGGGTTGAATCGTAAAACAGCTTTCCCATGCCGCATCCTCCCGAAGTTATGCTGGCGACTCGACGTGCCAGGTGCTGCCAACAATGCACCCCGCGGATCAACGCTGGCCCATCACTACTCCGAGAACCATATCGCGAGCGGGCCGGGGAGGTAAGAGGCACGGTGCGGCCTGACAAAGTCACGCGGGCTCGGGTCGCAGGCTCCCGGTCCGTCGTCGCGCGGAGCGGTCAGCCGGGTCCGGGACACGTAGAATCGGCACCATGCCGCTCTGGACTGAAATTGCCGACCGGGTATTTGTCCGGCGTTACCAACCGCTCGATATCTCGGTCACCCTGGTTCTGGGCGATGAGGGTGCGCTGCTCGTCGACACGCGCTGCAACCCGCGCGAGGGCGACGAGATTCTGAGGGACGCCGCCTCGTTCAACCGGACGATCACCCACGTGGTGAACACCCACGCCCACTACGACCACACCTTCGGGAACCAGGTGTTCGCTGGCTCCGCCGTGATCCTCGGGCACCACCTCATTCCGCGGCACTTCGCCGAGTTCGAGTCGCCGCGGCTTGCCGAGTGGCAGTCGAACCCGGCGGCACAGCCGCAGTACGACTGGCGCGACGTTACCCTCACCCCGCCGACGGAACTCATCGAGGCCAGTACCGACCTCGACATCGGCAACCGGCTCGTTCGTCTTCTCCCGCTCGGGCCAGGGCACACCGACACCGACCTGGTGGTCAACATCCCCGATGCCGGCGCCTGGATCGTGGGCGACGTCATCGAGGAGTCCGGGCCGCCGATGTACGGGTCAGGAAGCTTCCCGCTCGACTGGCCGGACCAGGTGAAGACGCTCGCCGGTGTGATGACAGAGGCCGACGTCGTGGTGCCTGGTCATGGCAGCCCGGTCGACCGTACGTTCGTCCGCGCGCAGGCGGACCTGCTCGGCACCGTCGCCGACGGCATCCGTGAAGCGTTCGCGCGGAGAGAACCAGCCGAACTGGTCGCCGACCGGATTTCGGGAGCGACGGCACTGCCGCTGGACTTTGCCGAGGCGGCCGTTCACCGCGGATACTCCCTCCTCGCCTCCGGGGATGTCAGCGGATGACGTCGACGGTTCGGGTGGACAGCTGGCTGTGGGCGGTCCGCGTCTACAAGACCCGGTCGATGGCGACGACGGCGGCGAGAGCCGGGCACGTGCGCGTCGCCGGCGACCGGGTCAAGGCGTCCCATCCGGTGAAGATCGGTGACGAGGTGCGGATCCGGCAGAACGGATTCGACAGGATCGTGGTGGTGAACCGCCTGGTGACCAAGCGCGTCGGAGCGACTGTCGCCGCCGAGTGCCTCATCGACAGAACTCCCCCGCCACCGCCGCGGGAGGAGATCGCGTTGCAGCCGACGCGCGACCGGGGCGCCGGCCGTCCCACCAAGCGTGAGCGACGCGATCTGGAAAAACTCCGGGGTCGGGAACAACCCGAGCTGTGATCGGGCCGTCTAGGCTGAGCGCGTGGACATGCTGACCTCCGACCTGCTCGAGCGGTTCCGCGCCAGGGCGCCCGGCTACGACCAGCTCAACGCCTTCTTCACCGAGGACCTGGACGACCTCCGCCACGCGGGCTACCTCGCACCGCAGTCACTGCTCGATGCCGTCCGGAACCAGCGCATGCTCGCCCGTTTCGCGCCGGCGACGGCGCTCGGCATCAACATGCACCACGTCGTGGTCGGTGTCGCCCGGGTGGTGTCGGCGGGCGGGGACCCGAGCCTCGACTGGATCCTCGACGATGCGCGCGCCGGTGAGCTTTTCGCGTTCGGCAACAGCGAGGCCGGCAACGACCAGGTCATGTTCGACTCGAGAACCCGGGCGGAGCCCCAGGACGACGGGTCGTACCTGTTCACCGGCACCAAGATCTTCACTTCCCTGTCACCCGCGTGGACGCGACTGGGAATCTTCGGCAGGGATGATTCCAATCCTGACGCGCCGGTCCTCGTGCACGGATACCTCACCCGCGAGACCCCCGGTCATCGAACAGCCGGCGAGTGGAACACCCTGGGCATGCGAGCGACCCAGAGCTACACCACGGTGCTCGAGAACGCGCGAGTGGCGCCGGAGCGGATCGCCAGGACGCTGCCGGTCGGGCCGAGCGGCGATCCGTACATCTTCGGCATCTTCAGCAACTTCCTCCTGCTCATCAGCGCGGTCTACGCCGGGATCGGAGATCGGGCTCTCGAGCTCGGTGTCGAGGCCGCGCAGCGCAGGACATCGATGAAGGCGGGCGGGCGCAGTTACGCCGATGATCCCGACATCCGCTGGCAACTGGCCGACGCCGCGATCGCTCTCGATTCGCTCGCACCACAAATTGAGTCGCTCGCGGCCGATGTCGACGCGCGAGTCGATCACGGCACCGCGTGGTTCCGGCTGCTGGCCGGTACCAAGACCAGGTCGGTCGACGTCGCCAGGTCGGTCGTCGAGACGGCGATCCGATGCTCAGGCGGGTCGTCGTACTCCGCAGACAACGAGCTGAGCCGCCTGTATCGGGATGCCCTCGCCGGGCTGTTCCACCCGAGCGATCCCGAGTCTGCACACAGCACAGTCGCATCGCACCTGCTTGGGCCGGTCTCGACGCGCGAGTGACGGGTCCCCCGCTGGGCAGCACCCCGCTCAGGCTGCCGCCACCGGCGCAGGTTTGACAGCGGCGCGCGTGCGCTTTTCGGCCTCGATGGTGATGCGGTTGGCCATCCCGTTGAAGATGATGCCGTGGAACGGCAGGATCGCAAACCAGTAGAGGCGGCCGCCGAGGCCCTGTGGGAAGAAGATCGCGCGCTGGCGATAGTGCGAGCCCGTCGGCGTCGGTGTTGCCTCCAGCTCGAGCCAGGCCCGGCCCGGCACTCGCATTTCCGCGCGGAGCCTGAGCCTCGTTCCCCGGTCGATCAGCTCGACCCGCCAGAAGTCGAGGGCATCACCGGTCTGCAGTCGTGACGGATGCCGCCTGCCGCGCCTCAATCCCACACCACCGACGAGCTTGTCCATCCAGCCGCGTGCCGCCCATGCCAGCGGGAACGAGTACCAGCCGTTGTCTCCCCCGATCCCCTCGATGATCGCCCAGAGGTCTGCCACGCTCGCTGTGGTGTCGCGCTCCTTGACGTCGGTGAAGACCATGTGCCCCGCCCAGAGCGGGTCGCTCGGGAGCGGGTTGCTCGGCGCTCCGAACACCGACGCATCCTGCCAGCTGGTCTCGATGTCGCCCTCGCGCATCCGGGCGAGGGCGAGTCTCACTGCGGCACGATAGCCGGTGAGGCCGCCGGGTGGCGGCGGGATGTACCCGTCGATGTCGTGTTCAAGGGCGACGCAGTCGTACTGCAGGGAGGAGATGATCGCGACGGCGAGGCTCCGAGGGATCGGCGTCACCAGGTTCACCCACTGCGATGCCAGCCAGGGTGTGAGCACGGGCAGAGCCGCGATGGGCCGCTGCTTCAGCCCTGCCTCGAGGGCGTACCCGTTCATCATCTGCCCATACCGGAGGATGTCAGGGCCGCCGATGTCGAACGTACGGTTGACGTCGCCGGGCAGCTTCGCCGCCTCGACGAGGTAGTACAGCACGTCGCGGATCGCGATCGGCTGGATCCGGTTGCGTACCCACCGGGGCGCAGGCATGTAGGGAAGCACGTCGGTGAGGTGCCTGATCATCTCGAACGACGCCGAACCGGAGCCGATCACGACGCCGGCCTGAAAAGCAACGGTTGGCACCGGCGACGAGAGGAAGATCTCGCCGACGGCCACGCGGGAGCGCAGATGTTCCGAGAGTGGGATCCCCGTCGGATGGAGTCCACCGAGGTAGATGATGCGGGACACCCCTGCCTCGGCTGCGGCCGCAGCGACGTTGCGGGCTGAACTGGCTTCGACCTCCTCAAACGTGCCGCCGGCACCCATGGAGTGCACGAGGTAATAGACGGTGTCGACATCGACGCACGCGTCGGCCACGGCATCCGCGTTCGTCAGGTCGCCCTCGACCACCTCGACGTCGTTCCGCCACGGCACGTCAATGAGCTTGCGGGCGTTACGGACGAAGACGCGAACGGTGAATCCGGCGTCGAGTAGTCGTGGAACGAGCCGCCCGCCGACGTAGCCGGTGGCACCTGTGACAAGGACGCGGGAAGAGGACATACGGCCGAGACTACGTCCGATGGCGCCGGTGGTCCCCCATCCCGCTCGAACTCACTCCTTGATCACAGACAACACGTTCCCCGCCGGGTCACGGAACCAGGCGATGTCCGGCCCGTTGCCGCGACTGATGCCTCTCTCGTCGGTCGGCAGTTCGTCATCGTCGTAGATCTTGGTGGCGACGCCCGCTGCATTGAGTTCGTCGACAGCGCGCCCGACGTCGTCGACAACGAAGTTGAGGATCGTGAACGACGCTGGCGAGTGATTCGGTTTCGGATAGATGATGACTCCAGCGCCGCCCGGCAGCGTGAGCTGAAGAACACCCATCTCGCCGGGAGACACCTGGAGGCCGAGCGTTTCACCGTAGAAACGCTCGGCGGCAGCCAGATCGTCAACACTGAATCCGCCGAATGCGTGGCTGGTCGTAAGCATGTGCGCTCCTTTGCCTGGTTGTGTTCCTGTTCTTACCCCACGCCCCCGCGGGCAGCAAGGGATGAAAACGACAGCGCTGCGCACGATCCGGACAGGATGCCCGGTGTCCCACCGTTCGCTCACGACCGATCTCAAACCCAGCCGCGTGAGGCATCCGCGTCACATCGCAAGCCCTTGAATCTCGGGCAACCGGGTGGCACGGTCGCAGTATGACTCGATTCGGATACACACTCATGACCGAGCAGAGCGGGCCGAGGGAACTCGTCCGCTACGCGATCGCCGCACAGAACGCGGGCTTCGACTTCGAAGTCTCGAGCGACCACTATTCGCCGTGGCTCATGGAACAGGGCCACGCGTCCTACGCCTGGTCGGTGCTCGGAGCCGTCGCCCAGGCGACCAACCGGGTGGATCTCGCCACCTTCGTCACCTGCCCGACCATGAGATATCACCCCGCTGTTGTCGCCCAGAAGTCAGCGACCATGCAGTTGCTCTCCGAGGGCCGGTTCATTCTCGGACTTGGGTCGGGTGAGAACCTCAACGAGCACGTCGTCGGCGAGGGCTGGCCCTCGGTCGACGTGCGACAGGACATGCTCCAAGAAGCCGCGACGATCATCCGCGAACTGCACACCGGTGAGCTCGTCACGTGGCAGGGCGAGTACTTCCGGGTCGACTCGGCCCGCGTGTGGGATGCGCCGGATGGGGGCGTTCCGATCGGTATCGCCGTGTCAGGCGAAAAGTCGATTGATCGGTTCGCTCCCCTCTGCGATCACTTCATCTCGACGGTGCCGGACGCCGCGGCGGTCGAGAAGTGGCGTGAGGTCCGCAGTGACAGTGGCGATTCGTCACGTGTGATCGGACAGATTCCGATCTGCTGGGGACCGGACAAGAAAGAGGCGGTTGCGAAGGCACACGAGCAGTTCCGGTGGTTCGGCGGCGGCTGGGCCGTCAACGCTGACCTGCCGACGCCCGCGGGGTTCGCCGGTGCGTCGCAGTTCGTTCGTGAGGATGACATCGCCGGGTCGATCGCGTGCGGTCCCGATCTCGATGAGCTCGCCGAGAGCGCCCGCGCGTTCATCGACGCCGGCTTTACCGATATCGCCCTCATCCAGATCGGCGACGAGCGCCAGGACGAGTTCCTCGCCACGGTCGCCGAGCCCCTGCTCGACAAGCTGCGCGCGCTGTGAGCGGCCGGACACCGACAGGGAGCACAATGGCACACCGACCGCGGCAGGGACGCCGACCGACACTGACCAGGAACGTCGCACCGGGGGTGCACCGCCTCGAGCACGCCTATGTGAACTGCTATCTGATTGAAGAGGGCGACGCCGTCACCCTCGTCGATGCGGCATTCCCATCGACGTGGGCGCCGCTGCTGCTCGCCCTCGACGAGATCGGGCGTTCGAGACGGGATATAGAGGCCATTGTGCTCACGCACGCTCACTTCGACCACCTGGGTTTCGCCGCCCGCGCGCAGGCGGAACTTCGAGTGCCGATCTGGGTGAACCGAGCGGACGAACGTCTCGCTGCCCATCCGTACCACTACCAGCGGGAGCGAACACCGTTCGTTTACCCGTTGAGGTACCCGGCGGCCATCCCTGTCCTCGCCGGCATGACAGCCGCTGGCGCACTCGCCGTCAAGGGCGTCGATAAGGTGGATTACCTTCCAGAGAACGGCGTCCTGGATGTTCCCGGCCGGCCCGAGATCGTCTTCACGCCCGGGCACACCTTCGGACACACCGCCCTGCACCTCCCCGAACGCGGCGCGCTGCTGTCCGGCGACGCCCTCGTGACCCTCGACCCGTACAAGGGAACGCGCGGAGCGCAGATCATCGCGGGCGCAGCAACGGCGGACTCGGCGATGGCACTCGACACGCTGAGTGCGCTCGCCGACACCGGTGCAGAGCTCGTTCTTCCCGGGCACGGCGAGCCGCTCTCGGGAGGCGTCCGCGCCGCTGTCGATGCCGCGCGCGCCTTCGGACCGTCGTAGGAGGACCGATGATCACCTTCGTGCGGGGCGACATCACCACGATGCGGGTGGACGCCATCGTGAACGCGGCGAACAACTCCCTGCTCGGCGGCGGGGGCGTCGACGGGGCCATTCACCGTGCGGGTGGCCCGGCGATCCTCGCCGAGTGCAGGCACCTGCGTGACACGGTGCTCCCCCGGGGGCTGCCGACGGGAGAGGCGGTGGCGACCACCGCAGGACGGCTGCCAGCGAAACACGTGATCCACACCGTCGGGCCGGTCTGGGACCCGAACGAAGACCGCTCGGAGCTTCTGGCATCCGCCTATCGGAACAGCCTGAGGGTCGCAGACGAACTCGGCGCTGCGACTGTCGCGTTCCCGGCGATTTCCGCCGGCGTGTACGGCTGGCCCCTCGCGGATGCCGCCCGGATCGCTGTCCGGACGGTCCGCGAGGTGGACCCGCCAGCCGACGTCACTTTTGTGCTGTTCTCACAGCAGGCGCTCGATGCCTTCCGCGCTGCGGAGTAAGCACCGTCCCTAAGCGAGGGAGTCGGCGATCAGCACGGCGTGCGGCGCGAGGGTGATCGCGCTGTCGTGCCGTCCGCGGAGCGCGTCGCCATCCGAGGCAAACGACAGCAGTTCGCCGCCGACCCGCGCCGGAATCGTGTGCTCCTCGTCGTCGAAGTTGATCACGACAGCCACGCTTCCGCGACGGAGCACGAGCCAGCGCTCGTCCTCGTCGACCTCGACTCCCGTCTCGCCGAAACGTGGATCGACCAGGTCGGGCCGTGCCCGGCGCAGCGCCGTGAGTTCCTTGTACCAGTCGAGCAGTCTCGCCGAGTCGACACTCTCGAGTTCGCTCCAGTCGAGCTTGGAGTTCTCGAACGTCGAGATTTCCTGCGGGTCAGGGACGACGTTCGGGTCCCAGCCCATGCGTTCGAATTCGGCAATCCGGCCCTCGGCGGTTGCCTTACCGAGCTCGGGTTCGGGGTGCGAGGTGAAGAACTGCCACGGGGTCTTTGCGCCCCACTCCTCCCCCATGAACAGCATGGGAGTGAAGCCGGATGCGAGGGTGAGCGCCGCCGCGATGGCCAGCTGTCCCGTGTCGAGGGTGGCCCCCAACCGGTCACCGGTTGCGCGGTTTCCGATCTGGTCGTGGTTCTGGTTGGCGACAACCAGCCGCCATGACGGCATCCGCTGGGTATCGATCGCTCGACCGTGTGTCCGCCCGCGGAAGCTCGAGAAGGTCCCGTCGTGGAAGAACCCACGGGTGAGGACCTTGGCGAGGGCCGAGAGCGGCTCGAAGTCGGCGTAGTAGCCGGTGGTCTCCCGGGTGAGGGCGACGTGCACAGCGTGGTGGAAGTCGTCGCTCCACTGTCCGTCGAGTCCGTACCCGTTGGCCTCACGCGGGGTGATCAGCGTGGGGTCGTTGAGGTCAGACTCGGCGATGAGGCTGAGCGGGCGACGTACCGCCGCGCTCAGGGCGGCAACGCGTGTCGCCATCTCTTCGAGCAGGTGGGTTGCCCGAGAGTCGACGAGGGCGTGAACCGCATCGAGCCTGAGTCCGTCGACGTGGTAGTCGTCGAGCCACATCAGCACGTTCTCGAGGATGTACTCGCGCACGGTGTCTGAGTGCTCACCGTCGAGGTTGATCGATGAACCCCAGGTGTTGCCGGGGCCGTCGGTGAGATACGGACCGAAGTTCGGCAGGTAGTTCCCGCTCGGGCCGAGGTGGTTGTACACGACGTCCTGGATGACGCCGAGGCCGGCGGCGTGGCAGGCGTCAACGAAGCGCTGGTACCCGGCGGGACCGCCGTAACTCTCGGAGACGGCGTACCACAGCACTCCGTCGTATCCCCAGTTGTGCGTTCCGTTGAACGCGTTGACCGGGAGAACCTCGACGAAATCGACGCCGAGGTCGACCAGGTGATCGAGTCTGGCGATCGCCGAGTCGAAGGTCCCCTCCGGTGTGAAGGTGCCGATGTGCATCTCGTAGATGACGCCGCCGGCGAGCTGGCGCCCGCTCCACGCCGAGTCGTTCCACCGGTACTCGGTGGGATCGAACGTGCGCGACAGCTCGTGCACGCCGTTCGGCTGGCGACGCGAGCGGGGGTCGGGGAACGGGCCGGCCCCGTCGATGCGGTAGCCGTAATCGCTCGCGCTGTCGACGATGTCGGATGCCGGAACCCACCAGCCGTCGGTCCCCCGCATCATTTCGGCCGAGCTGTCGCCGAGGACGAGTTCAACGCGCTCGGCGTTTGGCGCCCACACGGTGAACGGTTCGCGGTGTCGTCGGATCATTCGTTCTCTCCAAGAAGTGAGGTGAGGTCGGTGTCATCGGGAACGAGGAGTGCCACCGGGTAGTGCGCGAACAGCTCGGCTGCCTGAAGGGGCCCGCCGGGGTACCGCTCTCCGGTGAAGGCGTCGATGAGAGGCCGGCCGGCAACGACGACCGAGGTGTCGCCCCAGCCTCCGTTCTTCTCGAGTCCGAGCGGAAGCCGCGTCGCCAGAGTGATGGCGTCTCCCCTGTCGAAGGCGACGAGGTGTCCGGCTGCCGTGCCGTACGCGGGCAGCGGCAGGTACCGGGAGAACCACTGGGGCCGGTCACGGCGCAGGCGGAGTGCCCGGGCGGTCACGAGGAGCTTTGCCGCTCCCGTCTCGTCGATCGGCGGAAGCCAGCCCCTGTCCACCCTGGCGAGGTAGTCGCGCCTGAGGTCAAAGTCAACGGGTCGCCGGTTGTCGGGGTCGACGAGCGACGTCTCCCAGAGTTCGCTGCCCTGGTACACGTCGGGCACACCGGGCGCTGTGATCTGGATGAGCTTGGCCGACAGCGAGTTCGACCAGCCGGCGGCGGCAACCCGGTCAACGAAACCTGTGACGATCTCGTTGACTTCGGGGTTATCGAAGACGGCGTCGATCAGGCCGTGCATCGCCGTCTCGAATTCCTCGTCCGGGGCGGTCCACGTCGTCGACGTACCCGCTTCCCTCGAGGCCTTCTCGGCGTAGGCGTGCAGGCGCTCCCGCGAGGCTGGCCACGCTCCGATGACGGCCTCCCAGAGCAACTGCTCGAAGGGTCCGTCACCGATCGGCACCAGAGCGCGAAGCCGTCCGAGCGTCGCTTCCCACTCCCGCGGGATTTCAGCGATGACCGAGATGCGGCTGCGCACATCCTCGCCACGTTTGGTGTCGTGTGTCGAGAGTGTGGTGAGCGACGCCGGCAGGGCGGCCTGCCGTGCCTGCTGCCTGCGGTGGAACTCGGCAACGTCGATGGCGAACTCACCGGGATCTGCCCCGACCTCGTTGAGTGAGGTCAGCCGGCTGAACCGGTAGAAGGCTGTGTCTTCCACGCCCTTCGCCATGACCATGCCCGAGGTCTGCTGGAACCGGATCGCAGCGGGATGCTCCGCATCGGCAAGGACCGGATAGAGGGCATCGATTCGTTCCGCGAGGTCCGGGCGGCGGGCGGCAGCGGAGCGGGCCGCCTCGGCGAGGTGGTCCTCGCCGAACGGAAGGTAGGAGCGATAGACCGGGAAGCACGCGAGGAGCTCCGCGATGGCGTCGTCTGCGCCGGGGATCTCCGGAACGAGCCTGGCCAGTCGCAGTACCTCTGAGCGGAGGATGCCGTCGGCGATCCGCCGCTTGTTCTCGTAGATCAGCTCGGGCCAGACGTCGTCCATCGAGGCTGTCGTCTCTTCGAGGTTTCCCTCGAGCGCGTCGAGGCGTGCCCTGCCAGCGGGGTCGACGAGGACCCGGTCGATGTCGCCGAGTGCGTCGTACCCTGTCGTGCCTGCAGCTGCCCAGTTCGGCGGCAGTCCCTCGTCGCCCTCGAGGATCTTCTCGACCAGGACGTACACGCCGCCCGTGGCCTTCTGCAGCGCGTCAAGGTAGTCGCCCGGGTGCGCGAGTCCGTCCGGGTGGTCGACCCTGATGCCGTGCACGAGGTCTTCGTTCACCCAGCGGAGAATCTCAGCGTGGGACTCGGCGAACACCCACGGCACTTCGACACGGATGCCGGCGAGCGAGTTGACCGCGAAGAACCTGCGGTAGTTGAGCTCAGCGTCTGCCCTGCGCCAGTTGACCAGTTCGTAGTTCTGACGCGAGTGAACCGTGCGCGGGTCTGCCCCATCGTCAGCGGTACCCGCGGCGACCGGATACCGGTTGTCGTAATAGTGCAGTTCGCCGTCAACGAGGGTGAGGGCGTCGAGTGCATCATCGCCGTCGCCGAGGACGGGAATGCGGATCTTGCCGCCGCCCGCCGCCCAGTCGACGTCGAAGGCCTCCGCGTAGCGGGACGCCTCGCCTTTGGCGAGGAGGTCCCACCACCAGCCGTTCGCCACAGGGGTTTCGACACCCATGTGGTTGGGGACGATGTCGACGAGGATGCCCATTCCCCTGGCCTTCGCGGCCTTCGCAAGCCGGTCGAGCGCTTCGGGGCCACCCCGTGCGGGGTCGACGCGTGAGTGGTCGACGACGTCATAACCGTGGTCGCTTCCCGCCTCCGCTTCAAGCAGAGGCGACAGGTAGAGCCAGTCGGCTCCGAGGTCGTGAACGTAGTCGACGACTCCGCGTGCCGCGTCGAGGTCGAACGACTGCCGGATCTGCAGCCGATAGGTGGATGCGGGGATTCTCAACTCACAGCTCCCGGCTTGACGTCGGTGCTCGACGTAGTCTGCGAACCGCTCAGGACGGCGAGGGATGCCGCGACCGAGTGGTCCGGCTCTGCTTCAGGCGCGGTGTATGCGCGCATGACGAGCAGGCTCCTGCCCTTGACCGTCTGGGTCGATCCTGCGGCGCGGGGAACGCTGTCGGCTCCTTCACCCGCCGTGTCAACCACGATCTCCCATTCGGCGGAGTATTCCTCCGGCGGAAGGGTGAACTCGGCGTCTTCGGCGTCGGCGTTGAAATAGAGCAGGAAGTGAACGTCGCTGACGTTCTGCCCTCGTGCGTCGCGTTCACGGATGCCTTCGCCGTTGAAGAAGACACCGACCGTCTTGGCCAGTTCTTCGTCCCAGTCCTCCGGCTGCATTTCCATGCCGGTTTCGTTGAGCCACACGATGTCCGGCAGCGGCTCACCCTCGCCGCGGCGGACGGGCCGCCCGTCGAAGAAGCGGCTCCGTCGGAACACCGGGTGCTCCTTCCTGAGTCGCGCAACGGCGGACGTGAACTCGATCAGCGGCACATCGACGACGTCCCAGTGCAGCCAGGTGAGTTCGTTGTCCTGCGCGTAACCGTTGTTGTTGCCGTGCTGCGTTCGTCCGAGTTCGTCACCGTGGAGGATCATCGGGACACCCTGCGAGAGCAGCAGTGTTGCAATCATGTTGCGCTGCTGGCGGGCGCGGAGGCCAAGCACCTCAGGATCGTCTGTGTCACCCTCAACCCCGGAATTCCACGACCGGTTGTGCGACTCACCGTCGTTGTTGTCCTCGCCGTTGGCCTCGTTGTGCTTCTCGTTGTATGACACGAGGTCGCGCATCGTAAAGCCGTCGTGCGCTGTCACGAAGTTGATGGATGCAACCGGCCGACGTCCCGAGTGCTCGTAGAGGTCGGCAGAACCGGTGATGCGGGCGGCGAACTCGCCGAGCGTCGATGGCTCACCGCGCCAGAAGTCGCGGACCGTGTCGCGGTATTTTCCGTTCCACTCGGTCCACTGCGAGGGGAAGTTACCCACCTGGTAACCGCCGGGACCAACGTCCCACGGCTCGGCGATGAGCTTCACCTGGGAGACGATGGGGTCCTGCTGGACGAGTTCGAAGAATGTCGAGAGTTTGTCGACCTCGTAGAGGTCGCGCGCCAGCGCGGAGGCCAGGTCGAAGCGGAAACCGTCGACGTGCATCTCGGTGACCCAGTAGCGCAGCGAGTCCATGATGAGCTGCAGCGAGTGGGGGTGGCGCACGTTGAGCGTGTTGCCCGTGCCGGTGTAGTCGGTGTAGTACCGCTTGTCGTTGTCTTCGAGGCGGTAGTAGGCCTCGTTGTCGATCCCGCGGAACGAGAGGGTCGGGCCCATGTGGTTGCCCTCGGCCGTGTGGTTGTACACCACGTCGAGGATGACCTCGATGTCGGCCGCGTGCAGCGACTTGACCATGCCCTTGAATTCCTGGACCTGCTGGCCGGCCTCGCCCGTCGACGAGTATTCGTTGTGCGGCGCGAAGAACCCGATCGTGTTGTATCCCCAGTAGTTCCGGAGTCCCTTGTCGAGGAGCGTGGAGTCCTGGACAAACTGGTGGACCGGCATGAGTTCGATCGCCGTGACGCCGAGCCTCTGGAGGTGCTCGATCGTCGCGGGGTGGGCGATACCCGCGTACGTGCCACGCTGGGCTTCCGGGATCTGGTCGTTGAGCTTCGTCAGGCCCTTGACGTGTGCTTCGTAGATGACGCTGCTGTTGTACGGCGTGCGCGGGTGGCGGTCGCCTGACCAGTCGAAGAACGGGTTCACGACGACGCTGAGCATCGAGTGCGAGGCGCTGTCTTCGTCGTTGCGGGAATCCGGGTCGCCGAAGTTGTATGAGAACAGTGACTGGTCCCAGTCGTACGTGCCACAGGTCGCCTTGGCGTACGGGTCGAGCAGCAGTTTGTTGGGATTGAGCCGTTTGCCCTGCTCAGGGGCGTACTCGCCGTGGACACGGTAGCCATACCGCTGGCCCGGCTGCGCCTCAGGCAGATAGCAGTGCCAGACGTAGGCTTCTGAGTCCCGCAGCTCGACCCGGGTCTCCGTGCCGTCCTCATCGAAGAGGCAGAGCTCGATCCGCTCAGCGGCTTCGCTGTAAATCGCGAAGTTTGTCCCACTGCCGTCATAGGTAGCACCTAGCGGGTACGCGGTTCCTGGCCAGCTTTCCATCGATCTCCTCGTAAAGCGTTATCGCGCACAAAATTCGCGCGGGTCCCTCAAATCTAGTTCGTCAGCACGATCGGCCAGTTCGACCGAGGTGGGTCTAGCTTTCGCGGCGATCGGGTGCTAAGGAAAATCGCGAGGATCATCCCGCTGAGTGGCGGACCTGGGGCTGCGATGCGCTCAACAGGGCATATCGGCTCTTGCGTTGCCAGAAGCCCGCGAGTTCCATGGGGATCTGCGGCACCGAACCAGCGCGGCGGGCCCGGTGACCGGGTGGTCGCCTGTCGAAGAGAGGACGAGCGAGTGGATTCACAGACGCACGAACTGGCGGAACTCTGGCGCCGCGATGGAACTTTCTCGTCCGTCTTCATCGACGCGAACGGATCATGGGACGGCCCTGGCCACGACGGAGAGGCGCGCAGGCGGCAGGTGCTTGACCGGCTGGCCAGGGCAGGCGCTCCGGATGCCGACCTCACGACTGTCGAGAGGATTCTCGCCGTTCCGACCGGCACCGGCGGGCCGCATTCACGGTTCCTCGTCGTGCACAACGGAGAGCCGCTCCTGGACGAAGTCCTCGCCGGCCCGCTGGTCTGGCCGGAAACCGTTGCCTACCTCGAGATCCCCGACCTTGTCCCGCTCGTGAAGTACAGGCAGAACGACGTCGTCTATCTGGTGGTCGAAGCCGGACGGGGCGGCGGCGAAATCCATGCCTATCGCGCCTCCCATGTCGCCGCTCTTCGCCACGAGAACATCGAGGGCAGGACCGACAGCCTGACCAAGGTCCAGGCGGGCGGCTGGTCCCACAGCAACTACCAGCACCACTCTGAAGAAATCTGGAAGCAGAACCAGACTCAACTCGCAACGGCGGTCAATGAACTCGTTCGGCAACTCCAACCGGGATTTGTCCTGCTCGCCGGCGATGTGCGCGCTGTCCAGCTGTTGAGCGAGGAGCTGTCAGCAGCGGCCAGGGACATCAGCACCGTGGTACCCGCGAACCTGTTGGCCGCAGGATCGTCCCGGGAATCCCTGCAGGTGCGCATCTCCCGCAAGCTCGAGGAGATCCGACTCAGGGACCAGTCGCTCCTGCTCGACAGGCTCTCCGCCGGTGACTCCGAAAACGGGGCGCTGGGTTTCGGGGCCGTTGTGCACAGCCTGCAACAGAGCCAGGCAGACACCGTGCTCATTGACTCGGAGGGAACCGACGGCAGGACCCTCCTCGCCCTCGCCGATGCACCCTGGGTGGCGACAGCGCCTGAGGAAGCACTCGGCGCGCGAGTCATCGGGCCGGTACCCGCGATTCTCGCGATCGTCAGGGCAGCCACACTGACCGAATCGCGAGTTGTCTTCGTCGACCATGGCGTCCTCCCGAAGTCGGCTGAGGTGGGGGCAGTACTTCGATGGCCGACCGGACCGGCTATCCCGGGAACGCCGAGGTGGGACCAGGAGCAGGCACAGGTCCAGGGCCAGGCCTGAGTCGGTCGCACACGCGATACGCTGGCAGCCGAACCCGGTCGGAACCGATCGGAGTGAGATCGCATCGGAAGGATGACGCCCATGACGCCGGCAGACGAGAAGAACCGGGTGACTCCGGCGGGCGACTCAGGCAGCACGCCCGACGAGGCAGGGCACGAGTCGCCACGCCGAGCTCAGAACTACGCGGAGCGCATCATCGGTGAGAACGACCCCGATGACATGGACGGACTGGTCACGCTCGACGACCTGCCGGACAAAACGGGAGACGCATCCGACCTCGGAGCGCTCAAGCGGAAGGCAACCCAGTACGGCGACGGCTCAGCCGGCTGAGTCGCGCAACCCATTGCCACGGGGAAGCATCGGGTCCTACTGTGTTTCGGATGCGCCACTTCACGAGAGCCACACCAGGACCATCTGACCGGGACGGCGCATCTGCCGTGGCGCTCGCGATGATGTTTGCCGTTACCGGCGCAATCCACTTTCTCCGTCCGTCGGTGTTCGACCCGATTGTTCCGCGCTCCCTGCCCGGGCCGAGCCGCTTCTGGACCGTCGTGTCTGGCGTCGCGGAATGGGCGTTGGCCCTGCTGGCCGTGAACCGGCCCACCAGGAACCTCGCCGGGCTCCTCTCGGCAGCATTCCTGGTTGCGGTGTTCCCCGCCAACGTGCGCACGGTCCGGGTACTCCGCCGAAAGGCGTGGCCTGCCCGGTTCATCGCTCTCGCTCGCCTGCCCTTGCAGCTCCCCCTCGTCGGGCTCGCCCTGCGCGTCGGACGGGGCGAGCGGTGACTCTCACGCCGTCCGGTATCGCCGGCGGCGCACTGGCGGGTGTTTTCGGCCTGGTGCGCTCGCTCCGCCCGCCGCGACCCATCCATCCACACGGGGTCGCCCTCACCGGTTCGCTCCGCTGGCTCACTGACCGCGGCGCGTCCGGCATCGACTTCATCGACCATCCGCACACCAGCGAACTCCCCCTCACCGCGCGGGCGTCGCGGTCGATCGGCGTGCCGGCACCGCTGCCCGACGTCATCGGACTTGCGCTCCGCTTCGAGACGACGATGGGAGCGCCAGCGGACCTGCTGCTGGCCTCAACGGGCTTCGGCGTGCCATCGAGATTCTGGCTCGCCGCGCATCGCTCACCGAGCCGCGCCCGGCTCACAACCCTGATGCCGCTTCGAACATCGAACGGCCCGCTCCTGATCGCCGCTCGCACCCTGGAGCCGGACGACCTGCCCGCCGACGTCGATCAACTCGCCTCGCGGTTGGAGTCGACGAGCTGGCGCCTGAAGCTCTACCACGCGACCCCGTTCGGCCACTGGCATCCGTTTGCCGTTGTCGAACTGTGGCGGGAGCCCGGACCCATCGACACCATCGACAGGTACGACCCGGTGCGGCACCCGCTGCCGGGAACATCCACATACCCGTGGGAACGACGCCTCCGGGAGCCGTCCTACCTGAGGGTGCAGCGACACCCGGAGTAACGACAGGTACATCAACGCCACACAGAGAAAGGGCAGGAAATGAAAACGTCAGAGATTCTTGCGGATGCCTTCGGGCGGGTTTCGGAGAGCGTGCACAGCGCGGTCGATGGTCTCGATGCGCAGAGGCTGCTCGCGAGAGCGGATCCGGAGTCGAACACCATAGCCTGGCTGGTCTGGCACCTCACCCGGGTGCAGGACGACCACGTCGCCGACCTGATGGACACCGACCAGATCTGGATCGCCGCGGGATGGGTCGACCGCTTCCGGCTCCCGTTCCCGCCGGAGGACACCGGATACGGGCACTCGAGCGACGATGTCGCCCAGGTGGTGGTGAGCTCGCCCGAGCTGCTGCTCGGGTACTTCGATGAGGTCAGCGACCGCACAGCCCACTTCGTCAGTGGCCTCGCCGACAAGGACCTGGATCGGATCGTCGACGAAAGCTGGAACCCCCCGGTCACCCTCGGGGTCCGCCTCGTCAGTGTTATCGCCGACGACCTCCAACATGTCGGCCAGGCGGCGTTTCTCCGCGGCATCCTCGACCGGGAGAACCGTTAGGCTCTGGCGGAGCTACCGCTGACGCTCGGCGAGCCGTCCGAGCGCCGTGAGCGGGATCGACAGCCAGTCGGGGCGGTTTCTGGCCTCGTAGACCGCTTCGTACAGTGCTTTGTCCATCTCGAATGCGTCGAGCAGTTCGCGGTGGTCCCTGAGGTCGACCCCTGAGCCGTCGATGTAGCCGCTGAGGAATGCCTTCCGCGACGCGCTGGTCCAGTTTCGGGCCTCAGCGGTGCTGCCGAGTGAACCGGCGACATAGTCGAAGCTTCGCAGCATTCCGGCGACGTCCCTGAGCGTGAAGTCCGGCTGGGAGCGCTCCTCCATCGGCCTGAGCGGTTCACCCTCGAAGTCGAGAAGGACCCAGTGCCCATCCGCCGCGAGCAGCACCTGGCCGAGGTGGTAATCACCGTGGATGCGCTGGAGCGCCGGCCACGCGATCGACGCCGTCGACTCGTAGAGCGCCTCGATGGTTTCGCGGAATTGCTCGACAGCGGGCACCTCCTCGATGGCGAGCAGCAAACGCGAGCGCCAGCTGGCGAGGGTCGCGTCGATCTCGTCCTGGCTGGGGGCCGCAGCGCCGAATGACTCGGCGAGCAATCCGTGAACCTCGGCGGTCACCGTGCCGAGCGAGTACGCCCTGGCCGTGAAGTCCTCACCGTTCTCGGCGGAGCGAAGGGCGAATCTCCACGCGTCCTCCGAGCCTGACAGGAACTCCTGCGCAAAGGCGAGGTGGCCGCGCGCCCGGCCGGTGGCCTGGCCGATGTCATTCCACTCACCGACGACACAGCCAATGGAGTGCGGAACGTTGAGTGACCCGGATGCGGCGAGCGCCGCCTGCAGGACGACGTCGGGGTTCTCACCATTGTGCAGGGCACGGAACACCTTGCAGATGACCCGGTCGATGCCGTTCTCGCTGCGGACGTGGTAGATGATCGAGGTGTTTGACTGCTCGCCACGGAGCACACGGGATGAGACGATGTCGGAAATCTCGATCTGGCCGAAGGCTTCGCCGCTCGCGGTTGCGCCGAGTGCTGTCGCCTCCTGGTTTGACCCGATGAGCGTGAGCAGGGCCCTGGCGTATGCGGGGTCGTGCGGTCCGTCGTAGAGGTAGCCGGACCGGCCGTCGTCGAGCACGATCTCGGCGATGAGTGCCGACTCTGCGTCTGGCAGTGGTTCGGTTCTCTCGGTGACCGGTACCTGGTAGAGCACGGGGTCACGACCCGAGAAGTCCATGATCAGGTGGGTGAAGACCCTGGCATCATCGGATGCCATCTCCCAGCTTCCGATGAGTTCGAGCTCCGGAACGCGTCCCTTGCTGGCAAACCAGCGCTGGGAGACGAGCCAGGGGGCAATGTGTGTGAGCGGACTGTGTTCGAGGGGACGCGCCGGCGAGGACATATACCGAGACTATTGCCTCGAAGCGCTCGCACTCTCCACGCGGCTCGGGGGTTGACAGGTTCCGCGTCAGTCGCCAACGCGTCGCCCGCGGGACTCACACAGCCGGTAAACCCAGGCATAGACCAGAAGCGAGCCGCAGAGGCCCGGGATCAGGAGCCACGCAGCCGGCCGGGCGAAATCCAGGGTCGGCCAGCCGAGCACGATCCCGGCGAGGATGAAACCGAGGCTGACCAGCTGGGCCTGGACGAGGGTACGGAACGCGCTCCAGCGCGTGTCGACCAGCATCCAGACATTGACCATTCCCGGGAGCGTCAGTGTCGCCCCGATCACCCTGGCGGTGAGGGGCGTCAGGCTCCACGCCCAGCTCTCGACGAGGAGAGACGGAACCAGAAAGAGAACGACACCGACACACAGCGACAGGAGGCCGACGCCCGCGAGGGTGACGCGCCAGGCCCGGGGAATCGTCGTGTCGTTGGTGTCGTGAGCGCCGGCATCCGACCGGGATTGGACGAGGATGGCGACGAGTACCAGGAAGGGCGTTGTCAGGTACAGCGCCGTCCACGCGATGAACGAGATGTGACCGGCGTGGAACCGATCCCAGTGCAGCAGCGTTGCAATGCCGAGCAGCGTGGCGAACGTGAGCACGGCGGGAAAGCCGTGCTTTACCCGATGCCATCGGCCCAGGCGGATCACCGCGACGAAGAACCAGACACCACCGAGGTACGCGGACGCGAGATACCTGGCGGTGATGTCTGGCGTGATCGTCCAGGCGAAGTGCTGTTCGGTGCTCCCGGGGGCCAGGTACAGCAGCGCGCTTGCAACGACGAGGAACGGCAGCACGACGACGCTGAGCCAGAGGGTGAACGGGCGGACCGTGTCGTCCGCCGTTCGCCGACGGCTGCCCACATCCTGATCGCTCGATCGGAAGTTCACGACGACGCACCATCCACGCCGGCGAGATTCACTCCCGCCCCGGCAAGGCTGGCACCGGGCAGCGCGAACCTGACCGCCTGCGCTTCGCTGAGTGCTCGGCCCCTGCCTCGCGCGGCTTCGAACTGACCGGCCGCCTCCCCCGCGAGGATCCCATCGATCCAGTACTGCGAGAACTTGAAGGTTTGCGCGTTCTTCAATCCGGTCTCTTCGCGGAGCTTCTCGGCGGCGCCGTCCAGGATTCCGGCTCTCTCGACGTCGCCCCGCGCTGCAGCGATGGCGGTGAGCCCCTCCAGCCCGTACGCGACACCGTCATCGTGGCCGAGCCGCACCGATTTGGCGAGCGCAGACTCCAGGGCGACGCCCGCCTCCTCGAGCTTCCCCTCGACGGCGAGGGCGATCCCGAGATGGTGCAGCGCTATCGTCTCGCTCAAACCGTCCTGGAACTCTTCGGCGAGCGCGAGGCTCTCTCTAAAGCGGTTGAGCGCTGCGTGCACCCTCTGCGAGACCAGCGCGGTCCTGCCGAGCATGACGAGCACCATCGCCTGTCCCCACAGGTCGTTCTTCTCCCTGAACAACCCGAGGCTTGTCTCGAGCACCTCCTCCGCTCCGGCGACATCGGGGGGCGATGCGGCCAGCCGTGCGAGCGCGACCGATACCAGTGCGAGCGCTTCTCCCGAGGCAGCATTTTCTGCCCTGAACAGTGCGGCACTCTCGATCAGGCCGGGGACCACGTCCCGCTCCGGCTCCTTCCAGAACCCGACGGCCCGCGTGTAGTAGAGCGCGACCGCGCGAGTGAAACCGGTGACGGGCGGTTCGGCGTCGAGCACCCGCGCCATCCAGCCGGCCACCTCGCCGAGGAGCCCGCCAACCCACAGGTAAACGTAGAGGGTCCAGGAGAACCGTGCCGCCCCCTCCCAGTCCTCCCTCTCGAGGAGGTACCTGATCACGGCCCTGAGGTTGGAGAGGTCATCCTCGAGGATGTTCATCCACTCCCCCTGTGTCGGGCCCTCCAGAAGGCGCTCGGCGCGTTGGGCGAGGCCCATGAAGTACGCCGCGTGCCGTTCGCTGACGTCCGCCAGGTGCCCGTCACGCTCGAGCTGTTCCCTGGCGAAGTCCCTGACCATCATGAGCAGGGAGAAACGGGAACGCGTTCCCCTGTCCTCCTGACGAACGAGACTGTTGTCGACGAGTGTCTCGAGCAGTGTCAGTGTGTCGGTGCCATCGGAGGGCCGGTACACCGCCTCGACGGCGTCGAGCGAGAAACCGCCGTCGAACACCGCCAGTGCGGCGAGAAGTTGCTTCTCGCCGTCGTTCAGCATTCCGGTGCTCCACTCGATGGCGTTCCTCAGGGTCTGCTGTCTCTCGGGGAGATCGCGGGATCCACCCCCGAGGAAGGAGAGCCGGCTGTGGAGGCGTTCAAGCATCGCCGACGGGGTGAGTACCCTGACCTTCGCTGCTGCGAGCTCGAGGGCGAGGGGCACACCTTCGAGGCGGTTGACGAGTCTGGCGACGTCGCGGGCGTTGGCATCCGTCACCTGGAAATCCGGCTTGACGGCGCGGGCACGCTCGGTGAACAGTGCGACTGCCGCGATGTCGGCGATACCGGCAGCCGTGTGCGGTGTGGAAGCGTCAGGCAGGTCAAGCGGCTCGACGTCGATCGTCCTTTCGACGGAAACCCGCAACCGGGTGCGGCTGGTGACCATCAGCGTGAGGCCGGGCGCCGCAGCGAGGAGCAGCGTCAGCGCGGGCGCAGCATCCACCACCTGCTCGAAGTTGTCGAGAATGAGCAACATGTGCCGGTTCCGCAGAGCGGTGGCGAGCTTCTCCGCGAGCGGGGCCTCCCCCGTGTCACGCACGCCGAGTGTCTTCGCGATGGTTGCGATCACCGCGGTCTCGTCGTGAACAGGAGCAAGGTCCACGAAGTACACGCCCCCGGGAAAGCCGGCGGCCACGCTGGACGCTACGGCGACAGCGAGCCTGCTCTTGCCGATGCCGCCAGGGCCGATGAGGGTCACGAGGCGGACCGCGGGATCGCGCACGAGCCGGCCCACCGTCGTGACCTCGGACTCCCTGCCGATGAGTTCCGTCAGCGGTGCGGGCACGTGAGCTCGGGGACCGATCTGGTCATCGGCCGCCGACACAGTGAGATTCTGCCCCTGGCTGAAGCGTTCGGCCAGCAGTACGGCGAGGTCGGCCTCGAGAAACTCCGCGAGTTCCGCCTCGTCGGAGAAATAGGTGAATGACGCCGTGTCATCCGATTTGATCCGGTCGAGCAGCTCCTTCAGCCTGGGCTCCCTGTTCTCAGCCGGTTCCTTGATGTAGATGAGCTTCGGCATGGAGGCGGGTGCAAGGTAGTACTCATCCGCGAGGCCGGACACTTCTTCACCGGGAGCGACCCAGCCGTAGCGTTCCCAGTACAGGCCGACAAAGACCTCGCTCTGCGCCAGGTAGGCGCGATAGAGGTCCCTCGGCGGATGCGGCCTGGCACCGAGCTCGAACATTACGGGGGCAAGCCGCAACCGTTCGATGGCGGCGCGCGCGGCTTTTCGCTCCGGCGCGAGCTCTTTGAGTGTTGAGCTGACGAAGACGCGGAGCCGCTGGTCGGGTGTGCGGATCGTTGCGGGCTGATGATCCATGCTGAGCATTGTCGAACGCGTTGCGGTCCCTCGTCCAGCCCCGAACCCGTGGAGTCCGCCACGCACGACGAGTACACTCTCGCCTTAAAACCGCGGGTACCGCCCGGTACCCCGAGGTGGAGGTGCCCGATGACTACCGAAAGGTCCAGGCGACCGCGGATTCTGGTGTCGCTGGCCTCAGCGCCAGCGCGCGACCGCGTCGTCGATGAGCTGACCCGCCGATATTCCGCGGATTACGAGGTCGTGTCTCCCGATGATGTCCAGGGGACGTTTGCTCACCTCCGGGAAACCGCGGCGGTCGGATCCCGCGTCGCGCTGGTGCTGTCGGACGACCTTACGGATCACCAGCATGACGGCTCGGTCTTCCGCTTCGCCCGCCGGCTGTTTCCGGAGGTGCGTCGCGGCCTGGTGATCAAGTGGGGCTCGTGGGGGAACCAGGACACCGCGCGGGTGGTTCTCGAGGCCTTCGCCTCCACCCAGGCCGACTCCTACATCGTTCTCCCTCGCCGCTCCCCCGATGAGTATTTCCACCGGGCGATCACCGAGCTCCTTCACGCAGCGACGCGGGCGGCCGACGACCAGGCACCGGATGCCGTCATCATCGGCCCGCTGTCTTCCCCGCGGGTGCACGAGATAACCAGGTACTTGTCGAGGGCTGGCATCAGTAACCGCGTCAGCAGCCCCGGTTCTGCCCACGATTCGACGGTCCTCGCGCGGGGACACGACACTCGCCGTCCCGTCGTGGAGGTGCCGGGCGCCGGCGTCCTCGCCGACCCGAGCAATACCCAGCTCGCGGACGCCTTCGGCCTGACTACGTCGGTGGATTCGGGCACAACCGTGGACGTGGCGATCGTCGGAGCCGGACCGGGAGGCCTCGCCGCTGCCGTGTACGCGGCGTCTGAGGGACTTGACACGCTCGTGCTGGAACGGGAGTCGGTCGGCGGCCAGGCCGGCTCCAGCTCCCTCATCCGCAACTACCTCGGCTTCGCGAGCGGGGTATCGGGGCTGGATCTCTCCGACCGCGCCTACCAGCAGGCCTGGGCATTCGGCGCCCGGTTCGCGCACACGAGGAGTGTGTCGGGGATGTCGCTCGATGACGGCTTCCGGCTTGCCATCGACGGCGAGGACGAGGTCAGGGCCCGTTCGGTGATCCTCGCGACCGGGGTTTCGTATCGCAGGCTCGCCGTGCCGGGTCTCGACACGTTCGTGGGCACCTCGGTGTTCTACGGCGCGACGGCGGTCGAGGCAAAGGCTCAGACCGGACGCAACGTCCTCGTCGTCGGCGGCGGCAACTCAGCGGGCCAGGCCGCGCTGCACCTCGCGAGGTATGCGGCATCCGTTTCCCTCGTCGTCAGGGGCCCGAACCTCGCCGCGAGCATGTCGAGCTACCTCATCGAACAGCTCGCGGCCGCCGGGGTCGCCATCCTCACCGAACAGCGGGTGGTTGGCGGACACGGCACTGACGACGGGCTCGAGGAAATTGTGTTGCGGCACAGGACCACGGGCGACGAGGTGACGGTCCCGGCGAGCGCACTGTTCATCACCATCGGTGCTGCGCCACACACCGACTGGGTCGACGACCGGGTCCTGCGCGATCAGTGGGGCTACGTGTTCACCGGCGGCGACATGGTCGCAGAGGGGGGACGCAGGGCGTGGTCGCGTGACCGCCCGCCGGGGCCCCTCGAGTCGAGCGTGCCCGGTTTCTTCGCGATCGGTGATGTTCGCCGCGGGTCGGCCAAACGGGTCGCATCCGCCGTCGGCGAGGGCTCCGTCGTCGTCGGGTCGGTGCACGCCTTCCTCGCCGAACATGCAACCCGCTGAATGCGCGGCGAGGCGTATCCGCGGGCAGCGGCAAACGCAGTGCCGCTCAGCCCGCCAGCTCGGCGACGATTTCGGCCAGACGGATGGCATCGAACGGTGCGCGCACCTTCGCGTCGTTGTCGCAGTACACGTAGACGTCTCGCGCCCTGCCGTCGGTCGTTGAGCCGGTGCGCCAGCCGTGGATACGCCGAGCCCAGGTCTGCAGCAAGTCCTCGGGGTAGCCGCTGACGTACAACTCCTCAGCGCCGTGCAGTCGTACGTACATGAAGTCACTCGTCACCTCGAACAGCTGGGGAAACCGGCCCGCGCTGTCTGACACCACCACAGCGACGTCCTGGTCCCGCGCGAGATCGACGAAGTCGTCGCAGTCGAACGTGGGGTGACGAATCTCTACGGCGTGGCGGAGAGGACGCTCGGCATCCGTTTTGAGCCAGGACCTGCCCTCCATCCGATCGTCGTGGCCTCGGGCGAACTCGACGGCGGCCGTCGTCGTCCGCGGGAGTGTGGCGAGGAACGCACCAACGGTCTCCCGGTCGTAAGCCAGGTTCGGCGGCAGCTGCCACAGCACGGGCCCGAGCTTGGGCCCAAGCGCGAGGACGCCGGATGCGAAAAAGTTCGGCAGCGCTTTTTCCGCATTCCGCAGCCGGAGGATGTGGCTGATGTACCGTCCGCCCTTGACCGAGAAGACGAAGTCCTCCGGCACTTCCTCCGCCCAGCGGGCGTAGCTCTTCGGCGTCTGCAGCGCGTAGAACGAACCGTTGATCTCGACACTGTTCATTCGGCCGGAGACAAACTCCAGCTCGCGTTTCTGAGTGAGTCCCTTGGGGTAGAAGACAGAACGCCACGGTGCGTAGCGCCAGCCGGAGATGCCGATCCGTGCGTCGCCGATGTCAGCCGAGCCGTCTACCCCGGCGACCCTGGGCTCCTCAACCGTCACGGCGCACCGTCTCTCCCGGCCACACGTACGGCAGGTTGTCCGGCACGCCGGGAAACACCTCACCGTAGAACTCGGGATCCTTGCGGACGAGGTTCGACTGATGGCTCAGGTGGAAGACCTCGTCACCGATCCACGGCGGCAGCTCCAGCTCGTCCTGGCTGAGCCCTTCGACGTCGGGTGCGAACGGCAGCACCTGCGGGCGTACCGTGTCGCTGTGACCGCGTGCGATCCAGGCATCCGTCATATCGAGAGCGTATTTGGTGAGCGCTGGCACATAGCCGCGCCACATTTTGGCAGCGGGATGATGCCGCCAGCCGTAGGTGGGGATGGTCACCGCGCGCAGCAGCTGGAGCGCCTCGATGCGCTGCTTGCCGAGGCGTGAGCGATCGAGCACAGCAGCGCTCTCGGCGAATGACGGGTATGGGAGAAAGGTCTGCACGGTGACGCCGACGCTACCCAGAAGCCGAGCGGCAGGATACGGGTTGACGAATGCCCTCCCACCGCACTCATGTGCCAGGCTGCGGGGCACAGCCTGTCGGAATCGTTCCGACTCGGGCAGGATCGACGCATGGAACTTTCGCCGCTCGACCCCGTTTCCCCGCAGCTCGCCAAGGCCGTCGGCAGCGTGCCGGAACCCGACAGCGTTCCCGGCGGGTTGAGCTTCGAGCCCAAGTGGGACGGGTTCCGCGCGATCGTATACTTCGACGGCGAGAACGTCGAGATCGGCAGTCGCGGCTCGAAAATGCTCACGCGGTACTTCCCGGAACTGACGGATGCCTTCAGCCGGCTTCTGCCAGGACCCTGCGTGCTCGACGGTGAGATCGTGGTGCCACAGGGTGCGGAGGGCTCACAAAAACTCGACTGGGAGGCGTTAACGGCCCGGATCCATCCCGCGGCGAGCAGGATTGCGCTCCTCGCGGAGTCGACGCCGGCAATGTTCGTGGCGTTCGACCTGCTGTCGAGCGGCGGCGACGTGCTGCTCGACACCCCGTTCTCCGAACGACGCGAGCGGCTCGAAGGTCTCATCGGTTCTCTCCCGCACCCGCTCCACCTCACGAGGACGACGACGGACGTGGAGCTTGCCCGCCAGTGGCTCGTCGAATTCGAGGGGGCTGGACTCGACGGAGTTGTCGCGAAGCCACTCCTCCAGCCGTACGCACCTGGAAAGCGGGTGATGCTCAAGGTCAAGCATCATCGCACCGCCGATGTCGTTCTCACCGGTTACCGGGTGCACAAGAGCGGCAACGGGGTGGGTTCACTGCTCCTCGGCCTCTACAACAGTGATGGCGTCCTCGTGAACGTTGGCGGGGCATCCGCTTTCACCAATGCCCGCCGCCTTGAACTGGTGGACGAACTCGCGCCGCTGGTGAAACGGGATGCCGACGGCGAGATCGTTGCGGCCGAAACGGAGCGCAGCAGGTTCTCGGGGTCGAAGGATGTGTCGTTTGTGCCGCTTGAGCCCAGCCGCGTCGTCGAAGTGCAGTACGACCAGATGGAGGGGATGCGATTCCGTCACACCGTGCAGTTCGCGAGGTGGCGCCCTGACCGCGAGGCGACGTCATGCACCTTTGACCAGCTGGACCGGCCCATCGCCTACGATCTCGACGGCGTGCTGGTTTAGTCGGTCTTCTCGTCGTCCCAGTTGGCGGAGTTCTTCCGGCTCGGCTGAACCCGCGGCGGTTCGCCGGGCATTTTCGGGAAGTCCGGGGGGAATGGCAGTTCGCCGAGTCCGTTCTTGACATCCCGCTCCCACCATTCGAGGAGAACGTCGACGGTCCCGGGCTTATTGCCCATGTCTGCCCACGGGTCGCCTACCGTGCGGAGTCGCTCAGGCACCGTCTCGATGGTGAAGGCTTTCGGGTCGGCGTTCTCGAGTTCTTCCCACTCGATCGGGCAGGACACCGGGGCATGCGCGAGTGCCCGCGGACTGTAGGCACCAGCCATCGTTCGGTCGCGATTGGCCTGGTTGAAGTCGACGAAAATGCGTTTGCCGCGTTCTTCCTTCCACCAGTTCGTGGTGACCTGCTCCGGCATCCGGCGTTCGAGTTCGCGGGCAGCGGCGATGACCGCGTGCCGCACCTCGAGGAATTCATGGGTGGGCTCGATGGGCGCGAAGACGTGGATGCCGCGGTTGCCGCTGGTCTTGAGGAACGCCGTCAATCCGGCCTCGGCGAGAAGTGCGCGCAGTTCGATCGCTGCGGGGATCGCATCGTCGAAATCGGTGCCCGGCTGCGGGTCGAGGTCGATGCGCAGCTGGTCGGGGTTGTCCGAATTTCCGGCGAGAGACGGCCAGGGGTGAAAGACGACGGTGTTCATCTGGGCCGCCCACACCGCCGCCGCCGGTTCGTCGAGAACGACCTGAGGATGTGATCGCCCGCTCGGGTAGGTGACGGTCACGGCTCGCACATAATCCGGTGCACCCTTGGGCGGGTTCTTCGAGAAAAACTGTTCGCCGTCGATTCCGCCTGGGAACCGCTGGAGCGACACCGGGCGGTCGCCGTTGGCGGCGATGAACGCCTGTCCAACCTCGACCAGGTACTTCGCGAGGTCGAGTTTGGTGATGCCGGGTTCTGGCCAGAGCACCCGGCCCGGGCTGGAGATGCGAACGTCGCGGGTGCCGTGCGGTCCGTCGACGGGGAGGATGACTGCGTCGGATGCCATGCGACAAACCTACTGGGGGGCCTCTGTCGAGTCACCCCCGACTCCGGGCGCGTCCCCCACGCCTGTCTGCTGTTCGTGCCGGTGACACTGGCGATAACAGCCACCGCCGGCGTCTCGACTCCCCGCTGACCTCCCTGCCGAACGGCTCCTCGTCGGTACGATTGGTCAGTCCCGCGACGACCGGTCGCGGCTGAAAGGGCAGAATGACGATCACCGCCTCCGCTGATGGTTCGGCGCTGGGCAACCCGGGTCCCGCGGGTTGGGCCTGGTATGTCGACGACGACTGCTGGGGGGCTGGTGGCTGGAAACACGCCACGAACAACCAGGCCGAGCTGAAGGCCGTTCTTGAGTTGTTCCGTTCGACCGCACACATCGACGACGATCTGCTCGTCATGTGCGACAGCCAGTACGTCATCAACTCGGTGACGAAATGGATGCGCGGCTGGAAGGCGAAGGGCTGGCGCAAGAGCGACGGCAAGCCTGTTCTGAACATCGAGCTGCTCAAGGAACTCGACGAGGCACTCGCCGGGCGTAAGTACAAATTTGAATGGGTGCGCGGCCACGTCGGTCACGAGCTCAATGAAGCCGCCGACGCCCGGGCCCGGGCCGTCGCCGAGGCGTTCCAGCGGGGCAAGGAGATTCCGTCCGGTCCCGGTTTTCCCGGGGCGGGTTCGGCAGCCGTTGGGGACACCACAGCGTCCGCCGCGGGCGACGCTCTATCCCGGTCCGCCGCGCCGAAGTCCTCAGCTCTGCAGTCGGCAGCTCTCACATCCTCCGCACCAGCGTCGGCCGCTCCGGTCTCACGGAAGTCCCCCGCTGCCGAGCCGTCCACCCCGATTGACCTCGAACCGAGTCTCTTTGACCTCGACGACGAGGCCAGCGGTACCGGATGGCACACGGTCACGTTGTCGCTGAGCGCGGCCGAGAACATCCGTTTGCAGGAACGCGCACGCCAAAAAGGTGTCAGTGTCGAGGACTTTCTTCGCGGCCTGATTTGAGCAGACAGGAGAGCAGGGTGACTGAGCGTCCGTATCACCACGGTGATCTGAGGCAGGCCGTCATCGATGCGGCTGTCGAGGTCATCAGCGAGAACGGCCCTGCTGCCGTCAGCCTGCGCGACCTCGCGCGCCAGATCGGGGTCTCTCATGCGGCGCCGGCTCATCATTTCGGTGACAAGGAAGGCCTCTTCACCGCGGTGGCCACCGAGGGTTACGCCCGGTTGACGGATGCCCTCGGGCGGGTTGAACCGGCGACCGACCTGGTTGAGCTCAGTGTGGCTTATGTACGGTTTGCCGTTGATCACGAGGCCTACTTCGAGGTCATGTTCCGACCCGACCTGTTGCGAAACGATGATCCTGACCTGGTCAAGGCTCGGAACCGAAGCAGATCGGCACTGTTCCGTGGTGTTGCCTCGTTGCCACCGGAACGCCGGGGTGGTGACACCATCCTCACCAACGTGAGTGCGTGGGCCTTTGTCCATGGGTTTGCCACTCTCTGGTTGCAGGGTGCCCTGCCGAAGGAGATGGGTGCCACTGTCGATGACGCTGTCCGCGTTTCGGCGTCGTTCCTCTTTGGCCGCGTCGGTCACTGAACGTTGATCTAAGCGCTGGCCTGCCGTGCCACCTGTGGCCCGAAATCGAACCCGGAGGGTCGGAACCTCAAGGCTGCGGCCGCGCATTCCCCGAAAAGACTGCGGTCTCGCTTCCCCTCGAAGGCTGCGGTCGAGGTCGCTTGAACGATTTAGCGACGAGGATGAACGGCTTCTACCGCGGCGGTTCGAGGGGCGGTGTCTCGTCTATCCGGTGCTGGCGTGTCGTGTGGGTGGGTCGGCGGCAGAGCTCTCCCCCGGGCCCCGCCCGGTGGGTCTGCCCTCCCTATCGCCGGCGGCTGCGGCTCGTGCGGCGGCGTCCGCTGCGTCGGTTGCGGCCTTGATCCCGGCCAGGCGGAGGCGTTCCTTCTCCAACGGTGACTTCGACGGCATCCGGATCGGGATCCGCTCCCCATTTTCCCCCGGTGGTGGGATCAGGTAGTACTCGCCCTCGATCCGAACCACCCGATAGCCAAACGTATGCACCAACGTGTGGTGATACGGACACAACAGGATCCCATCGGCGAGATCGGTGCAGCCTTCGTGGGCGGCCCATTCGTTGATGTGGTGCGCCTCGGTCATCGACGGTGGACACTCACACCCTGCGATCCTGCAGCCACCGTCCCGGACGGCCATCGCCACCCTTTGTTTGCGGGTGTGGAGTCGTTGTTCCCGGCCGACGTCGAGGATCGTGCCACTGGTGTCCATCAGGATCGGGGAGATCCCGGAGATGCAGATCTGCTTCTCGATCACACTGCCCGGAACTGCATCTTTGCTGTCTTCGAGATACCCGGTGCCGACCAGGTGTTCCGCGCCCTCACTGTCGGTGGCACGGTTGTCGAGGTTTTCCTCGGTCATCACGACCCGGATTCCGGGTTGCCGTGACCCGTACGTTGTGGTCGGGTCGGCCTGCACCCCGGTCCGCATCGCGCCCATCAGGATGTCGTACACGATCTGGTCGTTACTGCGCTCATCGACCCGGAGTTTCTCGGCGCGTTCCGCTTCGACCGGGTCCACCATCCGCGGGCCACCCCGCCGCGGTCGCAACGCCGCCCCGACGATGGACTCCACCCACGCCGCGCCTTCCTCATCGAAGGCCACATACGCTGTTTTCGTGCCGTCCTCGTTACGGCCGAACCGCCACTTCCGGTTCGCGTACCGCTCATCCCACCGCAACTGCACCCCGGCCGGATCAATCCGGTCCCGCACATGCCGCGCCCGCACACCCAACTCGTCAGCGTTCACCCCGGCAGCGTCGGCGATGATTTCTACCGCCGCCGCCCGCAACATCTCCACATCCACCCGGTCATTCGGTTGCCCGAGTCCGCGCATGATGATCGTTACCGCCTCGGACCGGATCACACCCTCCCGCGCTGCCCGCGAGATCGGTTCATGCCACGGCACCACCGGCACCGGACGCAACACCGACACCCGCGCATCCGCGTCCGGGTCAGCGTCGGGATCAACCAACAGGTTGCCATCCACATCGACCAGCGGGTCGTCAGCACCATCGTCACCCGGCCCAGCAGAACCATCAGGACCGCCGGCACCGGTTACGAACCCGGTCGGGTGGGTGGCGGCATCCGCCTCACCCATCGCCTCACCGAGCCGCACCTGACGGAACGCCTCCGACTTGGTCGACCCGGTCAACCGTTGCACCAGGTTCACCGCGGTGCGATCCCCGGCCGACTGGGCCCACCCGGAATAACCGAGGTCACGCGCTGACCGTTTTGCCGCGACACCAGCGCCGGCCGCGATCACCGCGTCCAGCTCGGACTTCGCCCGCGCCGCATTACGCAGCAACTCCTCCAGCTCGGCATTCGCCGCCCGCTCCAACACCATCGACAACGGCAGACCCGCGTCGCTGGCTGAATCTGCAACACCCGCACCGGCACCGGCACCGGCACTAAGGCCAGTACCAGCAGCAACACCGCCGCCGCCGCCAGGGCCAACACCGACACCTACACCTACACCTACACCGACACCAGGGCTCGCTGGCTCCGGCTCCGGTTCCACCGGCACGAATCGCGGCCGCCTAAACGACGAACCGGCACCACCGAACTCGGCGATGCCGGTCGAAACCGCTGCAGACGAAGACCCTCCCCTGCCGGAAACCTGTAGAGACCCCGACGCAGGTTCAGGGCCCGACGCTGGCTCCGGCCCCGCGGCATCCGCCACCCGACCAACCGCCTCGATGGCGTCCTCATACCGAGCGATCTGGTCGCACACCCGAAGGGCGACCTCTCGAATCTGCTCGGACACCTTTGCCATACTTCATAATATCGCATCAAGCACAGTTTCGAAAGTAGTTTCGACTATAAGTTCCCAGAATTTTCTTGCTCAATGGCCGAGAATTACTCCCAGCCGAACCCGGTTCCACCACGCGAAATGCAACCCTTGTCACGAACTCCCCCGGAATCACGGGCGAAAAAGCACTAATCTATCCACCGCAAAGATGCCTGTAACTCGGAATCCAGTTGTTGTCTAGATTAGCCATGAGTGTTCCACCGGCGTCAGGTCGCAATCAAGTGATCACCCTGCACGTCGAAGACATTGATCCCCAGCCATCCGCTCCCCAAACTCCCCACACCAACCCCTAGCGCACCCCGAACCGACCTGCTAACCTACAACCAAATGGTTGTACATGAGTTGAGTGACATCGCGGTGGACCGCATCTTCCAAGCACTGGCAGACACGACCCGCCGAGACATCGTTGCGCGCACACTGCGCCGCGAGCAGTCGGTCTCCGACCTCGCGACGCACTACGACATGAGCTTCGCCGCGGTCCAGAAACATGTAGCGGTGCTCGAGCGCGCGATGTTGGTCACCAAGGAGCGTCGAGGTCGGGAGCAGATCGTGCACGGAAACACCGAAGCGCTTCGCCGGGCAGCCCAGCTGCTCGACGCCTACGAAAAGATCTGGCACGACCGTGCCAGTCGCATCGGGGAGATACTCTCCGAGCCTGAGAAAGGAAGCGACAAGTGACTCTTGTCAATTCACACACGGATGTCGAAAACCTCACCCTGACCTTCACCACCGAGTTCGCGGCGCCGGTTGAGCGCGTCTGGCAGGTCTGGGAAGACCCGCGGCAGCTCGAACGCTGGTGGGGGCCGCCCACCGTCCCCGCGACCTTCGAGAGGTTCGAGTTCGTGCCGGGGGGCGAAGTGCGCTACTACATGACCACCCCGGACGGAGCGAAACCCCGCGGCTGGTGGAAGTTCATAACAATGGATGCCCCAAATCGCCTTGAGTTCGTCGACGGGTTCGCCGACGATAACGGCGACCCACTCGACGCTGAAGATGTCGCCGCGGTCGTTGTCACCCTCGAACCCGTCGATGGCGGTACCAGGATGACCCTGCTCAACACTTTCAGAAGCACCGAACAGCTCGAAGCGATGATCGAGATGGGGATGCTGGAGGGCCTGACCGAGGCTCTCGGCCAGATCGACGCGATCCTCGCGGAGTCAGCCGTTTCGCACTAGTGCGCGGCGGCTGAGTCGTGACGCAGGTGGCGGTGGGGACGATCCCGCCGCCACCTTCGCACTCCCGCACCGACCACGACCACGGGCGCCACCCACGCGCGGCAATGGATTAGCGTTGACGCTGACGAGAGCGAGGTCGGATGGGCATTCACATCGGCACCTCCGGCTGGAGCTACGACCACTGGGACGGCGTTCTCTACCCGCCAGGACTCCCCCGCTGGCACCGCCTCGCGCACTACGTGAGCACCTTCGACACCGTGGAGCTCAACGCGAGCTTCTACCGCTGGCCGCGCGACGCCTCGTTCGCGAGCTGGCGCAACCGGCTTCCGCCGGGCTTCCGGCTCTCGGTGAAAGCCCCGCGAGGACTCACCCACGGCAAGAAGCTCTACTCCCCCGAGCCCTGGATCGACAGGATCACCCACGCCTGGCACGAACTCGGCGACAAGCGCGCCGTGCTCCTGGTCCAGTTGCCGCCGTCGCTCGAGCGCGACGACGCGAGGCTCGACTATTTCCTGGGCCGACTCCCCGACTGGATCACCGTCGCCGTCGAGTTTCGGCATCCCAGCTGGCACGACGAGGGCGTGTACCGCCTGCTCGAGTCCCACGGCGCCGCGTACTGCGTGATGAGCGGCGCAGGCCTTCCCTGCGTGCTGCGGGTAACGGCATCCGTCGCCTATGTCCGCATGCACGGCCCCGACCACGATCATCTCTATGGCGGCTCATACTCCGACCGTGACCTCGCCTGGTGGGCCGACCGGCTGCGCGAATGGCGCGACGCCGGAACGGATGTCTACGTCTACTTCAACAACGATGGCGGCGGCAACGCGGTTCGGAACGCGATCACCCTGCGCTCAATGGTCGGCTGAGCCACCCGCTCCCGTTAACGACGAAACGCCGCGGCTCGAGGCCACGGCGTTTCGGGAGGCGACTCTAGGAGACGCGCTCCGCCTCACGGTGCGGGAGCTTCCACCCCGGGCGCACGAAGTGGCAGGTGTAGCCGTTCGGGTACTTCTCCAAGTAGTCCTGGTGCTCCTCCTCGGCCTCCCAGAAGTCGCCTGCTGGGGTGACCTCGGTCACGACCGGTCCCGGCCAGAGTCCTGACGCGTCAACGTCGGCGATCGTGTCGAGCGCCACGCGCTTCTGCTCATCGTCGAGGTAGAAGATCGCCGAGCGGTAGCTCAGGCCCACGTCGTTCCCCTGGCGGTTCTTGGTGGAGGGGTCGTGGATCTGGAAGAAGAACTCCAGCAGGTCACGGTACGAGATCTGCTCGGGGTCGAAGACGATCTCGACCGCCTCGGCGTGGGTGCCGTGGTTGCGGTACGTCGCATTGGGGGTGTCGCCGCCGGAGTATCCAACGCGGGTGGAGATCACTCCAGGACGCTTGCGCAGCAGCTCCTGGGCGCCCCAGAAGCATCCGCCGGCGAGAATCGCGGTCTGTGTTGTGTTCGTCATAAGTGGCTCCCTTGTCTCAAAACAGTCTGCCGGAGAAGGAGAACGCATGCGACTCCCTTCGTGTTCCCTCGTTCCTGAATACCAGCCGTGGGTCTCCGAACGCGGCGGCGGGCGGATGTCGCGGCGCACGTCACACACGGACCCCTGGCCCGGCGTCGGTTGGCCCCGCTAGCATTCGCAGCAACGCGACGATACGGCGACAACAACGCGACGACAAGGGAGTCAGACATGAGCGAGAACACGAACCCGGTGACCGCAGTCCTCGAGGCGTATCGCGCCGCGGTAGCTGCCCGCGATGTCAGTGCGTTCGCCGCCATCTACGCCGACGATGTGCACGTCTTCGACTCCTGGGCGCAATGGCAGTATCTGGGCATAGAGGCATGGCGCGCGATGGCGATGGGGTGGTTCAGCTCGCTGGGCGACGAATCGGTCCAGGTCGAGTTCACCGACCTCAGGGCGTTCGTCGGCGATGACCTCGCGTTTGGCCACGCAGACGCGACCTTTTCCGCGACTTCCGCCGATGGCGAGCGGCTGCGCTCGACGACCAATCGCTTCAGTGTCGGGCTCCAGCGGCAGAACGGCGCGTGGCGGATCGTCCACGAGCACTCATCGCTTCCCATCGATCCCGAGTCGAACTCGGCGATCTTCGCGCTCTAATCCGGCTGACGCTCTGACGCCGCAGCATCCGCCGATGTCCCGCCGTCGCGACCGGCGGCATCCGGAGTCAGCTCGCGCACCGGCTGCAGGACGAACAGCCGAACCCGCCGACCGGAGTCGCGTTCGTAGCTGCGGTAACCCGGCCACTGACGCTCGATCCGGTGCCACGCCTGCTCCCGGTCCGCGTCATTCTCAAGAAGCGTCGCGTGCACAGCGAGTCGCCGGCCCTTCACCGTGATGACCGCATCCGGGTGTGCGAGGAGGTTATAGGTCCACGCGGGATGCCGTTCCCGAGCGAAACTCGTCCCGGCGACGATCGCGCGGCCACGACCGTCGGGCGTGTACATGAGGGGCGTCAGTCGCTCTTCGCCGCTCCTGGCGCCGACGGAGTGCAGCACCAGCGACGGCACGAGCAGTCCGCTGACCTGGACCCGCCCTCCGGTCAGCCGCGCGAGGAGCCGTTCACCGAGCGGCAGCAGCCGCGGTCCGACCGCCCGGAACACGCGAGTGCGGGTCAGTGGGGCAAGAACCGAGCGGACGACCTGGGTCACTGAAGGCATTTCCCTATTGTGGCCCTGTGGGGCGGATGCCGCGACGGCGCTGTCACGCAATCGTCACGAAGCCGATGCTCAGCCGTGCAACGCACCCCGGGCAGCAAAATTCGCGCAAACGTGCGAGTTTGACCCATTTGCGACCCCGACGCTGGCGCACACAATAGCCTCTTGACACCACATCCCCAAAGAGGGGCTACCGTTGAACCTATGACGTCTTCCGACACGACGACGCTGAGCGAGGCAGAAACTGCCCGCGAAGCTCTCACATTTTCCGATCTTGGACTGAGCGACTCAGTCCTTAAAGGCCTCAAGGCAGTCGGGTACGAAACCCCCTCCGCTATTCAGGCAGCAACCATCCCCGTCCTCCTCGAGGGCCGCGACGTCGTTGGCCTCGCGCAGACGGGCACGGGAAAGACCGCAGCGTTCGCCCTGCCGATCCTTTCCCGGCTCGACATGACGCAGAAAACCCCGCAGGCGCTCGTCCTCGCACCGACCCGTGAGCTCGCGCTCCAGGTCTGTGAGGCATTCGAGAGCTACGCCGGTGGCATGCGCGGCGTGCACGTTCTCCCGGTCTACGGCGGACAGGGCTACGGCGTACAGCTGTCAGCACTCCGCCGCGGTGTCCACATCGTCGTCGGTACCCCCGGCCGCATCATGGACCACCTGGAAAAGGGCACCCTCGACCTCTCACAGCTCAAGTACCTCGTGCTCGACGAGGCCGACGAGATGCTCAAGATGGGCTTCGCCGAAGACGTCGAGACGATCCTCGCCGACACCCCCGAAGACAAGCAGGTGGCACTGTTCTCCGCCACCATGCCTGCCCAGATCCGACGGATCTCCAAGAAGTACCTGCACGACCCCGAAGAGATCACCGTCAAGAACAAGACGACGACCTCAGCGAACACCACGCAGCGGTACCTCATGGTGTCTTACCCACAGAAGGTCGATGCGCTCACCCGCATCCTCGAGGTCGAGAACTTCGAGGGCATGATCGTCTTCACCCGCACCAAGAACGAAACCGAGACGCTCGCCGAAAAGCTCCGTGCCCGCGGGTACGCCGCAGCGGCGATCAACGGTGACGTTCAGCAGGCCCAGCGCGAGCGCACCGTCGAACAGCTCAAGTCGGGCAAGCTCGACATTCTCGTTGCAACGGATGTCGCGGCTCGCGGTCTTGACGTCGAGCGCATCAGCCACGTGGTCAACTTCGACATCCCGATCGACACCGAGTCGTACGTGCACCGCATCGGCCGCACCGGCCGCGCGGGCCGTTCCGGCGCGGCAATCAGCTTCGTCACCCCGCGTGAACGCCGCCTGCTCACCGCGATCGAGAAGGCGACCCGTCAGCCGCTGACGCAGATGCAGCTGCCGAGCGTCGAGGACGTCAACGTCACCCGCCTCGCGCGGTTCGATGACGCCATCACCGAGGCGCTGAGCAACAGCGAGCGGATCGAGACCTTCCGCGACATCATCAACCACTACGTCGAGCACCACGACGTTCCCGAGGCCGATGTCGCTGCTGCCCTCGCTGTCGTCGCACAGGGCGAAACGCCCCTCCTGCTGACGGCAGAGGACGAGCGCAACCAGCGCAGGGACCGCGAGCGGATGGAGCGCGACGACCGCGCCGCACGGGGCGACCGTAATGACCGCCCCGCCCGCGGAAACGACAGGAACGACCGCCCGGCCCGCGGCGACCGTCCCGAGCGCCGTCCGCGATCCAGCGACCAGCAGCTTTCCGCGTACCGGATCGAGGTCGGCAAGCGCCAGAAGGTCGAACCGCGCCAGATCGTCGGTGCCCTCGCGAACGAGGGTGGACTGAGCCGCGAGGACTTCGGCGGGATCAAGATTCTCCCCGACTTCTCGATCGTTGAGCTGCCGGCGAACCTCTCCCCCGAGACGCTGGAGAAGCTCAAGGACACGCGGATCAGCGGCAAGCTGATCGAACTCCGGCCCGACCGCTCGGCATCCGCCCGGCGCGAAGACAAGGACACGCGCAAGCCGCGAAGCTGATCGCGAACGATGTGCGTAAACCGCCCTCCACTCGACCCGTCGAGTGGAGGGCGGTTTTTTGTGAACCTGTTCGCGCTCGGGGAAGAGGACTAGCCTGACCCGTGCGACGCGTGCGAAGCGAGTCGCAGCGACGAAGGAGAGCCGATGACGACAGTTCCGCGAACCTATCCGCACGGTGTGCCCTGCTGGGTCGACACAGAACAGCAGGACCCGACGATGGCGAGTGTGTTCTATGGCGAACTTTTCGGGTGGACCTTCACCAACGCGATGCCTCCTGGTGCGCCGGCGCAATACCTGATCGCCCATCTCGACGGCGACGACGTTGCGGCCATCGGCACCGGCTCGGGAACCGCCGTGTGGAACACCTACATCGCGGTAACGGATACTGACGCCACAGCGGACTCGGTGCTCTCGAACGGTGGGACTGTGCTGTCGGCCCCAGCCGACGCAGGACCCGGTGGCCGCGCTGCTATCTGCGCCGACCCGCAGGGCGCCGAGTTCCGCCTCTGGCAGCCGTACCGGCGGCTGGGCGCCCAGGTGGTGAATACTCCCGGCGCCTGGAATTTCAGCGACCTCCGCACAACCGACACGGACGCGGCAGCCGCCTTTTACACGGGCGTATTCGGTTGGACATACGCGGACCTCGGCCCCGAGCTCGACGCGATGATCAGTGTGCCGGGTTATGGCAACCACCTTGCCTCGACAGCAGACCCCGACATCTACGTCAGGCAGGCGGATGTCCCCGACGGCTTCGCCGACGTCATCGGCGCGTTGCAGCCGGCATCCGACTCTGAACTCCCGCACTGGCGGGTGACATTCAGGGTGGACAACCGCGACGAAAGCGTTGAGCTTGCCGAGAAACTCGGTGCAACGGTGTTGAGAACCTGGGAGTCCGAATGGGCCGCGCTCACCACTATCCGTGACCCGCAAGGGGGTGAACTGACCCTGAGCGAGTTCCGCCCGCCGGACGCGTGACGCGCTGACCTTCTGTGAGACTGTGGCCGTGCCCACAAAATCAGCGTCACGCACCACCCGCCGACGACGTGTCCTCCTTGCCGCTGCAACCGTCGGCGTCATCGTCGCAGTGGTCGCAGCCCTGATCGCCACCGGCGTGATCTGGCCCAACCGCGTCGCCGCCGCCGGGTACGAGACGCGTGGGGTCGATGTCTCCGTCTACCAGGGTGACATCGACTGGACGGTGCTCGGCAGCGAAGACATCGACTTCGCGATCATCAAATCAACAGAGGGATCAGGGTCGCAGGATTCCCAGTTCGCCGCGAACTGGGCGGGAGCACGAGACACCGATCTCATCGTCGGCGCCTACCACTTCATGAGCTTCGAGAGCGCGGGTGAAACTCAGGCGGAGAACGTCATCAACACGGTGCCTGTGGAACCCGGAACGCTCCCCGTCACCGTCGATCTCGAATACTATGGCGACTTCTACGACAATCCACCAAGCCGGAGCCACGTCAAGAGCATCCTCGACCCGCTTCTCGCGGCACTCGAGGCGCACTACGGCGCTCCACCGATCATCTACGCAACGCAAAAGGCATACGACAGGTATCTCGTCGACGCCTACCAGGACAACCCGATCTGGATCAGGTCGATCGCAGAAGAGCCGACTCTCCCCGACGACCGGGACTGGACGTTCTGGCAGTACTCCAACCGTGACCGCCTGCCCGGCTACGACGGTGAGGAGGAATTCATCGACATGAACGTCTTCGATGGAACCGTGGACGAGCTGCGTGCTCTGACCCACTGAGAGCGCATATCCGCCCCCTCCTCGAGGTGGTGACCCGGGCGCATCCTGCCCCCTCTTTTGGCGCGCCACCCCCTCAGCGTCCAGACTGGTTACACACCCCGATTTATTGAGAAGAGTTTTTCCCCATGCCTGAACCCGTCGACTCTCGCGTCGCCGTCTATATCGACTTCGACAACATAGTGATCTCGCGGTACGACCAGGTGCACGGCCGCGGCCAGTTCATGCGCGATCGTGCCCGCGGTTTCAGCCCCGCAGACCGGCAGGCCGACCCCGAAGCGGCCGAGAAGCTCGCTCTGGCAACCGTCGACGTCGGCGCCATCATCGACTTCGCCTCATCCTTCGGCACCCTCGTGCTGACGCGCGCGTACGCGGACTGGTCAGCGCCGGTCAACGCCGACTACCGCGGCCAGCTGGTCAACCGTGCTGTCGACCTCGTCCAGCTGTTCCCCGCGGCCGCATACGCGAAAAATGGCGCAGACATCCGCCTCGCCGTGGACACGGTCGAGGACATGTTCCGCCTTCCCGACCTCACGCACGTGATCATCGTCGCCGGTGACTCGGACTACATCCCGCTCGCCCAGCGCTGCAAGCGCCTCGGCCGGTACGTTGTCGGCATCGGCGTCGCCGGGTCGACAAGCCGCTCGCTCGCCGCCGCGTGTGACGAGTTCGCGACCTATGACGCGCTCCCCGGCATCAAGGCACTCCCCGCGACCCCGGTCGTGGAGAAGAAGGCGCCCGAAACAGCTGCGCCAGAGAAACGACCGTCACGGTCGAAAAAGACGCCGACGGATGCCGTGGCGGAAGAACCAGCGAAGGACGCCGCTCCCGCGACGGCTCTGGTCTTCTCCGGCCCCGACATTGCTGCGGCACCGCCTCGGCGCCGCGCATCGAGACGCGCCGCCTCCCCTGACCCGATCGTCGAGGACGAGCCCGAGGACGAGCCGGACCCCCAGGAGGTCGCAACGGGTCTTCTCGAGCGGGCCCTGCGGCTCGGTCACGAGAAGGACGACGCCGACTGGCTGCACAGTTCAAACGTGAAGACCCAGATGAAGCGCATGGACCCGTCGTTCAGCGAGAAGGCCCTCGGGTACCGTTCGTTCTCCGATTTCGTGAAGTCACGGGACTCCATCGCCGAGATCGATGAGTCGAACACGGCGAGGCTCGTCCGACTCCTGCCCGCGCTCGCGGACAACTAGGCAGGGGCGGGCGGGCTCCGGCACGGCCCGCAGCCTCTCTGGCGCGGTTCGCCGACGTCCAGTAGCTTCGGGCCATGACATCCGAAACCATGCGCCACCGGCCGCGCCGGGGCATCGCGGACTGGCTCGACCCACGACGGGCGTTCTGGCTGGGCATCGTCCTGATCCTCAGCGGCGTTTATGGCTCGTGGGCTGTCGCGGTGGCCGCCTCGTCTCTGGGCGGTCAGGAGCTCGCCGTGAGCTGGCCCGTGATGTCGCTCATCGCACTGTTGAACCTTTTCATATCGCTCGGCGCCGGGTTCCTTGTCGCCGCGATCGTCGGGCGAGTCGTCCCAGCGCGCGAGCGAGTGTCGCCCGGCACAGAAGCGGGCACTGGTGTCGAACCGGACGAATTGCGCCTCCCACCCAGGCTGAGTCCGCGTGTCGCGGTGCTCCTCGGCCTCGGGTTGATCCTCATCGGGGTCATCGACCGGAACCTCTACTTCGTCCAGTTCGTGCCGGACAACCCGGGCGTCGAGAGAGATGTTCTCTCGGTTGTGCTGCCGCTGGTGTCGGCGCTCCCCGCGATCGGGTGTGCGCTGGTCCCAGGTGGGTGGCTTCTTGCCCGGTTCACGGCGCTACGCCGGTGAGAGAATGGCCGCCTGCTTGACGGATCCAGTGGTGCCGAAACGAGAGCGAGAACCCCATGTGTCGTTGGCTTGCGTATTCCGGTTCACCGGTGATGCTTGAAGACCTGCTCTACAAGCCGGCCAATTCACTCATCATTCAAAGTAAGCGCTCGACGCTCGGCGTCGAATCCGTCAACGGTGATGGATTCGGCATCGGCTGGTACGGCCGAGGAGCCACACCCGGAATCGTTCACAGCATGGAGCCGGCGTGGAACGACCGCAACCTCCGGGAACTGTCAGCGCAGACATCCACCGGTCGCTTTTTCGCGCACGTTCGCGCATCAACGGGCACACCGATCCAGCAGACGAACTGTCATCCGTTCAGGCATGACAAGTGGTTGTGGATGCACAACGGTTCGATCGCGAACTTCCACTCGGTCAAGCGGGACCTGGTTATGACTGTTGACCCGTCGCTGTATCCGGAGATCGAGGGGTCGACGGACTCCGAGGTGTTCTTCTTCCTCGCTCTCACCTTCGGCCTCGAACAGAATCCGCGGCTGGCCGTTGCCCGAGCGGTCAGCCTCATCGAGGAGACCGGTCGGCGCCACGGGATCCCGTTTCCTCTTCAGATGACCGTGGCCACGACCGACGGCGACACCACCTGGGCGTTTCGTTACTCCAGTGAGAGGTTGTCGCGGTCACTGTTTCACAGCACAGAGATTTCCACTCTCCGCCACCAGTACCCCGACAACCCTGTGCTTCACGAACTCTCCGACGATGCGCGGCTCATCGTGTCAGAGCCCTTCGGGGACCTCCGCGGCGCGTGGCAGGAAATCCCTGAGTCGTCCTGTGTCACCGTGCAGGGTGGCGAGGCAGTAGTGCACGATTTCGCGCCGACACCCGAGCGTTAGTTTTACTTGCTGAGGATCTCGGCGAGGCGCCGAAGAGCGGGAAGGCTCGACTGGACCTGCTCGAGTTCCTGGGCGGAGAGTTGTGATGCGGCGTTGCCAAGGGCATCAGACCACGCCGTCTCGAGGAGGGTCTTGATCCCGAGCGATTCCTCGGTCGGATACAACGCGACGTACCGTTTGTCCGCGGGGTTGTGCTTGCGGATGATCAAGCCCCTGACGACGAGTTCCTTCAGCTGGGTGCTCACGTTGCTGAGCTGCCGACCCAGCCGGGAGGCGAGATCGGCGACGGTGATTCCCGGATTGCTCTCGATGACCCGCACGATGTCGAAAGCGCCATTGGACAGCGCCGGAACGCCGGTGCCCTCGTGCGACTTCCGCCGTACATCGGCGGAGATGTCCATGAGCGCAACGGCGAGCTCACGGGGGTCGAGGGTCGTGGCTTCAGCTGCGGCTGGGGCGTTTTCCATGGCTTCAGCCTAGGGTGCCCGCCGCCACTCTTTGGCGCGCGCCGTCAACGCACCGTGAGGGCGCTCTCTCCGACTCCCCCGCAGCGCCGGACGCAGCACCCGCGAACGGCGAGAGCCGGCCGCCAGCGCAGGCATCCCGCCACCGAACTATGACATTCTGGCCCGATGCATCCTGTCTTCCCCGCCCCTCTCCAGCCCGGCGACCTCATCGGGGTGACGGCACCGTCGAGCGGTGTCGGTGAGAGAGAACGGGGGCGACTGGAGTTCGCGATCCAGTGGCTTCGCGACAGGGGTTTTCGGGTCGAGGTCGGCGAGTGCATGGACGGGACCGGGCATATCAGCGCACCGGCATCCGCTCGCGCCACAGAACTGATGGGGATGCTGCTCAATCCAGCGATTCGCGCGGTCATCCCGCCGTGGGGCGGCGAAACAGCGATCGACCTGCTGCCCCTGCTCGACTTCGACGCGCTGGCCGCCGCGGAGCCGACCTGGTTCGTGGGTTATTCAGACGTGTCGACGCTCCTCACTCCTCTCACCCTTCTCTCGGGCTGGGCGACGATCCACGGCCCCAACCTCATGGACACCCCGTATGAGCTTCCCGAGTCCCTCGCGAGCTGGCTCGACATCGCGATGGCGCCAAGCGGAACGGTGATTCGTCAGTCCCCCGCGAACTTGCACCGTGCGAACGACCACGACGACTGGTTTGCGCAGCCCGACGTGACCAGGCACCGCTGGACGGGCACCGGGACCTGGCGCCGCCTCGACGCCGGCATCGAACCGGTGGATGCCGTCGGCCGGCTGATCGGCGGATGTATCGAAACGCTCGCGAACGTCGTTGGCACGCCGTTCGGCTCGCCAGCATCTCTCCGCGGCGACTCCGGGCAGGAGCCGACCCTCGTATACCTCGAGGCCGCCGGGGACAACGCGTTCGATATCTGCAGGAACCTGCACGGAATGCGTTTTGCAGGATTCTTCGACGGAGCATCCGCAATTCTCATCGGTCGCACGGCGGCACCGGACATGGACTCGCTCAGCCAGGATGAGGCAGTCCTTGACGCCCTGGGTTCGCTCGGCGTACCGATTGTCGCCGACATCGAGTGCGGCCACGTCCCGCCCCAGATGAGTCTGGTGAACGGCGCCCTCGCGGGGGTCGTGCACAGCGAGGCCGAGAGCTACCTGGAGCAGCGCATCGGCTGATGCCTGCCCGTCAGTCCTGCCGTGTCGCGGTGGATTCGACGACCGACTCCTCACCCGGCACCCCGAAGGCGCGCGAACGAAACCCCCGGGTTCGCAGCATCTGCTCGCTGAAGTCGCGAAACACGATGGGGATGCCGCGGGCGACCGACAGGTCGGCGCTGTCCATGGCCTGGACGTGCACGTGGGGCTGGGTCGAGTTACCGGAGTTTCCGCACTCGGCGAGCTGCTGCCCCATGGACACCCGATCGCCGACGTCGACCCGGAACGAGTGCCGCTTCAGGTGCACGAGGCCGACATACGCGTCGCGGTCATCGAGACGGAGGATGACGTGGTTGCCGGCGATCGCTGCGATTCCCTGCTGAAGCCTGTCGCGCTGGCCGAGCAGGTACGGCACGAGAGTGAGTGGCGAACGGCGAGCCTCGTGGTCGGGCTCTCCGTCGTGACGGGCAACCACTGTGCCGTCACACGGCGCGAGGATCGGTCTGCCGAAGGAAAAGAATGCCTCAGGTGGCTCGGTGCCAATCAGAGCATTCCAGCCGGATCGCCCCGCGGTGCGGCGGCGAGCGTCGATCCCGACAAAGTCGATCGCGTATCTCTCTCCGAGCAGGTCGGTCCCGTGACTCGGTACTCGCCTGGCCGGGCTGTTCTGGACCAGCCACGGGCCGGCAAAAGGGAGCGTGAGCGTGATCGGCTCCGCGTCGATGCCCGGCTGCGCTGCCATCATCGCTGCAGTCTAGTTCGGGAGCCGGGGTCGAGCGCCCCTCGGCATCGAGCGCTCCAGTTCCATGCCCGCGCTACAGAAGCTTGTGCAGCGCGAGCATGGATGTGCAGCGCTCGGCGATCCGGCCCAACCGCTCGCCCCACCGCGACTACGGGTCGAGCGGCGACCCCGCTGCGGTGTGCGCTTCGGCACAACAGTGGGGACGGCATCCAGCGCTCCAGTTCCATGCCCGCGCTACAGAAGCTTGTGCAGCGCGAGCATGGATGTGCAGCGCTCGGCGATCCGGCGCAGCCGCTCACCTTCCGATACGTTGGCAGCATGTCAGACCAGACCAACCAGCCCCGCATCGCCTGCATCACCGGGGTCGGGCGCAGAAACGGTATCGCCCGGGCGGTCGCGCTCCGCCTGGCGCACGACGGATTCGATATCGCGTTCAACTACTGGACACCATACGAACAGCGGATGTCGCTGGGCGGCTCGCCGGCCGATCCGACCGATATCGCGGATGAGCTCCGCGCGACGGGCAGGCGAGTGCTTCCGATCGAGGCGGACCTCGCCCATCCCAGCGGTGCCGCCTCCGTGATCGAACGGGCAGCCACCGAGCTCGGTCCTGTTTCCACCCTTGTGCTCGCGCACTCGGAGTCGGTGGATTCGGGCATCCTGGATACGACAATCGAGAGCTTCGACCGCCACTTCGCGGTGAACACCCGCGCGGCCTGGCTCCTCATCCGTGCCCTCGCGGAACAGGTCCCGCCAACTGGCGGGTCGATCATCGCTCTCACCAGCGACCACGTCGTCGAGAACATGCCGTACGGCGCCAGCAAGGGCGCGCTCGACCGGATCGTCATCGCCGCTGCCCGCGAACTGGGCGGCCTCGGCATCTCGTCGAACGTTCTCAACCCAGGGCCCATCGACACCGGCTGGATGAACGACGAGATCCGTGCGTCGGCGATCGCGCGCCAACCGACCGGCCGACTCGGCACACCGGATGACATCGCCGGCGTCGTGAGCTTCCTTGCGTCACCAGAGGGACGCTGGGTATCCGGGCAGCTGATCAAGGCCGACGGCGGCTTCTCGGTCTGAGCTCAGTCCGGCGCGCGCTCCCCCCGCAACGGCAAAGCCCGCACGCTCTCGAATGACCGCGGCCCTCCGTCGATCGGATCGGTGAAACTGAGCTCGCTCGCGAGCAACTGCAGCGGGTTCGCAAAGTCGTCCACCGACACGTCCCGAACAACCGGGTAGAGCGGATCGCCGCTGATCGGGATCCCGAGGCTCAGCATGTGCATCCGCAGCTGGTGGGTGCGGCCGGTTCGGGGCGTGAGGCGATACACGGCCCGGTCGTCGTCGAGTGCTGTCTCGAGCTCGATCAGCGACTCCGAGTTCGCGGGCAGGTCAGCGACCGTCTCCGCCTGCATGTGGCCACGGCGTTTGATCAGGTGGCTGGTCACCACGGCGGGCAGGTGCAGGTCCGACCGCACGGGGGCGAGCGCGCGATAGACCTTGCCGACATCACCGCGCTGGAACATGGTTTGATACGCCGCCCGCCAGCGCTTCTCGGTGGCGAGAATGAGCAGACCGGATGTCACCCGGTCCAGACGGTGCAGCGGTGACAGTTCTGGCAGGCCGAGTTCCGCGCGGAGCCGCACGACAACGCTCTGCTGTACGTGCCTGCCGCGCGGGATCGTCGCGAGGAACGGCGGTTTGTCGATGACGACGATCCGATCATCGCGGTGAACGACGTGGAGATCTCCCGGTACGGATGCTTCCTCCCGGAGATCCCGGTGAAACCACACGAACGTATGCGGGCGATACCCATCGCTCCCGGAAACCGCGGCTCCAGACTCGTAGACAAACCGCCCGTCCGCGAGAAACGCATCGACGTCGATGAACTCGGAGAGTCGCGCGTCAAGCCACGCGCCCATCGTCGGCCACGGGTCAGGCTGCGTCCGATCGAGGTCGGCGGTGCGCATCCACGCCGGGTCAAGCCCGTGGCGCTGCGGGAGTGGTGAGCGTGGGGGCATCCACCGATGGTAACCGTCATCCACTGTGGCTTCCTGACACGATTGACCTCCAGCCACGGGTTTCACGCACTCACAGCGATAACATCAGTGACGAAGCGCGCGCTTCACCGACATCGAGGAGAACTGTGTCAGATTCAGGTCATCACTCGCGACGCCAGCGTCCGCGTATGGTTCGGTCGTTCCTGGCGCTGTGCATCGCTGTTCCCTCGCTCGTGACTGGGCTGTCGGTTCCGGCCAACGCCGTCGACGCCGTCCAGGCGTCTGCGCCCACCGTCGTTGTGACCGCGACCGATGATTCGCAGCTCAATGCCGGTCCGGAGAGTCGCGGTGGCAACTATATGCACGACGCAAACGCAGCCTGGGTCCGTCCTGTCGCCGGAAAAATCACATCGTGGTACGGACCGCGCCCCGTGATCTGCACCCCGGGAGGGTGTTCCAGCACTTTCCACGACGGAATCGACTTCGGCTCTGCGTGCGGCACGTCGATCAAAGCGATTTCGCCGGGCCGAGTGGTCGAGGCGCGGAACGCCGGCGCGTTCGGTGAGCGAGTCACCATCGACCACGGCAGCGGGCTGGAGTCAATCTACGGCCACATGCAGACCGGTTCGTTCACCGTGAAAGCCGGTCAGCTCGTCCAGGCTGGCACGATCATCGGCAAGGTGGGCATGACCGGCGTGGCCACCGGCTGCCATCTGGACCTCAAGATTCGTACAGGGGCATACACCGACCCGACGCCATTCCTCACCTTCCGCGGGATAACGCTGTAGAGCAGAGCGCGGCCGCCGCGACTCACGTCATGCACCGGTGAGAGCTTCGTCCGCCAGCGGACGGCGTTGATGGCACGCGCATCCAGGTCGACTACTCATGGCCAGAATGCGCCACGTGCGTTACTGTCGTCGCAACAACGCCTCACGGGGCAGCGGCGCAACATCCTGACGTGATCGAGGTCGGTGAGACCGGATGGAAGAGTTCAGCGTGCGAGGGCTTGGTCTCTCTGACCGATCGGCGCTGCTCGACGAACTGGCCCGCTCGGCGTCGGTGGCGTTTCACGCTGGCGCGCTCGAGGCGACGAAGCCCGTTCACTTCGATCACCAGACCCGGCGGTTCCGGGGCATCGAACTGACGCAGACCCACTTCAGTAACTACGTCGGCGAGCGGACCGCCGCGCAGGCCCACGATTTTTCGGAGCCGCGGCTGGTTCTCACCGTGTCGACGGGACCGGTAGCCATCGCGCACGGCGATGCGTTTCACCGCAACATGCCCGGTTCCATCATCCCCATCTGGAGCCTGTCACCCTGGACGGTCATGGTCCCATCGGCGAGCCTCTTCCGCGGCTTCTCGCTGCCACTGGATGACCTGGGCCTGCCGCACCTGTTTCTCCGCAACCTCGTATCCCAGGACATCGGGCACAGTCCGATGGCGTCCTTTCTCGCCAGTTACCTCGCTGACCTCTCGGCGCTTCCCCCGCTCGATCCCGACAACGAGTCGGCACTCGCCGCTCCGTCGATCGAGATCGTGCGCGCGCTTCTGACCACCGCGGCGGGCGATGAGTTCCGGAGCCGCGAACCGCTGGGTCGAACGCTCGGGCTCCGGGTCATGGCGTATCTGAAGACGCACGCCACCGATCCGGACCTCACTGTCGACCGCGTAGCCGCGTATTTCGGGGTGTCCCGGCGCTATCTCTTCGCCGTCATGCGGCAGCGCGGAATCTCGATGAAAGAGTGGGTCCGCGAGGAACGCCTCGCTCGCGCGGCTGATTTGCTCGGCGAACAATCCACAGCCCATCTTTCAGTGTCAGCCATCGGACGGTTCTGCGGATTTACCGACCACTCGTCGTTTTCACGAGCCTTCCGCGGCCGATTCGGGTGTGCGCCATCCGAATGGCACCTGCTCAGCGCCCCGGAACGCGACAGCGCCCGCCTGGGACCCGACATGCGCACTGCTCAGGTGTCCTGAGGCCGACGCCGCTCCCGCCGGTGTGCACAACCGGCACAGAAAAGTGCGCGGGAAGTGAAGGCGCTCACCGGGCAACTACCGCTAGCTTCTGGGCATCCCACGCATTCGAATCCAAACGAAGGAGCGTCATGTCTGACGAACACGCCCAGCCGGTGTCACCCGGCAGAAAGCCCCCGGTCGTCCTCGTCCACGGGCTGTGGATGACACCATCGAGCTGGAATACGTGGGCCGGACGTTATCGCGCCAGGGGCCACGAGGTGATCGTCCCGGGGTGGCCAGGAATCGACGACCGGTCTCCCGCCGATGTCCGGCGGGATCCCCGGGCGCTGGAGGGACTTGGCATCCGTAAGGCTGTAGACCACTACGACCGCATCATCCGTGAGCTCGACCAGTCGCCCATCATCATGGGCCACTCCTTCGGCGGAATCTTCATCCAGATGCTTCTCGATCGAGGCCTCGGCATTGCCGGAGTCGGGGTCGAACCGGGCCAGCCGGCCGGCGTGACGACACTTCCATTCAGCACGCTGCGGACGGGGTTCCCGATCCTCTCGAACCCGTTCCGGATCAACAAGACGAAGCCGATCAGCAAGGGACACTTCCACTACACCTTCGGCAACGACCTGAGTCGTGCGGAATCCGATCGTGAGTGGGAAGCCAGTGCTGTCGACTCGCCGAACCGGATCTTCTTCGAGGGAGTGGCGTCGATCCCACGGCCTCGGTCGGGCATCACCCGCGTGGACTTCAGAAAGCCGGGCAGGGCTCCGCTGTTGCTCATCTCCGGTGCCATCGACCACGTCGCCCCACCGGCGATCCAGAAGGCAATGCTCAAGAAGTACGCTGCGGGGCCCTCGCTCGTCGAGCGCGTCGAATACCCCGGACGGTCCCACCGCATCGTGAGCCAGGCGGGATGGGAGGAAGTAGCGGATCACGCGATCGACTGGGCGATGAGCCACGCAACCACAACACAAGCCCAGGCATTCTGAGGCCGGAGGCGGTCATCAGTTCCCGTGAAGGGTCATACGATTGAGCCCATGCACAGCTCACTGCCGAGAAGCACTCCGTCAGCCCATTCCGTCGACGCACGAGGGATAACATCCTTCATCTCGGCGCTCGAGGCGGCCCCCGACATCGAACCGCACAGTCTCATGGTGCTGCGCGACGGCCACGTTCTCGCCGAGGGCTGGTGGGCGCCATACACGGCGGACCGACCGCACCTGCTCTACTCGCTCAGCAAGAGCTTCACGTCGACCGCGGTCGGCTTTGCCGTCGAGGAAGGCCTGCTCAGCCTCGACGACACCGTTCTCAGCCATTTCCCCGAGCTCGACGCAGAGATCACCGATCCCCGCAGCCGTTCGATGCGCATCAGGCACATCCTCTCGATGGCGAGCGGGCACCGCGAAGAAACCCTGGATCGCGCCCTCGCCATCGACCCGGTGAACATCGTGCGCGGATTCCTGCTGCTCCCTCCCGACGAGGAGCCCGGCTCGGTGTTCGCGTACAACCAGCCGTGCACGTACACCGCCGGCCTCATTGTGCAGCGCGCCACAGGCCAGTCGCTCACCGAGTACCTCAGGCCCCGGCTGTTCGATCCGCTCGGAATCGACGACACCGGCTGGATCACGGATGCCGCCGGCCACGAACTTGGCTTCAGCGGCTTCCACGCACCGACCGAAGCGATCGCGTCCCTCGGCCAGCTCTACCTGCAGCGCGGCGAGTGGAACGGAGCACATCTGATCCCCGGTGAATGGGTGGACGAGGCGACCAGGGCGCACGTGTCCAACGGTTCCAACCCGGCATCCGACTGGGAGCAGGGCTACGGCTTCCAGTTCTGGATGGCTCGCCACGGCTACCGGGGAGACGGCGCATACGGACAGTTCTGCGTGATTCTGCCCGAGCACGGGGTCGTTCTCGCAATGACCGGCCAGAGCACTGACATGCAGGGCGTTCTCGATCTGGCGTGGACTCACCTGCTGCCCGCGATCGGCCAGCCCGGCGAGGAACGCGGGAGCGAGAAAGCGGATGCCGCGCTCGACGCACAGCTGGCGTCCCTCGCCATCGCCCCGGTCGAACGAGGTTCGAGCGACCAGCGGATCGACGGCGGCACGTTCACGCCGACGCTCCCCGACACCTCCTACCCCGGCCTCAAACACCTGGTCGTCGAGCCCGGCGCCACCGACACCGAGTTGCGCCTCACGTTCGTCGAGCGTGACGCCCGGCTCGAGGTCCCGGCGGGCTTCGGTGCCTGGATCACGCACGATGCGACCTCCGCAAGCGCCGGCTGGCAGCCGGGTGGCAGCATCCTGGCCGTCGATGTCATGTTCATCGATACACCGCACAGGCTGCACGTCGTACTTGACCTGGCATCCTCGACGTTCACGACCCGGTGGGAGACGGCCCCGCTACACTTCTCGCCGCTCGCGTCGATGCGCAAACCCCAGGTCGCCGTGACGACCGACGGGGGCTGAGGCGCGGCTCACAGCCGCCGCTCCAGTTCCTCGAGCAACGCGCTCCCGGATGCCTCACGCGCGACATCGGCGCCGAGTCTCTTCGCGGCCTCACCGTAGGACGGTGTGCTGAGAACGTCATCGAGAGCCCGGGCTATTCGTGGAGCGGAAGCGCGGCGCGACAGCGAGATCCCGGCACCTCGCGTTGTGACTCGGATGGCGTTGTCTGCCTGGTCCCTGCCGTGCGAGAGAACGATGAGCGGCACTCCCGCAGCGAGGGCTTTGATCACCGTTCCGTGGCCGCCGTGCGTGATGACGACGTCAGCCTGGCGCAGGACCTCCTGGTGGGGTGCTGACTCGACAACCGTGACGTTGGACGCCGCAACGATGTCGTCGGGGCGCACTGCTGGGCCTGTTGTGACGAGCCCGCGCACGGGCCGCATCCCCATCGCATCGACAATTCGCTGCATGCTCCCGACGTGATTCTGGAACGTTGACGACATCGCAACGAGCACGAGCGGGCCGTCACCCGCTGGCGGAACCCACGCGTCACCCACCGCCCAGCCCGGATCATCCAGAATCGGTCCGACATAGCGCGCATTGGCCGGAAGCCGTCCCGGGAAATCGAATGACCGCGACGTCAGAATCAGGTGGCGCTGTGCCCGGCGCATTTGATCCCACGCTGTCGTTACCGGGCTCAACCCGTATTCAGCACGAAGCGCGTTGGTCCCGGCCAGGGCGTACCTGTCGAAGAGTCGAACCCCGGCGGCCGAGAAAACCCTGTCGCGTGTGCGGCCGAGAGGTCCGTGAGAAGGCGTGAGCCCCGCCCCGAACGGCGGCATCCCCTCGGCAGGAAAGGGATAGACGTTGGGAACGAGGAGGTCGAACGGAACGCCGCGGGCCTCCGCAGCAACCATCGCGCCGACCGCGAAGGCGGATGCAACGACGAGGTCGGGGTGGAGTGAATCGATCGCCGCCCCGGTATCGATGGCCTGGGCGGGCGCTGGCCCGATCATCATGTGGTCGGCCATGGCTTTGGCGAGTCCCAGCGGTGACAGGTCCCAGTCCCGGAAGACACCGGACGGGGCCGACGCGCGGGGAAGGAAGTCGGCGCCGGTGCTGTGCACCTGATCCGCGATCGACTCGCCCGCGAGCACCGTGACACTGTGCCCCCAGTCGACGAGCCGGCGAACAACCCCGAGCTCCGGTGGAACCGTGCCGCCGGCGTCGATGAGCGCGAACAGATAACGACGGGGCTGCGCACCCCGTATGGACTCCTGCGGTTCCTCACCACCGGTCATGCCGCCATGCTAGGCACCCCGCACCGAACAGGCAACGGGGTCAGGCGAACAGGGTGCAGGCGAACGGGGCTCCGACGGACTCGCCACAGTGCTCGAACAATTCACGCCGGTCCTACGCCGGCCGAGCCAGTAGTGTAGTCTCGCGAGTGACATACCGGCTGGTCGGTTGGTATTCGATCCGCACCGGTACCCGCGACGCCACAGGCAGAGAACTCGAAGGAGAGCGAATGCAGAGATTCGAGGGCCGGGTTGCCCTGATCACCGGCGGCAGCCGCGGGATCGGACTGGCCATCGCCCACCGACTTGTTGCGGAGGGCGCCTACGTCGTCATCACCGGTCGGAAGCAGGACGCCCTCGACGCGGCCGTCGCCGAACTGGGCGAACGGGCTTCGGCTGTCCAGGGCAAGGCGGATGACGGTGACCACAGGGCCGCAACGCTTGCGCACGTGCTGGATCGCCACGGTCGGCTCGATCACCTGGTCAATAACGCCGGCATCAACCCCGCGTACGGACCGGTTCTCGAAAGCGACCCGTCGATCATCCGCAAAATCCTCGACGTCAACGTAATCGCCGCCCTCGAGTGGACCCGCGACGCTGTCGCCGCCGGACTCAGCCGGTCTGTGGTGAACCTCGCGTCGATCTCGGCGCTGGCAGCGAGTCCGGGTATCGCGTTCTACGGCGTCTCGAAGGCGGCACTCATCAACCTGACAACGCAACTCGCCTTCGAGCTCGCGCCGGGCATCCGGGTCAACGCGGTGGCCCCGGCCGTCATCAAGACGGACTTTGCACGTGCGCTGTACGAGGGCAGGGAAGCAGCCGTCGCCGAGGAGTATCCACTCGGCCGGCTCGGCGAACCGGAGGATGTCGCGGGTCCTGTAGCGTTCCTCCTCTCGGAGGACGCCGCCTGGATCACCGGACAATGCGTTGTGATCGATGGCGGCGGCAGCATCCGCCCGGTTGGCTGACCATGACGAGAGAACTGACGAAGGAAAGACGGATGAGAGAAACCACAGTCGTAGACGACATCACCCGAGCGGCGGTCGAGCTCTTCGCCGCGAACGGGTACGCCAACACGTCGGTGCAGCAGGTCGTCGACAAGGCGGGTGTGACCAAGGGCGCGATGTACCACTACTTCCAGTCCAAGGACGATCTCCTCTTCGCTATCTATGAGCGCATACTCACCGAACAAAAGGCACACCTTGACGCGATCGTCGCACGCGGTGGCCCCGTCGCCGACGTGTTGCGCGCCGCCTGCATCGACGTGATCGAGACCTCGATCGACTTCCTGCCGGAGGGCACCGTCTTCTTCCGCAGCATGCACATGCTTTCCCAGCCCCGCCAGCACGAGGTCACCCGCCGTCGCCGTGCGTACAACGATGTGTTCAGCACGCTCATCGAAACCGGGCAGAAGGAGGGCATTTACCGCACAGACATTCCTCGCCCCGTTCTCATCGCCCATTTCTTCAGCGACGTGCACTACCTGTCGCACTGGTACTCCCCCGAGGGCCCCGAAGACAAAACCCTCCTGGCCCAGCAGCTCACGGATCTCTACCTCGTCAGCATTGCGGCGAACAATGCCTGACACTGAGCTCATGCGGGCGTGGAGGGTCGTCCGCCACGGAGAACCAGCGGAGGTCCTCGAACTCCACGACGTTCCGATTCCTCAACCGGCTCGAGGCGAGGTCCTGATTCGCACGCGCGCGGTCGCCGTCAACTTTCCGGACGTCCTGCTCGCTCGAGGCGAGTACCAGGTGCGCCCCGAGATTCCGTTCAGCCCTGGCATTGAGCTGTGCGGCGAGATCGTCGGCATCGGTGACGCAACGGATGCCGATGGCGACGCGTCGTTCGCGATCGGCGACCGGGTGGTTGGCACCGGCATCGGAGTACTCGCTGAATACGCGGTGCTTCCGGTCAGCGCCGTGCACCTCGCCCCCGCCAGCCTCAGCGATGAGCAGGCCGCCGGCCTCATGATCGCCTACCAGACCGCGTGGTTCGCCCTGCATCGACGTGCGGCGATCCAGCCAGGCGAGACCCTTCTGGTCCACGCCGCAGCCGGCGGCGTCGGAAGCGCTGCGGTCCAGCTCGGTGTGGCTGCAGGTGCACGGGTGATTGGCGTTGTGGGCAGCGCAGCCAAAGCGGAGTCGGCGCGTGCTGCCGGTGCCGAGGCCGTCATCGTCCGCGGCGACGAGGACTTTGTCGCCAGGGTGAACGAGATCACCGGCGGCCGCGGTGCCGACGTCGTGTTCGACCCGGTCGGCGGCGAGAGCTTCGAACGCTCGACCAAGTGCATCGGGTTCGAGGGACGAATCGTCGTCGTTGGCTTTGCGAGTGGCGCGGTACCCGAGGTGAAGGCCAACCACGCCCTCGTCAAGAACTACGGGGTGCTCGGCCTGCACTGGGCCCTGTACTCCGAGCGTCGGCCCGAGCTTGTCCGGCAGGCCCATGCCGCGCTGACGGAACTCGCCGAGACGGGCGCCATCTCCCCGCTCATCGGCGGCGTCGTCGACGTCGACGACGCACCGGCCGCGATTCAGGAGCTGGCCGGCGGGCAGACCGTCGGGCGCCTCATCATCCGTTTCGACTGACATCATCCGTTTCGACTGACCACCGACACAGGGAGCTTTCCGTGACGAACCTCGAAGGGCGGGTCGCCGTCGTCACGGGCGGATCCCGCGGGCTGGGTGCTGCGTACGTGCGCGCACTTCACGCGGCGGGCGCACGCGTGGTTATTGCCGACCTGCTCCACGACGAAGGAGTCGCACTGGCGACCGAACTCGGCGACGGGGCGGTCTTCGAACGCCTCGATGTGACGAACGAGGAGGACTGGTCCAGGGTGGTCGACTCCGCGATCGCGGCGTTCGGGTCACTCGACGTCCTCGTCAACAACGCCGGCATCGCGAACGCGGCACCGATCGAGCACTACACGACGGCCAAGTGGGATGCCGTGATCGCGGTCAACCTCACCGGGGTGTTTCTCGGCTGCCGCGCGGTTGTGCCGGCGATGAAGCGTCAGGCATCCGGATCCATCATCAATATCTCCTCGGTTGAAGGGCTGCGTGGCAGCCCCGGCCTGCACGGGTACACCGCGTCGAAGTTCGGCGTGCGCGGACTCACCAAGTCGCTCGCCGTCGAACTCGGGCCGGCTGGAATCCGCGTCAATTCGGTGCACCCTGGCCTCATCCTCACCGACATGACGACACGCATCGACCCCGAGGCGCTGTCGATTCCGCTCGGCCGCCCCGCGCTGCCCGAGGACGTCGCGGGCACCGTCGTCTTTCTCGCGAGTGACGCATCGGGCTACACAACGGGCGCCGAGTTCGTCGTCGACGGCGGCATGACCACCGCCATCGCCCACCGCTAGCCGACCGACAGAGCCGGCATCATCGTCCGCAGATGTGGGTCGGATGCTCTCGCCAAAGTTTCCATACCGGCTAGTCGGTATCTGTTGTAGAGTGACCTCATCCCGACACAAAGAGGTGCCGATGTCCACGCAACAACCTGTCCGGCCGAGCGACTCCCGCGACGCTGCCCCTCGCCTCGCGATCACCGAGCTCACCGTGCGGTTCGGCGGCCTGACGGCCCTCGATGCCGTGTCGTTCGACGTGGGCGCCGGTGAAACCGTCGCGCTTATCGGGCCGAACGGCGCTGGTAAGACCACGGTCTTCAACTCGGTGTGCGGGCTGGTCAAACCGTCGGCGGGGAGCGTGACGGTCGACGGGGTGCCCGCACCTGCGTCGCCGACCGGCCTCATCCGCCACGGCGTTGCTCGCACCCTCCAGGGACTCGGACTGTTCGACGGCATGAGCGTTCTCGAGAACGTACTCGTTCCGCTGGCCGCGCCGGGCAGGTCGGGCCGGGCGGCCGGACCCGGGCGAGCCGGCGCCGACGCTGTGACGACCGCAACCGAGACCCTGCGTGACCTCGGCCTCGACGCTGAGGCGCATCGGCCGGTCGACTCGCTGCCATACCCCGAGCGGAAGCGCGTTGCACTGGCCCGCGCCCTCGTCACCCAGCCGACCCTCCTGCTCCTCGATGAGCCGGCGGGCGGGCTCGGCGCCGGCGATATCGCCGATCTCTCGGCCATCGTGCGCCGGGTCGCGGCGACGGGGTGCTCGGTTCTGCTCGTCGAACACCACATGGACTTCGTGATGGCTCTCGCCGACCGAGTCGCCGTTCTCGACTTCGGTCGTGTCATCGCCTGCGGCACCCCTGGCGAGGTGCAGGCCGACCCGCGCGTCGAGGAAGCCTACCTGGGCGTTGAGGTCGCATCGTGACCGCACTGCTCGAGATCGACGCACTGTGCGCGGGCTACGGCGAAACACCGGTCCTGCGTGAGGTCAGCTTCAGCGTTCAGACCGGGGGCATCGTCGCCCTGCTCGGAGCGAACGGGGCGGGCAAGACCACGCTGCTGCGGTCGATCGCCGGTCTCATTTCCCCCACGTCAGGCAGCATCCGTTTCGCCGGAGTTGACCTCGCGGCGGTCGGCGTCGAGGACCGGGTGCGGCGAGGACTCGCCCAGGTGCCCGAGGGACGGAGCATCGTGGCCGAGCTCACTGTCGACGAGAACCTCCGCCTCGGTGGGCTGTGGCGGTTTTCTCCACGGGAACTCGGCGGGGCGGTCGACGAGATCTACGCCCTGTTTGAACCGCTCGCCCAGCGCCGCACCAGTTCGGGCCACCAGCTCTCCGGCGGAGAACGCCAGATGCTCGCGCTCGGCAGGGCCATTATCGCGAGGCCGAAGCTGCTCGTGCTCGACGAGCCATCGCTCGGGCTCGCGCCGCGGGTGGTCGCACAGATCATGACCGTGTTGCGGCGACTTCGCGACACGACGGGGCTCACCGTGCTGCTCGCCGAGCAGAACGTCGTGAGCGCACTCTCCATCGCCGACCACGGGGTCGTGCTTGGCCTCGGCACACTCGTCGCCGACCGCCCGTCCGCCGAACTCACCTCCGACGACGCCCTCCGACACGCCTACCTGGGGTTCTGATGGGTCAACTCATCTTCCTGCTCGCCACGGGCCTCGCGCGCGGCGCGATCTTCGCCCTGTTCGCGCTCTCGCTCGTACTCATCTGGCGCGCGGCACGCATCGTCAACTTCGCGCAGGGCGCGATGGCCCTCGTCGCCACCTACATCGCATTCGCCGTGACGGGCCTGACCGGCTCGTACTTCGCGGGGCTGGGTGCGGCGATCCTCGCCGGGCTCCTGGTCGGCTTTGCCATTGAGCGCGGCGTCATGCGGTTCGCTCCAGCGGGCCAGCCGCTCGCGGGTGTCATCATCGCCATCGGACTCGTGATGGTGCTGCAATCAGCCCTCGGCATCCTGTTCGGCCAGCAATACCGCCCGATGGATGCCCCGTTCGACGAAAGTCCCATTCTGATCGGCGGTATTGCCGTTCTGTCGCCGTACGACCTGTTCGTCCTCATCGTCGCCGTGGTTGTGATGTCGCTGCTTGGCCTGCTGTTCACGCGGACCTCGCTTGGCCTGCAACTGCGGGCATCCGCGTTCGCCCCTGAGGTGTCGCGGCTGCTCGGTGTCCGGGTCTCGCGCATGCTCACCCTCGGCTGGATGCTCTCCTCGGCGGTGAGTGCGCTCGCGGCGCTGCTGCTCGTGCCGACCGAACTCGGGCTGAACCCGCACTCCACGGACATGCTGTTCGTGTACGCGTTCACCGTCGCTGTCGTCGGCGGACTCGATTCGCCGGTGGGTGCGCTTCTCGGCGGCCTTGCGGTCGGCATCCTGATCACGCTCGTCACCGGTTTTCTCGGGTCGACTGTCGCGCCGATCGCGGTACTCGCGCTCCTGGTCTGCGTGCTGCTCGTGCGCCCCGGCGGCGTCTTCTCAACGGGCAAGGTGAGGGTCGCATGAAACGGATAATGGTGTCGCTCACCGGCACACCACGCGTGATCGCAGGAGGTGTGGCGCTGACGGTGCTCGCCATCGCCTGCACGTTCCTGCTCGACCCGTACCGCAACTACCAGCTGGCGCTCGTGGCTGCGTACCTCTGTGCCACCGCCGGGCTCACCCTGCTCATCGGCCTGACCGGACAGTTGTCGCTCGGCCACGCCGCGCTGATGGCGGCCGGAGGGTACGGGTACGCGCTCACCGCGAACGCGCTGACGGATGCCGGTATCGAGGGGCTCCCCCGGTTCGTCCTTGGGCTGCTCGCTGGCGTTGTTGCCGCTGGTGTCATCGGCCTGCTGCTCGGACTCGCTGCGGCGCGGCTGCACGGCCCGTACCTCGCCGGTGTCACGCTCGCGCTCGTCATCGCCCTTCCCGCGTTCACCAGTGTCTTCGTTGGGGTGTTCCGCGGCGACCAGGGAGTGCAGATCGCTTACGACGGGGTTCCCGAAGCGCTGTCGACCCTCATCGCCGTCGAGCAGTGGCAGGCCTGGGTGGCGATCCTCGTCGCTGGCGTCACGCTCACACTTCTCACGCTGGTGAGAAACGGCAAAGCAGGGCTACGGATGCGTGCGGTGCGGGACGACGAAGTGGCGGCTCGCCTCAGCGGCATCCCCGCCGGCCGGGTGAAGGTGCACGCCTTCCTCGTGAGCGCACTCGGCGCCGGCGCCGGCGGAGCCGTGTTGTGCTTCGTCACCCAGTCGGTCAGCCCCGGCGCATACACGCTGGCGTTTTCGCTCCTGCTCGTTGTCGCCGTTGTGGTCGGTGGCCTGGGCAGCATCCTTGGCGCAGCCATCGGTTCCGCCCTCATCGTTCTGCTGCCGTGGCTGGTGCAGACGGGTACCGGGGCACTGCCCCTGCCCGGGGAACTCCAGCAGCGACTCTCCGGCAACCTCCCGGTCCTCGTCTTCGGTGCCCTGCTCATCATCGTGACCGCCGTCTGGCCGGGAGGCATCCGGGGGGCTCTCCGTGGGCGGAAGGCACTCCGGGGTCGGCGGCCGGGCACGCCGAGCGCGTCGCAGAAGGGCGCCATCCCCACCCGCGCCAGCGTTGCGGTCTCTCGGGCAGCCATCCGGGGCAGCTCCCCCGCGACGGGGTCGACAGCATCCGGACCCGCAGCATCCGGCGCAATCGCGCCAGACCAGACGTCATCCGGCGCAACCGCATCCGGTCAGACGGCATCCGGCGCAATCGCATCCGGCGCAACGCCATCCGGACCCACAGCATCCGGAACCCCCGACCACAGCCCGACCGACCACAGCCCGAATGAATCCATCACCACCGAACCCCTCACCACCGAGCCCGTCTCCACCGAATCAGAGAGGTGACCCATGTCACATCGAAGCGCACCACCACGCAGTGCACCACGCAGCGCCGTTACCGTCGCAGCGGCATCCGTCATGATCATCGCGCTGAGCGGATGCAGCACCCCGGCACCGGCGGGCGAGGCCGCCAACACACCGGGCATCACCGAAGAGACCGTGACCATCGGCACCCACCACCCGCTCACCGGGCCAGCCGCCGCGGGGTACGCCTCGATTTCCGCGGCGACGACCGCCTACTTCGAGTATCTCAACGAACAGGGTGGAATCCACGGCCGCACCATCGAGTACGTCGTCAAGGACGACGGCTACAACCCATCGAACACCCAGAACGTCGTGCGTGAACTCGTCGAAGAGGACGAGGTCTTCGCCGTAGTGAACGGGCTCGGCACACCGACGCACACCTCGGTGCTCGACTACCTCAACCAGAAGAAAGTGCCGGACCTGTTCGTCGCCTCGGGATCCACGAGCTGGAACCAGCCCGAGAAGTACCCGTACACCTTCGCGTACAACGTCGACTACGTCGCGGAGGGCGAGGCGCTCGCTCAATACGCCGAGGATGAGTTCCCCGGCAAGAGCGTCTGCGTACTGGGCCAGGACGATGACTTCGGCACGGAGTTCACGACGGGGCTGCAGAACGTCCTCGGCGCTGACGGGCTCGCCAGCGTTCAGACGTACTCGGTGTCCAACCAGGACGTCGTCGCCCAGATCAGCGCCATGAAGGCGGCGGGCTGCGAGATCAACATGCTCGCGACCGTCAACGGTTTCACCGCCCTCGCGGTCGGTACAGCGGCGAAGCTCGGCTATGCACCGCAGTGGTTCTCGTCGTCCTCCGGCGGCGATTACCCGACCCTCGTCACCTTCCTCGGCGCAGACCTTGCCCCGAAGCTGCTGCAGGGATTTGTCAGCACCAACTACCTGCCCTTCGGCCAGGACGACGAGTGGCGCGCCCTGTTCGAGGAGATCAACGCCGAGTACAACGATGACGCTCCGTTCGACGGCAACACCGTCTACGGCATGAGCGTCGGCTACCTCTTCGCCGAAGCGCTCGCGGCCGCCGGCGAAGACCCCACGAGGGAGAGCCTGATCGAGGCCATCAGCTCGGGCGATCTCGAGGGGAACGGCGTCGTACCACTGTCGTTCGGCGACGACAGCCACGCGGCCTTCATGGGCGTCGGCATCACCACCGTCGACGGCGGTGTCCAGGATTTCGTCGGTTCCACCTACGTGAGTGACGGCGACGGCAAGGTCTCGAAGGAAGAGGTTGAACCCGTGTCGCTCAGCAACGAGGGCGTGCCTGAGGGTTAAACCGCAACAGAGAGAACGGATGCCGCGGACCTGCCAGGCCCGCGGCATCCGTTTGCCTGTGGCGGGCATCCGCCGCCGCCCCGACACTCGTCTGTCACAAATGGTTGCTAAACGCCCGTGAGCCTGCACCGTTGTTTTCGGGAGGTAATTCGCGGGGTGCGTCGACGTATCGGCGGCGGACCCGCGGTTTCTCCTCCCGAAGAGACGGTGACGGGCGGCGCCGCGCCGACATTCGCGACGGACGAACCGCGCCCGGCACTCGGGTCCTGGGGTGTCGCCATGCGCCTGCACCGGTGTTTCGGGAGGTAATTCGCAGGGTGCGTCGACGTATGGGCGACGGACCCGCCGTTTCTCCTCTCGAAGTGACGGTGACGGGCGGCGCCGGGCCGGCATTCGCGACGGACGAACCCGCCCGGCGCTCGGCCCTGGGGTGGCGCCCATGCGCCTGCACCGGTGTTTCGGGAGGTAATTCGCCGGGTGCATCAACGTATGGGCGGCGGACCCGCGGTTTCTCCTCCCGAAGTGAAGGTGACGGGCGGTGCCGCCCCGCGCCGCCGTTGGTGACGGACGAACCCTCGACACACTCATCTGTCACAAATGGTTGCTAAACCCGCGCCATAAGCGCACTTTGTGACAGATGAAGGGCCGCCACCGCCCACATCCGCGACGGATGAGCCCCGCCCAGCATTCATCTGTCACAAATGGTGGTTAACCCGCGCCATAACCGCAGGTTGTGACAGACGAACGGCCGCCGACCGCGGGACCCGCGCCGCCGACCGCGATGGACAAACCCCGCCCGGCGCTGACGCCTCCGCGGCCGGGCTCAGCCCTGCAGGACGGTGAACTGGTCGACAAGGTGCCGCTTCAGCACCTTTCCGCTGCCGCCGAGGGGCAGGGCGTCGACGAGGTGCACCACCCGGGGGTACTTGTACGCGGCGATACGCTCCTTGCAGAACGCGATGAGCTCATCGGAGTCGAGCTCCCGCCCGTCGAGCGCGACCACAGCGGCGTGCACCTCCTGGCCGTGCGTGTCGTGGGCGAGCCCGAACACGGCGGCCATCGCGATGTCGGGATGCCGGGACAGCACAGCCTCGACCTCGGTCGGGTACACGTTGTAACCGTTGCGCACGATCATGTCTTTCTTGCGGTCGACGATCGTGACGATCCCGTCCTCATATGTGCCGAGGTCGCCCGTGCGGAACCAGCCGTCGACGACCGCCTCCGCCGAGGCATCCGCTCGACCGAGGTACCCCTTGAAGAGGTTGTGGCCCCGAACGATGATCTCGCCGAGAGCCCCGGGCGGCGCAAACTCGATGCGCCCCTCGACCTCAGCCTCGGCGATCGCGATGTCCACGCCCCAGAGCGCACGGCCGACGGTTCCGGGGCGAATGGGCTCGTACACACTGTTGAACGACACGGTCGGCGCCGTCTCGGTGAGGCCGTAGCCCTCGTGCACCTCGGCACCGTATGCCCGCTGGAAGGCCTCGAGCACCGCAACCGGCAGCGCCGCCCCGCCCGACACCGCGTAGCGGAGCGGCGGGCGCTCCCCAGTGCGGGACGCGGCCTGGATCATGCCGACGAACATCGTCGGCACCGCGGTGAACACCGTCGCCTGGTGCGCGACGAGCAGCGCAAGTGCCTCGTCCGGATCGAACCGCGGCAACAGGATGATCGATGCCCCGCGCCGCAAGGCGATGTTCATGACGGCGGTCTGCCCGAAGGTGTGGAACAGCGGCAGCCCGCCGAAGATCACATCATCGGTGCGCATATCGAAGGAGTCGATGAGTGAGCAGTGCACCTGCTCGACGAGGGCGAGGTGAGAACCTACCGCTCCCTTGGGCGTCCCGGTGGTCCCGCTCGTGTAGAGGATCGTTGCCGCTTCGAGCGGATTCATCGAGACAATCCGTTCGATTGGTTCGGATGCCGCGGCTTCGGCCTCGAGACGCGGTACGTCTGGCCCGCCTGCCTCGGGCGGCGGCACGAGCACCGAGACGAGCGGCACCCCGGCGGCCTGAGCAGCCGGGATCGCTTCGGCGAGCAGCGGCGCTGCGGCAACGAGCACGTCGGCCCCGCTGTCCTTCAGCACAAAAGCGATCTCCTCGGCTTTGAAGAGCAGGTGGATCGGAACAACGATGGCACCGAGCGACAGCGCCGCGTAGTACACCCGCGGAAAGTCGGGCACGTTGGGAACGAGCATCGCGACCCGGTCACCGCGTCCGATGCCGCGGTCCCGGAGCGCGCCCGCATATGCGCGCGTCTCGTCCCACAGCTGCCCGTAGCTGATGGTGTTGCCGTAGAAGTGAATGGCGGGGCTGTCGGGCCTCCGGTTCGCGGTTTCAGAGAGGATGCTCGCGACCGAGAGCGTGCCGAAGCCGTCGCCGTCGATGGCGAGGTCTGGGTGGTGTGCCATGGGGATCTCCTTTGATCACAGGGTTGGTTGGGGGTAACGACTTTTCAGCGCCGCAGCTCGGCTTTTCCGAGCGCGGCGAGGTGGACTTCGTCGGGACCGTCAGCGATGCGCAGTGCTCTCGCGCCCGCGAACATCTCGGCGAGCGGGACGTCCCGAGACAGGCCGGCACCACCGAAGAGCTGCATGGCCCGATCGAGGATCGTCTGAACAGCGCGCGGAACGGCGATCTTGATGGCCTGGATCTCGGTCATCGCGGCACGGTTGCCGACGGTGTCCATGAGCCAGGCGGTTTTCAGCACGAGCAGCCGCAGCGACTCGATGCTGATGCGCGACTCGGCGGCCCACTCGCGCACGACGCCCTGGCTCGCGAGCGGCGCGCCGAAGGCGACACGGTCGTTGGCACGCTCGCGCACCAGGGCAACGGCGCGCTCCGCCATGCCGAGCGCCCGCATGCAGTGGTGAATCCTGCCGGGCCCGAGCCGCGCCTGCGCGATAGCGAATCCGTCGCCCTCAGCCCCGATCAGGTTCGACACCGGCACCCGCACATCGTGGAACACGATCTCAGCGTGCCCACCGTGGTCCCGGTCGTCGTAGCCGAAAACGGTGAGCGGCCGCACGACCTCGACGCCGGCGGCATCCCTCGGCACCAGAATCATCGACTGTTGCCTGTGCCGCTCGGCCGCAGGGTCGGTCTTGCCCATCACGATCAGGATCTCGGCGTTCGGGTTCATCGCACCGGTCGACCACCACTTCCGCCCGGAGATCACGTAGTGGTCCCCGTCACGACGGATGCTGGTAGCGACGTTGGCTGCATCGGACGACGCCACGTCCGGCTCGGTCATACAGAATGCCGAACGGATGCGGGCGTCGAGGAGCGGTTCGAGCCAGCGCTTTTTCTGTTCCTCGGAGCCGAAGTCGGCGAGCACCTCCATGTTGCCCGTGTCCGGCGCCGCACAGTTGAGGGCGACAGGCGCGAGTCGCGGGCTCCACCCGGTGAGCTCCGCGAGCGGCGCGTACTGCAGGTTGGTGAGTTTCGCCCCGTGCTCGCCAGGCAGGAACAGGTTCCACAACCCACGCTCGCGTGCCAGCCCCCGCAGCTCATCGACGACGGGCCGGAATCCCCACTCGTCCGGCGTCGCTCGAAGTTGAGCGTCGAGCACCGGCTCGGCCGGAATCACGTGCTCGTCGAGAAAGGCGCGCAGGGTTGTGACCAGTTCGGTCGTGCGGGGGTCTTCGGCGAAGTCCATGGTCGTCAGAGTCCTCTCAGGGCGGAGCGGGCGAGTCCCTCTTCGGCGAGGGGCTCCACGAGCTGGCCGATGCGGTCGAAGCCGTCACCGACGGTCTCGCCCGCCTGGTATCGGCAGTGGATGCCCTCGAGGATGACAGCGAGCTTGTACGCCGCGAACGCGCGGTACCAGCCGAGATCGGGAGTCGCGATCCCCGCGTGTGCGGCATAGGCATCCACCATCTCGTCAAAGCCGGGATAGCCGGCGTCGAGGTCGACGGCGCTCGGTGCGACTCCGCGCCCGCCGGGCAGCTCGGCGATGCTCCAGTAGAGGCCGAGCATGCCGAGGTCGACGAGCGGGTCGCCAAGGGTCGCCATCTCCCAGTCGAGGATCGCCGTGATGCGCGGGGCCGCTGACGCGCCACGACCGCCATCCACGAGCGCGTTATCCAGCCGGTAATCGCCGTGCACGAGCGTGGAACGGCCGGCCGACGGCATCCGTTCACCGAGCCCGGCCTGAAGCTCATCGAGCCGTGGCACCTCGCGCGTGCGCGACGCACCGAGCTGCCTGCGCCATGTCCTCAGCTGCCTGTGCAGGTAACCGTCCGCGCGCCCAAAGGTGTCGAGCCCGACGGATGCCGGCGGGATGGCGTGCAGTTCGGCCAGAATTCCGGCGAGGCTGAGTCCGAGCGCGCGCAGCTCACCCGACGCGAAATCGGCGTTCTGTGCCGGGTCGGACAGTACCCGACCCGCAACGAGGTCCATCACGAAGAACGGGGTCCCGGTGACCTCGCTCGCCGCCGTGTCGTCGACGAGGTCGATGGTCGGCGGCACCGGCACAGCAGTGCCCTGCAGTGCGGTGATCACCCGGTATTCACGCGCCATGTCGTGGGCACTCGACAATACGTGACCCAGCGGCGGACGACGCAGCACCAGGGGCCGACGCCCGCCGTCGATGCGGTAGGTGAGGTTGCTGCGCCCCCCGGTGATGAGCCTGGCCGACAACGGACCGCTCGAGAGCTCGGGATGTTCGCGTGCAAGCCACTCGGTGAGCCCTCTGACATCCAGCCCGGGAGAGTCGGTCATCGTCGACCACCTTTCACGCGCGAGTGCCGCGCAGCGAGCGACCCAGCAGGACCGCGTTCCGCCAGCATACCGCGTGGTCGGTATGTTCGCACTACCCCGGGGGGATCAGGCGAGCAGATCGCGTTCGATCACCGAGCGGATGCCGGTGGGGATCGGCGTCGGGGTACGGTCGGCCGCACCGACGAAGACGTGCACGAAGCGGCCGACGGCGATCGGCTCCTCCTGGCCCGGTCGCAGGATCCCGAGGGCCCAGGTGACGCTCGTCGTCCCGAGCCGTTCGATGCCGATGCCGACCTCGAGTGGTTCGGGAAACGACGCGGAGGCGCGGAACTCGCACGACGATGCGGCGCACAGGGCGATGGCATCGCCCTGCGGATCGAGGCCTCCGTTGCCCATCATCCAGGTGTTGATGGCGGTGTCCATCGCCTCGTAGTAGACGGTGTTGTTGAGGTGTCCGTACTGGTCGTTATCGTTCCAGCGTGTGGCGAATGGCAGCCGTACTCCGTAGCGCATCAGGCAACCCTCAGCAGCACGCGAAACGCCACTCGCGCTCGATCGGTGCTGGGTTCGTCGCCGGCAATGAGGTCGGCATAGGTGAAGGATTCAGAGATCCGGACCAGCAGGTAGGCGAGTTCCGCCGGGTCGATGGCACCGCCGAGGGGGGCGTCGCCGAGCTCCCGCCGGACGAGCCAGTCGGCCGTCGCCACGTACCGGCGCTGGATCTCGCTCTCGGTGGTCGTCAGCAGCCGGAGCGCCCGAGCGGGCTCACGCTGCAGGAACTGCCGGAAGTAGGGCGCGCTGATCAGGTCATCGACGAAATGGGTGAGCACGCCCGCTACCCGCTCTTCGGCGCGCAGGTCTCCCGTGGCATCCTCCGCCTGGAGAAGAGTCGGTACAGCGAGAGACCAGAGGACCTCGGAGAGCAGCGCGTCACGATTGCCCACCCAGCGAAACAGTGAGGTGCGATCGACACCGAGATCGGCCGCCAGTGCGCTCATGTCGATGCGGCGGCCGGCGATGAACTCGTCACGGGCTCGGGCGAATGCACGTGCCGAACCCTCGTGTGCCGCCTCGGCCAGCCGGTTCGACAGCCAGGACGGAGCGAACTCGAGGCCAACGGTTCCGATGGTTGCCGCGGAGATCGCGCTTCCGGCGCGAGCTGCGACAGCGTCTGTCGTGGTGTGCATGCCGGAACTCTATCGCGTGGTCAGCGGATGCGTGCAACATTCTGGAAAATGATGCATACTACGGTACATCGCGGTTCATGAACCGCAAGACGATGTCGTCGACGAACGGAGAAGCAATGACGCTCACCACGCAACAGACCGATCGGCCCGAGGTGCTCGACGCCGATTTCTATGGCTTCCAGGACCAGCTCACCGAGGAGGAGCTGCGCTCGGTCGCTCGCATCCGCGCCTTCCTCGACGCCGAGGTGCGGCCGCACGCCGACCGGCTGTGGGAAGAGGCTCGAAGCCCCCGACACCTCATCCCCGGGTTCGCCGAACTCGGCATGTTCGGGGCGGGCTGGCCCGAAACCCGGCACTTCGACAACAGCGCCGTCTACCGCGCCTGGATCGCGCTCGAGATCGCCAGGGTCGACCCGTCGACGGCGACATTCATTGGTGTGCACAGCGGACTCGCCATGAATGCCATCGGGGTCGGCGGCTCCGGGGAACAGCGCGTGGAGTGGATGGGGCCGATGGGCCGCGGCGAGGTCATCGGTGCGTTCGGGCTCACCGAGCCGACGAGCGGATCCGACACCGCGCGCGGGCTGCAGACCACCGCGACCAGACACGGCGATGAGTGGATCCTCAACGGCAAGAAGCGCTGGATCGGCAACGCCACCTTCGCCGACATCGTGGTCATCTGGGCTCGCGACACCGCGGACGACCAGGTCAAGGGCTTCATCGTGCGCCAGCCGTCCGCCGGCTTCACCGCGACGAAGATCGAGCGCAAGCAGTCGCTCCGCGCCGTGGAGAACGCCGACATCGTCCTTGAGGATGTCCGTGTCCCCGAGAGCGACCGCCTGGCCAACATTCATTCGTTCCGCGACGTGGCCATCGTGTTGAGGCTGACCCGCGCCGAGGTGGCCTGGCAAGCCATCGGGGTGGCGGTCGGCGCCTATGAAGCAGCCCTCGCCTACGCCACAGAGCGCCATCAGTTCGGCAAGCCGATTGCCTCGTTCCAGTTGGTGCAGGAGAAGCTGGCGAACTCACTGTCCAACATCACCGCGAGCATCGCCCTGTGCATGCGGGTATCCGCCATGCAGGACGAGGGCGTACAGAAAGACCACCACTCGGCGATGGCCAAGGCGTTTGCCACCGCCAGGATGCGCGAGACGGTCGCGCTCTGCCGCGAAATCGTCGGAGGAAACGGAATCCAGCTCGACCACGGGGTCGCCCGCTTCTTCGCCGACGCTGAGGCGGTCTACACGTTCGAGGGCACCTTCGATATGAACACGCTCATCGTCGGTCGCGCCATCACCGGCATCCAGGCATTCGTTTAGAGAGGAACCACATGGCTGAAGCATTCATCGTCGCCACCGCCCGCTCACCGATCGGCCGGGCCCGCAAGGGTTCGCTCGCCGGCATCCGTTCTGATGATCTCGCGGCGCGTATGGTGCGCGACGCGCTGGCCAAAGTCCCCGCGCTCGACCCGGGTCGCATCGACGACCTGCTGCTCGGCTGCGGGTTGCCGGGAGGCGAGCAGGGAATGAACATGGCCCGCATCGTGTCGATTCTCCTCGGCCTCGACGAGGTGCCGGGAACCACGGTCAATCGCTACTGCTCGTCGAGCCTGCAGACAACGCGGATGGCCTTCCACGCGATCAAGGCCGGCGAGGGGGATGTGTTCGTCTCCGCCGGGGTGGAATCGGTCAGCCGATCGATGCGCGGGTCGAGCGATTACATCCCCGGTGAGAGGCTCACCAATCCCGTGTTCGATGAGGCAATCGCCCGCACCGAGGCGAGGGCTGGCGGGGGCCAGCCACCGTGGCACGATCCCCGGCAGGACGGACAACTGCCCGACGCGTACATCGCCATGGGGCAAACGGCCGAGAACGTCGCCGAGCTGCGTGGCATCACGCGAGACGAGCAGGATGCGTTTGCGGCCAGGAGCCAGCAGCGCGCGGAGAGAGCGGATGCCAGTGGCTTCTGGGCAACGGACATCGCGCCGGTGACGCTCGATGACGGCACCGTCGTGTCGAAGGATGATGGACCACGCCGGGGCGTCACGGTCGAGGCGCTGAGCCAGCTCGACCCCGTCTTCCGGCCGGACGGCACGGTAACGGCGGGCAACTGCTGCCCGCTCAACGACGGCGCCGCAGCCGTCATCGTGGTGTCCGAGCGCGTGGTCGACGAGCTGGGACTGTCGCCGCTGGCCAGGATCGTCTCGACAGGCGTGAGCGGCCTCTCCCCCGAGATCATGGGCCTCGGCCCGGTCGAGGCGAGCCGTCGCGCGCTCGCGCTCGCCGGTCTCAGCATCGATGACATGGACCTTGTCGAGATCAACGAGGCCTTCGCCGCGCAGGTCATTCCGTCGGCACGGGAACTCGGTATTGACTCGGAGAAACTCAACGTCTTCGGTGGCGCCATCGCGGTCGGCCACCCGTTCGGGATGACCGGGGCCCGGATCACGTCAACGCTGATCAACGGCCTGCGACAGACGGGCGGCCGCTACGGTCTCGAGACGATGTGCGTCGGCGGCGGCCAGGGCATGGCGCTCGTGCTCGAGCGCGTCTGACGATCGCTGACAAGACAGTAGCGCTGAAAGACAGAAGCGCTGAAAGACAGAGCTGAGGCGCTCGCCGAAAGACGAGCGCCTCAGCTCTGCGTCACCGCAGTGGTCACCAGTGTGATGTCGTCAGTCTGAGCCGACGAAGAGCGCGATCGTGTTGGCGACGAGCGCCGGTCGCGACGCACCCTCAATCTCGACGGTCACGGTCACACCCGCGCGGGTCCCCTGCGGCGTGCTTTCAGCGCTCGTGATGGTCGAACTCGCCCGCACGCGCGATCCCGCCGTGACCGGCTGCAGGAAGCGCACCTTGTCGAGTCCGTAATTGACCACCATCGCGGCGCCTCCCACCTCGACGAGACCCTCGGTCAGTCGGGGAATGAGCGAGAGCGTGAGGTAACCGTGCGCGATCGTGGCTCCAAATGGCCCGGATGCCGCGCGCTCGGCATCGAGATGAATCCACTGCCGGTCTTCGGTCGCCTCGGCAAACGCATCGATGCGGTCCTGGTCGATTCTGAACCAGTCCCCCGTCGCCGTCCGGCCGATGGCATCCGTCAGCGTTGCGGGTGACGAAACAGTGATCGTCATGACCTCGGCCCTCCCGCCACATAGAGCACCTGGCCCGAGACGAAACTGGACTCCTCACGGCAGAAGAACGAGACGGCCGCGGCGATGTCCTCGGGCTGGCCGACACGTCCGACGGGAATCTCCTTCGCGGCTCCGGCGAGGAAGTCGTCGAAGGAAATTCCCATGCGCTCGGAGGTCGCTCGAGTCATCTCGGTCTCGATGAAGCCCGGTGCGACGGCGTTGGCCGTCACGCCGTAGCGGCCGAGTTCGAAGGCGAGGGTCTTCGTGAAGCCCTGGATGCCCGCCTTCGCCGCGGAGTAATTGGCCTGCCCGCGGTTGCCGAGGGCCGACGTGCTGGAGAGGTTGACGATGCGGCCCCAGCGCTCGGCGACCTGGTGGGCCTGAACGGCCCGGCTCATCAGGAACGCGCCACGCAGGTGCACGCCGAGAACGGCGTCCCAGTCGTCTTCGGTCATCTTGAACAGCAGGTTGTCGCGAAGGATGCCCGCGTTGTTGACCAGGATGGTGGGAGCGCCGAGCTCATCGGCCACCCGCGCGACGGCCGCTGTCACGGCATCCGAGTCTGCGACGTTGGCACCAACGGCGATGGCGCGGCCCCCGTCCGCCTCGATCGCGGCAACGGTGTCAGCCGCGTGGTCGGCGTGAAGATCGAGAACGGCAACCTGGTAGCCGTCTGCGGCGAGCCTTCTGGCGGTCGCGGCGCCAATGCCGCGTGCTGCTCCTGTGACGATGGCGGTGCGGGTCATACGGTGTCCATTCGTTGGGGTGGGTCGAAGGTGATGAGTTGGCGTAACGCTGCGCCGGAGGCGAGCCGGTCCATGCCCTCAGCGATGTCATGAAGACCGATGCGGGCCGAAACGAGTCGTTCGAGAGGCAGCACCCCGCGTCGCCAGAGGTCGACATAGCGCGGGATGTCGCGGCTCGGAACGGCCGAGCCCAGGTAACTGCCGATGATCGTCTTCGCCTGCGCGGTGACGAGGAGCGGGGCAATACTCGCCATGGCATCCGGGGCGGGGAGGCCGACGGTCACCAGAGTGCCGCCGGGAGCCGTGAGTGAGAACGCCGTTTCGAAAGCGCGGGGCGAACCCGCCGCCTCGATCACGAGTGGAGCAGCAACGTGGGCGTCGATGGCATCGCCGGGGGTGAAACTGCCGGATGCCCCGAGCTCGGTCGCCAGGTCGAGCTTGGCGTCGAGCGCATCGACGCCGATCACCTCGTGCCCGAGGGCGACGGCAACGAGCAGGGCGGCCATGCCCACGCCGCCGAGTCCGACGACGATCACCCGCGATCCAGCCGCTGGTCGCCCGGCGTTGATCACCGCACCTCCGCCGGTCAGTACCGCGCAGCCGAGAAGGGCCGCGATCTCGGCGGGCACGTCGGGATCGACGGGCACGACCGATGTGCGACTCACTACGGCGTGACTGGCGAAGCCGGAGACCCCGAGGTGGTGGCGCACGGGATCTCCCCCACGGTGAAGTCGAAGGCCGCCGCCGACCAGTGTGCCCGCGTTGTTCGCTGCGCTCCCGACGCTGCAGGGCAGCCTGCCATCGGTGAGGCACTCGGCGCAGGTCCCGCAGCGCGGCAGGAATGTCATGACGACGCGGGTTCCGATCGCGACGTCGTCGACGCCGTCACCCAGGGATTCGACGATCCCGGCCGCCTCGTGCCCGAGCAGCATGGGCCTCGGCCGCTGGCGGCTGCCGTCGACGACGCTGAGGTCCGAGTGACAGAGCCCGGCCACCTCGATCCGCACGAGTATCTCTCCGGGGCCAGGCGGGTCAAGCTCGACCGGCCCAACGGTGAACGGGCGGGACTCTACAAACGGCGCCTCGGCACCCGAGCGCTCAAGGACTGCTCCAATGATCTCCACGCGACCTCCTCGTCGGGGGCTTTTCGCAGCATCCGTTCGCCCGTTCTCCGAGCATACCGACTACGCGGTATGTAGTCGATCCTTGAGTGCTGAATGCGCCGAAATGAAGGCTCAGCGAGTTCTCCCCGCCGTCAGCCGAGTCCGTCGAGCCAGTCCCCGATCACGAGCCTCGCGCCCTCTTCCATGTCGGGCCCGTACTCCTGCGCCTCGGCCCGGAGTGTCCGCGGGTCGATACCGGCGCCGGTCAGCGCATCGGCGTGACCGATGAGCCATTGTTCAATGCTGCGCTGCGGCACCTCGAGGTGGAACTGGAGTGCGAGCACAGTCGCGCCCACGGAGAACGCCTGGTTGTCGCACACCGGCGTCGACGCGAGGCGTACGGCGCCGTCGGGGATCTCGAACCGGTCGTCGTGCCAGTGCAGCACCGGTCGCGACGCCAGGTGCCGGAGAACGGATGCCGCACCGTCGGTCGTCAGGGCGAGCGGCCCGTACCCGATTTCGGTACCGGCCCCTGCCGCAACGGAGGCACCCAGGGCACGGGCGATGAGCTGCGCGCCGAGGCATACCCCGAGCGTTGCCCGCCCGGCGCGGATCCGCTCCGCCAGCACCCCGATGACCCGCTCGATTACCGGATAGCGATCCCCGTCATTCGCCCCGATCGGCCCGCCGAGCACCACTACCAGGTCGGCGTCGAGCACCCCGATCAGCTCGTCAACGCCGACGTCGAGGTAACGGATGTCGTAACCGCGCTCCCGCAGGATCGGCTCGAGGGCACCGAGGTCTTCGAAGGCAAGAAAACGGATGGCGATGGCGGTTTGGGTCACGGAAGCTCCAGGATGTCGCGAGTCAGCTGCGGAGATATGAGGCACCGTTGGCGTCGAGGATCGCCCCGGAACACCAGGCCGCGTCCGGTGAGGCGAGCCAGAATGCTGCCGCAGCGACCTCCTCGGGTGTGCCGACACGACCGAAGGGACTTTGCGCGCGAAGAGCGTCGCCCTCAACGCCGTCGAGTTTGCTGAACTGGCGCTCAGTGGCGACGAAGCCGGGCGCGACGCTCGTCACCGAAATAGCGTGTGGAGCCAGGGCCACCGCGAGTGACTGCCCGAGCGCGTGGAGTCCCGCCTTGCTCGCCGCGTATGCCGGGTATTCCGGTTCGCCCCTGAAGGCGCCGCGCGAGCCGATATTGACGATGGCCCCTGGCGCTCCCCTGTCGATGAGATGGTTGGCGAACACCCACGCCAGGTTGGCCGCCCCGAGCAGATTGACGTCGACCATCGACCGGAAGGCTGCGGTCCAGTCGGCAAACGACACCTCGCCGAGCACGTGGCGGTTCGTCGCTGAGGGTGCCACAGCAGCGTTGCACACCAGCACGTCGAGTTCACCGAGCTCCGAAATGGCCTGTTCGACCACGCGTGCCGCGTCATCCGGTTCACCGACATCCCCGGCGACGAGCGAGTGCCCGTCCCCATCGAGCGAGCGCAGGGTTTCCTCGGCTCCGGCGCGATCACTTCGATAGTGCACGGCAACCCGATCGCCCGCCCGGGCGAACCTCTGGGCGACGGCCGCGCCGATCCCGCCCGATGCACCGGTAACGAGGACAGACCGCGACGGCTGAGAGACGGCGGGACTGGGCATGGGTCTCCTTCGATGGGCGGATCTCAACAGTAGAACACGAACGAATCGGGCATGAATGGGCGGCGGAGTCGACCATTGGCCTCATACACCGCCGCCCGCCGCCGATACTCTGTCGCTTCTGGTCGTCGATCTCGAGGGGTGATGGTTATGGACGCGCGCGCGCACGCACAACCGCACCACCCGATTCTGGAGTCGGGTTACTGGCTGGTTCTCGGGCTCCTCGGGGTGTCTTACGTGCTGTGCGCAACGCAAACCTCGCTGAACCCGAACCCCATCGCCCTGCTGTATCAACTGTTTACCGTCGCTGCGACGCTCTGGGTTGCCGAGGTGAAAACGTCCGCGCGGCGAGCGGGCTGGCTCGCGCTTGCCGTCACCGGGCTGGCCACCGTGGTTGTTCACCTCGCCGGTCTTGAAGGACGGCTCCTCGACATTATTCTCTCTGCGACCTCGATGGTGGCCTACCTCGTTGCGCCGATGGCCATCGTCGCGCATGAGTTTCGGAAGGTCACCGTCGATGTCCAGACGCTCCTCGGCGCGATCGCCGCGTACGTCATGGTTGGCATGTTCTTCACCTTCGTGTACAACCTGATCAGCCTGACGACTCCGACGCCCCTGTTCGGCGAGGCGAGTCACGACTCACTCACCAGCCAGCTGTTCTTCTCCTTCACCACACTGACCACGACCGGCTATGGAAACCTCGTCCCGAACGCGCCCCTGGTGCAGACGGTGGCGATAAGCGAGGCGATCACCGGGCAACTCTTCCTCGTCATCGCGGTGGCCAAGTTCGTTTCCGGCTGGCAGCCTCAGCCGCGCTGACAGAGGAGCATCCCTCCGGGCGACGGGTTCATCGAGCGGGCGCACAGATGTATTGTTCCTCCAACGCAGAGCGAGGAGTTCCCATGCAGAACACAGCAGACCGCGTCGCCATTGTCACGGGAGGCTCCGGAGGGATCGGCCGAGCCGTTGCCGAACGCCTCGGGAGAGACGGGTTCGCGGTCGTCGTACATTACTCGGGCAACGAGGCACGCGCCGCCGAGACCGTCGATGCGGTGCGCCGGACGGGCGGCAGGGCCAGCGCCGCCAGTGGCGATGTGGGCGATGAATCGGCGATGACCCGGATGTTCGACCTCGCGGAGCGCGAGTTCGGGGGCGTTGATGTCGTCGTTCACACGGCCGGGATCATGCCACTCGCACCGATCGCCGAGATGGACCTGGAGTCGTTCGATCGGGTCATGCGCACCAACGTTCGCGGAACATTCATCGTCGACCAGCTCGCAGCGCGTCGCGTCCGCAACGGTGGTGCGATCGTCAACTTCTCGACATCGATAACCCGACTGCAGCCACCGAGCTACGGCGCATACGCGGCCTCGAAGGGCGCCGTCGAGTCGCTCACTCTCATCCTCGCCCGGGAATTGCGCGGTCGAGACATCACGGTGAACGCGGTCGCCCCGGGTCCGACGGCAACGCCGCTGTTCCTCAGCGGCAAGAGTGACGAGCTGGTCGCGCAAATCGCCTCAGCCAACCCGATGGGCCGCCTCGGCACACCGGAGGACATCACTGAAGCTGTCTCCTTCCTCGCCAGCCCTGCCCGCTGGGTCAACGGCCAGGTCCTCTACGTGAACGGCGGGCAGCCTGACGGACGGCATCACCGCCGGCGAACCGGGCATCCCGCAAACTCTCACGCCGAGGGAGAACGGCGCGGCCCGCCCAGCTCACGGCGTGTCGCAGCCGCCATCACCTCGGCGACGCGGCTGAGCGACGACATCTGCAACGCCCACTGCTGCCAGTGAAGCGTGACATCGACCGGTCCCCCGGCGTCCAACTCGACCAGCTCGCCCCGGGACTCGAGCTCACGCGACTGCTGGTCCGGCAGCATCCCCCAGCCGAAGCCGAGCCGAACCGCTTCGGCGAAGTTGGCCGAGCCGGGCACAAAGTGTCGCGGCGGTTCCAGCTCAGCACTTGAGAACCTCCGCAGGTAGCGGTGCTGGAGGCCATCCTTTGCGTCGAATATCACGACGGGCGCAACCGCGAGCGAAGCGGCATCCGTCCCGTTCGAAAACCATCGGTCGATGAAGGCCCGGGATGCCATCGGCCGGTAACGCATGACGCCGAGCGGCGTTGAGGTGCAGCCCTGGACCGGTCGCGCCTGGGTCGTGATGGCGGCCATGACCGTGCCGTCACGGAGCAACTGCGCCGAGTGGTCCTCGTCTTCCCGGTGGATGTCGAAGAGAAACTCGTGTGCGAGTTCCGCGAGTGCCGGCATCACCCAGGTTGCCAGCGAATCACCGTTGATCGCGAGGGACACCGTCGGCCAGCTCGCCGCGGCCTCGCGGGATGTCTCGGCCGCAGCCTCCTCGCTCAACGCGGCGAACTGCCGGGCGAGCCGAAGGTACGTCGCACCCATGGCCGTCACGGTGATCGGCTTGGTGCGCCGAACGAGGACTCCGCCGACCGCATTCTCCAGCGCCCGAATGCGCTGGCTGATCGCAGACGGCGTGACCCTGAGCGCGTGGGCAGCAGCGTCGAACGTGCCGCCGTCCACGGCGGCCGCCAGCGCCTGCAACTGGAGAGGGTCCATAGTTAGCGATTCTAATGTACCTACAGAATATGTAGCTGGCCTTACTCTTCGTCGCGCTCTACCGTAGAGGGGTGCACCTCCCCTTTCTCGCCGGCCTCGGCCTCGGCCTCTCTCTCATCATCGCCATTGGCGCCCAGAACGCCTTCGTTCTCCGGCAGGGTCTTCGTCGCGAGCACGTTGGCTGGATCGTTGCCATTTGTGCGCTGTCGGATGCCGTTCTGATCGCTCTGGGCATTTGGGGCCTCGGGACCCTCATCCAGACGGCGGATGTTCTCCTGGTCATCGTGCGCATCGGCGGCGCGGCATTTCTCACCTGGTACGGCGTGCGATCGGCGATGCGAGCGGCGCGGCCGGGAACCCTCGACACCAACCCCGCAGGTGCGCCAACCTCCCTTCGGACGGCGATTGTCACGGCGCTTGCGCTCACGTGGCTCAACCCGCACGTCTATCTCGACACGGTCGCTCTGCTCGGATCGATCGGTGCTACCTACGGCGACGGCCGGTGGTGGTTCGCCCTGGGGGCGGCACTCGGCAGCGTCTTGTGGTTTACCGCCCTTGGGTTCGGATCGCGACTTCTTCGACCGCTCTTTGCGAAGCCGGTCGCGTGGCGTGTCCTCGACGCGGTTATCGCGGTCGTCATGCTGGCGATCGCTGCGAGCCTGCTGCTCGGCCTGGGAGGTGCGGAATGAACCCAGCGCCCACTGGACAGCCGACCGAATGGTGGCGCACGGCCGTCATCTACGAGGTTTATCCCCGCTCATTCGCCGACTCCACCGGAAATGGGATCGGCGACCTTCACGGCATCCGAGAACGGTTACCGTACATCGCCTCGCTGGGTGTGCAGGGCATCTGGATCACCCCGTTCCAGCGCTCCCCGCAGGTCGACCAGGGCTATGACGTCAGCGATTACTGCGATGTCGATCCGCTGTTCGGGACCCTCGCCGACTTTGACGATTTGCTTGCCGAGGCGCACACGTTGGGTCTCCGGCTGTTGGTCGACATCGTCCCGAACCATGCTTCGGTGCAGCATCCGCTGTTCAGGAGCGCGCTAGCGGCGGGTCCGGGTTCACCCGAGCGCGCGATGTTCCACTTCGCCGATGGTGTCGGTGATCGAGCGCCCAACAACTGGACGAGTGTCTTCGGCGGCCCGGCCTGGCATCGGGTCGCTCCCGACTCTGCCACCGACAGGCAGTGGTACCTGCACCTGTTCAGCCCAGCACAGCCCGACTGGAACTGGCGCAACCCGGCCGTGGCCGAGTATTTCGACGGTGTGCTCCGGTTCTGGTTTGATCGCGGCGTCGACGGCATCCGGATCGATGTGGCCCACGGCCTGTTCAAGGCCGAGGGGATGCCTGACGCGCCGGACGTGCCGACCGTTGCGGACGGCCTGCGGTCGAACCCCCTGGTGACCGACCAGGAACCGGTTCACGAGGTCTATCGCCGCTGGCGGCGCATCGCCGACAAGTATGAACCAGCGCGCCTGCTCGTCGGCGAGGTGAATCTGGAGCCCGACCGGGCTGCCCGGTACACCAGGCCGGACGAACTGCACCAGGCCTTCGCCTTTGCCTTTGCGCGGCTCGACTGGAACGGCGACGAGTGGGCGACGGTCGGCGAACGCCTCGAGCGGGCGCGCCAAACCTATGGATCTGCTCCGAGCTGGGCGCTGGAGAACCACGATCTCGTGCGTACGGCCACCCGCTTCGGTGGCGGCGAACGCGGCGCCAGACGGGCAGGTGCTGCTGTCGTGGCTCTGCTCGGATTACCCGGAGCCGTGTACCTGTACCAGGGCCAGGAGCTTGGCTTGCCCGAGGTCGACGTTCCGCCGGCCGCGCGGGTTGACCCGATGTGGCTCTACAGCGGTGCCGGCCGCGACGGAGCGCGGATTCCAATGCCGTGGACCGCTTCGCCGGAGAAGATCAACGGGTTCACGGTGAGCGATGATGTGACGCCGTGGCTGCCGACGCCGACCGGGTGGGGATCCTGGTCGGTCGAGCGGCAGGAGGCCGACCCGGACTCGAACCTCGCCCTGGTGCGGGCAGCTCTGCGGTGCCGGGAGTCTCTCCTGCAGAGCGGCAGGATCCCGGCCGATGAGCGGGTGTCGTGGCGCTCCGAGTCCAACGGGCTGGTCACCTGCGACCGGGAAGGCGGCCTGACCGTTGCCATCGCCATGGGCGATGAGCCAGTACCGCTCCCCGAAGGCACGGTACTCTTCCGCACCGACGGCGAAACGGATGCCGTGCTGCGGCCGGACAGCGCCGCCTGGCTCTGGCGCCAGCACTGAAATCGGGCCGCACCTGAGGCGACCGGGTCAATCCAGAGATGGCCGCTGGCGGTGCTGCTTGGTTGTCGAACGGCGCTCCTTGGCCGCGAGACGGCGCCGGTTCGAACCGCGGGTAGGTTTCGTCGGACGCCGACGCGGACCGTCAGGCGCGAGCCCGGCACCCACGAGGTCGGCAAGCTTACGGAGCGCGATCTCACGGTTACGAAGCTGCGATCGCTGCTCGGACGCTGTGACGGTGACCACGCCAGCGACGAGGCGTCCACGGAGGCGCGTCAGGAGCCTCTCCCGTTGCTCGTCGGTCAGAGTGGTCGAGTCGACCACGCTCCACGAGAGTTCGACCCGGCTGTCCGAGGTGTTGACGTGCTGCCCACCGGGCCCGGACGAACGCGAAAACCGCCAGCCGAGTTCACCGGCCGGAATCGTGAGCGCGGTCGACACCTCTAAATCCATGACAGAAATGTCGCGCGATCTGGCTACTCGTCCTCCGGGTGGACACCGGGCTCGAGAGAGAGCCCCTCGGTTTCCTCAGCCTCTTCGAACGCCTCCTCCGGATCCGGGAGATCGGGTTCGGGATTGTGTCCATCCCGGAGTGGAAGGTCGTCTGCTGAATAGCCTTTTGTGCCTTCGTGCTCTTTGGGACCACCGAAGTTTGCGCCGCCTGCATTGGGACTCATCGTTGTTCTCCTCAACTGCTCGTCGTGACCGGCCCGACCGCGCACCTGCTTCTGCAACGCGATGAAAACGGGCTGGCGCACTGCTTTCTCCTACGCTAGACGCCATTGTGCCTGTCGTCGAAGAATACGTCTCCTCTGGTCTCCGAGCGGAAAAAAGGGTAGACGCGCTGATCGAGGGACCTTAATCCAGCGGCCTCCCCTCCGGAGTCAGTGGTTCGACAGTGCTCGGCAGCACCGCCATGATGACGGAGAGTATCCCCGCGCCGAAGAAAAGGAAGAAGTCGATCAGCGTGAGCCCCAGTGGCATCAGGCCGAAAACCTGATTGTCGAGAAGGCCGGCACCGCCAATGGCGAGCAACACCACACCGACGAGCAAGAGAGAACCCCTGAGCAGGCCGGGTGAACTGTCCGTCAGAGCGACAAAGAAGAGGAGGGCCGCGCTCAACAGATAGACCCAGTCAATGAAAATATCGACGTTGAATACAGCGAGCAGGTGCTCCCCCTCGATGAAGAGCCCGATCAATCCGTGACCGCCCAGAACTATCCCGAGCAGTAATGCGTAGGCCTTTCCCATGACGACTGGCTCCTTCTCTGCCTGCGTGGCGTGCGGATTGCACTGCGTCCACGCTAGAGATACCCAGCCCGACAAGACAAGCGTCACTTCCGGCGGAAGGCACGCTTCAGCGGGCTTGCCGCCGGTATCCCCCGGGGCTACCGTGAGGGCATCCCAGGGATCGAGGTAGCCGTGTCAGATTTCGTGACCACCAGCCTGAACGACCGCGTCGCTTTCGATCTGCGCGGTGAAGGCCCCGCCGTCGTCTTCGTCGCCGGTGCCGGACCGTGGCGTGCGATAGATCCAACGACGACCGAGACGGCCGAGCTGCTGGCGACAAAGGACTGCACCACGATTGTCTACGACCGGCCCGGCCGCGGCGAAAGTGTTGCGGATGGCCCGTTCACCCTCGAACGCGAACTCGCCGCGCTCTCCGCACTGATCGAACACGTGGGCGAAACCGCGGTGCTCTGCGGCCACTCCTCGGGCTGTTCGATCTCGCTTCTCGCCGCGGTACGCCGCCTTCCTGTCGCGGGCCTGGCCCTCTGGGAAGCGCCGCTCGCTCCCCCAGGCAGCGGAGCACGCGAGTGGGCGGACGAGCTTCGCGAACTCATCACCGCTGGCGACAACCAGGCAGCGCTGACCCTCTACATGAAAGACATGCCGCCAGAGATCCTCGAGATGGTGGCGTCGATACCCGCTATGGTTTCGCAGGCGCCGACCCTGCAGCCGGATGCCGACTCGCTGGCCTGGGCCGAGTCAGCCCCGCTGTCGGAGTTGCTCGCGGACATCAGGATTCCGGTTCTCACCATGGTGGGAACAACGAGTTACGACGACGTGATGGTGCCCGCGGCCGACATGATCACCGCGGCAATTCCCGGTGCCACCTGGAAACGGATGCCGGGGGCAGAGCACTCCTGGGAACCGGGCCCCATGGCTGACGAACTCGCCCGGTTCGCGTCGCACTCGACGCGCTGACCGGCATCCGTCGTTACGCCGATGGCAACCAGGTCCTCGTCGCGGTGACGAGTGCCGTTACCCCGATGGTGAGGGTCGGGTCGATGACCGGCGCATACTTCGGGGAGTGGTTGCTCGGAACGGTGCGCAGGGCTGGATCATCCATCCGTCCCGTCGTGAACAGCGACGGGTCAGAACCGCCGAGCAGCCAGTACGACAGCGGCGCGTTCGAACTTGTCGCGAGGATGCCGACATCCTCACTGCCAGCGCCAGCACCCGGGTCGAGGATGTTGTCGTCGCCGAGCCACTGGGCGAACACGTCGAGCGTCTTCTTCAGTGCCGCCGCGTCGTTGACGACGACCGGGAACCGTTCGATCGACTCGACGGTCGGTTCCGTCGGAGCGCCGGCCGCAGCGGCCTCGGCCTTCACGATGCGGTCGACGCTCGAGAGGATGTGTTCCCGGATCGACTCGTCGTAGCTCCTGATGTTCAACTGCAGCTCGGCTTCGCCCGGAATGACGTTGGCGGCATCCCCCGCGTGCACCGATCCAACGGTGACGACCGCGATGTCCGTCGACGGCACCTCACGCGAAACGATGGTCTGCAGGCGAAGAATCGTGGCCGCAGCCATCACGACCGGGTCAATCGAATTCTGCGGCATGGAACCGTGCGCTCCCTGTCCGATGAGACGAACCCGGAGCGAGTCGGATCCGGCATACGACGTGCCCGCGTGCCCGGCGATCTTCCCCGCTGGCAACGGAGCCACGTGCTGGCCGAGAACCACATCGGGCTTGGGGAACCTGTCGAACAGACCATCATCGACCATCGCCTGCGCCCCTGCGCCCAGTTCCTCGGCGGGCTGGAACACCACCATGAGTGTGCCTGACCAGCTCGACGTGTCGCCCGCGAGAGCCTGCGCCGCACCCAGGAGGCACGTCGTGTGCAGGTCATGCCCGCACGCGTGGTCGACCGAGACCGTCTTTCCGCTCTCGTCGGTCGCCGTCGCGGTGCTGGCGTAGTCGAGGCCCGTGTCTTCCTTGACAGGAAGCGCGTCCATATCCGCACGCAGGAGAGCCGTCGGGCCCTCGCCGTTCTTCAGGATGCCGACCACGCCGGTCTTACCGACACCGGTCGTCACCTCAAAACCGAGCGAGGTCAGGCGCTCCGCAACGATGCCCGACGTCCGGTGCTCCTGGAATCCCAGCTCTGGATTCCGGTGCAGGTCCTTGTACAGCTCGACCAGGCTCTGATCAACCGAGACGTTTTCGAACGGGGCGACAGACATGGTGAGCTCCTTTGATAGGCGAGCAGTGTTCCACGGATGCCGGGTCAGGACAGGGGTCTTTCGACCCACCATCGCGAGGCGGGGGGCGCTCGACTGGAGGGTTCGATTCGCTGCCGTCAGTCGGCGATTGGGTACTGGCCGATGATCAGAATCGAACCGTCGTCATCGGTACCCGCAGCGAAGGCTCCCGACCAGCGCACGTCGGTGTACCCGCGCCCGAGCATCCTCCGCGCGTTCCTGTTCTCATCGTCGCCGGATTCCGACACACCGACCCACGGCTGCGGAAAAGCGGGCAAGGCCGACCCAGGCGGCATCCGCACCTCGAAGTAAACAAACTGTTCGTCGAGCCTGGTGAACCGGTTCGATGCGACCACTGTGGTCCCTGTTGGCAGCGCCGTTGCCGCTGGGATCGCGAGGTCGCCAAGCTGCACCTCGACGCAGTCAGGCCCTCGGCACTCCGTGCCGTTGGCAGCGTCATTGGCTGCTGCCTCAACCCACTGCACGACGACGACGAGCAGAACGACGACCACCACCGCTGAGATGACCGAGGCGATTGCAGCCTGAACAGAGCTGCGCCGAAGCGGTACCTCTTCGACCTCGCCCTCGGCAGCGGCGGCGAGGTCATCGATGTCGAGCGGAACGACCGGATCTGGCCGGATTGCGGAATCCGTCCTCACGGATCCACGACCGAACCCGGGGGCGGCGGAAGGCGCCTGCCGATGGCGAACCAGGCAACAGGCCCGATGACCGGGGCGATGATCACGACGAGTACCCAGACGGCGCGGGCCACAGCGTCGAGGTCGCGCCTCCGAGCGATCTGAACGAGCGCGACGACGAGCGCCACAACGACCACGGCGACGACGACGGTCCAGACGATATCGAACCAGACGGGAAGGAGCGGATTCGCGGTCACAGCTGTCCTTTCGCTGCCGGGGATGCGTAGCGCAAGTCTCGGTGACGGTACGTGGGTTGTCAACGAATCCACGTGACTGCTTACTGCGGAGATTCCCCTGACGGGACCATTGACCCTGCCCCGAGCAGGGACCAAAGCCCACCATGCCTACGAACGCCCGTCGCGCTGTACGGCGAGGCTCGAAGCAATGCACTCGGCACCTTTGCCCAACCAAGAAAGGCGGCACCCCATGGCCGATCTCATCGTCATCTCGTTCGACACGAAAACCGACGCGGAAGCGGCGTACAACAAAGTTCTGGAATTGCAGGACGACTTGATCGTCGAGCTTGCCGGCCTCGCCCTCGTGACGGTCGACGACGAAGGCAAGACCCACGTCACCCACCCCGGCCCCGTCGGGAAGGTGGGCATCGGAGCTGCTGGCGGCGCTGTCTTCGGTGGCCTGCTCGGCATCCTCTTCTTCATGCCGTTGATCGGACTCGTCATCGGCGGTGCCTTCGGAGCGCTGTTCGCCGGCCTGGACAAGGCGGGAATCAACAGCGAGTTCCGTGAGCGGGTCCAGGACACGGTGAGCGCAGGAAAATCGGCGATCGTCCTCTACGCGACAAAGCTGACGCAGGACAAGTTCACCGAGGCGCTCGCTCCGTACAACGGCACTGTCGTCCAGACGTCTCTGTCGAAGGAACAGGAAGCCCAGCTGGCCGACAACATCTGATCGGCCTGCGGCGGCTGGAGACGGGGCGATTCGTACCCGGATCCAGCCGCCGCTGTCGCGCCACCGGTTAGTGGAGCTTGATGGTTCCGCCATCGACCATGAGGGTCTGGCCGGTGATGTAGCTGGCGTCGTCCGAGACGAGGAACGCCACGGCGGGGGCGACATCGTTCCCCGGGTGGCCGAAGCGACCGAGCGGAATCTTGCCCAGCGTCGTGTTGTAGAGGTCAGGGAAGGCCTCAGACCATGCCTGCACCCCCTCCGTCATCGCCATTGGGCAGACGACGTTGACCCGGATGCGGTCAGGAGCCCACTCGTTTGCAACAACCCGGCTCAGCCCGCGAATGGCCTCCTTGGCCGAGGCGTACGCTCCCTGGGTCACCTGCCCGTCCAGTCCGGCACCCGAGCCGAAGTTCACGATCGAGCCCGACGTCTTCTTCAGCTCGGGGTGAGCGGCACGCATGAAGTTGATGGTGGCGCGCAGACCTGTATTGAAGGACAGCTCCCACATCTCAGCGGTGAGTTCGAGGAATGGGGCCTGGCGGGACGCGTGCGCGTTGTTGACGAGGGCATGGAGCCCACCGAAGTGCTCAACCGCTGCGCCGACCGCCTTCTCAGCGACGGCGGAGTCGGAAACGTCCCCCTGCAGGAAGTACACCGAGTCACCGAGATCCGCGACGAGCGCCGCCCCCGCATCCTGGTTGATGTCCACCGCGACGACCTTCGCACCGCGTTCAACGAACGTGCGGGTGATGGCTCCGCCGATTCCGGATGCCCCACCGGTCACGATGACTGTCTTGTTCTGCAGTTGCATAGCTGTGTCTTTTCTTTCGTTTTCGCACCCGTCCGGCGCTCGGGTCGTCCCGGCACGAACCATTTACTGTCTTTGGGACAGTATATGTCGCCCGCCTCCACACGAGTTCTGGGGCATGTGGGTGCAAATGTCACCCGACGGACGAAAGGCTCTACTGCGCGCGAACCTGACGCTGTTGTCTGGGCAGGTGCCCGGGAGCTTCCGAGTGCGCGGCTAAATCGCGCGCTTTCACCGCGAGCGGGCGCATAGATGTCTCACACGAGACCAAACACTGAATGGAGACACAATGGCTGAATCCGACGGAACATTCCTGTACATCGGCACTTACCCGAACGAGGCTGACGCGCGCGCTGACTATGGTGTCGTCAAGGACCTGCACAAGGACGGCGCGGTCGGCACATACGACGCCGCGGTCGTCACCAAAGATGACAAGGGCAAGGTGCACGTCAATAAGGACGAGCAGGCATTCCGCCACGGCGGCTGGGGCGGTGCCGTAGCCGGTGCTGTGGTTGGACTGCTGTTTCCCCCGGCGATCATCGGCACCGCAATCGTCGGTGGAGCGATCGGAGCGGTGACAGGCCACCTGTGGCGCGGCGTCTCGCGCTCAGACGTCAAAGAGCTCGGCGAGGCCATCGACTCAGGCGAGGCGGCATTGCTCGTCGTCGGTGAGAGCAAGCTCGAAGACGCGATTGCAAAGGCCGAGCTGAAGGCTGAGAAGAAGGTTGCGAAGCGGCTCGGTGTGAAGAAGTCCGACATCGACGCGGCGGTCAAGGAAGCTGCCTCAGAAATCAGCTGAGCGCAGTCCCACACCGAGAAGGCCGGTCGCCCACAGCGGCCGGCCTTCTCTGCGCTTCGGTTATCGTGCGCGCCGATGATTGTGCGCTCCGGTGGCACCGCCCATCCCGCGGCGTCTAGCTGCAGCAGGATGAAGCGGATGCCTCCGGCGCAGGGCCGCAGGATGAAACGGATGTCTCGGCGTCAGGGCCGCACCCGCCAGCCGGAGCGGGTGACACGCACACCCCGGTCTCGGGCAGCACGAGTTGCACCTGACGGGCGGCACCGTGGTTGCCCGCAAGCTCATCGGCGATGGAGCGCACCTGTTCGTAACCGGTCACAAGAAGGAAGGTCGGTGCGCGACCGTAGCTTTTCATCCCGGCGATGTAGAAGTTCGGTTCCGGATGCGCGAGTTCGATAACGCCGTGCGGGTAGACAGTGCCGCAGCTGTGCATGTTGGGGTCGATCAGCGGGGCGAGGGCGCGAGGGGCTTCAACGATCTCGTCCAGTGACAGCCGGATCTCACGCAGCATCTCAAGGTTGGGGCGGAAGCCCGTCGCGTTGACGACCCGGTCGACCTCCACTCTCGTCTTCTCCCCCTGCCGGCGACCGACCACGGCAACACGGTGGTCACCGGCTGGCTCGAGGTCATCGATTTCGAACTGGTCGATCAGCGTGACCCGCCCCTGGCGCACCAGGTCATGTACCGAGCTGCCGAGCTGGCCGCGCGCTTCGAGCTCGTCGTTCTCCGACCCGTACGCGCGAACCGGGCTTCGTCCGCGGATCGCCCAGCTGATCGTCGTGTCACTCTCCTCCTTCGCGAGGGCGGCCAGTTTCAGCAGGGTATTCGCTGCTGAGTGGCCGGCTCCGACGACGAGCGCGTGTCTGCCCGCGAAGCGATCCCGGTCAACCCCGAGGACGTCAGGCAGGGCGTGGCTGAGGTGTTCGCGGATGCCATCGATGCCAGCAGGCGGAAGTCCACTGGCGGTGAGCCCGTTGGGGGTGCTGTAGGTACCGGAGGTGTCGATAACCGCTCGCGCAAGTTGTTCTGTGGTTGTGTCGCCGGTGCGAATCCGGAGCAGGAACGGGGTGGTGCTGCGTCCGGTGGAGCGGGTTCGATCCATCCCCTGCCGACTGACGTCCGTCACGGTGCTGTGGTAGCGGATCCGTGGGGCGAGCTCCGCGGTCGCAGCCAGAGGCAGCAGGTACTCCTCGACCAGTTCCCGGCCAAGAGGCAGCTTTTTCGCGGCAGGCGCGTGCCACTCGGTTCTGTCGAGGAACCGACCGGCGGCCTCGTCGACGAGGTATTCCCACGGCGAGAACAGCCGGGTGTGACCCCACGCGGTCACAGCGCTGCCGGCGGTCTCCCCCGCCTCGAAAACAACGACGTCGATCCCGCGCTCGAGCAACTGTGCGGCGGCGGCGAGGCCGACCGGTCCCGCACCGATGATGGCTACGGGCAGGCTGTCGAGTTTCCGTGAGGACGGCATGGTCAGGGTGGGGAGTTCTGCGATAGTCATGGTTTTTCGTTTCGTTACTGGCGCGCGGAGCCGGTGGGCCCGTACCTAGGCCTTCGTCGGGAGGATTTCAGAGAGCAGCTGCTCGATCCGGGCTTTGATGTCGTCGCGGATCGGACGGACGGCCTCGATGCCCTGTCCTGCCGGGTCGTCGAGCTCCCAGTCTTCGTAGCGCTTGCCGGGGAAGATCGGGCAGGTGTCGCCGCAGCCCATCGTGATCACCACGTCGGAATCTTTGACGGCATCCGTTGTCAGGACCTTGGGGATGTTGTCGGCGATGTCGATGCCCTCTTCGGCCATCGCCTCGACCGCGACCGGGTTAATCTGGTCTTTCGGCTCCGAGCCGGCAGACAGCACGTCGACCTGCCCGTTGGACAGCGCGCGCATGTAGCCGGCGGCCATCTGTGACCGGCCCGCGTTGTGGACGCAGACGAACAGTACTGACGGTTTCTCGCTCATCAGGGTCTCCTTGTATCGGGTGTGTGTTCAGACCCGGTCTGCGACCGGAAGTTCAGGATGGATCGGGAGGGTGTCTTTCGCAGGGAACATGCGGGGGCGCAGCCACAGCGCGACATAGACGAGGGCCACGAGCACGGGCACTTCGATCAGCGGGCCGACGATGCCGGCGAGTGCCTGGCCGCTCGTGGCGCCGAACGTTCCGATCGCGACGGCGATGGCGAGTTCGAAGTTGTTGCCTGCCGCTGTGAACGCGAGCGTCGTTGTGCGTTCGTATGACAGCCCGATGAGCTTGCCGAGGACAAACCCGATGACGAAAGTGACCGCGAAGTACACCAGCAGTGGCAGGGCAATGCGGACAACGTCGAGTGGCCGGTCGATGACCTGATGGCCCTGCAGCGCAAACAGCATCACGATGGTGAAGAGGAGTCCGTACAGGGCAAACGGTCCCACCTTCGGCAGGAACGTGCTTTCGTACCAGCCGCGACCCCGTGTGGCCTCGCCGAGCCGACGCGACAGGTATCCGGCGACCAGTGGAATACCGAGGAAGACGAGAACGCTCAGTGTGATTGCCCACAGTGAGAACGACGCGCTCGTTGTCGCCAGTCCGAGCCACGACGGCAGGATCTGGAGGTAGAACCAGCCCAGGCCGGAGAAGGCGATGACCTGGAACACCGAGTTCACGGCAACGAGGAACGCGGCGGCCTCCCGATCGCCGCACGCCAGGTCGTTCCAAATCAGGACCATGGCGATACACCGCGCAAGCCCGACGATGATCAGGCCCGTGCGGTACTCCGGCAGATCGGGCAGAAAGGCCCACGCGAGAGCGAACATCAGCGCCGGCCCGACCAGCCAGTTCATCACCAGCGACGAGACCAGCAGCTTTCGATCACCGGCGACCGCACGAGCATCCGAATATCGGACCTTCGCCAAAACCGGGTACATCATCACCAGCAGGCCGATCGCGATCGGCACGCTGACCGAACCAAGGGAGAAGCCGTGCAGGGCTTCTCCGAACGCGGGGACGAAAACCGCGAGCGCCAGTCCCAACGCCATTGCGGCGAGGATCCAGACCGGGAGGAACCGATCAGTTGTGCCGAGAGACGCGGGCTTCACCGGGACTAGAGACATGAAGCTCCGTGACTGATAGATTGATGTACGTCGATGTACTCATCGTGACCCATGCATTGATGCATGTCAATCTAGGGAGTTTGTTCGGATGACGCTTACCGAGTCGCTGCAGATCACCGATCTCAACGCGTGCTGCACTCCGATCACGCGCGAGCCGATGGATGCCGACAGGGCGGAAAAACTCGCCCGCTCGCTGAAGGCTCTGGCTGATCCCGCACGGCTGCGTTTGCTGTCGATCGTGGCGTCACACGAGGATGCCGAAGCGTGCGTCTGCGACCTGACTGAGCCGCTTGGCCTGAGCCAGCCCACCGTCTCCCACCACCTCAAGGTGCTCGTCGACGCCGGCTATCTCCACCGCGAAAAGCGCGGAACCTGGGCCTACTACAGCCTGACACCCAACTCGCTCGCGTCGGTATCCAGCCTCATCAGCGCACTGTGACGATGACAGCTCAGCCCACCGCCGACCGCCGGGCCGTCCTTCACCGACGGGTGCGGTGGATCGTGGGGTTCACGATCGCGTACAACGTCATCGAGGCGATTGTCGCCATCACCGCCGGGGCGATCGCGTCCTCTGCCGCGCTCATCGGGTTCGGACTCGATTCGGTCATCGAGGTCCTCTCGGCGGCAGCCGTCGCGTGGCAGTTCACCCGCCGCGACCCGGAGCGGTGGGAGAAGCCCACGGTCCGGGTGATCGCCATCGCCTTCTTCGCCCTGGCCGCGTACGTGATCACCGACTCGGTGCTCTCGCTCGCGGGCGTGGAAGATGTCGACCACAGCCCCCTCGGAATCGCCATTGCGACAACCAGCCTCGTGGTGATGCCCGCTCTCGCGTGGCTCGAACGCCGGACGGGCAGGGAACTCGGATCCGCCAGCGTGGTCGCTGACTCCAAGCAACTCCTGCTCTGCGTCTACCTGTCAGCGAGCGTCCTGCTCGGCCTGTTGCTCAATACTCTTCTCGGCTGGGAATGGGCGGATGCTGTCGCCGCGTTCGTTATCGCCGGCTTCGCTATCCGCGAGGGAATCGAAGCGTGGAAGGGCGAGGTCGAGTCGCCGTTCGATGTGCTTTCAGATGACGACGCCGAGGACGCTGCCGCAGCACCTCGCCGGTGAGCCGCCCCCTCCCGACTCAGCGGCGGGTATTCGCGGCTGGGCCGTCGACGAGAAGCGTCGCGAGCTTGTCCAGGCACTGATCCAGGCCGGCCTGCGACCCATCGCGCGCCTCCTCGACCGTGTAGCCGTACTCGGTGACGCTCAACCGGCTGCCGCCTTCGCCCACCGACTCAAACGTCACGACATGCGGGACCGTGTCAGGAACCCCCGCGGGGATGCCGACATCGGCCGGGCTGATCGCCTCGCCGTTCGCGTCAGTAAACCGCATCTCGAACTCGAGTCGATTCGGAGGGTCGACGAGCGTGTAGGTCCAGGTGTTGAACATGTCTCCGCCGCCGAACTGCGCCGGCGCGCGCATTGCAACCAGTGAGACCCCGCCGACCCGGACATCCAGATTGGCGACCGGACATGTGAAACCGAGCGGACCCCACCACTGCATCAACAGCTCGGGCGTGGTCCAGGCGGCGTAGGCGGAGTCCACCGACACCGGAAACTCCCGGGTCACCCGCACCTCGAATGTGGATGAAGAGTTGCCCATGATTCGTCCCCTTTAACTATCATGATCGTAGTGAAAAACGGTACCACCACCGTCTCGCAGTGTGAAGGGTTCTGATGAAGCGGACGAAGGGCAAATCTCACTGCCCCATCAATTTCGGCCTTGAGGCGTTCGGAGATCCGTGGTCACTTCTCGTGATCCGCGACATCGTCTATTTCGGCAAACGCACCTTCACGGAGTTCTCGGACTCGGACGAGGGCGTTGCTCCGAGCGTGCTGACCGCGCGTCTCGTCGAACTGGAGGCGAACGGCATCCTGAACCGAACCCCGGATCCGGGCGACGCCAGGCGCGTCGTTTACACGCTCACGGAGAACGGACTCGCCCTGATTCCAATCCTGCTCGAGATCGCGAACTGGAGCGCCGGGGTCGATGCCGACACCGACGCCCCGCCGGAGTGGATTGAGGCCGTCAATCGCGACAAGGCCGCTATGACGGAGCTGATCATCACGACGGTGCGCGCCGGCGGCAGCATCTTCGTCGGCAGCGACAGCGTCGTTGCGGCATTATCCGAGTCAGCCCAGACCTAGCCATTCGTCGCCCGCGCCGGGACGGCCTGGATTAACGGTGAGGCGACGGGACGGCCGGCGCGAAGCCCGCCAGCACCTTGAGAACCTCTTCGGTGAGCGCATCGTGGACAGTGGATGCCCACACGCAGTTCCTGTGTTCGCGAAGCAGCCAGTCCATGGCGTCGTCCTCGCTCATTCCCACGTCATCCCAGTTGATGCCCGGGTTTGCGAACGTCGCGGGCAGACCGGTCTCGGGCGAGATGATGACGGCGCCGAGGTGAATCGGCTCTTCCACGTTCGGCGGTGTCCACAGAAGTTCGGCATCACCGTTCCGCTCTTCGTCGTGCATGTGCCACGCGTCGCCGGAACCGGTCCAGATCTGCGGCTCTGCGTGCCCGGGGACGGTAACCCGGAACACCTTGAAGTCTGCCGGCGTGAATCTCTCCCAGTCCTCGGGTTCGAAACTGGCCGCGGAGAGTTGCGCGGTGGTCGCACCGGCCTCGAAGAGGTCTACGGCGTCAAAAATGTCCTCGTCGACCATTTCGATACAGGCGTGAACCTTGGCGACGAATTCAGACATCCAGTTGAGGAGTTCCTCGGTGGTCTTCTCGTCCCAGGGCGTGCCGTCAAGCGGAGGTCCGTCGTGGCCGCCGACGTGAAGGTGCCACTCGACGTCGTCATCGGTCGACTCGACGTGCATGGCGATGTCGCCGATTTCAATGAACGTGAGGGTGACTTCCTCGTCCTCGAGCCACCGCGCGTGGAGTGTGGGCGCCGGGAGCGAGGCCGGGTAGGCGGAGACCAGTTCCGGAACGTCGGGAAGCAACAGCTCCGCCTCGAGAGTCACTGCATCTTGCTCGCTAGCCATTCATCGACCTTTCCACCATTCATCTTCGCAGCAATGACGGATGCCCGTTGACTCGGCGAGATGGCAGGGCATCCTGTCACGCCAGGCGGTGCAGTGCCTGTGCCACTCGGTGGGTCGCGCCATTGCTGCCGGGCAATACCCGCGGATAGTGTGCGAGGGCGCCGGGGGGCCAGCGGTTTCAGGGGATTCAGCGGGACGCCCGACTCACCTCAACGCGGGCGTGCATCGCGCGCTCGTGATCGATCAAAGACGATCAAGGAGTTTTGATGCGTAAACATCTGTCCAGGAGGCTGGGAGCACTCGGCCTCGGAGCGCTGGTGGTGGTGACAGTCGCCGTCTCACCGGCCTACGGGGCCAACCCGGCGGCACCGGTGCCACCGGCGGGGCTCACGGGCCTCGAGCCCACAGGCGCGGATATGCCGACCGTGGGAGGCAACCTCGGAAATCAGCACTACTCCGGCCTCACCAAGATCAACAAGCGGAACATTGACAAGGTGGGGCCCGCCTGGCGCACCCACGTCTCGGGCGTAGCGCCGGCATCCGACGATGTCGGCCAGCAGACCACGCCCATCGTCGTCGGCGGCATCATCTACCTCGACACACCCAGCGGCGGCGTGATCGCCGTCGACGGCAAATCCGGCGCGTCCGTGTGGAAGTGGGAGCCAACCGCCTACGGAACCGCCGACACCCGACGCGGGGTCTCCTCCGGCGAGGGCAAGATCTTCACCATGGCAGCCGACGACCGCATCGTCGCCCTCGACCAGGCCACCGGCCAGGAAGCCTGGGTTGTGCAGCCTGCCGGTCCGAACGGCGAATCGCTGGGCAACTTCGACCGGGTTGCCACGGTCTATCACAACGGCATCGTCTACGCCCACGCCGCGAACGGCGACCGCGCTGCGGTCGTCGGACTCGACGCGAGCGACGGCAGCTATCTCTGGCACTTCTTCGGCGGGCCGGACCGCGGCACCGTCTACACCGACGTGAACGGAAATTCGGTCGACGCCGGTGCAACCTGGGGACCCGTCACGCCCGAGGGCGTTGACTGCCCGCTCGTTGGCGGGTCAACACCATGGATTCACGGTGCCGTCGACCCCGAACTGAACATGTACTACATGACGTTCGGCAACGCGCGGAGCTGTAACTCCTCGCAGGATGGCTCCCAGCGTCCAGGCGACAACCTGTTCTCCAGCACCATGGTCGCCGTCGACGCGACCTCCGGCGCATACAAGTGGCACTACCAGTCCATCCGGCACGACGTGTGGGACATGGACAACGTGCACCCGCCGACACTCGCGAACGTGAAGTACAACGGCGCCGTGCGCAAGGTCCTGTTCTACGGCAGCAAGTCCGGACACCAGTTCGTGCTCGACCGCACGAACGGCAAGCCTGTCCTCCCCGTGACCGAGAAGCCGATGATCACCGACTCCCGTCAGAACCACGCCGAGACCCAGCCGTTCCCCGAGAGTCGCCTGCTGCCGGACTGCCTGGTCTGGGAGAAGCTCGATCCGAAGAACATCCCGGGTGACCCCTGGCGGGCTGTCCCGAACTACAACGGTTACCAGCCCGACGAGGACGGCAATCTTGTCTTCAACCCGGACAGCTACGTCGCCGCAGACGAGCCCTTCCTGACCTACCCGGAGGGATACCCGTCGGATCACCGCGAGGGCTGCATGTACGACCCGCAGTGGGATCTGCCGATCCTCTCCACCACCAGTCAGAACGGTGGAGGTGACTGGTCGAACAACGCGTACAGCCACAAGACCAACCTCGTGTACTTCCCGTACGGTACCAACCCGGTCGCGCACTGGAACGGCGCCGGCGCAAACGGCCAGCGTGCAATGGGCCAGTACCAGACCGGCGGCATCCTCGCCTACGACGCATCGACCGGAAAGGTTCGCTGGCAGAACCACCTCGGCACCGACATGTCGCACGGCCAGGGGCCGCTGGCAACGGCATCCGACCTGCTCTTTGCCGGACAGATCGACGGTCGACTGCTGGCCATGGATTCCTCGAGCGGGGATGTTCTCTGGGACTTCCAGACCGGTTCGGGCATCGCGTCCGCTCCGATCACCTACGAGGTTGGCGGCGAGCAGTACGTCGCTGTCTTCGCAGCGGGGTCGACCAACCCGTACGGCGCGTCGGTCACACAGGGTGACTCGCTGTGGGCGTTCAAGATCGGCGGCAAGTACACCACCGAGTCCGGCAGCCAGGAAGGCCCGAACACGGCACCGCTGTCGATCCGTCGTCCGGTAAACGGAAACGCGGTCGAGGGTGCGACGGTGGACAACACAGTCCTTCTCGCTCGCACCAGCCGCACCGATGACACCGCGGCGTCGCAGGACAGCGTGTCGCAGAGCGCCATGCAGCCCACCCGGCTGCGGGTGCCCGTCGGCACAACGGTCACCTTCAAGAACCCGGGGGCAGAGACGTTCCCGAACTTCCCGAACCTGAAGCCGCACTGCGCGACGCAGTTCTTCGAGGGAGAGTTCAACGCGAAGCTGGCACCGGGTGAAACCTACCAGCACACGTTCGATCGAGCCGGTGAGTATTACTTCAACGACTGCACCGACCCACGGCCGACCGGAATGATCGAGGTGTATCTCACACCCCAGGACACACCGGGCGCCGCCTCCTTCATACCGAGCACGCTCAACCTCGGTGCGAGGACCGGGATGTTCACGGATGTCGATGGCAAGGTCGGTGCGTACTTCAGGTTGCCTGCAGGCCACAGGTACGAAAGCGGGGCCGTTCTACTCGCTCCGCTCTCGACCACACCGGTGACCGCCGCGAAGGTGACCGACTTCAAGAACCACCTGTTCATACAGTTCAATAAGGCGGATCTTGATAACAACGTGCCGGAAGGCAAGGTCCCACTGACCCTTGTGGTCAATGTTCTCCATAAGGGGGTGCAGAAGCAGATCACGTCGACGGTGACGGTGAGGATCGTCAAGTAACACGACTCCCCCGGCACCACTGACCGCCTCCGACGGTTCGGCCTCACCAGCACGGTGAGGCCGAACCCGAGGAGGCGGTTCGGCGTGCAGGCGGTGTCGGAAGCCTTACGGCATCCGGAATGCCCGAAGTTCAAGACGGCGTTCGACGGCCCGCGCGGCCTCCTGGATGTGGACAGCGGCCCCATCGACGTCGAAGTCGTTCGCTGGCCCGCACAGTGAGATTGCCGCGATCGCACCGCTTCCGGGCACCGAGATCGCGCTGGCCACCCAGGTGAGGCCCGGGACGGACTCGCAGACCGCGGTCGCCACCCCAGCGGCAGGGGCGAGGACGGCCGTTCCCAGTGCGCTGGACTGCAACGGCACACTCGCGCCGATCCGGGAAACATCCGCAGGAGCGCCCCTGCCACGCATAATCGCGATGCAGACCATCCGGTCGCCGTCGGGGATTGCCAGGTGGACGGTCTCGCCCGTCGTGGTCCGCAGGTCGGCCATGACCGTCAGGGCCGCGGACCTCAGCTCGCGCGGGACCTCTGCCAGCTGGCCGAGCTCGAACAACCGAAGGCCGAGGTAGATCAGCTTGCCCTCGCGCTCCAGATAGCGCTGCCGGACAAGCCCGGAAACGAGCCGGGACACCGTGGACTTGGGGAGGCCGGCGCGCGCAGCAAGTTCAGACAGGCCGAGGCCCTGATCGTCGTCGAACGCCTCGAAGATGATCGTCATCCGATCGAGAACGCCGAAGAGTTCATCCCGGCGGCCCGTCTCCCCGGCCATGCCGCTACAAGGCGAGACGTTGGGAGAGGAGGCGAGCGGCGTGCCTGACGAGCGGGGCCATCCGCTGTGGATCCATGTCGGCGACAGGTCCGGCCACCGAGATCGCGGCCACCGGTCGGCGTTGCGGTGAGAGAACCGGACTCGCGACGCCGACGACTCCCGGAAAAGTTGCGCAGCGGTCGATCGCGACGGAACTCGTGCGTACACTGGCGAGCTCCCGCTCGAACGCGTCCCGTGCGCTGCGATCGAGTCCCCTGATGATGTGCCCGAGCTCGGATTCATCCTCCGAGAACGCCAGCACAGCCTTGCCCAGAGCCGTCGTCGCCGACGGCACCCGAACACCGGCGCGCGACGGTGCCGGTCGCAGGCGTCCCTGTACCGAGATCACCGACACCATGTCGCGCCCATCCTGGACAGCGACGTTCAGGTGCTCACCCGTCGCGTTGAACAGTTCGGCCAACACCGGAACGGCGGCCAGGCTGAGCCGGCGAGGTCCACTCGCTCGCGCGCCGAGCTCGAAGAGCCTGAGCCCGATGATCACCCCATCGTCGGTCCTGGCCAGGTACCGCTGCCGCACCAGATCCCGGACCAAACGGGAAACCGTTGACTTCGGAGTGCCAGTGGCGACGGCGATTCGGGTAATCGACGTCGACCCGTCTGACTCTCGGACGGCCTCCAGAATGGCGATGATGCGGTCGAGTACCGATACCGGCTCGTCCCATCGACCGCTGCGCATGTGTCCAGTATGTGACGGCGCCCAGAGCGCGGCAAGGATAGAGAGAACAGAGCCGAACGATGGCCCACTGAGTGGATCATCGCCGTTAAAAAGAGCCCGCACCCGGCGATACCGGGTGCGGGCTCCTGTTGTTCGGATGCTTGTGCGAAAGGTCAGACAGCGCAGAAAGGCTTGATGCCCATGGCACTCTCAAGGCCGGAGAGCACGTGCTCCTTGAACATGTCGTCACCGGCAATCGGCGCATCCGTCCACACCGCCACGTCATGGCCGAGCGTCGTCAGGAAGGACTTGCCGCCGTCGTAGTACTGGCACCAGCTGACGGCGTGCTGCTCACCGTGTCCCGGGTGGCCGGTAGCGCGACCGTTGAGGCTCGTCTTCGGGTCGACCTCGAGCAGCACGTTCACGTAGCTCGGGTACGGAACGAGGTTGTACCACTCGTCGGTGAATGCCCACTTGCGCGGCATGAACTTCGTCGACACGTCCTTCTTGTTGATCGTCTCGATCGTGCCCGGGCGGTTCGGGGCGTGGTCGTAGAAGTTGGCTCCACCCAGCAGGCCCTCGTACCACTCCCAGTGGTACTCGGCACCGAAGGCGTTGTGGATGCCGACGAAGCCGCCGCCGCCACGCACATACTGCATCAGGTTCGTCTGGGCGGGGTCATCGAGGGTGTCGCGGTTCGAGCCAAGGAAGACAACGGCCTGGTAGGAGCTCAGGCGTGAGAAGCTCGCGAGGTCTTCGGTGTAATCGGCCTGAATGCCGCGTTCAGCGGCCCAGGCTTTCAGTCCGGCCTGCGCCACATTGTCTGCGTTCAGCGGCGGGTTCAGGCCTGGGCCGAGTGGCGTGCCCAGGTGCGCGTGACGGGGGCCCGCCGTTCGGCTCCAAATCAGGATGCGTTTTTGCTCACCCTCCTTCCAGCCGTTTCCCCATTCGTTGTAGCAGCTGGCGTCGGTCCCACGGCAGACACCGTAGTCCTTGATCTCATCCAAATAGATCGAATCAGCGGTCGTCGGCTTATTGCCGTTTCCGTTTCCGTGTCCGTGCCCATTTCCCCGTGCGTCGGTGGCGACGGTTCCCGCAAGAACGAGGCCCGCGCTGAGCGCTGCTGCTGCAGCGATGGCGGTTCCAGAACTCAGCAACTCCTTGAACGATTTCATGTGATCTCCCTTGATCGGTCGTGCAATGCCCTCCGGGTCCTCAGCGCGATCGCCGCCGAAGAGCGATGCGTGCCGCAGCCAGTGGAGTCCGGGCCCGGTTGCTGCGAATGTAGGCTCACCCGGCCCATGGGGCAATGCTGGTTCCGCCCAGTAAGCCGCCGCGTCGCATCCGCAGTGCTTCTGAACACCCGCGTGCCGACACGACGTCGGTTCGACGGGCAGATTCGTACCCTGTTGCGCCGACCGCCGTCAAGACGTGTCTCACGGAGAGGCCGCGGCGTATCCTCGACTGTCACGGGAGCCTGACCAGGGTCGACCCGGTGCCGCAACGTGCACGCCTCTCACCGCAAGGAGCAACGATGACCGACCAGCCCGGAATTCCTGACGCCGAGTCGATCTCGCCCGACGCCCGCACGATCGCGATCCTCGGCGCCGGCGGTGACCTCACCGAGCGGCTGCTGCTGCCGGGACTTGCTCGCGTCTCCGAATCAGCTCGCGGGCTGGAACTCACGCTGATCGGAGCCGCCAGGACTGCCCAGAGCGACGACGAGTGGCAGTCCCTCGTGCGTCGCAGCCTCGAGGACGCCGGAATCTCGGCCGGGACTGTCGACGAACTGTCCGCTCGTGCACGATTTGTTCAAACGGATGCGTCTGATCCGGACGAGCTGAAAGCCCTGTTGGACGCCTGCCCAACGGCACCGGTGCTCTACATCGCACTTCCGCCAGCGATGGGTCGCCGGGTCGCGGAGGCGCTCGCCGCAATAGACCTCCCCGATGACCTCGTCGTGGCGATCGAGAAGCCGTTCGGTGAGGACCTCGACGATGCCCGGGCCTTGAATGAGGCGCTGGCGGCCGTGATTCCCGCCGACCGGTTGTGGCGCATCGATCACTTCCTCGGAAACGCGACCGTGCTCGGGATGCTCGGCCTCCGTTTCGGAAACCGCCTGCTCGAAGCGTCCTGGAGTGCCGAACACATCGAGAAGGTCGAGATCGTCTACGACGAAGTGCTTGGGCTCGAGGGTCGGGCTGCTTTCTACGACCAGACCGGTGCGCTGCGCGACATGCTGCAGAGCCACCTGCTGATGGTGCTCGCCCTCGTCGCCATGGAACGGCCCGACGAGATCACCGCGAGTGACGTGCACGAACGGATGGCGGAGGTCCTGGGCGTCACCCGCATCTGGCGTGACGACCCGACCTCGGCTCGCCGGGCACGCTACACCGAGGGACGCGTGGACGGGAAACTGTTCCCGTCGTACGTCGATGAAGCCGACGTCGATGGCGACCGCGGCATTGAGACGCTCGCTCAGGTGCTGCTGCAGATCGACACACCCCGGTGGAAGGGCGTGCCGTTCGTGCTGCGCTCGGGCAAGGCCATCGGCAATCCCCGCGCCGAGGCGGCGGTGCACTTCCGCGCTTCGACGCCTCCCGCCGGGTTCCGCGGCGCGAGTACGGATACCGGCACTGTGTTGCGGATGTCGCTCGAGAACGGTGACGTCGACCTGGATCTGTTCGTCAACGGCGCCGACGACGCCGCGGAGCTACGACGCGTGACCCTTGAGGCGCGCCCCGGCGAGCCTGAGCTTGACGCCTACGCCCAGGTGCTCGCGGGCATCCTGCAGAACGACACACTGCTCTCGGTTCGCGGTGACATCGCCGAGCAGTGCTGGCGCATCGTCACCCCGGTGCTCAACGCCTGGCAGTCGGGCGAGGTTCCCCTGGAGGAATACCCGGCCGGAAGCAGCGGGCCGGACGGCTGGTGACTCTCCACGCGTCGGACCAGCCGAACCCTGGTCGCGCCGGGTAGTTTCGGGCGGAGAATCGCAGGGTCCAGCCGCCTATCGGGCATGGACCCCCGGATCTGCCGCCCGAAACAACGGTGAGTGTCAGGTGTGGGCCGGGTCCGGCCGTCGGCGGTCGCTATCGTGCGGCGGGTGCCAGTCCCCGCACCCGGGCCCTGGTTGGGTAGTTTCGGGCGGAGAATCGCGGCGTCCAGCCGCCTATCGGGCATGGGCCCCAGATCCACCGCCCGAAACAACTGTGAGTGTCGGGGGGTTACCGCGGCGCGCCGGGTCCGGCCGTCGGCGGTCGCTACCGTGCCACGGATGCCGGCGGGAAGCGGCGGGCCGGACGGCTGGTGACTCCCCACGCGTCGAACCAGCCGAGGCCTGGTTGGGTAGTTTCCGGCGGAGAATCGCAGCGTCCAGCCGTCTATCGGGCGTGGTGCCCAGGATTTGCCGCCCGAAACAACTGTGAGTGTCGGGGGGGTTACCGCGGCGCGCCGGGTCCGGCCGTCGGCGGTCGCTACCGTGCCACGGATGCCGGCGGGAAGCGGCGGGCTGGACGGCTGGTGACTCCCCACGCGTCGAACCAGCCGAGGCCTGGTTGGGTAGTTTCCGGCGGAGAATCGCAGCGTCCAGCCGTCTATCGGGCGTGGTGCCCAGGATCTACCGCCCGAAACAACCGTGAGTGTCGGGTGGCTGCTGCGGGGCGCCGGGTCCGGCCGTCGGCGGTCGCTACCGTGCGGCGGGTGCCGATGGCCGGCACCGAGCCCTCGTAGTCGCAGCCGAGGCCTGTGCGCACCGGGCTGTTTCGGGCGGAGAATCGGAGCGTCCACCCGCCTATCGGGGATGGACCCCCGGATCTGCCGCCCGAAACAACGGTAAGTGTCGGGTGACTGCCGCGGTGGGCCGGGTCCGGTCGCCGGCGGTCGCTACGGTGCGGCGGATGCCGGCGGGAAGCAGCGGGCCGGAAGGCTGGTGATTCTCGTCGCGTCGGACCAGCCGAGCCCTGGTCGCGCCGGGTAGTTTCGCGCGGAGAATCGCAGCGTCCAGCCGCCTATCGGGCTTGGAGCCCCAGATCCACCGCCCGAAACAACTGTGAGTGTCAGGTGTGGGCCGGGTCCGGCCGCCGGCAGTCGCTACCGTGCGGCGGGTGCCGCGGGTGCCGGCCGCCGCAGCCGAGGCCTGGTTGGGTAGTCTCGGGCGGAGAATCGCAGCGTCCAGCCGCCTATCGGGCATGGGCCCCCGGATCTGCCGCCCGAAACAACTGTGAGTGTCGGGTGGCTGCTGCGGCGCGCCGGGGCCGGCCGTCGGCGGTCGCTACCGCGCGGCGCGTGCCGGCGGGAAGCCGCGGGCCGGACGGCTGGTGACTCCCCACGCGTCGAACCAGCCGAGGCCTGGTTGGGTAGTTTCAGGCGTGGGCCGGCTCCGGCCGCCGCAGCCGAGGCCCGGTTGGGGCAGTCTCGGGCGGAGAATCGCAGCATCCAGCCGCCTATCGGGCATGGACCCCCGGATCTACCGCCCGAAACAACGGGCGAGGGTCGGGGGGCTGCTGCGGCCCGCCGGGTCCGGCCGTCGGCGGTCGCTACGTGCGGCGGGTGCCGATGGCCGGCACCGAGCCCTCGTAGCCCTAGTTGGGTAGTCTCGGGCGGGGAATCGCAGCGTCCAGCCGCCTATCGGGCATGGACCACCAGATCTACCGCCCGAAACAACGGGCGAGAGTCGGGTCGATGCGCCAGGCCTCGATCCGTCAGCGCATCCCGAGTTGTGACTCGAGGACCTGGGCCGCCGCCCCGCGCAACACGAATTCCGGGTCGTTGCGGCGAACCTCGATCTCCAGGCCCTCGACGATTGCCGGGCGCAGGCGGGAGTGCACGCCGGCAACGACGCCCGCGGCGAAGGGCCCTTCAACGAGCTCGGCGGGACCGACCACAACGACCACGTTGATGTTCAGCATCAGCACGATGGGCGCGAGCGCCTCGCCGAGCATGCGGCCGGCGGGTTCAAGTACTGTCGTGCCGGAAGCCGCGACCCGCCGCACGAGGTGAGGCGCACCGACCACCACGTCGAGGCACCCGCGGCGGCCGCACCGGCAGAGGGCGCCGTCTGCATCGACAGTCAGGTGAGCGATCTCGCCAGCGGCGAACTGCTCACCGAGGACCGGTGCACCCCCGATGAGGACAGCGGCACCGACACCGTTGTCGAGCGCGACCACGATGGCGTCTCGCCCCGCCCACTTCTGCGACCGGTTCAGGCCCAGCGCCAGCAGGTTGACGTCATTGCCGACCACCGCAGCAACGCCGGTCCGGCTGTAGATGGTTTCCGCGAGGGGAACATCGCGCCATCGCAGCCGGTCCGCCACGTGGACCTGCCCGGTGTCATCGACCAGGCCGGGCGAAGCCACTCCGATGCCGACAACCTGAGCGGTGGTCCGCTCGATGAGCACGTTCGCGAGGTCGACGGCGTGCTCGAGCGCGTTCTCACCAGCAGCGTCGCCGATATCCACCTGCACTCGATCGACGATAACCCCGTCGAGATCGACGGTCGCACCGATAAACAGATCGTCCTGAGTCAGATCCAGCACGACCGACACGTTGCCCGCGGCATTGATGGCCACTCGCGAGGCAGGCTTGCCAACCCGGGCCTCGGCGACGACACCCAGATCCTCGACGGTGCCGTCATCCACCAGCTCTGCGACCAGCGCACCGACCGTCGGCGTCGACAGGCCGCTGAGCCGCGCGAGCTCCGGCCGGGACTGCGGCCCCTTCTCGTACAGCAGGCGGCGGATGACCGAGAGGTTGTGCTGCCGCGTCATCTGGATCGCCGCCCCACCGGACGTCGGAGACGGACGCCGCAGCGCGCGCAACTCCGACGGGGTCAGCGACAGGATGCCGGTGGCCGGGTTCGCTTGCTCACCGGGGTTCTGCACGTCTGAACCTGCGTCCTTCTTTTCCCTCGATTGCGGTCACCGTACGATGACGGAGGTCAGCGCATCGATCTCCCGCTGACGTTCCGCCTGCGCCTGTATGCGCCCACCCACACCGGGGCGCTCCTGCCACGGTAGCGGTCCCCCGCGGCGACGATACTCCACGCCACGCTCGTCGAGCCGGCGCAGGTGCGAACCGAGCCGCACCTCGAAGTCATCGAAGGCCCCACCCGGGCCGCTCCACAGCGCCTCGGCGAGAGCGCATGCCCGGGGCCAGAGCATGTAGTCGCGCGAGCGTGCATCCTCCAGGTGTTCGGCCCACAGGTTCGCCTGCGCTCCCCGCACAAGCATCGCCTGCTCGGGCGTTGCCCATTCCGGGACCGGATCGTAGCCATAGACATCGCGAAGCCCGACGACGACGCCAACCGGAATCGGCTCCCTCGCGTCATCCGACTGGCGGTAATCGAAATAGAGCTGGTTGTCGGGGCACGCGACCACCGGAACACCGCGCCGCAGTGCCTCGCCGATTCCGGCATCCCCACGCCATCCGAGTACGGTGACATCTTCACTCACGTCGTGTTCGAGGACCTCGTCCCAGGCCAGCATCCGCCGGCCCTGCTGCTCAATATGAGCGCGCAGCTGGTCCAGGAACCAGAACTGGAGTTCGCGCGGGTGCGACAGGCCCCGATCGCGCGCCAGTTCCTGCGACCGGGCGTCGGCCTCCCATGCGCCCGATGGCACCTCGTCGCCGCCGAGCCCGATGTCGATCGACGGGAAGAGCGCGAGCACCTCGTCGAGCACGATGCGGAAGAAGTCGACGGTGCTGGTCTCGGCGTTGAGCGGATACGGGCTGATCCCCCACCGCGGGTACACCTCGACGGTCGGCGGCTGCCCGTCGGCATCCGGCACACCGAGATCTGGATACGCCGCGATCGCCGCCTGCGAGTGGCCGGGGAGATCGATTTCCGGCACGACGACGATGCCGCGGCTCGCGGCGTACGCCACGATCTCGGTGATGTCGTCCTGGGTGTAGAAACCGCCGTGCGGCCGCTCGATCTCGGGCGCCGTCGCGTCGTCCGCACCCACCTGGGTGCGATTCCGCCACGCGCCGACCTCCGTCAGCCGGGGGAACGCCCGGATCTCGATCCGCCAGCCCTGGTCATCGGTGAGGTGGAAGTGCAGTCGGTTGAGCTTGTGCATCGCCATGAGGTCCACGGTGCGGAGCACCTCTCGCACAGGCAGGAAGTGCCGTGCGACGTCGAGCATGATTCCCCGCCACGCGAAGGCCGGCTCATCCTCGATCTGGCAGGCAGAAACCGTGACGGTCCGGGCTGTGGCGCTCACCGAACGCCAGATCCCGTCGCCCATCAGTTGCAGAACAGTTGCGGTGCCGTGCAGGAATCCGGCCGAATCGGATGCCGTGATCGAGATCCCCTGTTCGGTCACGTCGACGCGGTGCGCTTCCGGTGCCAGCGTGGCATCCGTCACAAATCGGATGCCGGTGGTCACGCGATCGACGACGTCGACACGGATCCGCGCACCGGCCCACAACCGCTCGGCCAGCAGCGCAACGGCATCCGTCGCATCCGGAACCGCGGCCACCGAGACGGAACCGTGCAGGGCGAACTCGCCATCCGTAGCGGTGAAAACGCGCGGACGGGGAATCAACGTGTGCTCGCCCATCAGCCCTTCACCGCCCCTGCCGACATGCCAACGACGAGTTTGCGTTGCAGGATCACGAAGAACACCACGACCGGCAGGGAGAACAGCACGGATGCCGCCATTTGGCCGCTGACGTCGGTGCCGGTGAGCGGGGAGCTGAACGAGGCCAGCCAGATGGGGAGGGTATACATGCTCTGGTCTTTCATGAAGGTGTAGGCGATGAGGTAGTCGTTCCAGGCGTTGATGAACGTGAACACGCTCGTGGCAATCATGCCCGGAAGGACGAGGGGAAACAGGATGCGCGTCAGCACTTGCCAGGTGCTGGCACCGTCGAGCTGCGCTGCCTCTTCTAGCTCTGCGGGCAGCGCCAGGAAGAAGCTACGCATCATCCAGATCGAGAACGGCAGGGTCGACGAGATGTACGCCAGAATCAGTCCGGTGTACGTGCCAAGCAGGCCCGCCTCGTTGAAGACCAGGTATTGCGGGATGAGAGTCGCCGCTCCCGGGATCATCTGGATGAGCAGGATAGCCACGAGGATCGGGCGCCGGCCACGGAACCGGAAGCGTGAGAGCGCGGCGGCGGCGAAGAGCCCAAGCAACACGGCGAAGACCACAGCCCCGGTGACGACGATGAGCGAGCTGCGCAGGTTGTCGAAGAACCCGGCCTGGAAGATCGCGGTTTCGAAGTTCGCCAGCGTCGGATTCAGCGGGAGAAACGAGGGGGTCGAGGTGAGGGCATCCTTCCGCGGAGTGAACGCGGACTTCACCATCCAGTAGGTCGGAAAGGCCCACACCACACAGAAGACGAGAGCGATGCCCGTCGCGATCGGAGATGGTCGATGAAGCCGGCTGCGCTTGGTCACAGGTCTTCCCCCGATCGGATGAGATTACGGATGTAGACGCTCGTGATGGCGCTGAGCAACAGCGCGGTGAGCAGCGCGAGTGCTGCTCCGGCACCGATGTCGAGACCGACAAACGCGGTCGTGTAGGTGAAAACACCGAGTGTCGAGGTGGAGCCGTCGGGGCCGCCCTTGGAGACGAGCCAGATCTGGTTGAACACGTTGAAGTCCCAGATGACCGACAGGATCGTGACGAGGAGGATCGTCGGCTGTAGGAAGGGCAGCGTGACCAGGCGGTAAATGCTGCGCTCACTCGCGCCGTCGAGGCGGGCCGCCTCGATGTATTCGCTGCCAACCTGGGTCTCAGCCGCGTAGATCGTCAGCGCGATGAAGGGAACGGCCTGCCACACGACGAGCAGCCAGATGGCCGTGAACGCGAGCCCGGTGTCGGCGCCCCAGTCGGTGTTGGTCATGTCACCGAACACCCGCAGCTGCGTGAGGATCCAGTTCATGACGCCGTAGCCGGGCTGGAACATCCAGTTCCACACGAGCGAAGCGGCGACATTCGGCATTGCCCAGGCGAAGACGAGCACGACAGTGGTGACGGTGCGCATGGTGTTGCTCAGCCGCGTCATCAGGTGTGACATGCCGACGCCGATCACGACGCTGCCGATCACAAGTGCGGCAGTGAAGACAATGGTGCGGACGAACGATGCCCAGAATTCCGGATCGGTGAGGATGCCGGCGAACTGTGCGAAGCCGACGAAGGAGTACTCCCCGGTGAACAGCGATCGCTGGTCATAGTCGGTGAACGCCATGTAGACCATCACAACGAGCGGGATGATCGTCACAGCACCGAGCACAATTCCGGCGGGTGCCATCAGCAGCAGTGGTGGCAGTCGGCGCTCAGCGAAGGCGCGCGCGGATGTAGATTTTCGGTTCACAGTGGTTCTCCGGGTCGGACGACAGGATGGGCGTCCGGTTCGGGCGCCCATCCGTCAGATCACTTGAGGGCGTCGCCGGCCTTGGCGTCGTAGCTAGCCGCGGCCTCCTCCGGAGTGGCGGCGCCTGAGGCGACGGTGGAGAACAGGTTTTGAAGCAGGTTTGCCGCCTCGATCTCGGTCCAGCCCGGCGATGCCGGGGTGGCGCGCGAGTTGAGCGCCGCCTGGAAGAAGCCGGCCTTCACCTCGCTGAGGTCCTCTTCAACCGCGGCGATGCTCTCTTCGCTGTTCGGCATGAGACCCTGGTCGCCGAAGACGTACTCGGTCTGGATGTCCGGGTTGACGGCGATCTGGGTCCAGATCAGTGCGAGCTCGGGGTTTTCACTCTTCGCGGCGATGCCCCACACCGATCCGCCGAGCATGACCGGCTGGGTCTCTTCGTTCTGGCCGGGCAGCGCGAAGGTGCCGAGGTCGGCCTCCGTGAGTTCAGGGTTCGCGTTGAGCGTCGCGGTGATCGAACCGTTCGAGGCGATGATCGCGCTGGCCTTGCCGTCGGCGAGGAGTTGCTCCTGCTCCGGCTTGTCGGCCGAGACGGTGCGCGATGATTCTGCGGAGTAGGTGTTCTGGAATTCCTTCCAGGCTTCGATGCCCTTGAGCGAGGCATCCGAACCGGCGGTGGACGTCCACTCGCCGTCCTCGAGGGCGGCGATCTCTCCGCCGTGGTCCCACATGAACTGCAGGCCGACATACCAGTGCTGACCCGGGAGGTAGAGCGGCGAGAAGTCGTCGGCCGGGTTAGCCGCGTCGACGGTGTCGAGCGCTGTCGTCAGTTCGTCCCAGGTGGTGGGCGCCTCGGTGACGCCGGCTTCGGCCCACAGAGCCTTGTTGTAGATGACGGCGCGGTTTCCCGCGAATCCGGGGATGCCGTACAGGGTTCCGTCGACAGTAGCGGGCTCTTCGAGGCCGCTGAGCCAGGTCTGGCCCTGTACGAGGTCCTCGCGGTAGTCGGTGACGTCGAGCAGGCCGCCGTTGGCGGCGTAGCCGGCGACCTGGGTGTTGCCGATGTCGATGACATCCGGCGGGGTGGACGTTCCCAGCGCGGTGCTGAGCTTCGTGCCGATGCCGTCCCACGGCTGGATCTGCACGTCGACCTCGGCGCCGGTGCGCTCGGTGAACTGCTCATTGATCGCGTCGAGGGTGGCGTCGCTGTAGTCGTCCTGCATCACCCAGACGGTCAGGGTCTCACCCTTGGCGTCGACGGTCTCGGGGATTCCATCCGGAAGCTCGGCGTTCCCGCCGCCTCCTGTGCTGCATCCCGCCAGGGCCAGGGTGGCCGCACCCGCCAGGGCAAACGCCGTCACGCGATTGATCTTTCGCATCAGTACTCTCCTTTGAGTCTCGGTAGACCATCGCGAGCGAATGCCGATGGCTGGGTTAATAATGGAGGCTTATTAACTAATCCACAAGAGCGAAGTTGCCATCACCGAAAAGAAGCCGCCCGGCAGTCCCTCGCGGGCGGCCGGGCGGCGTCACTTATTGGTTCGCGCTACGGAGTGGACACCACAAGCGCCTCGGGGTCTGCCACGCGCGCGGACGTTACGACGATGTGGTGCTCCCCCGGTCCGACGCTCGTGCCGGTGTATGCCTGCCCGTTCAACTCGATTGTCGAGCCGTCGGAGAGCGGCAAATCGAACACGGCTTCCGCGCCGTACGGCACCACCAGGTCAACGTGCAGGTCGTTCCCCGAGAGACGCCAGTCGATCGACGCATCGCCGAGCCGGGTCTCAACCGACGCCCGGGCCCAGGTGATGGTTGTCGACGGTCGAGGCGCCACGACAATACGGCGATATCCGGGTCGCTCGACGCTGGGCGCGATACCGCCGACGTAGCGGTAGACCCAGTCGATCACAGCGCCATAGGCGTAGTGATTGAACGAGAGCATTCCCGAGCTGTCGTCCGTTGCCATGTCGCCGGAGTGGATACTTCCATCCGGAGCCAGGGCATCCCACCGCTCCCATACTGTCGTCGCGCCCATCTCCACCTGGTAGAGCCAGGATGGTGCTTCGCGGCGGAGCAGCATGAGGAAAGCTTCGTCGGTGTGGCCGCTGTTCACGAGCGCGAAGAGGACCAGGGGGGTTCCGAGGAATCCGGTGGCGATGCGCCCGCGCTCCTGACGGACGTTGCGTGCGAGCCCCTCCCCGATCCGCTCGCGGTCGTCGTCGGGCGAGATGCCGTATTCGAGCGCGATCGCCGCCCCGGTCTGGGTCTGGACTGCATCCTCGCCCCAGCGATCCCAGGTCTCTCGAGCGACGCGGTCCGCGAGCTGGTCGGCAGCCTGCGCGCGGCCAGCGTCGCCAAGGAGTCGTTCGGTCTCAGCGAGCAGCCGGGCACTGTGCGCGAAGAACGCGTTGGCCACGAAGTCCGCTGACACCTTCGCATTCCAGGGCTGATCGCCCGGCGCGTCAGGATCCAGCCAGTCGCCGAACTGGAATTCGGTGGGAAGCAGACCGCCGTCGGCCCGCTTCTCCAGGCTCGCAACCCAGCGTCGCATGCTGGCGAGTTGCCGCTCGAGGACCTCATCGCTTCCATAGGATTCGTACACCGCCCACGGCACGATGGTCGCGGCATCCCCCCACCCGGCGCGTCCCATGGTTTTCCACTTGCTGGAATCCGCCTCGTCAGCGTCGTGAAGGATATTCGGGACGACAGCCGCAACTGCGCCGTCGGCATCCTGGTCCAGCTCAAGATCGCGCAGCCACGACACCCAGAACTGCTCGACATCGAACAGGGTGCTTGCCGTGGGCGCGAAGGCCTGTGCGTCGCCGGTCCAGCCGAGCCGCTCGTCGCGCTGCGGACAATCTGTCGGCAGGGAGACGAAGTTGTCGCGCTGCGACCATGCCACGTTCGAGTGCAGCCGTTCGAGCATCGGTTCCGAGCATGCGAACTCCGACCGTGGTCGATCCGCGCTGGAGATGGCGACCGCTGTGGCCGAGACGACTTCGGCGCCCGTGACTTCGGCGTACTGGAAACCGTGGAACGTGAAGGTTGGCTCGAGTGTCGTCTCGCCGTCCTGCGCGAGCACGTACCCGTCGGTCGCCCGCGCCGTGCGCAGCGACTTGGTGTGGATCGATCCGTCGGGTTCGAGCACTTCAGCGTGGCGGACCTCCACCCGGTCGCCCGCCGAACCGCGGACCACGAGCCGCAACCAGCCGGCGATGTTCTGGGTGGCATCCAGGAAGCTGTGCCCATCGCGATGCTCAACAGCGACGTCCCATTCCCCGATCGTCCTGACCCCACCGGTGATTCGCGGTTCGAGAACCGCCGTGTCGACGTCGACCGCCCGGGCAGCAGCCCATGCGGCGTCGTCGAAGTCCGCGGTGTCCCATCCGTCCGGCTCGGCCCGAAGATCGACCTCGACGCCGTCATACAGGCTTGCCGAACGGATGCCGCCGGTGGCTGCTTTCCACTCCGGGGAGGATGCGACCCGTACGACACTGCCGTCCGCGCACTCGACGTCGATCTGCACAAAGGCTGCGGTTTCGGTGCCGTACTGCTCCGTGCCGTCGACCCAGCCCAGTCGCCCTCGGTACCAGCCGTCCCCGAGCAAAACTCCGAGCGCGTTCTGCCCCACCTGGAGCAATTCGGTCACGTCCCAGGTGCTGAGAAGGACACGGTCCTGATAGGCCGTCCACCCCGGGGTGAGGTGCTCCTCCGTTGCACGCTGCGCGTTGAGACGCAGCTCGCCGACGCCCCAGAACGTGGCGTACATGCGTGCCCTGACCGCGGTGTCAGGCACGGTGAAGGTCGTGCGCAGGAGCGTCACGGGACCTTCCACCGGTTCGGAACCACCGATGGGCTGGGCAGCGAGAGAGGCCGGATCCACCGCAGCCTCAACGGTGAGGGCATCACTCCACGGTGACCATCCGTCCGCCGTTGCGATGCGAACCTCACAGTGCCGCACTTCGCCGGGCTGCAGAACCGGCCATGGAGCGGCGACGCCGATGGACGCGTCTGACAGGGTGGGCTCACCCATGCCACTGTCGACGCCATCCCAGCGCACCTGGAAGCCGATCTGCGGCGACGCTGCCGTAGCGCGCCAGGTGAGGCGCAACCCAGCCGAGGGGATCCCGATGAGATCGTCGGGGTATTGGGTTTCCACCGCCAGGACCCGGGCGCTCTGGTCTGTGGTTGTTGAAGCGGGCAAATGCTGGGACATTGGTCGACCTTCCGTAGGTTCCCGGTTACACCGGTTCGTGTCAGGGAGTGTTACGTGTCGGGGCAGGTTGCGAGGATTGCCGGGTCTTCAGCGTGGGCTTTACCACGACGTTGACTGGTTCGGTCCGTCCTCCGATGCGTTCGAGCAACAGGCGCACAGCGTGTTCGCCCATGGCTTCACCGCATTGGTTGACGCTCGTGAGCGAGATCGCGGGGTGGCTGGCGATGTCGATATCGTCATAGCCGACAACAGAAACGTCGGATGCCGAGAGTCCGCATTCGTCGATCGCCCGGAGCGCCCCGAGCGCAAGCTCATCGTTGCCCGCAAAAATCGCCGTCGGAATCTCGCGATCGAACAACGCGAGAGTGTCGAGTCGCGCGGCATCCTCCGTGATGCCCGTGCGAACAATCTGCGTGTGCTCCTCGAGGCCGGCTGCGCGCATGTGCGAGACGTACTCGTCAAGTCGGATGGAGTGTGGGGTACCTGACCCTGGGAGGGTGACGTCTTCACTGCGTGTCAGGTGTGCGATCCGCCGATGGCCCAGCTGGAACAGGTGTTCCATCACCAGCCGGGCGCCCTCAACGTCGTCACCCGTCACCGTGTCGTAGGAGACGGATTCGTCATGGCGGCCGAGCATCACGACGGGCACCGTCGTCGCCAGTCGTTCGAGCCACTGGGGCGAGACCAGCGGGGAAACTGCCACGATGCCGTCGACCTGGCGGTCTGACAGGGCGCGGAGCGCGCGGATCCCCTCCTCGCCGTCCACTCCATCCGCTGGCGCGATGATGAGTTGGTACTGCGTGTGCCGTAGTTCTGCGGTGGCCCCCGCAATGATGGTGGAGAAGAAGGGGTTACCGATGTGCGGCAGCTCGAATCCCAGGGTGAAGCTCACCCCCCGCATGGCCCTCGCGGCGATGCTCGGACGATAGTCGAGGACCTCGATCGCGGCGTTCACCCGTTCACGCATTCCAGCGCTCACCCCATAGGCGTTACGGATAACTTTTGACACGGCTGCGCGCGAGACACCAGCCTCGCGCGCGACATCCTCAATCGTCGCTCCTCGCGATCCCGGCACTCTCGTCCCCTTTCAATTGGCTGCCACAATACACGTTTATGGCCGAGAACATAGATCGTTCTACGAACTCATAAAATCGTTTCAGAAAAGTTGTGTAGATCGGTTGACAGATTTTCGAAACCGCTTGTAGCGTGGGCCTCGCCATAGCACCGAGAGGATTCGGGGCATACAACAGCGCAGTTGCTTTACATGGAGGTAAAGAAATGGTCACTCGTACTCGGCGACGCTCATTTGTCGCTCTCGGCGCAGGCGGTCTTGCGGTATCGCTTGCTCTCGCCGGCTGCTCTGGCGGGGGCGGCGACGCAGAGTCCGCCGGCACTCTCACCTACCTGGTCGACAACCAGGAGGCAACGGTTGCGACCGCTGAGGCACTTGCCGAGGCGTTCACGAAAGAGAATCCCGACATCAAGATTGATGTTCAGACACGACCTCAGGGCGCGGACGGCGACAACCTCATCAAGACCCGCCTCGCGACCGGAGAGATGAGCGATGTTTTCGCGTACAACTCAGGGTCACTCCTTGAGGCGCTGACTCCGGAGTCGACGCTCGTCGACCTCTCCGAAGAGGCGTGGGTCGACAAGCTCGACGAGAACTTCGTCGACTCGGTCGGCGGTGATAATGGCGTGTACGGCATACCGATGGGTCAGTCCATGGCTGGCGCTGTGATCTACAACAAAGATATTTACGCAGAACTCGGGCTTGAGATTCCCACCACCTGGGACGAGTTCATTTCCAACAGCGAGGCGATCAAGGCTGCGGGCACTGCCGCTCCGATCGTGCAGACGTACGGCGACACCTGGACATCGCAACTCTTCATCCTCGGAGACTTCAACAATGTCCTCGCCGAAGATCCCGACTGGGCTGAGAAGTACACCAACAACGAAGCCAAGTACGCCGACGAGCCGGCGTTTGCAGGGTTTGAACACCTCCAGCAGGCGTTCGAAGCTGACTTGTTCAACGAAGATTTTGCGTCGGCCACCTACGCGGATGGCGTGAGCATGGTCGCCACCGGCGCGGGCGCGCAATACCCCATCCTCACGTTCGCAGCGGGACAGTTGATGACGACAAACCCGGAGGCGAGCGACGTCGTCGGGACGTTCCCGATCCCCGGCCCCGACGCGGAGACGAACGGCCTGACCGTCTGGATGCCAGGCGGTGTCTATATTCCGCAGTCAACGGAAGGCGAAAAACTCGAGGCTGCCAAGAAGTTCGTCGAGTTCCTCGTTACGCCGGAGAGTTGCGACATTCAGGCGGAGACGACTGCCCCACAGGGCCCGTTCGTCATCGAGGGATGCGAACTGCCGGAGGACGTACCGGCGATGGTCTCCGATCTCCAGCCGTACTTCGATGAGGAAAAGACCAACCTCGCGCTCGAGTTCCTCTCCCCCATCAAGGGCCCTGCGCTTGAGCAGATCACCGTCGCGGTCGGTTCGGGCATCACGTCAGCCGCCGATGGCGCAGCACAGTACGACGAAGACGTGAAGAAGCAGGCGCAGCAGCTCGGGATCGAGGGCTGGTAGGCCACACATCCTCCCTGCGGGGCCGGTTGCGCGGCCCCGCAGGCTTATTGGGAGACAGATCATGACCACAGCCACGGCACCAACCTCTCGATCGCGCGGTGATCTCACTCCGCCTCAGCCAGCCAAACGTCGGCGGATGAAGAGTTCATATCCGACCTGGTTCTTTATTCCAGCGGGGGTCTTCTACGTTGTGCTGTTCCTCGTCCCCACCGTTGCGTCGTTTTACTTCTCGCTGACCCGGTGGACGCTCTTCGAGGTGGACTTCATCGGCTTCGACAACTTCGTGAGGTTCTTCCAGGAACCGCAACTGGTGCAGGGCTTCGTCAACACGTTCATTTACGCCTTCCTCACGTCGGGGGCCAAGGTCGTGATCGGTCTCATGCTCGGCGTGTTCCTCAGTTCGCAAATCGTCGGACGCGGCTTCCTGCGAGCGACGATCTTCTTTCCCGTTCTGGTCAGCACCATCGGTGTCGGCATCCTGTTCAAGGTCTTGATGGACCCGTTCGACGGACCCATCAACGAGGCCCTCGCCGTGATCGGGATTCAGGGCCCCGCGTGGCTGACCGATCCCTCGATTGCCCTCCTCTCCGTCGCCCTCGTCGACATCTGGAAAGGCGTTGGACTCGCGACCCTCATCTATATCGCCGGAATGGTTGCCATCCCCCAGGAGTACTTCGAGGCAGCCAAAGTTGATGGTGCTGGCGCATGGAACACGTTCAGAAACATCACTCTCCCGCTGCTTCGTCCCGCGACCGTGACGGTGGTGCTGCTCTCCCTCATCGGAGGACTGCGCTCGTTCGACCTGATCTGGGCGATGACCGGAGGAGGCCCGGGGTTCACGAGTGACGTCCTCGCCTCCGTCGTCTACAAGCAGTACCAGGCCGGGTTCTTCGGCCTCTCAACCGCTGGCAATGTCGTCCTCTTCATCGTCGTGGCGGCGATTGTCTTTCCACTCTCACGGTGGCTGAACAAGAAGGGCGACGAACAATGAAAAATGTCGCATGGAAGTGGGGTGCGGGCACGATTGCCCTCATCCTCGCGTTTATCGTCTTCATCGTGCCGTTCGCGTTCATCGTGTTCACCGCTGGAAAGACCCAGAGCGAGGCAGCGGCGCTTGAGTTCACCCTGCCGACCGAGTGGGTGTTCTTCGACAACATCGTCGCGGTCATCGAGAACCGCGACTTCCTCCTGGTCCGGGCGTTCATCAACAGCACGATCCTGACGGTCGCGGCAGTGTCCATCATGGTGGTGCTGGCCGCCATGGTGGGCTACGTACTGCAGCGCCGGAGGTCACGATGGAACCCGCTGGTGAACGGCCTCGTCCTCGCGGGCCTCATCATCCCACCGGCCGTCGTCCCCACCATCTGGGTCCTCCAGGGCCTCGAACTCTTCAAGACCCTCCCCGGCCTGATCGCGGTGCACGTCGCACTTGGCCTGTCGTTCTGCATCCTGCTGTTCCGCGCGTTCGTCTCCACAATCCCTCGCGAGCTCGACGAGGCGGCGATCATTGACGGCGCAGGGCCGATCAAACTGTTCTTCCGGGTTATCTTTCCGCTGCTCAGGTCGGTGATCGTCACGGTCATCGTCGTGCAGTCGGTGTTCGTCTTCAACGACTTCACGTACGCGCTGTACTTCGCGCCGGGAGACGAGAACGCCACGGTACAACTGACGACCTTCAACTTCATTTCCCAGTCCATGAGTTCGTTCAACCTCCTGTTCGCCGACATCCTCCTCATCACCATTCCGCCGCTGATCATGTACATCTTCTTCCAGCGCCAGATTGTCGCCGGGATGACATCGGGCGCTGTGAAGGGGTGACCGAAGGCCAACCGCCGCGCAGCGCAGCCGCTCTGCGCGCCTGGGTGCGCGAGCGGTCTCCGCAGCCGTTCGATGACGGTGCCGTCACCCCGCCCGCGGGCGGAACAGCGTGGGTCTACGGGCCGGGACAGTTCGAGCTGGCCCTGCTGGCTCATCTCGTCGCCGACGGTTTTGCCGCCAACCGCAACGTGCACTACCCCCGCAACTACGGTCGCGTCTGCCCGACAGCGTCATTCACAGCGATGACGACGGATGCCGCGGATGTCACGGTGCGCTTTTCCGGGACGCTCACCGCGGTCACCGTAGGAGGAACACCTGTTGTGCTCGACCGATCCGGTCGGTCGAACTCGGTGACCTTTCCCGCTCCGGCGGGCACCGGCATCCGCCTCGATCTGACAGCAGCGGAGGGCGAGGTCCCTGCGGTAGCGGTGGACAGGCTCGCGCCCATCCGGGAGTGGAAAGCCCGCACCGCCGGTAGGCCATGGGAGCCCGCAAACCCCCGGGAGGGCGGCGACGTTCCTCCGCACCTGGCACCGACCGGCACGGTCGAACTCGTCGCGCGCAGCATCGGGAATTCACTCTTCGACGTCGGTGCGCCCGTGCTCGGCCGACCCGTCTTTCCACCGGGGCCTCCCCCACGGATCTGCAGCGGCGAGAGCATCGAAGAAGCGCTCAGCGACCCTGACACCCACGAGACCAGGCACGATCTCATCGCCCTCGATGACGGCGGCTGGACCACACAGCACCTGTTGGGCTTCAGAGACCTATTCGTCAGATCGAGCACCGCACTCGACGTCGTCGCCGTGCGCGCCTCCGTGGCCGCGATCGACCGCCCAGGAGCATTCGCCTGTTCCGATGATGAGCTCACCCGCATCTGGGCCTCCGCCCAGTACACGTTGCGGCTGTGCATGCAGGGGCTGATGATCGACGGGATCAAACGAGACCGGATGCCGTGGGCCGGCGACCAGGCGCTAAGCACCCTGGCCAACGCATTCGCGCTCGGCGCCGCGGGGGTCGTCGCCGATGGGCTCGTCGCGCTGGGCCAGCCGAGCCACGGGTATGTGAACGGAATCGCGGACTACTCGCTCTGGTGGGTGGTCACTGCCGAGCTGAGGCTTCGCTATTTCGGCGATCTCCGGTTTGCGGAGACCGAGGCGCGGAGGCTCGACCGGTTCGTGGCCAATCTTGCCCGGTTTGCGGGAGGCGATGGAGTCTTTCGGCCGGCAGAACAGCCCGGAGGGTTCACCGACTCTGGGCCGGGTTCGGTGTTCATCGACTGGGGTCTCGACATCGAAAGCGGTCGGGACCCGGTCGCGCTTCAGATGCTCTGGTACTGGGCTCTTCGAAGTGCCCACCGGGTGCTCAGCGCGGTTCAACACCCGAACGCCCAGCGCTGGGGCGACCTGTCCCTCACACTCGCCGAGACCCTGCATCGACGCGGGTGGCTTGCCTCCGAGGGGCGCTGGGCGGACTACCTCGATGCCCGAGACTCGCAGCGGCCAGCCACATACGCCAACTTTCTCGCCGTGCTCTCCGGCATCCATCACGGGGATGATATCCCGCCCGGTGTCACGGAAGTGATTCAGGCGGGAACCGCCGGAACCCCCTTCATGACGGCGTTCCGTCTCCGAGCGATGATCGCAGCGGGACAAACACAGGCAGCGCTCGACCAGCTGCGGGAGATCTGGGGTGCGATGCTCGAGCGGGGTCCTGGCACGTTTTGGGAGGAAGCCACTCTCGATGACGACCCACTCGCGATGTACGGGCGACCGTTCGGCCGCAGCCTCAGCCACGCGTGGGCGTCGGGTCCGGCGGCAATCCTCCCAGAGGCCGTCCTCGGGGTCCGGCCGCTGGACGACGGATGGGCACGGTTCGAGGTTCGTCCTGAGCTCGGCGACCTCGACTGGGCCGCTGTCGTCGTTCCGGCTCCCGCCGGTGACATCGTTGCCGTTGCCACGCGGGAGCACACGACAGTGGAGATCCCCGAGGGCACAGCGCTGGTGCGCGATGGCGAAGCGGTCTACGGACCTGCCACCGTCAAGTTTGCGTCCGAGCTACCTCACAGCGTGTCGGCGACGGCGAGCACCGCGCCGAGCAGCCCCGGTAGTCAAGGTTCCCGTTCGGTCGGGATGCCGCGTCGCTAGCGGCGGGAGGCAAAGAGCGCGTGGAGCAACGGAACTGCCGACACGGCCATCAGTACCGTGCCGAACACGGCATCCGCGTCCCGGACCACGGCCCCAGCGATGAGGAACCCGGCGAACAGAACCGCTGAGACGACGCGCCGCGCCGTGTGCTCAAGCCGGATCACCCGGCGCTCCAGGGCGGGGCTCTGCACCGAGACGGTGCCATCGTCGAAACGGGCGATGAGGTTGTCAATGCGCCGGGGCAGCCGCAGGGCGATGCCCGCGATCTCGAGAGCCTGCTGAGCAGCATCCTTCACCGCGTTCCCACCCTCATCGCGCAGCAGTTGCGTGGCGTAGGGCTCGATGGAATCCCACAGGTTGAACCGGGGTCGAGGGCGCTGCACACACCGGATGTCAGTGACATGGCTCGGATCACGAGCAGGAAATTCTCGGGCAGCTGGAAGGGCAACGAGCGCACGACATCACCGAACTCGACGGCGAAATCACGGAACTCGCGCGGGTCGACGTCACGCAGCTCGGCGAAGCCCATCCCGCCGAACCGGGCGAACAATTGCACCATCGCCCGTTCGAGCTCGGTTGTTTCCGCGGTCGGCAGCAGCACACCGACGGAACCCATTGCGTCGACGAGTCCCTTCCCGTCGCGAGATGCCGCAGCGAACAGCAGTTTTCGCAGGCCGGCACGGGTACTGCCCGACACCTCCCCCATCATCCCGAAGTCGATGAAGGTCAGCTTCCACGACCGTTGACCGGGTGGGGCGTCGAGCGGCGTGACAAAGATGTTGCCCGGGTGCGGGTCGGCATGGAAGAAGCCGTGGGTGAACAACTGGTCGAACATGACGGTGGCGAAGACGGATGCCACGTCGCTCGGTTCGATTCCGGCCGCACGGAGGGCATCCGTGTCGTTGATTTTGATCGCCGTCACGTCTTCGAGCGTGAGCACCCGTCGGGTGGTCCGCTCCCACACGACGGCGGGGACGGCCACCCGGTCGTCGCCGGCGAAGTCAGCCGCGAACCGCTCGGCGTTCATTGCTTCGTGAAGGTAGTCGATCTCCTCGAGGCTCGTGACCGCAAACTCCTCCACCAGCGCGGGCGCGTCAACGCGGTCAGAAACCAGGCGCACGTGGCTGAGCCATCCGCCCACCTTGCGCAGCGCGGCCAGGTCAACGTCGACGATCTCATCGATGCCGGGGCGCTGCACCTTGATCACGGCGCCGGTCAGCCCCGTGTCGGCGGTGTCGAGCGCACCGAGAGTGGCGCGATGGGCCTGGCCGAGGGATGCCGCTGCCACCGGCGTCTCGTCGATCCACTGGAACGCTCGCTCGAGCCGCACACCGAGCTCCGCTTCGGCGAGGGTCCGGATGGCGGGAAACGGCACAGGGGGCACTTCGTCCTGCAGCCCCTCGAGTTCCGAGGTGATTTCCGGCGGCAGGACGTCGAGCCGGGATGACATGAACTGGCCGACCTTGATCATCAGCCCGCCGAGGTCGACCGCGAGCACGTGGAAGCGCCGTGCGAAGCGTTGCATCCGCCGTGTCCGCGTCCTGTCGGCGACTCTCCGCAGTCCGATGCGCGGGAGCACAAGTTCGTACCACCACGTCACCGCGAGATTCCACCCGGCGAACCGCAGGATGCGGCGATACCGAGCACGCGTATTTCCAGCTCCGGACGGCGAAGAGCCTCGGTCCCGGCGAACCGGCGGCACCGCCGTTAGTCCTGCGCGAGGATCGCGTAGAGCCGGCGACGCGCCTCGTCGAGGACCGTGACCGCTTGCCGAATCTGCTCCGGCGAACCGGTGCGACCCACCTGCGTGGCCGCCTGCGCAAGTTCAACGCCCGCCTTCGGCAGCGCGGTGAAGCCGGACTTATCGTTCGCGCCCGTGGTCTCCCACGGAGCTGTGTTGCCGGAGTCGACAGTCACCGCACGCCCGGCCTCGGTCAGCGAATAAGTCTTGCGGCCATTCGATTCTTCGGACTCGATGAGCCCTTCGTCGGCGAGCAGCTGCAGCGTCGGGTACACCGATCCGGCGCTCGGCTTCCAGCTTCCGTTGCTGCGCTCCTCGATCTCGCGGATGATCTGGTAGCCGTGCATCGGCTTCTCTGCAAGCAGCGCGAGCACAGCGGCCCGGACGTCACCACGGCCCATCCGGCCGCTTGGACGTTTGTCGAATGTCGATCGCAGCTGCTCCATGATCTGCCACATGCTGTCCGTGGGGATGCCTGCGCCGAATCCTCCTGCGGGGAATGAGTTGCCCATGATGAACCTCCTGTGAACTCCGAGCGATGGTCAACGATATATCGTTCGCTGAGCGAGCGATAGAGGCTCCAACCGGGGATATGTCGGTGATTTCCGCGCCTTCCTCCGTGTCACGCGAGCACCCGATGAACCGATGCGATCGCACTCGACCCCTCACCGACAGCGGCGGCGACGCGCTTCATCGACCCGCGGCGGACGTCGCCGGCCGCGAACACGCGTGGGGTTGAGGTCTCGAACGGCAGGGGTTCCCGTCCCAGGTCTTGCCAGCGTTGCAGCGTCTGCTGCGAGATATCGGTTCCGGTCCGGATGAACCCGGCCTCATCACAATCGAGGCCGCCGATCCAGCCGGTCGCCGGGTCAGCACCGATGAAACAGAACAGCCCGCGCGCCTCAACCGTTCCGGCCGTATCGATGTGCACCGTCTCGAGGGTGTGCTCGCCATCGAGCCCGACGATGTTCGACGAGGGGTGAAGATGGATTCGTGGGTCATCCACAATTCGGTCGACCAGGTACGACGACATCCGTGCGCCGAGGTCACCGCCGCGCACCACCAGGTGAACGTCGCAACCGTTGCTCGCGAGATACAGGGCTGCCTGACCGGCCGAGTTGCCGCCGCCGGCGACGACGACCGGCGCCCCGTGCACCTGCCTCAGCTCGAGGGCGGTCGCGGCATAGTAGATACTGGTTCGCTCGAAAAAGTCCCACCGGTCCAGGTGCAATCGCTTGTAGGCGGCACCGGATGTCACGACTGCCGAGCGCGCGCGGATCGTCTTCCCGTCGGCCAGCACGACCTCAAGGCCGTCGTCGGTGGAACGCAAACCGGACGCAGCACACGGTGCGCAGACCCGCACACCGAACTTGATCGCCTGGAGCGTCGCCTGTCCGATCAGCGACGCCCCGCTGACTCCGAAGGGGAAGCCGAGGAAGTTCTCGATTCTCGAGGTTGCGCCGGCCTGGCCGCCCGGCGCAACGGCTTCGAGGAGAAGTGTGCTGAGCCCCTCGGATGCGCCGTAGATGGCCGCGGCCAGTCCCGCGGGACCGCCGCCGACGACGACGAGGTCGACAGCGCTCTCACTCGTGGGCTCGTAGCTGAGCCCGAGTTGCTCAGCGACGATGGCGGGAGTCGCCCGAACGAACGCTTCGCCCTGAATAAAAGCCACCGGCAGGTCCTCCGGCTCCCACTGAAAGCCGGGGTGCGAGACGGTCGCATCCGGTTCGAGTGCCAGTGCTGTGTGAATGAGGTCCAGGCGCTCCGCAAACCGCTGGAGCGCGAGAAATTCTCGCGAGTCGCCCACCCCTACGAATTTCAAGGTCAGCGCCGCCGAGCCCTTCCGAAGCGACTCCCGGCGAGCCCACAGCGTGTGCAGGATGAGGTCACCCAGTTCGTCGTCCTCGGAGAGCGCTTGCCGGAGCGCGGCGGCTTCCAGGCGCCAGATCCGGCTGGGCGCTTTCGCCCGCACGGACAGGAACGCGCGCTGACCGTTGAGGAGACCGAGTTCACCGGCAAAGTGACCTGGCCCGATGAGTGCAAGTACCTCTTCATCGAGCCACCGCAGAGAATCGCGAACGAGTTCGAGTTCGCCGGACTCGACGAGGATCATCGGATAGTTCTCCCGGCCCGTGGCGATGATCTGCTCGCCCGCTGCGACGTCGAAACGCGTAGCGTGCTGCGTCAGTCGCGCCCACTGTGCGTCGCTCAGCATCGGGATGGTTGCGGGATCTGCGTAGTAGTCGACCATGGCAGCGCCTCAGCTTTCGGTAAACGCGGCGGCCGTAGTGAGCCGCCCCAGTCAGCGAAACAAACAAATCTGAGTCTGCTCGCCGACCGCCATGCTGTCTATGGCGAGTTCCGAGTCCTCGGCTTTCGAGGGGGTATCCCTCCTTCGACGAAGGGGCTCATCCGCCCTGTCGCACGCGAGAAACGGCATCCGCGAGGAGACGGATCCCGCGCGTGATCTGTTCCTCGGTGACGTTGCCGAATCCGAGCACCAGCGCGGGCGGGCGCGGGACCGGATCCGTGGCTCCGTCCGGGAACCGATAGTGGCTGAGCGTATTCACGCGAACCCCTCGAGTCGCTGCGGTCGCCGCCACTGCGTGCTCGGACACCCCGCCCGGGAGATGGAGCAGGGCATGGCAGCCGGCTTCCAGGCCGAACAATCGGTCCGCTCCGAAGCTACGCTCCACCTCGACAGTCAGGACATCCCGGCGTGACCGATAGAGCTCCCTGACGCGTCGCAGATGACGGTCAAAGCGACCGGTTTCCATGAGCAGCGCCAACGCTTCCTGATCCAGCCCGGGGGCACCGCGGCTGCTGAGCCTTTTCTCGCGGATGATTGCGGCCAGGAATTGCGGTGGCGCGAGCACCCAGCCCAGCCGGATCGTCGGGGCGAGGGTCTTGCTGACCGACCCAAGAGCGATCACGCGGGCCGCGTTCAGGCCCTGCATCGAGCCGACCGGTTGACGGTCGTAGCGGAACTCGGCGTCGTAGTCATCCTCGAGGATCACGCCGTCGACGTCCTCTGCCCAGGCGATCAGTTCGCGCCGCCGTGACGGGCTCAGCGCCACGCCCGTTGGGCACTGGTGGGCCGGTGTCAGCAACACGGCGCGAGCCCCGGTGTCGAGCAGGCGGCTGACAACGACACCCTGGTCGTCGACAGGCACCGGCACGGCCTCGAGTCCCGCACGTCGGGCGATCAGCGCGTGCTCGCGCGGACCGGGATCCTCGAGCGCAATCCGCTGCACTCCGTGCTGGGCGAGGGCCGCGAGGGCAAACGTCAGTCCCTGCCGAAAGCCCGACACAATCACCGCGTCGTCGGCCGCAGCGCATCCGGCGCGAACCCGGCGATGATACGCGGTGACGACTTCTCGCAGGTGCGCTGAACCCGCCTGGTCTTCGTCGCCGAGTTCCCGTGTCGGAAGAGTACGCGTTGCCTCCGATACGGCCCAGCTCCAGTCGGACAGCGGTACCGTACCTAGATCGGGGACGCCGTACTCAAAATCGATGGTGACCGGCCTGGGTGGCGCGGTACCCGCCGACACCGTTGCCGCAGCCGGTCGCGAGGCCGGGCCCGGCAACGGGAGTGCCGCCACCCGCGTTCCTGACCCGACCGCTGACTCGACGTACCCTTCAGCCAGGAGCTGCTCGTACGCATCGACAACGGTGCCGCGTGACACGTCGAGCAACTCCGCCATCCGTCGCGTTGACGGCAGGCGTTCACCCGCCCCGAGTCGCCCTTCGCGGATCGCCGCCCGCAGCTGGCTCTGGATCTGAGACCCGAGCGATCCCGCGTTGGATTCCAGCTCCACCAGCACGTCGGGGCCACCTCGGCCCCACTTCACTGTCATCTCCCCAGTAAATGGCCTAATTTTCCGGGTGGCAAGCGGACCTTCTGACGGAGCCATATCGGCGACAGACTCGACAAATGAACCTCGGCATCCTGCTGGCACTCGGGTCAGCTCTCGCGTACGGCGCGTCCGACTTTGTCGGCGGCCTCGGCTCGCGCCGCCACTCATCGTGGCAGGTTGTCCTGGTGGGCCAGAGCGCCGGAGCTCTCGTTATGCTGCTGGCCGGGCTGGTCGCCCCCGGTAGCCCTGTGGTGCTGGACTTCATGTGGGCGGCGCTTGCCGGGGTTGGCTCGGCAACCGGCAGTCTCTTCCTGTTTCGCGGGTTCACCCGCGGAACGATGGGGCTCGTCGCCCCCATCTCCGCCGTCGGCGCCGCGATTCTGCCCCTGATGGCGGGCGTCGTTTTCGGTGAGCGGCCGGGCTGGCTGGCCTGGGGCGGCATCCTTGCCGCGCTGCCGGGGATCTGGCTCGTCTCCCGGAGCTCGGTCGCAGACCGCGCGACACACCGGCGTGCAGCGCTCATCGACGGCGCGATCGCCGGCATCGGTTTCGGCGTCCTCTTCATCGCCCTCGCACAGATCTCCGACAACGCCGGCCTGCTCCCCCTCGCCGCCAATCAACTGGTCGGAGCAATTCTGACGGTCATGGCCGCCGCCAGTCTGGGGCAGATCTGGCGTCCGTCAACAGGTGTCCTCGGCTGGGGCAGCGCTTCCGGAGTGCTCGGCGCCGCGGGAACCCTCGCCTTCATGGTTGCCACCGGAGCGACCAGCCTCGGCATCGCCGGCGTCCTCGTCTCGCTCTACCCCGCCGTCACCGTGCTGCTCGCCGCTGCGCTCCTCCGAGAGCGGGTCACCATCGGTCAACGCGCCGGAATCACCCTGTGCACGCTCGCGGTCGCGACCATGGCGCTCGGCTAAACCACCACAAGGAACAGACGATCCAGGAAAGGCTCCTCATGCTGAAAACCATTGCCGACGGCATCCTCGTTCACGAAAGCGAGTTCATCCAGAGCAACTCTGTCGTTGTCGAGGGCAGGGATGGTGTGCTGCTTATCGACCCAGGTATCACCGCTGCAGAGATGGCGGCCATCGCCGATGATCTTCGCGACCGTGGCACGCCCGTGGTGGCCGGATTCTCGACGCACCCCGACTGGGACCACGTGCTGTGGCACGAACGCTTCGGCGACGTGCCCCGCTACGGAACAGCCCGCGGTGCGGCGTATCTCGCGGAGCTGCTGGTGCAACCCGACTGGGAAGCCCAGGTCGCCGAAGGACTCCCGCCGGAATACGCCGACCAGATCCCGATGGACTTGCTCGGCCAGATCAGCGGATTGCCCGCCACTGTTTCGGAGGTCCCGTGGGAGGGTCCCCGCATCCGGGTGATCGAGCACCGTGCCCACGCCGCGGGCCACGCCGCACTCGTCGTCGAGGAGTCTGGCGTTCTTGTCGCCGGAGACATGCTCTCCGACATTCTCATGCCGTTTCTCGACCTCGCTGCCGCGGATCCGATCGGAGACTACCTCGAGGCGCTGCGGTTGTTCGAGGGCATAGCGGATGCCGTGAGCGCTGTCGTTCCCGGTCACGGATCTGTCGGCGGCAATGCGGAGATGCGGACGCGCGTGGAGCAGGATCGCGCGTATGTGCGGGCGTTGCGAGACGGGAAAGAGCCCGACGATGTGAGGATCGGCCCGTCCGCACCGTTGGACTGGTTACCTGAGGTGCACCGGTGGCAGCGTCAGCGACTCGAAGAGATTCAGAACGGCCACACGAGCGGGACGTAGAGCACCGCCACAGCGACGAAGATCAGCGTGAGCGGAAGACCGATCCGCCAGTAATCGCCGAAGCGATACCCGGCGGGCTGCATGACCATCATGTTGGCCGGCGTCGAGATTGGGGTCAGGAACGCTGCGGCACCACTGACGGTGAGCGCCATCATGAAGGGAAGGATGCTGACCCCGAGCACACTCGCAACGGAGACGGCAACCGGCGCGATCACGAGGACGGTTGCAACGTTCGACATGAACATCCCGAGGATCACAGTTACGACACAAATGGCGAGCAGGGCGAGGTGCGGCGAGGCTTGCCCGACGACGTTGAGCAGGGCATCTGCGACCAGGTCGGCCGCGCCCGTCGCGATGAACGCGGAGGACAGCGGGATCATGCAGGCGATGAGAACCACGGGCTCCCACGCAACCGAGCGGAATGCCTGCGTGGGGGTCAGTACCCGGCTGAGGATGAGTGCGCCGACCGCGAGCACCCCGGCAACCACCGCGGGCACAACCCCGGTCGCGAGAAGGAGAATCATCCCGGCGAGCACGACCAACGCGCGGCGTGCGCCGCGTCCGAGCGGAACGCCCCGCTGCAGTGACCGGGGCGAGGTCACAGCGATGACATCCGGGGAGCTGACGTATCGGTGCAGGGCCTCCCATGGCCCCTGAACGAGCACGGAATCACCGGCACGGAGCGTGAGTGCCTCTCCGTTTGCCTCGAGTCCGGTTCCTTCACCGGGCCTGTTGAGCGCGAGGATGACCAGATCTTCGTCGCGGGTCCGCATGCCCGCGCGTACCGAGCGACCGATCAGCGAGGATCGCGGAGCGATGAGAACCTCGAGGACGCCCTCGCGCGGGCCGAAGTGGCGTCGCGCAGTGACGTCGACATCGTAGGTTGCCCGCCACGCTTCAGCGTGCTCCTCGGGGTCGCTCGATTCCTCGGCGAGTCTCTCGGCCTCGCGGTGCGGAAGCAGCAGGCCGCCAAGGCCGGCGGTGACAGCGAGCGTCAGCACGACGAGCGGGATGCCGACCAACGCGAATTCGAAGTAGCCGAACTCACGACCCCCTGAGCGAGCGGCCAGGTCGGAGACGATGATATTCACGGGGGTTCCGGTGAGCGTGAGCAACGATCCAGCGCTGGCAGCGAAGGCAAGCGGCATCAGCATCCGTGAGGGAACAATTCCCGCGCGCACCGAGACGACGACGGCGATCGGAAGCAGGGCAGCAACGGCACCGTTGATGCTGATGAGAGCCGCAAGCGCTGCCGCCATCGCGCCGATGAGAATGGTGAGTCGCGAGCGGCGTTGTCCGGCTCGGCCGATGATCTGCTTGCTGATCCACGCGGTAACGCCGGTGGCCACCAAAGCTTCACCGACGATGAAGAGAGTGGCGATAAAGATGACCAGCTCGTTGCCGAAACCGGCGAGGGAGTCTTCCAGTGTCAGCAGACCCGTGGCCCAGAGGGCCAGGGGAACAGCCGCGGCCACAAGCACCGGTGGCAGGCGGTTCGTAACGAATGCGATCACCACAGCTATGAGGATGACGAAGATTACGGTCACCTGATCCATCGACGGCGCCTCATTTCCTGCGTTTATTCAAGCGCCCGATGTCGCGCTCGAACGCGCAGCCCTCATTGTCTCATTCGGTTCTGAAGGGGGCTCCCGGCGAGTGCTGATAGCCGCTCACTGTGGCGCGTTCGAAGAAAAGCTTGACTGTGTTCCGAGGACACGGTTTCTACTGGGCACATGTTGGTGTCGAAACACACGGTGAAGCCGGGGAACGGCCAGGGCCTCCCCCGCTATCACTGGTGGCAGCTGTTCTCGCGTTCCCTCTTTCACCTCGACCTCACGGGCGAGGGCGGCACGCCAGAGACGTGGTCCGTCGACGTCCGGCAAGCCGGCGATGAGGACGGAAACGTGTACGCGGAGCTCTACCGCAATGGCATCCACCACGCTCGTTCTGAGCTCCCCGCGGCTTTCGCGGTACCGGGTGGCACCATCGAGGTTGAGCTCAGCATCTTCGGGCTGAAGCGCAGCCACTATGTGACCGCTGACGGGTGGGAGCAGCAGCTTGTTCCCGATCCGGCTTCCGCCGAAGGACTGCGCGCCCACCTGGACCGGACCTACCCGGCGCTGAGCCGCGCTATCGGCATGGCATCCGCGCTGATCCTCGTTGTCGCACTCGTGCTGGGCGCTCCGCAGGTCATCGAATTGATCACGCAGGCTCCACCCGTCGCGGAGCGCCTCGGCACGTTCTCCAGCCCCGTCCAGCTACCGGGGTGGGCGAACGTTTCGCTCACGGTGGCAGCGGTTGCGGCGAGCACCGAGCGCGCACTCCGACTGCGCTACAACCGCATCCTCGACGGCGGCTTCTTCGACGGCGACGACTAGCCGACCGCCGACCCAGCGCCACCCGTTGACACACTCCACGCCGCACGACCCATCAGGAGGAACGACATGTACGAACCGCAACCGGCCGACATCGCCCTGCCGCCAACAGTATCCATCGAGCTGACTCATCTCTTCCCGGTTCGCGTTGAGGCCGGAACATCCGCGGGTGACAACACCTCAATTGATCGAAGAGACTGGGGTCGTGGCGAATCCCGAACTGGCAGATGACGGCACTAACGCAGCAGAGGTGCTGGCTATCGTCGACTGGCTGGAGGAACATCGCGTCGTCTATCAAATCAACGGCGGTTGGGTAGTAGATGCGTTGGTCGGCCAGCAAACGCGGTCGCACCGCGATGTGGACCTCTTCCTCGACGAAGCAGCCCTCGATGCTGCGTGCTGGTGGCTCACCGAGCGGGCTTACGTCTGCGAAACGCGGACTGGCTCCCTGCACGGATCGAGATGAGCTGCGGTGCTCAGCGCGCGGACCTTCATCCCCTGACCTTCGACGGCGATGGCAACGGTCTCCAACACGGCAGGGGCGGCGAGGTCGTCTTCTGCCACCCTGCCGCGGAGCGCACGACGGGACTTATCGATGGCCGTGCGGTGGTGGTCGCGACCGCGCACCGCTTGAGGCAGCTGCACACGGGCTACGAGCCGCGTGCCGTCGACGTGCACGACCTGGCGCTGCTCGACCGACTATCGACCTAGCGGTACGGTCTCGGTCCGCGCCGCTATCCTCACGGGCAGACGCGAACGCTGCGTCCGTCGAAACCGACGATGTCGCCCAGCTGCAGCTGCCGGCCGCGCCGGCGATCAACCTCGCCGTTCACAGTCACGAGGCCGTCGATGATGGCCTCTTTCACGTCTCCACCGGAGTCGAGGAGTCCGGCAAATTTCAGGAACTGCCCGAGGCGAATGTTCTCTCCGCCGATCGCGACGTCGTCGATCGGAAGCGGATTTTTCATATTCGAATGTTAGTCGACCGGGTGTCGGCCGCCAGGATCGTGGGTCAGCCACCCGCGGCGGCGGATACCGCTTCGTGCCTTCTCTCAGTGTGGTGAGGTGGTGTTGAAACGTGTGGTGAGGTGGTGTTGAAACCGGACGAGTGAGCCGTCGAACCGCCACTCGTCACGACTGAATCCACCGCACGCCCGCGCGGGATTTTCCGCAGCACACTCCTTGCGGTACCGGACCGAGCGGGCCATACTCGGCTGCAGCAGAGCTTGTTCGTCAAAAGCCTGCACCCGTTCCCGAACCGAGCGCACCCTCTACACGTGCAAGCCCTCCATGAACCATTTGGAGGTTTCCATGTTTTCTACAGCCTCGAGAGCCCTGACTCTCGCAATCGTCGCGATGGCCGGAGTACTCGCTCCGTCGATCGCCGGCACTCCCGTTGAGGCGCATCCCCCGGTCGCGGCCGACCCGGCCGTTATCACGAAGTGGGACGCCATCGCCGAGCGGACGTTCTACGCAGAGAACGCCGTTCCTGTTCCGTTATCCAACCTGTATTTCGGCTTCGTCTCCATCGCCATGTACGACGCTGTCGTCGCGATCGAGGGCACGTACGAACCGTACAATCCCCAGCCTCGCGCACACCGTGGGGCGTCCCCGGAGGTCGCGGCTGCCACGGCGGCGTACGTCGTTCTCAACCATTACTTCCCGAAGTCGGCAGGCGCCCTTCGAACGGACTACCGAAATTCCCTCACCGGGATCACGGACCGCGCCGCGCTCGGCCACGGAATCCGCGTCGGCGTCTCAGCGGCGCTCAGCCTCATCAAATCTCGAGTCGGTGATGGGCGCAATGCGGCGATCACGTTTGATGCCGAACCCGCCCCTGGAATCTGGCGCCCGACCCCGGATGCCTTCCTTCCGTTCGCGGTTCCCTGGTTGGGCTTCGTGCGCCCGCTGGCGCTCGAGTCGCCAACGCAGTTCGATCTCCCCGCCCCGTACCCGCTCGACAGCGAGGCTTACGCTGCGGATTTCGCGGAGGTGAAAGCGTACGGCTCACTGACCGGCTCAGCACGGAATGACGTACAGACCGAGATCGCCCGGTTCTTCAGCGCCAACCCGGTAGCGCAGTATCACGCGGCACTGCGTGACGCTGTGGCACAAAGGGGGCTGAACATCGTCGACACTGCACGAGCGTTCGCACTGCTTGGAACGTCGAACGCTGACGCATTGATCACGTGCTGGCGTGCGAAATTCGACGTTCCTACCTGGCGCCCGATCACCGCGATCCGCGAGGCGGACACCGACGGCAACGATGCAACTGTGGCTGACCCAACGTGGACCCCCATGGTTCAGACTCCGCCCTACTCCGACTATGCAAGTGGGCACGCCTGCGTGACCGGCTCGACATCCAACGTCTTCGGCTACCTGTTCGGCGAGAATTCGCTCGACATCGACATCCCGGCCCTTGTGCCCTCGACGACCACGAGGCATTACGAGAGCACGGAGGTCTGGGACCAGGATGCGATGGACGCACGAGTCTGGCTCGGGCTCCACGTTCGTCAGTCCATGGGATTCGCGAACGAAGTCGCGCACAAGGTGTCGGACTGGGTCCTTTCGACCCGGTTCCGTCCGGTGGGCTGATGACCGAAGACCGCTAGCGCCGAACCGGTCGCTGCGGACACCGACCGGCTCGCTCTGCTGGGGCCTGGGCCTCGAGCGGCTAGCGAGCCGGGCGGATGCCGCGGCTCACGTCCAGCTGGGGAGGTGCTCGTCCACATAACGGGCGCCATAGGCACCGTTCGGAACGATTTCCTGAATGCGGGTGAGGTCGTCGGCATCCAGCGTGACGTCGGCGGCCCCGAGGTTCTCCTCAAGGCGAGTGATGCTGCGGGTGCCGGGGATCGGGACGATGTCATCGCCTTGCGCGAGCAGCCAGGCGAGGGCCAGCTGTGCCGGGGTGATTTTCTTCTCGCCGGCGAGCTCGCTGAGTTGATCGATCGCGCGCTTGTTCTTCTCGAAGTTCTCGCCCTGCCACCGTGGGTCGAAACGACGCATGTCCGACTCGTCGTACTCCGACGCGGGCTTCACCGCCGATGTCAGGAAGCCGCGTCCGAGCGGAGAGTAGGCGACGAACCCGATCCCGAGCTCGCGGAGCGTGGGAAGGACGTCCGCTTCCACCCCGCGCTCGAACAGCGAATACTCGGTCTGGAGCACCGAGACCGGATACACGGCGTGTGCACGCCGAATCGTTTCTGGGCCGGATTCGCTGAGCCCGAAGTACTTCACCTTGCCCTCGGCGATCAGCTCGCCTACGGTGCCCGCGACATCCTCGACCGGGACGGCCGGATCGGGGCGGTGCTGGTACAGGACATCGATCACGTCGGTGCGGAGGTAGCGGAGACTGTTCTCCACCACTCGACGGATGTTCGCTGGACTGCTGTCGTTGCCATTGGGGTTGCCGTCGGCGTCGTAGGCGAAACCGAATTTCGTGGCGATCTGAACGTCGTCACGGATCGGCTCGAGCGCTTCTCCGACAAGCGACTCGCTGAGTCCCTTGCCCTGGTTGTACAGCTCAGCGGTATCGAAGAGTGTCACGCCGAGTTCGTGGGCGCGGCGGATCACCGCGATGCTCTCGTCGCGGCTGCCTCCGCTGCCGTAGAACGCGGTCATCCCCATCGTCCCGAGTCCGAGTTCCGAGACGGTGAGTCCCTGGGTTCCGAGATCGCGTGAGTTCAACATCAGATCTCCTGTTCGTTGTCTCCTGCGACGCTACGACTGACCGGGGTCGCGGGCAATGCCCTATCGGAACACCTCTTCTGTGGCTTCCGTTGACGAGACCGGATGACAATGGGCTCATGGCACGCATTCTCACCACCGGTTCCACCGATGGACTCGGCCGCGCAACGGCCGAAGCGCTCCTCGACGCAGGCCACCAGGTCATCGTGCACGCCCGCAACACAGAGCGGGCCGCCGCAGTCTCTCCGCTGACCGCCCGGGGCGCAGAGCTGATCATTGCCGACCTGTCCGACCGGCACGCCGTGCTCGATGCCGCCGACGAACTTAACGCGGGGCCACCGATCGACGCGGTTATCCATAACGCCGGTGTGATCTCGGGCGCTGCGCTACTGCCCGTGAATGTGGTGGCTCCTTACCTCCTTACCGCCCTGCTGCGCACGCCCATCCGTCACGTCTATCTCAGCAGCGGCATGCACCGAAGCGGGAGGACGAAACTCGACGGACTCGACTGGGATGGACGCCGTTCGACGGCCAACTACTCCGACAGCAAACTGTTCGTGGCAGCACTCTCCGCTGCGATCGCGGACCGCTGGGCTCCCAACGTCCTCGCGAACGCCGTCGACCCGGGGTGGGTGCCGACGAAGATGGGCGGTGCCGGCGCGCCCGACGATTTCGACCTCGGGCACCAGACTCAGGAACGCCTGGCCACCGACCCTCACCTTCAGATCAGCGGCGGCTACTGGTACCACGGCGCCCAGCAGCAGCCAGCGCGATCCGTGAACGACCCAAAATTCCATGAGCAGCTCCTCTCCGCCCTGGCCGACGCCACCGGCGTCACCTTGCCCGTCAGATAGAGCCGGCGTCCCGATCAGCCCCGACCCGCAAAAAACAGAGGGACGCCCCGTACATATGGCTGATGTTGACGCGAAGTAGCGGCAGGATGGGTTCCGTGAAGATTCTCTCGATTCAGTCGGCTGTTGCCTACGGGCACGTCGGCAATTCGGCCGCCGTTTTTCCGCTCCAGCGAATCGGAGTGGAGGTGCTGCCCGTTTTTACGGTGAATTTCTCGAACCACACCGGTTACGGAGCGTGGCGCGGGTCCCTCATCGCGCCCGAGGAAGTGAAGGACGTGATCCTCGGGATCGAGGAGCGCGGCATCCTCCCGCAAATCGACCTCGTGCTCTCGGGGTACCAGGGCGGCACCGGCATCGGTGAGGTCATCATCGACGCGGTAGCGCGGGTGAAGGCGGCCAACCCCTCGGCGATCTACGCTTGTGACCCGGTGATGGGCAATGCGAAGTCCGGATGCTTCGTGGCCCCGGAGATTCCCGACCTGCTGCGCGACCGCGTTGTGCCCGTGGCCGACATCATCACGCCCAACCAGTTCGAGCTGGGTTATCTGACGGGAACAGAGCCGCTGACCCTCGCTGACACTCTCGACTCGGTCGATCTCGCTCGCGCGATGGGACCGTCGACCGTGCTCGTCACGAGCGTGGAGCAGCCCGACCGCCCGGAGGGCACCATCGAAATGCTCGCCGTCGACGGTGAGGGCGCGTGGATCGTCCGCACTCCGCATCTGCCGTTCAAGGCGAACGGATCTGGGGATGTGACGGCGGCGCTGTTCTCAGCGCACTATCGCGAGACCGGTAGCGCCGCCGTTGCTCTCGAACGCACCGCGTCGAGCGTGTTTGACCTGATCGAACTCACCTACAAGTCGGGCCAACGCGAACTCCAGCTCATCGAGGCCCAGGAGTTCTACGCTCACCCGCGACTGCAGTTCGCCGCCACGCGGGTGCGGTAACTCGAAGCGCCAGCAGCCCCCGACGGCCTCCCGTTCGCGAGATCGATCGCTATTCTGGCCCGATGCCGGCTCCTGCGTGCCTGCGAGCGCTGAGTCCAGCTGCCGCTGACCCCCATGCGTCAAGCCGATCACGCACGTCTGGACGTCGTTCCGAAGCCAGTGCAGCAACGTAGGCGTCCTCAATCACATCGGCGATCTTCACTCGAGCGCCGCTCTGCGCTGAGAGCACCGCCCCCTCGACCATGGCGAGACTCAAGATGTTCGCGTGAATCTCGCCCGACGGGACGGCCCCCGTCCGAACTGATTGCACGAACTCCACGAGCGATCCGTGAATCTCTTCCACGGATGGATCGGCGTCCGTGGTGTCAACAACCGAAACTGGTTCGCCGTCACGCTCCTGCATTGTCGCTCGTTGATTGCCATCCCACGTCGCAGTCCCCCTTGACCCATTGACGCGCCAGGACCCATTCCACGTTGTCTCGAGCCCGTCGCTGCACCAGCTCCCGGAATATAGGTATCGCACCCCTCCATCGAACTCGAACTGGGCGGTCGCCGCTGCGTCGCCGCGATACCAGCTCCACCCCGGATTGAACTCTTCACAGAAAACAGAGACGGGGTCCGCTTCGAGAACATATCGCGCCGCATCGAAAGAGTGAATCGCCATGTCGACGAGAAGCACATGGTCCATTTCGTCCCGGAATCCACCAAATCGGGGCGCCTTATAGAACTCCGTCGTCGCAAAACCGAGTTGGCCGAGACATCGAACCTGATCCCGGAACGCCGAAAGCGACCTGTAGTAGCGCCGAGATTGGCTCGTCATCAGCAGTTGCCCGGCGACCTCTGACGCGGCGGCGAGCGAGAGGGCTTGCGCGACTGTGGAGGCGATGGGCTTCTCGCACAATACCGGGAGACCAGCGAACAGCGCCTCAGTGTTCACAGGATGGTGTGCTGCTGGCACCGTCACGTTGACCACGGCATCGGCGCCGACCGTCGCTGCAATCTCGGAGACACTAGTTCCAATCACCACGTCAACGCCCCGTTCAGCTGCTGCACGGGCTGCCATTGTCGTGTCGAGATCCACGATCCCGACGAGTTGGACGTCGTTGTTGTCTTCGAGCGCACTCATCCATGCCTTGCCCATACCGCCCGCACCGACTAGGACGACTCGCAGCGCACAGTCTTCCTTCTCCTCGTGCGTCATCGGACGAGGGCACCCTGGTAGTCGCGCCCATTGTAAAAGTCCTCAGTCTCGTACCGGAGAAGCGTGGGGACCTCGCGTTCAGGTCGCACTGAGTGTGCCCATTCGACACCATTCGAGAGCACGCGCCTCACGTCTTTGTGGTGATATACGGGGTAGTCCTGGTCTCCAGGGCTGAAGAAGAAGATCTTTCCATGGCCGCGTTTGTACGTCATTCCAGAACGGAAGACTTCCCCACCGCTGAAGCTCGAGAGGAAAACGAGCTCATCCGGCGCGGGCACATCGAAGAACTCGCCGTACATCTCCTGCTCTGGGATGATGAACGGATGCGGAACTCCCTGGGCGATTGGATGGGTCGGGTCTACGGTCCAGACGACCTCGCGGTCGTGCTCTGCGCGCCACCGCAGCGTGCACGACGTCCCCATCAGCTTGCCAAAAATTTTCGACCAGTGCCCAGAGTGCAGAACTAACAGACCCATCCCTGCCAGTACGTGCTGGTGCACCCGCTCGGCTACCTCGTCCGCGACCTCGTGGTGAGCGATGTGCCCCCACCAGAGCAACACGTCTGTGGCTGATAGTACTTCCTCAGAGAGACCGTGCTCGGGCTCGTCCAGAGTGGCGGTGGTTACCTCCACCCGACCACCAAGATTCTCCTCCAAGCCATTCTTGATGGTGTTGTGCATCCCGTCCGGGTAGATCGCCAGGACCTTCTCCTCGATCTGCTCGTGGCGGTTTTCACCCCAGACAAGCACGCGGATGCGCTGGGATTTTTTAATCTGTGCAGTCATAGTCAATCCTTAGACTCGGTATCGTGTGCGGTCATCGTGGGCGCGACAGGAAGCCACACCCTCATGGCTCCGGCCCCCCGGTTTGCCCAGAGCGCGTAGGGAATAGCGATGCAGGTCGAACCTGTGGCGGCGTCGGCGAAGCGCAGAGTGGTCGTGCCGCCGAGAAGCTCGGGGTCGCTCTGAACCGAGACGGATGCCGCAACGTTTGCTGAGACGACTGTGTCGTCGACGACAAAACCCGCCTGCTGATCCACTTGCTCGAGACAGTAAACGAGCGGCCCCCGTTCGAGAGCGACAGCGCCCCTCACCGCGTCAACCCGCTGATGGGGTGCTGTCGCCCTCACCTCCAGGGGCAAGGAGAGGTGCACGACGTCCCCGACAGCAAAGAGACGCTGGATGATGAGGTACTCACCAGCAGGCGTTGCTTGCCGTTGAACATCCGCCTCGTCCACACCGGTCGACCTGACGGACCAGGTTGCCCCCGTCGCCCATTCCGGGATGCGGAGCGAAAGCTGCTGTGTTGCCCCCGTCGCAGCGGTCACCTCAAGTTCGATTTCACCAACGTATGGATAGTCCCCAACCACCTCGATTGTTAGCTGTTCAGACCGAATGGTCCCAGCAATGTACTGGTGCACCTGAAGACCACACTCGTCGGTTGTCGCGACATAATGCCCCAGTTGGGCAAGCATGCGCATCACGTTCGGCGGGCAGCAGGCGGTGGAGAACCAGCGCTGGCGTCCGAGCGCCGGGCTGATACTCGACGCGGCCACTTCCCCTGTACGGACCTGAAGAGGGTTGGCGTAGAAGAATTTGTCGCCAGAGAGAGCTACGCCGGCGAGCATCCCGTTGTATAGCGTTCTCTCAATGAGATCCGCATAGCGGGACCTTCCCGTTGCGAGCAACAGTCGCCAACTCCACTGGATGCTTGCAATTGCCGCGCAGGTCTCTGCGTAGGCGCGATCAGCGGGCAACTCAAACGGCGCACCGAACGACTCACCTTCCCAGCGCGAACCCATGCCGCCTGTGATGTAGGTCTTCGACTCGACGACTTTCTCCCACTGCCGTTCGAGCGCTGCAAGCAGATGGACGTCACCAGTCTCCACAGCGACGTCCGTCGCACCCGATGCGAGGTAGAGCGCGCGAACGGCGTGACCCTCGAGGGTCACCGCTTCGCGCACTGGAACGCGGTCGGAGAAGTAGGTGAAATCGAACGCACGTCCGTGGTGGTCTCCCCGACCGCGACGGTCGACCGCCCACGCTGCGAGGTCGAGGTAGCGCCGCTCACCGGTCTGTCGGTATAACTCGACGAGCGCCATCTCGATGATGGGATGTCCATCCACCCTCGTCGTGAGTGCTGGCCCGAACGTAACAGTGAGCAAGTCGGCCGCACGAGCGCTGACGTCGAGCAAAGTTTCGTCGCCAACACCGCGGGACGCAGCAACCGCTGCCTGGGACAAGTGGCCGAGACAGTACAATTCGTGGCTCACAGCGAGATCTGCCCACGGTACCCCCGTGACAACTTGGACGAAAGAGTTAAGGTACCCATCCGTTCTCTGGGCGGCAGCGACCGTGCTCTCGAGTAATATGCGCTGCTCATCGAGAGCAGAATCGCTATCGCGCTGACTTTCCCACGCGGCGGCCTCAATCCACTTGTAAACATCAGAGTCCATGAACACGGGCCCGTGATACCCGAGCGACGCAGCATCCAGCCCGCTCGCAGCGCCATCGATGCGCTCTCCAGGCCTCAAGGGCGCGGAATCCGAAGCAGCGACCTGAAGATTCTCGACGTTCCCTGCCTCGTGGAGCTGTCGAAAACCATCCGGTAAGCCGACATTGCGGTTGGCCTCGAGTCTCGCGCCCCAGAAGCCTCCGCGGATCTCGCTTACCGCTGCGGGAGTCAGCGTTGCGATTGCCGAGACGGTGGGACGAACCGGGCCGCTAGCCAACTTGACGTCAATCATGCTCAATCCTTCACTGCGCCAGCGGTCACGCCAGCTGCCACGTATCGTTGGGCGACGATCAACAAGATGGCCGCCGGAATCGACGCGATGACCGCCGTGGCCATGATGCCGTTCCAGTTAGTGGTGGTCGACCCGATGTATCGATATAGCCCGAGCGTGAATGGCACGATGCTGTTCCCGGAAGTCAGCGAGGTCGCGTTCAGGAAGTCCGCCCACGCGAACAGGAACGAGAACAACGCGGACGTGACAATCGCGTTTCGACTCAGCGGAATCACGATCGCCACGAACGAACGCCAGTTGCTCGCACCGTCGATCTTGGCGGCCTCGAGGAGCTCGTCAGGAATGCCGATCATGAACGCCCGCAAAATGATCACCGCAAACGGCACTGATGCCGTCGCATCCGCCAAGATCAGGCCGGGGTATGTATTGAGCAATCCCACGGCGTTGTAGATAGCGAACAGCGCCGTGACGAGCACAATGCCAGGAATCATCTGCGCGAGGAGGAAGACAAACATTACAAGTCCTGTACCTCGCACCTTGAATTTGGCCATTGCAAATGCGGCGGGCAGCGCGATGAGCAGGGTGAGGATGACGGTGCCAAGCGAAATCACAAGGCTGGTCATTAGGTTCGGCAACTGGGTCGTGATCGCGGTTACATAGCCATCGATGGTCGGGTCGCTCGGAAATAGGCTGGGCGGGCTCTGAATTAGGTTCTGCGGTTTCGTGAACGAGACGTTCACCATCCAGTACAAAGGGAACAGCAGGATCGCGCATAGCACCAGACCCAGGCCGAAGTTGATCCAGCGTCGGGCCGGGGATTCGAGCACATTCACGACAGTGCCTCCTTTCGCTGCGCACGGATATAGATCAAGCCGAAGACCAGTGCGACCACCACCAAGATTTGCCCCGCTGCGGCACCGACCCCAAACTCGAGGTCGGTGAACGACTTTTCGTACGCCCACGTCGCGAGGGTGTGCGAACTGTTTGCCGGGCCGCCTTGCGTGAGGATCCAGATCACGTCGAACACTTTGATCGTGTAGACCAGCCCCAACAGCAGCGTGACTGCGGTGACGGGCTTCAGCAGCGGCCAAGTGATGCTCCGAAAGGTGCGCCACCGAGAGGCACCGTCCAACGCGGCGGCCTCGTACAGACTCTCGGGGATAGCCTGGAGACCCCCATAGAGCAAAACCATGTTGAAGGGAATACCGAGCCAGATGTTTACGAGGATCACCGACCACAGCGAGACTGAGGGGTCAGTGAGCCACCCGACTTCCGCCCCGAGCGCAGCGTTGAGAATTCCAAACTGCTGGTCAAAGATCCACCGCCAGGCAGTCGCCGAGACAATAAGCGGTAACAGCCACGGCAGGAGAATCAGGGAACGGAATGTGGTCGACAGAGGAAATCGGCGAGTGAAGAAAACCGCGAGGGCAAGACCGATGGTGAACTGCCCGGCGAGTGAAACCAACGTGAAAACCACCGTGTGCCATGCGATCGTGCTGAACAGTTGATCGGTGAGAATCGACACGTAGTTATCTATGCCTACGAAGGGAGCTTCCCCTGTCACGAAGGCTCGCGGTCCGTAATCTTGAAAGCTCAAGATGACGCCACGAATAATGGGATATACAAAGAAGATCCCAAGGAATGCGATGACGGGTGCCATGAAAGCGGCGGCCGACAACCCGAGCCGCAGTGTTGCGCGCCTCCGACCTCGGGTGCGGCCCGGCTGCTGAGCACCTGGCGGCGGCACGGGTGCTGCGATAATCACGGGGGCAGACACGTTACTCCTTGATTGACGCGGCGGCGTCGTCGAGTGCCTTCTGCGGATCCTTCGAGCCAGTGAGAGCCTCCTGCATCGCCAACCAGATCGCTTTCGAGGTGTCGGGATATGCAATGCCCAAGTCAGAGGTACGCCCCTCGGCCGCCGTGATCGCCTCAACCCAGGGCACGAGTGCGGGATCCGCTTCCGCCTGAGCAGCGGCAGCATCGGCGTATGGAAGAATGTACGACTGTCCGTCGGCCCATGCCTGCAGATTTGCCGGATCGATCATGCATTGAGCGAACTCCGCGCTAAGCGCTTGGTTCTCCGCGCTGCTCGCCACAATTTCGATGAACTCGCCGCCCAGCGGGCTCGGTGCCGCTCCGCCATCCACGCCCGGGATCGGAACGACGCCATAGTTTATGCCCGCCTCGTCGAGAGCTGAAAGCTGCCACGTCCCGTTTACCATCATTCCGGCCTTCCCGGCCAGGAACTGGTCGCGCACATCCTGCTGGTTCGCATTGACGACGGAGGTAGAAGCGGATCCGCTTTGCACGAGATCAGCCCACAGTGTCAGCGCGCCTACGGCTTCGGGCGAAGAAACGTCGTCAAGTGTCGCTCCCGAGCCCCAATAGAAGGGTAGGAACTGGAATGTGCCTTCCTCACCACCGATCGCGGAGAAGCTGATGCCCTTCACATCCCCAGAAGTCAGGGACGCCGCGCTTGACGTCAGCTCTTCCCAAGTTGTGGGGGGTTCGACACCAGCCGCCGCGAGAAGATCCTTGTTGTAGAACAGCGCCAAAGTGTTCGACCCGATCGATGAACCGTACGTCTTACCATCCAACTGCGCCGACGCGAGAATGTTCGGAAGGACATCGGTTGTGTCAAGACCGGACTCTTCGTTGTCAACCAGCAGCCCGGTGTCGGCGAATTTCGCAACGGACGGGTTGTCGAGGATGATCAGATTTGGAGTGGTCTTCGAGGATGCTGCCTGCAGAAACTTGGTCTCGGTATCGGGATCTGCAGTGCGCTCGATCGTGATTTTTGTCTCTGACTCACAGCCGCTGATGAGCTGGCCATAGGGAGACGCCTTGTCGTACTGGGTGAAGCTGTCCCAGAGAGCGAGCGTCCTGGCGGACTCGCTCGCGCCCCCTCCTCCCGAGCTGCAACCTGTCAGGGCGAGGCCAGCAGCGATGGTAGCGCTCACGATTACGGCTGAGCGAGAACGGCAAATTTTCACGGTATTCCTCTCTGAATACAACTGATCGACGGTGATCGTGTCCGCGAGTACGAGCAGCGTTGCTGCAAGCGAACAATTGGGAGCCTAAACGAAATGGAGAACCGGTTCAATGAATTTAGAGAACCGGTTCTCCGCCGTTACATTTTCGTTACATTGGAGGGCCGAACTTCTTAGGGTCCGACCAGGGAAGGAGCAAAGACCGACCCGCGCGGACTAGCGGTACTTCCCCGCTCATGGAGCACAGCGGGCAGCAGTTCGACCTGTCCAGGCTCAGACCCCGCCAGTTCGTCGAGCACCCGGTTGACGGCACGCTCGACCATTTCGTTGCCCGGCAAATCAATGGACGTGATCTGTCGCTGCAGCGTGGCCACCACGGTGCGCGGCGCGAGCGTAATAACGGAGCAATCGTCAGGCACTGACACACCACGCGCTTGGAGGCAATCGAACAGCGGAACGACAACGCTCGGGGCATGAGCGACTATGCCGGTGAGCCCTGGCAAGCGTAACCTCGCCACCTCTAGCCAGTGATCAACACCCGACGGAGAACTGTGCTCGCACGGCAGGCACACGCCCGTAATTCCACGCCGCCGACTCTCTTCAAGAAATCCGTCGCGGAAGCGAAGATGAAAGTTGATCTCGCGGTCGTACGCGCTTTGAGGAGGACCAAGGATCGCGATGTTCTGGTGTCCCAGTTCAGCGAAGTGCGCAGCACACGCGCGGCCGGCAGCGTCGAAGTCGAGATCGATTGCGCTGAAACCTGTCGTATCTGCGGGGATACCAACCAGCACCGTCGGCAGGCCGATGGAATGAAGTGTCGGCAGCCGCGGGTCGTGTTTTCGCACGTCCATGACGATAAGTGCGTCCGCGAGCACATCCTCGTGCAACTCGCCTTCGCCCTTTCCCATGATCAACACGTCAAATCCACGCGATCTGGCGGCATACATCGCCGCTCGCACGAATTGCATGAATACATCGATGTCCTCCTCGTACGATGAGGTGTCGACAGTCGCTAAGAAGCCGAGGATATTGGTGCGCCTGAGCGCCAACGCTCTCGCCATGGGGTCGGGTCGGTAGCCAAGCTTGGCGACACTCGCCAGCACCCGCTGTCTCGTGGACTCAGGAAGTTTCTTGTTACCCGAAAGAACGTACGACACGGTGCTCCGAGCAACTCCAGCATCCGCAGCGACATCCCGAATGTTTACCATTCGTTAAGATTATGGCTAAACCTGCCACCGCGCGGGTCAGGCCTGCCGCCCGATAACTTTCGAGACGAGCGGTTGACGTGGTCGGAAGGGTCGCGCGCGAAATTGATTAGGTAGTCGAAGCCCGCCCGGCCTTGTGGACCGCGTCGTGCTTTTCAGCCCACGGCCACGCGCTGCCGCAGGCTGCGGAGGCCAAACATGCTTTATTGCCTTATCGCTGGAGGACTCCCACACGTGCGAGTCTGCTTCCGGCGAATCGAATGATCCTGGCACAAGCGCCGAAGAGCAACAAGAAGTCGTAGGCCTCGTTATCCCTCAAACTGAACTCTTGGCGGTCACGAACTCGGGCAACCAATTCTTCCTGAACCCTGTCAGTGCCCCGCGGGACGACTACTCAGGCTCATGGGCCACCCGCTCGGAAACCTGACGCAGCGGAGCGAGGTCGCCAATCCCTAGAAATTTGTCCCGTCTTTCGCAGCGGTCTGAACAGGCCGCACGCTGCATCGAGGACCTAATTCTCGGACCTAGCAAGAACACCAGAAGAGACCGTGGGGCCATCGTAATCCGTGGTCGACGCTCGCCAACTGGTCCATGTGCGTAGCCGCGACCCGGAACAGAGATTCAATGCTGGCGGCAATACCCCAGATGACGCGCTGCCGCCACCGTGGCGGCACCGCCTCCAACCTTCGTCGTTCGCGAACGCCCTGTCCAAGAGCGCGGCCGTGCCGGGCTCACCATCTCGCTGCGTTGGATGTAGTGCCGCACCCTGATCTGGTGTCCGTGTGGCCGAGCAGCTCCGGGGCGAGCTTAATGCCGGCGTTGGTATTGGCCGCAGAGGCAACGGTACGGCGAAACAGGTGGGGGGCGCTCCATTGATGCCCGCTCCCGCGAGCAACCGTCGCAGTTGACGACACATTCGCGATCGTCAGCGGCGTGCCGTCTCTGGGCTGGAACAGCAATGCATCCAAGCCCAGACTCCCGACCTTGGCGAGCCGCTGGCGGACAGGGTTCGCGGTGGCGCTGGGGATGGCAACAACGCGAGTCGACCTGGCGGTTTTAGTGTGGTCCTGTCGGAACTTCTGCTTACCCTTGCGGCTGACGATCGTACCGGGCGGGCGGGCGCATGGAGGGCACGGGCTAGTGACGTCAACGTGGAACGCGAAAGTTCGGTGCTGCGGGCGAAGGCCGCCACGCTACGAGCGCCCGGCTCATTAGGGCTGCTGGACGCCGGGCTCTTCCATCGATCCACCGAATTCTTCCCATTCGACGTTCCCGATAGTACCGCCGAGCAGACAGAAGGACCACGAGTCGCCATCGGGATACATGTGGTCATCGGGGATCGGATTGGGATCGTGTTCATGGATGACGATCCACCACTTCCCGTCCGGACGGTGCTCCACCTGGTCGAGGTCGAGAGTCCGCGACTTTGGCAAGTCACCGAACGGGCTTCTCTCGATGGTCCGTGCCGAGCAGAGAGCGAGCGCGTCGAAGTTCTCGATGGGGTCGGACGGGGCGCGGGGCGCAGCGGATGGCGTGGCCGTTGCGGTCACCGTGAGGCTTGGGCCCGGCACCTCCGCGGCGGCGCAACCCGCCAGAACGAGCGCCGGAGCAAGCGCGGCAGCAAGCGCGGTAGCAATCGATCGAAGTTGCGCCATGTTTCAATTCCCTGTCGGGCAGACGGGAGGCTGCGGGTTTGAGGCGTCGAACGGCTCGATCGCGCTGAGGGCAGAGAGGTCGTCGACAGGTTTCGAGCCCGAGCAGTATCCGCCCGCGATCCAGGTGACATCCATAATCGTTCCCTCGAGTGCGCAGCGCCCCCACGATTCGGTCCCCAGCCCGGGGTAGTCCGCAGCCACCGGCGACGTGTCGGTTCGTTTGAACAAGACATACCAGCCGGAGGAATCGGTGGGCTCGACGGTCGCCTCGGCGAAAGGAGTGAAGCTGGAGGAGTAGCTCCCATCCATCGGGGGGCTATAGATTCGCGCCGCGCAGAGCGCATAAGCGTCGAGCGCGTCGATGCGTGATTCGGGCCCGCGGACTTCAGGCGATGCGGTCGCCGTAACCGTCACGGTCGGTCCGGGAACCGCTGCCACCGCACAGCCGTTGAGGAACAGCACCAAAGCGCCGAGCGCCACTCCCTCGATGAACCGCACTGATCTCCCCTTGCGTTGTTGTGCACATCGTATACAGGGAGGGACCGGGCGGCAGCCTCCCCAAACGGGTGTGGGACAGCCGATGCTGACTCAGCGTCAAGGGTAGACATCGGTCGGTCGACGTAGACTTCGCGGGGCAGGACCATTCGTCGGATCGTCAGATCAACTCGGGCGGCGCTCAGCACCTGCACGCGGGTCGGACCATATAGGTCATGATCCTGCGGCGACCGCGCACTGCCAGACATTGAGTCGTTTGCCCGTCCGAGTGGTTCCGTGACAGGGGCGAGAGTGGTGTTTGCCTCACTCTGAGGGCGAGCGCCCGGCGCCGGCATCCGTGCTCTCCGACAGCGCATCGCGCAGCTGCGCGCGGGTCGTAATCCCGAGCTTGGGAAAGATCTTGTAAAGGTGACCTCCGACGGTGCGTGGCGACAAGTACAAGCGCGCGGCGATCTCTTTATTCGATCGGCCTTCCGCGGCCAGCTCCGCGATCCGTGTCTCCTGTTCGGTCAGGTCAGCAACGCGCACGGCGATCTCTCTCTGGCACGCGCGAAGCTCGCGCTGCACCCGATCCAGCCAGGCGCCAGCCTGCACACTCTCCAGATCGAACTGAACGCGAAGTAGGTGGCGGCGCGCTTCGGCCGTACGGCGTTTGCGCCGCAACTGCTCGGCATAAACGAGCCGCAGGCGGGCGGCTTCGTACACGAAGGGAAGGGATTCCGCGCGCAGCAACAGTTCTTCCGTGGGCGCCAAGGTCGTTCGCGCCGCGATGATCGCGTCGCAGGCAGCCACCACGAAATCCGCGCGTTCCGAATGCAAACGTTGCAACCCTCGACGAAACTGCTCCACTCGCGAGACGGCCTGCACTTCCTCGTGCACCATCAGTGCGTAGTCAACGAAGTCGAATAACTCCATGGGTCCGCACGGTCCGGTCGTGAGGTTGAGAAGGTCGGTCTGCCGGGTGGATAGAAGGGCCATCGCTTGGTCGTAATTGCCCTGCGGCCCTTCGATCATGACAACAGCAGAGTCCACTATCGCCCGCAATCGATGCGAGTGATGCAGGATTGGCTCAGCCAGAATACGGTCCACCCGCTGTCGTGCCGCTATCGCATCCCCCTGAAACGCTTCGGCGAATGCATACGTCGCCTCGGTAGCAATCCGCTGGACCGGCATGGGGACGATATCGGTTGCCTCGCGCGCGACCGTCACGGTCGCCTCGAGTTCCTTCCAGTGCTGAATGTGCGAAAGCATGAGAGACAGGTGAGTCGATTCGGTTGCCCGCACGAGTCGGTTTCCCACACGTCTGGCGAGCCGGCGGCTGGGCGCCACTGAATTCATCAAGCGCATATTTCGCAGTGCGTCCAGGATCATCGCCACGCAAACGGCGACCTGCGACCAGCCCCGCCCATCGCTTGCGGCCGTGTAGTCGAGATGGGCCCGGACCGGGGCGTTGAGGGAGCTGATCGAGGCCGCGACGGCGGCGACGTGCGGGTGCAGGACCGGAACAGAGGTGCACGCCTGGAGGAAGTCCTCCCATGCGGCTCCGTTTGCGCCGACCAGGTTGACCAGCGCGAAGACCGCGAGGGCTTCCCCGGCGTCTTCGGAACCAAGGGAATCGTTTCGCAACCGACCGAGAATCGTCGCAACGGCGGCCACCGGATCGCTCTCGACGAGCGCCTGCCGGAGTGCCCGCGCGGGGGCGCTCTCGCGGAGGAGCACTCGGGTGTCAGTAGCGGTGAAACGCTCCAAAACCCGCTCCGCGACCCGGAAGTCGCCGTCGCAGGCCGCGATATTCGTCGCAGCGGCGGCGAACCCGGCCGCTGCCTCCGGCGTTGAAGCCGAAGAGGCTGCGCTGACGAGACAGTGCACCGCCCATGAGGGACGGTCTGCTCGCGCGAAAAACTCGCTGGCAGCGACGAGGTCGGATTCCTCGACGCGCGCCTCGGCGAAGAGCAGGTGGAGGGCACCACCGTGGGGCGGCGGATGCTCCGAGAAGCACACGCCGCCGGCGATCAGGTGGTCGTCCGAGTCAGCTGCGGCCAGGACCACCAGCCGGTGAAGATCCGAGATCCACGAAATGCGCCCGCGCTCGGCGATCTCAACGAACCGGGTCGCTGCGGCAGCGTCCGGTTGAATAGCCGAGGCTCCACCGCCCTGAAGCGCGAACGCGAGCAAACGCCCTCGTAGGTCAGGCGCCATCGAGCGAAACTCGGGGACGAGCGCCATACCCTCAAAGGTCAGGTCGCTGATCCGCGGGAGAATCCCGAACCAATGGTCCGAACGGCTAACGCGTTCGACCACTCCCGCTGGCATCGACGCGGCCCCGTACAAGTCTTCGAGGTGTCGGAGAACGAGAGCGGACACCCGAGGCGCGTCGCTCTGCGAATACGGCCGGGTAACCATAGTCGATGATATGAGAAACCCTCACCCGAGCGCACGGGGGCTGCCCCCCAACGTGTGGAGTTTGGGCTCCCCCATCTCGCAGTCCGCCGGACCTTCGACGACCTGCCGATGACTCGAGCGAGTCAATTGACTCTTCGGAACAGGAAACACGGCGTCAGATCATCGATTCGTGGGCCTCGTCAACCTCTCCAACCTCCGGGTCAACATCCGCTCACCCAACTCAAGCTCTCGCCGGTCTCATCCGACGAGCAATCGAAAGGAAACCGAAATGAACACCAACCAGGAAGTAAAGAACGTCGTTCTGGTTCACGGCGCATTCGCCGACGGATCAGGGTGGCGTGGCGTGTATGACAACCTGACCAATCGCGGCTATCGCGTCTCAATCGTGCAGAACCCGCTCACCTCTCTGGAAGATGACGTCGCCGCCACCACCAGAGTTCTTGATCTGCAGGAGGGCCCGACCATCCTTGTCGGGCATTCGTGGGGCGGCACCGTCATCACTGCGGCAGGATCGCATCCCAACGTGGCCGGGCTGGTGTACGTGGCCGCGCTGGCGCCCGACTCCGGCGAGAACACAGCGAAGCAATATCAGGGCTTCGCTGAGACGCCCAAGTTTGTGATCGATGTCGGTGATGACGGATTCGGCTTCCTCAACCACGACACGTTCAAGGTTGGTTTTGCTGCGGATGCCAGCGATGACGACGCCGCATTCCTCCGTGACTCGCAGGTACCCATCAATATGTCGGCGTTCGCGACCCCGGTCGAGCATGCTGCCTGGCATGACAAGCCGTCCTGGGCCGTAATCGCCACCGAGGACAATTCCTTCGACCAGGCGATGTTGCTGCACATGGCTACGCGGGCCGGGGCCGAGGTCACTCGTGTGTCGGCCAGCCATGCTGTGTTCATGACGCAGTCCGGGCTTGTCTCAGACGTGATCGACACTGCCGCGCGGAATTCTCTCATCCGCGACCGGTGAGCACGCCGCCCGCATATCGTCCCGGCCGGCTCGCGTCTCTCGCGGGTCGGCCTTTACCTTCCCACAAGGATGACCACATATTTGCCCATCCATTCGAGGTCACCCTTCAGATCCAGCTCCTCGCAGCAGCACTCGGCGAGCTTCAGGCGCCCCTCGTTTGACGGCGCGTGAGAAAGTTTGCGTGCGCACATCCACAAGGTGGGAAGCCCGTCCCCGAGCGATCGGAGACAACCGGAAACAACGTCAGCGCCTCGAAGAACCAAAAGTCCCAGTAACCCATGTGGTTCCGGAACGTTGCGGTCGGGCTGACGGAATTTGAAACTGCGACCTCTTGGAAGATTCGGCCCGTTTCGGGGCCGCTCCAGTCGTGTCGGGAGCTCACGGATTCCCTTGTGTCGACGGGGAACCAGGCAGTTCGGTGCTTCCGATTGCACCGGATCGATTCCAGTCGACTGCGGGTGATTGCGATGAGTAAACGGTGTGATCGAGGGCATCGAGTGGGGTTCACCAACGATCGTGATGAAGAGCCACTGCCGTACTCGCGTGGAGGCCCCGGAGCGACACGCGCGCTCGTCCACTGCAACAAGCGGCCCAGAACTATCGTTCGATTCCCGAGAGGCATTCGTATGAGCTGCCCGCACGCTGGAACACTCCCCGGCTAATCCGCCATCCCAAGGCATTATCGCTTGAGCCGAGCACTTCGGACACACCATGAGCTAGACCACCCGTTGCTCCCTTAGCTCGACGATTTCCGCCTCCGACATTCCAAGCACCCTTGTGAGCACATCGTCGGTGTCTTCGCCATAACACGGCGAATGCCGGTTCTTCGGCCCACCGATATGGGTCGGCGTCTCGCTGAAGGTGACGGGAAAGTCTTTCGCCGGCCAGGAGCCGAACTCCGAGTGCTCGAGCTCGACCAGCCACGCAAGGGCGCTGAGCTGCGGGTCTAACTCGACCTTGTCATGCGCATCTTGTGTCACCCCCGCCGGCACTCCCCGCGCTTGGAGAGCATGCATGAGTTCGTACCGGTCCCAGCGCGCCGTATAGGTCTCGATGAGCCGATCCAGCTCGTCCTGATGTTGCAGGCGTCCCTCCAAAGTGCTGAACCGGTGATCGTCGTTCAGTTCCGTTGCGTCGAGCACCGCCAACAGCGCCAGCCAGTGCACCTCTGTGAATGCGGAGATCGCCACCCAGCGGTCTCGGCCCTCCGCACGGTAGGCACCATGTGGGGCGGCAGCCTTGAAGGGCGAGCGGTTGCCATACCGGCGCCACGGTCGGCCGTTGACGGAATAGTCCAGCAGCGCTGAACCTTGAAGGTAAATACCCATTTCCACCTGCGACGAGTCGATCCAGCATCCCTCCCCCGTCATGTCCCTGCGGTAGAGCGCCGCAACCATGGCTGTCGCCATGTTGTAGGCACCGAACCAATCAAGATACGAGTACCCGATGCCGGCGGGGGGCCACGGGCTCGGCAATCCCGACATCTCCGTGAGGCCCGAGAATGCCTGCGCCGTAGGACCGAATGCCTTTGCGCCGCCGTAGGTTCCATGCTGTCCGAGGCCTGACTGCTGCACATAGATGATCTTGGGATTCACCTCGCGAAGCCGTTCATATCCCAACCCCATCCGGTCCATAGTTCCTGGAGAGTACCCCTCGATTACGAAGTCGGCGGCGCGAATGAGATCCTCGAGCACTTCCTTGCCCCGAGCCGACTTGAGATCAAGCGAAAGGCCGAGCTTGCCGGTATTAATCTCGTTGAAATTCGCCGACTGGTTGACGCTCGTCTGCTGCGGGTAGCGCATCGGTGCGATTGCGGCGTCGCGCTCGGCTCGATCGGGGAAGGGCATGCCGGCGAAGCGCATGCCGTCAAGCCTGGACATGTGCTCCACCTTGATCACCTCCGCACCCATCGCTGAGAGGAATCGCCCAGCGCCCGCCGAGGCCAGCATCCAACTCAGGTCGACAATGCGGACCCCGGCCAGAGGCAGAGGAGCGCCATGCACACTCTTCGGTGAAGCCGCAGGATCGGCTGCCCGGTGCGGCCCGGAGACTGTGAGCGGAGATGCGACCGCTGCCTTCCAACCGTCCTCTACCTCGGCAGTATGCTCCCCGAGCAGCGGCGCTCGGCGCTCAAGGCTCCACTCAACCTGCTCCGAATACCAGCGGGCGCCGACGTAGGTGAACGAACGCCCGAGTTCAGGATGCTCCACCGTCGTGTAAGTGTGGCGCATGAGCCAGTGCTCGTCGGCCACATTCTCCTCTGGGTTGCGCACGGGCGCCCAGGTGAGTCCCTTGGCGAGCATCTCTCGCCAGAGGTCGTCCTCGTAGCGCGTCCGTCCGATGAGCTTGTCCATCCGGTTGGCGATGCGATCAGCGTTCGCCACCCGAAACGCCGGGTCTTCCCACTCCTCAGAATCAAGCTCGCCCTGCATACCGTAAGCACGAAGCGTCGCGATATCGGCTGACCAGCTGTCCGGAAAATTCTGCACATAGGTGGTATATGGCATCACATAGCGACCATCCTTCGTCGGTGCAATCGCGCGGGTCGTGAGGATCGGAGATGCGTGGCGGCCTGTCTGTCGGATGTAGGGGATGCGCAGTGAGATCCACATCGGATGATCGCTCTCAGTGCATGCTGCCGCCGCCTGGTGAATTGACTCCGTAAGGTACTGGCCCCGCCCACTGACTAGACGGTGACAGGCTGCAGCGATGATCGACATCACCATCTGCTCGCCGGCGATGTGATAGGCGTGCCACATCTGCGGGGCGATTGGCGGGGTCTCGTAGTCCCCACTCGGATCAGGGTCGTAGCCAGAGTTCATCATCATGCCGCCGAGCGCAAGGTGCACGAGGTCGCTCCCCTGGTAGTCCGCCCATGGCCCGTCTTCGCCGAAAGGCGTTATCTTCGCGTAGATGAGGCCCGGGTTCGTCTCGCGCATGGCCTCCGCACCCAGCCCCCGCGACTCCAGGTACCCTCTTGGTCTCGTATCCAGCAGGACGTCCGCAAGGGCTGCCAGTCGGCGGAACGTTTCTACCCCTTCGTCCGTGTCGAGGTCGAGCACGATGCCCCGTTTGCCGTGGTTGTAGTGCCAGAAGTAAAGGCTTCGATCGGGATGGGCAACGTCGTCCAGGAACGGACCGTAGGCGCGTGTCTCCTCCCCTGCGGGCTGCTCCACCTTCACGACATCGGCCCCCAGGCCGGCAAGGAGCTTTCCGGCATACTCACCGAGCTCGTTCGCGACTTCGAGAACACGCAGTCCCCGGAGATAAGTGTTGTCCTCAGCTTGAGCCACGTGCCACTCCTTTGTAACGGTTAGCATCCAATACCACCGGGGGGGCGCAGGGGATGTCATTGGGCGCGCACCCCAAGAAGCGCTCCTCCACTTGGGTGCCGACACGAACCTTGTCTGCAACTGTTGTCCGCGATGATGCGCGACAGCTACAAAGAACCGACGGGCAGGGTCGAACCACCGATCCTGCAGACGTCACATCGAGGAAAGTGAGTCGCAAATGCCATCCAGACTGGCTCCTACTCGGGCCCCGGCCATTTCAGGACTCGGGATGACCGAGCTAGGAAAGGTGTACGGCAAGACCGCTGCAGAATTCGCCACCGACGCCGTCGTGCGGGCAGCCGCAGACGCCGGCATCACCCTTGGTGAGATCGACGGGTTGCTGGTGAGCAGTGGCATTCAGGAGAACATCGGCCTCAGGATTGCTTCGGACTTGGGGCTTACCGACGTGCGGATGCTGGCGGAGGTGAACTCCTTCGGGGCGACCGCCGTCGCAATGGTGCAGCAGGCGAGTCTCGCCGTTATGAGCGGCGCCGCAACAACGGTGGCCTGCGTCTTCGCCGACGCTCCACTCGTGGAGAACCGCGGATCTGGCGGCGCCTACAGCGGTTTCAAAGCATCCGGTCTCGGAGGGTATGCACTCGCATCTGGCATCAATTCGGCGGCAGCCATGTACGCGCTCGCCGCCAGGCGACACATGGAGACCTACGGGACTACGAAGCAGCAACTCGGGGCCGTTGCAGTGTCCACGCGAGAGTGGGCGACGATGAATCCCCTCGCTCAGTTCCGAACTGCGCTCACCATCGGCGACTACATGGACGCGCGGATGATCACCGACCCTCTGGGGCTCTACGACTGCTGCCTGGTATCGAATGGCGGCATCGCGGTGATCGTCACCTCAGCCGACCGGGCACAGCACGGACCGCACCCCGCCGTGAACGTGGCGGCATGGGCCCAAAGCCACCTCGCTCAACCAATGGACCGCGAGGGTGGTTTTGGAATCGTCACCGGCGCTGCGGATGCCGCCCCCCGATTGTTCACGATGGCCGGCATCGAACGTTCCGAAGTCGACGTTGCCCAGTTGTATGACTGCTTCACCTACACGACACTGGTGACACTCGAAGACTATGGGTTCTGCAACAAGGGCGAGGGAGGCGCCTTCGTTGAGAGCGGGGCGATTGCCCCGGGAGGATCCCTTCCGGTGAACACCGGCGGGGGCGAGCTGTCGTCCTACTACATGTGGGGCATGACGCCACTGTCCGAAGGCATCATCCAGGCGCGCGGCGAGGGAGGCGAACGTCAAGTCGACAAGCACGACCTTGTACTCGTCACCGGAAACGGCGGCTTCTTCGAGCACCACGGTGCTCTCCTGTTGAGTCCCAATGTCACGATGCGGGGGGATCTGGCCTCATGAATACCATAAAGCGTCTCCCTGTCCGGCGCGACGAGGCGTCCGCGCCGTTCTTCGAAGCAGCACGCGAGGGGCGCCTCCTACTGAAGCAAGGGAGCGACGGCACATACCTTGCACCAGGTTCGCGGCTGGATCCCGCAGATCCGACCACGGAGCTCAAATGGGCCGAGGCCAGCGGCACTGGCCAACTGCTGAGCTGGATCGTAGGTCGGGATCGGCCCGACGCCACCGGCGCACAGCCCATCGTCTCGCTCGGCGGTCTCATTGCACTGAAGGAAGGCCCCTGGATCATGGCCCCGATCGCGTGCGATGACGTCGACGCCCTGCGCGCCGGTCTCCCGGTCTCAGCCACATACCCCGCTCCGCTCGACGGAGAAATCCTCCCCGTCTTCCGAGTTTCATAGATTCCCGTCAACGAACATCAATGGAGATGAAATGACACAAACACTCACGAAAACGCCGAGCGAATGGCGCGCCGGGTGGCAACCAGCGGTCGCCGCAGCAATCGGCTGGGGCACAGCCGGGGTGATGATCACTAACACGTCGTCGCTGTTCATCGAGCCACTCATCGCCGAAACGGGATGGTCGTCGTCGCAGGTCCTGCTGTCCCCGATCATGGGCGTGGTTACCGCCATTTCGACGCCGTTCGTGGGCAAGGCGGTCCAAAGGTTCGGCCCTAAGAAGGTCGTGTTGTTCGGACTACTCGGACTCGTCGCGACAATAGGGATCTTCGTTTCACTCCCGTTGAGCCTCGGCGTCTACTACGGTTTCGGACTCGTTGCTGGCATGTTCGTCGCCTCAGTATCCATGGTCCCGTGGAACCGTACAGTCGTCAGCTGGTTCCGAAAGAGTGCCGGTAAGGCCCTGTCGCTCATGGGCCTCACTGCGGGATTGTCGGTTGCGATCCTCTCTCCGATCCTCGTCTCGGTGATTACATCTTCGGGATGGCGAGCCGGATACCTCGTGATCGCCGGCATCCTGCTTGTGGTCACCGTCCCTGTCTCCCTGTGGGGAATCCGCATCCGTCAGGAAGTCCACGTTGATCCGGTTGACGCGGAAGAGAACGCACCAATCATCGTGGAGGAGGTCGATCAGCAGAAGCCTTTGACCACCCTCGGCGCGGCCGTGCGGAACCGTGACGTGTGGGTGCTCGGCCTGGCGTTCGCCTTCATGGTCATGCCAGTGGGCGGTTTCCTCGCCAACATGTTCCCCGTACTCAGCACGGGCGGACTCGACCCCGCCGAAGCAGGGACGATCCTCTCGATGTTCTTCATCGCGGCGGCGCTGGGTCGCGTCGTCTCCGGCCTGCTCCTCGACGTGCTGCCACGCTATGTCGTCGCTGTCTCCTTCCTTCTGCTTGGCGCCGTCGGCGCTCTGCTGCTGGGCCTTGGGGTTCCACTGACGTTCGGGGTGGCATTCGTCGGAATCATCGCGTTCGCCGCCGTCGCCGGCGGCGAAATCGAAATGATGGGGTATTTTATCCTCCGCGAACTGGGCGAACGGAGTTTCGCCATCGCCTTCTCAGTGATCGTTGTCATCTTCAGCGCCTGTTCCATCGGTGCGCCGTACCTCTTCAGCATCTTCCGCGACACCACGGGGAGCTACTCAGGAGCCCTCGTGGTCGCGGCCGTCATCTTCGTCCTTGGCGCTGTCGTCTTCATCTGGCGCGCGGCCACAATCCGTCACCGTCTGCCGCTCGGACTTGTGAAGGAATCCGACGAGGCGGTCGTGCAGGCCTAGTCCCCCGACACTTCGGGCAATATGCTCAGGAGGGCGAACTTGAGGCGCCCTCCTGAGCTCCTCTCTTGGGGGGTACGAGCTGTGCTGACCGACAAGGTGACCAGCGAGAACGGGCACATAAGCGCCGATGTGGACTGGCTTCGCACGTTCGCCGCGCTTGCGCGGCAACTCAACGAGAGTGAGGATATCGCCGAGTTCTTCCGGCGCGTGGCGTACTCTGCCGCAAGGGTGACTGGGTGCCGCTCCGCGCTGGTGATCTGGGGGGCTGGTTCAGAGACCGTCACCGGGAGTTACGGGTTACCGTCGGACTACCTGGACCACTGGATCGAGGAACCCGAGTTCGGGCAGAACTGGACTCCCGTGACTGAGGCATGGCAGTTCGGCGTCCCTGTCACCGTTGAAGACATTCGGGCCGAACCACGGTTGGGGTTCTGGCAGGATGTGGCACACAAGAGCGGTGTCCGCTCAATAGCAACGTTCCCTCTCGCTACGCGTGGCGAGGTGCTTGGCGTGCTAAGCCTCTACTTCGCAGAGCCGCACGTGTTCGGGCCCGTCGAGATGGACGCGGCGGCTGCGGTTGCCGATTTCGCTGCCGCAGCGATCAACGCGTCCGTGCTGCAGACCGAGCGGGCGACACAGCTCGAAGCACTCGAACGCAACCTCCGTGACCGACTCCGGCTCGAACGGTTCTACAAGGCGCTCACCGAGGCTTCCCTCTCGAGAGCAGGCATCGAGTCACTCGTCGACACGGCAGCCGCGGCGGTAGGGGTTTCAGTCGTCGTACTCGACCCGAACGGTCGCACGATCGCGGTGGGCGCCCCAGACGGTGCGCCCCATCTTCCGGGAACGCGTGCTCCAGATCTGGCAGCCCGTCCCGGCATGACCGTGCTTACTCGCCCACTCACAGTTCAGACCGCACAGTTGGGCACCCTGGTTATCTCCGCTGCGGAGTCGGACGACACCACTTCGGCGGTGCTTGGATACCTCGGCATGGCGCTCGAGCGGGAACTCGCTGTGCTCGCCCAGAACGAACAGGGACGCGAACGCGTTCTTGATGACCTCCTCGAGCGTCTGCTGTCAGCCGAGCACCCTCACGAGCTCGAAGCAGTGAAGCATCTTTTTACGACTCATGACTTCACCCTCGACTTCCCAATCCAAATCGCTGTAGCGTCCACGGACGCAGGGGACGGCGACACCGACGTCACAGCGCGCGTGGCGTTAACGGTTCGGCCTGGCTTGGGCCAGAGCGGCGCCTTCGTCTCGCGTCTGGGGCGACGGCTTGTGGCCTTGCAATCCGGCACTGAGCGGGAGGAGAGCTTAGGCACCGCGCTGTCCCTCGCTCTCCAGACACAGCGCGGATCTTGGACCACAGTGAAGTTTGACCGCGTGGAAGACCTCTCAGACCTGCAGGGTGTCATCCGAATCGCGAGCAAGTTGCTCGATCTCGCCGACCGCCGACCGGGATCGTCGGATCTGATCGACGGCGGCCGTGTGGGCGTCGCCCACGTCCTACTTGAAGCATCCGAGACCCCGAGCCTTACGCGATTCCTCTCGAGTGTGATGGGTCCGCTTCGAGAGCATGACGCCCGCCACGGTTCCGAGCTGGTAAAGACCCTGAGTGTGCTTGCGGCCAGCGAGTATCGTCATCGTGAAGCCGCGAGCGCGCTATTCATTCACCCGAACACGCTGGGATACCGCATTGGAAAGATTAGCCAGCTCATAGACCGCGATCTTCGTCTGACATCATCGATGGCAGAAGTGCATCTGGCGTGGATCCTGGACCAAGCGCTGTCCGAGGGCAGAGACCGATCTATTACGGAGATCGGTCTCTAGGATCGCCGGCGGCTGCGACGACTCAGTCCACCTAAAAAGCAGATGTCCCAGCAGAGGCTTTCTATTGTGTCGGGCTGACGTGATTTGAACTCGCGACTCCTTGGAGGATCAGGCCCTATTTTGGTCGTTGCCGGTTGTCTTCGAAAACTCGCGGATTCCCTTGTGTTTACAGGGAACCGGGCGGTTCACTACCTCCGATTCTACTCGGACACATCCGGTCGGATCGAGATGAAAGTGATGAGCAAATGATGACGTCGGACGACGAAAGTACATTAGCGGAGCGAAATGACCCTGGGTCCCGTCGACAAACTCGTGCGTCCGATTCCACATGATGTCCTGGGTCGGGAGTAGCTCGGTGGGGCCGGAAAAGGTGTGGCACCGGATCTCCCCCTTCGAGGCCCTCGAACCGCAACTGCGATGAGCGGGCGTTTAGACGGCGGTGTACGCGCCGCGGATCAACACGTAAGCGCCAGTCATGAAGCTCGCCTTGCGGAGAGCAGGAAGGTCGTCACGTTAGCCACTTCTTCCGGCTGCCCCAGGCGGCCGAGCGGGTGCGTGCTCTCCAGCCCGTTCAAGATGTACTCAGGTGCAATCTCGACCTGACGACGTTCGCCGGTGACCGGATCTCGGCCAATGCTGATGAAAAAAGTAGCAATTGGGCCCAAGAAACGCGATCGGCTAGGGCGATCTCCCTGCTGCCAAGCGCGGTGATGCCGGTGATACCCGAGCCGAGGCGGAAGCCGCGCGGACCGTCTCCTGCGCGTAGTACCCGTCAACGGAGTGGACGGGGGATCGGTGGCCGCAGGTACTTGTAGCCGTTTCCTACGCTCATAACCCTCACGGAGACCGTCACGTCAGGTAGGTAGTGCGCACAGTCCTGAAGGAAGAGGTGAGAAACTTGTGGAGTGAATCTTGACGAGCTTCTCCAGGTGATGGACCGTGCTGCAGCGAATCTTGCCAAGCTTCAGGCGATCTGGGATCGCGCCCAGCCAATGATCCCGTCAAGCCCACAACGCGGCACAAGCCGGGAGTACGAGGACCTACGCCGGGCGTGGACGCCTTTGCTCTCCGGCTTACCTCCCATCGATGGGTTGACGGTGACCGAAGAGCTTCCGGACATCGACGAGGCTGGCCAATCATTCATTGACTACTTCGAGATCGGCGAGCCTGCCTTCGCACTGATGAACGAGTTGGAGAAGCCCGGCCATCAACTCGATGAGTACCGGTTCAGGCTCGCCCAAGCGCGACGTCGAGCAATCCACGACCGCTTGGACGAACTCACCTCCACGATCAACGGAACACTTGCCCAGCTCACTGAGTCAGTTGATCCCAACTCACCGGGTCGTGTAGATGATCCCAAAACGAAGGTGGTTGAGGACTCGATCAGCGAGATCGAGCGATTGCTCGGCGACACCACCGATAGGAAGGGGCGATGGGGTGATCTTCACAGGCATCTCCACTTCGGTCAGGGCCACGATTGGCACGACATCGCCGAGATGGATTGGCCGTCTGTTCGCGAGGACATCGAGGCCGCAAGTCTCTCTGAGACGGACCTACTCCCGGTGCCAGCAATCGACCTCGGTGTCGCCGCCTCGGCAAGACCCACAGGGGGCGCAACCACCGGCCTCACCTGGACGGCGGTCGATGACGACAAATTTGAACGACTGCTATTCGACCTGCTAAGGGGATTCCCCAGCTATCAAAACGTCGAGTGGCTCATGAAAACGCGTGCGCCTGATCGAGGGCGGGACCTGTCAGCCGAGCGAATTATCAAGGATGACGGTGGAACGACCCGCATTGAGCGAGTGATTGTCCAGGCCAAGCATTGGACGACGAAGTCCGTGGCCCCTGCCGACATCATGAACACACTGGCCGCGCTCCCCCTCTGGGAACCGCCCGTCGTTCGAACCTTGGTAATCGCGACAAGCGGACGCTTCACCTCCGACGCTGTGGCGATCGTAGAAAAGCACAATGCCGACGGCAAGCTCCCGTTTATCGAACTCTGGCCAGACAGCCGACTCGAGACGCAACTGTCTCAGCGACCAGACCTGATCGCGAGCTACAGTCTTCGCTCTTGAGCGCGGCCGTACCCCTCGGGCTCAGGCCAGAATTGAGATCTGCCGCAGCATACGCTGCGACCCGGCGTCAGTCGAGCATTGCGCATGAGCCATCCCGATCTGGCGCGCTTCCGTTCCGAGCGTCTCAGACATGCTGGTAGCGTCCAAGCATGGATGCGGGACAGCCACCAGCTGGGAGCGGCGATGACGCGCAGCGCGTGCGCCGTGAGCTGGTTATCGCGCTGACGGGCGCCTTCGCCCAGTTCGGATCGGTAGCTCGTGAGGTTGCGGTGAACAGAGAAGTCGATGAATCTCACCGCTCGCGCGTCATGGCTTCCGGGCTCGTCGCCAGTATCGGATGCGAACTTCTTCAAGGAATCGTTGTACTCGCCGATACTCGGTGCGCCTACGCATCAGCGGCGTTGGTAAGGCAACTAGTTGAGATTGAGTACCTTGCCTGGGCCGTCTCGGAGGACCCGGAGGACGCGATCGACTGGCTGCGTGCGGATCACTCGCGTCGCCTAGCCTGGTGGCAGCCGGGGAAAATACGGCAGCGTGCGGACGGGCGGTTTCCGAACTCCGACTACCGGAATCATTGCGAGGCCGGTGGACATCCGGTCGCTGAGACAGCGCCCACGATTCTGGACAACCGGTCGATGTGGGTCGAGTTGTCTCTCTACGAGGCGTGCGTTCATGGCACTGCTGCCTGGCATTACCTATTGCATGCATTCAAGGAAATGGGCGACCCAGCCCCTGTTGGGGAGGCGCATGAAGCCGTAGATCGCCTCTGGTCCACCTGGAAGGCGGTTGATCCGCTCGCTCAACTTACGCGCCATTCGAGTACCTGAAGGAGGGCTGACTGCCCTGAATGCATGCCGGGGCGAATGTTGTGCCCCCCAGCGAACCCAACAGCGGGATCGGAGCATCCTGCGACGACAAGGTAATTCGGTATGAGGGGAGGTCATAGTCAGGCTTCTCGTGCGAAAGTGACGGCCTAAAGTCGCGCAACGAAGTCTTGGATAGCCGTTCACCCGCTGCTTCTTCGGTAGTTTCCACGCCTTACAGGATGTCAGGTGCAGCTCATAAAGCCTCGGACCTCGGAGCCGACTTTGGGACTGAGTTTGCCCGAACGTTCGCCCTTGCGGCGCAACCCTTCAACCGATCAGTTCCGGACAGTCAACCACTCGGTCGACACCGACGCCGGCCGTAGGTCCGAGGACACTGTTCGCTGGTGACGTCCGCGCAATCAATCTTTGTGGAAAGTAAACCAGTCCTCTTCAATCTGAGCCTCCACTTCGATGAGTCCCTGGAGGGTCGTTTCATCCTGCGGTTGGTGAGCGACAAATCGGGAGATTGCTTTCCTCGCGGTTTCGAGGGCCTCCCTCTGCGCTGCCTTGCCACCTGCATCGATACTTCCAACCTCGTCCGATATCCAGATGTGGTTAATAACCCTGACTGTGGCTCTCACGATCTCACCCAGTTCCGGATCCGGCAGAGCGTAGGTCTTGCCTGTAATTGAGGCTGAGAGGCCCCTTTCCCAGGAGTAGTGCCCGTGTGTCTGGTCCGGATCGAGACTCCACGTGGATTCCAATTCATTGAGCAACTCAAGCAGCTTCTCTGCGTGCGGCAAGCCTTCGATGTAGAGCGCGTTTGCGAGCTGTTTTCCGAGCAGACTTGTGAGTGTGCGCGCTCATCTGCCAGGCGCTTATCGGCATCGATTCGGTCCTCGTCGCGTAGCTGGTCGCAGGGGTTCCTTAAGAGGATGACGGCTGACCGATAAGAGAACGCTCCGCCCGCCCTCGGAGCGCCTCTAACGTTCGTAGTGGCTGGCGCCGTCCAAGCGACCGCGCCACGCGAATCATCACTAAGGTGGCGTCATGATAGCTTCGGCATCGCTGAGCGATTGGTTGGGCGCCCAGGACTGGGGTAGCGTCCCGGACTGGTTCGCCGCCGTCGGGACTGTTGGTGCGTTGTTGGTGAGCGCTCTGATTCTCGTGCGCGAAGTTAATACTCGAAGGCGGGAGCCTGCGGATCGGTTCATGACTAGCTTCGACGACGATTCGAAAGTCGTCCACGTATTCAACGGCGGCTCGATGCCGGTGCACTCAGTCACGGTCTGGTATGCCTATCAGAATAAGGATGGATCTCCCCCGGCTCATATGCTGCCGGCTCGGGCCAACGGTGCGAACAGAACGCCAGACCTCGCGCCTGGTGAGTCCCTAGCCGTTCCTCTCCACATCACGCCGGGTTTCCCTTTCCGCGTCAACAGGTACGAGATTTTTGTCGAGTTCACCGATGGGACCGGACGAACTTGGGAACGGAATTTGCTCACTAGGAAGTACGTGCGTCCGAGCAGCCGACTCAACGTCCTAAATGGTTGGAAGCACGACATGTGGCACGCCGACCCTGGCGGTGGCGGCGCGAGCTCGGATTGGTGATAGCGCGGCCCGAGTCACTGAGCAGGGGTGACGTCATCCATCGCAGCCCGGATGAGACCTCCTTTTGTCTGCGCGCTCGCGGACCAACGCACCAAGGGCGGCCGGTCTGCTCCTGATCCAGGGCGTACTCATGGAGGGCGGCCGTTCGTCGCGGTCCTCGTTACTCGACCTTCAAATGCCGCTGGCATCCATAGCCCGACACGCAGAAGTCTTCGCGCTGTCCTACTCGCAGGAGAATCTCTATCTCATGGGGGGCATGAGATAGAGATCTTTGCGACGTTGCGCGCCCTCGGCGCTACCGGCCTGCTGCGTAGCCGGTTGTGGGGTCTGGGGCTCTCCCCAGTTAACTGCATTGTGACGCTCAGGGTACGGGTCCCAGCTGAGCGCTGTCGGGGCGTCCTTCTCTTGCAGCCGTTTAAGCAGTCGCAAATGGCTCGGCTCGATGCTGCGGGGTCGTGACGATCCGGCGATGGCATTTGAGCAGGATTCAGGGCTAGCGCCATTGGTCGCAGCAACAGTATCTTGCAGAAAAGCTCAGCATCACCCGAAATGCAAAGGAGCACGCGGGCATGCCCACAAAAGAAGAACTTGAACTGGAGAAATTGAGGCTCGAGAACGAGACGACGCGAGAAACCCTCGAAAAATCGAAACTGGATAGAAAAATCGCTGAAAAGAAGGCGCATGACGACCGCGAAGCCGCGCGCCTCGCGCGCGAGAAATCTCAAGCCGACGCCGAGGTAGCCCAACTCGTTGCCCAGCAAACAGCTGAGACAACCAGAATTGCCCAGGACAAATCCAAACTCGACAACGAGACAACCCGTCTGTCGAACGAACAAAAGATTCGCGAGCGTAAGCAAGCTGACTACGAGTCCTTGGCAGCGAAAGTTGCTGCCGCGGTTCCGAAGTTAAGTCAGATTCCGGTAAATACCGTCTCCGTGCCTGAGGGCTATGCGTTTCGTGAATCAGAGAATGTCGGGCATGTCCTAGATGCCGTTGCTACCGAACTGGTAAACGACCTGATTGCCTCCAAACAACTGAATGTCCCCAATTTTCCGAAGCTGGTGATAACCAGCGACCCAAATCTGGCGCAATCTTCCGTTGCGTTCTATTCAATGAAGGCCGAATTCGCGTCCCTCGTGAATCAGTCTGGGTCTCTCCACGACGCCGCCTTCAAGCTTGTCGGTTTGGAGGCGCCTGGCGGAACGACCCCGTTCACGGTGCCGGGAGTGGGCGATATCATCGCCGCTGGAGTCGCGGCAACCGCAACTGTGGTGACCGAGGTGGCGGGCTTGTTCGCTACCGACTCGTCCCTGTCCAACATGGTGAGCGAACCCTCCGAGTTCGCCGTCCACGCGAGGCTAGTCCGCCGCCTCCTCGGGTCTGTTGCCGGTCTCACGGTCGCGACGGATAAGGTGACGCCAGTCGCCGGAACTTCACCCTTGCTCGAGCTTCTGCAGGGTCTCCTCGCAGCATATGACCGACTCGCTGACGCGACTGTCGCACTGCAGGCGAAGATCAACGTGAGCACAGGGGACGACAACGTTCCACTCCTGGTCCAACTGGAAGCGATGAAAGCAAGAGTCACGGCGGTCCGAACGCGGATTGAAGCGCTCATTGCCAGGATCACAACTGTCCCAGCGGGTGGGGGCGCTCCACCTTTGACGGAAGCAATAATCCTTTCAACTTCTGCTATCGCCGCCGCTCAGACGTCCGTGCTGATTGTTGCTCCTGCGAAAGCGTACACGGACCAAGTGGTGGTGAAAAGGCGGGTGGCAAGCCCTCGAATATCCGTGTCGACGTACATCGATCTGCCCTTCATCCTCCTGCAGGATGGTCAGATTGTCTGGTCAGGATGTCCGACAGCCCGTACCGGGTTCACGTCCTCGTTCAAACGGGGACAAGTGCACGTGGCTGAGCTGAAGGGGTTAGCTTTTCAGACGGCCGCGCCGACGCTGGCCAGCCCTGCGAAGGAAGGCGGCGCTCCCCAGACATAGGTCAATATCTCGAGATCACTCCCACGTTATCGAGTTCACTGACGGATCGACGGCCTATATGCGCTTGCTAAGAACGACGGCCCTGTCGGGGTCTGTATTCCCGACCCCGCGGGTCGACTGCGGATTCCGGCCCCGCGGGCTCAGCTGCGCGTTCCCGCTGAACGTTCCTAAAAGCACGGAGGCGGAGCATCGACGCGCCTCCGTCGAATGCACGGATGTGCTGCGGAGTCCATGCACGTCAGCGTTCGCCGCGGATTGGCGTGTGGGACTTTGACCCAATGTGCGTGACCGTCTACCTGGACAGCCGGAGTGTCGTCACCCCTTGAGTGCAGTTGCATCGAACCCACTCCGTTCAGAGCGGCTTCATTCGAATTCACTTCTTTGTAGAGCTGGCGATACTAGAGCGCATACCCTGACCTCATGAACAAGGACGCACGTTACAGCGACAACCTCGACACTTTGGTCGCCCTAACGACCTACCTCGCTCTGACGTCGTCTGAGAGCCGCACCGCGAGGAATGTCGCAAATGACCTCTCACTCCCTGCAGATGATGTACGAGAGACCCTCCTCGCCTTTCCCGCAATCTTTCGGCGAAGCCGGAGGGTGTCTGACACCAACGAGCATTATTACACGCTTCACGCCCGGTATGCGATGCGGCCGCAGACCAGAAATGGGGAAGCTGGAAACCCAACCGAACTGCGATCGGATTTCGTGTCGACGCTGTTGGATTTCATTTCTCAGCAAGCCGCCCAAGAGCGCACGCTCGATCAATTCCAACACCAGTCCAAGCAAGCCCGTTTCGGCATCGGCGTGGCGGTGCTTGCCGCGCTCGTCGCCGCGGGCGCAAGCGTGGCGTCCGCGATTATCAGTCAGTAGGCACACAGTGGATAGAGTGCTCGCAATCTTAGAAAACACGATTTCCTAACCAGTTCCGCACAACCGGTGCGAGCCGGCGCGCAGGGGCGGACAGATAGGTGTGCAGCCCACACGGGCCGTCACCATTGTCGCGGCGAACGGGATCGCATTGATCATTTCCCGCATCGTGTGGTTCGCACAGATACGCTCCAGCAGGGCCGCCAACTGAGGGGCAGAAGGCGAAGCTCGGGCTCGCTCGCCGAGGGTCCCCGTTGAGGGTTCCGCTTTCGCGCATGGAGCGATTGCGAACTCTCGATCGTCGGCGCAGAATGGGAGGTAGTTCTGAGCAGGCCCAAACGTTGCATCGCGGACCTGATTCTCGGGCTTTCGGTACAACTCCAGAAGAGACGGTGGTGGTGCCACCGTGGCACCACCGTGATGCGTGGTCGACACTCGCCAACTCCTGGTCCACGTGCGTAGAGGCGACCCGTACAGAGATTCGACGCTGGCGGCAAACCCCAGACGATGCGGTGCCGCCACCGTGGCGGCACCGCGATAAGTCGACAGCCATCCATCGCGAACAGCCGGTGAGGAAAGCAGCTGCGGTTGGGTCGCTGATCGACGGAGATCGGCGAAACCCCGGGATGAACGGTGCTGCGACCGTGGCAGCACCGCGTTCACTCTTCATCCTTCGCGAATGCTCGGTCGAGGAGCGCGGAGGTGGCCGGGTTCACCATCTCGCTGCGCTGGATGTAGTGCTGCACCGTGATCTTCGTGTCCGTGTGGCCGAGCAGTTCTGCCGCGAGCTCAATGCTGGCGTTGGTGTTGACCGCGGTGGCAACCGTTCGGCGGAACATGTGCGGGGTCACTCCCTTGATTCCAGCTCCCTCGAGTACCTGTCGCAATTGTCGGCGCACGTTCGCAGTCGTCAGCGGCGTGCCGTCCCGGGACTGGAACAGCAATTCGTCCAGGCCCACACTCCCGACTCCGGCGAGTCGCCGGCGGACCGCGTCGGCAGCGAAGGTGGGGATGGCGACAACGCGGGTGGACCTGGCGGTTTTGGGGTGATCCTGCCGGAAAGTCTGCTCACCCTTGCGGCTGACGATCGTACCGGCCAGGCGGATGGACGGCACGGAGCTCGTGACGTCGACGTCCCGGCGGCGGATCGCCAGCACCTCACCAATCCGCGCTGAGGTACCGAGCATCACCTCGATGATCGCGCCGAGCTGGCCATCGGGCTTCGGTCCGGACATGTGATCCGCGGCGCTCTCCCACTGGGCGATCGCCGCACGGATCGTGTTCACCTCGGGGGCCATGAGCGCATCGGGGACGTGCGGCTCACGGTGCAGGCGGCCAACGTGGTCCATCGGGTTGCGCGGGAGGACCTCGTGCCGCACCGCCAGTTCCAGGGCGAGCCGCAGCACCACCCGGGCCTGCTTGGCGCGACTGTAGGAGATCTTCGACAGCTGCTTGATGAACTTGTCGCACCGGGCGACGCCGATCTCACGCAGGGCGAGGCTGTCGAACACGGGGAGACGAGGGTGCGCATGTTGCGCTCGTAGAGGTTCCGGGTAGTCCTCGAGATCCGGTCCTCCAGGTCGATGTCCTCCAGCCAGTAGGTCACCAGATCACTGAAGAGGCTATCCGGCGTCAGGGTCGTGTCGGCGGGTTGGAACAGGTCCCGGTCGGCGAGCTTGCTCTTCAGCGCCCGTTCTGCGGCCCTGGCGGTGGTGCCGCTGGCCTGCACCAGACGGGCGTGACCGTCCCAGTCGCGGTAGCGCGTTCGGGCCACATATCGGCCGGTCGGCGACGTGTGGGTGCTGATGTCGCCGAAGGTGCCGACGGCCAACAGCTGCCGAGGCATCTCGGCTCACCGCCGATCGGTGCGCCTGGGCCCGCTGGTGGGTTCGCGTTGCTCGGCGATCCAGGCGCGCACGTCGGAGATCGCGAATTTCAGGTGTTTGCCGAACCGGTAGGCGGCGGGGCCTTTGCCGTGCACCCGCCAGTCGTAGACGGTGGAGATCGGGATGCCCAGATAGGCCGCCAGCTCGTGGACGTCCATCAGGGGCTCCAGGCCCCACTCGTCGGTGTGAGGAGAGGTTTGGTGTTCGTCGTGGATGCTCATACCCAGAAGGTGCGCACGACGATCCCGGACGATCGGGAGGGACCGAAAGCGACCTCAGCGCCTCGGACGACTGGGCCGGTTCAGCGGCTGAAAAGTGCTCAAAGTGATGACGTAGTGATGACTCAATCAAATCTCTTAACCTAAAAAGTCCCGGAAACCCTTGAGTTTCCGGGACATTCGGTCGGGCTGACAGGATTTGAACCTGCGACCCCTTGACCCCCAGTCAAGTGCGCTACCAAGCTGCGCCACAGCCCGCGACCAGTCATCCTCTCGGACGACCTCGTCAATGCTACAGGACATTTCAGGCTCCCTTTGTCACCCTCTCACCCCCGCGCATGGATGTGCGAGCCATTGGGACAGAGCCCTGAGTCGTGACGAGCCACTATCGTCGAAGCTATGGGCACTCACACCGAACCCGACACATCACATCCACTCGGTCTCGCGTGCTCTCCCCGCGTACTCGGTGTCATTCGCCCGCATCCACACGGCTGCCAGCGTTCGGCGACCGGCCCGTACCGCACATGATGGCGTCGCGGCACGGGCACTCGTTCGTGTTGTCGATCGGCCTCGTCTTCGTCGGCGGCTCTTTTGGTGCTGCGACCCGGGAGTGGCTCAGAATGGCCGTTCCCGCGTTCGAAACAATCCCTGTCTCGATCGCCATCATCAACCTGATCGGCGCGTTCCTGCTCGGCTATCTGTATGAGGCTTTGACCCGGCTCGACAGCACAAGACAAACGGGCAAAAACCTCAGACTGTTGCTCGGCACCGGATACTGCGGCGGCTTCACAACCTACAGTTCCCTGGCCACCGACACTGCCGTGCTTCTTCAACACGGGTTCACAGCGGGAGCAATCGCGTTCGCCCTCGGCACGGTGGTGGTCGGCGCCGCCGCGACCTGGCTCGGCATCGTGATCGCCAGCATTGGCAACAACGCTCGCGCTGAAAAGACACCTGACGCCGCGACGCAAACGGGTGACGCACCATGACTCCGCTGGTCTTCGTGCTCGTCGTCGTTTGCGGGGGCGTTGGTGCTGCCATCCGGCTTACGGTCGATCAACTCATCCGGTCTCGCCAGAAAACCGGATTTCAGTGGGCCACCACGACCATCAACGCCGCGGGCTCGCTCGCGCTCGGCTTCCTCACCGGTCTGACGATGATTCACCTGCTTCCGACCGACCTCGCGGTGATCATCGGCGCCGCACACCTCGGCGGATTCACGACCTTCAGCACCGCCAGCTACGAAACGGTACAGCTCGTCAGGAAGAAGAAGTACGGTTTCGCGTTTCTCAGCAGTGTCGGCATGCTCGTGATCTGTGTCGGTCTCGCCTGCTTAGGCCTATGGATCGGTGCATCGATTTGAGCGCATCAGTCTCTAACCTCGGTCGCTGCATGAGGCTGGTGCGCGAGTTAGACGGGAGACGCAGGGAGCCGACGCGGGATCTCCGCAACCTGCGGAGCGAGGTCCACGGCCATAATCGCGACCGTCTGATTCGCCCTCGCGAGGGCGCGAAGCGCAATCTCTGCGGCCAAGGGCTCCTCCTCGTCGCCCAGATCGTCGACACCGATATCGGGGGCCACCGGCCCTGAGGCACGACCTTCATAGACCGCAATGAGCGCCTCGAAGTTCTGGGTGGTCGTTTCTTCCAGCTGCTCCCACTGTTCGTCGGTAAGCCGCGCCTTGCCACGGTGCACGCGTTCCGCCGAGGCGATGAAATGCCTCGTGTAATACAAAAGTTCCCAAAACCCGGTGAGGCGGTTCTCGATCCCACCGGGCTCAAACGCCCCGGCTCCGTAGCTCATCGGGCCGGCCGTTGCCTGCAGATCGCGCAACTGGGAGGTCATGGCGACCTCCTGCTTGGAGAGTGCAGCAATCTCCTCGGCGGTCAATTGCCGGTCACGCCGCCACAGTTCGAGGGCAGTCGCTGTAATGGCTTGCACCGTTCGCGTCAGCTTGACGGCTTGCCCGGCAAACTTGTCGCGTGTTCGCGTCGGCAAGATCAACGCGGCAATGATCAGAGCAACACCGGCCCCGATAATCGTCTCGACGATGCGCACACCAATGGTTTCTGAGTTCAGTCGGCCGAGCAGTTCGTACAGCTGGGCGAACATCATGGTCTTCCAGAAGGATGAGAGCGGTGACGAAGCGCCGCGGAAGTACATCATCGCGAAAACGCAGACGGCGAGCACCGGCAGGAGCACGGCGGGGTCCGATGCTGCAGCGATCGCAATACTGAAACCGACGATGGCACCGAACACTGTGCCGATGATCCGCTGCGAACCCTTCACGAAAGTCTCACCGTCGCTGCCACCGATCGCCTGATATGCGGGCATCGCCGCCCAATACTGGTGAGTTGTCGATACGAAGGTCCCAAGGAAAAGCGCTACCCCTGTCGACAGGCTGGCCTGGACAGCCCTGCGCCAGATGGGTGCGGTGTCTGCGGCAGCCGGTGGCCGATCCCCACCGGAGGCGTCGATGATTGCTGATTCGTCGACAGATTCCCGTTGATCGACGGATGCCTGCGCGGCGTCGTTGGCACCGGTCTCGGGTGAGGGCGGGGATGGCTCGTCACCAGAATGAGTCGGCGCGAGCTCCACCGCTCGCGCCGACTGGAGCACATCGACCGCTTCCTGCAGCTCGTATGCGGAACGGAGTACACGGTGTGCCACGCGTGGCCAACGCGCGGCTTCTGAGCTGAGAGACCGGAGGTCGAGCGAGCCCGCTGGAGAAGAGGCTGATCCCGTGCCGTCACCGATCGTCCTTGCGTCGTCACCCTCCGGCGCTACCCACGCCGGAGCATCCGGAATCTCCGCAATGTGGTCACGCACCGACGCCAGGACACCGGCAAGACGCGCACGGACATCGAGCGGCATACCCGCCCCCGTCGCCAGTCTGGCCTCGGAAGACAGGTTAACCAGGGCGAGTTCCGCTTCGTGAACCCGGATGCGCAAGACGCTTGCCTGCTGGGCGTCGAGCCCGAGATCAGGATCATTCTCAGTGAGTTGCCCGGTCAGGAATGAGGCCATCTGGTGCGTCTGTCGCAGTTCCGCGCGGGTGCGACGCATCAGGTCCGGATCCCAGCGCGCAGCGGAAACGGCGTCAACCAGCGGGTCAAGGGAGCGGGCCAGCCGGTGCTCAAACGCGACCACACCGCCCTTCACCACCCGGACGTGTGCGCTCTTGTTGGGGATCATCTGCACGATGACCGAACTGAGGGCACCGACAACCGCTGCACCGACGAATACGGGGAACTGGTTTCCCTGCAAGCCGAGGAGCAACGTGAAGTAGTACGTCATGAACGCGAGCTGGCCGAACCCGCCAAACTTTGGGCCGAACCGGGTAGCGGCGACGGCAACGAACGCCAGGCAGGCGAGTGTCACACTCGACGGCATGGGATCGTGCGGGACGATCGCACTGATTCCCAGCGAAATCAGGACGGGAATGACCGAGAGCGCAGCTGCCAGGCGACGGATACCGTGAGCGGAGCCCGACGCTGAGCCGGTGAACATCGCAATCATTCCACCGAAGATCGCTGCGGGGAATGCGGGAATGCCGAGCATCGGCAGACCAGCCGCGAGGACTATGACGGCGAGCGCCGCAGCCATGAGCCCCCGGAGGGCACCGAGAAGGCGGGAGAAGCCGGGGTCGATCAGCGTGACCCGGCGGGACAGGAACCCCCTGAGCCCGCCGCCGCTCTGCTTCCCGGCGGTCTCGCTGGGTGCCGGTGCCAGCGCACCCTGAGGCCATTCGTCTTTCCGCCTGGAGTAAACCGGTTGATAGTCGAGGTCGCGGCTGACCGCCGAGCCGAACTGCTGGGCACGGTAGGCGAACGGCAACCAGGCAACGTACCGGGAATACGCATCGTTGATGTCGCCCAACGGCTCACTGTCCACGAGCGGCGCCATGTCGCGGTTGACGCCGATGAAGCGGTGCACCCAGCGGTCACCGTCGTGTCGCTGGCTCACCCGTCGCCGCGACCGCGGCCGAGCGGCCAGCTCTGCCGTCACCTGCCCAGCAAATGCCTCGGCGGTCACCAGCTCAGGAACATCGATGCTCATCCACTTGAGCAGCGGATGCATATACGTTTCGAATTCGTCGAACTGCTCGGTCAACAGCAGCAGAGTCGGTTGCCGGGTGGCCGGGTGCGATGCGGGAAGCCCCCAGCGCAACCCTCCGATCGTCCCAGCGAGCATCTCAATCGAGTACGGCAACGAGAACGTGTCACGTCCACTCTGAAAGAAGTACGCGGCGTGGTGCCTCCGCACACCATCGGTATACGAGTTGAACACATCCGAGAGGCTCCTGAGATGCGCGTCAAGATCGACGGCGGTTCCGCGGGGAAAGTACGGCGCGAGGCTCGCAACCGGTTCGCCCACTCCGTCGCCCGGGCTGCCGAATTGAGAGGAGAGGGAGCGCAGGCTGGAGACGGCGTCGAAGAGCGAGACCAGAAACACGAGGATGAGGACGACGAGAACGATACCGGTGAGGGACTCAGTAACGGAGAGGATACGCAGAAAGTCGGTGTCTGGCACCAGTTGTGACGTTCCGACCGTGGACAGTTGAGCCGCGCTGAAATACAACGCGCCGAACAGGTCGCCGTGAACACCGTCGTAGACGAAGTTTTTGCCCTGCATGAACCCCAGATAGACCAGGCCGTACCCCAGGATCGTTCCGCTGAGCCACCACACGACAGTGACCAGAACTTGCAGTCCGGTGACCTGCCGCAGGACGGCGGGTCGCCAACGCCGTGAAACTTGCCGGGTTAATCGTTTCGTCAATTCCCATTGCCACCGCGCCAGTCGCCCGGCGATGAAGCCTGCTTCGTCATAGTTGAGGGCGCTCAGAAACACGTCGAGCCACGTCACTGCGAGGACGACGAATCCGAGTCCTATCCACAGCGCATCCACGCGGTCAGCATAGGACTCCGCGGATCGAGCACAAGATGCGAAGGACTCAGCCGGCCGTTGCCCTCGAGAAGCGCGTCGACGGGCGCCCCGCGGTGGCGTAGTCGAGCGTCTTCTCGGCCCGGTTCACAGCGACGAGGTACTCGAGGTACCGGCGCGCACTCACGCGAGAGATGCCGGAAAGCTCGGCGATCTGCACCGCCGAACTGTTCGGTGCGGACCCGAGCGCGGCCTCAACCGTGTCGAGCGTCTCACTGCTGAGTCCTTTGGGAAGGACAATGCGAGAACGGATGCCCGTGGTCATGAGAGCGTCGATCTCGCGTTGGGCGAGTTCCGCCCGCACCCCGGACTCGACGAGCGCGAGCCGGTCACGGGCCACATCGTCGAGTCGCTCATTGAGGCCTCGTGCGGTGAACGGCTTCACGAGGTAGTGCTGGATCCCGGCACTCCGCGCCTGCCGCACGCTCTCGACATCGCGCGCGGCGGTGACCGCGATCACCTCGGGCTGCACACCGCCCAGTGCCCGCACCCCGCGAAGCACCTCGAGTCCGGCGAGTCCGGGCAGGTCGAAATCGAGCAGCACCAGATCGGGACGGTGTTCGGCAATGAGCCTGAGTGCGTCCGGCCCGTTGTGCGCAGTCGCAGCCACCGCGAACGCGGGATGCGCGCCGACGAATCTGCCGTGCAACGACGCCACCTCGATGTCGTCGTCCACGATGATGGTCCGGAGAACAGCGGCGACGGTCACGACGCACCAGCACTCATGACACCAGCACCGGCGGCACCGGCACCGGTACCGGCCGCACGAGCACCCGCCGCGGATTCCTGCGATGGCCGGCTTCGCCCGGGCAGGTCGCCTACCGGCAGCTCGACGGTAAACAGCGCGCCACCACGCTCGGAACGCCCGACCGTGACGGTACCTCGCGCCCGGAGCACCGTGCGCCGCACCAGGGCAAGGCCGATCCCCCGCCGCCGCAGCGTCGGGCTCGCGTCGGCCGCGATCGCCTTCGAACTGACGCCCTCCTCGAACACCCGCTCGTACTGATCGGGCGGAATACCGTCTCCGTCGTCCTCGACCGTCACCCGGATCCGGGCGCCGTCGATCCCGAAGCCCAGCTCGATGTGGTTACCCGCCGAGCACGCCTCGAGTGCGTTGTCGATCAGGTTGCCCACCACCGTCACGAGGTCACCTCGCAACGTCGACGCGGCATCCGACCTCAGCCACGCCGGCAGCGGATCCGTTGGGAGGATCGAGACCGACATCCCCAGTTCGCGCGCATGGCTGGCCTTGACGAGCAACAGCGCGGCAAGCTCGGGGATCTCGAGAATCACCTCTTCACCGGGAACCCGCAGTGCTCCCCCGGTCCCGGTGCGTTCGACGAAGGCCCTGGCGTCGTCGATGAGGCCGAGCTCGAGCAGCCCCGAGATCACGTGCAGCTTGTTCGCGAACTCGTGGGCCTGCGCCCGCAACCCGTTGGTGAGCGACTGCGCGCCGTCCATCTCGCGCAGCAGCTGGTGGAGCTCGGTGTGATCGCGCACGAGCAGGGTCGCACCCACGGCACGACCGTGCAGCTCGGTGCCCGTGCTTCGCGCCACGAGGATCCGCTCACCGGCGAGCACGAGCTGACCGCCGGGTTCGCCGCGCTGCAGCACGCCGACGAGCGACGGATCGAGGACCTCGGCAGCCAGTCGCCCGGTGAGGGAATCCTCGTCCAGCCCGAGAAGCTCGAGCGCCGCATCGTTGACGAGCACGATCACACCGGCCTCGTCGACGCTGATCATCCCCTCACTCATGCCGTGCAGCATGGTCTCCCGCGACCCAACGAGCGACGCGATCTCCTTCGGCTCGAGGCGGTAGATCCGGCGGCGGATGATCGCGGTCACCCCGGCGGCTCCGAAGATCCCGACGACGGCGGATGCCGCGAGCGGAAAAACGAGCGCGCCGAGCCCGCCGACGAAGTCCTCGCGAAGCGCCGACTCCAGAATCCCGACCGATACCGTGCCGATGACCTCGCCGTCCGCACTGTGAACGGGCACCTTGGCCCGCCAGGATTCGCCCAGGGTGCCGGTCTCGGTACCGACGAACATCTTGCCTGACAGCGGCACAGACGGATCGGTCGAGACGGGTTCGCCGATGCGATCGGTGTCTGGATGCGAATAACGGATGCCGTCGGCATCCGTCACGACAACATAGGTGACGTTCGATGCCTCCCGGATGACCTCGGCGATCGGCTGGATCACCGCGGCCGGGTCCTGGTCGTCGTACGCATCGCGGATCGCGGGAAGCGTGGCCACCGATTGCGCGACGCCGATCATACGGTCGAGGTAGGCGTCGCGCACCTGGCGTTCAAACAGGCTGGCTGCCACAACGCCGGTGACCAGCACGACGGAACACACGATCAGCGCCTGGAGAAGAAGCAGCTGCAGGCGAAGCGACATTGCTTTCACTCCCCCATTGTCGCGCGATCTGCCGTCAGCGGCGAGCGGATGCCCGGTCGAACCGATGAAGAGCCGCGGCCAATACTTACGAAAGCCCCGGCGGAGCATCCGACCGAACTATCGTGCTGATCAGCACGGGGCGCACCGACGCGACCCCACTCGCAATCACTCAATGAGGAGACATCATGCGACGACACAGCCTGGTCATCGTTGCTGCAGCAACAGCTCTCACGCTCGCGGCCTGCAGCTCACCGGCCGCCGATCCCGCCACAGACTCGGACTCGGAAGCGAGCACCGAGGTCACCGACCTCTCGATCATCGTCCCAGCAGAGCCGGGTGGCGGCTGGGACCAGACCGGACGCGCGATGTCCGAGACCCTCACGGCAGAGGGCATCGTCGACAGCGCACCGGTCACCAACATCGGCGGAGCCGGCGGAACCGTCGGCCTTGCATCACTGGCGAACGAGAAAGACCCGCACACGCTCATGGTCACCGGGCTCGTGATGGTCGGCGCCGTTGAGACCAACGCGGCCCAGAACCGGATGGAAGACACCACGCCCATCGCCCGCCTCACCGAGGAAGCACTCGTCGTCGTTGTGCCGGCCGACTCGAAGTACAAGAACCTCGAGGATCTCGTCGAGGACATCGTCGAAAACGGCCAGGACGTGTCGGTGACCGGCGGCTCTGCCGGTGGCGCCGACCACATCCTCGCCGGCCTGCTGCTCGAAGAGGCCGGACTCTCCGGCACCGAGATCGCCGAGAGCCTCAACTACATCCCGAACTCGGGCGGTGGCGAAGCGGTGAACCTCATCCTGGGCAACAACGCGGCGGCGGGCATCTCGGGCATCGGCGAGTTCGTCGAGCACATCGAATCGGGCACGATGAGGGCACTCGCGGTGTCGAGTGCCGAACCGGCCGAGAACCTGCCGGATGTCCCGACCATCACCGACGAGGGCTACGACGTCACGCTCACCAACTGGCGCGGTGTCCTCGCGCCGACGGACATCTCCGACGCTGACCGCGACGCACTCATCGCGACCGTCACCGAACTGCACGACAGCGACGCATGGACCGAACAGCTCGAAACCCGCGGCTGGGCGGATGCGTTCCTCACCGGTGACGAGTTCGAGACGTACCTCGACGAGAACATCACCGAGGTCACCACCACGCTCACGAACATCGGCCTGGTCGGCTGATCATGTCGAGCCCATCGACGGGTGTGCCCGGCAACGGCCAGGCACACCCGGCAACCGGGAACGACCCGGTTGCCGCTCCCCCGGCGCGGTCGAAACTCGGCGAGTACATCTTCGCCGCTCTCGCCCTCGCGCTCGGTATCTTCGTTTTCGCCGGTGCCTTCGCCATTCGGGTGCCGGGGGCCGGCACCCAGGTTGGTCCCCGGGTCTTCCCGTTCCTCGTCGGAACCATCCTCATCGTCTCGGCCGCAATGGTCGTCGTTGACGTCTTCCGCGGCAAGCTCGCCGACCTCGAAGAAGGTGAGGACATCGACAGCGCCGCGAAGACGGACTGGATCACACTCGCGAAGATCACGGCGTTCGTGGTCGCGCACATCGCACTCATCGAGGTGATCGGCTGGCCGTTCGCCGCCGCCGTCCTCTTCGGTGGCGTCGCCTGGTCGCTCGGCGCGAAGCGCTGGTGGATGGCGCTGATCATCGGACTGGTGCTCGGCCTCATCATCTTCATCCTCTTCGGCGGCCTCCTCGGCCTCTCCCTGCCACCCGGGCCGCTGCTGACCTGGCTGAACCCGCTCCTCGCGACCCTGAGAGGCTGACATGGACAACATCCTGAGCCTGATGGAGGGTTTCGCAACGGCCCTCCAGCCGCAGTACCTCATCTTCGGCTTCATCGGCGTGCTCGTCGGCACCGCCGTCGGCGTGCTCCCGGGCATCGGCCCGGCCATGACCGTCGCCCTGCTGTTGCCGCTGACCTATTCGCTCGACCCGACCGCGGCGCTGATCACCTTCGCCGGTATCTACTACGGCGGCATGTACGGCGGCTCGACAACGAGCATCCTGCTGAACACGCCGGGCGAATCGGCCTCGATCGTCACCGCGCTCGAGGGCAACAAGATGGCGAAGCTCGGCCGAGGGGCCGCCGCACTCGCGACAGCGGCCATCGGTTCGTTCGTGGCGGGCACGATCGCGACAGTCGGCCTCACCCTGTTTGCCCCGATCATCGCATCGTGGGCGGTCACCCTCGCTCCGGCCGACTACGTCGCGCTCATGGTCGTGGCCTTCATCACCGTCGGTGCGCTCCTCGGCTCGTCGGTGTGGCGGGGCCTCACCTCCCTCGGCATCGGCCTGTTCCTCGGGCTCGTCGGCACCGAGATCCTCTCCGGCCAGCAGCGGTACACCTTCGGCCTGCTCCCGCTCGCCGATGGAATCGACGTCGTTCTGGTCGCGGTCGGGCTCTTTGCCGTTGGCGAGACGCTCTACGTCGCGAGCAGGATGCGACACGGGGCAATCGCCCTCATCCCTGTGACCCGCGGCTGGCGCAGCTGGATGTCGAAGGACGACTGGCGCAGGTCGTGGAAACCGTGGCTCCGCGGAACGGCGATCGGCTTCCCGATCGGGACGATTCCGGCGGGTGGAGCGGATGTCGCTACCTTCCTGTCCTACGCCAGCGAGAAGAAGCTCTCGAAGCACAAGGAGCAGTTCGGCCGTGGGGCTATCGAGGGCGTCGCCGGGCCGGAGGCGGCAAACAACGCTGCGGCCGCCGGGGTGCTCGTTCCGCTGCTCACCCTCGGACTGCCGACAACGGCGACCGCCGCGATCATCCTCTCGGCATTCCAGTCATACGGCATCCAGCCGGGCCCGCAGTTGTTCACCAACCAGCCCGCGCTCGTCTGGGCGCTCATCGCGAGCCTGTACATCGGCAACGTGCTGCTGCTCGTGCTCAACCTGCCGCTCGTCGGGATCTGGGTGAAGCTCCTGCAAATCCCGCGGCCGTACCTCTACGCGGGGATCCTGACCTTCGCAGCCCTGGGTGCGTACGCGGTGAACTTCTCGATCGCCGACATCGTGATCCTCCTGATCATCGGTATCGTCGGGTACTTCCTGCGCAGGTACGGTTACCCGATCGCTCCCCTCGTCATCGGGCTCATCCTCGGCCCGATGGCTGAAGCGCAGCTTCGGCGAGCGCTTCAGCTCAGCCAGGGTGATCTCGGCGCCCTGTTCACACGCCCGTTCGCGGCGATCTGTTACATCGCCCTGATCCTCATCATCGCCCTCGGGCTCTGGCTGCGCCAGCGTCAAAGCCGGCTCGAGCGCACCCTGGCCGCGGCGGCAGCAGCCGACACCTCGGTCAAGGCTGCGGTGAACCAGATGTGGGATGCCGGCGATCGCCCCACGGATGTGAGAACGTCGGACATCCGTGTGGTGCCGTGGAAGGACGACGAGCCGAAACGGTCAGGAACGGATTCAAACGGGCCGGACGACAAGCAGTAGGCGCACCGGGGAACACGCCGTAGCGCCCCGCCGCGGGGCCGGACCGCTCAGACGGGTTCCGGCCCCGCGACGGTGCGGGCACCGGGTTCGAGCACCAGCGCCCGTTCCCTCACCAGGGACAACGCGTGCTCAACGGCTCCGACACTCACGGCGTCACCGCCCAGCCGCGACGCCACGAGTTCAGGAGCCGTCGGGTCACCGCTGCCCGCGACCCTGAGGGCTGCCCCGGCGATCACGGCAGGCAGCGACTCAGCCAGGTGGCCGCCAACGATGACCCTGTCGACGTCAAGCAGATCACCGAGCACGATGCAGATCCGTGCGAGGCGCTCGGCGAGACGATCGAGGATTCCGCGCGCAACGGCATCCCCCAGCTCGGCCGCCTTCGCCACATCGCTCTCGGTCAGCGCTTTGGGGTTCACGCTGCCAAGGGGGCTGCGGGCGTCAACCTCGCCCGCCGCCATTGCCTCGGACGCCCACTGCCGGGCCAGCAAGGCCAGCCCGTTGGCCGAACCCACGCCGTCGACGTAATCGAGAAAACGCATTTCGCCGGCGCCGCCCCTCCTGCCGCGCACGAGTCTGCCCTCGATCATCAGCCCGGAGCCGATTCCCTCACCGACGAGCATCGAGATGTACGAGCCCACATCGCGGCCCTGCCCCGTCCCTGTCGCGCGTTCGGCGATCGCCGCGAGGTTCGCATCGTTCTCGACGGTGACGATCGGGGCGACATCCTCAAAGGCCCCGCTGAGGTCGGGGTTCATCACGGCCCAGAATCCGTTCTCGCCCTCGGGAGACGTCCCCTGAGCGTCAACGGGTGCCGGTACTCCGATGGTGAGCCCCAGCACCCGCGAGCGGTCGACCCCTGACGTTGCCATCGCCCGATCGAACACCTCGAGGGCAAGACGGCGCCGTTCGCTGGCATCGGCTAGTCGATCAACACTGTTCGGCGAGCGGGCGGGTATCCGGACCTCTGCAGTCCCGAGGCTCGCACCGCGCAGGTCAGCGACCCTGGCAGACATCCGGTCATACCCCGCGTCAATACCGACAACCACGCCTGCTCGCTCCCGAAGCGCGTAGCGGCGGGCCGGTCGGCCCTTCCGCCCCGTCCCCTGCACGTCTTCCAGCTGATCGAGCCAGCCCTTAACGACGAGCTCATCGCAAACCCCGATCACCGTCGCCCGGGTCAGGCCAACGGATGCCATCACATCCGACGCCGTGAACACGCGCGTTTGCCAGGCATGCTCGAGCACCGTGCGTGCATTGAGCGTGCGCAACACTTGCGGTGACGACGCGATAACGCTCTGAACCAAAGCCTTGACCTTTCATTTTGGTAAGCGCAGTATGTACGTCATCAATAGATTTACAGCCTAAATATAATGCTTCCGGGAGCGATTCCGGAGGGATATCCCCACAAAGCACCGCACACATTCGTCAAGGGAGACAATGTCGTGAATTTGAGAACCGGTCCTCGAGCTCGATTCGGCCTCGCTGTCGCCATGATCACCGCCGCGGCGCTGTCGCTCACCGGGTGCGCCGCGGCCGGGAGCGGCCCCACCGAGATCACCTTCCATATGAGCAAGCCGGAGGCGATCCCCTTCTTCCGGGATCTCGTGAAGCAGTTCAACAGCGAGCAGTCCGAGGTGAAGGTCACCCTCGACACGGCATCCAACCTCTCCGCGGGATTCCTCCGAGGCAACCCACCCGACGTCGGGCTGCTCAACTACAACATGGAGATGTCGCGGTTCATGGAGCGCGGTGCCCTCTCCGACCTGTCGGACATGCCCGAGACCGACCGCATTCGTCCTGACGTCCAGGAACTGGCGGACCAGTACGCGACCTATCCGGGACGCACCAGTGTGCTCCCCTACTCGGTGGCCGCGGCATCCGTCATCTATAACGTCAAGATCTTCGAAGACAACGGTCTCGACGTTCCTGAGACATGGGACGAGCTGGTCACGGTCTGCCAGACCCTGCAGGACGCGGGCATCACCCCCATCTACAGCACGTTCTCAGAGCCCTGGACGATTGCACAGGGGCTGTTCGATTACTCCGTCGGCGGATCGGTCGATGTCGCCGACTTCTTTGAGCAGATGAACGAACTCGGCACCGAGGTCGGCCCGGATTCATCGGTCTCGTTCCAGAAGGATTTCACCGAGCCAGTCGAGAAGATGCTGGAGCTTGCCGCCTACTCCAACGACGACTCAGCAAGCCGGACCTACGGCGACGGGAACGTCGCATTCGCCAAGGGCGAAGCCGCCATGCTCATGCAGGGCCCGTGGGCCCTCGGCGAAATCGCCAAGACCGACGACAGCCTCGAACTCGGCACCTTTCCGTTGCCGGTAACCGACGACCCGGATGACCTCAAAGTTCGAGTGAACCTCGACCTCGCGCTCTGGGTTCCCGAGATCGGCGATGCCCAGGAGGCCTCACGTGAATTCGTGTCGTTCCTCATGCAGAAGGAGATCATGGACGAGTACAACGCCCAGTTCCTCGGCTTCGGCACCACCACCGACGCGGCGCCGGCCACGGATGAGCGCATCCTCGGCATGCAGGAGTACTACGAAGACGGTCGCTTCTACCTCGGCGCGTCACAGCGCATCCACCTGAGCATCCCCGCCGCCAACTACGTACAGGCCATCGCGACCGGTGCCGACGTCGACTCAACGCTGAGCCGGCTCGACGACGACTGGGCGCGCCTCGCCCTGCGCGACTGATTACCGGAGGACACGACATGTCTATTCCCCTCACCCCCGCCGCCGCCTCGGCCGGTTCACTCGTCACAGAGGCCGAGCACGGAAAATCGGCCCACCTGGCCGGCTCACACAGCCGAAAGGGCAAGCCGAAGGTCGATCCGATCTACTACCTGTTCCTGTTGCCGACGCTCGTCCTCTTCACCCTCGCCATCACGGTTCCGGCGATCGTCGGAATCTTCTACAGCTTCACGAACTTCATCGGGTTCGGTGACTGGCAACTGGTCGGGTTCACCAACTACATCGCGGTGTTCTCCGATCCCGCGATTCTCGCCAGCTACCTCTTCACCTTCGGCTTCGCTCTCGTCACTGTGCTTGCCGTCAACGTCATCGCGTTTCTCCTGGCGGTGGCGCTGACGTCCCGGATCCGGCTGAAGACTCCGCTTCGGGCAATCTTCGTCATCCCCATGGTCATCTCCGGCATCGTCATCGCGTTCGTGTTCAAGTACCTCTTCGCCAACTCACTGCCCGCGCTGGGCGCCGCGACCGGGATCGGCTGGCTGCAAGAGTCGATCCTGGCCAACGAGAACCTCGCCTGGCTCGCGATCGTCATTGTCACCGCGTGGCAATCGATCCCCAGCGCGCTGCTGATCTACATCGCCGGACTGCTGTCGATTCCGGGTGAGGTCTACGAAGCGGCCGACATCGACGGAGCGAGTGCGTGGGTCCGGCTCCGCTCGGTGACCCTCCCGCTCGTCGCCGGCTACGTCGTCATCAACATCATTCTCGGTTTCAAGGGCTATCTGAACGTGTACGACGTCATCGTCGGTCTCACCGCCGGCGGTCCGGGCACAGCGACCCGAAGCATCGCCATGACCATCTTCACCGGCTTCACCGGTGGTGACTACGCCTACCAGATGGCGAACGCAACGATGTTCTTCATCATCGCGGTGCTGATCTCCATCCTCCAGCTTCGGATCACTCGCGGAAAGGCGGCACTCTCATGACGCAGCAAATCTCGACGCCTGCCCCAGCAGTGGCGGACACCCGCACTGCGGCTTCCCCGGCTCGCCGCCGGGGCAGGGTCGGGCAGGAACGCACCAACTGGCCGCTCATGATCGTCCTGTTCCTGTGCGCCCTGACGGTCCTGCTGCCGCTGTATGTCACCATCTCGATGTCGATGAAGACGTCAGCGCAGTCCGTCGACGGCAATGCGCTCTCGCTCCCGTCTCCCGTCGACTTCTCCGGCTTCGCCCAGGCGTGGGAGCTCACCAACTTTCCCGTCACCTTCACCATCACCACCCTGGTCACGATCGCCACGGTAGTCGGCACTGTGCTCCTCGCTGCCCTCGCCTCCTACGCGATCGTGCGCAACTGGGAACGCCGCCTGTTCCGATATTCGTTCTTCTACCTGCTCGCGGCCATGTTCGTGCCATTCACGGTTATCGCGCTCCCCCAGATCCAGCTCACCGGCCTGGTCGGACTGGCAAACCCCGTCGGGGTGACGATCCTGCACATCATGTTCCAGTTGTCCTTCAGCATCCTGCTGTTTACCGCGTTCCTGCGCTCGATTCCCCTCGAACTCGAGGAGAGCGCGCGCATCGATGGCGCCACGACCTGGCAGACCTTCTGGCAGCTGATTTTCCCGCTGCTCGCGCCGATGAGTGCGACGGTTGCAATCTTCGCCTTCCTGGCCTCCTGGAATGACTTCATGCTGCCCTCGCTGATCATCGCCGACTCCAGCCAGCAGACCATTCCCGTCGTGCAGAACATCTTCCAGACCCAGTTCAGCAGCAACTACAACGTGTCGTTCGCCTCCTACCTCATGGCCATGGCACCCGCGATCATCGTCTACCTGTTCACCCAGAGGTGGGTGATGGAAGGGGTGACCCAGGGTGCTGTCAAGGGATGACGTCGCGTCGGAGACCGACGCCGCATGGTGGCGTCAGGCCGCCGTCTACCAGATCTACCCGCGCAGCTTTGCCGACTCCGATGGCGATGGAATCGGTGACCTCGCCGGCATCCGTTCTCGCATCGGCTACCTCAGCGCACTCCACATCGATGCTGTGTGGTTGAGCCCGTTCTACCCGTCGGCGCTTGCTGACGGCGGGTACGACGTCGATGATTACCGGGATGTCGATCCGCGGCTCGGTACCCTCGCGGATTTCGATGCCCTCGTCGCCGACCTGCATGCTGCCGGCATCCGGATGATTGTCGACATCGTCCCCAATCACACCTCGAACCGGCACGAGTGGTTCCGTGAGGCTCTCGCATCCCCCCGCGGATCTGCGGCGCGCGCACGGTATATCTTCCGCGACGGCCGCGGCCCCAATGGCGCCGAGCCGCCAGCCGACTGGACGAGCGCGTTCGGCGGCCCGGCGTGGGAGCCGGTGGGAGACGGCCAGTGGTACCTGCACTACTTTGCCGTCGAACAGCCCGACCTCAACTGGGACAACAGGGAGGTCCGTGACGACTTCCTGAGAACGCTGCGATTCTGGTCCGACCGTGGTGTCGATGGTTTCCGCATCGATGTTGCTCACGGACTCGCCAAAAAGCTCGACGAGCACCTGCCGACCCAGGCTGAGCTGGACGCCCTGCCGAAGGGCAACGGCGGCCACCCGCTCTGGGACCGCGACGAAGTCCACGACATCTATGCCGAGTGGCGCACCGTCTTCGATAGCTATTCACCGCCCCGCACCGCCGTGGCCGAGGCGTGGGTCCAGTCACATCGGGTGCCCCGGTACGCGAGCCCGGAGGGTCTCGGGCAGGCGTTCAATTTCGACCTTCTTGAGGCCAATTTCGATGCGGATGCCTTCCGTCGCGTCGTCGAAGACAACCTCGCGCTCGCGGCGCAGTCCGGGTCATCGACGACGTGGGTGCTGTCGAACCACGACGTCGTGCGGCACGCCACCCGGTATGGGTTGCCCGAACCGGCCAACCCTGGCGAGAAGCACGGCTACGCCTGGCTGATGTCCGGTGGCGTCTCGCCCGTTCTCGACCGCGCTCGGGGACTGCGGCGGGCACGGGCTGCCACGCTGTTCGAGCTGGCGCTGCCGGGGTCCGCCTACATCTACCAGGGCGAAGAACTCGGACTGCACGAGGTCGCGGACATTCCCGCCGAGAGCCGCCAGGACCCTGCCTTCTTCCGCAACCCCGGGGTGGAGGTCGGCAGAGACGGCTGTCGTGTCCCACTGCCGTGGACCACGGACCGGCCGTCGTTCGGGTTCGGTACGGCGCGCGCACATCTCCCCCAGCCCGACTGGTTCGCCTCGGTCGCGGTCACGGTTCAGGAACACGACCCGGATTCGACGCTCGCGCTGTATCGGAAGGCACTCGAACTGAGGCACCGCCTGCAGACAGCCGAGCACCTCGAGTGGCTCGATTCGGCACCGGATGTCGTGAGGTTCCGGCGCCCGAACGGCTGGGAGATCGCGATGAACTTCGGCGCCGAACGGGCGGAGCTGCCGTCCGGAACCGTGCTGCTCTCGAGCAGCCCGCTCTCCGGTCGGCAGCTTCCCGCGGAGACGACAGTATGGATGCAACCGTCATAGTGCCCGCTCGTCCGGCATCCGGGTGACCTTGCCAGCTCCTGCTCGCGCCCGTACGGAATAATGCGACGGGACGCAGGGAGCGAACAGATGGATCTGGATGTCAGCGCAGTACCGTACACGGTTGCCACGGGCGCACCGCCGAGCAGTGACGACGTCGCCGAGGCGATTAACGTCGCCTATGACCGAAGCCTGGACCGTACCGACGGCACTGTCGCCGACTACATCCCGGAGCTCGCCGACACCTCCCCCGATCTCTTCGGTATCTGTGTGGCAGAGGTAGACGGCACGGTGCAGGGCGTCGGCGACGTCGATCACCCGTTCACCATCCAGTCGATCTCCAAAGCCTTCGTGTGGGCTCTGGTGTGTGAGGAGATCGGCGACGAGAAGCTGATCGAGCTCATCGGTGTCAATAACACCGGCCTGGCATTCGATTCGGTGATGTCACTTGAACTCAACGACGGCCACCCCATGAATCCGATGGGCAACGCCGGTGCGCTGGCCACCACCGCGCTCGTTCCCGGCGACAGCCCGGACGAGCAGTGGGAGTTCATCCGGAAAGGGCTCAGCGGGTTCGCCGGGAAGGACCTCGAACTCGACGAGGCCGTGTACCGCTCGGAGTCAGCGTCCAACCAGCGCAACCAGGGAATTGCCCGGCTGCTGGAGGGTTACGGGCGCATCGGGTCGAACCCGCTCGACGTCGTCGATGTCTACACGAAGCAGTGCTCGCTCCTCGTCACCGCGACCGATATCGCCGTGATGGGTGCGACCCTCGCCGATGGCGGCATCAATCCGATTACCGGCGAGCGTGTGGTGTCTGAAACCGTCTGCCACGACACTCTCGCGGTGCTCGCCGCGAGCGGTCTCTATCAGAACTCGGGTGAGTGGCTGTTCCGAATCGGGCTGCCAGGCAAATCCGGAGTCAGCGGCGGAATCGTCACCATCGCACCAGGGAAGGCAGGAATCGCAACCTTCTCGCCTCGACTCGACGATGCCGGAAACAGCGTTCGTGGGCAACGTGCCACCGCGTATCTCAGCCGGAGGCTCGGGTTCGATCTCTTCGCTTCCCGTCCCCACAACACCTCCGGCGACAGTCCCCGCTGAGTCAGACTCCTGTCGCGGAGCGGGCGTGACGGGCACCAGCAGCGTGCGTTCGATCAGACGGTGTTCCAGTGCCGAAGCATCAGAGGGTGCAACCGAATCCACATGACGCTGACGAGCCGCCCATTAAAGTCGATCGAGATCGTGGCAGCCGTCCCATCGTCTCGGGTCAGGAAGAGTCCGGCCTGGCCGTTCACCGAGCGCTCGAGAAGGCGTCGCCCCGGTTGTGCCCGCATTCCGAGGAGAAGCAGCGCGATCGCGTCGTAGTGTCCACCGATCACTCTCATGGAGCGGCCCTCAACCCGACCATCATCGACAACGACAGCGACGGTCGGTTTGAGAAGGGATTCGAGACGACCGGCGTCCCCGTCCTCGAGCGCGTGGCGCAGATTCCGCACCGCGCGATAGTGCACCGGTCGCGCAAGCCATTCCCACACGGTCGCCAACGGCCCCGGTGCCGGGTGGTCGGGCGATGCTCTTCTCGTTGCGATAACTGACATGGCGTTGCCCAGCTCGTCCTGTATGACGCTGCCGGTCTCCTTTCGGCCTTTCGCGAATCCGCGCGAGCGGAATTGCAAGCTCAGACCCGACAGGAAGCAGTTTTGTGACTCCTGCCGGTTCATTGCCGTGCCGGTCCGCCGAACCATGGACCGGTGTCCTTTATACGCTTTAGCATGCTGGCATGGAAGACAATCCGGACATCAGGGTGATTTCGGCAACGGATGCCCCATGGCACGACGTGCAGGCGGTCTTCGGAACACGCGGAGATCCGTCGAGCTGCTGGTGCCAGTACTTCAAGATGGACAACGCCGAGTGGAAGACCGCGAGCCGGGAGACTCGCGAGCCATTGCTCAAACGGCAGGTGCGGGAACTGGATCCGCCGCCGGGACTCATCGCGTACCAGGGCGACGCCCCGGTCGGTTGGTGCGCCGTCGAGCCGCGTCAGAACTACCCGAGGCTCAGCCGGGGAAAGGTCGTCCAGGTGAGCACGGAGCCTCCCGACGACCCGACCGTCTGGGCCGTGACCTGTTTCGTCGTGCGGGTCGGTTTCCGGAAGAGAGGCATCGCCACCGCTCTTCTTGCCGCAGCGGCCGAGCACGCTCAGGCACGCGGCGCGCGGGTGCTCGAGGGCTACCCGGTCGACCCGGCCGCACGCGACAAGGTGTCGTCAGCCGAGCTCTACTACGGTGTCGTGTCGCAGTTCGCTGCGAACGGTTTCACCGAGGTCGCGAGGCCGACGCCGTCCCGTGCGCTCATGCGGCTCGAGCTGGCGACCTGACGGGGTCAGCCGACGAGACCGAGCGTCTCGAGGAACAGCGCCGCGTATCGCGGTGCGTCGACGTCGAGGGCCACCTCGATGGCCGACCAGTCCCCGGCTCCCCCGTAGATCACGTCTTCACCCGAGTACCGCCGCCGGTCGACCACGGTCTGGCCGCGCCCGTATCCGGCGAGCTCGACGCGCACCGGGCGGCGCTCAATCGACAGCGACTCCGGCTCGACGAGGGCGCACAGCGCTCCCGCGTCTCCGATCAGCCCGGTGTAGACGAGACTGCTGTCCTCGCTCAGGGCAATACGGTTGCCGAGCAGCGCACCGACGACCGCCCCGAGCGGCGAGCCGCCCGTCGCGAGAGCTGCCGCGGCATCCTCGGCTACAGTCACCTGGTTGAACACGTCGAGGCCGTACATGAAGATCGGGATGCCGGAGCCGAGCACGATCGCTGCCGCTTCGGGATCGTGCCACACATTGAACTCAGCGAGGGCGGTCGCATTGCCGACGCTCGCCGAGCCACCCATGAACACGATCCGCTTGATCTTGTCGATAACCTCGGGGTGAGTGCGCAGGAGCAGTGCCAGGTTGGTCTGGGGCGCGAGTGCGACGAGTGTCAGTGGCTCGTCGCTGTCGGCCAGCGTGCGGCGCATGAGCTCGACGGCGCTCACCGATTCGGGCACACGTGACGTTTCGGGAAGCACGAGGCCACCGAGCCCGTCCTCGCCGTGGACGTGGGTTGCCGCACGGCTGGGCGCCAGCAACGGGCGAACCGCACCGGCCGCGACCGGGATCGGCGGGGCGTCAGCGGTGTCGAGGATGCGCAGGGTGTTCTCGACGACCTGCGCGAGCGGCGCGTTGCCTGCCACGCACGTGATGGCACGAACGTCGATCGACGGATGCTTGACGGCAAAGATCAGGGCGAGGGCGTCGTCAACGCCCGTGTCGACGTCGAGGAGAATCGGGAGTGTGCGCATCCGACAAGCTTAGAAGCTGCGTGCGATGCCGCGGATGCCGCCAGCGCCGCTGAGCGAGCCCAACCGCCCACCGCCGTGCAGGCAATCGAACGGTTATCAGGACCAATGTCAAGAAACCGTCCTGATAAACGCCCTCTTTCCTGTTAACCGTGCGACCGCTCTCGTGCCTCAGCCGGTGCCGCCGGTGCCGCTGAGCGAGCGCACCGGCCCCACCGCGGCGCAGGAGACCGCACGGTTATCAGGACCAATCTCGAGAGACCGTCCTGCTAAACGCGCTTTTTCCTGCTAACGGTGCGACCGATCTGGCGCCTCAGCCGGCGAGGCCTCGAGCACCCGTCTGCCTGGAAGCCCCGAGATAAGGAAAAGCGTCCAGACAAGGACAGAAAGCAGCCGCGCGTCCTTATCTCGCGCCTATGTCCTTCTCTGGCGCCGATGTTCTTCTCTGGCACGAGGGCTCAGCCCGCGGGCGCATCGAGCAGGTCGCGCAGCCAGCCGACTCCCGCGTAGCGGTCTCCCCGGACACCCCGACCCCGGACACCCCGGCAGAAGGAAATAACGCCCAGCCAAGGACAGAAACGGCCCGCGCGTCCTTACCTGGCGCCGATGTCCTTATCTGGCGGCGAACCGACTCAGCCGGCCGCCGCGTCGAGCAGATCGCGCAGCCAGCCGGCGCCGCGGGTGGTCGCGCCGAGCGCCTCGACCCGTTCACGCAGGCCCCGATCGCTCGTGACGACGGTGACGGATGCCCCTGGCCCGGCGGCAAGTCGCGCCACCTCGTCGACGATCCGCGAGTCGCCGTCGGCCGATGCCCGCACCACCTCGAGTCTGTCGGTTGCGTCCAGAACAGCGTCGTTCGCCCGGCCTTCAAGCACAGCGACGATCTCCGGCCACCAGTGGGACTGGGGCAGTCCGAGCTCGGCGGCCGGCACACCGGACGAAGCGAGCCCGACGAGCTGCCGTCCCAGCCGTTCCGCGGCGCCGGCGCGGTCGTTCCACCAGCCGTCCGGGCGCGAGCCAACCACGTTCGCCATATCGACGACGATCACAGGCCGGCGCGCGATATCGTCACGCAGCCGGGGCCACGCCGCCGCAAACCCCGGATGGAGCGGGAGCTCATCGACCCCGCCGAGCGCGACCCATCGCAACTCGATACTCTCCGGGTCAGCGATCTGCGGGTCAAACCGGGCAACGGCGTCAGCCACCACTGTGACGTACGACCACACCCCGAGGTCAAGGGTCCTCGAGAAACGTGGCCGAACGGCATCCGTCGGCACCGCAGCCTCTTCGCTCGCCTCACGGATCGCACCGTCGACGGCGTTCTCGCCCTCGTGGCGCGCACCGCCTGGCAGCCCCCAGGTGCCACCGAAGTGACTCCACAGCGCCCGGTGCTGCAGCAATATTCCGCGTTCGGCATCCACAACAAGAAGCCCGGATGCGCCAAAACGGCCCCAGTATTTGGAGCCGTCTTCGGCGTGCACCCAGGCGTCGCCGGGGTTACGCGGGTGCGGCGGCGGGAACTCGTGGGTCACAGTTCAGCTTCTCACGAGTTCCGCCGCGGCAATCGGATTATGTCCTTTTGCGCTTCTCACGAACACGCATGTTGACGTTGATCGGGCTGCCTTCGAATCCGTAGATCTCGCGGAGACGACGCTGGATGTAGCGACGGTAACCCGGGTCGAGGAAGCCCGTGGTGAAGAGCACGAATGTCGGCGGGCGGCTCGAAGCCTGGGTGCCGAACAGGATGCGCGGCTGCTTTCCACCGCGGACCGGGTGCGGGTGCTCGGCGGTGAGTTCGGCGAGGAACGCGTTGAACTTGCCGGTGGGGAGGCGGGTGTCCCACGACTGCAGTGCCAGTTCGAGTGCCGGAACGAGCTTCTCCATGTGGCGGCCGGTGCGAGCGGAGATGTTGACGCGAGGAGCCCAGGCCACGTGGGCCAGGTCCTGCTCGATCTCACGCTCGAGGTAGCGGCGACGTTCGTCGTCGAGGAGATCCCACTTGTTGAACGCGAGCACGAGCGCGCGGCCCGACTCGAGAACGAGGTCGATGATGCGAACGTCCTGCTCGCTGATCGGCTCGGAGACGTCGAGCATGACGACGGCAACTTCGGCCTTCTCCAGCGCGGCGCTCGTGCGGAGCGTGGCGTAGAAGTCGGCACCCTGCTGCAGGTGAACACGACGACGGATGCCTGCGGTGTCGACGAAACGCCACACCTTGCCACCGATTTCGACCTGCTCATCGACCGGGTCGCGGGTGGTTCCGGCGAGTTCGTTGACGACGACGCGCTCTTCGCCGGCGGCCTTGTTGAGCAGGCTCGACTTGCCGACGTTCGGGCGACCGAGGATAGCGACGCGACGGGGTCCGCCGACCTCTTCCTTGGCCACTGCCGAAACCTCGGGCAGCTTGGTCATGATGAGGTCGAGCAGGTCGGCGACTCCGCGACCGTGGAGGGCGGAGACCGGGTACGGCTCGCCGAGGCCGAGCGACCACAGCGATGCAGCGTTCGGCTCCTGGCGCACGTCGTCGACCTTGTTGGCGACGAGGAACACGGGCTTGTTGATCTTCCGCAGCATGCGAACGACCTGCTCGTCGGTGGCTGTTGCCCCGACGTTGGCGTCGACGACGAAGAGAACGGCGTCGGACAGGTCGATAGCAACCTCTGCCTGGGCGGCGACGGACGCGTCGATGCCCTTCGCGTCTGGCTCCCAGCCGCCGGTGTCGACGAGGGTGAACTGGCGTTCGTTCCACTCGGCCTTGTACTTGACGCGGTCGCGCGTGACACCGGGGGTGTCTTCGACGACGGCTTCACGACGGCCGAGGATGCGGTTCACGAGCGCGGACTTGCCGACGTTCGGGCGACCGACGATCGCGAGCACCGGCAACGCCGGGAGGTACCGAATGGCATCCGGGTCATCGGTGGCGGCACCGAGGATGTCGAGGTCGTCGTCGGCGAGGTCGTAGTCGTCGAGACCGGTGCGGAGCGCCTCAGCCCGGCGGGTGGCGAGCTCCTCGTCGATGTCGCTCATTCGTTCGGCGAGTCGGTCGTCTGTCTCTGTGGTGTCTTCGTCAAAGGCGTCAGCCATGGTTGTCTCTCTCTGCGATCGTGCCACGCGGTTGGGCGGATCGATCTACTTTTCTTGCGAGGTGCGAATCACGTCGAGTACAGCATCGACGGTTTCGTCAAAGTTCAGGTTGGTGGAATCGACGGTGACAACGCCATCCGCTGCTGTCATGAAGTCGACGACGCGCGAATCCGCGCGATCACGTTTCTGCAACGCAATTGCAACGTCGGAAGCCGACTCAGTCGCAAGTTCTGCAGTGCGTCTTGACATTCTAGCCTCTTCACTGGCTGTGAGCAGAATGCGCGCGGTGGCATCCGGGGCAACGACCGTCGTAATGTCCCGCCCCTCGACGATAATTCCTGGCTTATCGGTGTCGCGAATGATGCTGCGGAACAGCTCGGTGAGGTGCGACCTCACCTCAGGAACGCGCGCGATCGCGCTGACGGCCGCCGACACGCGCGGTTCACGGATGCTGTCGGTCACGTCGGTGTCGCCGACGCGCACGACGTAACCGTCAGGGTCGGTGCCGATCGAGTAGTCGAAGCTCGCGAGCGAGGCGATCACCGCGGCTCCCTGCTCCGGGTCCGCGTTCGAATCGAGAACGTGCCAGGCCAGGGCACGGTACGCCGCACCGGTATCGAGGAAGGCGAAGCCGAGGCGCTTTGCGGCTGCCTTCGACACACTCGACTTTCCGCTTCCGGCTGGACCGTCGACGGCTACTACTGTTTTCGTCACTCTTACGTGCTCGCAATCCGCCAGCCGCGCGCCTCGAGGTCATCGATGGCGCGCTGCTGAACCTCGGGAAGAACCGCAATCTCGGCGAGGCCGATCTGAGCACCTGGTGAGTGCTCGAGTCGCAGGTCTTCCATGTTCACTCCGATGTCACCGAGTTCGGTGAGGAGCTTTCCCAATTGGCCTGGGGTGTCGTCGACCATGACGACGATGGTTTCGAAGCGCCGGTCCTGGCCGTGCTTTCCGGGGAGCCGCGCAACGCCTGAGTTGCCCTGGGCAATGGCGTCCGCGACGGTTCGCCGCGCGCCCGCCGCATCGGGGTCACGAAGCGCGTCGGTCACCCGGGCAAGATCGGCGGCGAACGCGTCAAGCACCTCGACGACAGGCGCGGCGTTCGAGGCGAGGATCTGCACCCAGAGTTCGGGAGCACTCGACGCGATCCGCACGGTGTCGCGGAGGCCCTGCCCGGTGAGGCGAACGGCGGAGTCCGGTGCGTGCACGAGCTGCTTGGCCAGCACGCTCGCGACGAGCTGCGGCACGTGCGAGACGAGGCCGACCGAGCTGTCGTGCTCCTCCGGCGTCATCTCGATCGGGCTCGCCCCGAGATCCAGCGCGAGGTCTTCAACGAGCGCGAGCGCCTCCGGCGGGGTCTCCTCATCGCGGCAGATCACCCACGGCCTGCCGAGGAAGAGGTCGGCGCGGGCTGAGATCGCTCCCCCGCGCTCACGTCCGGCGAGCGGGTGCGACCCGATGTACCGCGTGAGGTCCACGCCGCGGTTCACCAGCGCGAGGTACGGCTCGAGCTTGACGCTCGCCACATCCGTCACCACTGCGGTTGGGAACCGAGCGAGCTCAGCCTCGATCACGTCCGCCGTGACATCCGGCGGCACGCTCACGACGATGAGCCGGGGCTCGTCATCGGGGCGCTCGGCCCGGCCTGCACCGTAGTCGACGGCGAGCCTCAGCTGCGCCGGCGACGCATCGGCGAGGATCACGTCGACGCCCGTCGCGCGAAGGGCGAGGCCGATGCTCGCGCCGAGCAGGCCAGCGCCGACAATGCGGACCTGGCCGGTCAGCCGGGGCGGGGACATGCTCACAGTGTGCTCTATTCGGACGATTCGGATGCCGCAGCGGCGCGAGCAGCATCACGCTCGGCGTCTCGCTCGGCCTTGTCGAGCTTGGTCACCTCTCGCGAGATGGTCAGGAGCTCACCGAGTTCAACTTTAGTCAGTTCGCGAGTCTCACCGGGCCGGAGGGTGCCGAGCGAAACGGGACCGAACTGGCGGCGCACAAGCTCAAGAACCGGGTGACCGATCGCAGCGAGCATCCGTCGCACAATGCGGTTCTTGCCCGAGTGCAGCGTGAGCTCGACGAGGCTGCTGTCGCCCGTGCTCTGGCCGGCGAGCAGTCGCGCCTTATCCGCGGCGATGACGCCGTCCTCGAGTTCGACACCGCGCATGAGCGTTGCGATGTCCTGGGCGGTAACCCGGCCGGATACCTTGGCGATGTAGGTCTTGAGCACGCCGAAGGACGGGTGGGCGAGCATGTGCGCCAGGTCGCCGTCGTTCGTGAGGATCAGCAAACCACTGGTCTCGGCGTCGAGGCGACCGACGTTGAACAGTCGCTCCTCATAGCCGGTCGTGTACTGGGTGAGGTCAGCGCGGCCACGCTCGTCTGCCATGGTGCTGACAACGCCGACCGGCTTGTTCAGCACGATGTAGCGCTTCGTGGTGTCGAGCTGGACCGGAACGTTGTTGACCTCGACGAGGTCGTTCTCGGGGTCGATCCGTCGCCCGAGTTCACGCACGACGGTGCCGTTGACGCGGACGCGGCCCTCGACGATGTACTGCTCGGAGACGCGGCGGGATGCCACGCCGGCAGCGGCGAGGACCTTCTGCAGGCGAACGCCCTCCGGCTCGAACGGGTCGAAGCGTGGCTTCTCGGCCTGTTCGGCGTCGTCGGACTGGAAGTCCTCGTCTGGGGTGTTGTTATCGGAAGTCACTGTCGAATCCTTCGGTGCCATCGGCGAGCAGGGGTGAAATGGGGGGCAGTTCGTCGATCGAGTTGATGCCGAGCTGTTGCAGCAGAACGTCTGTCGTGCCGTAATTGATGGCGCCGGTCTCACTGTCGGTGAACAGTTCGGTGATGAGTCCACGGCCAGCGAGGGTCCGAACGACCGAGTCAACGTTGACGGCACGGATCGACGCGATCGCGCCGCGGGTGATCGGTTGCTTGTACGCGATCACCGCGAGCGTCTCGAGAGCCGCCTGAGATAGTTTGCTTGGGTTTTCGCTCGCGACGAAATCGGTGACAGCGGTATCGAACTCGCTGCGCACGTAAATCCGCCAGCCGCCGCCGACCTCGCGCAGCTCAAAGCCGCGCCGCACTGAACCGTCGACGCCATCGTAATCCGCGACCAGCCGCTCGATCGCGGCGTGCACGACCTTCACCGGCCTGCGGAGAGCCGTCGCGAGGCTCACGAGGCTCTGCGGCTCGTCCGCGATCATCAGGATGGCTTCGAGCGCCCGTTCAACGTCGGCGATGGGCGGAGCCGCAGCGGTGACGTCAGCGGCATCCGGTGCCTGGCTGTCGCCAGCGGGAGCGTCGGCTTCACGAATACCCACGTCCATGGCGCCTGTCTCAATTGTCATAGTCTGCTCCCAGGTTGGCCAGGGTCTCCTCGGTGAAGTTCTCAGCGGTCCACTTGAGCGTCAGCTCGCCGAGCGGCTCCAGCTGCTCGAAGCTCAGCGCAGCACGCCGATACAGCTCGAGGACGGCGAGGAACCGGGCGATGATGACGCCCTTCGCATCCGCACCGGCGATGATCTGCCGGAACGTCATCGGTTCGCCGTGCTTGAGCATCGCGACGACGTGGGCTGCCTGTTCCCTGATGCTGACGAGCGGCGCGTGCAGGTGGTCGAGGCCGACGACGGGAATCTCCCGCGGGGTGAGAGCGAGGGTTGCCAGCGCGGCAAAGTCGTCGAGGGTGACGGTCCACACCAGCTCCGGTTTGCGCTGCCGGAACTTCTCCTCGAGCCGCACCGAGCGGGCGTGGCGGAGCGTCTCCTTCTCGAATTTTCCCGAGAACCAGGCGGATGCTTCCTTGAAGGCGCGGTACTGCAGAAGCCTGGCGAAGAGGAGGTCGCGGGCCTCGAGCAACGCGACGTCTTCGGCGTCGACCAGTTCGCCCTGCGGGAGAAGGCCGGCGATCTTGAGGTCGAGCAGGGTCGCTGCGACCACGAGGAACTCGCTGGCCTGGTCCATCTCCTCGGCGGAGTCGAGGCCGCGCAGGTAGCTGATGAACTCGTCGGTCACGCGAGACAGCGAGATCTCGGTGATGTCGAGCTCGTGCTTCGTAATCAGCGACAGCAGGAGGTCGAACGGTCCCTCGAAGTTGCCGAGGGCGACCTGGAAGCCGACGGGCCCATCCACCCTTTCGGGCACATCGGTTGCCGCTCGAGCGGTGTCAGGCGACAGCGCCACGCGCAACCAGCTCCCTGGCGAGCTGGCGGTAGGCCTTGGCCGACGCATGCTCAGGAGCGAACTCGGTGATGGGGCTGCCGGCAACGCTGGCGTCGGGGAACTTGACCGTGCGACCGATGACGGTTTCGAGCACGTCGTCACCGAACGCGTCGACGACGCGCTCGAGCACCTCACGTGAGTGCAGGGTCCGCGAGTCGAACATCGTGGCGAGGATGCCGTCAAGCTCGATGGCGGGGTTCAGCCGGTCCTTGACCTTCTCGATCGTTTCGATGAGCAGCGCCACCCCACGGAGCGCGAAGAACTCGCACTCGAGCGGGATCAGCACGCCGTGGCTCGCCGTGAGGGCGTTGACGGTGAGCAGACCGAGCGAGGGCTGGCAGTCGATGAGGATGACGTCGTAGTGCGGCGTCAGCTTGCGCAGCACCCGAGCGAGGATCTGCTCGCGAGCCACCTCGTTGACGAGGTGGACTTCCGCCGCAGACAGGTCGATGTTCGCGGGGATGAGGTCAAGGCCGTCGACCGACGTGTGCTGGATGGCATCCAGTGGATCGTGCTTGTTGCTCAGCAGGAGGTCGTAGATCGTGACGGCGTCGTGCGTGTTGACGCCGAGGCCGGCGGACAGCGCACCCTGCGGGTCGAAGTCGATGCAGAGCACGCGGCGACCGTAGTCGGCGAGGGCGGCACCCAGGCTGATGGTCGTCGTCGTTTTGCCGACGCCGCCCTTCTGGTTGCAGAGCGAGATGATGCGGGCGGGGCCGTGACTCTTGAGCGGTGCTGGTACGGCGAACTCGGAAAGGGTCCGACCCGTCGGGCCCTTCTTTGCGATCGGTGTCTCCACCGAGAAGAGCTCTTCGTTTGTTTTGGCCACCTGGCTTGCCCCGCTCCTCGCGTTTTCGTGTCGTGCTGCGGTATTGATTGTATCCGCCAGCTCCGGATCGGCGGTGCGCCCACGCAGAGAGCCGCGGTTCTCGCCCTGTTGCGGGCCAGCGCCGCGCGCGCGCTGCACGCACCCGCCGCCCGAGACCATCACTTGCGGTCGAGCCCATCAGTTGCGCCGGATGCTCTCGACCGGAAGTGATGCTCTCGCCGGGCCAGCGACCGCTCAGCGCGCCCGCGGATGCGCCGTCGTGTACATGTCGCGGAGCGTGTCCGCCGTCACGAGCGTGTAGATCTGGGTCGTCGCCACCGACGAGTGCCCGAGCAGTTCCTGCACGACCCGCACGTCAGCTCCGCCCTGCAGCAGGTGGGTCGCGAACGAGTGCCTGAGCGTGTGCGGCGACACGTGCGCCGCGAGCCCCGCCCGTTCGGCGGCGGCCCGGATGATCAGCCACGCGTTCTGCCGGGACACCCGCTGCCCGCGCAACCCCAGGAACAGCGCCGGTGTTGCGACGCCCCGCACCGAAAAGACCGGTCGCGCCCGAACGAGGTACGTGTCGAGCGCTGCCCTGGCATATGATCCGACCGGAACGATCCGCTCCTTGTTGCCCTTGCCCGTCAGCCGCACGATGTCCTCGTCGAACACGTCGTCGACGTTGAGCGAGACCACCTCAGACACTCGCGCGCCCGTCGCATAGAGGAACTCGAGCAGGGCGCGGTCCCTGAGCGACTGCGGGTCGTCGCCGGATGCCGCGTCAAGCAACGCGGTGACCTGGTCGACCGTGAGCGCCTTCGGCAACCGGCTCGGGAGCTTCGGCGGCTTGACCTCCCGGGCAACGTCCACCTCCACGGCGCCCTCGTCGAGGAGGAACCGGTGCAGGCCCCTCACCGACGACAGCACGCGTGCCAGCGACGACGCGGTCAACGGCGAGTCCTCGCGCGTGGCCAGGTCACGGAGGAACTCCGTGACGTGTTCGCGCTTCACGTCGGCGATACCGGGAACGGTTCGCGACGCCAGCCACTCGACGTACATCGTCAGGTCGCGGCGGTAGGCGGCGACGGTGTTTGCCGACAGCCCTCGCTCGATCGAAACGTGACGCAGGTACTGGTCGAGGTCACGCGTGAGTGACACGTCAGCTCGCCGACGAAGATCCGAGCTTCGGATGCCGCGTCCACGGCTCATCAGCGTCGCCGAGCGTCTCCCAGTTGCGTTGCTCAGCCGCAGCGGCGGCGAGCACGGCGATCGAGAGCGACGGGTTCTGAATGCGCCGCTCGAGCACCGCTGTGACGAGTTCGTCGAGCGGGGCCCAGCGCAGTTCGATGTCTGCCTCTTCGTCGGTGCGCTCAAACGCCTCCGGAGTCGCCGTGAGACCACGGGCAAGGTACACCCGGATCACTTCGTCGCTGCCACCCGGTGAGGTCGCGAACTCGGCGAGCACACTCCAGTCACGCGCCTCGATGTCGACTTCCTCGGCGAGCTCGCGCTTCGCGGCGACGAGTGGGTCCTCCCCCTCGACATCGAGAAGACCGGCGGGGATCTCCCACTCGCGCAGGCGAACCGGATGCCGGTACTGCTTGATCAGCAGCACCCGATCGTTCTCGTCCATGGCGAAGACGGCAACAGCGCCGGTGTGATCCAGGTATTCCCTGGCGATGTCCTGACCGTTGTAGTCGAAGACGTCGCGGCGAACACCCCACACCATGCCGTCGAAAACGAGTTCGCTGGAGCGAACCTCGACCTCGGTGGGCTCGTCTTCGAGCGGGCCCGGCTCAGCGCTCGAGGCAGCCCCGATTCCGAGCCCGGGGCTGGACGCGGACTCCGCGCCCTGGCCGGACTCAGGCACCGGCGACCTCGAACAGCAGGCTGGCCTGCTGACGCTCGAGAGCGGCGCCGATCAGGCCACGGAACAGCGGGTGCGCGTGGGTCGGGCGTGACCGAAGCTCGGGGTGAGCCTGGGTGCCAACGTAGAACGGGTGCTCCTCGCGATCGAGTTCGACGAACTCGACCAGCTGGCCGTCGGGGCTCGTCCCCGAGAACACGAGGCCGGCATCCGCGATCTGCTGGCGGTAACGGTTGTTGACCTCGTAACGGTGACGGTGACGCTCGGAGATCTCGGTCGAGCCGTACAGCTCGGCGGTGATCGAACCTTCGTCGAGTGTTGCCGGGTACGAACCGAGGCGCATGGTTCCACCGAGGTCTCCCCCGGCGATGATCTCGACCTGCTCCGCCATCGTCGCGATAACCGGGAACTCGGTGTCGGGGTCGAACTCGCTCGAGCTCGCACCGGCGAGACCCGCTTCGTTGCGCGCATACTCGATCACCATGCACTGGAGGCCGAGGCACAGTCCGAGCGTCGGGATCTTGTTGTCGCGGGCGAACTTGAGTGCCCCGAGCTTTCCTTCGATGCCACGGATGCCGAATCCACCGGGAATGCAGATTCCGTCGAGGTCACTGAGCGCCTTGGCAGCACCCTCGGGGGTTTCGCATTCGTCAGACGGGATCCACTGCAGCTTGACCTTGGACTCGTGGGCGAACCCGCCGGCCCGAAGCGCTTCGGTGACCGAGAGGTATGCGTCCGGAAGGTCGATGTACTTGCCGACGAGCCCGATGGTGACCTCGTGCTTGGGTTCGTGGACGGCCTTGAGCACCGGTGACCACGCTGACCAGTCCACCTCGCCCGCCTCGAGTCCGAGGAGGTCGATGATGTAGGCGTCGAGCCCCTGGTCGTTGAGAACCTTCGGGATGTCGTAGATGCTGGGCACGTCGACACAGTTGACGACGGCTGCCTCATCGACGTCGCACATCAGCGCGATCTTGCGCTTGTTCGACTCGGAGACGGGGCGGTCGCTGCGGAGAACGAGCGCGTCGGGCTGGATACCGATGGACCGGAGCGCCGCGACTGAGTGCTGCGTCGGCTTGGTCTTCTGCTCACCAGAGGCGTTCATGTACGGCACGAGCGAGACGTGCACGAAGAAGACGTTCTTGCGGCCGAGCTCGTGGCGCACCTGGCGCGCGGCTTCGATAAAGGGCTGTGACTCGATGTCGCCGACGGTTCCACCGACCTCCGTGATGATCACGTCTGGCTTGGGATCGTTGGACGCCTGCAGGCGCATCCGGCGCTTAATCTCGTCGGTGATGTGCGGGATGACCTGCACCGTGTCACCGAGGTACTCGCCGCGGCGCTCGCGCGCGATGACCGTCGAGTAGATCTGGCCGGTGGTGACGTTCGCCGCCTGGCTCAGGTTGATGTCGAGGAAGCGCTCGTAGTGACCGATGTCGAGGTCGGTCTCTGTGCCGTCGTCAGTGACGAAGACTTCGCCGTGCTGGAACGGGTTCATCGTTCCAGGATCGACGTTCAGGTATGGGTCGAGTTTCTGCATGACGACACGCAGTCCCCGAGCTGTGAGCAGGTTGCCCAGGCTTGCCGCCGTGAGTCCCTTGCCCAACGAAGAAACGACACCACCGGTCACAAAAATGTGTTTGGTCGTGTCGTTCGAAAGGTCCGCGTCTGTAATGTTCACCACGGGCTTCTATCCTACCATGTGAGTTGCTGACCGAGCGAGCGTCAGGAGCTCCTCAGCGTGGGCGAGTCCGGATTCGCTGTCGGCGAGTCCGGAAAGCAGTCGTGCCATCTCCGCGGTCCGTTCATCTCCCGTGAGCTGTCGAACACTGGATGCCGTGACCGTACCGTCGGAATCCTTCACGACGGCGAGGTGGTTGTTGGCGAAGGCGGCAACCTGGGCGAGGTGGGTCACCGCGATGACCTGCGCGGTCTCGGCCAGCCGGGCGAGTCGCCGGCCGATCTCGATCGCCGCCGCTCCCCCGACGCCCGCGTCGACCTCGTCGAAGACGAACGTCGGCACCGGATCCGTACCCGCGATGACGACCTCGATCGCGAGCATGACGCGCGAGAGCTCGCCGCCCGATGCCCCCTTTGCCAGGGCGCGCGGTTCGGCGCCGGCGTGGGGCCTCAGCAGGAACTGCACGTTGTCACGGCCGGAGAACGTCAGTTCGTCGTTCGTGGAGACCTCGATGACGAGCGTCGCGTCGGGCATGGCGAGAGCCGAGAGTTCGTCCGAGACCGCGGATGCCAGTCGTTCGGCGGCATCACCGCGCACCTCGCTCAGGCGCGTCGCCAGGGTGTCGACGAGTGCAGCATCCGCTTCGACGACGGCGTCGAGCTCTTCGATCCTGTCGGTGTCACTGTCGAGTTCGAGCAGCCTGGCGTTGCCGTTCTCGAGAACCGCGAGCACGTCGTCGAAGCCGGGACCGTACTTGCGCATGAGGATGCTCAGTTCGTTCCGCCGGTCCTGCACGATCTCCAGTTCCCTGGCACCGTCGGCGTCGAGGCCGGCGAGGTAGCGCGAGAGCTCGAGTGCCACCTCTGACAACTGGTAGCTCGCACTCGCGACCTGCTCGGCCAGCGTTCCGAGCTCAGCGTCGTACGACGCCACCCGTTCGAGTTGCCTGCGGGCCGAGTCGAGCAGCACGACAACATCGGGGCCATCGGATTCTTCGGCGGAGATGGCTTCGCGCGCACTCGCCGCAGCGATACGGAGATCCTCGAGGTTGGTGAGCTTTTCAGCGCGAACGGCAAGCTCGTCGTCTTCGCCGGGCTGCGGTGCGACCGCCTCGATCTCCGCGATGATCTCGCGAAGCTCAGCGGCTTCGGCGCTCCGCGCGTCGCGCTCACGGACCAGCCTGTCGCGTTCGGTCACGTTCTCGAGGTAGCGCGAGTAGACGGTCCGGTAGTCGTTCAGGGTGGTGGTCAGCTCGGCGCCGGCAAATCGATCGAGGGCGTCGCGCTGCGCCGACTGCGATCGCAGCCTCACCTGGTCCGACTGACCGTGCACGACGACGAGTTGCTCGCCCAGCTCGGCGAGGACGCCGACCGGTGCACTTCGCCCGCCGACCTGCGCGCGGCTGCGGCCCTCGGCGGAGATCGATCGTCCAAGCGTGAGCTCGGCCTGCGACTCGCCGAACGGGTCGACGCCGCCGCCCGCCTCGGCCACTCGATCGGCGACGGCGCCGTCGGCCGGAATCACCCACCGTCCATCGACACTGGCCTGGCCGCTGCCCTGACGGATGACGCCGGAATCTGCACGCCCGCCCAGAAGAAGGCCGAGAGCGGTGACGACCATGGTCTTGCCTGCACCGGTTTCACCGGTGATGGCCGTGAAGCCGCGGCCGAGCGGGAGCGACGCCTCAGCGATGACCCCGAGGTCGCGGATGCCGATTTCCTCAATCATTGCCGTCTGGTCCCCTCCAGCCCGTGACGGGCAGGTGGAATTTCTTCACCAGCCGGTCGGTGAACGGGCTCTGGTGCAGGCGCGCGAGACGCACCGGGACCGGTGACCGGCGAACGATAACGCGGGCGCCCGGTTCAAGATCGTGGGTTCGGCGTCCGTCGCACCACAGGACGCCCGTCGCGCTCGTGCGCTGGAGCACCTCGACGGCGAGCGACGAATCTGGTCCGACGACGAGAGGCCGCGCAAAGAGGGCGTGAGCACTCAACGGAACGAGCATCATCGCTTCCACTGTCGGCCAGACGACGGGACCACCGGCGGAGAAACCGTACGCTGTCGACCCTGTGGGCGTCGACACCACGACGCCATCACAACCGAAGGAGGAAAGCGGCCGGCCATCGACTTCGATGACGACCTCGAGCATCCGCTCTCTGCTGCCCTTCTCGACCGTCGCTTCGTTGAGCGCCCAGCTCTCCCAGACGACGTCGTCGCCCACCTTGACCCGGACGCTCAGCGCCAGTCGCTCTTCGACGAGGTAATCGCCCGCGATAACGCGGTGGACAGCATCCGCGAGGTCGTCTCTCTCGCTCTCGGCGAGGAATCCGACGTGTCCGAGGTTGACACCCAGCAGCGGTGCCGCGAACCCGCGAACCAGTTCGGCCGCGCGCAGGATGGTACCGTCGCCGCCGAGCACGATCACGAGCTCGAGTTCTTCTCCCGAGACGTCCTCACCGAGGATCGCGACGTTCTCGAACACCGCACCCGCTGCCCGGAGCTCGTCGCGTTCGACGCGCGCGAGCACGGGGTGCGCTCCAGACTCCTGCAGCTGCCGAATGACCTGGGTCGCGGCGTCGACGGAGTCTTTTCTGCCCGTGTGGGAGACCACAAGGATGAATCTGTGTTCAGAATTCATCCGGGTCACGCTCCAGCTATCTCGGTTATCGTCGTCAACCATTCTGTCGGATTGCGTGCGGTATCGCTTGGGCCCTTGACATCGGTTCCGACCGGGCGGAACCAGGCCAGGTATTCGCGGTTGCCGTGACCGCCGACGATGGGCGACTCGATGAGGCCGGCTGTTCCGAGTCCCAGATCCCAGGCGTGCCAGAGCACTGTCGCTATGGCGTCCTGTCTGAGCCCGTCGTTGCGGACGATGCCCTCGCGGATGCCGCCGCGCCCCACTTCGAACTGCGGCTTGATCAAGAGGATGAAATCGCTGGCAGGCGCCACCGATCCCTGGAGAGGCCCAAGGACGTGGGTGAGGGAAATGAAGGACAGGTCGCCGACGACGAGGTCGGGGCGCTCTGACTGGCCGGATTCCCATGCGAGGTTTTCCGGCGTGAGCTCGCGGACATTGAACCCCTCGATCACGCTCACCCGCTCGTCGCGGGCGATCTCCGGCGCGAGCTGCCCGTGTCCGACGTCGAGCGCGATCACGTGGCGTGCTCCGCGTTCGAGCAGCACCTGTGTGAATCCGCCCGTTGAGGCGCCAGCATCGAGCGCGAGCCGCCCGGTGGGGTCGACTCCGAAGGCGTCGAGCGCTCCGAGGAGCTTGTGCGCTCCTCGGCTGACGTAGTGGTCGGCCCCGGCGACGCTGAGTTCAGAACTCGCGCGTACCTTGGTTGCGGGCTTGACCACAGCGCGGCCATCGACGGTGACGAGGCCGTCGGCGATGAGCCGAGCGGCAAGGGTGCGCGACCGCGCGAAACCCCGGGCAACCAGGGCTGCATCGAGGCGCTGGGGGCCGTCGGTTGGATCCGGGTCGGTCAACCCGCGGCCCTCGACGGCATCCTGTCGCCGCCCTCGAGCTGCGCGCGCAGCTCCTCGTGCAGCTGGGCATACGCCTCTGCACGGGCCTCGAGCGGTTGATCTTCGATCAGCTTGAGCCGCGGGACGAGTGCATCGTCACTGGACTGGGTGTCATCGCTCACGGGACCTACGTTACCCGCGACCTCAGGAATAGAGGTGCTCCGGCACGTTGAAGCCGTAGATCGCCCGGCCAGATGCCCAGATGGCGGCACATGCGGCGCGAAGGAGATCGATGCGACTGGCGCCCTCACGGACCACGACGACATCGTTTCCGACGATTCGCACCACGGCGTCCCCGACGGTCGCCTCGGAGTTGTCGCGTGACATCCGTGTAGCCGGGTATGCCTCGTGCAGCTGGCGAAGGTCGTCGACGATGTAGGTCGGCCGCGAGTGCTTATCGGCGGCGAGCACGTGCTTCGCCTTGTCGACCCCGGTCAGCACGAGCACGGATGGAATCCCCGCTCGGTTTGCGCCGAGAATGTCGGTGTCCAGGCGATCACCGATGAACAGCGGGCTGGTCGATCCGAACCGGATCTTTGCCTCATCGAAGATGGGTGTCTCCGGCTTGCCCGCGACCGTGGCCAGCCGGCCAACCGCCGTGTGGACGGCCGAGACCAGAGTGCCGTTTCCCGGCGCGATGCCGCGCGCCTGAGGGATCGTCCAGTCGGTGTTCGTCGCGATCCACGGGATCTCGACACCATCTTCACGCGGGTGAAGCGCGAAGGCGGCCTCGGCGAGGTCGGTCCAGCTGACGTGCGGCGCGAATCCCTGCAGGACCGCAGCGGGCGCGTCATCCGCCGACCGCGTGACGGTGTATCCGCCCTTTTCGAGTTCGGAAACGAGACCCTCTCCCCCGACAACGAGGACCGTCGAACCGGCCGGTACGTGCTCGCCAAGCAGACGAACAGCGGCCTGTGGACTCGTGACGACGTCACTCGGTGCGACGTGCAACCCGAGTTCTGTCAGGTGTTCGGCAACCGAGGCGTCGGTGCGCGATGCATTGTTGGTGATGTAGCCAACGCGGATGCTCTCGGCCACCTTGTTGAGGCTTTCGACAGCATGCGGAATCGCGTTCGGCCCCGCGTACACAACACCGTCAAGGTCTGCGAGCACAACATCGACGCCGTCGAGCGGCGTCGACGCCTTACTTTTCCGGCTGAGCAGCGGACTCATCCGGCTCAACTCCCGTGTCGTCGTTGGTGTCGGTTGCGGTGTCGGTGTCGGTGTCGGTTGCCACCGAATCCGCTGCGTCGACGTCGATCTCGTCAGCACTGGACTCGTCGTCGGTCGCATCCGCGTCGACCAGGGTCGTGGACGCATCATCCAACTCGTCAGCGTCAGCGTCTTCCGCGACATCGTCGAACGCCCCAGCGGCAACAGCGCTGGCCAGGTCCGTCGAGTCGTCGACCGCGATCGGGATACCCTCGGGCTCGGACACTTCGGTGTCGTCGTCGTCTGACTCCTCGAGAATCTCAAAGATCTCGATGGTCTCGAGTTCGTTGTCTCCCCGCTGTTCGGCGATCGCCGCTCCGGCAACTTCCGCGCGCTTCCGCCACAGGGCAGCCTCCTCGCCGCGACCGAGCTCTTCGAGCACTTCGGCCTCAGCTGCGAACAGCTCGGGGCTCCACTCGAATGCCCTGTCTGGGTTGAGCTCGGGGATCTGCAGTTCAGCAAGCGCGAGTTCCGGCTGGCCGAGGTCAAGCCGGGCGCCGGACATCGCGATGGCGAGAGCCACACGAACCGGTGAGGCAAGGCTCGCCCTGTCGACGCTCCGGCCGAGTTCGAGCGCACGCTCGGGACGGCCGACGCCGCGTTCGCTGTCGACCATCAGCGGGACCTGGTCGTTCGACCCTGTGATCCGGCGGTGCGTACGGAGCTCGCGAAGCGCCAGGGCGTAGTCGCCCGTCTCGTACGCCGTGATCGCGAGGGTCTCGCGGACGACGCCGATGCGTCCGGCACGACGTGCAGCGGAAAGAGCGTGCTGGTGCGCGAGTTCCGGGTCTTCCTCGATGAGCATCGCAGCCATCGCCAGGTGCCGGGCAACGCGCTCAGCGTTGTCTGCGGTCAGTGTCTTGAGCTCGTTGCGGGCAATCCGATCGAGGTCGTTTGCCGTCACTGAGTCGGGCAGGTCGGGGTCGTAGTGTTCCGAGCGCACCATGCGGTGCTCGCGCTGCATGCGCTGCTCATCGGTCATCTCGTCTTCGACCTGGCTTGCCTCCCTGTCGCCGCGTGCGGGGGCTCCGCCACGGGTCCAGAGCTTCTCGTCGCGGTCGCGACCGCCGCGGGGGCGATCCTCGCGTGGACGATCGGGCCGGGCACCGCGAGGCTTATCACCGTACGACGGACGATCACCACGAGGCTTATCACCGTAGGACGGACGATCACCACGAGGCTTATCACCGTAGGACGGACGATCACCACGAGGCTTATCACCGTACGAGGGACGATCACCACGAGGCTTATCACCGTACGAGGGACGATCACCACGAGGCTTATCACCGTACGAGGGACGATCACCACGAGGCTTATCACCGTACGAGGGACGATCCCCACGAGGCTTATCACCGTACGAGGGACGATCCCCACGAGGCTTATCACCGTATGAGGGACGGTCGGAACGAGCCCGATCCCCCGATGCGGGACGGTCACCGCGCGGCTTGTCACCGTAGGACGGACGATCCCCGCGAGGCTTATCACCGTAGGGACGCTCGGTACGCGGTCGATCACCGGAAGCCGGTCGGTCACCGCGGGGCTTGTCTCCGTAGGAAGGACGCTCTCCGCGAGGACGCTCGTCACGGCCGGCGCTCGAGCGCGGGCGCTCGGTGCGGTCAGAACCCGCACCATATCGTGGACGCTCGCTGCTTCCAGTGCGCGGACGTTCCGTTCGATCCGACCCGGCTCCGTAACGCGGACGCTCGCTGCCCTCGGAACGCGGACGATCCGTCCGATCAGAGCCGGCACCGTAACGCGGACGCTCGCTTCCGCCGGTGCGGGGGCGATCTGAGCCGCCGCCGTACGACGGACGGTCACCGCTGGGGCGACCGGAGCCCGCACGGTCTGTGCGGGGGCGGGAGTCGCCTCGGCCGGAGTCGTTGGACCGACGATTCTCGCCAGATTGGCGGTCGTTCGGTCCGCGATCGGGGCGCCTGGCGCCCGAATTGTCCGCAGAATCCGGCATGAAGTACTCCCTATTATGTTGAAAAAACTGTGTTAAAACGCAAAATGGCCACCCGCACTTGGGTGGCCATTTTACTAAGTTAAGTCCGGCGGTGTCCTACTCTCCCACAGGGTCCCCCCTGCAGTACCATCGGCGCAAAGAGTCTTAGCTTCCGGGTTCGGAATGTGACCGGGCGTTTCCCTCTTGCTATGGCCGCC